>NZ_JAPWGM010000003.1 GCF_027213715.1 Pedobacter punctiformis
TGGACCTTGTGCACCAGTATCACCCTTGTCTCCTTTATCTCCTTGCGGACCTTGAGCTCCCGCAGCACCAGTCAAACCAATAGGTCCCTGAGCTCCTGCAGGCCCTGTTGCACCTGTTAAACCGATTGGTCCTTGTGCACCAGTATCACCCTTGTCTCCTTTATCTCCTTGCGGACCTTGAGCTCCTGCAGCACCAGTCAAACCAATAGGTCCCTGAGCTCCTGCAGGCCCTGTTGCACCTGTTAAACCAATAGGCCCTTGTGCACCAGTATCGCCCTTGTCTCCTTTATCTCCTTGCGGACCTTGAGCTCCTGTAGCACCAGTCAGACCAATAGGCCCTTGTGTACCAGTATCTCCTTTGTCCCCTTTATCTCCTTGTGGACCTTGAGCTCCCGCAGCACCAGTCAAACCAATTGGCCCTTGTGCACCAGTATCACCCTTGTCTCCTTTATCTCCTTGCGGACCTTGAGCTCCTGTAGCACCAGTTAAGCCAATTGGACCTTGTGCACCAGTATCACCCTTATCTCCTTTTGGACCGTTGATATTGGTCCAGGTATTAGTCGTTGGATTATACACCCAGGTACCACTGTCATTCGTCACAATCGTAACCCCTGTGCCAGGTGCACCAGGCGTACCTGATCCCGGTGTACCAGGTGTGCCACTTGTGCCAGGCATCCCCTGAACACCAACTATGCCTGCATCTCCCTTATCTCCTTTTGGACCATTGATATTCGTCCAGGTATTGGTTGTTGGGTTATACACCCAGGTACCACTGTCATTCGTTACAATCGTAACCCCTGTGCCAGGGGCACCAGGCGTGCCGGAACCCGGAGTACCAGGTGTGCCGCTTGTGCCAGGCATCCCCTGAACTCCAACTACGCCTGCATCACCTTTATCACCCTTATCTCCTTTTGGACCATTGATGTTGGTCCAGGTATTCGTGGTTGGGTTATAAACCCAGGTACCACTGTCATTCGTCACAATCGTAACCCCTGTCCCAGGTGCACCAGGCGTACCGGAACCCGGAGTACCAGGCGCTCCGCTTGTGCCAGGCATGCCCTGAACACCAACTACTCCTGCATCACCTTTGTCTCCCTTGTCTCCTTTTGGACCATTGATATTCGTCCAGGTATTGGTTGTTGGATTATAAACCCACGTTCCACTGTCATTCGTTACAATCGTAACCCCTGTGCCAGGTGCACCAGCGGTGCCGGATCCCGGAGTACCAGGTGTGCCACTTGTACCAGGCATACCCTGAACACCAACTACGCCTGCATCGCCTTTATCTCCTTTTGGACCATTGATATTCGTCCAGGTATTGGTTGTTGGGTTATACACCCAGGTACCACTGTCATTCGTTACAATCGTAACTCCTGTCCCAGGTGCTCCAGGCGTACCTGATCCCGGAGTTCCAGGTGCTCCGCTTGTGCCAGGCATTCCCTGAACACCAACTACGCCTGCATCGCCTTTATCTCCTTTTGGACCGTTGATATTCGTCCAGCTATTGGTTGTTGGGTTATAAACCCAGGTACCACTGTCATTCGTTACAATCGTAACTCCTGTGCCAGGGGCACCAGGCGTGCCGGAACCCGGAGTACCAGGCGTACCGCTTGTGCCAGGCATTCCCTGAACACCAACTATTCCTGCATCGCCTTTATCTCCTTTTGGACCATTGATATTCGTCCAGGTATTAGTCGTTGGATTATACACCCAGGTACCACTGTCATTCGTTACAATCGTAACTCCTGTGCCAGGGGCACCAGGCGTGCCGGAACCCGGAGTACCAGGCGTACCGCTTGTGCCAGGCATTCCCTGAACACCAACTATTCCTGCATCGCCTTTATCTCCTTTGTCTCCTTTTGGACCATTGATATTCGTCCAGGTATTAGTCGTTGGATTATACACCCAGGTACCACTGTCATTCGTTACAATCGTAACCCCTGTGCCAGGGGCACCAGGCGTGCCGGAACCCGGAGTACCAGGTGTGCCGCTTGTGCCAGGCATTCCCTGAACTCCAACTATTCCTGCATCGCCTTTATCACCCTTATCTCCTTTTGGACCATTGATGTTGGTCCAGGTATTCGTGGTTGGGTTATAAACCCAGGTACCACTGTCATTCGTCACAATCGTAACCCCTGTCCCAGGTGCACCAGGCGTACCGGAACCCGGAGTACCAGGCGCTCCGCTTGTGCCAGGCATACCCTGAACTCCAACTACGCCTGCATCGCCTTTATCACCCTTATCTCCTTTTGGACCGTTGATATTGGTCCAGGTATTGGTTGTTGGGTTATAAACCCAGGTACCACTGTCATTCGTCACAATCGTAACACCCGTGCCAGGTGCACCAGCTGTGCCGGAACCCGGTGTACCAGGTGCTCCGCTTGTGCCAGGCATTCCCTGAACACCAACTATTCCTGCATCGCCTTTATCACCCTTATCTCCTTTTGGACCGTTTATATTTGTCCAGGTATTGGTCGTTGGGTTATACACCCACGTTCCACTGTCATTTGTTACAATCGTAACCCCTGTCCCAGGTGCTCCAGCGGTGCCTGATCCCGGAGTACCGGGCGCTCCGCTTGTGCCAGGCATACCCTGAACACCTACTACACCTGCATCGCCTTTATCACCCTTATCTCCTTTTGGACCGTTTATGTTTGTCCAGGTATTCGTCGTTGGGTTATACACCCACGTTCCACTGTCATTCGTTACAATCGTAACCCCTGTGCCAGGTGCACCAGCTGCGCCTGATCCCGGAGTACCAGGTGTGCCACTCGTGCCAGGCATCCCCTGAACACCAACTACGCCTGCATCGCCTTTATCTCCTTTTGGACCATTGATGTTCGTCCAGGTATTAGTCGTTGGGTTATACACCCAGGTACCACTGTCATTCGTTACAATCGTAACCCCTGTGCCAGGTGCTCCAGCTGTGCCGGAACCCGGTGTACCAGGTGCTCCGCTTGTGCCAGGCATTCCCTGAACACCTACTACTCCTGCATCACCTTTATCTCCTTTTGGACCGTTTATATTCGTCCAGGTATTAGTCGTTGGGTTATACACCCAGGTACCACTGTCATTCGTTACAATCGTAACCCCTGTGCCAGGTGCTCCAGCTGTGCCGGAACCCGGAGTACCAGGCGTTCCGCTTGTGCCAGGCATACCCTGAACTCCAACTACGCCTGCGTCTCCTTTATCTCCTTTGTCTCCTTTTGGACCATTGATATTGGTCCAGGTATTGGTTGTTGGGTTATAAACCCAGGTACCACTGTCATTCGTTACAATCGTAACCCCTGTCCCAGGTGCGCCAGCGGTGCCGGAACCCGGAGTACCAGGCGCTCCGCTTGTGCCAGGCATTCCCTGAACTCCAACTACACCTGCATCACCTTTATCTCCTTTTGGACCATTGATATTCGTCCAGGTATTAGTCGTTGGATTATAAACCCAGGTACCACTGTCATTCGTTACAATCGTAACCCCTGTCCCAGGTGCTCCAGCGGTGCCTGATCCCGGAGTACCAGGTGCTCCGCTTGTGCCAGGCATACCCTGAACACCAACTACACCTGCATCTCCTTTCGGGCCTTTGATATTCCCACTTAATACCCAAACATCTCCTTCTTTTGTATAAACATCTCCAGTACTGGTATTAATATAAGTATCCCCATTTGAACCCGCTCCATTTACAGGCGTATTTGAACCTGCTGTTACAGAAGTACCATTCTTTCCATCGGCTCCCTTTCCTCCGCTAATATTTGTCCAGGTATTGGTCGTTGGGTTATAAACCCAGGTACCACTGTCATTGGTCACAATCGTAACCCCAGATCCTGGACCACCAGGTTGACCGGGAGTACCAGGTGTACCTGTCTTACCAGGTTGACTTTCAACCAATATCGAACTGCTGCTTCTTACAAAAACCCATTTACTACCATCATTGTAATAAATACCCGGCACAACATCGTTTTCAGTCGCGGTATTATAAACCATCATCCCCGCAACATGTGCACTCAGCGGAAAGGCATTCGTAGAAGCCTTTAAGGCAACACGGGTATGTAAAAAACCTTTGTTAGAACTCTCCAGTTCTAAAATTGCATCCTTATTCGGAAGATTGTTGTTACTTGTAGAACCATCTTTAATCTTTTGCTGTGCAGCAACAGATATAGCCATGATTGAGAAGCTAAAACAGATTAGTAATTTTTTTTTCATTTACATCCTTATAATTTTCATTTGTATTTTTTTAAATTATAGGGTTGATTTTTTTTATTCTCATTTTTCGAATCTTATTTATAAACTCTAACTCCTAAGTTTTAATCAATTTAAAGAGTACAAAGAAAAAGGCTATCAAGAAACAATACGCTACGCACTTCTACGCACATAATCAACTAACTGAAAAACAATAGATTACAAAAAAAACAAAATCAAAAAATAATTTCTATTTACTTGAAAACGACAAGACAAATATTAGTTGCTGCTAAAAAATTGAAAGTCTTCTAGCCTTTAGGAATATTTTTCATTAAAATATCCTTTCCTTTTAAATCAGAAAAAAGCTAACTTTACCAAAGATTACAACTTATTGTTACAGTAAGAATGAAAGTAAAGATCACTTTTATTATAATAATGAGCTCTTTCCTCTTTCGGGCAAATTCAGTCTATGCGCAATACCGAATAAGTCAAATTGACAGCCTCCTTCAAGGTGTTAATCAGTCTCATAACATTGAGGAACGCGTTCAATTAATTAACAAAGCATACCGTATCTCCAAAGCAGCAAATTACAATGAAGGAACTATTAAAAGTTTAATATTGCTTGCTGGTGAGAGTTTTAATACCGGCAAGTATGAAGATGTATTAAAACTTACTGCTAAGGCCGATACTTTAACTGTTAAGGTAAATGACGCATTGTACCCTACACAAATTCTCATCTTAAAAAGTCAGGTTTATTCCAAATTGGGATTTTATACCTATGGAAAACAAGCCTTATTCGGGGCAATTTCTGTAGCAAAAAGAATTAAGGAAAGAGATCAGCAGCATAATAGTTTAGGGATAATCTACGCGTCACTGGGTAGTAATATTCAGATGTCGAATGGAGATAAAGATTCAGCCTTTTATTTCATAAGAAAAAGCTATTCTGAGTTTATACAGATCAGAGATAGTGTTAAATATAGTAAAGGGTTGAATTTAGCCTTATATAATCTTGGTCAGGTTTTTGAAAATCATAAACAATACGACTCTGCAGAAGTCTATTATAAAAAAGCTACCCTAATTAAAGATAATAATAACATTACTGCAGCCGCTTTCAATTCCTTGGGCAAGCTCTATTATCAACAAAAAAAATATTCCACAGCTATGGCTTATTATAAACAAGCCGAGGATGTATCCATTAAGCTAAAAAATATTTACCAGTTAAAAAAAACCTATACAGGACTATCACAGATCTTCGACAGGCTGAACGACAACAAAAAAGCGACTGAATATCTTCAGCTTAGCAACAAGCTGGGCGACAGTATCAATAAAATCGAAAAAGCTTCAGTTAAGGCTCCACTCAGTAATATTGTAGGTCATAAAGAAGAAACGATAGAAAAAAACAAAAAAAGAACCCGTTGGATTATTTCTGTATCCTCTATTTTATTGTTAATTGTTATCAGTCTAATATTTTTGTACCGTTATAGATTAAAAAAAGAAAGAAAGATCAGTGAAATCAGAATTAATGAACTAATAAAGAAAATTGATGAAAACCGAGAATACAGATCTCCACAAAAAATCGAAGAATTAAAGGAAGTTGTCCAATTGGCTATTCAGAACAATCCTTCATTTTATTTAAAGTTCAATGATTTTGATCCTGATTTCGGAAAGAAGTTAAACAATCTGGCCCCAAATCTTGTAGCAACCGAAGTTGAATTCTGTGCAATGCTACGACTTAACTTTGAAACAAAAGAAATTGCCAGATATACAAAAAGTTCTGTAAGAGCGGTAGAATCTAAGAAATACCGCATTCGAAAAAAACTTTCCATCCCTACTGACCAGGACACTTATCTCTGGATAGCTAACATCTGATTTTCTACGCATACATTTTAATAGTCTGATCCACAGGCCATATGATTTTGTGCGTAGAAATGCGTAGATGCAAAATCTCATTTTTCATTTTAGGTTGCCCTTTTTTGTATTTGGATAAAATGTACGCTCACATTTTCCAAATTCCATCAATAAGCTACAACTGATAATGAACATTACTTATTCCAAAAGATTAGGTAGAAGACTTCTTTTAGTATTTTTGATATTTGCCATCCTTTTTTCGGTAACATTCTTCTTTGTGCGCAATAGGGTGATCGGAAAACTAACGCATATTTCCAATCTTGCAATTAACGCCAGTAATGAGCAATCCAGACCTGAGCGTGCACTATTGCTACTTCATCAGGCCGAAGATAATTTTCAGCAATCTCTTTTGGATGTCAGCCAAAAAAAAATTAATGATTATAAAAACGATTTAGCCAAAGCATTCAGAGAAATAGATACACTATTAAAGGATCAAAAAGATACCTCTTATTTAAGTCCTGTTCAGAACAGACAGATTAAGTTGTGGTATATAAAAAAAATAGACCTTTCTGCAAAACTTTATAGCCTGAGGCATAGCTTCGACTCACTCCTTTTCTTGCATAGCGCTTTTCAAAAAGATATAGACCATGTGAATCGTGAGTTCCCAAAGTTAATCTATCAACAATTTAATGAAGCTAAGACCTATATTGACACAGTCCAAAAAACCACCAAAAAGAAAGGATTATTCAGGAGGATTAGAGATGCTATTATTAATAAAGAAGATAGTTCAGTAATTCAAATTAACAAAAGTACTGCTGATAAGTCAAAGGATCAAAGCATTCAGAAAGCTGTTGCTCCCGACCTTAATAGCGACCGCAACGTTTACCTGAAAAAATTGAAATTATTGCAAGAACAGAACTCGAAACTGCACAATATGCAACGGGAATTAACTGTTTTAAATACCAATATTATCAACCGGCTAGAAAATATTATTAATGAAGTAAAAGATAATAATTATGACTTTGCCAACAGTTTTAAGGCATTGGCACTCAAAAACTACCAGGAAACTGCATCTATATTAAATAAGTTTTCTCTTATCAATTTAGTATTAATACTTATTCTCGCTCTGTTCCTGATTATCTTTATTGTAAAACTTAATAAAGCTGAACTACTATTGCGAAGAGAAAATGAACAATCGGTAAGCAAAGCAAATGAAACAATAGAAACACTTATCAGGAAAATTGAACTGAAAGAAGACAAACAGAGCGAATCAAAAATTGAAGAGCTGAAAGAAGTTGTTAAATTGGCCATAGCAAATAATCCGGCCTTTATAATAAAGTTCAATGACTTTGACCCTGATTTCTGTAAAAAGATCCTCCAAAAAGCGCCTAACCTGGTTGCTACAGAGACTGAATTTTGTGTAATGGCAAGACTAAATTTTGAAACTAAAGAAATAGCCAGATACACGAAAAGTTCTGTACGGGCAGTAGAGTCAAAAAAATATAGGATCAGAAAAAAGCTTGGAATTCCTTCGGAACAAGATTTTAATATTTGGATGTCAAATATTTAGAAGATGCTCATCGCAAAAGTTGGTATCGCTTAAAATAGTATTCAGTACATGCTGGTAGTGTGTGCTGTTCAGCTGTTTTCAGGTCAGGTTCAAGAGCACTTTTTATTTGCATGGTTTTTATTGATTATCATCCTCGAAAATATTGTAAATCAAAGTTGAAAAGGTTTATAGCGTAATGCCTTATCTGCAATTTCCTCCGGGCTTAGCGCATTGTACTCCACTTCAAAAAAATAATTACTGGCATTAGGGTCTGGTACATTTGCCAAAAAAAGCTCAAGCATGTTGTCGTTCTCTGCTTCAGTTGCTCCAGCAGCATTTTGTATCTTTTCTGCTAGTTCAATTAATTCAGTTCTTGTCATTTTAGTTTATATCAGGTTAAAAAGTCAAAATCTTCTAATGAAATAAACAATTACCCAAATCAGTGCAATGACGATTGTAATCAGCCTACAAATCTGCATAATCCGGTCTAAGCATTCCATCCTGCGGATCACCTGTCTCTGGTGGCCATGTATGAGAACCAAAGGCCAATCAAGATGTTTATCGCAATACTTCCCAAATAAATAGCAATCTCTTTTCCGCTTCTCAAAGGAAGACCAGATCGAAAGGCTATAGATCATACTCAATACAATGCCGAGTCCGAATACGATTTTAGTTAGTTCAAACATATACCATTTTATTGGCTGAAATTATGCCATTATCGGGGTGCTAATGCTTGATCCTAAACTGTTAATCTTGAATTGTTTATTATTCAATTATTTTTTCGGAATGCTACATTTTTGATTTTTCAAGATTGCGGTAATCGCATCCGAAATTTCAAAAACTTTCCCGTTATAGTTGTTGTCTAACAGAATGATAGTGAACTTTTCATCAATATCCGAAACTAGAATTGCTTCATAATTTCCATATCTTCCATCGTGTAAATGTTTAATTAATTTTTCGTTTTTAAATTTTGCCTGTCCAAGGGATGATTGCGTTTCTGGCAAATCAAATTGTTGACCTAATTCGTAAAGTGATTTTTTATTGATTAGCTTATTATTCTGAATACATTTCTCCCATTTTAATAAATCAGCTGTTGTGAGGTAAGTTCCTCCTGTTATGGGCAGATCTGCTTTATCTGCCACTAAATTATTATTAAATCCTTTGGCTATATTTTCTTCATTTTTGAAAGAAGTCATAACAGAAGAATTCATTTTACAAGGTTGGAAGATGAATTTTTCTGCATACGTTTTAAAAGACATTTTGGCCAATCTTTCGACAATAAACTGTCTTAGAAAAACATTATTCATGTTATAATCGTAATTTGTACCGGGTTTAAAATCAAGTGTTTCAATAAGCATTAAACCATCAAAAAGGTCTTTGTCATTTTTAATACTTTTCCAGTTTACATCAGGCATTCCGCTTGTGTATTGCAGTAAATCTTTAATGGTAACTTCATTTGCCCATTGTGGCAATTCGGGAATAAATTTGGAAACCTTATCATCCAGTTTCAATTTGCCTTGTTCTTTCAATTGCATTAAAGCAACCGCACTGAATTCCTTTGTAATTGAGCCAATGTGAAATCTGTAGTCGGTAGTTAATTTATTCGCTTTAGTGGCATCGGTAAATCCAAATGAAGCGTTGTATATTATTTTATTATTTTTTGAGACCAATACATTCCCATTAAAAACACCAATCTGGCTTGACCATTTCATTAAAGAGTCAATTTGTTTTATCTGCCCCGTTTGTGCAAATACCCTATTTACCAGAAGTAATAGAATAATGAAGATTGAGAATAGTTGTCTGTTATATTGCATAATTTAATTTCTTGTTTTCGTGAAAGGTTGGTTTAAATAGTTAGGTACCGTTTTTGCTTTGTGATCGGGCGTAAAATCGAGACATAAAAGCTGATAAGGGTCGGTTTACAATCTGCATAAATGAATTTTAATTTTGCAATCAATCTATTAGCAACCCTATTAAACGGAATTATATATTACCAAAATCCATGAAGAACTTTTTTACATCATTTTCTTTTATTACCGACCTTACATATTCATTAATATTTTCAAATTCAAGTAAGGGCATTTTAATTTGCTTGGAACGAAGTGAACCATCTTTTTGCGGGGCAATCAAAATCAACCTTCCCTGATCTAGATCAAATAACCTTAAATTAACCAATGCAAATTGCTTTCTGTCACCCGTAAGAAAAGCAGTGTATTCAACTGAATTATTTTTTGTTTTCAGTATGCCGTTACCCAATTTATCAGGATAATTTCTCGAAACCACATTGTACGACATATTATATTTCTCATTGGAAAAATTTAATGTATCTGTTAGAATAACGATAGCGAAAAATACCTCACTTTTTTTATCTTTCAGGTATTCCTGATTAACTATATTTTTTTCACCGAAGAAATAGTTCCAATAAAGAGTTTTACCAAAAAAATTGCGTTCTGCACTTGATCCAGTACCCAAACCTTGTTTGTACTTAGCTGCTGGAAATACCCCAAAATTCATACCCTCCTGTTCCAGTTTTGGTCTGATTTGATTTAAATCACCCAATAACATTTCTTTATCCCATTGAGTGCTATCTTGCAGTTTTTTTATTTTTTCCAATTTTTCTTTTTCACCCCATACAAACTTGGTTGATTGTGAATACAAAAGACTTGCATTGAAAAACGTCAATAAGAGGAATAAATAAATTTTACTTTTCATCTGACCTGTTTTTAAATTTAATTATTAAAAATTGATACCACTATATTTAGTTGTTTTTAAATGTTTTTGCATTTTCTCATTTTACAAGATTGGATTTTAGGATAATCTTCCTGATTTCTTGCTCAAAATAATAAGCAATATCAAAATTTTCATTGCCTACATTCTCCATAACAATAACACTAGTTTGGGTTTTCGGATAATATAAATTTACAGCGATAAACCCTTCGCTTGGGTGAAAGCCCGTATGCCCTATTTCCATAATGCCCTCTTTGTCATTAATTCGCAGACCGTAGCCGTAACCAATCGGATTTTTGCTAAAAACCTGGTGCGTATCGGTAATTACATAATTCGTCATCATCTTGTAAGTTGCAGGTTTAAGCAATTTTCCATTATGCAAACATTCATTCCATTTTGCCAAATCGGGTGCAGTAACAATTAAGTGGCTTCCAAAATAATTATCCGGGCCAAAATCTGAATGTTCATTAAGCCTGGAACTGCCATCTTTTCCGATGGTGTGACCTTTGACCATAAGTTTGCTGCTCGTTTCGGTCGGATAAGAACTATTACTCATTTTACATTTTTTGAATAAAGCCGTTACCAATTCCTGAAAAGTTTTCCCGCTTTGCTTTTCTAAAACCAATCCTGCAACGTAATACCCAATATTTGAATAGCTGAAAGTAGTTCCTGGCTTGAATTTTAACGGTTTATCTATATTTTCGCTGTACAATCCAGAAGTATTGTTGAGCAAGTGATGAACGGTCACCGTGTCTGCCCAACTGTATTTAAAATCGGGCAAATATTTGCGGATGGGTGCATGCAAATCAATGGTTCCTTTTTCTACTTCCTGCAAAATCAAGGTAGCTGTAATCTGTTTTGCAATAGACATTGTAGAAAATTTGTCATCGATTTTCAATGGTGTTTTTTTAATGAAATCGGCATAGCCAAAAGCTTTGGCATATTTCTCTCTCCCGTTTTGCTGGATGAAAACCACGCCGTTAAAATCCCTGGGATTTTTAGTTTTAATTAAGCTATCAATTTTTATGAAGTAATTATCTTTTTTTTGGGCATTTAACTGGCAACTTGAAAACAACATTATAAAAAGATAAATAAGCACAAAAAAATGTTTCATAAGGTTTAGCAATTTAAATCGATTCTTATTTTTTGAATGGTTTTTAATAAATCATTTGAAAACTAGTAATGCTTTATAGATTCAGTTATGTTTGTATTTAAAAGATATTTTGCAAATGTACACAAAGTCACCAATCAGTGACAAATAAATTATTTCCTATTTTATAAAATTTAATGATGGAAGATAACCCGGTAAAAACCCGAATAAGGAACAAAGAAAATAGTAAACAGCAATTTCTGGATGCAGTAGGGAAAATACTGAAAACCCAGGGTTATTCTGCCTTGAAAATAAATAATATCGCGACTACTGCCGGGTTAGATAAAAAACTGATTTACAATTATTTCGGAGGATTGGAAGGACTGTTAGATGAATATATAAAAACACAGGATTTCTGGAGCAATGTAAAAAGCGAAATCGAACCTAATGAAATAACTGATGGAGGAAAAGAATTTATCACAAATACGGTGTTGGAGCAATTTGATTATGTTTTTAGAAATAAAGAATTTCAAAAAGTTTTGCTTTGGCGATTATCCGAGCCAAGAAATTCATTAAAAAAACTTACCGATGAACAGGAAGCAAACGGTGAATTTATTTTACAAAACATTATGGATACTTATTTTGCAGAAAATTCAGAAGATTCCCGAGCAGCAATGGCGCTAATTGTTTCCGGGGCATATTACCTTAATCTTTACGCAGAAATTAATGGAAATACATTTTGTGGGATTGACATTAAAAGTGAAACAGGAAGAAACCAGATAAAAAAAGCAATTGCGATGCTGATTGAACAAGTATATACTTTTTTGAAATAAATGTAAAGCCAATAATGTTCATAAGAAAACTTCAAAATCTTACTGGATAAACGCCCGCTTCTTGTTGGAAAAACTTTTAAAACAGGATTTGATGATTTCGTAGAAAACTCGCATTATTTTGAAATTTTAAGTGACAGTAGTTACATAAGTATCGTTTTCCGCGGTCAACTGGCCATATATTGAGTTATATAAAGAAGGTAAAGCCGATTGATGGATATTTTCAGTTTTATGAAGATTCTTTTTATTCGAAGCTATCCTTCCCATGATTTTATATCGCAATACTGCCACAATATAAGTATGAAAACCTATGCTGAATCTCTATTCTTTTTCTACAATGATTAATACCCCGAATAAGTAGGTTAATTTTCAATTAAATGTTCTCAACGTACAAATTTAATAATAAAAGGTAGTCACATCCTATCGGGCAGGATCAATATCATTCTGCACAATCTCAATAGTTAAATAAAAAGTTGACTTACTTTTTGAATATTCAAAATTTAACAGTTACTTTGAAATACAAAGCACTTTAAAAAACACAAGCATTGAATCGCAAGCCTTATATCTATTCCTATCCTATTGACATTATGCCACATCAACATAAAAAAGTTGAAAGATTAAAAAGCAATTATAGATTATGGACTTTGTAAATGAACATTCTATTGTAAGAAAAATATGGGGCAATACCGATGTAATCCTTTTCATTTTTGCTGGTGCCGCAGCAGAATTCAGCCTCAATAAAGCAGTTGATTGGTTATATTTTACTGGCAAACTTCCGAAAGATCCTTTAGGGCGATTATTTTCAACGGTGGCCTATGCGCAAAAAATAGTATTTTCTCCATTAAATGAAGCCAATGCAGCAATAGATCAAATTACAATGATTCATAAGCATGTTGAAGGAGCAAGAAACACCAAAATTCCAGATTGGGCTTACCGGGATGTGCTGTTTATGTTGATCGACTATTCTATTCGATCTTTTGAAGTATTGGAAAGAAAACTTAATCTGGCAGAAAAAGAAGAAATTTTTAATACTTTTTATCTTGTTGGGCAAAGGATGGAAATAAATGGTCTTCCAACCAATTTCACTGAATGGCAATCCATGCACGAACTACAATTACATGAAGATTTGGTTTATAGTCATTTTTCTCAAGATCTTTTTAGCCAATATAAAAAGCACCTGGGCTTTTCTAGATTTTTCTTAATGCGAAAAATACAAGCGCTAATTGTACCTGTTCGGGTAAACGAATTGCTACAATTAGGAAAAGGAAAACTAGTTATTCCAATTCTTGCTTTATATAAATTGAGTAGAGGGTTTAATTTGCACAAAACTTTAAGAAATTTGATTCTCCCTGCAGAATACAAAGCACAGATACTGGACCTGGAAATTATTAAACGTAAAAGACAGACTATCTAAAATGAATAATTTCATTCAATTTAGATAATTGTAAAAAAGTTACCAAGTAAGTATTTTAGTATTAATAAACTTAAATCCTACAAAATTTTATACCTTGCCTCTTGGCAATTGCGAAAAAATTCACCTGTTCCGGTCAAATGGAAATCAAAATAATTGTATGGTTATAGTTAACAGTTTTGAAGAATACAAAGCTCATTTAGGTCGCCACATTGGTACATCAAAATGGCATAAAATAAGTCAGGAACAAATTAACAGATTCGCAGCGGCGACACTTGATAATCAGTGGATCCATGTGGATGAGGAAAAAGCCAAATCAGACGGGCCCTTTGGAACAACAATTGCCCATGGTTATTTAACATTATCACTTATTCCGTATCTCTGGAAACAGATAGCTGATATCCGGAATGTTAAAATGGAAGTAAATTACGGCATAGAAAAATTTAAATTCAACCGGCACGTTTTGGTAAATGACGAAGTTCAGCTTAGAGCAAAACTTATTTCAATTTCTGATTTGAGAGGTATTACAAAAGTTGTTATTGAGGCAAATCTCGATATAAAAGGTCAATCTAAAACTGCCTATACCGGGAATGTGGTATTTTTATACCATTTCAACTAAAATGGTAAATATTCAGATTGTCTTAAGCGCATTCATCTTTGTGAAGTTCTAATTCTGTTGCTTTACTTGTGATAAGGTTAGTTTGTTGTTTGTTCAAACAGCCAAATTGTAAAATAAATTCAATAAACTGTTCCATAAAGCAAAGCTAGCAATCATTATTTGTGTGCGTTCGTCATTTGTCTGATTTTATTTCGGAGTACATTGATTATGATGCATAAAATAGCATTGGTTGGTAATGAAAAAGCTTTAAGTTTAGTAAAACCATTGGTAGGAAATTAAAGGTTTGCATTAATGGTGTTTAGTACCAGTCAACAGTGTACAAACCAATTCATGTGCCCCATTTTCGCCAGGATCATATACAACAACGATTATTATTCCAACATCATACATCTGGCATTTGTTTAAATGGTTTTTAAAAATCATTGCACTACAGCCGAACCTGTTGTATCTACAATAAACATAGAAATGAAATGAAATCAGACAGATAAAGTATTTCGTGTTGATTATTTATTTCAGTTATTTACTATATTTGAATCAACGTGATGAGGCTAATATTCAAACTACTTTCCATTATTTCGATTTACGCATCGAATCCTGTAAAGCAAAAATTGGCTATAAAAACCTAATTGATTCAAACAAGTAAATGAAACGACTGATATTATGCATAAAAAATTAACCAAATTTTCTATTTTAATAGTTATAATACTAATTACTAACACCAATACGCTTCTTGCTCAAAATGGTACTACTGAACAAAATCCCCGTACTGCAGATGCATTTTATAATCGGGGAGGTAAATACTTCCAGGAACAGAAATATGATCTGGCCATTGCCGACTACACCAAGGCAATAGCACTTAATCCTAAATTCTCTGATGCTTATTTAAACCGTGGCGTTTCCTACAAGAAAAAAGAGCAATACTCGGAGGCACTTGCCGATTATGCAAAAGTTATCCAACTGGAACCAAGAGAACCTGCGGTTTACAAAAACCAGGGTATCATTTACGAAATTCAAAAGAACTATGAATTGGCCGTTGCAAATTATACAAAAGCTATTGAATTTGGCGGTAAAAATTATCCGGAGTTATACATTTACCGGGGCAATATTTATTTGAATAATATGGAAAAGCCAGACTTAGCAATGGCAGATTATCAAATGTCCGTTAAGTTATTGCCCAAAGATGCCACTGGATATAATAACATTGGATATGTATACAGCACTAAGGAGAACTTCACCCAAGCCATTACAAATTATACAAAAGCGATAGAAATTGACCCGAAATTTCTTTTGGCTTATATCAATCGTGCCGATTGTTATGATGCTATAGGAAATACCAAACTGGCCGATCTCGACCGGAAGAAATATAGCGATTTGGGTGGCGAAATTTCGGCTACATCCGGAAACACGAAGCGTTCTATCTATCCACAAGGTAGCTTCGATGCAGCGCTGGCCAAATCTGCCTTAAGTCGTGGCTTATCTAGAATTGAAGGTAGAGCCTGTTCGAAGATTGATGGACTTATATTTAAAGCCGGGGGCGCTAAAGTTGTATTATTCCCTGTTACACCCTATCTGGAAGAGTGGTATGCACTACGGGATAAGAAAGAAGGTAAAAAAATATCGGTTTATATGTCAAAAGAAGCAAATAAGTACGCGATTGAAGCTTTTACTGATGGAGAGGGAAGATTTAGCTTTGAAGGATTAAAACCAGGCAAATATTTTATCCAGATGATTCATAATTTTAATCAACTAAAAACGAACCGGGTTTACACTGGTTCAAATACAGCAATGCAAGGCAATACTCAGATGATAACCAATTATTATCGTGATGAGGATTATGTTGTTGAGCGTAGCCAACGTGTAGAAAGGTTTGTCGAGATTAAGAAAGATGGTGAAGTTAAAAAAATCGGCTTATCTAAAGGATTGATTAAAGGATGTGATTTTTAATTAACTCAATCGATTGAGAAATTCTGAAAATTCTCGAACCACCGCTTTACAGACCACAAAATAACCAATTAACAAGCTAATCTACAATTAGTTATTTAAATAATGGAAGTGCAAAAGTTTTTTTTATAAAAGTATTTCGAGAATCTTGTAGAACTTTTACCTGGAGTGGAATGAATTCCATTTTCATCGTTATGTATCCTATCAAACCATTCATGACCATTGATAAATAAGCAGTTGCAGACCAGATTTGGTGTTTAAATGATTTCCAATGAAATTTAGGACACTTATTTCTGTTGACTTGCCATCCTCCGTCGGGTTTACCTGTATATGGTGCTCACAAAGCCCCATATCTAACGAATTCAGACTTTAATATATTTATCAGCATTTTGTTGAGCAGATTGAATAACCGATAAACCTTACTCCCTACATTTTTGGATAAGCTAATACAACAAAGCCGGTAGCAAATAAGTTGATACCGAACTTTGTTATAAAAGTTTTAGTTGTTAAATCTACCTGGCATTTAGTGCTTCATTGATTCGTTTAGGTGTTTTATCTTCACTTGGTCTCGGTGCATTATTATCAAATATTTTTCCGTTCTTTCCTATAATTACATAATGAGGAATGCCAGTAATGTTAAAAGCCTTGGCTACCGGGCTTCCATTGCCACCGAGCGAAAGCAAATGAATTCCTTCTATTTTGTCTTCCTCAATTGCTTTCCGCCATGCTTCGGTCTTACTGTCTATGCTGATGTATAAGAAAACCACATCTTTATTATCTTTAAACTTTGCATGTAACTTTGGACTGCCATTCTTCATCTCGTACCTACAGGGGCTACACCAGCTGGCCCAAAAATCCATGTAAACCACCTTTCCTGCAAAATCCTTTAAAGTCACTTCCTTACCACTTAAATCATTTAAAACAAAAGGAGGCGGTGTTTTTCCGGCAGCAGTTTTTATATAATTATCGTAGGTGGATAATATAGATTTAGCATCTTCAGCATTGGCGTATTTGGTTATATAATCGTCAATTGAAGGTTTTACAGAGGCAACATCATTTGCCCTTGCTAATGCGGCTTTAAGAATTGCGCCCAACGCTAAACTCCTGACCTTTCCTGTATATGTTTTTTCGACCACACTTAATTTGAGATTAGTCTCTGCTTCAGACGTGAAAGTGCTATCTAATGTTCCATCTTTAAATTTTTCTTTATAGCTTAAGAGTATTGGAAAACTACCCTGCATAAACCTCGCATATTCAGGGTTTTCTAAAAGTTTATCATCCATTTTCACCTGCTTTTCTACATCCCAAAAGTGTTCGGGTATAGATTCAGAAATTTTTTTACCTAAACCCACATGATATAAATAAGGTATTATCATACCAGAACCTAACTTTTGATATAAAAGAGCAATAGATTGATACTTATAAAATGCAGGGCTTACCTTTTGCTTGTTTGCATCTAAAATATCTAAGGAGTGCTGCCCCATAGCCATCGTTCTATCGAACACTTCGTTTGCTGTCATTTTACTCGCATCCAATTTCAAATAGCTTGCTAAATAGGCATTAGTAAACTCATCAAACACTTTTGCATTTTCAGATCCTTGACCTGTGAATACAGATTTTTGATCCAGATCTGTGGTAACATTTAAATGATCACCTTTTTCAATAAACAGCGATATTCTCCCTTTTTTAGGAACATCGATGCCAAACGTAAGGATAAACGGAGCCTCCTGATTAAAATTAAGCACAAATTTATGATTCGCTCCTGGCTTTACAAAAAACACACCTCCTTTGGGCGGTACAACCCACATAGAATCTACTTTTACAGATGTAATTTCGACGGTAACTGTTGATTTATCTTTTTGTGCAAATGTTGTTGCCACACTGAGCCCTAAGGCAAACATTAATATTATTTTTCTGATCATGATTTTAGATTTTCATAAATAAGACTTTATTTATTTTGCATTTAGTGCTTCATTAATTCTTACAGGGGTCCTGTCTTCACTGGGTCTTGAAGCATCGTTATCAAATATTTTTCCATCTTTACCAATAATTACATACCGTGGAATACCAGAAATGTTAAAGGCTTTGGCTATTGGTGTATTTACCCCGGAGGTTGCCTGCGAAAGCAGATGAATACCCTCTATTTTATCTTCTTCAATGGCTTTTTTCCAGGCATCTAC
The DNA here is from genome assembly GCF_027213715.1 of Pedobacter punctiformis. Taxonomy (GTDB): domain Bacteria; phylum Bacteroidota; class Bacteroidia; order Sphingobacteriales; family Sphingobacteriaceae; genus Pedobacter; species Pedobacter punctiformis. The sequence goes on from NZ_JAPWGM010000003.1 coordinate 18,369, forward strand.
TTTACTATCTAAACTCACATAAAGAAAAACGACATCTTTATTATCTTTAAATTTTTCGTGGAGCTTAGGGCTACCATTCTTCATTTCGCCACGACATGGCGCACACCAACTCGCCCAGAAATCCAGATAAACTACTTTACCCTTAAAATCTTTTAAGGATATATCTTTACCATCCAGACTTTTTAGTGTAAAATCAGGGGCCATTTTCCCTGAAGATAGGTTATCCATTGTATCATACTTTTCACGCAAATCCTTTGCTTCACCGGCACTGGCATATTTAGCAATATGTTCTTCCATTAGCGGTTTTACCGTTTTCAGATCCTTAGCCTGATCCAAAACGCTTACCATTGTTTTCTTTAACGCTTCATTTTTTATTTTACCGGTAGGATAATATTTTACAATCATTTGGTAATCCGTTAATGCGTCCTGCAGTTCGTGTGGGCTATCCAGTTTTCCCTGTAAAAAAAGTTCACGCCTACGCAGGTAAGGAGGATAAAAATATAAAAGGAGTGCGTCATAGGAACGGTTGCCCAGTAAATGATCATCAAATTTAACTTCCTTATTCTGTTCCCAAAGATCGGCAGGAGACTCTTCAGAGAATTTTTTCTTGGTACCCAGGATATAATAATATCCAAACCACATATAATCTTTTACCTTTTTATAGTTTAGATTTGTTAACTCAAATTCGTAAAAAGAGGAACTTACTTTTTGCTTATTTTGATTGAGCAGATCAATTGGTATCTGATTGGTCTTGTTTAATACATCGAAAAATTCTTTCGTTGTCATTTTACTCGCATCAATTTTAGCAAAGGCAGCATCAAAAGTACCCATATAATTGTTTAGTACCTGTGAGTTTTCTGCACCTTTACCAGAGAAGCTAGTCTGCTGATCAAAATCTGTTTTGATGTTCACCTGGCTGCCCTTCTCTAGAAATGCATAGATCATTTTATTTTTGGGTCCAACCAATATGATTTCCTTTGGTGGTGTTTCGGGGAAATTATACCGGTATTTTCCGTCTTTATCTGCTTTTGCGTACAAATCATTATTGTCGTACTTAAAAAGACGTAACGAATCTAATTTTAAAGGGCTAATGTCTACAGATACAGTTGCCCCTTTTTGCTGAGCAAAAGTTATTCCTGTACAAAAACAAAATATCAATACTAGGGTTATTCTTTTCATTTTAAAATATTTTAAATGTTAGTTCTCAAAAAATTTAAGCGGTTGTTAATTCCTGTAAATTGTTTTTTAACAGCCAATCGTTATTCTCAGGGGTTTTGAGGCATATCAGGATTCGCATTCATAATGTATAGCGGAAATCTGAAAGTAAGTCGCTCTGGCCGCAAGGTATAAGTTGCAGTAACCGCACCGGAATTATCATAAATCCTGTGTGTAGTTCCAACTGTAGATTTATATACAGGATCAACAGAAAGGCGACGCATATCAAACCAGCGATCACCGTTTACCGCAAATTCGCGGATTCTTTCTTCCAAAATAAATTTTGTTAGGGTAACCTGATCACCGGAAACCCCTGCTGGAACGGCGGCGTCGGCAGCTGGCATTCGGTTTAATCTAAAGGCCTGCATATCTGTTGCAGCACCAGGCAAATCGCCTAAGCGTGATCTACATTCAGCTCTCAGCAAATACATATCAGGTACGGTTATACCCATACTACTATAACCTTTACCGTAAGTCCTAAGCATGCCCAAAGGATACACAGAGGCCATGCCGAATGAGTAAGGTGTTAAGAATTGTTTCCTTAAATCACTGGCCTTGAATAAGGCAGATGCTTCCGGACTAATAACCGCTCCTGAAAAGACATAACTATAATAATTAGGTGTATACCTTAAGAAAACAATTTCTTTATCCTTATTCGGATCATTTCTTGGTGGTCCGACAATTGGATTAGATGGATAAAATGCCCCACCTGCAGCTAATTCTGTCGAAAAATTATATAAACCTACTGGCACTTCGGCACCTGTTAGATCCGATATGGAACCATTTAATAAAGGCAAGGCCTGATCAAATTTCCCCATAAATACATATACTTTAGCCAAAAGTGCTTTTGCTGCTGCTTTAGACATTCTTACCCGGCTAACTACAGTAGCAGATAAATCAGGTATGGCCTGATTAAGATCAGCTATAATCAGATCATAGGCTTCCTGAACGGTTGCCCTGGTAAATTTTGTTTGAGTTACATCGGCTGTTTTTAACAAAGGAATGCCCAGATCGGTTAATGAAGAGTTAGTATTATAAGGTTTACCATACAAATTAATCAGCACAAAATTTGCCCAGGCTCTTCCTGCCAGTGCCTCTGCCAGAATGGCTTTTTTCTGAGCATCTGTTCCGCCTTCAGAAGTCATTACCTCATTGATAATTTTGTTATTGGTGTAAATGCCCTTTACCAAAAGTGAAATCTCAGATGCGTTATCGCCCTGCACATAGATATCGTCTTCCCATTTGAAAGCTTTCTGATCGGCTAGTGTTCCAATTCCTGCCCCTAATGATGAAAATGCAGGTGATGAGCCAGCAACCTCATCTGACATTAGGATATGAGAAGCTGGGGTCACAAGAGTTAAGGCCTGGTCATTTAAAAGCAGGTCATAATCTGAAGTTTTTTGGGCAATTAACTTACCTTTTGGATTAATATCAAGGAAATCTTTTTTACATCCGTTAAGCACCATACTTATAAAAAGTATGCTAACGAACTTTATCGTATTTTTATTAATATGTAGCATTTCTTTTGGTTTTATAGTGTTAAATGAGCACCAATAGTGATGGTTTTTTGATTATAAGGCATAGATCTGACACCAAGCTGAGCATCCTGAAATTCAGGATCGATCCCATAACTGTTAGCTTTCCAGAGCATCACGTTAGATAGTTGTAATCTAAAAGTCAACCCCTCGGCTTTTATCTTTTTTATGATGTTTTCGGGCATATTATAGAAAAGTGTCAAATCCCTCAGTTTTACATAAGAAGCACTAACCACATTTTGATTGCCATAAACATAATAATTGGTATTGCGCCGGGTTGCATCCAAAGATTCGCTACTGATAAAAGCCGGAATAATTGTTTTATTTTCATCGCCTGGTTGTTTCCAGCGATCGGCAAAATCCGAATTTAGATTTCCAGTCTGGAAGTTCTGGTTTTGAATAAAAGCAGCGCCAGTATAAATTTTATTCATATCTCTAAACATCACATTACCCAAATTATAGATGATGTTTACATTAAGTGAGAAAGCTTTATAGCGGAATAAATTTGACAATCCACCACTCCAAAGGGGTTGATATTGTCCCATATACAACATATCTCCTGGTAAACTTACACCTCTGGCTTTAGTTACATTACCATTAGCGAGGCGGATTTGAGGATCTCCCATAGCATCCAACCCCGCATAGTTATAAGCGAAAACAGCAAAAGCAGGATAACCTATGACATAGTTTTGCTGACGCAGATTATCTCCCGTTGCTATTGGTGTTTGCAACAAACCAAGATCAGTTATTTTATTTTTGTTGTAAGCGCCATTAAGTGTGGTACTCCAGGTAAAATCTCTGCTACGGATGTTAACAGAACTGATAGACAGATCGATTCCTTTGTTAGTCAGACTTCCCACATTCCCGTTAATGTAATTTTGTCCTCCGGCCAGTGGATTTATCCCCAGAAGCCCTAGTAAATTGGATGTGTTTTTCTGATAAAGATCGATCGATCCGGTTATGCGATTGTTCAGTAAACCAAAATCAATTCCAAGATTGTACGTTTTTGTACTTTCCCAGGTCAAATCCGGATTTCCATAGGTAGAAATCCGTAAGCCTTGTCCACCAGGTGCATTTGGAGTTGTAAACGGGCTTAAAATATCATAAGGTGAAGCATATCCCGGTGGAGGTGACATGCCTGTAATTCCATAAGTAGCCCTCAAAGCAAGCATACTAATGGCTTTAATTTCGGATACAAAGGCTTCATTTCCGAGATTCCATTTAAGACCTACACTCCATACAGGTTTACGCTGAGAAGACTTGTTGGTTCCAAACAGGTTGCTCTGGTCATTTCTCCAGCTTGCATTCAGCGTATATTTTTTATCAAAAGTATAACCTGCATTTGCATAATATGAGCTAAACCTGTTGCGGGGAATGGTTTCTGATTCACCAAAAAAAGAATTAACAGGTAACCTTGACCCTGTAGTATATTGGGGCATGATCGTTCCGGCAATACCAGTAGTCAACAGCTTATAATCAACAGTTGCATATGTTTGGAGGGCCTGATCATAACCATAAACGGAACTCATATTATTAGTTGTTACCTGTTCCTGAGCTTCCTGTCCAAATAGGGCTGTAATCTGGTGAAGACTATTTTTAAAGCTTGCATTATAGGTGAGCTGATTTCTGATTACCCAATCTTGCTGAAGTGAATTGTTTACAGTATACTGACCACCTGTTGCAGGCAAATTATAGGTTAACACCCCTGTTGGGCTTACATTAGCAAAATTCACCACATTTATTCTTTGCTGATAATTGGTATAATCCAAATACTGCTGTGTTCTATTAGTTCCTCTGATATAACCATAGAGCCCTTCAAATTGTAAGCCTTCCAACAATTTAATAGTTACTCCAGTATTAAAGCGTCCGGTGAAGGCATTTCCTTTGGTTGAACCCGTATTGGTATTATTTAAGGGATTATAATTTAAATCTATTTTACTTAAATTTTGTATGCTGGGTCTTTGTGTTTCACTAAGATAGCCCATATATGGCATAGAGATGCTGTTACCTGAAGCATCTCTGAACATTTGATAAGGTAAAAAACGATTATCTACGCTTAAGGGATTGTTTCCGGAGATGACTCTATTGGTTAAATCGGCAATAAAATAAACTTTCAGAAATTTAGTAAAGTTAAAATCCTGCCTTGTGTTTATCTTGAAGGTATTGTCTTTATTCCCCGGTATAAAATCGCGTGCATTGGTATAGGCAAAAGAGTTGTAATAGGTATACTTATCACTGCCCCCCGAAACAGATAAGCTATGGTTCATTAACATAGCGGGACGATAAATAGATTTAATCTGGTTGAGGTTGCTAATCCTGGATAAGCTGTCTAGTTTCACATTTCCTTGTGCAGCAGTAATTGCTCCTCTATTAATGTCATATAGAATCTGCCGGTCTGGAGAAATTCCGGTATGATTTCCATAGGCAGGGTTATATATGGTTGCATTAGGATTGTAAGGCCAGTTTACCGGATCAAAGGTTTCTCTGGAAGCCTGAATATACGCCTGACTGTTTAGAACCGGAAAATAATCGTAATCTGGTCTTCCCTGAAAGTTGATAAACCCATCGTAACTTATCCTCATCTTACCATTAGCACCTTTTTTTGTAGTAATTACAATAACGCCATTAGAAGCCCTTGCTCCCCAAACTGATGCGGCAGTAGCATCTTTTAGAACCGTTATATCTGCTACATCCTGTGGATTGATGGACGATACATTGCTAATATCCATGGCAATTCCATCCACCACGATTAAAGGATCTTTAGTTGAATTTATGGTATTCAACCCCCTGATTAGGAATAGACTCTTATCTCTTGCTGCATTTGGAGAATTATTTATAACTAAACCGGGTACCAGGCCATCCAAACGCTGAAGCACATTTGTTGTTGTGCTACGGGCAGCTAAAATTTTGGTGTCTACTGCAACGTATGATCCCGCGCTCCTTTCTTTTGATATTTTTTGATAACCAGTGTTTACGATAACCTCCTGTAAGTTTCCGCTTAGCTTCATTTTAATGGTACCAAGATCTTTAGCCGCTTTTACCGAATAGGCTTCATAACCGGTATAAGAAATAGAGATCATTGCCTTTTCATCTATATTGCGCAATTGAAAAGCGCCGTTTGCATCAGTTATGGCGATTGCCTTTCTGCCCTTTGCAGACATAGAAAATTCCCCGGTTTTTTTATCCTCTGAATAATCTGTGAGAATAATACTAACAGTGGCTCCGGAAAGTGGTTTTCCTTCTTCATCAACGACGCGTCCGGAGACGTCTATTTCTGTTAAATAACTTTTAGAAATGTCCTGCCTCACCTCTTGTCTTTTTCTGATTATGATTGTCTTATCTACTATCTCGTAAACGAGCGAAAAATCTTTAAGGCAATTGTTTAATGCGGTTTCTATCCCTGCATTATTCAAACTGATATTTATTGGTTTCAAACCTTTTAGATCAGTATTGGAATACACCAGGTCGTAACCACTTTGTATACTAATTTTTTCGAGTACTGCTTGAAGCGATATACTGCGCTCTTTAATGGTAATCTGCGCTTTAATTGATGCGCTCGCCTGCATCAGGCAAAGGGTTATTATGAGTATAATTATCTTCATAATTCGAAAAATTTGAAGAAACCTACTGGTGAGATAGCCCCCCTCTAATAAATGGTTAATTTTCATTAATTTTGAATGTTTAGTTGTTGGTTAATTGTTGTTCTCGCAAAGAAATAAACTATTGACAGCATCAAAACATTTAACGGGAGTAGGTCGAAGCACTCCCGTTTTTTATTTGCTGCCATTTTCAGGTATAATTATGGCATAACAGTTATCCTCCTTCCTTCTACTTTAAAATGAAGTGCTTGGGTAAATGAAATCTTATCCAATATTTTAGAAATGTTATCGTAACGGCTAATTGATATAGTAAAAGGCAAATCTTTAATATCACCTTTATAAACCACCTCAACATTATACCATCTGGCCAGGTTACGCATAATGACTTCAATACTTTCATTATCAAAAGCAAATTTTCCATTTTTCCAGGCAACAACTTTATCAGTATTTACCTGGATAACGGACAGATTGCCTGATGCATTTAAAACGGCCTGTTCTCCTGGTTTTAATACATTGGAATGTTTTGATTTTAGATCTGACAGCTTAACTGAACCCTCAATCAGTGTTGTTTTAGTAACGCCTTCATCTGCATAAGCCATTATGTTAAAATGTGTGCCTAAAACCTCCACGGTTTGCCCAAAACTTTCAACTTTAAATGGCATGGCCTTATTATGAGCAATTTCAAAGTAAGCTTCCCCTTTCAGTTGTACTTTTCTTTCGTGTCCAACAAATCGGGTTGGATAAGTTATACTGGAAAGAGCATTTAGAAACACTATAGAACCGTCGGGTAACTTTACCTGCCACTGGCCTCCTGCTGGTGCCTCAATGGTATTGTATTGAATAACCGTATTTTTAGCCTGGTTTCCTCCCTCGATATTATATACCAATTGTCCGTTAACATTTTTGGTAATGCTAACGCCCGGTTGTGTTGCTATTTTACCATTTAAAGCGTCAGTTAAATTTATTTTTTCGCCATTAGCCAAAACTAAAACCGCTTTATTCCTGCCGGGATAAATTACATTTGCAATGGTGTCCTCCGGGCCAGGGTTTTGTTCAGCAAGGTAAAAATAGAGACTCAGACTTAAAGTCATTAGCAAAATTGCCGCTGCCGCAATTTTCCAGTTCCTTTTAGGGAGAAGTGAAAATCTTTTCGCTTTATTGATATTGTTTAATAAACGTTGACCTAGTTCTGCTTCTGTTTCATTGTTGCCAATCCAATCAACCGGACCATCCGTATCGAGATTGTACCATTTATCCAGCTTTTCTTTTTCCAGGGGCGTAAGTTCTCCTCTTAGCCATTTATCGGCTAAGTGGTTAAGTTCCTCCTTATTTGGTTCATTCATAGGATGTCCTTTTTTACATGGTGTGCAAAAGCGGAGGGCTACCCTATATGCAATTAAAAATATTTTTTTTTTAAACCAGAATCAGGAAAGCAATTACTAAAGAAAGTAGGGTCAGAAACTGGTTAATAGAAATACGCAGAAATTTGATCGCTCTGGTGATGTGTGCTTCTACTGTTTTTGGGGATAAGTCAAGATCCTGCGCAATTTGTTTATCACTCAGTCCTTTTTCCCTGCTCATACGAAATATGAGCTGGCATTTATCAGGTAGCGCTTTAACTGCGGCTTCAATTTCTTCCTGTAAATCACTAAAAGCGAGCCATTGTTCAGTTGAATGATCGGAAACAGCCAATTGATAAATATCTTCTACAGTTTTATGAAGACACTTTTTATTCGCAGCCATCTTTGCCATAATTTTATACCGCAATATAGCTGCAACATAAGTATGAAAACTATGTTGGATTTCTATTCTTTTTCTACTTTTCCAAAGGTCTACAAATACGTCCTGTACTACTTCTTCTGCATCGACATCAGACTGTAACTTAAAAGCTGCTTTATATAAGAGCCGCTTCCAATATCTGTGATATAAAAAGGTGAATGCCTCCTCATTGTCCTGCACCATCAGGGCATATAGTTCATTATCGCTAAAGTTGCTATAAGTTGACATTTGGGATTGTTCTTAACAAAGATAACATAAATCAACACCAATTTTAAAATAATCACTTGGTGTATAAAATCCAGAATAAACTAGGATAAATATGGGCGATCAAAGTTCCATATCCTAGCCATAAATATTGTTTCATTGCTTGAGGTAAAGAAAAGGGCAGACCATCCAGTCATGCCCTATTACTAACCACCAACAGGCCTTCTATACACTGTTGTTATATTATTTGAAGGCGGAAAGGCCACTCTCTAAAAAATTTTTATAATTCGACACCTCATAATCTGCTCCTTGGGGTTGTACCAGCATTTGTTCAGTTTTAGGATCTAACAGTATATAAAATGGTTGAGAATTGGATAAGAATTTTCTGGCCTGGAGATCACTCCATTTTTTCCCTATCGTATTTAGTTCCCGCCCTTCGGGAGTATGCACAATATCTTCAACTGCGAGTTCTGATTTATCATCTACATAAAGCTGAATAAGTATATAATCCTGGCTAATTAATTTATATACTTCCTTGTCTGGCCAAACATTTGCCTCCATTTTTCTGCAGTTTACGCAAGCATGCCCGGTAAAATCTATAAGCACTGGTTTGTTTAATTTTTTCGCCATTTCTACCCCTTCCTTATAATCAAAATAAGCATTCAATTTTAATGGGGCCTGAAATTTATCCGAATACTTATGAGGACGATCTTCTTGAACTGCCCCAGTTTGGGCATTTCCTTTTCCAGCTAGTAAACTGGAAGTATAAAGATCAAAATCCTGAGTTTGCTGGGGTGGCAAAAATGCAGATACCGAATGTAAAGGTGCACCCCATAATCCGGGAATCAGATAAACAGTAAAAGCAAGTACTACTGTAGCAAGGAAAAGTCTTGGCACCGAAATAAAGGCTAATGTGCTGTCATGAGAGAATTTTAGTTTGCCTAATAAGTAAATGCCCATTAGTCCAAAAATTACAATCCATAAGGCTAAAAATATTTCCCGGTCAAACCATTCCCAATGGTAGGCCAAGTCTACATTGCTTAAAAATTTTAATGCAAAAGCAAGCTCTAAAAATCCAAGAACCACTTTTACACTATTTAACCAACCGCCCGATTTTGGCAGTTTGTTCATCGCTGACGGGAACAGGGCAAATAATGCAAAAGGAATGGCAAGAGCGAGAGAAAATCCAAACATACCAATGGCCGGTCCTAATAATGCACCAGTGGTTGCAGCCTGAACAAGTAAAGTTCCAATAATTGGCCCGGTGCAGGAGAATGAAACCAGTGCAAGTGTTCCGGCCATAAAAAACAAACCACTCAAACCACCTTTATCTGCATTTGCATCTGCCTTATTTACCCATGACGAGGGCAAGGTAATCTCAAAGGCACCAAGAAATGAAGCGGCAAAAACAAGCAGTAACAGGAAGAAAAAGAAATTAAAAATCCCATTTGTAGACAGACTATTCAGTGCATCGGCGCCAAAAATAATTGTAACCAATAAACCCAGAACCACATAGATTAAAATGATGAAAAAACCATAGAGTGCAGCCCTTCCAAACGCTTTTCCTTTTTCAGACCCTTTGGTAAAAAAGCTTACTGTAAGCGGTAACATTGGAAAAATACAAGGCATAAGCAATGCAGCTAATCCACCAACAAAACCGGCTATAAAAATCCCCCAAAGTGTTTTGTGCCCTTCTTTTTCTGTTTTATTAATGGTCTTAACCAACGCGGAAGTTTTGGTCAGGCTATCTTTTATTTTCGCTGTTGTATCTTCTCCACCGGACTTAATTTCTGTAAAGTTCAGACCCTGGGTTGAGCTGGTATCCTGTGCCCGACTTGTTTGAATTAGAAGAAATGAAAATAAAATACCAAAAAAAATAATTCTTAATGAGTTCATATTTATAGTATCAAGCTTATTTTACGGGAATATTAAAATCAACTTGCTCTGGCGGCAGACATTGCTTGTCATTGCAAACCATAAATTCGACATTACCTTTAACGGTTATATTTTTGCCTTTGAGTTTAACTTTCTGCTGAAAGATAACCGAGTTTTCAAAATAGCTGACTTCCATTTTAAAATTAGGCTCGTTTCTGGTAATTGGTTTTGGTTCGGTGGTTTTACCTAATAAACTAAAGTCTTTCGAGTCAACAAAGCTAAAAGTGGTTTTAACAGGTCCTCCATCTTTAATCAATTGGGAGTAAAGATGCCAGCCTTTATCGATTGTGGCTTTAAAATAAAGCGTTGCCTCGGTTGGGCCATTTCTTTTTGCTGCGTAACTCCAGGTTACGGGTTTAAGAATCTGACTGTATGCGCTAAAGTTAAACAGCGTAACAATACAGCATAAAATAATGCTTCTTTTCATTTTTTAAGTTTATAGTTTGATTGATAATTTATGATAATCTACTAAAGGCCTGATAATCTATAAATTCGGTTTCGGGAGAAATGTAACCCGCTCTTACCGGCTCTTCCCTCATCAGATCGGTGCTTAAATATTTCTTATTGCTATCTGAAAATACGGTAACTACACAGCTTTCTACTCCCATTTGCTGCTGAAGCTTAATGGCTCCAATTACATTCGCACCGGAAGATATGCCTACAGCAAGGCCCAGTTTTTTAGCCAGCTTTTGTGCCATTAAAATAGCATCACCATCGTTTACCTGAATCACTTCATCCAACTCTTTTAGCTTTACAATTTCAGGTATAAACTCATCAGATATTCCCTGAATTCTATGGTTGCCTACTTTATAACCAGTAGTCAATGTAGGCGATTCAGCAGGTTCAAGCGGATGTATTTTGATATTAGCATTTTTAGCTCTTAAATAATTACCTACGCCCATAATGGTACCTCCAGTGCCTACCCCGGCAATAAAAGCATCAGGAAAAAGGTTTTTTAATTGTAATTGCTCCCAAATTTCCTTACCTGTAGAGCGTTCGTGTGCCTCAGGATTGGCCGTATTTTCAAATTGTTTGGGTAAAAATATATTTGGATCCTTAAGTGCCATTTCTTCGGCCATTTTGATACTACCAAGAAATCCACCTTCTTCTTTACTGACCAAAATAACTTCTGCCCCTAGACTTTTTATAATGTCAATCCGTTCTTTGCTGAGCCAGTTAGGCATAATAATTTTAACTGTGTGTCCTAAGGCCTTTCCTATTGCTGCAAAAGCAATTCCCGTGTTTCCGCTTGTCGCCTCTACAATCTCAGCTTCAGGTTTAATCTCGCCTTCGTGATAAGCTTTTTTTAAGGTGTAAAGGGCCATACGGTCTTTTATACTTCCAGTAAGGTTATAATGTTCACATTTTACATAAATCTTACCTGGCCTTCCATTAAATGTATAATTTAACTCAAGCATTGGAGTGTTTCCGATTAGAAGGGCTAACTGCTCAAACTTTTCATTCAAACCAGCGTTAATATCAGCTATCAAAACTCTCATCTTATAATAATTGTTGGATTTGTTTCAACAAAACTCAGTATCACAAATAATTATATCAATACATGCTAATTTTTACATAAATTTTATGGTATTTTGTCATATTATTAGTTCTTTTTTCAGATTTCAAATCTTATTCAACCATTAATTATATTTTTTTTCATTAACAGAGCAGTATGATACACGGAGATTTAGACCATACGGATACAGAGATTTTAAAAATTTTGCAGCAAGATGCCTCATTAACAAATAAGGAGATCGCTATTAAACTTCATAAATCTATTGCAACCATTCATGAAAGGATCAGGCGGTTGAAGGAACAAGGGTTTATTAAAAGGATTGTAGCTATTTTAGACCGGAAGAAAATCAACAAAAGTTTAATTGCATTTTCTCATGTTTTGTTAAAAGAACATACTGCAAATACATTGATTGAATTTGAAACAGAAGTTTCTAAGTTTGCTGAAGTCATGGAATGCTTGCAGATGACAGGAGCACATGATTTTATCCTTCGTATAGCGACAAAAGATATGGATGCTTACCATGAATTTTTGAGGAATAAACTGGCTACCTTACCGAATATCACAACTGTTCAGAGTTATTTCGTTCTTTCTGAGCCAAAAAATGAAACGGCCTATCCAATATAAATTAACTGGCAAAATGCTGCTGCCATAAACAAAAAATACCATTGTAATTTGTAAAATCAGCAACTTAATTAGCCTCTTTAACACTTATTTAGCAAAATCTTTAAAAATCCTGCTAAATAAGTATCAAAGCAACAACATCGAACCAAAAAAACACATTTATATAAAATATAATATACTAATTACTAAACAATTAAGTAGAATAAAATTAATAAATAAATCGTGTTGTACCGTTAAGGTCAGTAACGGTGCGTAATTCGAACCATTTTGTGGATGAATTGATTGAATTAGGCGGTTTTAGGAAAATTTTAGAGAATAATCAACCTCATAGTTTTTCTATATGATTTTGCTGTGAATGAGCAGGGTACTAATTTGCAGGAGCAATCTTGGCGGCTTTTGTTGCTACTGGAGCAATTTTTGCCTCTTTTTTACCTATAGTTTTATTGGCTCGTTGACCAACATTACTTTTGGCAAGTGTATCGGCTTTTGGTTTTACTGTTTCTTTTTTTACAACTATTTTTTTTGCGCTTTAAGGCCGGTTACAATTAACAGGGCACTTAAAAGAGTCAATATCTTTTTTATGATTCTCTAGTTTTATGAAGCTATCTGTTCTCTTTCTTAGGCTTGGTTGCTGTTTTATTTGAGTCGACAACTGCATACAGCAGTTTTGGTTTTTTCTTTGAGTTTACTCAATACCTGTGCTTATGCTATCCCTCCTATACCAAGGGTAATTGTGCCTGCATTGCTATTTGCAGCATAAGGTACATTGTAAATAGTATAAATTTTAGTTTTTTAAGATTTTGCATTTATAATAAATTATTGTTTTCGGTTTTGATCAATTGAAGGTTATATTTTTGCTTTTTCATAAGTACCGGAAGCATTACCTGCTTTTTTATTTAAATCTAATACAATAACAAAAGGCTTATTATCTGCTCTTGCAGAAGTATGTATAAAATATTGGTTTTCACTAATTTCTTCAACTTTTAATGTTGTGTTTGGCTGTTCCAATAAAGAAGCGGTGGTTATAGAGGTTTTTGCTGGTAGCTTTACCCTAAATGCACCCGATACCGGAACGTTGAAAATAATCATATAAACTTTGTTTGATCCGGTTTTACCGGTAAAATAGCCCCAATCCTGTTTTTCTAAACCTGCATACTGACAATTATAAATGGCTTCATTATTCACTCTCATCCAGTTGCCAATACCTGCTGCTAAGTCAATTTCTTCTTTACGGATAGAGCCATCTCCTTTTGGACCAAAATTTAATACAAAGTTACCGCCCAGCGAAACACATTTGGCTGTCATCTCAATTAATTCATTTACCGTTTTAATGTGGCCATTCCAGGCTTTATTGTAGCCCCATTGGTTTTCTGGAACCGTCATTACACAATCCCAGTCATTGCCATGTACATCTTCTATCTTATTTGGAATTTTACGTTCCCAGCCTTGCTCATAATCCCCCATCAACCTTCCATTTGAATCATTATGGCGTTTACCAAAATCATCAGGGCGGAAACGGCTACCGATTATTAATCCTGGTCTTAAAGCCCTCATTTCTTTTTCCAATTCATCAGCAAAGGCTGCTTGTTTAACCCATGATTTATCCCAGGTACCATCAAACCACAATCCTTTTGCGGTAGGATATTTATTTAAAAGTTCTAATAATTGGTTGCGGGTAAATTTCTTAAATCCTTCAAAAGCTATACTGTCTTCTTTGGTTTTTATTTCATATCTCCATCCTGGCTGATTCCAGTCCATAATTGAAAAATATAAAATCACATCTATACCTTCTTTATTATAGGCGTTTACCAACGGACCGATAATATCCTTTTTATAAGGAGAATTGGCTACCGTATATTTTGTGTATTTACTTGGCCAAAGGCAAAACCCATCGTGATGTTTAGTGGTTATGGTTACATATTTTGCGCCCATTTGTTTAGCCGTTTTTGCCCAACTTTCGGGATTAAATTTGGTTGGATTAAATTTGTAAATTAAAGAATCGTAAGTAGATTTTGGAATTCCATTCCATGATCGGATCCATTCGGCTGCACCATTATAAGTTTTACCATTCCATTCTCCGCCGGGAATAGCATATAAACCCCAATGAATAAATTGTCCTAAGCCATAACCACGCCATTTGGCCATTACGCTATCGGTGCGTTTATCAATGCGGTGTGCGCCATGTTTTAAGGGAATTGTATCGGTTTTAACTACTTTTTCTTGTGCGTAAATCACATTTAGGCTCAAAACCATTAAGCCAAGAACTAAGCCGAAACGTTTTATATTAAAGTGAATATTCATATAATAAGGGATTTGTGTGTTGTAAATTCTAGTCTTTATAGTTTAATGGTAACTTCTTTCCTCCTGCTGGTTCAGGGTTTTCAATTGGATTAAATGGGTTGTAATAATATAAACCTGCGGCCTTATATAAAAGCAAATGCGATTTAAGCCGGTCCATAAAATCTTCCAGATTTTTATTTTCGTTGCAGGTCCATGCCGTTTCTGCAAGCGCAGCCAAACGTGGGAAAAGCAAATAATCAAGTCGTTTATTATCTGCTACGGTTTCCGTCCATAAATTGGCCTGGATTCCTAAAATATTCGATTGATTTTCAGTGACTAATTGTGAGGGATTAAATTGATATACCGATTGAACGGGATTAAACTTCTTATCCCATTTACGTCCAAATTTATGTGTACTATCTTGTACAAAATCGAAGTAAAAAGGTAATCTTGGGCATATAATTGTTTGATAACCTTTAGCTAAAGAAGCTTTCAAAACTTCAGGACGATCATGTCGCCACCAAAACATAATGGTTTTATCCACAGGCAAACCTGCATCAACCATTTCATCCCAAACTAAAACCTGCGACTTTAATTTATAGACAGAGTCTGCCATTCTTTTCATAAAATATTTTTCCACCTCCTTTTCATCCTTCAATGCGTGCTTTGCTTTTAAAGTCTGTATTTCAGGATTTACTTTCCATTTTTCATTACCGAAACTTACTTCATCGCCGCCAAGGTGAATTTTATCAGAAGGGAAAAGCGAATGTGTTTCTTTAAGAATGTCACTTAAAAAACCGTATGTTTTTTCATAGCCAGGGTTAAAAGTAAAATCTGGATGTGCAGCAGAACCACCGCCAGAAAATTCGGGATATGCTTTATTAGCTGCAGTTGCATGTCCGGGCATATCAATTTCAGGAATAACCTGAATAAAACGTTCTGCGGCGTATGCTACAATTTCTTTAATATCTGCCCGACTGTAATATTGGGCAGGTAAATTTGGATTCAGGTAATCGCCCTTTCCTCCTATCAAGGCTAGATTAGGGTATTTAAGAATATCTATTCTCCATGCTGGCTCATCTGTTAAATGCCAGTGAAAGGTGTTAAGCTTGTAAAAAGCCATCCAATTTAATATCGATTTAACTTTATCTCTCCCAAAGAAATGACGCGATTCATCGAGCATAAAACCTCGCCAACTGTAGATTGGAGCATCTTTTATACTGCAATTTTGAATTTCATTATTATTTGAGGCAAGTTGTAAAAGAGAAATTATTCCATAGAAAATTCCCTTATCACTTGCAGCAGTAAGGGTTATTTTTTTTGAGCTGACAACCAACCGATAAGCTTCCTGGTTAGTGTTTTTGCTATCTTTTACTAACTCTAAAACTATCGTTGGTTTGTTACTTTTTGAATTTATAGCAATATCTACATTTTTTTGAACTGACAATTCATTTTTTAAATATTGGGCAAGTTGCTTTAGTTTTGCATTATTTATGGATATGGTGGTATGGTTATCGATTTTAAACATACCATTTGCTTTTACAAAAGATTGGGGCATTGGAATTATTGCCTGATTTTGCTGTGCAAATACCATCTGTGTGAGACAAAAAAAAGCTACAAATAATAGATTTCTCATGAATTCAAAGTTATTTTTAATACATAAACGGGCACAGCAATATTTTGGTTATAATCTAACGGAAGGCTCACCTTTAAATCTGAATCTGATAAAATCCATTTAATTTTTTTAGCATTCCCAAGCAAGGTTACATTTTTAATTGAAGCCATTTCACTATTTATTTTATTCAGGGTAACTTCCGGGTCTTTCCAGCTTCTTAAAAACACATAAATTGTATTTTCTTTGGCTGTGTAATAAATATCTGGTTTTGTTGTAGATGGAGTTGCATCAAAAACTGCATCTTTTATTGTATTTTTACTATTATCTACTTCATTTTTAGCAGTTTCCGCATTTTGTTCCTTAACATATTTCCAGGGCCGTGTATTGTAAATGGCTTCCTGGTTAATTGCCATCCACGAGCCTATTGTTTTTAGTCTTTCTGCAGACCAATCTGCAAAGGTTCCATCACTCTTTGGGCCAACATTTAACAATAAATTACCTCCATTGGCTACCACTTCCACTAAATGACGTACTAAAACTTCAGGCGATTTCCACACGCTATCGTGCTTGTTATAGCCCCAATTCTGCCCAATGGTAATGCAAGATTCCCATGCCTTTTTTGAAGAAGGCGTTAGCGTTTGCTCTGATACCGAAAAATCACCAAAGCCATTTCCAATACGGCTATTAAAAAGACAATTGGGTTGTAAACGGTTAACCAAAGTTTTTAATTCAGCACTTTCTGCCTTGCTAATCATTTCAGGCGTATCAAACCACAATACACCTATTGGTCCATATTTAGTAAGTAATTCTGTAATTTGAGGTTTTACTTTACGCTCAAAATAGCGGTTAAAAACCTTCGAATCCTCATCCGGGTAATCCCATGTATTGCTTCTACCAGCTTTAACAGGCCAATTTGTGGGTACGTCAGGATCTGCCCAATCGCGCCCCAAAGAATAATAAAGGCAAAGTTTTAGACCGTACTTTTTGCATGCTTTTGCAAGTTCTGCAACGGGATCCCGTTTAAAAGGTGTTCTTTTTACAATGTTATAATCGCTGCTTTCCGATTCGTACATGGCAAAGCCATCATGGTGTTTTGTGGTAAAAACAATATATTTCATACCAGCCTGTTTGGCTGTTCTCACCCATTG
Organism: Pedobacter punctiformis; assembly: GCF_027213715.1. GTDB lineage: Bacteria > Bacteroidota > Bacteroidia > Sphingobacteriales > Sphingobacteriaceae > Pedobacter > Pedobacter punctiformis. The sequence goes on from NZ_JAPWGM010000003.1 coordinate 35,816, forward strand.
ATCGGCATCGAATTTAACGGGATTAAACTGATTTGCAATACGAGCATATTCTTTAACCGGAATGCGTTCGTACAACATAAAGTGCTCCCCTCCTTTTACCGCGTGTCCTTTCCAATCACCTGCAGTTTGGGCATATAAGCCCCAATGCAAAAAGAGACCAAATTTATCTGCTTTAAACCAATCCATACGGTCGGTTTGTGCAAATAAGCTCGGTATTGAGTTTATAACAAGTAGTGTGATGAGGTAAAATTTCTTCATTAATGGAATGTAAACGCACCGGAGCTTTTCCGGTGCGTCATTTAGTTAATTTCTTGTGTAAATTTAAAAAGCTTGTCTATTATATCCTTTTCATATCTATTAATTTACAGCAACTACTTTAATAGAAGATGTTTGATCATTAAAAGTTGATAAGAAACTCGTGGTTGAAGTTACTTCGTAGCCGGTACCCGTAAAATTATCTCCGTTGTAAAGAATTGACTTTACCCCTAAACCTAACTTAACAGAAGATATATCATTATTACTGATACCTTTTGCTATTAAGTCTGCAGTGGTGTAGTTACCAACGGGAAGCTCTACAGCATAACCGCCATAACTTCCATTTTGATAGAATGTTGCCGATCCATTTGCACCAATTTGAGGCACCCCATTTAAAAATGAGAATGAATAATTTTTACTAACCACATTGCCATTTTTTAATAGCAGTTTAACCCTGATATTATATGGTTCATTTGTTTTATACTGAAGATCATTAAGTGCTATACTTCCAGTAAAAGTATTGCCCACAGCTGTATTAAATCTCCATGTTACTGCATTGTAATCAGCATCGCTACTGCCTAAATCTGGGTCCATATAAATCAATATATCGCTTACTTCTTTATTGCTGGTATATGAGCCACTTACATTAAACGATTGACTAGCAGAGCTATAAACAAAATTCGCATCAAAAGTTGCAGTTGCGGCTTCGTAAGGAATTTCAGTTGGTAATGGGTTTTGAAAAACCTCGTTACGATTCAAAATTGCGGCGTCGGCAGGGGTTAAAAACGTTGGTTGGCCTTTACTAAACGTTACATTTCCATTTGCCATTAATGAAGTGCCGAGTGTAGGTCTTTCGCTTGTGTATTTACCGGCATCATGAGGTAAGTTTAAGCCATGCCCTAATTCATGCAGCATTCCTCCAAGGTAATTAGATGTAGGATTAGGAATTTTATCGACAGCCATATTTGCATTATCCAGAGCGAAACAATTTTTACCATAACCATAAAAAGGTTGGTCGCCACCATCTGTTCTCATTGGCATTAAAATTAATGTATGTGATGAATTGGAAAACTCAGTTGGGTGTGCAGCTTTGTAAGTATTAATTTCAGCCAAAATTTTGTTGGCAGAAACACTGGCGCTGTAAGGATAAGCAGATTGACCAAATTGTGCTGGAATTTCTATAATCTTAACCAGATTTGTAGAATCATTAATTGGCAATCCCATGTATTTATCATAACCATACCGAAGCATTTCTGTATGAAACCAACTTTGGAAATGTGTAAAAAGTGCGCTCAAACGTGTTTTATAATCTGGCAATGCCGGATTATCCGTGGGTACAAACATTACAATGTTTAAATTTTTGGTGTTGGTTGTAAATCCTGCTCCGTTACTGAGGCTCAGGGCAGATTCTGTTTTTTTAAGTTGCGAAGTTTCTTCTTTTACAACAGCTGCCTTTTTGCACGAACTTATTAAAATGCCACTTACAATAAACAGCATCATCGTTAAAATAATGCGTTGTTTTCTTCTAATTTTAGTTGTTTTCATAGGTAAATGAATTGGTTTTTAGTTAATTGATTATTTATTTATCTCAAATTTTCATACTTTATTCTTTTCAAATGGTTATTAGTTAATAAAATGTATAAGGTGAATGATTCTAATCTTTAAATTTCACTTTCAAAATGCGCACATCATTATCCAGAACAGGTAGCTGATTAGGCATGCTTATTTTAAGTCCGTTCATATCCTGATGCCAACTAATTTCGGCCATATCATTATCCAGTGAAACATCACTTACCTTCATAATCTCTGTCGTTAAAGATTTCACAATCAGCTCTCCCGTTTCGGCAGCCTTTAATAAAATCTGTACCTCGTCTTGTTTTCCGGAATAAAAAATCATTGGATTTACTTCCTTAATTGTTAATTCATTAGTCATGCGCAATTCAATATGTTTTAATAGATTTTGTTTTCTTTCTTTAAGGTTTTACCATCCAGGGTTTTGAATAAGCGTTGATGCTTTATTAATCTCTGCTTGTGGTATGGGTGCAAAATAAGCCCGTTGCTGCCAGTTTACAACTACCGCATTTCCTGGCGCATAGGTAAATGTTCCATTCGTTTCTCTACTCACCAGCATAGAGGTTGTATTCATTTTTTCTGTTATTTCTGCTGTTCTCCATCTTCTGGTATTGTACCAAAACAAACCTTCCTGGAAAAATTCAGCAACATAATCTGCTTGAATTACCTTACGTAAATCGGCTTGCGAAATACCAACTGCAATACCATATCTGTTATCACTACCGGAACTAATTCCTGCACGGCTTCTTAATTTGTTTAAGTAAGTTACAGCTTGTTCTGTTTGACCCATTTCATTAAGTGCTTCTGCGTAACCCATAACCATTTCGGCTAAACGAATTACCGGATAAGCTCTGTTTGAGTTTGCTATCCCACCAGGAGCAATAGAATCATTACACATCTTTCTGGAGTAATATCCTGTTCTGGTGTAATAAGCTTGTATTCCATCGGCTGTCATTGCACCTGTAGATTTATTAAAATAAATATCAATAGGAACTAATGTGGTACCTGAGCCGCTTTTCCAGATGGGCGCCTGATTGTAGATAATTGAATAATAAAAACGGGGTTCTCTGTTTACATAAGGATTAGCCGGATTATAGCCTGAGGTTGGATCTGTTATAGACTTTCCATTTTGCATTCCAAAGTTGGCTACCGCATTTTCGCTAGGATTGTTGTACCCACCAGAACCATTGCGACTTCTTGGGAAACGATAAGTTTCTAGTGCGCTTCCGCTCCAAAAATAAGGGGTAATTAATTCTGAATTTCTACGTCCTTTTAAAAACATTTTCCAAAATCCATGGCCTGGTCTTGTACTGTTATCAACCACTAAACTATAATCAGGCATTTCAATAACTGCTTTCAAAGCATCGGCCGCTTTTTGCCATAATGAACTGTTATAGCTTGCAGAATAAGTAATATATGGAAGTATATTAGCATCCGAAGAAAATGAGTTTCCGTTAAATAAAGGACTGGCTGCTGTAAGTAAAATTCTTGCTTTTAAAGCTAAAGCGGCACCCTTTGTAGCATGTCCGTATTCACTGGCATCCTGAGCAGATGCTGCTGGTAAATCTGCAGCCGCAGCATCAAGTTCGCTTACTACAAAATCAACACATTCTTTATAGGTATTTCGTTTAGAAATTAATGGGTCCTGAACGTCAAGAGGTTCATTTGGCATAATTTGCACACCACCGTAAAACCGGATTAAGCCTATGTAAAAAAATGCTCTTAAGTATTTTGCCTCGGCCATCAGGCGTTTCTTTCTCGGAGCAGAAATAGGACTATTTACCGCTTTCTGCATAAATAAAGACGCTTGTCTTATTTTTCTATAATAGGTTGTCCAATAATTATTAAAAGCATAGTTTGTAGCGGTGTAAGTACCTTGCATTACACTTTTGGTTGGATCATCCCAATAGCCCATTGACAGTGTAGTTTGATCGTCTAAACAACCATACTCATTATTTACTGGCGTCGTAATCATGGTGTACCTTGCCGGGATAACATCCTGCCCGGTAAAAGCGTACATATCGGTAATTAAAGCCGATGTTAAAGCACTATCGGCAAAAACTTTATCTTCGGTAAGTGTTTCGGCTTTTTTATCTAAAAAACCTGCCTTTTTACAGGCTGAAAAAGCAGTAATGACTACTATAGCTAAACTGCCTAAAAGATATTTTAATTTCATATTATTCTTAATTATAAGCCAAACTGAATTCCAAAATTGTAAATGCGCTGTTGCGGATATTCATTTAAATCGCCAATATTGGTTGTATTTGAAGATCCCGTAACAGATTCAGGATCGATAAACACAGGCAATGCTGTATAAATTAAACCCATATTATAGCCGTTAGCATAAACTCTGATGTTGTTTACATGAAGTTTTTTTGCAATAGAAGTAGGCAAACGATAACCAATTTCTACATTTTTCCAGCGCACATAATCTCCTCTTTTAGCCCAATAAGTAGAGTATGGTGAATTTGTAGAACCACTTCCGCTTAATACAGGAAAAGTTGCATTTTCCGCGGTAACTGGCGTCCACCTACCTAAATTGTATGGAATAGATTGATTTTCAGGGCGACTGTAATTAATAATTCCTCGTTGAATATTGATCAGGTATTTAAATGAACTTTGAAATAAAGTGCTAAAATCAAATCCTTTATAGGAGAAACCAAAGCTCAAACCTGCAATATATTCAGGTTGGTTTGTACCAATGTAACCCATATCATTTTGATCAATAATTCCATCGCCATTTAAATCAACCAACTTAACACCACCTAAACCTGTGTTGGATAAAGGGGTTGAAGTAATAAGCTTAGGGCTGGTGTATAAATCAGCAAGCGATTGGTAAAGACCTGCATCCTGATAAGCAAACAAAGCACCTACTGGTCTGCCTGTTAAACCTAACCAAGGATATCTTGAAGAGCCCTCATCTCTGAAAACCACCTTATTTTCTGAATGGCTAATCTGTGCATTAACAAAATAGCTAAGCTTATTAGAAAGTGCATTATCACGGTAGGTTAATTCAAATTCGTATCCTTTATTATCTACAATACCTAAATTAACAAAAGGTAGCGATGCACCAAATGACGAGGCAACGGATGCTCTTTGCGTTAGAATATCTTTTCTGCGTTTTTTATAGAAATCTGCTGTAAAAGCTAATTTCCCCTTAAACATCTTTAAATCCAAACCTATATTGGCGTCTTTTTGCGTTTCCCAGGTAATGTTATTATTAGCCAAAGTTGGCTCTATTAAACCCGTTGAAGTTGTACCTGGTGTTTCTCCAAAAACATAAGGCTTTCCACTTCCTGATGAATACGTTTTTTCATAAGCATATACCGTAGTCCCGATACCATCATTACCCACCATACCGTAAGATCCTCTTATCTTTAAGTTATCAATAAACTTAATATTGTTCTTAAAAAATGGTTCTTCGCTAATGTTATAACCAACACTAACGGACGGAAAAAACTGATATAATTTGCTGGATTGAAACTTGTTAGAGCCATTATAAGCCCCATTAAAATCAATCAGGTATTTTTGCTTAAAGTTATAACTTACTCTTCCCGTTATACCTCTAACATTGTAAGGATCGTAAGTAATTAATGTATTGCTTACAACGGTTTCTTCCGATTTTGTGGTTTGATTTAACAACGCAAGTGCACTTACATTGTGCGAGCCGAAACTTCTGTTGTATTTTAAGGAAGCTTGTAAATTAACCAATCTGTTTGAGCCATTGTAACCACCTGTACGGGATAATTTACCCAAGCGGTATAAATTATTTACTACTGGCATATAACTGTTCAAATTTGGATCCCAGTAATAGGTTGGTATTTCTGAAGAACTTCTGGTTAAATTGCGACTAAACTTATAATCACTTGCATAAGAAACCAATACATTGGCAGACAAGCCTTCGGTTATAAAATTTAATTTATGATCAATTTGAGATACAAAAGCAAGGTTATTGGTATAATCTCTATTGTAACCGGACCATCTTAAATTTGCGATTGGATTTATTTTGGTTGCACCACTGGTAGAACCGCCATAAGTACCATTTTGATTATACGCAGGGTAAGCAAATGCCGATAATTGTCCATTCCACAAATATTGTAAAGTTGGTGCACCGCCATTTCCGGGAGAATCGTTTGGCGAATTCGTCACTCCAAATCTGCCTGATAAATCAAACCTGATGTGAAGATCCTTTGTTGGATCTAAATCTACATTTGACCTGAAATTGTAACGATCGAAATTGTAATTACCATTATAACCTTCATCTTTAGTAAAATCATTATATAAACCACCCTGGTTAAAATAGCCCAAAGAAACAAAATATTTAGTTTTTTGTGTACCACCGCTAATGTCGAAGTTGGTACGGTTTTGCATACTAAATTTTTGAGTCAGTTCTTTCCACCAGTCTACAAAAGGAAAATTATAGGGATCATCCTTTAGGCGATAATGCTCTAAATTATTCCCTCCAAAATATTTAGGATATTGCGTAGCAGGATCAAGATATTGCTCAGCTGTTGTTTCTCTTAATAAGGCTAATGTGGTGTATCCATCATTGGTATCAAAGTTCATCGCCGAGCTATTTAAACCCGTTTCCTGACGGAAAGTTAATTGCGGTTTACCGGCCTGCCCTCTTCGGGTTTTAATAACCACAACTCCATTTGCACCACGTACACCATACAATGCTGTTGTAGAAGCATCTTTTAAAATAGTTAAGCTTTCAATCTCATTTTGGTCAATCATACCGATCTGATCTGAAGTAACTTCAATATCATCAACCACAATTAATGGTGTAGTTGAGCCTTGATAAGTACTAATACCCCTGATTTGAAAATTTGCACCATCTTTACCCGGCTGTCCGCTTCTTTGTTGCGAGAAAAAACCTGGTAAACGACCTGCAAGTGAGTTTTGCAAACTCGAAGTAGGACTTTGTCTGATTTCTTTCCCTGTAATAGAGCTAATTGAACCTGTACTGGTTATTTTATTGGTTTTTTCGCCAAAACCCAGAATTACAACTTCTTCCAACCCTTTTGAATCCTCAGCCATGGTTACATTAGCCGTAGTTTTACTACCAATATTAACTTCCTTTTTCAGGTAGCCAAGCGAATAAAACACCAGAATTTTAGAAGTTCCTTTTAAGGTAAGTTTGTACCTTCCGTTTTCATCAGTAACGGTTCCATTAGCAGTAGCTTCTTTTTGATAAACACTTGTAGCCGGAATAGGCCCTTTATCATCAGAAACAACTCCTGAAACGACCTGTGCAGTTTGTGCCTGAACAGTATTTTTTACAAAAATGGCTAAGACTAGACATAGCCCATATATATATCTTTTCATACGATTATTAATAGGATTACCAGTTTGGGTTTTGAACCATTTTATTATTGGCCGCAGATTCCTTAAATGGAATTGGGAACAGATACATTTTTCCTGCTTCAAACTTTACGGGAGCGGCATCTACAATCTTATAAGTTGTTGTACCACCACTCAAAGTTGCCTGAATGCCATGAAGCGTTCCGTTTAATACGTTTTCGGCAATTTTCCAGCGACGAATATCCCAGAAACGCTGCTCTTCAAAAGCCATTTCTACACGACGCTCATGACGGATGCGCAAACGCATTTCATTTTGTGTTAACCCTGCAGGAAGCGCAGGCATATTTACCCTGCTTCTTATGGCATTTATTGCTCCATATACATTTCCATCGGGGCCAACTGCTTCATTTTGTGCTTCGGCATAATTCAGTAATATTTCAGCATACCTAAAAATTGGAAAATTATGATTTTGTACCGTGTAAGCACTTTCGCTCGTGGTTCCTGTCATAAACTTTCTGAGGTAATACCCCGTTCTGGTTTCGCCAGATGTAGCATTTCCATAACCTTTAGGCCGATCCAATCCCCCATCATAAGTTTGTACATTTCTGGTAAGCCAATAAAGTCCGTTAAAAGAAACCGAACTGGCCAGGCGTGGATCGCGGTTGTAATAGGGATTGTTAAGCGAGTAGCCAGAGCCATTATCGGCAATCATTTTTCCATCAAAGGTTTCAAACTCATTAACAAGCTCTTGCGTTGGATTGGTTTTACCCAAACCGCCACGGGTATAACCAATTGGCTCATTATTATATTCTACACCAGTATTTGTAGCCTGTAAGTAAGGCAAAATGATTTCGGCACTATAACGATTGGAAAAAACATTTAAAAACTTGTTTACACCAGCAACATAGTTGTTTATGACCCCAGTTGGAGCCAAAGCAGCCATATTGGTTGTAGTGTAGTGTGCAGTTGTAGTTGCTGTTGATAAAGCGTAAACAAATTTATTAGCCGTAACACTATCCATTACATCTTTTGCGGCAGTAGCAGCGGCAGTCCATTTAGATAAATCATTTGAAGGATTATTTAGCGGACTAGCCGCGTAAAGCATTAATCTGGAGCGTAATGCCAGGGCTGCGCCAGTTGTAAACCTTCCGAAATAAATAGTAGTGTAACTGCTGGTTGTGTTTGGAGAGATTAAGAACGGTAAAATTGCTTTAATCTCCGTGTTAATATAATTTACGCATTCCTGATAGGTGTTTCTAGGCAGATTTAGATTACTGCTCAAATCATAAATATTATCGCCTATTATTGGCACACCGCCCCATCTTTTAATCAGTTCGAAATAAAACATCGCCCTTAAACCTCTGGCTTCAGCTTTCCATCTTTGTTTAAAACCTGGCGTTTTTAAAGGAACCTGATCAATGTTTGCCAAAAACTCATTTACCTTTCTAATTCCTGCATAGTTTGCATCCCAGGTATTATCTGGCAGGTTTACCTGATTAAAAGCACCGTTAGAATAAAATTGAACAATATCTGCTGTTGAAGAAGGTAAAGCATCATCAGAACCCGCGTCCAGCAGGTTATTTCCAATTCTATTATATCCCTTTGGTAAAGTGGAATAAATGTTATTTAAAAACTCTTCGGCGTACTTACCTAAAGAATCTGTTTTATCAAAAACCAAATCTTTATTTGCATTTTCAAGTGGCCCGTCCTCAATCATTTTCTTACAACCTGTGGTTAACATTAAGCATGAAAAGAATGCGAACAGAAGTGTATATATAAATTTTTTCATATCTAAAGTTTTTTTGAATTATAGTTTTAGAGATACCCCACCATTAATTATCCTGTAATTAGGGAAAGGAGAAAGACCAGTTTCAGGATCGAAATAATCAAGCTTTGTCCAGGTAAGTACATTGTAAGCGTTAACAAAAAACCTAAGCTTACTCAGTTTTGCCTTTTTAAGCCAACTTTGCGGAACAGAATAGCCTATTTCTACATTTTTTAATCTCAGGTAATCTGCATTTCTAATCCAAAAAGAAGATACCTGCTGGTTGTTGGTATTGGTACCCAAAGTTAGCCTTGGCAACGTTGCATTAATGCTATTTTGTGGCGTCCATCTGTTTTCTGTTGTATAATCTAACACATAACCCGTACTGTTGTAAAATGCCGACATGGCTGTTGGATCGTAATAAAGATCTCTGTTAATTCTGCCTTCAAGCAAGGCGCTGAAATCAAAGTTTTTATAGCCAAAACCAAAGTTAAAACCGAAAAACACTAAAGGTTTGTCACCTGCAATTGCCTTTTGATCAAGGAAATTGATAATTCCATCACCGTTTAAGTCCTTATATTTTAAATCGCCAGCTACCGGATTGTAACCTGGAATATTTGCTGTTTTACTTACATCTTCTCCTGGCTGGTAAAAGCCTATTGTTTCGTAACCAAATGTTGCTGATGGTTGCCCGGCTCTGTACATCCAGCTGTAAGGGTAAATGCCTTCGGCTCTTGACAGAATTTTATTTTTAGCAACAGTAAAATTTCCTTTTACGAAATAGCTGAAATCGCCCTTTTTATCGTTAAAACCTATCGAAGTTTCTATGCCTGAATATCTTGTTTGTCCGGCATTAACCTTTGGATATGTTAAGCCAAGCATGCCCGATGCATATCCGTTTGCAGGATCAATTAGTTCATCAGTATTTTTGTTGTTGTAATAAGTAAGTTCTAGGTTTAACTTATCTTTAAAGAAACCTGCTTCTAAAGCCAAATCGTATTTAAAAGATTTCTCCCAGGTTATATTCGGGTTATTCAGTGCATTTTCGTAACTACCGTTAACCGCTGTAGCTGTAGAACCGAAATTATAATTCCCCGCCACTCCAACGGTATAATTTTGCAGGTAAGTATAGTAATTTGATGGATCTGCCCAAGCCGTTTTGCCTGCGCTACCGCGAAGCTTTAAGAAACTCAGCGTACCTTTATTAAACCAGCTTTCGTTTGAAACTACCCAGCCTAAAGCAACTGAAGGCAAAAAGGCCCATCTGCTTCCTTCCTGGTAACGATTGAATCCGCTATAAACCATTCCAACCTCGGCCAGGTAAGTTTTATCATAGTTGTAACTCGCAGTAACGCCTGCATTTTGATAAATTTGGTTGAGCTGATAATAAGAATCAATTAAATTGGTTAGGTTAAATGTACCCAGTACGTTTAAACTGTGCTTTCCAAATGTTTTATCGTAACCAATTAAACCATTAAAAAACGATTGTTTGTTTTGAATATCAATTGTAGAAATACCTTTGTTGGCTTCTATCGTTCCATCACTACCAATTTTAGTATAGGTTGTGCCTGTGGGCGTTGTTACCGGATAGTAAACTGCAAAGTTTTTAATCCTTGTGGTTTTTTGCAGGTAATAGTTATTAATTGATAACATACCTTTGGCCCATAAGCCTTTAACAAAATCATCAAGCTTAAATTTTAAACCCACATCCGCACTTAAAGTTCGTTCATTAAGTCTTGTATAACCCGAATTAATGGTACTTGCTAAAATATTGGTTCCGTAGGTTACATTATCTACAGTGGTTGTATACTGCTGATTTCCACCAAAACTACCATCTGCATTTCGGGCAGGATAACCAAGTGGTGAAACTCCATAAATGCGATCCATAATTGTAGATGCACCCGCTCCTGGTTCATTATTGTTTTCTATCGAGCCAAAAATGTTTAGCGATAACTGTATGTCTTCATTAAAATCGATTTGTGCATTGGTGCGCAGGTTATATCTCTTATAAAAATTGTTTGTTTCATAAGGATTATTGCTATCCGTTAAAAAGTTTCCATCCTGTGCAAAATGCTCTACAGAAGTATAATAACGATAACTTTTTCCATTACCAGATGCGTTTACAGAATAACGCTGCTGTGCAGTATTGTTTTTGTAAATGGTGTTATACCAATCGTTATTAGGTTGTGAAAAAGGATCATTAGTTCCATTTTGGTAGGATGCTATAGCTGCTGCAGAATAAGCAGGAACTGCGCCGGGGAAAGTATTTTGTTGTGCCTCATTATACAACCGGGCATATTGAGCACCATTTATAAAATTCGGTCTCTTAACCTGATTGAGAAAGCCATACTGAGCCGAAAAGTTTAACTCAAAGGGCTTTTCATCGCTCTGATCTTTTGTTGTAATATAAATAATCCCATGCGATGACCTTAAACCGTACATACTGGTCGAAACGGCATCTTTCATTACGGTAATGCTTTTTATATCTTCCACATTAAAAGAAGTAAAAGAACGTACTACCCCATCGATAACAATTAATGGAGATTGTCCTCTTAAAGTTAAAGATGACGCATCATACATCGGCCCGGTTCGACCAGAGCTTCTGGAAGAATACAAACCAGGAATTCGTCCTGCAATAACATTGCTAATGTCTGCCACAGGCGTTGTACTCACATCTTCGTTATAAATTGTAGAACTTCCGGTTACATTTTGAAGGCGTGGTATCGTTCTATTCCATAAATTAATGTGGCGATCCTGAATATTTTTTTTAATTGACATTGGATTTGCAACCAAACTATCTTTTTTGGTTGTATCACTTTGTTGTTGCCAGCTAAAACTCTTTGAAAATGCACTTAACTGAGTACCAGATAATGCAAATAACACGAGTAGAAATCTGTATATTTTTAGCTTAAAATTTTGATTATCCATTTCCATTTGTTTTGTTTTTTACCAAAAAATTATCGCACTGTGCCCTTAAGCAATCCCGTTGGATATAGCTGAGAATGTACATCTATATAAAGTGGATCTGCTGTGATACTGGCTACCGGAACGGATGCTGCCGGAATTAAAAAGGCCTTATTGAAATCAGCAGCTGATGAAACCAGCGTTAAAACATTGCTATTATCTGTTGTTTTATGCAAATGCGATGTGGTTAATCCGTCGCCCGTTGGCAGGCCATTTACTTCAACCTTATACGCAAGAGAATTATCACTTAACAATCGGATATAAGCTTTGCCGGTAGCGGTAGTATTTACCGTAGTTGCGTATTTGCCCAAATCTACATCGGCAGAAAATTTAACAGTTTTATCAATCTGCCCGCGAACTAAGCCCGCAGTTTGCTGATTAGAATTTACTTGTAAATAAACCGGGCCGCTTAAAAGACTCGTAATAGTTGCGGCATTAAGTGTTACATTTCCTTTAGCTTCCCTTTCGGTATTAAAAGCCGGATTTTGCAAATCGATAAGTACTGAGCCATTTTCAACTGCATTGCCTAAAAAAAGTTTGGCCGAAGTTGGCGCATCGCCATTATTTAGAGGGTTAATAAAATAGATATCATAAAAGAGCTGATTGTTATCCATCAAAAACAGCATGCATACCGCAGCATCTGTTCTCCCGGCAACAGCAGGGATATTATTGGTGGTATTGAGTTCTACCTTCCATTGTTTCCGAATAAATACCTCGGAAGTGTAAGTATCTTTTTTACAGGAAAAAAGGCACAAAAGGGCTACTGCGAAGAAAACGCAGTGCATTTTTTTCGTTGAATTTCTCATAATTAGAGATTAAGAAAATTAAGAATGAATAACCTACCCTAAGCAGGAATAACTAAATTTTAATCAGATTAAAAACTTCTAATGGAGAAGCCCTGATTCAAATATTTTTTTCTGAAATTTTTAATAGAGAACACTTGTTCCCAGACTATCCATTTTGCAGGATAAATAGTTAGTAGATTTAATATCATGGTTAAGTTCGTTGATTAAAGCCAAGTTATTTATAACATATCCTGAGGACAAAGAAAATAATCACGCAAACGTTTGATTTTCCATTTCAAACGTTTGAAACACATCGCTGAATGGGTTTTACAGATCAATAAACTGATAATCTAACTTAAAAAAATGCTCATTTTATATAAGTTTTCGCTAAACTACCAATTCAGTATACAAAATATTTTTTTTTGTTAGTCTCTAATAAAACACTGCAGGTAAAAACTTCGCTTTTCTTCGAAAAAAAATATTCAAAACATAAAAATTATGTCTCCTGTATTGACAATAAAATTTTATTTTAAATAAGTTAAAAAATGGCTCTATTATTCAGTAAAACATTTTAATGTGTTGTAGTCTCAAAATGTGTACTTTAAACACGAAGGTTTTAATTGATTTTATAATTGCTTAAAGATTAAAAAAGTTCAACCAAATACACAAACGTTTGCGTAAATCGGTACTTTTTAATTTAAAATTAGCTGTGCATTTACTTCTAACAATAATATCTTGTTCATTTTGCCGTATCCAAAAAAGAAAGCGACTGTCCCACAACTGCAATAAAACGCTTTCCGTTGGCTTCGGGCATTGTCATTGCTTTGAAATGTAAATCTGCTACATCACGCACATCTACATATCCAAAAATTAATTCGGGGAAAGAATGCATTTCGCCATTCAACATTTGCTTAATGGTTTGAATAGAATGGGAAAAATCGTTTAACAAGACAGGACCTAACACACCTGTTGAATTTACTACTAACAACTCCATTCCTTTACCTTCATTTTCAATAAAATCCCAAGCCCCTCTTTCCGAAATCGTTTTGGAACGCTGATAAGGCACAACGGTCTCATTCAGCTCTGTTCAATCGGCTTCGGTATACGACGTTTTTTATCGGTTTCCATATCTACAGCATCGAACCAAAAAAACCGGAAATAAAAACCATAACTTATTAATTACCAGCAATTAAATAATGTAGATTAATTAGGAGCTATTTTACCCCAATCAGGGTACCCGTATAGGGGCTCGAACTAAAAAACACGTTCTATCTGCCCTATTCAACGATTTGGAAATCGCCTAAAAATAAAAAAGCCCTTTAAGATACCTTAAAGGGCTTTCGGGTGGCTGATGGGGCTCGAACCCACGACCCTCGGCACCACAAACCAATACTCTAACCAACTGAGCTACAGCCACCGTATTTTTTAGTGTCACAAAAGTACAACTTTTAATATTTCCTGCAAAAAAAATTATGCTTTTAAAAGCAACTATTTTTTAATTCCTTATATTTCAATTATTTGAATTTTAACTTTCTTATAAAAAACACTTTAAAACAGCTATTATGAACCTAAAAACTTAGATTTGCAACGTTTATGATTGAGATTTATACCGATGGAGCAGCTAGCGGTAACCCTGGACCAGGTGGTTACGGCACCATTTTAAGAACAGGAAAGCACTATAAAGAACTAAGCGGAGGTTTTAGAATGACTACTAATAACCGAATGGAGTTGCTGGCCGTTATTAAAGGACTGGAAGCCTTAAAAAGTTTAAACCAGGAGGTAATGGTTTATTCGGATTCCAAATATGTAGTAGATGCAGTAGAAAAAAAATGGGTATTTGGCTGGGTAACCAAAGGTTTTAAAGATAAGAAGAATAAAGATCTTTGGATGCGTTTTCTGGAACTGTACAAATTGCACAAGGTAAGGTTTACCTGGATTAAGGGGCATAACGACCATCCTGAAAACGAACGCTGCGATCGTTTAGCAGTTTCAGCTTCTCATGATAAGCAGAACTTAGCTATCGATACTTTTTTTGAAGCAGAACGAAACAAAACAACGCTGCTTTAAACTGTTTATATTATTTTCAAAGCATCCTAATGCAGATAAGATGCTTTGAAAATTGAAATCATCCTAGTCTATTCCACCAACAATCCCCAGGTTTTCAAGTTTTCCTTCAACCTTTGTATTATTCAGTTCACTGGGATTGGTATAAATGGCCATCATTTCTTCGGCTTTATTCACCATATTTTTAGATCCGATAAAAATAGGTACCCTCTGATGTAATTCAGTAGGTTCCACATCTAAAATTCTTTCGAAACCGGTTGTAGCTTTCCCTCCTGCCTGCTCAATAATAAAAGACATTGGATTGCATTCGTACAATAACCTTAGTTTTCCATTAGGCGACCGTGAAGTTGTTGGGTAAATATAAATTCCGCCTTTAATCAGGTTGCGGTGAATATCGCCAACCATAGAGCCAATATATCTGGAGGTATAAGGTCTTTTTGTAGCTTCATCTTCTACCTGACAATATTTAATGTATTTTTTTACTCCATCCGGAAAATGCACATAGTTTCCTTCATTAACCGAATAGATATAACCTGTATCGGGGATTTTCATTTGGGGGTGAGACAAACAAAATTCACCGATTGAAGGATCTAGAGTAAAGCCGTTAACGCCTTTTCCTGTAGTATAAACCAACATAGTAGACGAACCATAAATAATATAACCGGCTGCAACCTGCTCCGTTCCCTTTTGTAAAACATCATCAATTGTGGCCCTTCCATCAATAGATTTTCTGCGAAAGATGGAGAAAATTGTTCCTACGGCAACATTTACATCCGTATTAGATGAACCATCAAGCGGGTCGATACAAACAATATATTTTGCATTTTGAGAAACCGGAGATTCAATATGAATAATTTCATCTTCTTCTTCGGTAGCCACAATACAGCACTCACCTCCACTGGTTAAAGCAGCAATAAATTGTTCATTTGCATACACATCCAGTTTCTTTTGCTCCTCTCCCTGTATGTTTGTAGTACCCACATCCCCCAAAATATCGACCAGTCCGGCTTTATTTACCTCCCGGTTTACAATTTTTGCTGCAATACCGATATCTCTTAGCAATCTGGAAAGTTCTCCTTTTGCATAAGGAAAATCACTTTGTTTTTCAATAATAAACTGTCCTAGTGTTTTAACGCCACAAACCATACTTAGTGTATTTTTTACATTATCTACCCGATAATTCTATGGCCTCTAAGGTATGAATATTTTCATCAGTTATGCAAAAACGAATTAAGGTTCTAACTTTGTGCCAGCCATGTTTACCGGCTGCTCCGGGGTTTATATGCAAACATTTGATTTTATCATCAAACATCACCTTTAAAATATGTGAATGTCCGGTTATAAATAATTTTGGCGACTTAGTGTAAATACCTGGTTTTACAAGCGCAGAGTATCTACCCGGATAACCTCCAATATGGGTCATCCAAACATCTACTCCTTCACACATAAACCGGTTATGTTCCGGAAATTCTGACCGTATAATTTTATCATCAATATTCCCATACACACCTCTTAATGGCTTAAAGGCAGCTAAAGGTCCGGCTACATCCGGACCAAAGTCTCCGGCGTGCCAAATTTCATCACATGCTTCAAAGTGTTTAAATACCGCATCATCTAAATAACCATGAGTATCCGATATAAGTCCTATTTTTTTCAATTAATAATTAAGGTATTTTACTGTTAATAGAGAAAGAATTAATGCAGATCTAAATTACAAATGATAATCAGATAATTTGAGATTACCTTAAAATAAAGGTCAAATTATATACATAATCTTTTAAAAAGCCAGAAAAAAATCTTTAAGCAACAACTTGTATTCTGCTGTGTTTTCCTTTAAAGATTCATAAATGTAAAAATCTGTTTCATTTAGTGGTAAAACTTCCTTACTTAAACAAATAATTTGTCGAAAAGTGGCCTTACTCTTATCTGAGTGCAAATTAATTCTGTCGCAAAGCGATAAATTGAATGTTGAAGCTTTAGAAATTATTTCGTTTGCTTGTTTTACAGGTAGAATTAACCACAACTTACCACTTTCAGTTAAAAGATGGGCAGATTTTTCGATCAGCATTTCAAAAAAATCGACATCAGCATGCCTCGCAATTCCTTTTCTGTGTTCTTCATTTTTTAAATCATTTACAAAGAAAGGTGGGTTAGACACAATCAAATCATATTGCTCAGCGGTTTCAAAATCCTGAAAGGCGATATGTTCTACTTTGATGCGGTTAGCAAAAATTGATTTTTCAGCATTTAAGCTTGCAGTTTTAGCCGCTAATTCATCAATTTCTATTGCATCAATAAATACATTGGCAAAACGCTGTGCAAGCATTAAAGCAATTACGCCTGTTCCTGTTCCAATATCTAAAATGCGTGAAGGCGATTGATGACTGGCCAGTGCACCAAGTAAAACACCGTCGGTATTTACTTTCATGGCACAACCCGTTTGGTCAATTGCGAATTGTTTAAATTTAAAGATGCTACTCATCTTTACAGTTCATAAAGCTCAAGCGGTAAACCATCAGGATCGTTAAAAAAGGTAAATCTTTTATCGGTAAATTCATCTATACGAATGGGTTCGCAAATTATACCATGACTGGATAAACGGGCAATTTCTTCTTCTATATCATTAACTTCAAACGCAAAATGCCTTAAACCCTGCGCTTCTGGTCTTGATGGTCTTGCTGGTGGATTCTCGAATGAAAAAAGTTCAATTTGATATATTCCGTTAACAGCCAGATCTAATTTATACGATTTCCGTTCTGCCCGATAAACTTCTGCCAATATTTCGAACCCTAATTGATTAACGTAAAAATCTTTCGACTTTTCATAATCAGAACAAATGATGGCGATGTGATGGATTCGGTTGAACATAATTTTAATTTTAGTAAAAAAACGAACGAAATAGATTTTATACACATCAAAAGTAATAAAAGCACAATTATATTGCACTCTATAATGAGCTTTTTAAAATTTTAAAGCTAAATTTGCAACTTCAAAAAAAAAGCATGATTCATTTCTTCTTAAGCCAATCCAACGCAGTTTTTGTTTTACAAACAGAACAAGCGCTGTCCACTGTTGATATTACGAAATTAGAATGGTTATTCGGCGGAGCAAAAAAGCAAAACGAAACAGTTTTAACTGATTTCTTTGTTGGTCCCCGTGCAGCAATGATTACTCCCTGGAGTACAAATGCTGTCGAAATCACTCAAAACATGGACATGCAGGGCATTATCAGAATTGAGGAGTTTCAAATTGTAAAAGAAGATTTTACAGATTTTGATCCTATGCTTTCTCAAAAATACAATAAATTAGATCAGGATATTTATACCATTAATATAAAGCCTGAACCAATTTTAGAAATAACAGACATTGCAGCTTATAATAAACAAGAAGGACTTTCTTTAAGTGATGAAGAAGTAAATTACCTGAATAATCTTTCTAAAAATTTGGGCAGAGCCTTAACCGATTCAGAAGTATTTGGTTTCTCTCAGGTAAATTCAGAGCACTGTCGTCACAAAATTTTCAATGGTACTTTTGTAATTGATGGTGTAGAGCAGCCAACATCTTTGTTTAAGCTGATCCGTAAAACATCTGAAGAGAATCCTAACGATATTGTTTCCGCCTATAAAGATAACGTAGCTTTTATAAAAGGCCCTAAAGTGCAGCAATTTGCGCCAAAACGTGCTGATGAGCCTGATTACTATGCACTAAGTGATTTTGAATCGGTGATCTCGTTAAAAGCGGAAACCCATAATTTCCCAACCACTGTAGAGCCTTTTAATGGGGCGGCTACAGGTTCTGGTGGCGAAATCAGAGACAGATTGGCTGGCGGACAAGGTTCTTTGCCTTTAGCTGGAACAGCTGTTTACATGACTGCCTTATCCCGTTTGGAAGAAAACCGCCCATGGGAAAAAGGGGTTGAAGAAAGACAATGGCTATATCAAACCCCAATGGATATCCTGATTAAAGCTTCAAATGGGGCTACAGATTTTGGAAATAAATTCGGACAACCTTTAATTACGGGGTCGGTATTAACTTTCGAACATGAAGAAAACTCACGTAAGTTAGGCTTTGATAAAGTAATTATGCTTGCAGGTGGTGTTGGATATGGAAAAGCAAGCCAGGCGAAAAAACAAAAACCAACTGAGGGTGATAATATCGTAGTGCTGGGTGGAGAAAACTACCGCATTGGTATGGGTGGAGCAGCAGTTTCATCTGCAGATACCGGAGCACATGGCAGTGGTATTGAATTAAATGCCATTCAGCGTTCAAATCCTGAAATGCAGAAAAGAGCAGCCAACGCTGTTCGTGGTATGGTAGAAAGTGACCATAACACCATTGTTTCTATTCACGATCATGGCGCAGGTGGTCACTTAAATTGTCTTTCCGAATTAGTCGAAGAAACTGGTGGTAAAATCAATTTAGATAAACTTCCTGTAGGCGACCCTACCCTTTCGGCTAAAGAAATTATCGGCAACGAATCTCAGGAACGCATGGGATTGGTGATTAGCGATGAACACATTAATACTTTACAAAAAATTGCTGATCGCGAACGCTCGCCTATGTACACGGTAGGTAAAGTAACCGGCGATCATCGTTTTACTTTTGAATCTGCATCCACTGGCGCTAAACCAATGGATTTAGAATTGAAAGATATGTTTGGCAGTTCTCCAAAAATTGTAATGGAAGATAAAACAGTTGATCGTCAGTATCAACCGGTTACTTATGACACTACAAAGATTAACGAATATTTAGAGCAGGTTTTACAATTAGAAGCTGTTGCTTCAAAAGATTGGCTAACCAATAAAGTAGACCGTTGTGTGGGTGGCCGCGTAGCTAAACAACAAAATGCAGGTCCGTTGCAATTGCCTTTAAACAATTGTGGCGTAATGGCTTTAGATTTTCAGGGTAAAGAAGGTATTGCTACTTCGGTAGGCCACGCACCGCTTTCGGCGCTAATTGATCCCGCTGCTGGCAGTCGTAATGCCATTGCCGAATCGCTTTCAAACATCGTTTGGGCACCGCTAAAAGATGGTTTAAAAAGTGTTTCACTTTCTGCCAACTGGATGTGGGCTTGTAAAAATGAAGGTGAAGATGCCCGTTTATATGCAGCAGTTAAAGCTTGTTCTGATTTTGCCATTGATTTAGGAATCAATATTCCGACCGGAAAAGATTCACTTTCAATGAAACAGAAATATGCAACTGGTGATGTAATTGCGCCGGGTACCGTAATTATTTCTGCAGGAGGTAATTGTAACGACATTACGAAAGTTGTTGAACCTGTTCTTCAAAAAGATGGCGGTTCTATTTATTACATCAATCTTTCTAACGATGCATATAAACTTGGCGGATCATCTTTCGCACAGGTTTTAAACAAAATTGGTACGGAAACCCCTGATGTTAAGGATGCTGAAAAATTTAAAACGGCTTTTAATACGCTTCAACAATTAATTGCGACAGATAAAATACAGGCAGGACATGATGTGGGTAGTGGTGGCTTAATTACCACTTTATTAGAAATGTGCTTTGCCGACCGTAATTTAGGTGCAAACATCAATCTTTCTTCTTTAGCTGAGCAAGATATTATTAAAGTACTTTTTGCTGAAAACATTGCTGTAGTTTTCCAGGCTGATCCTTCTGTAGAATCTATACTGGAAGAAAAAGGCATTACTTATCATAAAATTGGTGAGGTAAATGCTGCTGCAAAACTTGAATTAAAAAACCAATCAGATAGTTTAAGCTTCGATATCGATCACTTACGTGATGTTTGGTTTAAAACTTCTTATTTATTGGATAAAAAACAAAGCGGTCCGGTAAAAGCTAAAGAACGCTTTGATAACTATAAAAATCAACCTTTAAATTATACTTTCCCGAGTTATTTTAACGGTAAAAAACCAGTAATTGACGAAAGTAAGCCAAGACCAAAAGCAGCTGTATTACGCGAAAAAGGCAGTAACTCAGAGCGTGAACTGGCAAATGCCATGTATCTTGCAGGTTTTGATGTTAAAGATGTACACATGACCGATTTAATTTCGGGCAGAGAAACATTGGAAGATATTCAGTTTATTGGCGCAGTTGGTGGTTTCTCTAACTCTGATGTTTTAGGATCAGCTAAAGGCTGGGCAGGTGCATTTATGTTTAATGAAAAGGCTAAAGTAGCTTTAGAAAATTTCTTCGCCCGCCCGGATACACTTTCTGTAGGGGTTTGTAATGGCTGCCAGCTTTTTGTAGAGTTAGGCTTGATTAACAAAGACCATGCAGAAAAACCAAAAATGCTGCATAACGAAAGTCATAAACACGAAAGTATTTTTACCTCCTTAACCATTGCCAAAAACAATTCGGTAATGCTTTCTACTTTAGCAGGCAATACTCTGGGTGTTTGGGTATCGCATGGCGAAGGTCGTTTTAGTTTACCTTATAGTGAAGATCAATATAGCATTGTGGCTAAATATGCTTACGAGAGTTATCCTGCAAGTCCAAACGGATCTGATTATAACACAGCAATGATGTGTGATACAACAGGTCGTCACCTCGTGATGATGCCACACATTGAACGTTCCCTATTCCAATGGCACTGGGCAAATTATCCAAAAGGCCGTAAAGATGAAGTATCGCCATGGATGGAAGCTTTTGTTAATGCCAGAAAATGGATTGAAAAAAAATAATTAATTTTATAGATAAAGGCAGATGAGTTAAAAACATCTGCCTTTCTGTTTGCATACCTGATTATATAGGTATAAAAAAGTTCGGGTTTCCCCGAACTCTCAAACATCCCCCCTACACCGAGCGCTAATTGAATATTTAGTTAGAAATGGTAAAGTTTATCGGCAAATTATAACGAACCCTTACCGGCACACCTGCATTTTTCCCCGGTTTCCATAACGGAGATTTCTTAATCACTTTTGCAGCTTCTTCATCACAACCATAGCCGATCCCTTTCACCACTTTAACATCGGTTATCGATCCATCTTTTTCAACTACGAAACTGATAAATACTTTTCCCTGGATACCATCTTCCTGTGCCTGACTTGGGTACCTTAAATTACGCTGAATGTATTTTGCCCAGGCATTCATTCCACCGGCAAATTCAGGGTATTCATCTACCCCACTAATATCTGTAATGCCATTATCAGCCGTCCCTTCTATCTTACCTGTCCCATTGCCATCACCTTTTTCTTTTGTATCTGTAATCACCAGGTTAGGTTTAATATCGCCATCATGCGTAACATTGCTCACCACAGCACCTTCCAATTCTTTCATCGTTGGCGGGTCCGTTACAACCGGATCACTGGTCACCACAATATTCGAAACCATTTTTACCGTTTTAACCTTTTGCTGTTCTGGTTCTGCTTTTTTCAATTCCTCTTTTTTAGGTTCTTCTTTCTTAATATTATCATGGATCACATTAGAAAGGTCAACCACTCTTGCAACATAAGCCGGTTCAACCATTTTTGGAAAAAGTTTATTATAAACCATTGGCGAAAAGAAAAGCAGCATAAAAAGACTACCTGCAACGATTAAAGACTTCGTCATGATTTTCGAAGAGTTAGATCTCAATTCGTAAGCACCATAACTTTTGTTTCTGTTTGAAAATACAAGATCGAGCCACTCGGTTTTGTATACGTTAAAAGATGAATTGAACATAGTATTTAAGTTTTATACCATGATGTAGAAAAATCATCAATTCCATAAAACTTTAAAAAAATCTATATTCTTTACAAAAAATGAAATTTTTCATCTGAAAAACATTTTTTTATTTCATTTTCAATAAAATTGATGTTTTTTAATAAAAAACCTTACAAAAATTAATAAAATATACTATTTTTGACAAAAAACTTAATAAATTAATGAAAAGCTTAAGAACCATCGCATTAAAAGAGGCTCAAAACAGAATTTCACCAGAAGTTAAATCACCAGCGGCAAAAATTTCTGACTTTTTTGGCTCTAATGTATTTGATAAGAGAAAAATGAGAGATTTCTTATCTAAAGACGTGTATGAAAAATTAATTTCATCGATCAATCAAGGTGAATTAATCAATTCTGACGACGCTAATCAGATTGCTACAGCTATGAAAGCTTGGGCAATGAGCGCCGGCGCAACCCATTACACGCACTGGTTCCAGCCATTAACCGGTACTACAGCAGAAAAACACGATTCATTTTTTGAGCCAAGCGGCGATGGTGCAATCGAAAAATTCTCAGGCAGTGCTTTAGTTCAGCAAGAACCTGATGCTTCAAGCTTCCCTAACGGCGGTATTCGTAATACTTTCGAAGCCCGTGGTTATACTGCATGGGATCCTTCTTCTCCAGCCTTCATTATGGAAAGCAAAGCAGGTAAAACGCTTTGTATCCCAACTGTTTTTGTATCTTATACAGGCGAAGCCTTAGATTATAAAGCTCCTTTATTAAAAGCATTAGCTGTATTGGATAAAGCGGCTGTTGATGTTTGCCAATATTTCGATAAAAGCATTACTAAAGTAAATGCATCATTAGGTATTGAGCAAGAGTATTTCTTAGTTGATGAGTCATTATTTAATGCACGCCCGGACTTAGCTTTAACCGGCCGTACTTTATTCGGACACATGTCTGCTAAAGGACAACAATTAGAAGATCACTATTTCGGTTCTATTCCGGAACGTGTATTCAGTTACATGGTAGATTTTGAAAACGAAGCCCTTAAATTAGGTATTCCTTTAAAAACCCGTCACAATGAAGTTGCTCCATCTCAATTTGAGTGTGCACCTATTTATGAAGAAATCAACTTAGCCATCGATCACAATCAATTATTGATGGATTTGATGGAAAAAGTTGCCCGTCGTCACCATTTCCGTGTTTTATTACACGAAAAACCATATGCAGGTATCAACGGATCAGGTAAACACAACAACTGGTCGTTAATTACTGATACCGGTAAAAACTTACTGGCACCAGGTAAAACGCCTAAAAATAACTTAATGTTCCTTGCTTTCTTTGTAAATACCATTAAAGCGGTAAGTGAGCATGCAGATTTATTACGTGCAAGTATTGCATCCGTAAGCAACGATCACCGTTTAGGAGCAAACGAAGCGCCACCTGCAATTATCTCTATCTTTTTAGGTTCTCAGTTAAATGATGTTTTAGACGAAATTGAGCACTCACGCATCAGCAAAAAAATTAAAGAAGATAACGCACTTTGGTTAGGTATTCCTAAAATTCCACAAATTTTACTGGATAATACTGACCGTAACCGTACTTCTCCATTTGCATTTACAGGTAATAAATTTGAGTTAAGAGCGGTAGGTTCATCTGCAAACTCTTCTGCTCCAATGACGATCTTAAACGCAATCATGGCTGAGCAATTGGTTAAATTCAAAGCTGAAGTTGATAAATTAATCAAGAAAGGTGATAAAAAAGATATCGCTTTATTAACGGTAATTAAAAAATACATCAAAGAATCTAAAGCGATTCGTTTTGAAGGTAATGGTTACAGCCAGGAGTGGGAAGATGAAGCTGCAACACGCGGTTTATCAAACATCAAAACTACACCTAAAGCTTTAGATGCTTATTTATCTGAAAAATCGGCTGAATTATTTGCTTCAACCAATATCTACAGCAAACGTGAAATCCATGCCCGTCATGAAATCATGCTGGAGAATTTCTACAAAAAACTACAGATCGAAGCACGTGTAATGGGCGAGGTAACAAACACAGCCATTATTCCTGCTGCTATTGCTTACCAAAATACTTTAATCGAAAACGTTAAAGGTTTAAAAGAAATTGGTGTTGACAGTAAAGTTTCTTTAGATATCGTTAACAAGTTAGCAGAGCATTTAAATATTGTTAAAACCAATATCGATGCCATGTTAGAAGAACGTAAAGTAACCAACAAAATCGAAGATACACGCGAAAAAGCGATTGCCTACGATGAGAAAGTTAAATCTTATTTCGATACCATCCGTTACAACGTTGATAAATTAGAGCAAATTGTTGACGACAGCGTTTGGCCTTTACCAAAATTCAGAGAATTATTATTCTTGAAATAAGAATGGTATAAGCTAAAAGGTTTAAGGCGTAGGGTTTGCTCTACGCCTTTTTATTTTTGTCATTCTGTGAGTGATGGAAAATCTCAAACTCAGCATTTTTCAAGAAAGCGATTTCTCATCTTGTCATTCCTGAGGAACGAAGAATCTCAAACTTATATTTATTTTATTTGGAAAGCTGTTTCATTGCCAGTCGGTTTCTTCTGTCCCGCTTTCCCTGCTGCCAATAGAAAAATTGGCATTCGTAAAATCGGGTTTAAATTACAATCATTAGTGCTTGTCACCTATGAAGATTTTATCATAAAATCTATATTTTCTCTCCATCGAAGCAATTAGAAAACAGATTCCGATTTACCCTGCACCTTTTACCATTTACCTTTCGCCCTTTTACCTTAAAACCCTATCTTTGCAGCAAATGAGTGATAACAGGTACAATCAGCGTGGGGTTTCTGCCTCAAAAGAAGATGTGCATAATGCCATCAAAAATATAGATAAAGGAATATTCCCGAAAGCATTCTGCAAAATCGTTCCGGATATCTTAGGAGGCGATGAAAACTACTGCAACATCATGCACGCCGATGGAGCAGGCACAAAATCATCATTAGCCTACGTTTACTGGAAAGAAACCGGAGATATTTCGATTTGGAAAGGAATTGCTCAGGATGCAATCATTATGAATCTTGACGATTTAATTTGTGTTGGCGCTACCGATAACATTCTATTGTCATCTACTATTGGCCGTAATAAAAATTTAATTCCAGGCGAAGTTATTGCTGCAGTAATTAACGGAACCGAAGAAATTTTAGCTGATTTACGCGAACAAGGCATCTCAATTTACTCTACCGGTGGAGAAACTGCTGATGTAGGCGATTTAGTAAGAACGATTATTGTTGATTCTACCGTAACCTGTCGTTTAAAACGTGAAGATATTATTAGTAATGATAATATTAAACCAGGCAATGTAATTGTTGCTTTAGCGTCCTATGGTCAGGCTACTTACGAAACTGAATATAACGGAGGCATGGGTTCAAATGGTTTAACATCTGCCCGCCATGATGTATTTGATAAGTCGGTTGCAAATGCTTACCCGGAAAGTTTCGACCCTGCTGTTCCTTTTGATTTGGTATTTTCAGGCAAAAAGAAATTAACAGACGAAATTGAAGTTGAAGGTTTTGGTAAAATTACGGCTGGCAAACTGGTTTTATCTCCTACCCGTACGTATGCGCCGGTGATTAAAAAAATATTAGATCAGCACCGCAACCAAATCGATGGCATTGTACACTGCAGTGGAGGTGCACAAACCAAGGTATTACACTTTGTTAATGATGATATCCATGTAATTAAAGATAATTTGTTTCCAGTTCCAGCCCTGTTTAAATTAATTCAGGAAGAATCGGGTACAGACTGGAAAGAAATGTACAAAGTGTTTAACATGGGCCACCGGATGGAATTATATGTTCCACATGAAATTGCAGATAGCATTATCCAAATTTCTAAAAGCTTTAACATTGATGCTCAGGTTATCGGGCGTGTAGAAAAAGGGAGCCAAAAACAGGTAACCATTGAAAGTGAAAAAGGAACTTTTGTATACAATTAGAATAAAATTTCGACAAAATATTAAAAGTGGTTAAATAATTTAACCACTTTTTTTGTTTAAAATCTTTCAGGAATTCCTTTTAAAAAGATTCAAAATCCCACAATATCCGTTCAGGTAAATAGTAACTTTACATTTTAAAATACCTTAACAATTAAATTTAATCAATACTAAATGGAATTAAAAGATTTATCCCCGGCCATTTTATGGGAAAATTTTGCCAGCCTAAATGCTGTACCACGGGCATCTAAAAAAGAAGAGCGTGTTATTGAGTTTATATTAAATTATGGCAAAAGTTTAGGCCTCGAAACGATTAAGGATTCCATTGGAAATGTAGTGATCAAAAAACCGGCTACCACAGGAATGGAAAACCGTCAAACGGTTGTACTGCAATCACACCTGGATATGGTACACCAAAAAAATAGCGATACTGTTTTTGATTTCGAAACTCAAGGTATTGATATGTACGTGGATGGCGAATGGGTAAAAGCAAAAGGCACCACCCTTGGGGCAGATAATGGTATTGGTGTAGCCGCAATTATGTCGGTACTTGCTTCAAAAGATATTCAGCACCCTGCCATTGAAGCCATGTTTACCATTGATGAAGAAACAGGTATGACCGGTGCAAAGCAATTAGACCCGGCTAATTTTAGTGGAAAAATTCTTTTAAACCTTGATACTGAAGAAGAAGATGAATTAACCATTGGTTGCGCAGGCGGCTTAGATACCAATACCAAAGCACAGTATAAAGAAGTTCCGGTTGAAAAAGGTTCAATAGCCTTCCAGATCAAAATTAAAGGTTTAATGGGTGGCCACTCCGGTATGGATATTCATCGTGGCAGGGCAAATGCAAATAAATTAATGAACCGTTTGCTTTATAAAGCTAAACAATCTGTTAATATTCAGCTTTCCAGTTTAGATGGAGGCAGCTTACGTAATGCTATCCCAAGAGAATCTATAGCCACCATTACATTTCAAGAAGTTGAAAAGGAAGCTTTTTTAAAGTTCTTCGAAAAATTAACGGCTATTTTAAAGGAAGAATATAAAACTGTAGAAAAAGGACTTATTGTAGAGGCTGTTGAAGTAGAAACGCCTTCGTTCATGGTAGAACCAGCTTATTTTTGGCAAATTTTAAGAGCCATATATACTGTACCAAATGGTGTTTTCAGAATGAGCCCGGATATAGAAAACCTGGTGGAAGCCTCGACTAACTTGGCCAAGGTAAGCATTAAGGAAGGTACATTTATCACTCAGTCACTTCAACGCAGCAGTGTGGAAAGTACTAAAGAAGATGTTGCGACTGCCGTTAAATCTGCTTTCGAAAATATAGGTTGCGAAATTGTTCAAAATGGAGATTATCCAGGCTGGAAACCGGATGCAGATTCGGCCATTTTAAAACTGATGTTAAAATTATATCCCGATCATTTCGAGCATACACCACACGTAGGTGCTTGTCATGCTGGTTTGGAATGTGGCATTTTAGGTTCTTATTTTCCAGATATGGATATGATTTCCTTTGGTCCCACCATTCGTGGCGCACATTCGCCGGATGAACGGGTAAACATTTCATCCGTTGATAAATTTTACAACTACCTGCTTCACATTCTCCGTGAAATACCAGTAAAGTAAATCATTGGCTTGCCCGGTTTTAATTCGGGCAGGCTTTTTATTCTTATTTCTTATTCATACCAGATACTCCTATTCATGCAAGACTGTATAGAAGATAAAACTTTTGATAAACTGGACTTTTTTAAATCAATGCTATATTATTATTACACCTTGGTATCACATCGTTTTTATTAATTAATAATTTACTGGAAGGAAATGGCTATAAAACAATCAGTGTGAAGCTGTTTTAGAAAACAGATTAATAATAACAACACCTGCAATAATTAAAATCAAGCCTATAATGGCAGGTAAATCTGGTGTTTGTTTAAAAGCAAGTATGCCAATCAGTGTAATTAACAAAATCCCAACACCCGACCAGATTGCATAGGCTATTCCTACAGGAATGGTTTTTAAGGTCAGGCTTAAAAAATAAAATGCAGCGGCATAGGCCAAAACAGTCACGATACTAAAAGTTAATCGGGTAAACTGTTCCGAATATTTCAATGCTGTTGTTCCAAGAATTTCAAATAAGATTGCAAAGGCCAGAAACAGGTAATTTTTCATGATTTTCAGGGATAGGTTTTATGCCCTAAAATTAACGGTTTGAATAAGGAAGTAATGAAAATAATTATGATTATGGCAGATTTAAAACAATAGCCATTAGCGTTAATTCAATTTCTTTTTCCACTGGTTACTATCCAACTCGAAGCATTCTTTTAAAGTTACCGGAGTATTAATGGTTGTTTTATTAAAAAGAGCAGTATCCACAATATTAACAATACATACGTCATCTTTACGCTGCACATTAAACCAGTAAAAGCCTTTATTCTTATACTTATCCTTTAAAACACCTTCGAGTTCTAAATAGCTTTTTTGCTTTTGTTTTCCATAATTTCCAGATTGAAAAACCTTTTGTCCAAATGCCAAATTGTGCATACATAATATTGCGCACATCACTAAAATTTTTTTCATTACTTAGCTTTTAACCAAACCCAAAAAACAATGATTTAAAAGTTATTACCTGTTAAGATGCTAACTTAGTAATCCATTATTTTCAGATTTAAATACTTATTAAACCATTTCGGGATGATTAATGAAGTACAGGTCTTGCAGTACATACAAGCCTATGGGAATGATTATCAAGAGGAATGAAATTATTTTTCAATAAACGAGAACGGTTAAAGCCGAATCCGATATGCTAATTTAGTATAAAAAAGGAAAAAAAAGGAAAAAAGTATTTTTTTTAATACGGGTTGAGTCTTAGAAATCAAGTAAATCAGCAGGTTTCACTTCCAAACCTTTGGCTAATTCGATTATTGTAGAGAGTTTAATATTAAATTTTCCATTCTCAATTTTAGAAATTTTGCTATCGTCAATTTCACAATTTGCAGCAAGTGCCCTAAGGCTTAATCCTTTATTATGCCTTATTTTTTGAAGGTTATCTCCAAATTGCTTTTGAATACTTGTATAGTCTTTTCCAACCATTTCTCTTACTTAACTATTGAGTTAAGCAAGGTGTTTAGATTATCTAAAAAATCTGCGGTCACATAAGACCGCTATTTAAATTATTTTGTATATTTACATTACAAATTAAGGTATTAATACTTTTGTTTGAAAAAATGCATTAAACATACAAAAACCGTATTTATATCAGTATTACTCACAATATTATTTAATTTTATGAGCTTTCAAACTCCATTATACGCGTAATTATGAATATTAAATTACGATGTGCAATCATAGACAGGGATCAGGATTCTGTTAAAGACTTAGCAACTTTAATTAAGTTCCATCCCCTATTATCCTTAGTTAAAACATATAATAATCCAGAAAAGGCTTTCTCGGAAATCAATAAAGATATTCCTATTCACCTTCTTTTTATAAATATTGAGGTGCCTGGGCATTCGGAATTAGAATTTCAGGAAAGGTTAGGAAATCAGGTACAGGTTATTATTTTTACAACTTCCGGCTTAACATATACCTTAAAAAATGATACCCAATACTTAGTTAAACCAATAGATAATTTTAAATTTACCCAAATTATTTATAAGCTTACCCGTACTTACAAAGTAAAATCAGATGATAATTTATTTATTGAGCGGGAGAAGAAAGGTAATTTTGACCGTGTAATTAAGGCTCACATCTTACTAATTCAGAATGAAGGAGACGCTATACTGATTGTTACGCAAACAAAAAATATCATTGCCCATGTTGATTTCAGCGAGGCACTAAAAGAGCTCAAAAACGATTTGCGTTTCTTACAAGTTCACGATTCATATCTGGTTAACCTGAATTACATTACAAATATCTCTGGTAACGAGATGAAATTAGAAAATGGAACAACTATAACTTTAAAAAGTGTTTATAAAAAACTGATTTAATGGCCATTATTTATCTTGTAATGTCAAAATCGGTTTCGTTTTTGATTGATGAGTTTGTAAAGTAAATTCAGATTTGATAGTTAAAAACACAAAAGGTTAATTACAAAAAAACCCCCGAATTTTCATTCGGGGGTTTTTAAACTATTAAGCAATACTAGTTAAAGATATAACGAGCACCAAATTGCATATAGTAAGTAGATAAAATTGTTTGAGATGTACCAAAAGTACTTCTTACAAGATCATTATTACTTGCTGCTAATCTAAATGTTGGTTTTGTTGTATTATTAACTGCTGAAGCATTTGTGGGAACTAAAATTGCTGTGTTGTTCACAAAGTTTACATTACCCCATTTGCGGTTTAATAAATTACCTACGTTAAAAATATCAACTGTAAACTGGAAAGAGTTTTTAGTCTTACCGTAGTTTCTGAAAACTTCTTGAGTAAGTCTAAAGTCAAACTGATTTCTCCAAGGAGATGTTCCAGCATTACGTTTTGCATACTCGCCTCTGTGTTGGCTTAAATATTTATCCTGAGCGATATAAGCTTCAAAAGCTTCACTTTGCTCCTGAACGGTAAAAGCTCTGCCGTAACCAGTGGTTCCAGCAGGAACAGCTACGAAAGTAATGTCAGATGCATCTTTAGGGATATAAATTAAATCATTACCTGATTGTCCATCACGGTTAAAATCTGAACCATAAGTATAAGAGAATCTTCCTTGTTGAGATCCTTCATAAAATAAAGAGAATGAAGTAGCTAAATTTTTAAGGTATTCTTTTTTATAAGAAATATTAGCAATAACACGATCCGGGTTTAAATTACTTGAATAACTTAAAGTTGGAGTATTTGGATTACCAGAAGTTTGTGGAATTGACCATAAGTTTAACAACTGATCACCTCCTCCATCACCGTAATTACGTTGATCAGATCTGGTATAAGCAATCATTGCAGCTAAGCCATTAGAGAACTGCTTGGTTAATTGAGCAGTAGCTTGCCAGTTGTAGCCACCTTTAGCATTTGACATCTGAATCACGTTGAAACCTGACGTACTTGTTGCAGCAGCAGTAGTTGCAACTTGACCAGCGGCAGTTAAAGAAACGTTTTGTCTGCCAAAAGCACTGTTTGGATACATTGGTCTATTATCACCATATCCAGAAATATTTAAAGCAGTTGGTTCAATTAAGTTAATATTTTTAGCTACAGCAACATTTAAGTCTCTACCATAAATACCTTCTAATGTTCCAACTATACCCCAAGGTAATTTTACATCAAATGCAATACTTGATTTCCACGTTTGTGGTAATTTCAAGGTTGGAGACATAACACTTATACTACTAGGAATAGAAGAACCAGCTGTTCCCTTAGCTCCCACTAAGTTAGGTGCAATACTTGGATTGAAAAATGGAGTATTAGCTTGCCCAGAATAAGTTTGAGTAAACTGTAACAAACCTGCATCTCCTGATTGAGATACAATCCATACAAATGGGATACGACCCGTAAAGATACCTGTACCACCTCGTACCTGGAATGAACGATCTCCAAATACATTCCAGTTAAAACCAAAACGTGGTGAGTAAGAGATTCTGTTCTCAGGTAAAACGCCAGTATCTACCTTTTGACCAGCAAAAGATAAATTAGCAACAAGAGGATGGGTTTTAACTTCAGTTACATCAGGATAACTTGCTTGTTCAACTCTTAATCCTGCAGTTAACTTCAAACGATCAGAAACCGTAAATTCATCTTGTAAATAAGCAGAGTACTGATTAAATTTAAAGCTAGGATAAGCTTGAGAACCATCAGGATTTAAAGAATAGGTTACAGCATAATTCGCTGGTTTTTGATTGTTAACAAAATCAGACCATGAATTAAACACATAATAACCAGTACCAAAACGTTGGAAACCATTTTTGGTAGTACTAAATTCAGCCTGTAAACCTAATGTAATGTTGTGTTTTCCTAAAGCTAAACTTAAATCATCACTATAAGTGTAACCTTTAACATCTCTTAAGTTACCATATGTAAATGGCTCGTAACCAAATGTAGTAGCAGTATTACCGCCATCTAAAATATCAACTAATGGAAATGGAGAACTATCTGATGTTCTTGGATCGTTTTGATGCGAATAAGTAGCACGAGCAACATTAGTTACTTTGCTTCCAAATGATGAAGTTAATTCAGCTACGGCAGAATATAAATTCGCTGCCTGATAATAATTAGAATTAGAGAATGGTAATGCATTAATCGTTCCTCTATGACTATTAGAACCAAAAGTAATGCCTGATCCCGTAGTTGAAGTACTCACTGTTAATGGTGTTTGACTTTCAACTTGATTATAACGTATACTGAAACGGTGATCTTTAGTAATGTTCCAATCTAAACGGGCAAACATTTTTTCGTTATCACTAATATTTGAGTATCCCTGATACACACCGGGATCATACCCATACTTAGAAAGTAACGTTGATTTAACTTCATCTAAAAAGACAGCTGTTGGTTTAGCTACGGTCGACAAACTACCAAATGGTTGAGATGGGGTTGCAGCAATTTTAGTTGTGCCAGGCTGAATAGTATGTTTTTTTTCATAGTTAACAAAGAAAAACAATTTGTCTTTTATAATTGGACCGCCAAAACTTGCCCCATAATTTTTCTCGTCTAATTTTTGAAGAGTAGGAATTCTATAAACATCACCTATTCTTTTTCCTTGCATATCTTCACCACGCATAGTATAAAATGCACTTCCGGTGAAAGTATTTGTTCCTGAACGGGTAACAGCATTAATTGCACCACCAGTAAAACCAGTTTGACGAACATCAAAAGGCGTAACATTGATGGAGATTTGCTCTAATGCATCAATTGAAATTGGTGAACCACCTGCAGGTACGTTACCACCAATACCAAACTGGTTGTTAAAGTTAGCACCATCTACAGTAAAGTTATTTGCACGATAGTTACCACCACCAACAGAAACACCGTTAGTTGATGTACTAGCCTGAGGCGTTAAACGGGTTAAATCATTAACACTACGTGAAATTGAAGGTAAATTTTGAATCTGTTGCTTACCAATTACTGTTGATGTACCATTTCTACTTGAGTTCATCACACTGTTGGTGCTTTGTCCAACAACTTTTACCTCACTTAAAGTAGCACTGTTATCAGATAATACAACGCTTAAAAGATAAGGCTCACCTAATTTTAAAGAAACATCAGTTAATTTTTCTGGTCTGTAACCAACGAAACTAACTTCAATGGTATAAGGTCCGCCAACACGCATACCGCCAATAGTAAAACGGCCGTCGTTGTTAGTTGATACAGAATAAACTGTACCTGTAGGGGTGTGCGTAGCTTTAACACTGGCACCTGGCAAAGCTCCCTTTGCGTCTTTGATTGTACCAGTCATTGAAGAAGTGGTTACCTGCGCATTTACAGCGAAAGAAAAACCTACGAAAGCTACAATAATGAATACAAATTTTAAAAGTAAAGATTTGTTCATACTTTGTTTTTTAAATGTTTTGTTTTTTATGAATAAGATCAACTGATTTTATCGCTGCAAATGTAATTAATAAATTTTAACACAATTTAACATTCAATGTTAAATAATTATTAAGCCAGAGAAAACTTTTCAACAATTAACATACGTTAACCCCCTAATAACTTTCACTTTATCAATATCTTGCTAATCCATTTCTATAATTATCAAAAAAGCAGATGTTTGGTTAGCAAAAACATATTAAATTTAAGTCAACAGTAAAATTATTCTAAAAACTGTTTTCAACCATTCTTAAAATCAAAGCATAATATTCTCCCAATGTAATTTTTACATTCTTTGTTTAGGCAAAGACAACAATCTCTAACCGAATTGACATTTTTTTTTTAGTTTTGGCAATTATTGGAAACCAAAAATTTCCAGATTTTTATAATTCGGTTCTGATTTAAGTAACCGATGGGGAAATCTGATCAATCAGAGCCCGCTCCTGGCCGGAGGTTATAAATTTTTATAACGAAACAATTAAAAAGCAAATTTCTTTTAATAGATATGAATTACGATGTTATTGTTTTAGGCAGCGGTCCCGGTGGATACGTAGCTGCAATCAGAGCTTCTCAACTGGGTTTAAAAACTGCAATTGTAGAGCGTGAATCTTTAGGCGGCATTTGTTTAAACTGGGGCTGTATTCCAACAAAAGCACTTTTAAAAAGTGCTCAGGTTTTCGAATATATTAACCACGCAGCAGATTATGGCATTACTACTGCCGAAGCAACCGCTAATTTTGCAGCTGTAGTAAAACGCAGTCGTGGTGTTGCTGATGGAATGAGTAAAGGCGTTCAGTTTTTGATGAAAAAAAATAAAATTGACGTAATCATGGGTACCGGAAAAGTTAAACCAGGCAACAAATTAGAAGTTAAAGGCGCAGATGGTTCTCAACAGGAATTAACGGCTAAAAATATTATTATTGCTACAGGTGCCCGATCCAGAGAGCTGCCTAATCTAAAACAAGATGGTAAAAAAATTATCGGATACCGCCAGGCAATGGTTTTACCAGAATTACCAAAAAGTATGGTTGTGGTAGGATCTGGCGCTATTGGTGTTGAATTTGCTTATTTCTATGCAACAATGGGAACCAAGGTTACCGTGGTTGAGTTTATGGAAAACGTAGTTCCGGTAGAAGACGAGGATGTTTCTAAACAATTATTACGCAGCCTTAAAAAAGTTGGCATTGATGTAATGACTTCGGCAAGTGTTGAATCTGTTGATACAAGTGGTCCTGGCTGCAAAGTTCAGGTTAAAACGGCTTCAGGGATGCAAACTATTGAAGCAGACATCGTTCTGTCTGCCGCCGGTATTGTTGCCAACATCGAAAACATTGGTTTAGAAGAAGTAGGTATTAAAACAGATAAAGGTAAAATCGTTACAGACGAATTCTACAATACTTCAGTTAAAGGTTATTATGCAATCGGTGATGTTGTAGGCGGACAAGCTTTAGCACACGTTGCTTCTGCAGAAGGTATTATTTGTGTAGAAAAAATCGCTGGTCAGCATGCTGAGCCTTTAGATTATAATAACATTCCGGGCTGTACCTATTGCACGCCAGAAATTGCATCAGTAGGTTATACAGAAAAAGCTGCCAAAGCCGCGGGTTACGAATTAAAAATTGGTAAATTTCCTTTCTCTGCCTCAGGTAAAGCTAGCGCTGCCGGTGCAAAAGACGGTTTCGTAAAATTAATTTTTGATGCTAAATACGGAGAATTATTAGGCGCACACATGATTGGCGCTAATGTAACCGAAATGATTGCTGAAATTGTAGTTGCCCGTAAACTGGAAACAACAGGCCATGAAATGATTAAAGCGGTACACCCACACCCAACCATGAGCGAAGCCATTATGGAAGCTGCAGCTGATGCTTACGGAGAAGTGATACATTTATAATACAAACGGTTAACCGTTTAATTTAAAATTGGTTAATTGTTTTAATAACAGTTAACCAATTTTTGTTTTACCCAATTATTAAAATCAGATATGAAATTACATACCATAAATACAGGCTTATTTAAGTTAGATGGCGGCGCTATGTTTGGCGTGGTACCCAAAGCCATCTGGCAAAAAACAAATCCTGCAGATGGCAATAACCTTTGCACCTGGGCTATGCGTTGTCTTTTAATAGAAGATGGAAATAAATTGATTTTAGTGGATACCGGTATTGGGGATAAACAAAATGAAAAATTTTTCAGCCATTATTATTTGCATGGTGATGATACCATGGAAAAATCACTGGCTGCGCTGGGATTTAACAGTGCAGATATTACGGATGTATTTTTAACGCATTTACATTTTGACCACGTTGGCGGCGCCATAAAACGTGAAGGAGAAAAACTGCTCCCTGCTTTTAAAAATGCCAGTTACTGGAGTAACGAAAAACACTGGCAATGGGCAGTAGAACCTAATGCCAGAGAAAAAGCTTCCTTTTTAAAAGATAATATTTTGCCCATTCAGGAAAGTGGTCAGCTTAAATTTGTTGAGGAAAAAGAAGACCTTGAATGGCAACCCAACATCAACATCAGCTTTGCCTATGGCCATACCGATGCAATGATGCTTCCAAAAATTAATTACAAAGGTAAAACCATCGTTTATATGGCCGATCTTTTACCATCCGTTGGGCATTTACCCCTGCCCTATGTAATGGCTTACGATATGTTTCCATTAAAAACGCTAACAGAAAAAAAATCTTTTTTAGAAGAGGCTGTTGTAAATGATTATATCCTGTATCTGGAGCACGACTCTGTAAATGAATGTTGTACTTTACAGCAAACAGAAAAAGGAATCCGGGTTGCTGAAACATTTAATCTGGCTGCGCTATCATGATCCGTAAGGCAAATCCTGATGACCGTAAGATTGTTGCTTTATTAATTGTGCAAGCTATGGGCGATTTAGCCTTTAAATTCGCCAATTCTAATAATATACATGATGCAATTGCTCTTTTCGAGTATTTTTTCAGTCAGCAGGGCAACCAATACAGCTATGAAAATACTTTAGTTTTTGAAAATGACGGACAGGTTGTTGGATCTATAAATGCATACGATGGTGCAAAACTTTTGGAACTCCGAGCGCCATTTCTTCAATACTTGATTAAAAACTGTGGTCTGAAAGATTTTAATCCCGAACCGGAAACAGAAGCAGGAGAATTTTACCTGGACACTATCAGCGTTTCTGAAAATATGCAGGGAAAAGGCATTGGTAAACTTTTAATTAAAGCTGGTATAGAATGGTCTGCCAAACTTGGTCACAAAAAAGCAGCATTATTAGTTGATAAAGGAAATGAAGGGGCTTTAAGGTTGTA
This sequence comes from Pedobacter punctiformis, assembly GCF_027213715.1. GTDB lineage: Bacteria > Bacteroidota > Bacteroidia > Sphingobacteriales > Sphingobacteriaceae > Pedobacter > Pedobacter punctiformis. Next base: position 72,951 of record NZ_JAPWGM010000003.1, read on the forward strand.
CTTAAAAATGGGTTTCGAAATAGAAAACGAAAGGCAATTTATTGGAGGTCAGTATTACCATATGATTTATAATAATCAAGAGCCCGTTTAAATAAATTTCACTTTTCGTTAAGATTATTTGTATTTAATCTAAATAATCACAACATTTGTACCCAATGGAAAGAGCCTGTATCAATATCAACGAGCTGATCAACGTTTTCTCGAACAACCAAGGTACTATTTATCAATCTGATAAGCTTAATTGTTTTTATATCGATTTTGGCGGCAAATTTGCCCGCTTCAATTGTTTGGCTCTGCAAAAACTTAAAAATGCCGTAGAAAGCATTGATATTGAAGCACTTCTTTTAAATACGCACAAGGCTGATTTCGAATTGGTTACTTTCAACGGTTGCGAACACATTTACCTTTTAAGTGCTTTAGAAATTATTGCTTTAAAAGATTTACTTCAAGGCACCTTTACCATGTTTAAGCTTAATCACATGATCAGTGATTGCCTTCATCGCCTGGTTTATTAATCCAAATTGCAGTAAATACCTAATACGTTGTTATTTAAAATGTAATGAGTATCAATTTTACAGCTTAATAAGCCTGCCCTCTACAATACGATAGCATTATACCACTTCCCAGCCTTATTTAAACTGATTACAAATACCTACATTCCAGCAATTTAGACTAATTTCATATAGCAAATAATTCACACAAAAACATAAAATACATGTTACATTTGTATGGTTATTAAAGCACGGAATTATGAAAGACTTAATGCGCATCAAATGTTTAATTTCTGAAGAAATTGAAACATTATTAAATCAGCAGATAAAAAAAGAAGCTCACTCTTCATCACTATATTTATCAATGTCATCCTGGTGTGACCAAAACGGATTTGACTTTTCAGCAGATTACTTTTTAAAGCAATCAGAAGAAGAAAGAATTCACCAGCTAAAATTATTCAAATATGTTTTAGATATGGGCGGAAATGCAATCTCTCCTGAAGTATCAAACATAAAAACTGATTTTGCCGGATTCAGAGAAGTATTTGAAGATGCTTTAGAAGCAGAAATTGCAATTACACAAAGCTTTAAAAACATTGCAGCAAAATGCCATAAAGAACAAGACTTCGTAACTATGGAATTCTTAAACTGGTTCTTAAAAGAGCAACGTGAAGAAGAATATAAAGCCCGCCGTGCGCTGGAATTATTTGATGTAATTGGTGAAGAAGGTACAGGCAGATGGGAAATTGACAAACACGTTAATAAAATCACTTACTCAGAACAATAACTAACAAAACATATTGCAAAAAAGCTTCCCTGGTTTCCAACGGAAGCTTTTTTTGTTTAAATCCCACAATTCTCTTAAAAATTAAAAGCCCCGATTTTGTCGGGGCTTTTTTTGGTTGGTTTGGTTTATGTTGATTATGAATAAGTCGTTTTCGATGTTTTTATAAAAAAAGCGCCGTTACCAGCGCTTTTTTTAAACCAAATATATAATAATAATTAACGAGCATCACAAAAATACAAATATTTATTAAAAAAGCAATTTTTTTTAGATAAAAATTTAAAATATTTCATAAAAAATCAATAAAACACAAAAATAAATCAAGTATTCAAACTAAAAAACTATATAAAAATAAATTTTAATTAAAAAAATATCAAAAATTAATTGATTTTTAACTTCAAAATCATATTTTAAACAAAAAATTAAACGAAATGATAGAATATTTTATAAAAAACTATTTGAATCATCCCAACACGTTTGATGAAATGTTTATTAATAAAAATAATTACCGCAATCATTAACAAAACTTCATTAACATTTTTTCAAAAGAGTCAGCAGTAGCAGCAGCAACAATAGTATCTGATTTTGATTATGGTAATCATAAATTATTCCGTTAATTTTACAGAAGCGCATGCGGGTTTAATCAGTACGTACTGATTAAACCCCTTTAGCCTTCACCATAAGATTTACATATGAATAAAAAACTATTTACCAGTCTGCCAGTCCTCCTGGCTATCGCTGTTTTATCTTCATGCCAACAAGAAAAAGCACAAGATAATCCTGAAGCCATTAGTTCAGCATCCATTAAAGCCCACATTGCAGTTTTAGCGAATGATAGTTTACAAGGCCGCCGCCCCTTTACGGAGGGCGAAACCAGAACAGTGAACTACCTGTCTGCTCAATTTAAAGAAATGGGTATGGCACCCGGCAATAATGGAAGTTACATCCAAAAAGTACCGATGGTTGAAATTACCTCTACCCCATCCGAAAACATGGAAATTACCGGAGGTAAAACGAACATCACTTTAAAAGCAACCAAAGATTTTGTTGCCTTTAGCAGAAGAGAGCAAGATAGTGTTCAGCTTAAAAATTCGCCATTGGTATTTGCAGGTTTTGGAATTGTAGCTCCTGAATATCAATGGAACGATTATAAAAACTTAGATGTTAAAGGTAAAACGGTTATTGTTCTGGTTAGTGATCCGGGGTTTAAATCAGATGATAAAACCGTTTTCAGAGGCGACACCATGACCTATTATGGACGCTGGACTTATAAATTTGAAGAGGCAGCCAGACAAGGTGCTGCTGGCGTAATCATTGTACATCAAACAGATGCGGCAAGTTATGGCTGGTCGGTTATTACCAATAGCAATACGGGTGCAAGGTTATATTTACAGCAAAAAGATAAACACGCCTCAAGGTGTAAACTGGAAGGCTGGATGACTGAAGAGGCAGCAACCAAATTATTGGCCAGTGCCGGAATTACCGGAGACATCCGTGCTTATGCCCGCAAAAAGGAGTTCAAGGCTGTTTCTTTAAACGCGAATGTAACCGTAGGTTTAAAGAATAAATTGAAATACAATACTTCGCAAAATGTTATTGCAACTATAAAAGGCACCAAAAGACCTGATGAATATATTATTTATACTGCGCACTGGGATCATTTTGGCATTGGCCCTAAAATTAACGGCGATTCTATTTACAATGGCGCTGTAGATAATGCAAGCGGTGTAGCAACCATGTTAAGCATTGCCAAAGCATTTCAAAACGCTAAAGAAAAACCTGAAAGATCCGTTATATTTCTAGCGGTAACTGGCGAAGAACAAGGTTTACTGGGCTCAGAGTATTACGCTTCCAATCCGGTTTACCCGCTAAATAAAACCGTTGCCAATTTAAATATGGATGCTTTGGGCGATTATGGAAAAACAAAGGACATTTCGATAAAAGGCAAAGGACAAAATGAAGTGGAAGATTATATTGTTGCCGAAATAGAAAAAGATAAATTATATGCCGTTGGCGATCAAAGACCGAGTGCAGGAAGTTATTACAGGTCTGACCATTTTAATTTTGCTAAAGTTGGCGTTCCGGCTGTAGATATAGGCAACGGAATTGACAGCTACGAAAATGGAAAAGAATGGGGCGCTGCTCAAAAGAAAATATATAACGACAAAAATTATCATCAGCCTTCTGATAGTTATACCGATGCCTTTAATGCAGATGGGATTGCTCAGGTTGCCAACATCTTATTTAACGTTGGGTATAAACTGAGTAATGAAACAACTTTCCCGGCATGGAAAAAAGGTTCGGAGTTTAAGGCTGTCAGGGATAAATCTTTATCAAAATAGGCGGTCAATTCTGAATTTTCAGTTGGCAATTTTCATTTTGCAGTATGAATTGAAAATTGCCAACTGAAAACTATTTATTTTTTCTAAATTTGGGCCTTTTACAATTAAAATTATGATTAAGAGACAGCAAATTAAAGATTTATTAAAATCGACAGCATTCAACACAGAAGTAACGGTTATGGGATGGGTTAGAACCTTCCGTAATAATCAGTTTATCGCTTTAAATGATGGTTCTTGCATGGGCAATATCCAGGTTGTAGTTGATTTTAATAATTTACCTGAAGAGCTGTTGAAAAGAATAACAACCGGAGCCGCAATTTCTGCAACCGGAAAACTGATCGAATCTTTAGGAAAAGGTCAAACAGTAGAAATTAAAGCCACCAGCATTGAAATTTTAGGCGATAGTGATCCGGAGAAATTCCCCTTACAACCTAAAAAACACAGCTTAGAGTTTTTACGTGAAATTGCACACCTGCGTTTCCGCACCAATACTTTTAACGCTGTTTTTAAGGTAAGGCATGCCCTGGCTTTCGCCATCCACCAGTTTTACAACGAACGTGGCTTTGTATATATGCACACCCCTGTAATTACCGCAAGTGATGCTGAAGGTGCAGGTGAAATGTTTAAAGTAACCACTTTAGATTTTGACAATACGCCACGTACTGCTGATGGTAAAGTAGATTTCTCAGAAGATTTCTTCGCCCGTGCAACAAACTTAACCGTTTCAGGTCAGTTGGAAGGTGAATTAGCGGCAATGGCTTTCGGGCAGATTTATACTTTTGGCCCTACTTTCAGAGCTGAAAACTCGAACACCACCCGCCATTTGGCTGAGTTTTGGATGATTGAGCCTGAGGTTGCCTTTGCTGATTTAGAAGACAACATGCAGCTTGCAGAAGATATGATGAAGTATGTAATTAAATATGCTTTAGACCACTGCAAAGATGAACTGGAATTTTTAAATACACGTTTAGCAGAAGAGGACAAACAGAAACCTCAAAACGAGCGCAGCGAATTTACTTTGTTAGAGAAGTTAGACTTTTGCCTGGCCAACGATTTTGAGCGTTTAACTTATACAGAAGCAATTAAAATTTTAAAATCTTCTAAACCTAACCAGAAGAAACAGTTTAAATATTTAATTGATGAGTGGGGTGCCGATTTACAGAGTGAGCACGAGCGTTATTTAGTTGAAAAACACTTTAAAAAACCGGTAATCTTAACGGATTATCCTGCTGATATTAAATCTTTTTACATGCGCCAAAATGAACCGGATGCAGAAGGAAGACAAACCGTTGCTGCGATGGATATTTTATTCCCGGGTATTGGCGAAATGATTGGCGGTTCTCAGCGTGAGGAACGTTTAGATCGTTTAACCAAGCGCATGGAAGATATGAATATTCCACAAGACGAATTATGGTGGTATTTAGATACCCGCAGATTTGGTTCTGCACCACACGCAGGTTTTGGTTTAGGTTTCGAACGTTTAGTATTGTTTGTAACCGGAATGACCAACATTCGTGATGTAATTGCATTCCCACGTTTTCCTAAAAACGCAGAGTTTTAGAAAATATAAGCTTACAAAAAAGGGTCGGTTGGTATTTCCAGCCGACCCTCTTTATTTTATAACAATCGTTCTAATTCTCCGTACTGCAGAGAAATCTATTTCCTTTTTCTTGGAAACGAATGTCAGTAGCTTTTGGCTGATGCAGGCCTGCCCTTGGCTAAATCCTGATAGAAAAAATCAGGATACCGCTGCCGGTCAGGTTTATTTAACTAAAGCTTGTATTTTATATGCAGAAACTTTGTATTTAAACCCGATTGAAATGGCATCCCGATTTCTTCCATCGGGATACAGTGTAAAGCGGAACTACAGCTGCCATTAACACTGAACTGTACATTTCCAAATCACCTTTAAAGCTCTTTACTACTTATTATACTGTTATTGGAAACGAACGGAAGCAGCCCTTTTCTCAACCGTTTTATATAATGGTTTTATTAGTTATTTTTAGGCAGAACTATCTAAGATAGATTAAGCTTATAAAGTAGTTATTTATGAAAATTTATCGCTTCCGTTTTAATAACAGCAAAAAAACCTTACCTATTCTATTTTGGTTTTTCGCCACGCTAATAACTATTTCATTAACCATTATTTTATTTACCGTTTCAGACCCGCTTTTCCCCTCCTGGCTATTGCTGATCTCCATACCATTAATGTTTATTGCCATTTACAAGCTGTTTAAAACAACATCAGCGAGGAAGTCGACAGAAGTTATTTCACTGAACGAAGAAGGCTTTAAAAGTTCCTGTTTCGGCTCCATTCTGTTTTATGAAATACACAATATTCGGGTCCCGATAATGGAAATAGGTTTATTGGGTGGGGCGCAGCTCGACTATTACAAAAAAACAGATGTTGATTTTCCTTACCTGGAATTTTCGATTACTACAAAGGATGGAAGAATATTAAAGTGGATACTAAATGAGTGGGGCGGGCTTTACAATTCAAAAGAAGAGTTTTCTATTTTCTATAGCTTTTTAGAAGCCCTAACCGATCAGCTGCATCAACGTTATCATGCTGACGAACCATATAAAAGCTATTTAAAAATTCTTGACGAAAAAGGCTTCTGGGAAAAGCAGCATTAATTGAGCCTTAGCTAAAACCCGATTAAAAATCAGAAGTGTTGTTGCTTGCAATGTTTATATAACAACAGTTAAGAAGCCACGCATTTCTACAAACCATTCTACTTAAACCCGATTGCAGCGAACACGGAGTGAAACGAAGTAAAGCGCAAAGCGAGGCAACAATTGCCACAAAACGCAGAACCGTTCATTTCCTAATCATCGTAAAGCTATTTACTTACTATACAGTTAGAAACGAAAGGCAGAAGTTATTGGCTTATGCAGTCCTGCCCTTGGCTAAATCCCGATAGAAAAATCAGGATACCGCTTCCGGTCAGGTTTATTGAACTACAGTTAAGAAGCCATGCATTTCTACAAACCATTCTACCTAAACCCGATTGCAGCGAACACGGAGTGAAACGAAGTAAAGCGCAAAGCGGGGCAACAATTGCCACAAAACGCAGAACCGTTCATTTCCTAATCATCGTAAAGCTATTTACTTACTATACAGTTAGAAACGAAAGGCAGAAGTTATTGGCTTATGCAGTCCTGCCCTTGGCTAAATCCCGATAGAAAAATCAGGATACCGCTTCCGGTCAGGTTTATTGAACTACAGTTAAGAAGCCATGCATTTCTACAAACCATTCTACCTAAACCCGATTGCAGCGAACACGGAGTGAAACGAAGTAAAGCGCAAAGCGGGGCAACAATTGCCACAAAACGCAGAACCGTTCATTTCCTAATCATCGTAAAGCTATTTACTTACTATACAGTTAGAAACGAAAGGCAGAAGTTATTGGCTTATGCAGGCCTGACCTTGGCTAAATCCTGATAGAAAAAATCGGGGATAACGCTTCCGGTCAGGTTTATTTAACCAAGCTTGTACTTTATATGCAGAAACTTTGTATTTAAACCAGATTGAAACGGCATCCCGATTTCTTCTATCGGGATACAGTATAAAGCGGGACTACCGGTGCCATTAACACTAAACTGTACATTTCCAAATCATCCTTACTGTCGATTTATAAAGTATTAATAAGACACCTTTCTCTCTTAACAATTCGAAGCCTATTGTTCAAATAAAAAAGGTCAGCCGAAATAAACGACTGACCCTTGTGTGATATAAAGCAAAGAAAAATTAATTTCCCGGCTCTGCCATTGTATCATTATATGGATTGGCGTGAGAATAATCTACTGCTGAAACTTTATAATCTGTTGGTGCAAAAGTTTTCGAGCTGCTTAAAGCCATACCCAATTCAAAACGGGATGGATAAGGTGTTTGCAATAAACTACCCGCCGGAATGTAAGGATAACTTTCCAGGTATGATTGCATTACATTCGGACTAACCCTTCTGTTAATATAAGCACGACTTAATTGCTGAGGCTCTTTTAAACCCGCAGCGCCCAAAAGTTCTACGGCACTGGCTACTGTTAAATTATGGAAGTTTTTAACACGAACCGTTTTATCTTCAACCACTAAACCTTTCATTAAACTCTGATCCTGAGTAGCTACACCCGTAGGACAGGTATTGCTGTTACATTCTAAGGCCTGAATACAACCTAAGGCAAACATCATTCCGCGGGCAGCATTACACATATCTGCACCTAAAGCAATATTTTTAACTATATCAAAGCCTGTTGCCACTTTACCCGAAGCAATAATTTTAATGTGTTGTTTAAGGTTAAATCCATTTAAAACATCATATACAAAGGCAACGGCTTCACGCAATGGCATACCCACTGAATTTGAAAACTCCTGTGGTGCAGCACCCGTACCACCTTCGCCCCCATCTACGGTAATAAAATCCGGATAAATACCCGTTTCAATCATAGCCTTACAAATGGCATAAAACTCACTGCGGCGACCGATACACAGTTTAAAACCAACAGGTTTTCCATCTGATAAATCCCTGAGTTTTTTAACAAATTCTAAAAGACCAATTGGTGTAGAAAATGCAGAGTGCGCAGGAGGTGATAAAACATCTTTACCTTCAGGAACCAAACGAATACGGGCAACCTCAGCCGTTACTTTTTTAGCAGGCAACATACCTCCATGACCAGGCTTTGCACCCTGAGAAAGTTTAATTTCAATCATTTTTACCTGATCGGTTTTTGCCCTTTCGGCATAAGCATCATAATTAAAAGTTCCGTCGTTATTACGGCAGCCAAAATATCCGGTACCAATTTGCCAGATTAAATCTCCGCCCGGCTGACGGTGGTAATCACTAATCCCTCCTTCTCCGGTATTGTGTGCAAAATTACCCATTTTAGCTCCTCCGTTCAGGGATAAAATTGCGTTTTGACTGAGTGAACCAAAACTCATCGCCGAAATGTTATAAATACTGGCTGAGTAGGGCTTTTTACATTCCGGGCCACCAACTAAAACACGTGGATCAAGGTTTAATTCGTGGTGACTAATTGCGGCAATACTGTGGCTTAACCACTCGTAGCCGTTATCGTATACATTTAATTGCGTACCAAATGGAATGGTATCGTTGTCTTTTTTGGCTCTTTGATAAATTAAAGAACGGTTTAACCTGCTGTATGGCGTTCCATTGGTGTCACTTTCTACAAAGTACTGATATACCTTAGGGCGTAAATCTTCCATAAAATAACGTAAACGCCCCACAACCGGGTAGTTTCGAACAATACTGTGTTTAGGCTGTATCAAATCGTAAATACCAAGGATTACAATCGGGCCTGTAAAAATAGAAATCCACCAAAGTGGCGGGTAGGTTAAACCTAACATAACCGTAATGGCTACTAAAAATGCGGCAATGGCGATGAATGCTTTTCTCATAAAATTAGATTAGCGAATATGTTTTGTGATACAAAGATTAGGATTATTAAACAACTGACATCATAATTTTGTTATTTTTACATATGCTGATTAAGATTTATCCTGAAAACCCGAACGAAAAAGCCATAGAACAGGTTGTTGAAATATTAAAAAAAGGTGGAATTATCATCTATCCTACTGATACTGTGTATGGTTTGGGCTGCGACATTACAAACCCAAAGGCTATTGAGAAAATTTGCCGCATTAGAGGAATAAAACCGGAGAAGGCTAACTTTTCTTTTATCTGCCATGATTTAAGCCATATTGCCGATTATATAAAACCGATAGACAATACAACTTTCAGGGTTTTGAAAAAGGCTTTACCTGGCCCTTTTACTTTTATTTTTAATGCCAATAATAACGTTCCTAAATTATTAAGTTCGAATAAAAAAACGGTTGGTATTCGTGTGCCCGACAACAATATTGCCCGCTGCATTGTAAAAGAACTGGGAAACCCCATTCTTTCCACTTCCATAAAGGATGATGACGAATTGATTGAATATTCAACCGATCCGGAATTAATTCACGAAAAGTATGAAAACCTGGTTGATTTGGTTATCGATGGCGGTTATGGCGATAACGAAGCTTCAACGGTTATCGATTGTACTACAGGAGAATTTGAAATTATCCGTGAAGGAAAAGGGGATATTGAAGAATACCTGTAATTAAAAAAGTATGCGTAACGGCATAAAAGTCAAAATCTTATTTAAGATTAACGTTATTTTTCCACATTCGTAATAATTAACAACAACTTAATATTGAAAGAGGATTTTTGCATATACATTTGTTTTAAACTAACAACGTTATATGAAAAAAACCTTACTATTAATTCTATCCCTTTTTTTCATTTCTAAATTTTCGCAGGCACAGGTAACGCTCACCACATCACCCTATGTGGAAAATTTTGATGGAATCGGATCATCACTTCCAAATGGATTTGGGGTATATACCTCTGCTACAGGTACTGCATTAGGTACAAGCACCACATACACAAACGTAGCAGCCGCCGGAACCGCGTGGAATAATACTTCCGGTACATTTAAAAACTTTGCTTCCGGTTCCATCGGGCTAAGTTCAGTTGTTGCAGCACAAACAGCAGCCAGCAACAGAGCATTGGGAATAAGACAGGTTACAGCTTCTGATGCCGGCGTTGGGTTTGCATTCCAAATGGCGAATACAACCGGAAAAACTGGGCTTAAATTAAGTTTTGATTTACAGTCTTTAGATGCAAGTTCGCCCAGAGTAACTACATGGAGAGTTGATTATGGTTTTGGCGCTTCTCCTACAACTTTCACTGTTGCAAGTACAACAGGAACGCTAACTACCGGCGGATCATCTGCAGTAATTAATACAATAGCTGCCGATTTTGGTACTTCATTAGATAATATTTCAGGGCCAATATGGATTCGTATCGTCGCGATAAACCCAACCACGGGTTCAGGCAACAGACCTTCCAGTGCAATAGATAACTTTAATTTATCCTTTACTTCAGGTGCAGCGGTTGTACCTTCCTTATCGGTTACCCCATCTAGCCTGGATTTTGGAACACAATTAACCAATACAACTTCTGCAGAGCAAACATATACTTTAAATTCTGCCAACCTTAATGGAACCAATGTTATTTTAACAACCACTGCACCTTATGCAATCTCCAAAACATCAGGAACAGGATTTGGCACTTCATTAACTTACACCAATGCAGAGCTTTCCTCAGGAAGCAATACAATTTATACCAATTTTACGCCAACAACTGCGGGTACAATTAATGGAAGCATTACTACAGCTGGTGGCGGTGTTGCCGCACCTCCCACTGTTTCATTAACCGGCGTTGGTCAATCGGCAGTTTTAACGGCAGATCAAACCGCTTTAGATTTTGGAACACAGAATACAGGAACCAATTCTACCTCAAAAAGTTATACGCTTAGTGCCAGTGGCTTAACAAAAAATGTTACAGTAAGCACCAATGCACCTTTTTCAGTTTCAAAAGATAACACCACATTCAGCACTTCAATCACTTATACCCCGGCCGAACTGGCTTCAGCCAAAACAGTGAGTGTTCGTTTTAGCCCAACTGCTGCAGTAGCCTCTACAGATAACGTTTTAAATGCCAGTGCAGGTGCAACCACTGTAAATGTAGCTTTAAGCGGTACCGGAACAACACCTGCTGCCCCTCCGGCACATGTGGTTATTTCTGAAGTTTATGGTGGCGGCGGAAATAGCGGTGCCACGTATAAAAATGATTTTATTGAATTATATAACCCATCAAACGTTGCGGTTGATTTAACCGGATGGTCGGTACAATATGCAGCCGCAACCGGAACAACAACCTGGGCAGGTACAAATTTAACAGGAAGTATCCCTGCAAGAGGTTTTTACCTTATTCAGGCGGCTGTTGGGGCTGGCGGAACCGTTAATTTACCTACACCTGATGCTGTCGGAACTTTAGCCCTTTCTGGTACTGCCGGTAAAGTTTTACTGGCCAGCACAACCACTTTACAAAGTGGTGCAAAACCAACAGGCGCTAATATTATAGATTTAGTGGGTTTTGGTACAACAGCCAATGCTTACGAAGGAACAGCTGCAACGCCTGCCCCTTCCAATACCTTATCAATCGAAAGAAAAGCATCTGCAAGTTCAACCACGGCAACATTGGCTTTGGGCGGAACAGAAGAATTTGCCGGAAACGGATACGACAGCGACAACAACAACACCGATTTTGTAACGCAGGCACCAAATCCACAAAATTCTACAGTTATTGAACCTACAGGTGCAACTCACATCGTAATTGCTGAAGTGTATGGTGGTGGTGGCAATAGTGGTGCTACTTATAAAAATGACTTCATTGAGTTATACAACCCAACTGCTGCTGCTGTAGATTTAACCGGATGGTCTGTACAATACGCCAGTGCTACCGGTACGGGTGCATGGAGTACCACCGTATTATCTGGAAGCATTGCAGCTAAAAGTTTCTATCTGATACAAGAAGCCGCTGGTGCAGCAGGTACATTAGATTTACCAACACCAGATAAAATTGGCACCCTGAATTTATCAGGCACAGCCGGAAAAGTACTTTTAAGTAACACCAGTACTGCACAAACCGGAATAAAACCAACAGGCACAAATATTATTGATTTAGTTGGTTTTGGTACGGCAAACGGTTATGAAGGATCAGCACCTGCAGTTGCGGCAACCAATACCACTTCGGTTGAGCGTAAAGCCAGCGCCTCTTCAACAGCCACTACTTTAGGCGTTGGTGGTACAGAAGAATTTGCCGGAAACGGTTACGACAGTGATGATAACGCTGCTGATTTTGTTGCAAAAACACCAAATCCCCAAAATTCAACGGTTACTGAGCCTGCTTCTACCTCAGGGCCTAATTTAAAAGTTACGCCAACTACTTTAGCTTTCAGTAATCAGGCGGTTAATACCACTTCTGCATCAAAAACTTATGTGCTTTCAGGTGGTAATTTAACCAATCCGGTTACGGTAACAACCAGTGCCCCATTTACAATTTCAAAAGATGACGTTACTTTCTCTACCTCTTTAAACTATACTGCTGCTGATTTAGCGAGCAACCAAACCATATTTGTTCGCTTTAAACCTACCGCAACCGGAAATTCAACAGGTGCTGTGATGCACTCAAGTGCTGGCGCAACAGCGGTTAGTCTTGCTTTAACAGGTCCGGGTGTAGATCCAAATCAAACCGCTTTCAATTTTGAAAACTGTACCACTGTTGGAAGTGCTGCTTTATCTGATGGTTTTTATCAGTACAGCGTAACAGGTCCTCAAACCTGGGGATGTACCACTACATTTGGTCACGATGCTGCTGACGCAACCGGAAAAGGAAGTTTAGGAAATGCACTTCAGATTAATGGTTATTCAGGCGGTAATATTTTAAACGAAGACTGGTTAATTTCTCCTGCGTTAAACCTGTCTGCTTTTAATTATGCTATTCTTTCCTTCTGGACAAGATCAGCTTTTGCAGGAGATAAGCTTCAATTAAAAATTTCAACAAATTATACCGGATCAGGTAATCCTGCTTTAGCTACCTGGACCAGTTTGGATGGTAAATTTCCTGAAACAGGTACGGATGTATGGACAAAATCGGATAATATTGATTTAACATCTTATAAAGCAACACCGGTTTATGTGGCCATTATTTACAATTCCACTACTTCGTCAGCAAGCCGCTGGACAGTTGACGATTTCCAGGTATTAAATTCAACCACCCCACCTGCTGTTGACATTAGCACTTCGCCTTCAAGTTTAAACTTCGGTTTCCAGGCCAGCGGAACAACATCTGCAGAGAAAACCTTTGGATTTTCTGCCGGAAACTTAACAGGTGATGTAACGTTAACAGCCCCTGCCAACTTTACCATTGCTAAAACAAGTGGTGGTACTTTTGCAAACACGATTTCTTATCTTAAAACCGATATTAACAATACTGCTCAAACGGTTTATGCTAAATTTTCGCCAACAACCGTTAATACCAATTACTCAGCCAATGTAAACATCGCTACATCAGGCTCAGTAAACAAAACAGTTAATTTATCGGGTAATACATTTGATATTGCAAACAGCCTTGAAGTGGTCAACTGGAATATCGAGTGGTTTGGCAGCCCTGCACAAGATCCTAAGGATGATACACAACAGGCTGCAAATGTAAAAACAGTTGTCAATAACCTTAATGCAGACATTTATGGTTTTGCAGAGGTTGTGGATACTACTTTGTTCAGAAACACGATTTTACCAGCAGGTTACAATGTAATTTTCAGTGATTTTGGTTCTTATGCCGATAACAAAGCGGATGCAGATTATCCTTTAGCACAGAAACTGGCTTTCATGTATCGCACCGATATTATTCATCCAATAAATTCTTTTGGTGTATTAAGAGATACCTATAATCCGGCTATCCCTTCTACCAGCGTTGATGGCACACCATTTAAAAACTGGTCATCAGGTCGTTTCCCTTATTTAATGGAGGCGCAGGTTAAAATTAACAACAAACTGGATACCGTATATTTTATAGAAATACACGCAAAGGCCAATACAGGCACCACAGCTGATCAAATTGATGCGTATAACCGTCGAAAAGATGGTAATGCTCAATTTAAAACCTGGCTTGATGCAAATCTTAAAAATAAAAAAGTAATTATTCTGGGCGATTTTAATGATGTATTAGATCCCGATAAAACCATTGCACCAATGCCAGCCGGAACAGGTACTTCTTATTCCGATTTCACCAATGATGCAGCCAGTTATTTCCCCCTTACCTTACCATTAAGTTTGGCAGGTAAACAATCTACTGCAGGATTTGCAACCGTGATTGATAATGTGATTGTAACCAAAAATTTAAATACCAATTACATTCCGGCATCAGCCGAAGTACTGGATGCCGTAAAAAACCTGGTTACAAATTACAGCACCACCACAACAGATCACTACCCTATTAAAACCCGTTACTTATTTGGAAACGGTGTACCAACTTTAGATCTTGTGGCCGATCAGAAAGTATGTTACAATACCACAAACTTAACAATTCCACTAACTGGAATTTCTGCCGGTCCTGAAACCAGCCAAACTACTACCCTTTCAGTTACCTCAGATAATCCAAATTTATTTGATGTATTAACCGTAGCCGCAAACGGAAGTGATAAAGGCACCATTACCTATCACTTAAAAAATAATGTAAGTGGTGTAGCCAATATTTCGGTTACGGTAATGGATAATGGCGGAACAGATTTTGGAGGCATAGATCAAATTAAAAGAACCTTTAAACTTACGGTTACTGCTGCTGCTACGGCTACCCTAACCGGTACTACAGCAGTTTGTTTAAATGGAACCGCTCCGGTAATTACTTTTACAGGCGCTAACGGAACCGCTCCTTATACCTTTACTTATAATATTAATGGCGGCACTAACCAAACCATTACTACAGCCGCAGCAAGCAATGTAGCAACGGTTACCGCTCCGGCAAATGTAGCCGGCAACTTTGCCTATAACCTGGTAAGTGTAAGCGATGGCAATTGCGCATTGCCACAAACCGCAACAGCTACAGTTACCATTCGCACCTTAGCAACGGCAACTATAAGTGGTACAACAGCAGCCGTAATTAATACCACTGCACCAAATATTACTTTTACGGGTGCAAACGGAACTGCACCCTATACTTTTAGCTATAACATTAATGGTGGCGCAACCAAAACGGTAACCTCTGTTGGCAATACGGCAACAGTTGCTGTACCAACCAATGCTGCAGGTACTTTTACCTATAATTTGCTAAATGTTACCGATGTTAACTGCGGTCAGGCACAAAGCGGGTCTGCAACCGTAATTATCCGTCCTTTACCAGTTGCGGCCATTACAGGTACCTCATCGGTTTGTATTAATGGTACTGCTCCGGTAATAACCTTTACCGGTTCGGTAGGTACTGCCCCATATACCTTTACCTATAACATTAATGGTGGCAGCAATCGTACAGTTACCTCAAGCACCAGCACCACCACTATAAATGCCCCTTCAAATACAGCAGGTACATTTGTTTATAATTTGGTTAGCGTAGCCGATGCTTACACCAGTCAGTTACAAACCGGTAATGCTACCGTGATCATAAATCCACTGCCAGTAATTTCAATCAGCAGCAATAAAGGTTTATCGATTTCTAAAGGTGATGCCATTATTTTAACCGCAACCGGTGGTGTTCAATACACATGGACAGGGGCTGAAATTTTAAGCGGACAAAATTCAGCCGCGGTAACCATCAGACCAAAACAAAGCGGTAATTATCGTGTAGTGGTTACCAATGCAAATGGTTGTACCAGCGATCAAACCATTAACATTCAAATTGTGGATGATTATAAATTGGAAGCCGGAACAGTTATTACGCCAAACGGAGATGGCATTAACGACAAATTCGTGGTTAAAAACATTGATTACTACCCCAACAATACTTTAAAAATCTTTGATAAGGCAGGTCGTATTTTATACACCAAACAAGCTTATAACAATGATTGGGATGGTACCGTAAATGGCAATCCACTTGCTGAAGGAACTTATTATTATATTTTGGATATGGGCCCCGGCCTTGGAAATTTCAAAGGATTTATCAACATTATAAGAGACTAATTACAGAGACATGAAAGCAATTACAAAAAACATCAGGCAAGCGACTCGTGTAACAGTCTTATTTGCAACAACTATATTATTTTTTAATGCCGCAAAAGCACAAATCCTTCCTTTAAATGGCCAGTACTTTCAAAACAGGTATTTGGTTAATCCATCAATGGCGGGTATAAACGAAGGTTTTAACATTAACGGAAGTTTCAGAAAACAATGGTCTAATATTCCCGGTGCTCCAATTACGCAAAGTATAACACTAGATCAGCAATTGAATAAAGTAGGTTGGGGTGTAAATATTTACAACGAAAAAGCCGGAGGAATACAGCGCACCAAAGCCGTTGGAACCTTTGCCTATCACCTGCCTTTAAATAGTGAAGATCAGCAATTAAACTTCGGTGTTTCATTTGGCACAAGTCAGGATAAACTGGATTTAAGCAGCATTAGAAACAGTGACCTTAACGATCCTTCTATTGCCCGTTTTAACGATCGTGGCTATTACCTGGATGGTGATTTTGGCGTTTCCTATACTTCAAAAACATTAAATATTGAAGGTGCTGTTCCAAATATGAGATCTGTTTTTAGAAAGGATGATTTAAATTATGCAGACAAACCAATTTTCTATTCCGCAATCAGTTATAAATTTGCTTTAGGAAACGGAATGAATGGAATTAACCTGGAGCCCAAAGGCGTTTTCAGAGGAATTAAAAACTATGATAATTTATGGGATGCAGGAGCTAATGTAACTTTTGCCAACGATAAATTATATGTGATGGCCATGTACCACAGCACCCAAAATGCAACTGTAGGCTTTGGAATGAATTATAAATCTACCTTATATTTTATGGCCTATTACAATACAGCAACTTCTGCAATAAGTGGTTATACCGATGGCGATTTCGAAGTCAGTGTTCGGTTAAGTTTACATAAGAAACCATAAACAAATTAAATACAGAGCGGGTTAGTTGAAAGATTAACCCGCTTTTTTATGGCTTGCACTCTCCTTTTTACTATTTTTACAATTATGGCAAAACTGATCAACTTAGAGGCATTTCAAAGATTTTTTCGTTCAGGGCAGGTTGGCGGTTTTTTATTATTAATTTGTGTAGCCATTTCCCTTATCATTGCCAATACTGCATCCAAACAAGGTTTTGAAACTTTCCTCCAAACTAAATTAGGCTTCGGTGCGGTTAACTATTCTATTTTAGCCTGGATTAACGACGCTTTAATGGCCATCTTTTTTCTTTTGGTTGGCCTAGAAATTAAGCGGGAGTTACTGGAAGGCGAATTATCTTCTGTAAAAAAAGCTTCACTTCCGGTTATTGCCGCATTAGGTGGCATGCTTATTCCTGCCCTCATTTATTTTTTGTTTAATAGAGGAACAGAAAGTGTATCGGGCTGGGGCATCCCTATGGCTACCGATATTGCCTTTGCCCTGGCCATTATTGCCATGCTGGGTAAAAGTGTACCCACCAGTTTAAAGATATTTTTAGCGGCTCTGGCCATTGTGGATGATTTAGGAGCCATTTTGGTGATTGCCATTTTTTACACCAATCAAATCCATTTCGATTATTTATTAATGGCCGGAGGCATTATGCTTATCCTGGGTTTAATGAATTACTTTGGGGTAAAAAACTTGTTCTTCTATTTAATCCCCGGGATATTGTTATGGTATTTTATTCACCATTCAGGCATTCATGCAACCATAGCCGGTGTACTGTTGGCTTTTACCATACCAACCAATAATACAGACGTAGAATCGCCTTTAGAGAAACTGGAACACTTTTTAACCACTCCTGTCAACTACCTGATTATGCCTGTTTTCGCACTGGCGAATACCAATATCACCTTTCAAAAAGAAATGATCTCTGGTTTATGCTCCCCATTGGGTTTAGGAATTGTTGTCGGGCTTTTTGTGGGTAAAACAATCGGTGTTACCTTTTTTAGCTGGCTGGCCGTAAAACTAAAGTTTGCCAATTTACCTTCTGGCGCCGGCTGGAAACATGTATTAGGTTTAGGTATGCTCGCCGGAATCGGTTTTACCATGTCGATTTTTATAGCCCTGCTTTCTTTTAGTGATCCACTGCACATACTGGAGGCCAAGTTTGCGATTTTAACGGCTTCAGTGTTATCGGGCGTTGTGGGTTTCGTGTTTTTGAAATCGGTGAAGAAGTTTAAACCACGAGAAACTTAAATGGATCGTCTTTGCAACGCTAGGTTTAAGCGAGCTGAAGCAATCTATTATACTTTCATCAGCTAAGAAACAGCCAATTGCCTACCTGCAAATAAGATTGCTTCACTCCCCATCACAAGTCGCGCACTTCGGTTCGCAATGACGGCCGCTTTATAAACTGCGAGGTATTTAAACGATAGTTTTTTCGAGGCTGACTAGAGCGAGCCGAAGCAATCTACTATGCTTTCGCCAGAGAAGAAAACAATCAGTTGCCTACCTACCATACAAGAATACAATCAATTATATATCATTTAGTTCATCCTCCACCAATTTAAGGAATGGGGAGATAAAATTCACTACAATATCGTCAGTGCTTATTCAAAGAACTAGGCACCTGATTATTCCCCTGAATTCCAGTGTTTGATTCAGAAATAAATGTATTTATTCAATTCTTTCATAAGGATAAACATTTTTGAAATTCCTATTCAGATAAGAACCATGTGATGGAGCGTCCATTAAATTTTGGAATTCGTGTTGAGGAACGCCTTTATAGATATAAAGACCCTCCTTTACAAATCTAACATAGACTTCTTGATTGTGCTCATCATAACCGATACTATCAATGTTAGATGATGTTACTGACTTCATTTCGGGTAAACTCATATTTTATAATTTTTATTACGCCAAGATTTTAATAATTTTTTATATTCATTTTGTGCATCCTCTATTGGCTCTAGCCATTTCTCGGAGGCTTTTGGATCTGAACTTTTAGGAGCATTTGCAATTTTAAAGAATTTAACCCGAGAAGGGATTTTCACCGCTTCGCCAGATATTAAAGCTTCGCCAGTTCTCAAGCTTGGCAACAAATCAACCATACTCTGCAATTCATCCTGAACCGCTGAGCGTATGTGACTTCTGTCTCTAGAATTATTCATACGCAGAGCAATCATAGTCCCACATTGACTTAGTACAGTTTCATCCAATTCAGAAGGTCTCTGCGTAACAAGTAACAATCCTACACCATATTTGCGCCCTTCCTTTGCTATCATTTGAACTGTTCTTGATGAAATGGAATGTTCGCCTGCTTTTAAATAACTATGAGCTTCTTCTAGAACTATAAGTAAGGGTTGATTTTTCCCTCCCACTTTGGTATTAACACCCCAAAATAATCCATCATAAATAATTTTCAAAAGTGTTCCTGAAATGGAAGACATTATTTCGCTTGGAATGCCAGACAAATCCAAGATAGTTATAGGTAAGTTGTTCCCTAGCCAATTCAAAAACATAGAGTCCAGATCTTCCTCTATAGTTCCGTTTTGATCTGGTGTCAATTTCCCAGGATTGAATAAAAAACTATAACTAATATCATTTAGCTTGTTTCTCATACTATCCAAAAAACTCAATAAACCTTTTGCCTTCTGATTCAGGAATGGCGCACTATTTCCTATTCCTGCAATAGGATATTCATTGGATTTAAGCATTTCAATATCTCCTTCTTCAACCTTATCTGTAACTGTTACCCTATCTGTTTGAAATGTTTTTCTTTCAAAGTCATCCAACTCAAACCATAGTCTTTTTATACTAAAAGGGATTGGAGAATCAGCAGTAATGGATTCTTTTGCAACCTCTATTTTATTTTCTGCAGCACTTTTAATTTTTGCTTCTACAACTTTTTCTCTTATATATTCTCTGTTTGGATCCGTAAGACTTCCAGAAAATATTTTTATTAGCTCATTAAAAGATAATGCCCAAAAAGGAATGTGTAATTTATTCTCATCTTGTAAAGAATTTACCTCTATTACCTTAGAATATTTTGAAAGAGCATCATTATATTCTCCATGCGGATCAATTACCAAAATTCTTGAACTTGGAAATTCTCTGCTGGCTATGGATTGGAGTAATACAGAAACTGAATTTGATTTACCACTCCCAGTTGAGCCTACAATAGCACAGTGTCTTGATATAAGTTTATTGAGGTCGATCTTGGCATCTAAGCTTTCTGATACGCTAATATTCCCTACAGTAATTGAGTTGGCATCTTCATATCCTCCATAAATTATATCTAAATCATTTATAGTTACCAGATGTACCTTATCACCTGTTGTTGGATATTGGGTAACTCCCCTTTCAAATCTCTTCCCTACCTGTTCCCCGGCTAAGACAATATTTATCCATCTTGTATTTTTTAAATGCTCATAATCCTTAATAACAGCTTCCCTTAAGCTTTCAGGAATTGCGGCTGAACCGATTTGTGTTACGATACCATAGAGATTAGCATAACCTAAAGGGATTCTAACAAAAGAGCCTATTTGTCCAACCCGGTAAACCACTCCATCAATAATTGGCATATTAGATTTGATATTATCAAAAAGCTTAACAGAAATACTATTTCCGCTGATACTATCTATTTCACCGATTTCTGTTATTTTACTTTTTGACATTTTCTCCTAATTTTTTAATCTCGTTATCGCTGACCATAGTATTCAGGAACTTTACAAGCTTACTAAAATCTGGCAGTATAAACTCTCCTTTTCCTGTCCATATTTCCTCGCCTTTGGCTTCAGCCTTTTTTTCATCTTTTGGATCAATTGCAGCATCCTCATCAAAATACAAATCAATATTTACAGAATCTTCTCTTGAGGGTTCAGACTTCAATACCCAATCTCCAAAATTACACCCAATTACGGCATTACGTGAAGCATAAATAGATATTTTCGGATTATCTAATCCAATCTTTGAAATCTTAGAGTCTTCATTAATTCTATCGAATTTATCAAAAAACAACCCTATTACGTGTGATGTAGTATTTGTTTTTAGTGCTGAAATAATACGTGAATTAATATGTTCGTCGCCCCAAGAGTAACCGCAAGTTATTAATATTGCATCATCTTGTTTTAAAAAATTAGACAATCTATCTAATAAACTCTCATAAGGTTGTTTCTTAGAATCTTTATACTTTAAAGTAGAGGGATATATCAAAATATCCTCATCATCGGGACTAACTCGTAATATCTTTTCTGTGTCCTTATCAAAGTGCCATCCCAAGGAACCGTGCATTTTCCACAATTTTGTTTGCTTTGGTAGAAATCTAAAATCTTCGACAGATTCGGGATTGAAAAATGCTCTTAAGCTCCCACAAAAGCCGTCATAATACGGGATTTCTTTGTGTTCCAATCCAAGTTCAAATAGAAAGTCATAATTAGTAGTAAATATTTCAATTGGAAATTTCCTTTCAGCTTGTCCTATCCAGTTAGCAAAATCAGTTTGAACCAACTCAGAAACTATATCTTTTCTTACAATTTGTCCTTTGTCAGAATGAACACTAACTTTTTGGCGAACGCATTTCTTTATAGAAGAAATGAGAATTTTAAAATCTTCTTTTGTTAAGGAGTTTAATGTTGATTTACCAATAACATCTAGTTTTAATTCAAGTTTTGATAAAAGTGTCTCAATATTAAAATCATTTTCTCCAAGTTCTTCTTTTATTTCGTTTAAAGCTGTTTTAAATTTAATCTCTAATTTTCCTACTTCTTCCACAATTTCAGAAGTCATTTTTCCTATCGCAGGAACCGTAAGAGAGTTATCACTTTTATAAGCTAAAGAACTCCCAGCACCAAACAAAAAACCAATTTTCTTTTTATCAGAAATCAGAATTTGCTGTATTCCTCTTATGTACTCAGATGGATCGTGTTTTGATTGGTTCATTATATGTATTTCTTATTTATCATTATTGTAACTTATTTATCATTATTGTAACGGTCAATAGATTTTTTATCTAATCGAAAAAGTGGACATTCTTTTACTCTGCGATATAGTCTGTCTTAAATATTTGGATTGACGTATTGGGTCTTGAAAATTCATAGAGTTATTTTTGCTTATTTTAATTCATCAATATTGCCTTATCGGCCAGCACTTTAGAAGTATATATATCCAAAATCACTTGATCTGGTTGTTTCATATATCATTATTTAAGAATAAATAGAATAGCTCAATGCATACAGCAATTACGAGTTATGCAATTCAGTTGTAAATATTGGTTACGATAAAAAGAATTGAGAGAAAAAATACGGAAAGTATCGAGCTAGAGTTATTTAGATATTGAAATATAGATGAATGAATTGAAATTTGCAAATTTTTAAAATCAGAACCTATAGTATAATGAGGCATTAACATTTGCATTCACTCTTTTCAACATATGTCTTATTACCATTACTGTTGTAATAAAAGCAACCACCTTTAGAGCCTTGATATAATTTTTGGCCGGATTTATACGTACCGCATGGCCTATAAGTCTCGATATCTGTATCTGATCCTATTTCATTTTCTTTACTACAGGCCAGCGTAATTACACTTAAAAATAGGACATAATAAAATCTTTTCATGGTACCAAGATACTTGGTTAAGAGAGATAAAAATTACGGGTTCCCGTATTGAAAGAAAATTCTTACTGAAAATTACCTTTTAGGCCAGCACTCGCTCAAATACTCCTACAACTTTAAAGTCTATCAGTTCATCTCCTGCTAATTTGATTGTTTCGTAAGATAAATCATCAGACAAAGGACTGAGATTGATTGCACTATGTTGCCAACCTCCATCTGTTACTACCTTTTCACTATGATATTCTTTAACAGTATATCCTGATCCAAACTCTGAATCTTGAATAGACGTACTTTGTACCAAAACAATTTTACCATTTCTACTGCCACCAGCATCTTGCCTAAATAAGCAATAAGAGCCATTTGGAATTTGCTTATTCATCGACTCACCTACTACTTTACAAACAAAGTAATCCGTTTGAGGTGTAATATGGAATGGCAGTTCTACCCATTCAAAATCGCTATGAATCTGTAAATCGCTAAAATTACCCGCAGCAGCAGTAATATCTACTAACGGTACAGCATTTACATATGGCTTTACTTGGTTAAATGGTATGATTCTTAAGGCAGATACCCTTTCGAATAATGGAATATGCTTTTTAAGATAAACTGCGAGATTAGGATTACAGGCATAAACGAAACTACCTTTAATGCCACGATAGAGAATTGTTTTGTAAATGTTTATGATATACGATTTTAAATCCTCCGGACTTGTTACTCCCTTTTTACCATTAATGTCAAAATATTGTTTTGGATCGATCTCAATTTTATCGGTAACTGGATTATAATCAATTTCTTTTCCGAAAATGACCCCTGTATAATTTAAATCATAACCCTGTGTGGTATGAATACAGCCAATTTCTTTAAAGGCATTTGGAGAGTTTACCCAATCTTTATCCGTTTGGTTCCATTGAAAAGATAAATTTTCAATTTCAATGTCGATAGCATTTTTATCATTTTTAGATTGCCATGGCCAACTGTATCCAGCAACCATTCGGCACAACTCGTAATGTTGTTCTTTTTTTCCTAACTCTCTGTACAAGTCTGCTAAAGAATCGAAATAGAGCAACTCATAATTAGTAGAGTGATAAACCGTTTGATCCTCACGGTTTACATTCAGCAAATCATCTATAAATTTGATGTAGTTTTCACCTCCCTGAACACGCATTTGAGAATGGAGTTGCAACTTAATTGTACGTTGATCGGCTAGAAGTTTAGTAAAATGTAATCCGGATATATCAGACGGCTTTACGGATTGTGCTTCATCGTAGAAAAAGATTTGATTCCTACTATTAGCCATAATCCAGTCGAGTTCATTTCCTGAATCACCTAAGCCAAGCTTTTGGTTATTTTGTCGAAACGCACCCATCCAGCTTATATTTTTATATTGGCGTAATCGGTGCGCTTCATCTATAATAAGCAAGTCGTATTTCTCTTTACTTTTAAAAGTATCGGATGGACTAATAACCATAGAAGATTTTAGGCTGGGCACCTGTTTAAAAACTTGCTGCAGCGATTCTCTTAATGAGGTCATGGCTACAACTAAACCAATTTTCGCATTAGGGTACTTTAACTGAAAATTTCGGATATAATTTACTTCCCGAAGTTCGTCATCATTAAATTCCTCCACATCGGTATTTAGAATATTGGTAGCCAATAATTTCAAAAGATAAGTTGCTACAACAGTTTTACCTGTACCCGCACTACCCCTTACGAAAATGCTATTATTATCATTTTGTGTTAGCCCAGATAAAATTTCCAATACAGAATGGTATTGATCTTCGTTGAGCGATTTATATGGCGAATATTTAAATAACTCAGAGTTTTCAATCTCCTTCAACGATTTACTTACAACTTTCTTATCAATCAGTCTCTTCCAGATTTCTTTAAATAAATCTTTATATAAGTCTTGCTGATAATAATTGTGATTAACCAAACCTGCATTACCATTCTGTAACTTATAAGTGCCTTCAGCCGCAATATATTGGATCAGACTAGATTCAATATCAAGGGTAGCCGACTTGTTAAACTTATCACTACCAATAATCGAAATCTTATTAAATACTGATGCCTTAACCCGATTAGCCAAATGATTCGAAATACGACTGTAAGCATTTGTCGATTCACCTACGTAAGCTTCAGCAATTGCTTCGTTTTGGATAAAATAAACCAGTGGCCACTGATTCTTAACCCACGGATTTTGCTGAATTTTACTTAAACTTTGTTTATTAAAATCATAAGGTTCAGAAACGTCGATAGAGAGTTCGAAAGACCTACTCATAGTTCATCATATTTTTTTGCGGTACCTTTGGCTTTATTTATAGGATATTTCGCATCATTAAGTTTAATTTTATCAAGAATAATCTGTTTTACATCCAGATTGTATTTTTCAGCCAGCAATAGCGCATAAGAAAAAACATCAGCAAGCTCTTCTTTTATCTTGTCAACATTCGCGTCCTCAGCATTTTTCCATAAAAACAGCTCTAGTAATTCTGCTGCTTCAATATTCAAAGCAAGGGCTAAATCTTTTGGATTATGAAACTGCGCCCAATCACGCTCATCTCTAAACTTTAATAGTGCTGCTGTTATTTCTTCTGTCATATAGGCTAATTAGGCCCAATTTAAGAATATAGTGTTGATTTGGAAAATATCCTGTCAGAAATTTGTGAAGTTCACTCGCGAAAGCCTCTATCTGCACCTACTTTTAATAAAAAATTGTCTAATTATTCTGTTTGTATTACAAATAATACTATATTGACATATATAAATAATTATTATTAACTTTTAAAATAGAACATTATGTCTAAAAATTATGACACCGGCCACGCCAAAAATGTGGCCAGCTTCGAAACCCTCATTACTTATTTAACTGGCTACGGCGCAGTGTACAATCCCAGCAATGCCAACATCCAGTTAAGCAGTTTAAACGAGAAAGCCAGCTTTGCCCTGGCCATTAACCAGCAGGTAAATGATATGGCGGCCAGGAACAGCAATGCCATTGCCACCCGTAATTTGGCATTCGAACCCTTAAAAAAATTGAGTACCCGTATTTTGAACGCCATTAAAGCAAGTAATGTAGCGCAGCAGGTAATTGGTAATGCCACAACCCACAATCGAAAAATGCAGGGCCAAAGGGCGTCGGCCAAGCTAACAGACGATGAGAAACAAAAACTGGCTGTAAGCGGAATTATTGTAAATCAGATATCGGCCTCGCAACAAAGTTTCGATAGCCTGCTGGATACCTTCGACAAGCAGATTAAACTCTTAGCCACCATTCCCAATTATGCGCCCAACGAAATCGAACTGCAACAGACTACACTGAGCAATTTGTATACCGACTTACTCAATAAAAACCGCGACGTAGTATCAAATACTTCCCAGTTAAGCAGCTATCGCATTAATCGTGATCATGTACTATATCATGCAGAAACCGGTATAGTTGCCCTGGCCTTAAATGCAAAAAACTATGTAAAATCTATTTTTGGAGCCAGTAACCCACAATACAAACAAATTTCGGGTATCCCATTTAAAACCATAAAAATTTAAATAATGAAAACTGCCATCCCTGCACAATGCATAACCTAAAACAGCAACAGAAATAAAATCGGTTGCTGTTTTTATTTAAAAGCCATCCTTAAGCCACTAACCCAATAAAACATAGGGCGCACTGCAAATTAATCCCGCCAACTAAAAACCTAAAACAATCTGCTGAAAGCATAAAATGGTTAACTACAAGTTCAATACTGCTAACTAAAAACTCAAAACAACCTACTGAAAGTATAAAACTGTTAACTGCGATTTAAATACCGCTAACTGAAAAGCCAAAACGACCTACTGAAAACATAAACCTCTTTACTGTAAGTTCAATACTGCTAACTGAAAACCTAAAATAACCTACTGAAAGTATAAATCCCTCAACTGCAAGTTCAATACTCTCAACTGAAAACTCAAAACGACCCACTGCAAAGAATTGAAAGAACCACCAAACAACACCCTTTGAGCATAGCAAATTTTCGCAGAGATAAGCATTGAAGTTCATCCACAAACATTTAAAAAACCAGCTGAACAAGGCAATATAAAGTTCCGATTTTTCATCGGGGCCTCCTATTGTCGCCATCAGAATTTTAATAGCATAGTTCAAGAAAAGATGCAAGCCTTTCAGTTATGCCTTTGTGTTTCTTGTTTTTAAGGGCAGGCATGTTTTCGCTACGCTCAGGTTGGCTACCTTTTTATCAAGAAAAAGGAGGAAGCCCATCTGGCCAAGACAAATAATACTTTTATTCGCTGGCCGCGGGGCTTCTTTTCTTTTGACACCAAAAGAAAGAAAAGTGTCGGCTCGCAATTTTTCTTTTTAAGCTAACGAGTAGGCTTGACTTGTGCTTCCCGTAAAATTGACCATGCCGATTAAGGGGTTAACGAAGAGATTTTGGTTTGGGCTTGTTAGTGATAGGCAATCGCTAAACTAACTTTAATTAAAATTACTACCCTTTCCGATTACGCCCAGGCATAGCATCATTTCATTGGAATTCTTGCAGATTCTTTCATTATTCGAATAAACAAAGGACACAAAGTTTTAATACCCTGTGTCCTTCGTGATAAATTATTTAACTAAAAAACTTACTTCCAACCACCACCTAGCGAGCGGTATAAATTAACCACTGCGGTTAACTGTTCTGTTTTGATAGAAGTTAATTCCAACTCGCTTTGCAATAAATTACTTTGAGCCGTAATTACTTCAAGGTAATTAGCCATTCCATTTCTGAATAACAAATTTGCATTTTTTGAAGCCTGTTGTAAAGTCAGCGACCTTTTCTCGGCTAAGCTATATTGAGATTTCAATTTCTCAACCTTTGTTAATTCGTCAGAAACCTCCCCTACGGCGTTCAATACCGACTGTCTGAATTGGATTACGCTTTTCTCTCTGTCAATTTTAGCAACTTCGTAATTCGCTTTTAGCTGACCACGTTGAAAAATTGGTTGTGTAATTCCGCCAGAAACCATACCGAACAAAGAAGCAGGCACATTAAACCAGTTAGAAGCCTTAAAAGAGTTTACACCTCCACTAGCCGTAATAACCAAAGATGGATAAAGACTCGCTTTGGCTACCCCTACTTTTGCATTGGCGATATTAAGGGCAAGCTCTGCACTTTTAATATCCGGTCTGCGGCTTAACAATGCCGAAGGAAAACCCGAGCTTAATTCTGTCGGGACATTCATTTGATCCAAACGGCTTTTTCTGCTGATGGCTTCAGGTAGTTTACCAATTAAAACACTCAGTGCATTTTCCTGTAAAGCCACGTTTTGCTCCAGCTTAGGAATAAGCTGTGCCGCAACCAATTGTTGTGCTTCTGCCTGCTGAATGGCTAAAGAAGTAACCTGCCCGGCTGTATATTGCAGGTTAATGATGCGTAAAGTACTATCGTTAAGCTTTAAATTTTTCTTAGCGATTTCCAGTTGTGCATCCATCATCAGCAAATTATAGTAGCCTTCAGCAACATTTGCAACCAATCTGGTTTGCACGGCTTTTCGGGCTTCTTCTGTTTGTAAATAAGCAGCTAAAGCACCTGCTTTTTGATTGCGGATTTTACCCCAGATATCGGCTTCCCAAAACACGCCTAAATTAGCACTGTAATCTTCTATATGTTTTGAGCCTGTAAACTGACTAATGCTTAAACCATTCAAACTGTTATCAGACGGACGGCTGGTATTGGCCGTCACCTGTAATTTTAATTCAGGCAAATAACCCAGTTTTGACTGTTTGAATAAGACCTCGGCTGCATCTATATTTTTTAATGCAATTTGGATATCGTAGTTCTTTGTCAAAGCCGTATCAATTAAAGCCTGAACGGTTGGATCGGTAATAAAAGTCTTCATGGGCAAATCGCCTATACTTGAAGAATCCTGACCAAAAGAATTTCTGAATATTTTAGGCTCTACCCCTGCAGGCGTAACCAAATCTTTAGAAATTGAACATCCGGCCAATGTTAAAACAAAGGCCAGGATGCTGATTATATTAAACGGTTTCATGAGCAAATTCATTTTCTTTAATGTGATTTTCATTGTAAACAGCAACTGCAACAGGTTTACGTGAAATCTTCTCTTGTAAATACTGGAAGATGACAAATAATACCGGGATAATAAATAAGCCCAGAATTACACCCGACACCATGCCACCAGCAGCACCTATACTGATAGAATGGTTACCCTGTGCAGATGGACCCGTTGCAATACTCATCGGGAATAAACCAAACACAAAGGCCATTGAGGTCATAATGATCGGTCTTATCCTTAACCTCGCTGCTTCTATGGCCGAATCAACCAAGCTAAGTCCTGCCTTTCGTCGCTGCAAAGCAAACTCCACAATTAGGATGGCGTTTTTAGCCAGCAGCCCAATAAGCATAATCAGCGCTACCTGTACATAAATGTTATTTTCGATACCGGTTAAACCCAATACCACAAATACACCAAATACACCTGTAGGGATGGAAAGGATAACTGCCAATGGCAGAACGTAACTTTCGTACTGTGCTGATAATAAAAAATAAACAAATACCAAACAAAGCAAAAATATCACCGTTGACTGTCCTCCTGAAGAAATTTCCTCACGGGTTTGTCCGGAGAATTCATAAGCATATCCAGTTGGCAATTGTTCTTTAGCGGTTTCTTCTATTGCCTTAATTGCATCACCAGAACTGAAGCCAGGCTTAGGGATCGCATTTACCTCGATAGAGTTAAACAGGTTATAACGCGAAGCCGTTTCCGACCCATAAACACGGGTTAATTTAACCAGCGTATTGATTGGCACACTTTCTCCTGCCTTGTTTTTAACAAACACACGATCAATACTTGCGGGATCGGTTCTATCGGCTACATCAGCCTGAACCACTACACGATAGTATTTACCAAAGCGGTTAAAATCTGATGCCTGCGCTGTACCAAAATAAGTCTGCATGGTTTGTAAAATGTCTTTAACACTTACACCCAGCTGATCGGCCTTTTCATCATTAACATCCAGTTGTAACTGAGGGTAATCTGCTTTATAAGAAGTAAAAGCATAAGCAATTGCCGGTTTCGCCATTAATTTTCCTATAAAGTTATTCGCTACCCCGCTAAATTTATCCAGTCTGCCATTGGTTTTATCCTGTAACATTACATTCATGGCCTCCACATTACTAAACCCCGGAACGGTTGGGAAACTAAATACAAAGAAGGTACCGGCAGATATGGCCGCCATTTTAGCCCTTACTATATTTTGTATTTCGTCGATATTCTTTACTGCCCCCCTTTCGTCATTTGGTTTTAGCAATAAGAAAATCTGACCGGCCGACGGGCTGTTGGATGCCGTTAAAAAGTTATAACCAGCCAGCGACATTACAAATCTTGCAGATGGCATAGCCCTCAATTCTGCTTCAGCCTGTTTTAACATTTTATTGGTATTGGCTAATGAAGTACCTGATGGACTGGCAACGGCAATAGCCACAAAACCCTGATCCTCTGTCGGAATAAAGCCTGTTTTTGTTCTGCTGACCAGAAAAATTGTAGCAGCAACAATTAAAGCAAGCCCACCTATACTAAGCCATTTATTACGGATAAGGATTTTTAAGCCGCCAATATACCTGCTGGTCATATAATTAAACCCGCCATTAAAGCCTGCGTAAAACTTTTCAACAAAACCTTTTTTAGGCGCTTTGTGACCAGCTGCATGTTTATTCTTTAAAAATAAGGCAGCCAGTGCAGGGCTTAAGGTTAAGGCGTTAACAGCTGATATAATGATGGCTATAGCCATGGTTAATGCAAACTGTTTGTAAAATATACCTGTTGAACCTGTCATAAAACCAACCGGTAAAAATACCGCCGCCATTACCAGTGTAATGGATATAATGGCCCCGGTAATTTCATGCATCGCCTGGGTAGTTGCTGCTTTGGGCGTAAGCGTAGGATCGTTCTCCATCTTGGCATGCACTGCTTCTACCACCACAATCGCATCATCTACCACAATACCAATGGCCAATACAAGGGCAAACAACGTTAAAAGGTTTACAGAGAACCCGAAGAGATTCATGAAAAAGAAAGTACCGATAATAGCAACCGGAACGGCTATAGCCGGAATCAACGTAGACCTGAAATCTTGCAGGAATATAAATACGACAATAAATACCAGTAAAAAGGCTTCCACCAAAGTATGCTCAACCTGGTTGATGGATTCGTCAAGATCGGTTTTAGTCCGGTAAAACTGATTGTATTTAATACCCGCAGGGAAATCCTTCGATAATTTTTCCATCAGTTTATCAATAGAAATCTGAATTTCGTTGGCATTTGATCCCGATAACTGGATGACCCCAATGGTAATTCCATCATGCCCGTTTAAGCGGTTTACACTACTGTAACTATAAGCACCCAATTCAACACGGGCTACATCTTTTAAGCGTAATATAGAACCATCTGAATTTGAACGGATGGCAATATTTTGATATTCTTCCGGTTTGGTAAGCTTGCCTTTATATTTAATTACATATTCAAATGCCTCCTCACTTCGTTCTCCAACCCTACCCGGTGATGCTTCCAGGTTTTTGTCCTGAATGGCGCTGATTACTTCGTTGGGGGTTATTTTGTAAGTGGCCAATTGACCTGGATTTAACCAAATGCGCATGGAGTAATCTTTAATACCACCAAATACACTGGCAGAACCCACACCCGAAATACGTTTAAGTTCGGGAATGATATTGATCTGTGCATAGTTATTTACAAAAACGGCATCGTATTTTTTTGGATCTTCGGAGTAAATACCTATCGCACCAATAAAACTATTTTGCTGTTTAGTAGTCGTTATACCATATTGTACAACCTCTGCTGGCAATTGGCTTGTTGCTTGCGAAACACGATTTTGCACATTAACAGCAGCCTGATCGGGGTTGGTACCTTGTTGAAAGTAAACCGTAATACCCAAGGTACCATCATTACTGGCCGTGGAAGTCATGTAGGTCATGTTTTCCACACCATTAATGGCTTCCTCCAATGACGGAGTTACCGAACGTAAAATAGTTTCGGCATTAGCACCCGGATACACAGCAGTGACCAATACCGACGGAGGCGCGATATTTGGAAACCGCTCTAAAGGCAACTTTGTTAAGGCAAGTATACCAACGATTACCAATAATATGGAAATAACTGTGGAAAGTACCGGCCTGTCTATAAATTTCTGAAACATGACTTTTTAAACTTTAAGGGTTGTATTAATTTTTTGTTCTTGCAACAGCTACTTTATCTGCTGCCTTTTGAGGCTGGATCACCATGCCTTCCTGTAATTTATCAATGCCGCTTAACACAATCTGATCGCCAGCTTTTACACCATCTTTAACCAGGTAATTTTCGCCGGCTTTACCAACAATGGTAATGGCTTGTTTTTTTACCTTGCTGCTGTCGCCTACAGTAAATACAAATACTTTATCCTGCATATCAATCGTAGCTGATCCAGGTACGATTAAGGCATCTTTGTGCTCCAGACTTAAGCGAATTCTTCCGGTATTGCCTGATCTTAATAAACCAGAAGGATTAGGAAAACTTGCTCTCAATGTAATGGCACCGGTATTTTTATCAAACTGACCATCGATTACGTCGATTTTACCAGTTTTAGCATATTCCGTATTATCTGCCAAAAGAAGGGTTACTGCCGGAAGTTGTTTGATTTTATCTTTAAGTGTCTGACCCGGGTATTGTGCTTTAAAATTCACAAAATCGTTTTCACCTAAAGAGAAATAAACATGCACCTCATGCACATCCGATAATTGAGTTAAAGCTTCTGCATCAGCAGGATTAACTAAACTTCCGCGTTTCTTAGCCAAACGGCCAATGTAACCGCTAACCGGTGCTTTAATTAGCGTATAACCCAAATTGATAGATGCTGCAGAAACATTTGCTTTAGCTTGTTCAATATTTGCTTTGGCGGCTTGTGCAGTAGCTTTTGCTGATTTCAGTTGAAAATCAGAAATTACTTTATTTTGAACCAGAGCAGTTAAACGCTCTACTTCTAAATTTGCATTAACCATTGCAGCTTCAGCTGAATGTTGCGCTGCAATTGCATTATTTAAAGCAGCACGATAAGGTTGTTCGTTAATTTTAAATATTGGCTGACCAGCACTTACCAAAGCGCCTTCATCAACAAATACTTTATCTAATGTGCCGCTAACCTGTGGACGAACTTCAACATTATCTGTTCCTTCAATAGAGGCTGGATAATCCTGATAAGTAGTTTGAGTACCAGAAACAACGCTGGCAACCGGTAAAGACGGTGGTGGCGGAGCAGCTGCAGATTGCTCCGGTTTTGATGAACAGCCGGCAAATATAATCGATAAAAGAAAAATTGCAGGAATAGCGATAACGATATTAAATTGTTTAACAGCGTTAGATGATAGAAACAAGCGACGTAGAGATTTCATATGATTAAAAATTATAAGGGTTTAATGGTGTAATAAATATTTAACAGTGTTAAATAGACTTGTAAAAAAAATTAACTATTAATGGATAATGTAATGCCTTTGATGGCATCTTTTAAAATTTGTTGATTCATTTCGTTATTCGTTCTTCCATCAGGGCGAACAAGGTTGATTGAAATTAAACCATGTATGATGGACCAATAAGTATAATATTTCATGCAGATATCATCTTCATTAACCGGTTTTTTGTTATAAAGCGTTTCGATTACATCACCCAGTAATGTTCCGACAACTTCGGCTTCGGGAAGATTTTTTTGCATCTCGCAACAACTCATATCCACACCATACATCAGTTTATAAAATTCTTTATGCTT
Source organism: Pedobacter punctiformis (assembly GCF_027213715.1). Lineage (GTDB taxonomy): Bacteria > Bacteroidota > Bacteroidia > Sphingobacteriales > Sphingobacteriaceae > Pedobacter > Pedobacter punctiformis. The sequence continues at coordinate 106,492 of NZ_JAPWGM010000003.1, forward strand.
AAAAGCAAAGTTCCAGTAAGCTACCCACATGGCTTCCATTTGGGCTTCCGGATTTTGATGTTTTGCTTTGGCAGCGCTGATGTCTTTAGCTAAAATTAAATAACCCCTTCTGGTTAATTCAAGTAAGATCCCTTCCTTATTGGCGAAATATTCGTAAATAATTGGGGCCGTATATTCAATCTGATCGGCAATTTTACGCATACTTAATGCCTGCCAACCTTCTGTTTGAACAATGTTCAAGGCTGCATCCAGAATTTTAGTTCTGGTTTCATCTTTTAAACGTAGTATTCTCTCTTTGCTTCCCATCTGGAATTTCAGTGTGTAAATAATTTAACACTGTTAAGCAAATGTATAACCAATTTTAAAATCCACAATCATTAATTTGTCATAAACATTTTGTTAATTAGTATAAGATCTGATAATCAAGCTTTACGCTACATTAACAGCATTTTTATCAACGGTTAAGTTTTAAATAACATGGATTATGATTTTTCGTAACGCTGAAGTTGCTGACATAACGGAGATACAAATTGTCAGGCATACGGTGAAAGAGAATATTTTGTCAGATCCTGCTCTTGTAACCGATGCAGATTGCCAGGAGTTTATCACAGAGCGTGGCAAAGGCTGGGTTTGCGAAATTGAAGGGAAAGTTGTGGGTTTCGCCATTGTAGATTTAAAGGAAAACAATATCTGGGCGCTATTTTTAAGACCAGAATATGAGAACCGTGGAATTGGCAAACAATTACATCAATTGATGCTGGACTGGTATTTCAGCCAGACTAACAAAACGGTTTGGCTTGGCACCTCGCCTGGTACAAGGGCAGAAAAATTTTATCGGTTACAAGGCTGGAAAACAGCAGGAACAGTACATAGAGGTGAAGTGAAATTTGAAATGAGTTATGAGGATTGGATGAAAAAGTAAAAGATTCTTCGGCAAGCTCAGTGTGACAATTGTGAAAGATACAGCCTTCCCCCACCTGTCATTCTGAATGCAATGAAGAATCTTTTAACAATGAAAAACTATCCGGAAATATAACCCAGGTACAAAAAGGCAACAGAACAAGGGATTCTTCATTGCATTCAGAATGGCAAGTACAGGAATTTATTTTTAAAATATTATACCTTAAACTTCTTCATAAATGTGCTTACGCTTTCTTCTAAGTTTCCTTCGGCAATGGCTTTAACAAAAGCGGTACCGATAATTGCACCATTTGCATAAGTACAGGCCTTATCAAAAGTTTGTTTATCACTGATCCCAAAACCAATCATAGTTGGATTATTCAAATTCATGGCTTTAATTCTGCCAAAATAATCTTCAGTGGTATTGCTTACTTCTAAATTTTTTCCCGTTGTTGCCGAAGAGGATAAAAGATAAATAAAGCCGTTGCTTAATCCATCAATCTTACGAATCCGTTCTTCAGCTGTTTGTGGCGTAATCAAAAAGATATTGCTCAAATTGTGTTGCTCAAAACTAGCTGCATAAAATTCTTCGTACTCAACCATGGGCAAATCAGGTACAATACAACCATCTACTCCTACTTCAGCGCAGGCTTTACAAAAATTCTCTACACCGAATTGTAAAACAGGGTTTACATAACCCATTAATAAAACGGGAATGGTTACCTTTTTACGAAGATCTTTTAATTGCTCAAAAAGTAGTTTAAGCGTCATGCCCTGATCCAAAGATTGCTTGCTGCTTGCCTGAATAACAGGGCCATCAGCAACAGGATCTGAATAAGGGAAGCCTATTTCCAGCATGTCAGCACCCGATTTCTCTAAAGCTTCAGCAATTTGTATGGTATCGCCGGTATTTGGATAACCGGCAGTATAATAAATTGATAATATATTTTTCTTCTCCTGGAAGAGTTGTTTAATTCTGTTCATATCTTTATTCTTTGCATCATTGCGAGGTACGAAGCAATCTTAATGCAATAGAAAGGTTTGTTAAAATAGCCCAACCATAGTTGTAAGATTGCTTCGTGCCTCGCAATGACGAATGCACTATAAATTAAAATATTTAATATAGGTATCTAAATCCTTGTCGCCGCGGCCAGACAAGCAAACCACTACATTTTCACCGGCTTTGAACTCCATTTTTTCTAAGTAAGCCAAAGCGTGAGCACTTTCAATTGCCGGAATAATTCCTTCTAATTGTGTGCATAGTAAACCAGCCTGTAAACTTTCGTCATCCGTAATGGAAACGTATTGCCCGCGGCCGGTTTTAAATAAATGTGCATGCTGAGGGCCAATGCCAGGATAATCTAATCCTGCAGAAACCGAATGCGGCTCTACAACCTGTCCATCAGGTGTTTGCATTAAAATACTTCTGCTGCCATGTAAAACCCCTTCTTTACCCAGATAAGTTGTAGCAGCAGAAAAACCACTCGAAACGCCTTTACCTGCTGCCTCCACTGCAATTAATTTTACATTTTCATCATCCATGAAATGATAAAACATACCCATAGCGTTACTTCCACCACCAACACAGGCCAAAACATAGTTGGGTTGGTCACTTCCGGTTTGCTCTAATAATTGTTTTTTAGTTTCCTCAGAAATAACCGACTGAAAAATAGCAACCATATCCGGGTAAGGATGCGGACCAACTACCGAACCAATGATGTAATGGGTATCAACAGGGTTATTAATCCAGTCACGCATGGCCTCATTTGTTGCGTCTTTCAGCGTTTTACTTCCCGAAGTTGCCGGAACAACCTTTGCGCCCAACATTTTCATCCGGGCTACATTTGGCGCCTGACGTTCAATGTCTACCTCGCCCATGTAAATTACACATTCTAAATTACGCAGTGCGCAAACCGTTGCCGTTGCAACCCCATGCTGCCCTGCTCCTGTTTCAGCGATGATTCTTTTCTTACCTAATTTTTCAGCCAATAAAATCTGTCCTATGGTATTGTTAATTTTATGGGCTCCGGTATGATTTAAATCTTCTCTTTTTAAGAAAATATTGGCTCCATATCTTTCCGAATATCTTTTTGCGAGATATAATGGCGAAGGGCGGCCAACATAATCTTTCAACAACTGATGAAATTCCTTTTGAAAATCAGCATCATCAATAATTTTTAAATAATTCTGACGCAATTCTTCTACGTTTGGATAAAGCATTTCGGGGATGTATGCACCACCAAAATCTCCATAATATCCTTTTTCGTTTACTTTGTATTTCATATCTGTATATTTTATCATCTGGGCTACGAAGATTTGTTTATGATTAACAGCATTTTTCGTTTATCCCAATATGACCTTCTATTTTTTCATTTCGTTAGTAAATGTTTTAATCTTTTCAGTGTCTTTTAAACCCGGTTCCAGCTCAAATTTGCTGTTAATGTCTAATGCATATAACCGGGCGTCTGTAATTTTTTTAATTTCAGGAGCATGTTCCAGATCAATTCCCCCACTTAAAAAATAAGGTTTGGTACCTTTATATTTATCTAAAAGACGCCAACTAAAAGTTTTACCCGAACCGCCATGTGCTTTGGTTTTGGTATCGAACAGGAAATAGTCCACTGCATTGGCGTAGGCATCCAAAACAGAGAAATCAAAATTTTCATCTACTCCAAAAGCTTTAATCACTTCAAGCCCACTAAATGAAGAACGGAGGTCATTACAATACTCAACGCTTTCTTTTCCATGCAACTGAACTGCTTTTAATTGATATGCCGCAACTTTTTGTTTTACCTTTTCAATAGCTTCATCCACAAATACCCCTGTTGTTTTAATTTCAGCAGGTATATATTTGATTAATTCTGCCGATACTTCGCTAATTAATCTGGGCGATCCTTCATAAAAGATAAAGCCCATATAGTCCGGCTGTAATTCGGCAACTGTTGCAATATTGGCCGCCAAACGCATTCCACAAACTTTTAATTTTAACATGCCAGTAAGTTTTTGAAACTGTTTAAGGCTTTTTTGCCAAGCAATGATTCTTCTGCTTCGTAAAAACAATCTGCAAAAGATGATTCTGGTTTTATTGTTTTTATGGCCAGCGCCGAGTTACATAAAACCACATTGGTTTGTGCATCTGTAGCTGCTCCATTTAATACATTCATAAATATTTTAGCAGATGATTCTACCGTATCGCCCCCTTTAATTGCATCAACAGCAAGTTTTTCAAAGCCCATATCGTTAAGGGTTAAAATATTCTCTCCTTTATTGGTAAAGGTTTTCACATCACAGGTTAAAGAAATTTCGTCATAACCTTCCAACGCATGAACGATGGTATAATTTTTATCGGTATCCTGATATAAATAAGCATATAAACGGGCCAGCTCGAGGCTAAAAACGCCTACCATTTGATATTTAGGATGACCCGGATTAACCATTGGCCCTAACATGTTAAAAAATGTTTTTACACCCAGTTCTTTACGAATCGGCGCTACAATTTTCATTGCAGGATTGAATAAAGGTGCATGTAAAAAGCAGATTCCTGCTGCATCAAGATTACGTTTTAAAGTACTTTCATCATTGGTAAAAGTATAGCCTAAATATTCCATTACATTAGACGAACCGCAGCCTGATGAAACGCCGTAATTACCGTGTTTAGCTACGTGATGCCCTGCTCCGGCTACCACAAAAGAAGATAAAGTGGAAATATTAAAAGTATCTTTTCCATCGCCACCGGTACCGCAGAGGTCAATTAATTCGTAACCTGAAAGATCGGCTTTGACGCACATATCCAGCATGGCATCCCTAAAGCCCTGTAATTCCTGAACCGTAATATTTCGCATGGCATAGGCTGTTATAAAGGCTGCAATTTGCGAAGAGTTAAATTGCCCTTCAGAAATTGAAACCAGAATATTGCGTGCTTCTTCTCTGCTAAAGCTTTTATTTTCAAATAAATGATTTAATATTTTTTTCATGGTGCTGGCCCGGTTTTCCGGGTTTGGGTAATAAAAAAAGGATTGCTTTTTGGGCAATCCTTCTCATTTTGTTAAATAATATTTTTAAAAATACACAATGGAATTTGCCTAACGAGTTTCGTTATGCCACCACCAATTGTTATTTAAGTTTTTAATTATCATGTTTGTACAGAACAAATATTGATATACTTTTTTATAATTCCAAAATCTTTCTAAAAATATATGGCTTTCTTTAAAAGAAAAGTACAGTTTAATGATGATTTGGGCTTCGGCTCTGCTCCTGTTATTAAAAATCAACGTGTTTTAAATACCGACGGTACACCAAACATTGAGCGCACCGGCTTGCCCTGGTTTAAATTTGACGATACTTACACCCGGCTGGTTACTATGAGCTGGCCACGTTTTTTCTTTGTGATATTAACTGTTTACCTCATTGTAAATACCCTTTTTGCCATAGCTTACAATGTTATTGGGATTGAAAATTTAAATGGCGCCAACGGTGTAACACTCCGCGATCAGTTCTTCGATGCCTTTTTCTTTTCTGCACAAACCATTTCAACCGTAGGTTACGGGCACATTTCACCACAAGGATTTATCACCAGTGTTCTTGCCGCTTTTGAAAGTATGTTGGGCTTACTGGCTTTTGCTTTAGCTACAGGCTTGCTGTATGGCCGCTTCAGCCGGCCAACATCGAAGGTTTCCTTTAGCAAAGGCATGGTCATTGCACCTTATCAGCATCATAAAGGTTTAATGTGCCGTTTGGTTAACCTGAGGCGAAATTCTCTGATCGACATTGAAGTGCAAATGTTTATGACCTTTAATGAAACTATTGATGGTAAATTAAGAAGAAGTTTTTACCCACTGGAACTCGAACGTAGTAAAATCAGCGTTTTATCTTTAAACTGGACTATTGTACACCCGATAACAGAAGATAGTCCAATGTTTGAGAAAACACTGGATGAACTGAAGGTTGCTGAGGTAGAGATTTTCGTTATTTTAAAAGCTTTTGATGATACTTTTGCACAAACCATCCACACCCGTACAAGCTATCAGGATGAAGATATTCAGCTGGATGCAAAATTCGAAATCATGCATTATCATAATGAAGAAGGAAAAACAGTTTTAGACTACAGTAAGCTGGATAAAACCATTTCAATTTCTTAAATAGATTTTAGTTAAAATATTTGAGTTTAGTCTGTAGCCTGTCGAAATGCGATGCAGCTAACTTGACAGACAATTTCTTTCGGTAAAGCAAAGCTGAATTGCTTTTAAAGCCGGTTCCCGCTTTGCGCTATATCCCCAAAGAAAAATCGGGACAGAGACGGGAGCGGGACTACTTTAAGCTAAATTTACTATCCGTTCATTTCCTGATCATTATCAAACTTGTATTTAAATATTTGAGTAACAAGCTGGATTATAAAGCATCAATAAGATCCTTCGACAAGCTCAGGATGACATCTTTTTATTAACTTCTCGTGCCTAAATTATCGGCTGAATAAACAATGCTGAGTATCAGGCTTTAATTAAAGGGTTTTTCTCTTTTGCAAATAAATCAAATACTTTTTTATCAACGAATGCAGGAAACAGTTTGTTCATCCAAACGGCTAGTTTACCTTGTCTGGTCATTACTAAAGTACGTTTGCGTTGCTCAATGCCATCTGCAATATTATTGGCAACTTCCTCTGCCGACATCATTTTGCCTTCTTCCATACTGGTTTCGCCATGTGCTTCGCCATCTTTAGCTAATGCAGCAACACGGATATTAGAAGTGGTAAATCCAGGGCAGGCCAGTAAAACATTTACTCCAGTTTTAAGCAATTCGGTTCTTAATGATTCCATAAAACCATTCATGGCAAATTTAGAAGCAGAATAACCTGTTCTTCCGGGTAAACCGCGAAAACCTGCAATAGACGAAACACCAACTACTGTTCCTTTAGTTTTTAAAATTTCGGGCAATGCATATTTTGTGCAATATACCGTTCCCCAAAAGTTAACGTCCATCAGGTTTTTTAAAACAGAAAGATCAAGATCATTAAATAAAGCCCTCATCGATAATCCAGCATTATTAACCAGAATATCAATCTTGTTAAAAGAAACCAGCGTTTGCTTTATAATTAATTCACAATCGGCCTCTTTACTCACATCGGCCTGTACCGCCACCGCCCTGATGTTGTATTTCTTTTCAAACGCTGCTGTTATTTCGCAAAGTGTAACGTATTGACGGGCAGCTAAAACTAAATTTGCACCGCGTTTTGCAAATTCTTCCGCACAAGCTTTACCAATTCCGCTTGATGCACCTGTAATAATGATGACTTTATCCTTCAAGTTCATATTGAAACCTAATCTTATTTTTAATTAATGGAGTAATTGAATTCCCTTTGCTGTACACTATTTCATCATAGCGGTTTCGTAGGGCACGCGGGTAATAATTGATCGGCCAAGTGTAATTTCGTCGGTATACTCTAACTCTCCGCCAAAAGCAATCCCCCTGGCAATCGTAGTAACCGGAACATTAAACTCTTTTAACCTTTTATATAAATAAAACAGGGTGGTATCTCCTTCCATATTCGGGCTTAAAGCCAAAATAATTTCTTTAATGCCTCCTGCAGCAACCCGCTGCACCAAACTGTCAATATACAAATCTGATGGGCCTACCCCATCCATAGGCGATATTAATCCGCCTAAAACATGATAAACACCAAAGTACTGAGCAGTATTTTCGATGGCCATTACGTCTCTTGTATCTTCTACCACGCAAATGGTTTCCTTATCACGCTTGTGTGAAGTACATATTTCACAAACCACCTGATCCGAAATATTATGGCAAATGCTGCAATGTTTAATTTGCTGTTTTAACCGGATAATGCTGTTACCAAACATTTCTACTTCAGCAGTTTCCTGATTAAGTAAGTGTAATACCAAACGCAAGGCTGTTTTTTGCCCTACACCCGGTAACTTAGAGAATTCGTTTACTGCATCTTCAAGCAGTTTGGAAGAGAAATTCATTTTACAAAAATAGATAAAAAGCAGGAATATTTGTGTGCCTTTACCTGATGTAAGCCAATCTTAGAAATCAATATATTGATTATAAAAATCGTTTTTATTACATTTAGAGCCTAAAAACAAATTTATGTCGCCAACTATCCTTTTATGTTTTCTTCTGGGCTATTTTTTGGTCCTCATTATCATCTCTTTTGCTACTTCAAAAAACTCATCCGACAACTCTACATTTTTCATTGCCAACCGAAATTCTAAATGGTATCTGGTCGCCTTTGGGATGATTGGAACAGCACTTTCGGGGGTAACTTTTATTTCAGTTCCCGGAGAAGTTGGTGCACCAAGTGGAAATCAGTTTCAGTATTTTCAGTTTGTTTTAGGTAATGCCGTTGGTTTTATCATTATTGCAACTGTGCTTTTACCGTTGTATTACCGCATGAATTTAACCTCTATTTATGGTTATATTGAAAAACGATTAGGTCATTACAGCTATAAAACCGCTGCTTCTATCTTTTTATTAAGCCGTACACTAGGTTCAGCTACACGATTATACCTGGTGGTAATTGTTCTGCAACGTTTTATATTCGATAATTATGGAATTCCATTTTGGCTAACGGTTTTAATTTCTCTGGCCTTAATATGGTCTTACACTTTTAAAGGGGGCTTAAAAACCATTATCATTACAGATACCCTGCAAACGTTCTTTTTAGTTTTATCGGTTTTTTTAACCATTTACTTTATATGCAATAGTTTAAACTTTAATATTCCACAAGCTTTTGAAACCATTAAAAGTAGCAGCTATTCTAAAATATTCTTTTGGGATGATTTTTTCACCAATAAATTTAACTTCAACAAGCAGTTTATAGGCGGTATTTTTGTAACCATTGCAATGACGGGTTTAGACCAGGATTTAATGCAAAAAAACCTGAGTATGAAAACCATTAAAGAAGCGCAAAAAAACATGTTTACCTTTACGGGAGTATTCATTATTTTAAATGTTTTCTTTTTAAGTGTTGGTGCTTTATTATACATTTTTGCAGCTAAAAACGGTATCGAAATTCCACTTGACCACATTACAGGCAAACCAAGAACCGATTTATTATTTCCTGAAATTGCGTTGAATAACCTGGGTGCTTTACCTGCAATTATATTTATGCTGGGTTTAACTGCAGCAACATTTGCAACCACCGATTCGGCACTTACCGCATTAACAACATCATTTTGTGTAGATTTTTTAGGCATGGACAAAAAAGAAAATCTTGATGCACATAATGCTGTTAAAAAACGTCATGCAGTGCATATTGGCTTTTCAATTCTGATGTTTTTGGTGATTATCGTGATCAATGTATTAAACAGCTCGTCGGTGGTGAGTTTAATTTTTCAAATTGCCTCCTATACTTACGGACCGCTTTTAGGTTTGTACAGTTTTGGATTGTTTGTAAAAAAACGTGGCTTGCACGATAAATTAGTTCCAATTGTTTGTTTATTTTCCCCAATTTTATGTTACTTGCTTGCAACTTATTCAAAAGAGTTATTAGGCGGTTACGTTTTTAGCGTAGAACTAATTTTAATTAATGGCCTGATTACATTTTTAGGTCTTTTACTGATCAGTAAAAAAACAGATCAACAGACTAAATTTTAATAATAAAAGAGTTTATATGACGAGTGAAGAAAAAATAAGAAGTGCTTTTGAAAATAAAGATTGGCAGGAGATTAAAGTAACCGACAGCTGGCAGATTTTTAAAATCATGGCTGAGTTTGTAGATGGTTTTGAGAAATTAGCCAAAATTGGCCCCTGTGTTACCATTTACGGATCTGCCCGTACTGCAGAAACAAACAGATACTATCAATTGGCAGAGCAATGTGGTAAACTTTTAACCGATCGTGGTTATGGTGTAATTACAGGCGGTGGGCCAGGTATTATGGAAGCGGGTAATAAGGGTGCACACACAAATGGTGGTAAATCAGTTGGTTTAAACATCGAATTGCCTTTTGAGCAATTTCACAATAAATATATTGACCACAATAAATTACTGGAATTTGATTATTTCTTTGTCCGCAAAGTAATGTTTATGAAATACAGCCAGGGTTTTGTGGTTTTACCGGGTGGTTTTGGCACGATGGATGAGCTTTTTGAAGCTTTAACCTTGATTCAAACAGGTAAAATTGCCAGATTCCCTATTGTTTTATTGGGTAAAGACTATTGGGGTGGATTAATCGACTGGATTAAAAACACCATGTTGCTTAAAGAGCACAACATCCACGAAGAAGATTTAAATTTATTCCGTTTGGTGGATACTGCTGAAGAAGCTGCTGAACATATTTTCCGTTTCTACGATAAATATGTGCTGAAACCTAACTTCTAGGTGCTGCATCCCGTTAGGAAGTTATTGCTTTAAATATTCAAGCGTTCTGGTAAAACCAGGACGCTTTTTTTATACATAAATGTAACTATTGGCCCTTTCTTTAGTCATAAGTAAAAGACTTTGATGGGATGGAACAAACACTAATTTGGAGAAAAGGCTTATTTGATAGCAACTATCAGGTATATGCTGGCGGGTTATTAAAGTTTTCTTTAAGCTTTAGTTCATGGAAAAACTCTGCAATTGCGACAACCAAAGAAGGAATATTCCTTTTGAAGAGCAACAGCTTATCCAATTCTGAAACCATTATTTTAAACAACAAAAGCGAAATATTAGGTAGAGTTGTTTACGACCTGCTTTCATTCAAAGCCACCATTATTTTAAGTACCGGTGAACAATTTGACTGGAGCTATCAAAATAGCTGGTTAAGTCGCTGGACACTTAATAACCGCAGCGATAAACAAATTATTTTCAGTTCATCTTCAGGTTCCGGTATAATTAACTCCAATATTAATGAAGATCTTTTACTGATTATCGGTTTATATGTAAGAGAATATTATTCGAGATTAATCTCTCTTTTTATCATTGCTATTTGTATGCTGTGTATTTTCAGAGGAGTTTTTTAACGTATTATTTAATCTAAAATTTCATAGATTTTTTCTGTTGGCCTAGCTATAACCGCTTGATCACCGGAAACAATTATCGGTCTTTCAATCAAAACCGGATTTTGCACCATAGCCTCAATCCATTGGGCATCGCTTAAATCTTTCCCTTTATATTTTTCGGTATAAATGGCCTCTCCTTTTCTGATCAGCTCAAATGGTTTAATTCCTAATTTATTAATAATAGTAGCCAGCTCTTCTGCCGTTGGTGGTTGCTGCAAATAATTAATCAGTTCAAAATCTTTACCGCTTTCGTTCAATATAGAAAGTGCAGACCTACTTTTACTGCATTTATTGTTATGATAAATTTTAATCATATCTTTTTAACTTAATTACAAACCACTAACACCACCGCTTACCACAAGTTTCATGGCTTCTGCAGCGCTCATTTTTAAATCTTTAACCTTACTTCTGTTTACAAAGCAAAGCTGACCGGCAAATGAATAAGAGAGGGGAAAATAAACAGCCACATCGTCAGGTAATTCCAATCGCTTCAGATCGTTCTGTGTTAAAAAGCCAATTTTTTTCAACCCTCCTTCTACTTCTACGAGTACAGGATGATTAAATTTCTTTTCATCACCTACAAATGCTTCTGTCAGGTCTTTTATGGAAGAATAAATAAAGTTAAGCAGCGGAAGGCGGTGCATTACCCGTTGAAACCAATTGTACATGGGTTCGGTAACCAAATTGGTTACAAAAATACCGGCAATAAGAATTATGGTAATTACAGTGAGCAATCCTAAACCCGGTATGTTTCTGCTCGCTCCGGTTTTAGGATCAACGCCTAAAATATTATTCACATTCAACCAGCTATCTACCGTTGTAACCGCCCAAATAACCAGAAAAATACTCAGGGCTATAGGTACAACAATTAGCAAGCCTTTAATCAGGTAATTTAAAATGGCTCTCCCTATTCTATTCATGATGCAAATTTACTTTATTTTTGCCACAGATTTTCAGAGAGAATTCAACACTGTTAACCATAAATACAGGAAGGAACACAACCAAATTATTTCTTTGTATCCTTGCTTCGGTAGCAGACAAATTGATTAAATATTTTTTCAGCTTTATAATCTTATATACTCAAAATACCATTTATTCGTAAAAATAAACCCTTTTTACCCGTTGCGAAATATTGGTTAAAATCTCGTAAGGAATGGTATTGGTATCCTGTGCAAGCTGCATAATGGTATGTTCCTTATTAAATACAATGGCTTCATCACCGGCTTTAACCTCAATACCCGTAATATCAAGCATAGTCATATCCATACAAATAGAGCCTATGGTGGGCACCAAATATCCGTTAATAAGCATTTTGCCTACTCCGTTGCCAAAAGCCCGGCTATAACCATCTGCATAGCCAATTTTTACGGTCGCAATCTTTCCTCCTGTTTTCATCATTCCTTTACGACTATAACCTACGGTTTCTCCGGCATTAAGGTGTTTTACCTGCGTAACCGTTGTTTTTAAAACCATAACCGTTTGCAAACCTCTGTTTTGATGAAGTCCCGAATCAAAACCATACAAGCCTATCCCCAAACGAACCATGTCCATTTGGGCCTCTGGCCAGCGGGTTATGCCGGAAGTATTGGAAATATGGAATAATGGTTTATAGCCCAAAGTAACTGCAATTTGATTGGCCAATGGTTTAAATTTATCAATTTGAGATTGTGTGAAACCATCATGCTCCGCAACATCGCTGGCAACCAAATGAGAGAAAATACTTTGAACTTTTATCTTATCGTTATCTTTTAATAAATCCAGTAAAGTTTCAACTTCTGACTGATCAAAACCCAAACGGTGCATTCCGCTATCAATTTTAATGTGTACCGGATAATTAAAATCATAACCTGAAAGTGCGTTTAAAAAACTCTTCAGGATTTCGACACTATAAATTTCTGGCTCCAGATTATGTTTTATAATGGCCTCAAACGCCGATTCTTCAGGGCTCATTACCATAATTGGCAATGTTATGCCAGCTTTACGCAAAGCAATCCCTTCATCTGCATAAGCAACGGCAAGATAATCTACCTTATGAAACTGCAGTAAATTGGCGATTTCAAAACTGCCGCTTCCATAAGAAAAAGCCTTCACCATAGCCATTATTTTTACCCCCGATGCCAGTTTAGAGCGATAAAACTGCAGGTTACCAACCATCGCATTTAAATCAATTTCTAAAACAGTATCATGGATTTTTTGAGTAAGCAGTTTACTGATTTTACCAAACTCAAAACGTCTTGCTCCTTTTACCAAAATGGTTTCGTGGTTAAATATCAAGCCCGGAAAGGCATCTATAAAATCATTTGTGGTATTAAAAAATTGCGTTTCACAATTAAAAAGATCAGCAAACTGTGCCAGGTGTGTTCCTATTCCAATCAGGCGATTTACTTTTTTCTGAGCAAGTAAATCGGCAATTTCCGTATATAAATCAAGGTCTACTTTACCGGTTTCAAATAATTCGGATAAGATTACCGTCTTTTTAGGATGCTGATTTTGCTGATTTAAAAAATCGAGCGCTATGGCTAAAGAAGAAGTATCTGCACTATAAGAATCATCAATAACAGAACATTGGTTAATTCCATTTTTAAGTTCCAAACGCATGCTTACATGGCTGAGTTTTTCTAAACGTAAATCTGCTTGTTCGGGAGTATAATTTAGGGCCAGTAAAGTTGCCCAGCAAGTCATACCATTTTCTATCGAAGCCCTATCTTTAAAAGGCAGCATACATTCTATTTCCCGGTTTTGATAAATTGCCCTCAAATAGCAATTCCCTTCGATGGGTTCAATAGCAATAATTTGTAAATCTGCAGGTTGTTTACTGCTCCAGCTAAATTGTTTTTTACCAGGCAAATCTTTAGCATTAACTTCAGTAACGTATTCAGGCGAATAAATAAATAAATCAGCGTCTTTAAAAAGCTTTAATTTTTCAGTCAGTTTTTCCTTTCTTGAAGAAAAACCTTCCGCATGTGCTTCACCTATGGTGGTTAAAATTCCTATTTCGGGTTTGATAATTTTCTCAATATTTTCCATTTCATTTACGGCAGAAATTCCTGCTTCAAAAATACCCAGGTCATTTTCGGCATCTATTTGCCATACCGAAAGCGGAACACCGATTTGAGAATTATAACTTTTAGGGCTGCGAACAATATTAAAATCGGTAGCCAGAAGCTGATACAGCCATTCTTTAACAATGGTTTTGCCATTGCTTCCTGTTATACCGATGGTTTTTAAGTTAAACTGGCTGCGATGGTACCTGGCCAGTGCCTGCAAAGCAGCTAAAACATCCTGCACAATAATAAAATTGCAATCAGGATGGACTGAAATGTAGCCAGGATCGCTGATTACAAAATTCCGAATGTCTTTTTGATAAGCATCATTTATAAATTCGTGACCGTTTCGATGAGAAGTCAATGCAAAAAATAAAGAATTTTCAGGAACTAAAACTGAACGGCTATCAATAACTAAATATTGAATAAGCAACTGCTCATCAACTAATTTGGTTTCGGCTTTTAAAATTTCGGCAATCTTAGAAATGGTGTATATAGGGTTCAGCATCTTTTTTAATTCAGAAAAATACAGTAATCGTTTTTATTTTTACGAATTTCAGTAATTAATTATGAAAAGCGGGAAACAAGAAGCAGTATTTTTAGATAAAAAGCAGGCATTGGCAAAAGCCGAAAGTTTTTGTGCTTATCAGGAGCGGTCGCAAAAGGAAGTTAGAAGTAAATTATTAGATTGGGGAATCAGAGGAGATGAGCTGGAAGAAATTATTTCTGAACTGATTGTAGCTAATTTCTTAAATGAAGAACGATTTGCCTTTCATTATGCTGCAGGAAAGTTTAACATTAAAAAATGGGGACGCATAAAGATTAAGCAGGGTCTAAAGCTGAAAGGTGTACCAGATAAAATTTTGCAAAAGGCAATTTACAGCCTCAATGATGATGATTATTTGCAAACTTTAGAAAATTTAGTTGAAAAAAAAGTAATCTTATTGACCGAAAATGATCCTTTTAAACGAAAAATTAAGCTTATAAACTATCTTCAGGCAAAAGGTTTCGAAAGTGATTTAATTTTTCTTGTACTGAAAGCCAGCAATTTAAACTAAATGTTATTTTTTTTGTTAAAAATTCCTTGACAGAAATATAAATCTGTCTATATTTGCATCACCAAAACGAAACACACGTACTTGTTTTGTAAATGCGAAAGTAGCTCAGTTGGTAGAGCACGACCTTGCCAAGGTCGGGGTCGCGAGTTCGAATCTCGTCTTTCGCTCTAAAAGCCTTCTTAACTGAAGGCTTTTAATTTTAAAAGGTTAATCACCTGCTCGGGTGGTGGAACTGGTAGACACGCAGGACTTAAAATCCTGTGCACCTAAAATGCGTGCGGGTTCGATTCCCGCCCCGAGTACTTAAACAGAAATGCAAGTTATTAATAACTTGCATTTTTTTTGTTTCTATATCTAT
This sequence comes from Pedobacter punctiformis, assembly GCF_027213715.1. Lineage (GTDB taxonomy): Bacteria > Bacteroidota > Bacteroidia > Sphingobacteriales > Sphingobacteriaceae > Pedobacter > Pedobacter punctiformis. Next base: position 121,851 of record NZ_JAPWGM010000003.1, read on the forward strand.
CTAAAAACACATTAACCATTTATAAATCAGCAATTAATAGATTTAAAAACCTCAATGGTACGTGTAAGAAGAGCCATTTCGTAGCGGCCAACATAACTCCTGAAATATGTTTAGTAAAAAAAATATTGTAACTATTTGATTACATAAAAAAATGTTTATATATTAGATTTGTCTGATCTATACGACTAACTAAACTAACTTAACCAATGAAAAACACAAAATTTTTATCATTAGCCATGATGTGCATTTTATTTGTCTGCGCATCTTCTTGTAAAAAAAATAACACTTCTACACAAGCTGATGACAAAGCCGAAATATCGGCAAGTACTTTACAACAAATAAAAAATCTGGGATTTAGTGTTGAAAATGCACGCAAGGTTGATAACGGATATCTGGTTGAAGGTGATATCCTTTTAACTGACGCCAACCTAACTGAAAAATCATTAAGTCCAAATTTAAACATTGCTGAAACCGAGCAATATCGTACAACTAACGTTGTTAAATCATTACCGCGTATTATTACAATTTCTGTTACAAATTTACCACAAGTTTATAGTGATGCTGTTGATCTGATGATTTCAAGATACAATTCGCTAGGCCTGCGTATGACTTTTCAAAAAGCAAATACAGGTACTACTGGTAATATTGATGTATTTGGATTTAACGAAGGGCCAAGTGGTGGCTATATCACTTTAGGTTCATCTGGTTTCCCTACTTCAAGCGGCGAACCATTTAACCAGGTTAAAATGAATACTAATGTTAATGCTTACGGAACAAATCCTGATCTATTGTATGTAGCTTCTGTTTTACAGCATGAGGTTGGACACTGTATAGGATTCCGTCATACCGATTACATGAACAGAGCATACAGTTGCGGAGGAAAACGTTCTAACGAAGGAACTGCAGGCGTTGGTGCAGTACAAATACCAGGAACACCATCTAAAGCAGATGCAGAATCGTTTATGTTAGCTTGTTCTAACGGCGGTAACCGCACATTTAATGCAAATGATGTAATTGCGATGAATTATCTTTATAAATAAACCAAACTACAGATCAGACATACAACAAGGTCCGGAATAACTTCCGGACCTTGTTGTTTTAAACCTAAACCGATAAGCAAACTCCTGCTGTATTCGGTTTCCTTTTTATTAAATCGACCCCTACTCTTTAATTCATTAAATTCCTTACAAGGTCATCTTTAGATTCAAATCTTATAAAAGAATTTTGGCACGTTTATAGCAACGGTATTAAAAACATCAAAATGAAAAAGATATTTATTGTATTTGCATTATCAGGATTAATGCTTGCAAGCGCTTGTTATGCACCCAGAACTGCTGGGAATAGTGGTAAGGTTCCACCAGGACAAGCAAAAAAAGGAACCGGTTCTAAATCGGCAAAACCTTTTGCGCCTGGACAACAAAATAAGAACTAATAAAAAAAGCCTCAAAATGAGGCTTTTTTTATTTTATAATGCTAAAACAAATTAATGTTTTCCTTTACCATGCCCCTTTCCATAGGCATTTCCATGGTTCTGAATCTTAATCTTCTTAGTTTTTAACTGAACATTTTTCACTTTATTTATATTCTTAGGATGTCCCTTCACTATAAAATATTTAGGGTCACTACTTCTGGATATTACAGGTTGAGATTTATAGCCCTTAAACTTCGCATATTTAACCTTATCATCTTTAAAGTAAAGATATGGCTTAGGAGAATTTATAACTACTTTATAGCCGTTGTATAAATTATAGCTACTGTATCTTGATGGTAAAGCCCTTGTAAATACCCATGTGCCATTGTTTAAGCTAACAAATTGCCTTTGAGTAACATCATAATAGCTTTCAATATCGGGCAGATAATAATAATCAGCATGTTCATAGCCTACCGGACCCCATAGTGGCTGCGAGCCAATGTTTACATTTACATTAACCTGAGCACTTAATTTTACCGGCATAAATCCAACTACACACAGTAATGATAATAAAATTATTTTTTTCATATTTAGAATTTTAAAAGCGTAAAACCCGCCAGTGTTAATTAATTAAACTGGCAGGTTATTAGATAATTATGTTTATTGTTTTAATGTAATGGTACCTAAAGCTGTATTTTGACCCAGGCTAACATTTACAGTATTAATTGTACTGTCTCTATAACCAGCTAAAGGTGCAAATTTAACGCTATAGCTTCCTGCAGCTAAACCTCCTACGGTAAATTTACCTGTAAGCGGATCAGCAACGGTACCAACGGTATCTGTTCCTGCAATAACAAGTACTTCTGGATGACTTGCCAAAGGCAATACTGTTCCGGAGATTAGACCTGTTGTTGCAGCTGTTAATCCTCTCACCACCGGTTTAAGTAAATATTTTCCATTTCCAGTACTTACAATTGATTTAGCAGCATCAAAATCGAGTACAAGTGTATAAGCTACTCCCGGAACTAATGTAGGGTTAGCTTTTAGTTTCACTTTCCAGCCTGATGTTTGGGCACTTGGTGTTTTTAATTCCTGTTCAACTCCACCTACTACAATTGTATTACCCGAATCATTTAAAACCAGTCTTATTTCTGTAATATCACCACTCGGCATATCACCTGTAGCCACAAGTATGTCAGGATTAGAAGTACCTATTCTATAGTTAAGAATATTAAATACACCTGCATTTGCTGCAAATACATATGGTTTATCCCCTGATACTAGTACAATTTCTTTAACACTCAAATTAATTTTGTCAAAATTTCCAGGCGCATCCGTCATCCGGATTTGTACCTTTGTGGTTCCATCAGCACTAGCATCATCATTTTTTTTACACCCCGTAAATGCTGCTATCCCTCCCAGAAGAAATGTCGTTAAAATAACATAAGCGAATTTCGTTTTCATAATGTATAGATTTAAATTAATAATGATTCAAAATTCAATTATGAAGATGAAATCAACATGAAATTTATTTTTTATTTTTTTCATCTTAATTTCATCTTCGCTGCCTAGGTTTGAATTGTCAAAGGACACTATGTATGTTTGAGATAGGTTTTTCCGGTTGAAAGTTTGCCTCATTAGAGGCAAACTTTATTATATTTACTTATGATCAAGCTTGTATTTCCACTTCTATTTATTTTAAGTACTATATTATTTTTATCGGGCAAAACATGGTCGATGGATAAAAACAATCATGCATTTCCTTTAAATCCAAATGTAGTCGTGGTTCAAGACTCTTCAATAACAATTGCACCTGATCAATCACAAGAAAAGAAGAAAAAAAAATCTTCAGAAAAACAGGATAAAGCCCAACAACCTGAGATTGATCCCACTATTAAACAAGTACCCAAAGCCAGAAAACAGTTAAAACCCGCAGCCATCAAGCCAGCAATTAAGGTTAAACCAATTAAAATTATCAGACCAAAAATTAAAAGACCTTAACTGTTCAGATTATTAAAATATGAGAACAACAGTGTTTCTTATTCTATTTTTCATGGTATTATCTAAGGCATATGCCCAACGAGATTCTACGAAAACCACAGTTACGCTGGCCGCGATGTACAATAGCAACATTAGTTATTATGGGCAGGTAACTGCAGAAAAATACCCTTATGCCCTTGTTAATGCGACGGTAAGGTTGCCGATTGGCTTCTATTTTTCTGCAGGTGCTTATAAACTTCTTAATTTTGGATCAGGGCTTTCAGAAACTGATTTGGGCATAGGTTATGATCACGACTTTAACGAAAAGCTAACCGGAGGCCTTTCATTTACCCATTCTTTTTTCCCGGCCAACTCCCCTCTTTTACAAGCTTCAAATACCAACAACATAAATGCATCTTTAACCTATAACTGGCCGTGGCTAAAAACCACTTTTAGTACAGACTATGCTTTTGGTAAAGAAAAAGATTGGTTTTTAAGTTTGAACAATTCAAAAGAAATCGGGTTAGGTACATTGTTTAATGAAAAAAATCTGCTCTCCATCGAACCTGCATTCGAAATAACAGCCGGAACAACACATTTTTATGAGACCTATATTATTGAAAAAATTAAGAAAGATAAAGCCAATGGAAATGGTAAAAGTGAGACAGCGCAAGGCCAGATCAATTCAAATACAATTAGTAGTACAAATGCTTCAGTCACCAATTTTAAACTTTTAGCTTATAGTTTTAAACTACCATTAAGCTTTAGCAGAGGACATTATTTGGCCGAACTTAGTTACCAGTTCTCGATTTTGGGAAATCAAAATGAAACAGGTGCAGATCATCATCAATCTTTTTTTGGTCTTTCCATGTATTATCAATTTTAACTGATTATGAAAGTATTGATCATAGAGGATGAAAAAACTTTGGCTTACGAAATTGAATTTTTTCTTAAAAAAGCATTTTTTTTAAGCGATTTGGCCCACAGTTTCAGTGATGGACTGGAAAAAATTAAATTGAATAAATACGATTATATATTGATAGACCTGGGTTTGCCGGATGGTGATGGACTTACCCTGCTTGAAAAAGCAAAGAAATATAATCCGGATGCTGCTTACATTATTCTTACAGCAAGAGGTAAACTTGAAGACCGGGTTAATGGCCTTGATCTCGGAGCTGATGATTATCTTGCCAAACCATTTTTTCTTCCTGAGCTACAATCCAGGATGCAGGCAATAGCCAGACGAAAATTTAATGTTAATGAAGAATTACTGCTGCTTGGAAATTTCAGAATTGAGTTGCAAAAGCGTTTTATTTTCTTTGGAGAACAACTCATCGAACTTTCCCGTAAGGAATTTGACCTGCTTAGTTATTTACTGCTACATAAAAACAGGGTATTAACCCGAATACAGCTAAGTGAACATATTTGGGGCACTTTTGCAGATGATGATTATGATTCAAATTATATTGATGCACACATAAAAAACATAAGAAAAAAATTGAATGTATATGAACCAACAGACTGGCTGGAAACGGTAAGGGGTGTTGGTTATAGAATCAAAAAATAATTGAAATTATCCAATAAACTTATACTCTTTATTACAGGATCCAAGATGGCTATTGTAGGCCTCTTCATTCTTCTGCTGCCTTTTCTGGTAAGGCAGATTGCTTCAGACTACACAAATTTTTCACTCCAAAACCAGAAGAAAAAGGTACTTCAGAACATTAAAAAGAATGGATTGGATTATTATTTTCAGGGGGATGATAACTATGGGAGTTATACCATGCTGAAGGAAGAATATATTTCGCTTGAAACGACCACCTCAAACCTCCGTATTGATACCATAAAAACAACCCAGCGTATTGTAGAACAGGATACCCTTACCTACCGGGTACTTAGTTTTACTTTTAAAACCGGAAATAAAAATTATTTACTGGAAATCGGTAAAACCACGGCCAGCATAAATTTATACAACGACTCTCTTCAGCGTTTTGCGCTCTACGTTTTGGTTATTCTTATTGCGTTAAGCATTATTATAGACCTGATTTTTACCAGGCAACTTATTCGCCCCTTGAGTCACATTATTAAATTGAGACTCAGCAGTACAAAGTTTCCTTTCAAAAAAAATCAGACACGAATAAAGACCAGCACTACCGATTTCAGGTATCTGGATGATTCATTAATTTCTTTAATGAATCAAATTAATGAGGCCTTTGATAAGGAACGCGAATTTACGGCCAATGCTTCGCATGAATTTATGACCCCCATCAGTATTCTTCAAAATAAAATGGAAAATCTTTTAAGTGAAGAATCTACAACAGAAAGTGATCAGAGACATATTGTTGATATGATGAGAACACTGGAACGACTGAAAAAAATATCCCGTTCATTATTGCTGATATCCAGAATTGAGAATGAACAGTTTATAAAACAGGAAACGGTTGAACCTTCTAAACTTTTTGCAGAAATACAGGAGGAAATTGAGCATAGGCTAGAAGAGAAAAACATTAAAATCAATATTAATCTACAAAAAAACCATTTGCTACAGCAAGTTAACTATGATCTTCTTTTTCAGCTTTTTTATAACCTGGTTAATAATGCAATCAAATTTAACAGCAAAAATGGGAACATTGTGATTTCTGATGATATTAAAAACAATAAGTATATTATTCAGGTTGAAGACAACGGCATTGGAATAGCTGAACACCAGCTTCCATTTATTTTTGACCGCTTTAAAAAATTTGAATCTACTCAAACCTCTGGACATGGACTGGGTTTGGCTATTGTTAAAAGCATTATCATTTACCTGAATCTTGAAATAGAAGTAAAATCCAAACCGGGTACCGGAACCAAATTTGAAATAATATTTAAGTTATAAGGTTAAGTCACAACCGAAACATTCAGGAAAAATAAATTTAGTTGTCAGGCTTATTTTTGATCAAGCCATTCCCCGATTAACTTTCGGTAGGTTTCACCTATAGCCAGGTATTCTCCATTGATCATTTGGATTTGATTTCCTTCTATAACCTTGATTTTATTGAATGGAATAATGTATGAGCGATGGATTCGGACAAACTGATTTTTAGGCAGTTGTTCCAAAATATCTTTCATATTTTCCAGCACAATGATTTTTTCAGTGGCCGTGTGGATGCGGATATAGTCTTTCAATCCCTCAATGTATAAAATCGAATCAATGACAATTTTGTAGTGTTTTCGGTCTGCTTTCACAAACAGGAAATTATCCGTTTCAACGTTTTGAAAGGTTTCCTGCCAGCGGTTATATTTTTCTACACTTTGATAAAAACGATTAAATACAACCGGTTTTAATAAAAAGTCAATCACATTAAATTGATATACATCCAGTGCATATTCGGGATAAGCGGAAGTAATAATAAAATTGTGTTTTTGATTAAACAATTGCATCAATTCAATCCCGGTAAGCTGGGGCATTTGAAGATCCAGAAAAATCAAATCAACGACTTCGGTATTCAAAACTTCTATGGCCTTAAACACATCGCTGTCTGCGTATAAAACATTTAGCTGTGGAATTTTCGAAGCATAGTCAGCAATAAGCTTTACTGCAAAAGGTTCATCATCAAGTATAATACAGTTTATTTTCTTTTTCATTTTAAATCAATTTGAAGTTGAGCTTCGAATTTATTGTTCTTGTTGGTTAAAGTGAGGCTATGTGCACCGGGATAATAGATTTCCAATCGCTTTTTAAGATTACCCAAACCTATTCCTGCCAGCTTATCTTTTTTCTGGGTACCAATTTCGTTTATCACCGAAAAAGTTAAGCGCTTTAACTGAAGGTTGAATTCTATTTTTATTGGATTTTGATTAGATGCCAGCCCATGTTTTAAGGCATTTTCTACCAGCGGCGATAATGTATAAGGTGGAATTTCAACATTTTCATCATCTATTTTAATATTCAAATCTACAAAGGCATTTTCCTGATGACGTAACTGCTCCAATTCGATATATGCTTTAATGTAATCTATTTCATCAGTAAGATTTATTTTTTCCTTTTGAGAGTAGTAAGTAGTAAAACGCATCACTTCTCCCAATTTCGCAATGGCGGTTAACGACTGATCGGATTGAAAATAAACCATCGAATAAATATTGTTTAGCGTGTTAAAAACAAAATGAGGATTGATTTGCGCTTTAAGAAATTTAATTTCAGTGTTTTTCTTTTCCTCTAAAAGGCGAATAAAATAAATAATAAACCAAAGAAAGGAACTACATAATATTGGTTTACTGCTGTAATAAAGGTTATCAAAAACATAATTAGTAAAGGATGGATTAATGTAATTGACTTTATGAAATAAAATTCCTGTTATAAACTGCTCTATAAACCACCTCAACCCTATAAAAAGCAGACAGGAAACAAACATACCAAACAACAACTTCTTCCATTGAAATGCTTTAAAAACCCATTTCATCACCGCCAAATAATGAACATAAAAGGTAGCCAGAAAAGCAATCAGGTAGGTTATGTAGAATAAATCCGGAATGACAAATTTAAAATAAAATGGATTTTGCACAAACGTGAAATACGCTGTAAGCATCCAAAATAAAAGATGAATAAGCCATTCCTGCTTCTTTGATATTATACTGCTCTGCATCTGCGATTTGTTTTATACAAAAGTATCTATTCACTAAGAGGTATAAAAATGGGTTTGTAGATAAACCGCAGGGGTTTGTCGAAAAAAGTAGTTTGAGGGATTTATTCCATTCAGTTTTGTGCAAAATTTAACACAGAAAGTATGAAGCAAATTCTTTTTTTATTGGCTGCAATTGTATTCCAAATCAATGTTTTCGGCCAGCAGTATTCACTAAAAGGTAAAGTAGTTAATCAAAATAAAATTCCTGTCGAATTGGTGTATGCAAGCTTACTTAAAAACGACAGCATAATGGTAAAACAAGCGCCAACTGATAGTTTAGGTAACTTTTCCATAAGCGTTGAACATGGAAATTATCGTTTGATTTTAGAGCAATTCGGAACGGAATTCATCAGAAGGGAAATTATATTAACTCAAAATATTGATCTTGGCCATATTGAAATCAACGAAGCTAAAGAACTGCAGGGCGTAACCGTTAGCGGCAGAAAAAAAATTCTTGAGCAAAAAGTTGACCGGTTGGTTTTTAATGTCGAAAATTCTATTGCAGCAAGTGGCGGAACAGCTCTCGATGCACTAAAAGTAACCCCTACGGTAAGGGTTCAGAACGATAATGTTTCTATAATAGGCAAAGGTGAAGTTTTAGTTATGATTGATGACCGCCTGCAAAGGATACCACAAGAAGATTTAGCAGATTTTCTTAAATCTATCCCATCTGCCAATATCAAAAGCATAGAAGTGATCACCGCTCCGCCTGCCAAATACGATGCAGAAGGAAACAGTGGACTCATTAACATCAAACTGAAATCGGCAAAAGACAATTCGTGGAATGCAAATATTGGTGCTTCTTACATACAAAAGACATATGCTGGTGGTAATTTGCAGGGCTTGTTCAACTACAACCACAATAAACTTTCCTTGCAGGCTTCTGTTAACAAAAGCGAGCAAAAATTATTAACGACTTCAAACAGTCAGATTTTTTATACTGATGAGTTATGGAATCAGGAAGTAAAAAATAAATCCAAAAGTGATGCATTAAGTTTGGGTTTCGGTATTGATTACAAATTAACCCCTAAATGGACAACAGGAATTAAATATCTGGGCAGCTTCACAGATAAAACATCGGCAAATAATCCACTTATCACACGGTTTAACAATACAACAGCAGTTGTTAATTCTTATATTGCTTCGGGTGTAGATGCCAGTAATAAACCTGAAATGAATTCGCTCAATTGGTACCATTCGTTTTCGTTAGACTCTTCAGGGAAAAATATCACAGTTGATTTCGATTATTTCAATTACAGAAAACAGGATTACAGTTTTTTTGCCGGAAATGAATTAGACGCACAGTCAAATGCCATTCAAAACACGTTCTTTTCGTCAACCAATACCAATGTCAATAAGATTAAAAATTATTCAGGAAAAATAGATGTTTCATTACCATACAAGTGGGCAAACATCAGTTTCGGGACCAAAATTTCTTATACCAATACAAATAATGACCTGGTTGTTTATAATAATCAAACAGGAACGCCAATCCAGGATAACGATCAATCAAATATTTTTAATTATAAGGAACACAATGGGGCTTTGTATTTTTCAACTGATAAAAAACTAAATAGCCAATGGGAAACACAAATTGGTTTGCGAATGGAGGCTACACAAACCGAAGGTTATTCTAAAAACCTAAGTCAAACGAATAAAAATAATTACATCAACCTCTTTCCTACCGCTTATGTAACCTATGTCCCAAACGAGAATAATTCCTTTTCGTTTAATTATAGCCGAAGAATCCGCAGGCCCGATTTTGATTACCTGAATCCTTTCGTAATTAAAACAAGTCCTTATTATTATTCAGAAGGAAATCCGTTTCTAAAGCCGTCTTTTATTGATAATCTGGAATTTTCTTTTATCAGGAAGCAAAACTGGGTAAATTCGCTCTATTTCTCGCAAGTTTCAAATTTTGGTCAGGAGCTTGCTATTGTTAATCCTGCCACAAACATTACAAAAAGCACTTCCTTAAATTACGCAAACACTTATCAGATTGGGTTTTCAACCTATTATAATTTCAAAAAATGGTCTTGGTTAAATAGTGTTAGTGGATTTAATGTAAACTATCAAAACGTGAAATCAAAAATCAACGTTGTACAATCCATCGATGGCTATAACGGATACATTTATACCAATAATGATTTTACATTGAATAAATCCAAATCGGTTTTTCTGGGATTAAATTATGCTTTGCAGTTGCCCGGCCGTTATCAAATCTTTCATATTTCAACAATGAATATGTTAGATGCTTCGATGAAATTTTTGCTTCTCAATAAAAATCTTTCGCTAACAGTTATAGGCGAAGATTTATTAAATGCCCAAAAACCTTTAATTGCCTATAAATCCAATGGAATAAAAAACAATATTAAAAGCTATGGCGATACCAGGGGATTTAGAGTATCTGTGAGTTATAAATTTGGCAATGCCAGTTTAAAATCTAAACAAAGGAATTTTGGAAATGACGATGAAAGAAACAGAACGGTACAATAAAAAAGAGAGTTCGTATTTCTTAAATAATTTTTAATTTATTTTTGAATCTGTAATTTATATTCCTATATTTGCAACCCCAAAGGAAACATGCTTTATTTATTTAAAGCACCTGCGAAAGTAGCTCAGTTGGTAGAGCACGACCTTGCCAAGGTCGGGGTCGCGAGTTCGAATCTCGTCTTTCGCTCTAAAAGTTTTTCTTCATGAAAAGCTTTTAATTTTAAAAGGTTAATCACCTGCTCGGGTGGTGGAACTGGTAGACACGCAGGACTTAAAATCCTGTGCACCTAAAATGCGTGCGGGTTCGATTCCCGCCCCGAGTACTTGTTTTTTAGCGAACTGATTATCAGCTTTTTACAAGGCTAAAGTTCGATTCCATGAAAAAATAAAAACAAATGATTAAAACCCTGTAAGTCAAATATTTACAGGGTTTTTTATTATATAAAATCACGTAAAAAGATGATTTTTGAATTGATTTTTAGTCTTAAAAAAGAGCTTATTATTTAATGAAATACACTCATTTTCAACCCTAGATTATTCATTCCCATATGCAATTAACCAAATAAAAAATGAATATAAATGCTGCTTATTTTTCAACAATTTCTATAGATAAACAAGGAACAGGTGTACTGTAAAACTATTTAAAAAAAGGAAAAAGCTTTCTCGTAGTTCCTGATATATTCGTTCGGCTTTACCCATATATTATTATTTATTTTCCTTGAATTATAACTCTTAATCTTATCAATACTCACTCCTTCAATTTTACTCAACATTTTGATATTTATTGAATTGCGTAGAGAATGAGCCCTAACTAATGATCCAAAACCGATTTATTATTAATTCTCTTTAATACCAATTCAATGTCAAAATCAGGAGGTAAAGGTTTGTATCGCTTTTGTTGATGAGTTAATGAAAATGTTTGCCTTTGAAAGTCCCTAAGTTCTTTTGTTCCAAAAGTCGCAACCAACAATGCATCATTATCCCCCCCTTTAAGCCTGAGAATATCTTTCAGTGCGCTCTCAACTGGTTGTGTGAGCCTAGAGTCTCCAAATTGACTTGTATTCACCTGTGCAAAAAAGCAATGCAAATCTCGCGAGGTCGCTTCAACTATATTCGAGTAATACGGTGTATCCTTATTCCACTCTACACCGATAGCCAAATCTATTTTATTTTTCCACAGGCCTCGATGGTGGATATTAGCTAATTCAAAGCAATAATATGAACTGAAATACAAATTGTTCCAAATACATAAGTCATACCTGTACCGTGAAGGTTTAGGAACGATCATATGATTTCCTTCAATGATGTGCTGTTCAACGTGGGCATAATGATTTTTTAATCGTGGAATTATTACAGCATCCTTTACTCCTCCAATATTTACAGGAAGAATTGTAACTATAAAATTATATGCATATTTACCTACTGTTACATGTTCTAATCCAGTAACTACCATTTTTTCATTTTTTCTTGCATAGTCAACAATACTAGATAATAAGTCAATGGGTATAAAAAACTCCGGAAACAAAAGAATATCGGCATTTTCTTTTCTTGCAGACCGTATTATATTTCCCAATCTTCGAATCCTAATTTTGTTCAAACTTGATTTTCCTCTTATGCCCTTTAAGATGTTATCTTCTTCAACACGAGTATTCGCGAATGCGATTTTAAATTTGTCTTGTATAACATCATTGTTTACTCTTATCTCATTAAGCCAAACTTCTGGACTGTTTGATTTAATAACAGATTCAATTTTATATATCTTATCTCTACTTACCTTGCCCTCATTCTGCCATTCATATCGTGGAATATGTTTTCTATTTAATTTTTGGAATAATTCGTAGGATTCATTTAACATACATTGAAGTGAGCTTTCTAAGCCATCTTCATCTTGCTCGGTCTCTTCTGCAATTTCATTTTCTATTATCTTATTTAGTAAAAAAATATCGGTTGTTTTTTCTGTTGCAACGGTTTTTGACTCCATACCTAACTCAACAAAGATTTGAGCCATATTACTCTCCCAAAATTTAATGCGTCGAGGAGAATTCGCTAAAAGATGTTCATCCAATTCGAACTCCCTAAAATCAATATGTGGATTTACTAAATTTTTATATTTACCGGTCCTGGATGCCTTGGTATAATTAAGCAATGGGTGAATTACATAATGATGTCTTAGCATATTAGCCTTACGAAAGCGTTTACGCCAGTATGCATCAGCTCTTGTTGGTTCGTAATTACTGATAGAGAAAAATATATCCGCACTCCATTCTTCTGTTTTAAATTCAAATTCTCTAGTGACATCAAAAGCCTGATCATAAAATGCTAGATTAAGAGAAAACGTAATTTCATTGGCAATATCTAGATAATCAGACAAAGACTGTTTTAATGAGGCTTTATTTTTCTTCAAATCACTATTAGTTTGAAGTTTGTCAATTTCCTGTATGCATTGCAAATAAAAGGCAACGTAAAACTTGGGTTTATTATTTACAAGAAAGAGGGTGAATATTTTTTCCCATAGTCGATAAAATTCTATAGCATTCTTGTACTTAAAAAACTTTAGAATACTATTGCAGGCTTCATCTGAAAGTTCTTCTTCTTGTCTCAAAGAACTAAAAATTTTATTTGCAAGAAAAAGTGTTAGCCCAAATCTATCTTCCTTATAGTCTTTAAGCGTTCTTACTTTTTCTTTAGAATCTTCGTACTGTAAGTGGTACGCCGCATCTGTAAAAGTTCCTTTACTTTCCTCTTCATCTGGAAAATCACGAAACTCACTCGTCCTTTCTCGCAATTCCTCTTTAAGCTTATCAATAACCAAGTGAGATTCATCTGAATCAAATAAATAGGCTAACGATTTGTCACTTTGACAATATAGAGATCTATATTTAGCTCCATTAATATTTATCACTTTCTGCTTTGTGGTATTATCATCTAATTCATGAAAGCCAACACTTAATATTGGGGAAAAATTTTCACTTATAAATTTTTCTAAAAAAGTATAATTTTTATTAATATCCTTCTGAACTGTAAATTCATCATCTTTTAAGTCATCCGGATGTACGGGATCGGCAATTACAAACAACAGGTCGTCAACATACCGTCCGTAATATACTGTCTTAATATGCCTATTTACACTTTCGTCAAATTGCTTTAAGTAATAGTTCGCCAGTACGTACGAAGAAACAAGTCCGATAGGAAGAAGTACATACCCTTTATCATCGTTTAAGGGATATGTAGATTTGTTTTTGCTGTTTTTATTTTTTGCAAGAAAGACCTCAGTATAATGAACATGTGTATTTAAAAAGATAGTTTTTAGATTATAATAGCTAGATAAGGAGTCGTCAATTTGCTCATTCTCATCGTAAAGTTCGATCTTCGGTATTTGCACAGAACTGAAGTATTCCTTAATGTCCAAACTGACAAATGCTACATCCCTTTTTTGATCTAACATGTGTTTGGCATGTTCTAGTGCCTTATCTCGCCAACGTTGATACTGACTAAAATACGGTTTAAAGAGACTAGAACCTTGAACTAAATGAGTCCTATCTTTATTCAGAATTAAACGATTACCTAAACATTCTGTGCCAAGTTCGGCATCTAATTTAACCCCATGTTCTTTAATCCATAAAACACTTATGATATGCAATTCGATTGGTGCACTTATGAATGGTGTAACTTTTGAAACCGTGTATTTTTCAATTGACTTTTTGTTGGTGATGAAATTTGGCTCAATTATAGTCTGAGTTAATTTTTTAGGATAAAAATTTATGTCAATCTGATCTATTAGTTCGTCGAAAAAAGAGGAATCTTCATGATAATTATTGAGGCAGTCTTTAATGTATTTTAATTTTTCTTGCAAAGAAATTATTCTAATGCCTTTTGGCATAGGGTATTTTTTGCTTTTGCCAAATCCAACATCTGATAAACGGTTTTTTGTAATTCCTGTTTCAAATTCTACCAGTTGTCTACGTAAAAAAAGATCAGTATTATCATGGTATATATAAGAGCGCAGTTTTGAATATGCTTCCTCTAAGTCTTCGAGCGTAAAAGCCATAGTTTGGGTTTAAGATTTGAATCTTCTGTTTTTTAATAGAAATATAAAAATATAAAGAAATTTATACAATAGCATAATTGTCTGAATTTAAGAACAATTACAAAATGATGATAAGGCTACAATTTTAGTGTAATCATCTTTTGTCCTTTGGTCGTAATTCGTGGAAAGAATTTGACTTCTTTTTAAGCTTCTGTCACTTACCTAATTTAATAACAAACTCTTCTCGAAAGAGGTACTTTAAAACTGTCTACTATTTCGATATTTAACCCTGTTAAACTATCGGATAAACAATGGAAAAAAGCTTCGGGTTACGGTTCTTTTTGAAAAATGTCAAAAACAAAAAAAACGATGAAAAGTATGTTTATATCAAGATTACTGTTGATGGAAAACAAAAAGAACTTTCATTAAAACGTACCTGGAATCCCGATAATTGGAACCAGAATAAGGGTAGGGCATCTGGAACAAAAGAAGAGGCAGCAGCATTAAACTCATTCATTGAATCTATAACCGCCAAAGTATATCAAACAAAAAAAGCCTTCTTTGATAATAACCGGCAGCTCACCGCTAAGACCCTCATGAATGTAGCTATGGGAATTGAGCCTGTGAACAGAACAATTTTAAATGTTTTTAGCGAGCATATTAAAAGTATGCAACTTCTTGTCGGAATAGAATATAAACAAAGAACTGTTCATAGGTATAAAACAGCATATAATCACCTCTCCTGCTTCATCAAATCGAACTCCGCCACCAAAGATATTGAACTTAAAGCTATTACTTATGATTTTATATCCGACTATTATTATTGGTTAAGAAAAGAAAAGAAATGTTCTTATAACTCCACAGTAAAGTACCTGATCCTTTTCAAACGGATTACGATCATCTGCCAAAAAAAAGGGTGGATCAATATTGATCCATTTATAGGCTTTAAAACTTCACCAAAAGAAATATCTGTTTCCCCACTAAAGGATGCCGAGCTAAGAGCCATTGAGACCTGTCAAATTTTAAGGAGTCGCCTTTTAGCAGTTCGTGATATTTTTCTTTTTTGTTGTTATACCGGACTCGCTTATGTTGATGTTAAGAACTTAAAGTATTCCAATCTATTCGATGGTATCGATGGAAATAAATGGATTGAAGTTATCAGAGAAAAAACCGCTCAGATATCAAGAATTCCCCTGTTGCCAATAGCACTAGATATTATGATATTGTATAAGAACAAGCAATTGTCTCTTGGTAATGAATACGTCCTGCCAGTATTATCTAATCAAAAGATGAATAAATATTTAAAGGAGATTGCGGAACTGTCTGGAATAAAGAGGAACCTAACTTTTCACATTGCTAGGCATACTTTTGCAACCACAATAACCTTAAGCAATGGCGTACCGATCGAAACAGTATCAAAAATGCTAGGTCATCGTTCGCTTAAACAAACCCAACACTATGCAAGAGTCCTCGATGAGAAAATTTCTTCTGAGATGGATTCGTTGAAAAATAAATTAAAAATACCTAAATAAGTGAGCATTATTATTCACTTAAACCGATCAAAAATCAGTTAATTATTTTAGTCAGTTAACAATATTTAACTTTTGCAAAGTCCTACCTATAATCAGCATGTTTTGATCAATAATAGCACGACAGTTTTTTTTGCATTCGACTTCTTCCATGAATGAATCTATATTGATTTGTTTAGTAAAGTGAGGTATTGTTCAGCAGTATATTACTAACGAATCACCTCACTCTGTCTCTTTCGATATTTTTGCGGCAAAGGGCACATTAATTTCCTGAACTACCATAACGGATGTTCAATTCATTTCTTAATTGAATGTTTTGAGAAATAAAATTATTACTATCAAGGTGTCTTGACACGGAATCATATACGTCTTTATTATTGCGTTTATCTTTGATTGATATGATTGCACAAAACTCCTGACTAAGTTCAGTACCATCAATAACAGCTCTCGCTTCTGCATATGCACTAAATAATCCTTCTAATCTAAGAAACCACTTTTTAGGTGCTGTCAATGCATTCATCGCATTAGTTTGGGTCAATTCGTTAAGATTTATGGCATACTTTTTTACAGGATGAAATTTCTTTCCATAATTCCTAAGTAGCCTTTCGTGAGCAAATTCACTTAGTGGATTATTTAAATGTTTCTTACTATATCTGGCTTCGTGAAGCAAATTTATAGCACCATCAGGACCATATTCATTAAGAATAGTTCGTGTATTTGTATCTCGTTCCTTAACTCTATCATAAGTCCCAAAAGAGATATCGATATTCGACTGACAATACTCAGTCGCATTATTGTTGTCTAGTAAAGGTGCTGTAACTAGTGTAATGGTAATTTCGCCATAAAATTTACCATCCTCGATCATTTCAGACGGATACGGGAAGTCAAGAATTTCATAAAAACTACCTTTCGAAATAGTATCTTGAAGAATCAAAGTTATTTCATTGGGGGAATTGTATAAAATCTCCTCCACATCAGAAGGAAGACCATAGCCCATGTGCTTGATTTTTTCAAGTGGCGGCAGATCTACGCCATTGGGATATTTTGCAGAATGAATAATTAAAGCTTTTAATAGCAATGAATTAAAGTCCTCATCTATTTTATGATCAAGAGCAGCAACCAAAGAAGTAATTCTTGGGGTCGAAAAACTTGTACCAATATTACTTACGGTTCTTCCACCAGTAGAAAAAGATTTTACACCTGATGATGCCATTAAGCCAGATGGTAATATCCCTGCATTACCTCCATAATGAATTACATCCGGTTTTACTAGATTATTAGGACCAAAACCTGTTCTACTAAAAGGTGAAGGCCAGTTCGTTTCTGCTAAATCATAAATCCCTTTTTCATGTGCAATACTACCAACCACTAATGATCTTACTGAATCCGCAGACTTTGGAATACGTTGAGTAGCCTTGGGTATTTTGAAATTCTGACAATTACCTGCGGATTTACAAATTACAATATCGTTGGTTTGTTGGATATCATCAAGAAATTTACCGAAATCGGAGAAATCATTAAGATCGCATTCATCCTGCATTCCGCCAGAAAAATTCCAAATCTTTATATCGGGTCTTTTATTTATTGCTTCTCTTATGTTTTCAATCAATTGATCCTCATCCACCGATTCTAATTTTAAATCCGGAAAGACAGCAGCGCTGTAAAGGCGACACCCTTCGTTGCCAACCCAATTTTTTCCTTGCAACTGATCTCCATAAACAATTATCCCTGCCACAAACGTTCCGTGTGATCTGTCTAGTAAAGTTTCTGGATAACACGAATAAGAATCAGCAATTAACCAGGGAGATAGCTGAGGTATGCTTTGAATTCCTGAGTCCAACACCCCAACAATAGGGTATTCTACACCATCTTTAGGGTATTTGATATCAATTGTAAATTCCTCATCAACAGAATCAAGACCAACGCCTAATTTTGGCATAGAAGTAATAGAATACATCGCCTCAAAACCTTTAATATCCTCTAAGACATCAATTGTTGCATTTTCAATTTTGAAAATAGTCAAATCTGCTGCATACTTGGTTTTTTTGTAAGCAATTTTATGTTCATTGAGTGATTTAATGAACATGCCTTCCACAATATTATTAATATTATAGTTATTATAATTAATAAGTCTTATTTTCAGAACATTACTATCTACTTCAATAAATGGAGAGAAGAGCTCCATGTTCTCTATAGCGGAGAGACCATGAGCATTTTTATCTATCGCTGAAATATTTTGTGAAATCAAAACTGCATCTTTGAGATCGTCAACTTTTATCAACAAGTCACATTCATCAGACATACCTAAGAAATTGAATTTATGACTGACATTAAAAATCTTACCAACTTCTGCTCGATGTGTTTTAGCAACTGCTTTATCTTTTAAAGAAATTTTTAAGATGGCTGGCAAAAAGTTGTCGCTTTCGACCCTATTGATAAGTATCTCTTTGGATTTTTCAATTACTGTAAGAAATTGAGTAGACATCTCAAACAACTCCTGTCTAGAAAGAATCCACTTTGGCAAATCGCCACTGCCACCACCTTCTGTTCTTCTATCGTCGATATCATCTCTCTTTTTAAAAAGTTTGATAGGTAAATTTTTCATGTCCATAATTTCTGATATTTATTTTAAAACATTTCTAACTTGTCTAATTGAAATTTTGCATAGCTCTTTAATCAAATTTTGAGATACGCCTTGATTATTTAAAAAATTAATCAATTGATCTTGAGTATAAGCCCCATGATGTTTGAATAAAAATACTTGCATAATAATATCTTCATAGGTAATTGAAGATCTAGATTCAATGATTTTTCTTGCGATTGTATTTTGAGAAATAGATTTAATACTTGCTGGCGATAATTCAATCATTAATAAAGCAGCTTTGTCCATTTTTTTCTGATCACTCAAAAGATCGCAATCTTGCCCCCCTAGATAAAGCTTCAGAAGATCAACAATTTCATCTTTATTAGGCAAGCCTATTTCAATAATATGATTAAATCGTCGCCAAATTGCTTTATCTAACAATTCATGATGGTTGGTTGCTGCTATTAAAATATTATTTTCTGTAAACTCATCAATATTTTGAAGCAAACTATTGATAACTCGTTTCAATTCTCCAAGCTCATGCTGGTCATCTCTTGCTTTTGCAATGGCATCAAATTCGTCTAAAAACAGAATACATGGTTGATTGCTTGCAAATTCAAACACTTTTCTAATATTCTTAGATGTATTTCCAAGCAAAGAAGACACTAATGAATCTAATCTTGCTACAACAAGGGGAAGTCCAAGAGTTTTAGAGATATATCTTGCCACGGTCGTCTTTCCGCAACCAGGAGGGCCATATAACAACAAAGATGAATTCACATCAAGCCCCGCAGCGCGTAGAGTGTTTTTATGAGAGTTTATAGTTATGAATTGTTGTACAGAATCTTCAAGCTGTTTCGAAAATACCATATCGATACTTCCATCTTCAGGCATTACAAAGTCAACAATTTTCATTCGAGTTTCTTGATCGACTGGCGTAGCAACCAGTTGATCCAAATAAACAGCTTGGGATTTAACATCCTTAAGCACTTTGAGTATTTTTTCAGACAACTTAGCGTCTCCAGATTTAGCTATGTTTTCAGCTAATAATTTTGCATAGCTTGAAACCTTTTTAACATCTTTTGAGAGACCCCCTTCTATTATTTTAAGTATTTCCGTGTACATATTTTTCGTTTCCGATACAAATATAACAAATAACGTAACAAAAGACACAAAAAACGTAATAATTTACCTAAAAATCGTAACAAAATAATAAAAATCGTAAATCAAAAGAAATAACTATCACTTAAACAAACGATTACAATCATTACTTAGTAAAATTCAACCCCTCCATTCTTTACTAATAACAATAAGCGAACGCCATAAATCGTATCTTTTTTAAACTTAAATCAATTCGAACCACTAAAAGACATCATCATTTTTTTCAATAATTTGTTTATTAAATTCTTTATAGGCAGATGACTAATTCTGGATAAAGATGCTTTTTGATTTGTATCTTTGTTATGATATGGAAATTCAATTGTGTTCAAGTATTTGAAATTTGATGCAGGTGAAGTCTATTGATAGAAAGTTCAAATATTGAGGCTATTTATAAGGTTGCGTCATTCGTAGCGTCTATTGTTTATCGACACACAAGTAGTTGACTTATAGTAGATTACAAGAAAGGTTCGCTTCCCGCCCCGAGTACAATAAACAAATCGAACAAAAAGCCATCAGAAATGATGGCTTTTTTGGCTTTCGTAAAAAATGATCAGGCTTATAATCGCATCAGTCTTACTGAAACAGATGAACTATTTTATTTGAATTTTATCTCGTCCAGGTTAATGGTATATACTTTATTTGCAGAATATTCATCATATTTTGCCTCAATAGCATTTCCGGATGTAAATTTTATTTTTTTATCACAACCCGTTACGCAACTTTCAATATAAATAGGAAAATATAATTTTTTCTGTTTATCATATCCTAAAATATTTCCCCTGAAATAAGAAGCAATAATAAAACGGCTGTTTTCAATCGTTGTAGCAGTTGCACGATCACCGGTAATTTTAAATAAATCTTCTTTATAATAAGTACTGTAAATGGTTTCGGGAATATCCGAATGTCCGTTTGCTAAATGATAATCAGCCTGGTTGTCCTTATCCCACTTAACTTCGTAATTTTTGTAGTAATCCGGACTTTTTTCTGCTGCTGCAGGCCGGTAAACCCATTTGCTTTCATTGGCATATTGGTACAATGCCTTTTTAATATCAGGGTATTTATCAAGTTGTTTATTTTCTGTAAATGAACCATCTATACAATCATAGCACCTTAACGAATGCTCGCCTACATACCTCAGCGTGTAATATTCCATACTGTTTAAATCGAGCATGATAAAATTCAAGTCGATTGATGTTACAGCCTGCCCTTTAAAAGTTTCTTTCACCGTGAGTAAAACATAATCCTTATTGTTGATTTTCTTTTTTACAAAGTGGTTCGAATCCAGCTCGGTATAAGTGTATTCATTTGCAAGCAAAGTATCTGTTTTTATTTGCCGGTATTGCCCATCGGACTTTATATATCTGGAAGCCGTGATAAAATTCGTATCTCCAACCAGAAAATAACGGCTATGTGCTGATGCTTCAGCAGCATGAATCCCTATTGTTTCATCCCTGGCATTCTTAACTGAGTAAAGGGCTGCAGGTACAGCATTTTCCATCATTTTATTGGCAATGCTCCCCTTCTCTATATTTGGATTGGTTCTGGAAATTGTATCACGAACATTATTCTGTGTATTTTTTTTGATTTCATTCCTGCAAGAAATCATCAGCAACATACTTATAATGCCATATATTAATCTATTTTTCTTCATTAGTAGATGAGGAAATGCAAGTTTAATTTTTATGGTTCTGCAAATCAACAGGCACTTCATAATTGTTTAATTAAAATTAATCGTTCATTTCACGCGAACTTACCCAAACTAATTTACCTTCCTTATTAAAATGATATGCATCCTGCCACCAGCGGGCTCCGCCGCGGCAAGCGGTGTACAACTGTTTCTTTTGTTTATTTATCGTAACATCACAAAGGCAGGAGCAATTGGATTTAGCATAATCAGGTTCCTTTAGAGCAGCAAATCTTTTGGTTTTAGAATTATAAAGGAAAATTTTGAAAGTCCTGTAAACGCCCATTCCGGCATCAGGTATAGAAAAAGCTACATCGTCATATCCATCAAAATTATAATCGGCAATAATACTCTGTCTTGAAAGAACCAAAGCATCGATAGAAGGCAATATCGTAGTTGTTTTCGTTCCATCAGGATAGCTGATTGTTAATTTGTCATCGTTAAAACTATTAAAGGAAAGTAAAACATCATGCAAAAGATATTTGTCGTTACCATTGGGCTCTTCCCCTTTTCCTCCAACCTGTTCAAGCCTAAAACGTTTCCCGTCTTTTTTCCGCTCATACCAAATATCAAATACATCCTGAAGTCCCGATATAGTAAGCCCATAGCTTCCATTAACCTTTCCGTCTATAATTTCATCCCACACGTAGGTATCAAAAGTTGGTTTAACAGTAAGATTAGTTACATAACTTTTTATTTTTAAGGGTATAATACCTTTTTGTCCCTTGTACTGCACACAAGCGCCCTTGCCTCCTGTTCCAAAATAAATTTGGAGAGAGAATTCTTTTGTTTCACCTGCAGATTTCAAAGTAAACGGCTGTGCATTTACATTGATCATCAATACGGATAACAGCATTATAAGTAAAAACCTTTTCATTATTTTTCTTTTTTCAATTCTTCCGGATATTTTTGATATCCGTTGTAATGGTATGATTTTTCAGAACCTTCGCCACAAACCGTATAAAAAATACTGGAAGTTGAAACGTCATTTTCTGAAAAACGGGCATTGCCTTTGGTTACAGGTTCTAATTTGACATATTTCCTCAAATAATGGTCTGCATTATATTGGTTTTGACGGTAATATTCTTCGTTTTCTGCGGCATGTTTACTAATGTATTCATTTGATGCCTCATTGTAAACATAATTCAGAGAATCTGGCGGAGTGAAAGAATTATAATGCTTATTAACAAAAAGTACATCTTCCACACGATCTTTTGAAATATAATATTGTTTTTTCCACTCCAAAACTTCTAACCATTGCTGCTGATCTTCGTTGGACTGTTGTTTTAAAAAATCTTTATTGCCTAAATATCCTGCTAGCTTCAAAACTGTTTTATCCTTAAGCGCAGAGATCATTCCTTTAAAATTTTCATAATAATGCGTTGGCTTGTTATATATCAAAATAAAATCATTGTAACCTTTATCATTATTATACAGCCACGAATAATTGATCTTTTCCCCGCTCCATTGGGCTTCTTCAAGTATTGAAAGCACCATGTTTTTAGGTTTCTTTTTGGCTTCATATACAAATGGTCCATCAAAACAATTGGCATCTTTATTAAACACTCTTTTTATGCTTTCACCCTCAAATTGTACAAAAGTTTTTCCACCCCGGTCAAAACCTGAAAAATTTACCCTTGTACCATTTGCCATACTTTTATTTTGATAAGCATAAACTTCAAATAACTTTGGCTTATCGGGAGAAAAAAGTAAGTAATCTTTTTCAAAACCATAATTACCAAAAATTGCTGTGGCATAACCGTATAATAGAAATTTACCATCATCAAACAGGTAAATCCCTTCTGTAGTACTACCGTAACGTCCGCTTAGTTGTTTGTAACGCAAATCTTTATTGTTTTGTTGAGCAAATCCATAAGTTATAAAAAATGATACTGCACATAATGCTATAAATCTTTTCATTCAGTTTTACTTATTGTCTATAAAATATATCAATCCGTTCATGAATAAAATCATGACTAAAACACCTATACCTAAAATAAAAAGGGCTACCTGTACAGGAGTCATTTTGTTTATCAGCGAATATTTTATTTTCTCACCTTTTACCACATAAACTCCAAAATTTGGAATAATATTGGGCCTTGCTATATTTTTTAATATTTTTTTATTAAAATGCATATCGATATAAGGTTTGATAAACTCAACAAAGGCGTCCAGTTCGTCTATATCCTCCTGTGTAGAAAATGGTGCAAATGCCGCATTTCCCACCCTTATTTTAATAACCTCTTGCTTCGTTTTAATTGTTAAATAACGCAATCCTGCATTTCCAATATTCTTTATCATTTTGATATCTTCAAAATGCAGATTATACGTTATGTCTTTAAATTTTATATCAAGCTGCTCGTTTTCAATTTTTATGTCCCATTTGTTATTCCTTATTTTTTTAACCAATTGTTTTAAAATAAGGGTACTTATGGCGACTGTTAATGTTGCTGAAAAAACAAGACCAGACAAAAAGTATCCGTTTGGAAAAATCAGATTGATTGCATATAAAGTTCCCAGCATGATTATTAGCGACGGAATAATTAATAATAAGGCTAACCTGAGTTCTGTTTTGGCATCAAGCCCGCGAAACGTAAAAACTGTATTTCTCATTGGTTACCGACTGGAATTTTCAAATATTGAGATTTTATCGTTGAACTTATACCAGAAATACTACCAACCTTCGCCGATAGACGAAGGCGGTAGGAATCGAAGCGTAATTATTCAATTTTATACAAAAGCTCAATGGAAAAACCGAGCGTGAAATTTGCAATTCAGTATGATTTATCAATTATATTTCAGGCTGATACACTCTGTTAAATCGTAGTTTACTTTTACGGTTAACAAGAGCATATTAATAGCTATATTAATTCATGCATTTGTGAATTAATATTTAAATGTAGCAATAGAAAACTTCTTAAAAAAGTTAAATTAATATTCGATGGCTTTCATCCCATATCCGTAGCCTTTAACAAAATATTTGTAAATGTTTTTTTTTAAAAATGCAGATGGACGTTAAGACTATTAACCAACAAATTTTTTAATAATACTATTCATTTATATTTGTTTAATAAAAAATGGGAAATTGCATCTAAATAAAAGAAATGAAAAAAATAATTTTACTTCTATTCAGCACTATCTTTTTTTGTTCTTGTTATGTTTCAAAAAACCTGAAAAGCGAACAGATAAATAATTCGTGGTTTGCTTCGTTTGATGGATATAACGGAAAAGAGAAAATCAAATTCAAATCGCAGGAAAATAAGCTGGTTTATCTAAGTTCTCAATTAGAAAACTCTTCAGGAAAATTGGAATTACTAAATAAAAATGAAGTAATTCCGAAAATAAACAAGGTAAATCACAATAAATTTCCTTTAAATAAAAACGTAGAAATTCAAATTATTGGAACACATGCAAAGGGCTCGTTTGCTTTGAAGTATCCTGTTTTAGAAATCAAAAAAATCAAAGTCAATTATAATCCAAATGTTGAATTATTGGCCTTAAGTAATTTCCTCATTAATTATGAAGATTTCAATGGCATTTCTGAAAAACAAACTTTTAATATAAATGGTAAAGATGTTAAAGTAAAAGATTTTTATGCCTTAACACTAAAAATTGCAAATGAATTTAAGCCATATTTAAAATCCAAAAATCTTGAAACGATAAAATCTTATCTTGATAAAGATTTTTATCTGCATTTTTCAAATTTTGTATTGAGTCTGGATAATTTCCCCAATGCAATAGTTAAACCAGACAATAAATTTCTAAGTCACTTTTCATCTTTAGATGATGCAAAGCATTTTGTAACTGCTTTCAATGACTTTTGTAAAGAGATTCGATTTGAAAATTACCTGGAAAAATACAAACCTTATTATGAGGAAATGATTTCTGAGGTCTCAAAAAATATCCCTAAAGAAAATTTCATTACGGAAATGGAACACTTTTATGGTAAAGAAATAGAAAATTACAACTTGTATCCGAGTTTGACAGTTCCTTTTAGCCAGGGCTTTGCTGTTGGAAATGATAATATGATTGGAAATGTCTTCGGAAGTTTCAACGTACCTGAAAAAATAGAAAATCCTTCCAGCTTGAATTTAGGGTTTGATAATACCATATCTTTAAGAACAGTTTGTATCCATGAGTTTGGGCATTGTTTTGTAAATCCGGTGGTAGATAAAGTGGACGAAAAAATTATTCAGTCAAAAGAATATCTTTTTGATCCTATCAAGAGTAAAATGTCTGAACAAGGTTATAACCAATGGAAAATATGCCTTTACGAGCATTTCAACAGAGCAGGCGAAGTGGTTATCGCCAGATTAATAAAAGATGATAAGAAAGCAGAGCAGATTTTAAAAGACAATGTTGAAAACAGATCGTATATCTATTTACCCCAAATTGTAGAAAAACTGGAATATTGGTATAACAATGAATATTTTACTAAAACTTACGACCAAAAAATAAGCGAAATTATTTCTCAATTTCATTAAAATATTACTGTATTCAATGGCTTGATGTCGTTCCGGATTTTACAGGTTTACTGTAAGATTAGATAAAATCAATGCTTTCCTTCATAACACCTCCATTTTATATCAGAAAAATGTTGAGGCGTATCCTTAAAAATAAAAGGTATCTTCACCGAAATTATGGGTTACGCAAAAGAAAGAGGAAAACTGGAAAAGTTGTCCGAAAACATTAATGGTTTAGCTATTTATAACGAAAAAAGTTTAGCCATCCTAAATGACAGTTATGAAAAATATTCGCACTCGGTTAGAATATTAAAAAACAAAGTGCCTGATTTATTTGGCTCACTTTATGAAAATGAGTTACAGGACATCAAAAAAGGCAGAAAATTGCTTAAAGAAAGTGAAACAGACGAATTACGCCAGCAAAATTTTCTTGAATATAAAAACCTGATCCAAATTGCTTTAGAGAAAACCATTCAGGTTACAAAAGACGCTAAGTAGAGGGAAAAATCAATTATAGATTCCCACCTCTTTAAAAAATGAAAGCCATTCATAAGTTATGAATGGCTTTTGTAATTCTGCCTTATTTATAACAACCCCCGTTTTCTGAGCATTGGTTTAATATCCGGATTATGACCTCTGAAATTATAAAACATTTTTCCTAAATCTTCAGTATTGCCTTTAGATAAAATCATGTCCCGGAAACGTTGTCCATTAGCTCTGCTTAAACCTCCATGCTCTTCAAACCACGAGTAAGCATCATTTTCGAGCATCGATGTCCAGCTGTAAGCATAATAACCTGCGGCATAGCCATTACTCCAAATGTGCAGAAAATAACTTGAGCGGTAGCGCGGTGGCACGTAAGACAAATCTAAATGTGTTTTCTTTAACGCATCAGTTTCAAACTTATCTACATCCTGCAAAGGTGCATTTGGCGCCAGGGTGTGCCATTGCAAATCCAATTCAGAAGCAGCTAAGGCTTCTGTAAAAATATAACCTTCATTAAACGAACCTGCCTTTTTAATTTTGTCCAAAAGCGCCTGTGGCATAGCAGCCCCCGTTTGATAATGAACAGCATAGTTTTTTAACACCTTTGGATCTGATGCCCAATGTTCATTAAACTGAGAAGGAAATTCTACATAATCGCGTGCAACATTAGTACCTGATAAACTAGGATACTTCTGATTGGCAAAAAGGCCATGTAAACCATGTCCAAATTCATGGAACATCGTTGTTACATCATCAAAACTAATTAAAGCGGGTTTACCTGCCTCAGGTTTAGTAAAATTACATACATTATAAATGACAGGTTTGGTACCAAATAATTTAGATTGAGTAACCAAATTATCCATCCATGCGCCACCATCTTTATTGTCTCTTTTGAAATAATCACAGTAAAACAAGGCAATCTGACTTCCATCTTTATCAAAAACATCAAACACGCGAACGTCTTCCTGATAAACCGGTAAGTCTTTGCGTTCTTTAAAACTAATCCCATAAAGCAAATTTGCTGCATAAAATACACCATTCTGCAGCACTTTATTCAGTTCAAAATAAGGTTTTACCTCGTTCTCATCTAAATTATACTTTGCTTTACGCACTTGCTCTGCATAATAATCCCAGTCCCATGGTTCAACCTTAAAGCCATCCTTTTGCTGATCAATTACAGCCTGAATATCTGCAGCCTCGCCTTTTGCCTTTGCCGTTGCTGCAGGAACAATTTTACTAAAGAATTCTTCTACTGCTTCGGGTGTTTTAGCCATTTGATTTTGAAGTTTCCAGGCAGCATAATTTTTATAACCAAGCAACTGCGCCTGCGAGGCACGAATTTGAGCAATTCGTGAAATGATCTTACGGGTATCGTTCGCATCTCCTTTCTCAGCACGGTTCCATGAAGATTCAAAAAGTTTTTGACGAGCTGCACGGTCTGCCATAGATTGCAATTCGGGTTGTTGAGTCGTATTTTTTAATCCTTTACCCGCAGCCTGTAATTGTGCTGTAAATTTAGCACTCAAAGATGATTCTTCTTTATTCAACTCCTTTAGCTTTTCCTTATCAACATCTGATAATTTCGCCCCGGCCAGCTCAAATTTTTGGTAATAATATTCCAATAATCTTTCAGATTCTGCATCAAGCTTCAGTTCAGACCGTTTTTGATAAATAGCCTCTACCCTTTTAAATAACTTCGTATTCAAATAAATTGCATCGCTATTGGCCGTTAGCTTCGGTGCTTCTTCTTCCTTTACTTTTTGCAGTTCGGGATTCGTATTTGCACCTGTTAATAAAGTAAACACCATATTTACCCGGCTTAAAAGTTGTCCGCTCTTTTCAATTTCCAATATGGTATTCTCAAATGTTGGCGCTTCCTTATTTTCGGCAATCTTTTCAATTTCGGCCATTTGCTGCTTCATGCCTTCTTCCAGTGCGGGTTTAAAATCAGTATTTTTAATTTTATCAAAAGCAGGTGCATGAAAAGGCAGTTTACTTTCTGCATAAAACGGATTAGAACTAGAAAATGCTTCTGCATTATCTTCTGTTTTGTTGTTACAGGCACTTATAACAGCGAGTAATGCCAACATGGGCAGGTAAGATTTTTTTTTCATTCTTATAATTGATTAAGGATGCATCATTTTATACTCATTGGTTTAATAAGCTATAAATCGATGATTTCATGAATTAATAGTTAAGCATAAATAAATGTAAGAAATAATGACTAATAACAGGATTTCTGTCACAATATCATCTAAAAGTAACATTTCTACATGATTTGATTTTCATAATTATTGGTTTGAATTGAATACTTTGATTATAGTGCCTTATACTAAATTTGCAGTGTAATTTTCTGTACTATGTTCTGAACATTCAACACTTGGATTGCTTTTTAACATCTTAATCCCAATGGAATGGCAATTAAACCTTAATTTAGTATATTATTAGTACTTAGAGTTATGTTAACCAAGAATCCGGAGTTGTACACGGTAAGTAAAAGTGAGTCCTTAGAAGATTTTTATAACCGGTTAAAAATTAACCGGCCTGAAATGGTTATACCGAGTTTAAACATGGTAAATGACATGGGTCATTTTAACGTGTTTAAAAGGTCTACTCACTGTACTCTTACCCCATCGCCCTATAACCGCAGAGATTTTTATAAAATTTCATTGATTATTGGTTCCGGCATTCTGCATTATCCTGATAAAAGTATTGAGGTAAACGGTCGTGCGCTACTGTTTACCAATCCAAATATTCCTTATGCCTGGGAAGGCACTTCGGATAAACAGGCAGGCTACTTTTGTTTATTTACAGATAATTTTATCCATAACCGGAACGAAAGTTTAAGAGAATCTCTTTTATACCGCATTAACGATAATCCGATTATTGAGATTAATGATGAACAGGAGGATTGTTTGAATGCTCTTTTTTGCAAAATGATGCAGGAAATGGATGGCGAATATGTGCACAAATATGATCTTCTACGCAATTATGTTCAATTGATTGCACATGAAGCATTAAAAATTCTGCCTTCAGAAAACATCTCCAAACCCAGTAATGCAGCGGTACGCTTAACCTCATTGTTTATAGAATTATTAGAGAGACAATTTCCGATTGGCTCTACCGATCATACTTTAGAACTTAAAACAGCCCATGATTTTGCCGGCAGGCTTTCAGTACACGTTAATCACTTAAACCATGCAGTAAAGGAAGTTACGGGTAAAACCACTTCTGAGCATATATCAAAACGGGTTGCAACCGAAGCTATTGCTTTGTTAAAACATACAGAATGGAATATTGCCCAAATTGCCTATTGTTTGGGTTTTGAATATCCGGCTAATTTTAACATTTTTTTTAAGCGCCAGATGCAGTGTACGCCAAAATTTTTCAGAAAATAAATTAGATATTGGACGGTTTCGGTACCCCTTGATTTTTCATCAGGGATAGGGCAAAAAGCGGAAATAACTTTAAAATAGCCACTGGTTTTGCTTTACAAAACAGCCACCTTATCCTTAAAAACTTCGGATACTCTATAATGAAACTGTAACTCCGGCATTCACTCCAGCCTTGCCACCAGCAGCGACCAAAATTATGGTGTTTATTGGGTACAATTTGTTGTTTATAGTTTTAAACTTTTAGCCAGCCTGTAATGCTCATTCTTTTGGTATGCGTTACGAAAACTTCATGTGCAAGTTGATCACTTTTGAAAAATACGCTTTTTCCATTTTCAGGAGCTATATTTTGAAAGCTGTTCAGATGATGAATACAAAGTTCTCCCCCGTCTTCAGTCTTCCAGTCTAAATTCAGGTACATGATCATTGAAAATTGCCTGCTTCCATTATGCTGGAACTGATCGATATGTTTTTTATAAAAAGCGCCTGGTTCATACATGGTGTAATGAAATTCGTAACCTGTAATTCCGGTATAGCAGGTGCGGTTTAAATAAAGTACAAAACGGTCCATCAAATCGAAAAAATCATTTTCGTGCGGATCGTTGTGTTTTCTGTCGAGCCAATAAATTACATCACTCCTGATCAGTTTATTTTGCAGCGCTACTACATCATTTCCGATTCCGGCTGATAGTAATTTTTCTTCGTTAAATAAATTAATCAGATTTTCTTTTAAATGAGCGGCCAGTGAAAGGCTTAAAAAATTTTCTGCAATACCAACTTCATTTTCGATAAAACTATCGATCATGGTATCAAATATTTTTTCCAATAAGGTTGTTGGTCACTTCTAAAGCATTGTGCTGTAACCGGGAGTAAGGTAATCTAATTAAATGGTTAAAAAACCCTTTCTAAAATTCAACCCTGAAAAAAGATTGGCAGGTTTAAAAGGCAGGGCAAAATGTATTGTAATTTTTAAGAAACGATTGTTTGCTTATAATTTCTGTTGAGTATATTGCTTTAAATTAAAAATCGGCTAACATGGATCAGAAAATCATCAACCTTTACGATGAGTATACGCACAGTAAATTAAGCAGGAAAGATTTCATCAAACGGCTATCAATTATTGCCGGTAGTACTGCTTTAGCGCTGACTATTTTGCCCTTGTTAGAAAACAATTACGCCGCAGCTTCTTCTTTTGATGATGATTCAATTGAAGTAGGAAACATTACGTATGCTGGAGCAGATGGCGAAGTAAAAGCCGTTTTAGCTAAACCTAAAGGTAAAAAACATTTGGGTTGTGTATTGGTTATCCATGAAAACAGAGGTTTAAATCCACATATTATTGATGTAACTAAAAGAGTGGCCGCTGAAGGTTTTATCGCCCTTGGAGTAGATGCGCTTTCGCCATTTGGTGGTGCGCCTGCAGATGAAGACAAAGGAAGGGAATTGATTGGAAAATTAGACCCTGAAAAAAATCTTCAGAATTATTTAAAGGGGCTGAATTATTTGCGTAACAGAAAAGATGGTAATGGTAAAACCGGATGTATTGGTTTTTGCTGGGGTGGCGGTATGGCGAATAAACTGGCGGTTAACGATCCAAAATTAAATGCTGCCGTTGCCTATTATGGCGCACAGGCAAATGCAACTGATGTTGCTAAGATAAAAGCCAGTGTAATGCTGCATTATGGCGGACTGGACGAAAGAATAAATGCTGGTATATCTGCTTATGAAGCGGCTTTAAAAGACAACAAAATAGATTACCAGCTATTTATATACGAAGGTGTAAACCATGCTTTTAATAATGATACTTCGCCTACCAGATACAATGAAGCCGCAGCCAAACTTGCCTGGAAAAGAACCATTGATTTATTTAAGGCTAAATTGGCTTAGTTGGCTTTTAGCTCCAGCTGATATACAAAACCTTTATTTCCGGCTAAAATAACCGCATTACCTTTTTTAGCCTTTTGTACAGAATTAAAGCTGACATCAGAAATATGTTTCCAGTTTTGCCCTCCATCTGTTGAAATATCAGTTCCGGAAGTGCCTGTTGCCACTAAAGTTTTTGCATTGAGGTAAGCTACGCCAGAGCGGTAACCAAAAACAGGTGTAACTGGCTTTGTCCATGTTTTGCCTCCATCTGCAGTTAGTACAATATTATTACTGTTTTCTTTGTCTTTAACATAATTTCCTCCAACGGCAACGCCGTTTTTAGCATCATAAAAATCAATAGAAAAAGGGCCTGTACTATTTTCTCCCTGCCATATCGGGCATTTAAAAACCTGCCAGTTCGCACCGTAATCGCCTGAAAAATAAATGTTAGAAACCTTACCGCCTGTTGCAACCCAAACTTTACCGCCTGGCAAAGTTTTGATCGTTGTTCCGCTTGCTGCAAAGCCTGCTTCACCTTCCGCTAATACCTGTTTCAAATTTGCCGATATCGCTGTCCAGCTTTTACCGGCATCGGTCGTTTTAAGTAATTGCATTTGGTTTTTAATCGGATCCCCAAAAATAATGGCTTTATTTTTATCCCAGAACCCCAAACCATCTAAAAAAATTGCAGTATCCATATTTTTGTAGGTTTCGGTCCAGCTTTGCCCACCATCTATTGTTTTTAAGATGTAAGCTGGTGAGCCTGCATTTACAACAATGGCTTGCTGATCATCAAAGGCTTCGATGTCCCGAAAATCTAATTTCTCATAACCTTTGGGTTTTATCCATTGCCAGGTTGTACCGCCATCCGTTGTTTTTCCAATGGTGCCACCACTTCCACTTACCCAGGTTACCTGATTAGAAACCACACTTAAACCTCTGATACTTGTTTTAGTGTTTTCGTTTAAAGGCTTTAAATTATACGTTTGCCCGGCGCAAAAAAAAGGTGCCATAAAAAGGCACCATAATATTTTTTTCATCTCTCAGTATTTATTTTACTCTTCTAAAGGTTTCCGAACGGCCTAAAAGAGAAATCCCTACGTAACCTCTAACATTTAAAACATCAGTACTTTTTAAGGTCATGTTACAGCTATATGTTTTTCCACTTTTAGGATCATAAATTGTTCCGTCAGTCCATTTACCGTCATCAAAAATAAAGTTTTTTAAAATTTCAAGGCCCCACAACGGACGGTTTTGCAAATTTGCTTCAGGGTTTTTTGAATCTGTTTTTGGTTTTCCATTTAAGTTTGGCTCTTTTAACCAGGCCAGTTTACCAAAATATTTATCTCCTTTTTTGTAGATCTCTATTTGTCCTTCTCCTGATGGGTTAAGCCATTTACCAAGAATAGCATCTTTATTTTGTGCAACAGCATTATAAGCCAATGCAACAAAAAGAAGCATTAAAAACGGGAATTTTCTCATAACTGAATCTATTTAGTGTTTTTAAATATAGCGATTAGAACAGTAACGCGAAAAAATAATTAAAGTTTTAAGAACTGGTTTAAATTTCACTTAAAATCCTGCCTGTCAGTCTGAGCCTGCCGAAAACTTTTACTTAAATACTTCGGCTGGCCCAATATGACAAATTTCAAATATTCATCAGCCTATAAATTAGGTAATGCCGGCAATGGTACGATATTACTTTGTAACTTCCAATACCACTACATTATCAGGCTCATTGTAGTCATATGATGCCGAAATGGTCGCTGTACCGTTCTTCAATTCTGTTTTAACTGCCACACTATTTTTTAAGAAATAAGCTTTGATTATTTTTTTAGAAGGGAAATTTGGCAATGAAATTTCTTTGTCGCCTTTAAACACATGAACAAAGATTTTATTTCCTTTTTGGGTAGTGCAACCCCACTCCTGCGGTTTTAGGTACCCGGCTTTTGTAGCATAAATACTTGCGCCGTAAGTTTTTAACCAACCTCCCATAAAAGCAAGCCTGTCTTTAAACTCCTGCTGGATATCGCCATTAGGCATTGGCCCGATGTTAAGTAGTAAATTTGTTCCTAAACCTGCAGCTTTAGCCAGGTAATGCACCAGTTCTGCAGGCGTTTTACAGCTGGTATCGCTCAGGTTAAAACCCCATGATCCATTGATTGTTTCGCAGGTTTCGACAGGTAATTGATTTGAGGCCTCCTGAAAACTTAAACCTGATTTATTTTCGCCGGGTAAATCCCTTTCAAACATTTGAAAATCTTCTCCTGGTAATGGGCTTAAATGGTGGTTATTTCCAATAAGACATTGTGGTTGCAGTTTGTGAATCAGGCTATAAATTTCGTCATATTTCCAGTCAATACGCGATGAGCGGTCTGCCTGACCTTCAGGTGCGGTTTGATCCCAATGCCCATCGAACCAGATTGCACCAATTTCTCCATAATTGGTTAACAGCTCCGTCAATTGGTTTTTCATAAACTGAAGATAGCTGGCATAATCGCCCTTGCCTTTTCGACCACTGGATTGCCCGGTCCGACCCGTTTCATGTGGGTAATCTTCTCTTCTCCAATCTAATAAAGAATAATATAAGTTAAGCTTAATACCTTGTTTATGACATTCATCGGCCATCATTTTTACAACATCCTTTTTATAAGGAGTATTCATGATATTAAAATCAGAATATTTGGTATCCCACATGCTAAAACCATCGTGATGACGGGTAATCAGGGTAATGTATTTCATTCCGGCATTTTTAGCCATACTTACCCATTTTGCAGCATCAAAATCAACCGGGTTAAAAAAGTTTTCGAGTAAGGTGTAATTTTTAACGGTTAATTTACGATCGTTCATTACCCACTCTCCACTACCGGGAATACTGAATGGCCCCCAGTGAATAAATAAGCCAAAACGTTCATCGCTAAAAGTTTTTCTGGCTGCGAGATTGGCAGCAGTTGGCGTATAGGTTTGAGCGAATAATTGAAAACCCGCTAAAAAGAATAAAGTGCTTAATAAAAGTTTTTTCATTTGGGATAGATTGGTTAGAATGTGTTCAGGTCATTCAATTTTAAAGTTAGCCCAAATTGATGAATATTTTTTTCAATGCTATTGTCAAATCTTTAAGCTTAATTGTATTATTTTTCTAAAATACCTGAACGATTTAAGGCTTAGAAAACCTTAAATAATTACTGACTGTAATCAGAGTTGAGTTTATTATGCATTTTTTCCAATTGACGGATGTGACGTTTTGTATGGTAGGTTACAAAGTAAACTGCCTCAAGCCGTGTTAAATATCCATAGCCTGGTAGCTGCCAGGAGGTAGTTGTTTTGGTTAAATCCAAATCACTGACTGCCCGAATAATATCCAGCTTAATTTGATTCAGTTTTTGGATCAATTCCTGTTTATCGTAATCTTTTAAAGGCGGCACTACAAAGGATGGGGCTTCCATCCTAATGCTGAAATTTTCAAAATCTTCCTTGATCTTTGCCACGGCCTGATCTGCAGGGCGGTTAGTTTCTTCAACCGGACCATTTAGCATAGCTGTAAAACCACCATTGGCCATAATCATATGTTTGGCCAATTGTCCGGCTGTCCAGCTGCCTTCAAATGGAACTGCGTTAATTTGTTCCTGACTAAAGCCATCAAATAATGTTTGCAATGCGGTTAATGCATCATCAACCTCTTTATATACCTTTTCCATATTACATATAATTCATGGCTTTATAGCCTAAAAGTCTGCGCCACAGTGCAATCTGACCAATACAATTTGCTTCTCTGTAAGTATTAAAAGCAATCATATCAAATAATTTCATTTCCATGCCGGGCATTACAAAAGGCTCGTCAATTTTTTCATTGGTAGCTTCAGTTAAAGCGGTTTGTAATACGGGCGATATGGCAGCCCAATCTTTTTTAAAGTCATCCAGCGAAGGGTAAATTACGCCGTCTTCAATGCCTTTATGTTCTGCGAAGAGTGCCCCGGTAAAAGATGTTAAATTAATGCCGAATGATTTAGCAAGTTCATATCTTCCGGCTACAATGCTTCCGGTAATCCAGGCTATATGATTGGCTTGTGTATCCAGTCTTTTTTGTGCATCCTCATCGCCTATTCCATCTAAAGCGCTGATTAGAAAATCAGTATGCATTTCGTAAAGAACAATGATACTGTACAGGCGATCACTTATTGGTTTGTTTTTCATGGCTTTGTTGTTTTTAACTTATATAAAGTTAAGCGCTTTATTTACGAAACGTTGTTGCTGTTGAAGTCAATTTAGAGGGGCATTTAAGACATTTTTCATATATTTACTATAATAAAAATCTAACCCTATGATTCGTACTGGTATTTTACTGACTAAACAATATAGATTGTTGAGCGTTGCGGCTATATTGGATGTTTTTGAAACTGTTAACAAATTTCATTTAAATGATGGCTTGCCAGAGCCTTTTGATTTAGTGTTAATCAGTCAGGATAGTGGCCAGATTAATTTCAGCACACACGAATGCAAATCAATAAATGCTGTAACCGATCTGGATCTTGTACTGATTCCTTCTTTTTCAAGTGAAGATGTAAAAGCTGCCGTTGGAGAAAATGCCACGTTTATCCCCTGGCTACATAAACAATTTAAAGATGGTGTAGAAATTGCAACTTTTTGTACAGGTGCTTTCCTTTTGGCTGCATCGGGCTTATTAAATGGTAAGGTAGCCACTACACATGTAGATGCTTGTCAT
Source organism: Pedobacter punctiformis (assembly GCF_027213715.1). Lineage (GTDB taxonomy): Bacteria > Bacteroidota > Bacteroidia > Sphingobacteriales > Sphingobacteriaceae > Pedobacter > Pedobacter punctiformis. Next base: position 158,314 of record NZ_JAPWGM010000003.1, read on the forward strand.
GCATTTTCAATGGCTTTTCCACTTGTGCAATTAAAACCAGATAAAACGGTAACGCAGGACGGCAAATTATACACCAGCGGTGGAGCTACTTCTACGTTTCATTTATTGTTACACCTTTTACAAATTCATTGCGGTAAAGATATAGCCGTTAAAATGGCTAAGATTTTCGCCATCGACATGGACCGTGTTAATCAGTCTTATTTTAGTACTTTTCAACCTATCCGCCACCATAATGATGATATTGTAGCTTCTGCACAGGAGAAAATTGAAACCAATTACCAGGATGTAGCAACCATTGAGGAAATGATTAAGGATATTCCTTCAAGCAGAAGAAATATAGTTAGGCGGTTTAAACAGGTAATTGGAATTACGCCAATAGAATATTTACAACAAACCCGTATAGAGGCTGCCAAAAAACTGCTGGAACAAACTGCCCAGCAAATGACCGAAGTGATCTATAATTCGGGCTATAACGATCCTAAAGCTTTTAGAAAGATTTTTAGAAAATCTGTCGGCATGACTCCATCTGAATACAGGGACAAGTTTCAGGTGAGGTAAAAATCTTCGCCAAATTTAAAAGTGCGGCAGATATCCACCATGCCGCAACTTTATCATTAAAACTAATTTAAAAACTATAGGCTGGTCAATCATAGAAACTCTGTCCGAATAGTACACCTTAAGGTTTGTAAACGGCAGGTTTTTAAATCAATAACAGAGGGATAATATTAATATTAACGCGATATAAATACACTGTTAATAAACATAAAGATACATAAATGTAATAATTTTATCATCAATTTTTGTATATTCCGACTTTAATAAAGGAATTAAGAATTAAAAGTTCATTAATTGTGTCTATCAGCATTTAAATTTCTAAATATTATTTGTTTTTAGCAAAAATCAGAATGATTTGCGATTAAAACCTGTGTTAAAAAACAAACAGAAAAACAAATCATTTGAATGTTACATGAAACTTATTAAAAAGACATTAACCAGGCAAGAATTGGATTCTATTAGGTGCGGCGACAGGGTTTTTGATGAATCGGGTAAATCCGGTGTTGTTGAAGACATAGAGATTGTGAAATATAAGGCCGCTACTCATTATTATTACCGGCTAAAGAATAGCGGTACCATTTTAATTATTGTTTAATGCCTTTTGTGCTCAGAAATGATTTTAATTCAGAAATTAAATAATTGATAATCAATTGATTAAAGCAAAAAAAGCACCAATAAATTGATGCTTTTTTCAGCGGAAAGCGAGGGACTCGAACCCACCCTTTATAGACGCTGTATTACTGCAATTTTTATATCAAAGGTAGAATGCTATGAATATGCCACAACTTTTTTAAACATTTTAAAAATTATGAACAATAATATAACAAGCATTTAGCTGTTTGCTACAATAAACAATTTTTAGGACTTGTATCAAAGAACACTTTAGTTTAACATTACAAATATACAAAATATCGCACCTAAGAAATGCGCAACGATCTTCAATATCTTTGGTACCATAAAAAAATCTAAATAGATAGGTTTGATTGTTTAAATTAAGATAATTCTAACCAAGATTGGGCATTTCAGCAAAAATGGCCGCTCGTTCCGCATTTAAACTATCACTTCGCTTAAGTGACCATCTGTTCCGAGTCAGACTGACCGTTCCGATCTTTCGATCAACTTTTTTCACGACTGGCTTTCAGGAATAATTTTTCAATTTCTGCATAAAACAAAGGCTCCAGGGAGCATATCTGCAATTCCGGATGAACTAGGTCGCTTCGCTATTTTGGAAGGATTATGGTGTGTTTTTTAGCGTTCAAATACCTGCGGATGGATTTTGATCTTTAGAAACTTCTGAATTGAGGACAAATCCGGCAGTACCGGAGGAAAATGGATTTGGATCCGAAGTGTATATTTGTTCATTAGGAAAGGAACTTAGATGTGCATCATCCGGTAATCAAATTGGTGGTCAGTTTGTTAAAATGAAACCTATCTAATCATAATCAGAGATTTTTTGGGACACTCCAGCGTACAAACGACTGAAATCTATGCAAAATTATCGGCATCTCGCCGAATGAAGGTAATTGAAGCCGCAAGTAAAGAAATAGTACCATCAGAAGAAGCTCTTTGAGTAAAAAACACTTCCCTCAGGGAGTGGTTAAAACACATAACCAATTCAAAAATTATGCAAAGATTCTTTTTAGAAAAAGGGATATCTAAGATGATTAGACATCCCTTTTTATGTTTATATGCTTGAAAACAGCAGCTTCTTTACATAAGAATACTGTTCACAATGTTGTTCTTATGTAAATATTTAAATAAAAACAAGGGAGCGGGCACCAGATTGCGCAAAACCTAAAGTTAGAAACTGAACTCAATCCTATGGTTGACATTTTATCTTTCTAAATAGCCTGAGGCAAAGTTTATCCAGTCATTAACGCTCTTATCAAGATAGATATCTGGTTGTATCCCAATATTGTCTATCGGATAATCCGGTAACCTTGATGAACGATAAGTTGGCAATTGTAATAGATATTCGGGACAGCCAAAATCGAACATACGTGCTGCAGCATAGTCAAGTCCTCCAGAAGTAACCGTTCCTATTATTTTTACTTTCTTGCTCTGTTTGGCTTTCATCACGAAGCTTTCTGCAGAACTTCCAACTCTTTTATCCGTCAAAATAACAACATGATTAGGACTCTTTTTTAGAGGAATTACTTGTTGTATCGAAAAAATGCTATCCTTAAGATTTACAAATTTCCCCATGTTTTTTTTATAAAGTCCTATCCACCTCGTCACGGTGTTTATTTCCTCCTGCTTTTCTTTATTATTACTTATTGTTTTAATATAGTCTTCAAGTCCCTTAACCAAAGTTTGAGTTGCCAGATACTCAACCCCTATATTCCTTATTGAATTGGTCATTATGTAAGGCAAAAGCATTTCATATGCATTGTCGGTCCCTCCCGAATTACCCCTGATATCGATAATCAAATTTTCATACTGCATCAGAGATTGGTTGTTTGTTATAAGATCCTCAATGATTTCGACAAAAGGGTAATCAAAAGATGAGAGTTTAATTAGACTTGTTTTATTACTAAGCTTTTTTATTCCAAATCCATAAAAATCTCCTACTTTCCTTTTAGTCTCCTGCGCTGTTAAAACGGATTGGCGTGATTCTATTATGAAAGCAGCGCCTGATTCTTTAAAATAGATGATGCTGTTTTTGAAAATCTCATAAGTGCCGGTTTTAAGTGTCTTGTCAAAGGAATAAAATTCATACGTTCCGTTAGGATATAGTCTAAACTTTATCTCTTTCTGTTTCCAGTAAGCAGAGGTAGAACTAATTACAAAACCCACCTTCACTCCATCACTGTTTTGGGTGATTCCAATTTCGTAAACCACACCGCCAGTCCATTCGAACCTGTTCTTCCAAATTCCCTCCAACGGATCATGATCGGCTTTTAGCCTTTTTCGGAAGCTTTCGATATCAATGTCAACCATTTCTGTGCTCCCAGCGCCATTTACATTTATGGAAGTTGCAGGATTTATCCATATGTGACCGTCCCTAAAAAAGGAAGTGTATTTTTTCAGGACATCAAAACATCTGCCCTTTTCCAAGTTAGAAGCTTGCTCCATTAGTTGCTTTTTAAAACTATCATACACTATTTTATCCTTAGTTTTTTCTTCAAATCCTGGATACTCGCTTTCAATTTTTTTAATTAACCGGCCCAAAGCTTCGTTGCATTCACAAACAGTTTGTGCATGTACTATATTGTTAAAGAAAACTATTGCTACTATCAGAAATATTCTAATCTTCATTTCTTTATAATTTTTATGACAACAAAGAAAGCTATTACAAAAGGTTATAAATTGTAAAAATCGTGCAGACATTTATATGATGTGCAGGAGAGGTAATTCTTAATCATTGATTTTATGATTGACGGCTTTGACTTATTCCTACAAGTTTTCTGCTGGTGAAACCGCTGCAACATTTTGAAATCTTATGCGTCTACCTAGTAAACTAAAATAGTAACTATTGAAATTTATATATGAATACAAGTATTGTTCCCGTCCAGCATCCTTTACTAAAAGCATACGTTCAATATTTCATTTTTTTTAATCATGATTCTCAGCAATGTTTTTCTTACCAGACTTTTCCAAATACAAATCTTTGTTTGGCACTATATAAGAACAACAAAATTGATTATAAAGGAAATAAAGACATGAACCTTTGCAGTATAAATGTAGGTCGTAATACTTTTTCGAGCCGGCTTTTGGGATTTCATAACCAGCCTCTTAAGGTTGAGGTTAATTCTACATTAGATCAAATCTGTATTTTGTTTCATCCTGGTGGATTAAGGGAATTTACATCCGATACTTATGGTGATTTACTGAAACAAGAAGATGTATTTGACTGTATTTTCGGCAAGCAGACATGTATACTTGAAGAGATTTTTGAGTGTCACGATATGCAACAGAGAGGTGCGCTGCTTGAAGGCTTTCTTGCCAGTAAGTTATTGGCAAGAAGCAGGGATTGGAGAACACAATCTACCCTTGACCATATTAACAAAACTAAAGGAGGTGTTACCATCTGCGAACTGTCTAAATCCTTAAAAATAAATGAATCTACACTTTACCGCTCCTTCAAAGATGATTTAGGTCAAGGTCCAAAATATTTTATTCAGACAGTAAGGTTTAGGGCCGTGTTAAATTTATTGTTAGAGGGGCAGTATACAAATTTGACAGAACTAGCTTATAGAGGAATGTTCTATGATCAGTCACATTTTATTAAAGACTTTAAGTTACGTTCAGGCACGCGTCCCAATACCTTGAATCAAAACATTAAACTCGAACAGCGCTTATTGGCTTGGGTAACAAATGCTGTATAGTCTCTAATAGATAAATGAACACAATAACCAGATCAGCCAATCCATCTTTGTTCAGATCGCCCTTTATATTGAAGATTGTTTTATTGAAACCCTCTTGTGCCATTGCATTCATTCCCAGAAACAAAATCAAATAAATACTATATAATTTTATCTTCTTATAAATCTTCATATTTAAGCTCGCTCTCCAGCTTAGTCAGCCTTAAGCAGCTATTAAAATATTTCGTACACATCGAGTCGCTCAATTATAATTTTTCACGATTTCCTGTCCAATGACCTACCAAAGCATAGACGTTTCCATTAAAAATTTTCTTTCGTGGCGTTACCCATTCTATCCAGTGTCTTTTAGTCTGATATTCTTTTTCGTCAAACTCATGAACCTGAAATGGTAGAGGTTTATTGGCAAACCTTCCCATAATCGCTCGTGCAACAGTCGAATTTCCATCACTTGGCGTTTCCGTTAAATCAATGATTATATTTTGATGCAGGAACAGGCTATCCAATGCCTGGTCAAACTCGCAATCAGCTTATTATTTCCCAGTGAATTGTTTATTTTCCGCCAAAAAAGTCCAGCATTGTATTCAATGCATTTTCAGAATGCATTTTTTCTCCATTTTCAAGTGATTCCTGTGCTATTAAGGAAGCTCTTTTTCGCATATTTATTTCATAAAAAGAAATGGCGGCTTGTACAGAATTGTGCTCGTTGTTTGTTAAACATTCACTCAGTTCCAAGGCATCAAGCATCGCCATATTTACGCCTTCGCCTGCAAATGGCGGCATTACGTGAGCAGCATCGCCCAGCATTGTTAAATTGGGTAAGGCTTTCCATGTCTGGTCTAAAGGCACACAGTTTATTGGCCGTGGAATAAATGGCGTAGTTGTATTTTCAAACAATTCATACCAAATGCTGCTCCATTCAGGATATGCTGTTTTAAACCAATCAAGCAGTTGTATTTTATCTGAAAAGTCTAAACCACTTTTTTCTGCCCAGTTTTCTTCAGCTTTAAAACTTGCATAAAACCCAATTTCGTTATTTGCCTTCTGTCCCATTAAAATATCTTTTTCATTTCCGAAAGCCATTATTTTCCCACCGCGAAGTATTGCAGAAATTTTCGGTAAAGATTTTTCAGCCTCATATACATTGCCTTCAAGCATGGTAATGCCCGTATAAAAAGATTTTATACCGGTTATGTAGGGCCTTATTTTAGAGTTGGCTCCATCTGCACCTATCACAATGTCTGCGTAGACCCTTTCTCTATTTTTGAAATGTAACAGCCAACCCTCGTCTTGCTCTTCCATTGATAAAAAGTGACTATTCCAAACAATATTCTCAGAGAGCAGCGAGTCTAGTAATATTTTCCGCAGGGCCCCACGGTCTATTTCAGGACGAAAATGTTCGTGTCCAAAATTTTCGGTTTGTTTAGTTTCATGGCCGCTGAAAAATATCTCTGCCTTTTCATTGGTGATTGTCTCTTTGTCGGCACCAGGCATATAATTCTTTTTAAACTCATCTAATAAGCCGGCTTTTCGTAAAGCGGCTAATCCTAAATCATCGTGCAGATCAAGAGGCGAACCCTGCACCCTTGCATTTTTATCAATATCTCTTTCATACACTTTTACATCAACTCCTTTGAGCTGTAAAAGTCTTGCCAATGTCAGTCCGCCAGGACCACCACCGATGATTGCTATTTTTTTATTCTTCAGTAACATAATTTTACACATTTTAATTTACCATGTAAAAGTATTGGGATAGCAAGAAATGAAATAGTAAAAATCAGCCGTTTTTAAGAAGGAAGTTTTCTGACTGCAGTAATATCAATAAAACGGTCATCTTTGTTTTTGCTTAACTCTTTTGGGGTAACACCGGCATATTTCTTAATCTCTTTGATAAAATGGTTTTGGTCCGTAAAGTTTTGCTCAGGAAAAAGGTTACCTTCACTGATGTGTTTGAAAGAGGCTCCGAAACGAAGAATATTACAATATGTTTTGAGCGAAATTCCGAACTGCTGATTGAAATACCGGTTGATTTGCCGGCTGCTCCAATAAACGCTATCGGACAATTCTTTTACTGTAATTGAACCATTGGATAAATAAATAAGTTCAAATAATTTCTTTTTGCGGCTGTCAGTGTTTTCAGGTGAAAGGGCTTTTATCTTTTGCATTGCCTTGCTGCAAAAATTTTCGAGACTGTTCATATCATCATCTTCAAATTTCCAAAAATCATTTGGAATGTTTTTCCCCTCATTAAGCAGGTCTTTGATTGAACTTCCAAGCAGGTATTCCACAGCCAATAATTTAAACCCTATCGAAAACATTTTCATGCCTGCTTCGATGATTACCTGGCTGGGCACTGTATCAATCCCTCTCAATATCATTTCCCAATTCCCGGAACTCATTTTCATCACCATCATATCAACCATGCCATTGGGCAGTATAGTAGTCGGAATATCTTTTCCAGTGTTGTTTTCTAACAGCCAAAAGCTATGGACAAAATGTGAAATAGAATGGTCAGGCAAAGCTGATCGGATTATTAAATTCATTGTATCACTTTACTAGATTATTTTGATCTCACCAGCAACATACTCTTTGTAGCGAAATTGGGAGTTTCAATATCGTTTACCGGGATAATTCTTTATAGAATAACAAAAAGGGATTATCTGTTTTCAATCCAATCCACCAATAATTTTCGTTCCGCAAAAAGCCATTTTCCGTTTTGCTTTACAAAAGTATCATGGTAACGAATGGCTGCGATCATCAGTTTTTGCTTGCCATCTTCCATAGTTAAATGATGCGCCATGCAATAGGCAATGCCAGTAGCTTTATCGCCATTCAGCTTACAGTACTTTGCCCGTTAAAGTGCATGGTGGTGGTGTATGTGTTTAGATTGTCAAATACAGGATTCGAACCTACTTCTTAACTATACCATAAACATTGATTTTTTCATTTTTGGAATTAAAAGTGCCACGATAATGCCACAATCTTTTCCTTTGCTTTCAAAAATCAATTTTGAAGTCTCTATTTAGCTAGTGCGGAAAGCGAGGGATTCGAACCCCCGGACCTGTTACAGTCAACAGTTTTCAAGACTGCCGCATTCGACCACTCTGCCAGCTTTCCGCTGCAAAAATACAAACACAGATCACTTCCACAAACTTTATCTGCAATTTCTACGTGATATATTTGTAAGCATAAGATAACCAAGCCACAAATTTTATGAAAACAGTCTTGAATGGGAGAATTTAACCTAATATAGATTTCAAAATATCGAAAGCTTTTAACATTTCATTTTCTTCAAGCGAAGCAAAACCCATTCTTAACGAATTGATGGAAAAAGATTCATTTTTATAAAAATTTCCATTTCCGATTTGGAGACCTCTTTTTGATGCTTCTTCGGACATTTTGAGTAAATCAATTTTTTTATCAAAATTTGCCCATATCCCCAGTCCGCCCTCTGGTATGCTAAATTCTATCCTATTGCTAAAGCTAGATTGGAGTATCTGGCAAAAAAAGTTTCTGCGCTGTCTGTATATTTTCAATGATTTCCGAAAATGCCTTTCCATTTCTCCGTTATTAAACATTACGGCAAATGCTTCTTCCAAAAGCGTGTCTCCTTGCTTATCTATCAATTGCCGTAATGATGCCGAAGCATCAATAAATTTAGAGGGGCCCGTCATAAATCCAATTCGTAATGCTGGGGCAAAAGTTTTTGAAATAGAACCAATATAAATCACATTGTGATTATGGTCAATACTTGCTAATGGTAAATATGGTTTATTATCGTAATGAAAGTCAAAGTCATAATCATCTTCAATAATTGCAAAATGATGCATTTTGGCCAGTTTTAATAGCTTTAACCTCCGCTCCATACTCATGGTTACCGTTGTAGGAAAATGATGATGTGGTATAGTATATATAGCCTTTATTTTTTTATGTTTTAAGCTTTCTTCCAGATAATCGATATCCATTCCGTTACTGTCAATGGGAATCCTCAGAAGATTTGCACCCGAATATTTAAAAGTATCATCTGCAAAGCAGTAGTTTGAAAGGCCTACAGCTATGTTATCACCAGGTTTGATCAGCAATTGTGAGGCTAAATAAATTCCCATCTGGCTTCCTTTTGTAATTAGTACATCTTCAGCTGAAACAACTAAACCTCTGGTATTAGAAAGATAATTTGAAATGGAGAAACGCAGGTGTTCTGATCCTTTTGAACTGCCATATTTCAGAAAGTTTTTGCCATAAAATTTCCTGGAAAGACTTCGATATTCTCTCATTAATAAATCTACAGGTGCTAGACGAACATCAGGAAAGCCATCGTCAATAGTTAAAACAGCTTGTTGGAAATTTTCGCCGGGCAAAGCATTTTCAAAATTATTATCCCAGGAAAATGCTTCTTTAACAACTTTGTTTTTATCTGTTTCAGCTCTTTTAATTTTAGACAGCGCAGGTAATCCTGAAAGTACAAATACACCTTTTCGTTCAATAGATTCGGCCCAGCCCTGACTAATTAGTTCTTCGTAAGCTAATTTTATTGTGTTTCTGTTTACTCCAATCAATGCTGCAAGTGTACGGGAACTGGGCAATATATCTGATGGTTTTAATGTGCCATTGGTAATCAGTGTTATAAAACTATTGCATACCTGAATATGTAATGTTATGGCGGTATTTCTATGAACTGGAATTAATGATTTATAGGGTAGCATCGGGCTTGTATTTATAATTATCCGGATACAAATATAAATATCGCATGTAATATTGGGCTAGTAATTTTATTAAATCTGGACTATAAATACAGCCCAGATAGATCATAATTTTGCAGTATAAAAATAAAATATTTATGAAAAATTCATTTAAAATTGCTCAACTTCTTCTACGTTTTTCACTGGGTATAAGTTTTTTAACACCTGTATCAGACAGATTAGGGTTTTTAGGACCAATGGGCAACAAAAATATTGAATGGGGCAACTGGAATAACTTTATTGATTATACCGCTACGTTAATGCCTTTTCTTAGCAGACCTGTTGTTAATGTAATGGGTATTATGGCCACAATAGCCGAGGTTATCATCGGAATTCTACTCATTATTGGTTTTAAAACCCGCTATGCTGCGCTTGCCAGCTGCATGTTAACGCTGACTTTCATTGTTTGTATGAGTTTGTTTTTAGGGGTTAAAGCACCGATTAACTTCTCAACATTTACAGTTTGTTCAGCAAGTTTATTACTTTCGGCTGTTCCTGGCTATAAATGGAGTATTGATGATTTATCAGACGATGCATCCAAATAATGGAAATATAATAAGGAGTAAATTAATACATAAAATCGAAGGGGCGAAAATTTTTTAAATCAGGTAGAGGGCTAATTTTTACAACACTTATTTTTTCTTCTGATATTTTATCTGTTTCATATTCAATCTTCCTATCTATTTTTTTGCCTGTCAATAAATTATAATCTGTAAATGTTATGTTTCCAGGGGAGGCATAATGATAGGTGTAACCAATTAATTCGAAATTGTTGTTTTGAAATCTGAATTTATGTGTCATATTTCCACGTATCATTTGATTTTGGAATATCAAAATGCCTTTAACAATTTTCAAATTTTCTAAAACACATGCCGAAGTATTCTCCCCATTTGGGAAGTTTTCCATCACTGCAATTTTGGATTTTAAAACAGTAACATCCTTTCCATCTTTTCTTCGGAATTTTATTTCTAGCAAAAACGGGTGATGAATATCGGTTGTATCTTCTTTTACAGTCACCACGTCATCTATATTATCCCTATTTAAATCTCCCTTAACATGGTATACTAACTTGTTGTAGTTATTATTCTGGGCAATAGCCTGATTAGAGATCAATAAAAGAAGATAAGTGCTTATTAATGGTATTACGATTTTCATAATTTGGAATAACAGATCATAATGACTATTGACCAAGCTTTATAGATGAGTTGAGGACACCTTTAATTATTCGCCGTTACAATATCAATTAAGTAGGGTTTTAACGAGACTCCACTTTCATCTCTAAATTTATCGTCCACAATCAATTGATAATGTTGGTTTGGTTTTAGCTCTATTTCAAATGTTACAGATTTTCCGTCTTCTGAAAATCCTACAAATTTTTTAATCAGTAAAACATTGGTTTCTCCTAGTGGCCCAAGCTTAAAATTTCTAAATCTTTTATCCATTTTAGCCGAAAACTGTATGGTAAGCTGAGTTATAGCCGGGTCTACAGTTTTATCCTGATTTTTAAACTGACTAATTCCTAAAACAGTTGGTCGGCTATTGTCAAACTGCTTTTTCAGCTTTTTTAAAGGCAATGCAAAATAGCCTGACTTATCCGCAAATTTGTACAGTTCAGCATTGTTGTTGTAATCCAACTCAATAATTTCTTTTATTGCCTGTTTTTTGTCTTTGGCATTTTGGTAATATTTTTCACAGATGTCATACCCAACATAATATCCTAAATCTCTGTTTTTAAACTCATTTTCGGCACTACTATACAACCAAAATCCCGTAAACAAGTTAAACATTTGTTTTGAAAACACTTCCCTAACCCTATCAAAATGTTGCTTACCATAAGCAATTGCCGGGGTTTCAGATTGTTTTCCTGTTGCTGTTACAGCAACAAATTCAGCAGCACCCTCCAGTACACTTTGCGCTAATAAAGTATTGCCAATAGTTGTTTTTTGTTGGGTATGAACGTATTCGTGAATGTTTAAAAACACAACCCCTTTGATGGGTTCAGTATCAAAAAAACGCCTTAGATGCGATATATTTTTAGGAAACTCGCTTGTATTAGTATTCTTATCGGTTAAGGCAAGTTCACTGCCAATCAGTACTTTCCCATCTAATGTTGTGCCATTGGTCATTAATGCTCCAACGGTAAAATAAATTTTCGCTGGTTTTAAACCTAGGTAAATATTTTTGATTTTGTTTACTTCCAGTTCTATTTCACCGGCAAATCCTTTAGCTTTTAATGTGTTGGTTCTAATTGAATTCCAAAATAATGGATAATGGTTTATAGCATCAACATATGATTTACTGGTATATTCCCTTGCCTCCATTATGGCTTTTAATCCGGGAGAGCCTTTTTCAATAAAAAGTTTATTTAAATATTGATATTGAAGTGTACTATCATTGGTACTCCTTATTTTGTCGTAGGCTGTCCAAAAATTATCAATATCGCTTGTCACAAAATTTTGTCCGGTATCCTGACCAAATAAGCTTGAAAATGCGAAGAGCAGCAGAAATGTTGAAATAATTGTTCTCAAAACTATTGTTTTTAATATCTGTTAATTTTAGATTTATCGCGAGATGCCGTATTGAAGCAAATACCAACATAATCTAACATTAAATCGGTAGAGCTGGCAACGGTGGCTTTTTTATAGTCGCCGATAAAATTTTTAAAAAATTCTTTGTTTTCACTTTTTAAGGTGTTTGTAAGGGTTTTTTCTACCTTTTGAATATCAAAGGGGTTTTCTGACTGCCCAAAAGCGAATTGACAGCTTAACAGCATTAGAAATAATATTTTTTCATTTTATAAAACATGGTTACCAGCGTAAAGTATTTTGCGCCAATATTTGATTTGAATATAGTTAAAAATGCTTTTTTATGATCAATTCACTTACAATTCGTGGGCTTTGATTTACAATTCGTTAGTTTAGCCTTTATTTATATTGTGATTTCCTGTTAATACTAATCCCGGAAGCGAGAATACTAATCGCAGTAAGTGTATTCAAAATAAAAAAGCAACTACTGATCAAGTTACGTTCTTAAAAGTACTGAACAGAAAACCCTGAAAGGTTATTAAAAATTACCCGCTTCCTTAACAAGGGCCTATTGCCATTAAAAATGTATTCCCTATATTTAAATGTTAACAGTGATTGCATCGGTTGTAACTGCTAATACCAACAGACAACAAAATAAATTATGACAGAAGTACAAAAATCATTACCAAAATGGATACTCATCGTATCTGCACTTTTTGCATTAATGGAACTTATGGTAAGTATATCGTTATGCGTTGCGCCGCAGTCGGTTTTGGAAACAGTCGACCTTAATGCAAAAGGCGTTGATTACTTAATTTATATGTGGGCTACACGCCAATTTGCCCTTGGTTTTATCTTTGCTTTTGCAACATTCAAAAAATCAATCCCTATGCTAACCATTGCCTATATTTTCTTTCTGGTTATGTTTATTGGCGACTTTTTTATTGGAATTTTACAAAAGGAAAGTTCTCTTATTATTGCAGCGGTGGTAATGTGTATTATTTCTTCGGCTATGATATATGTAATAAATAAGCGAAAATAAATATTGTACATGAAGGGTACTTTGATCATTTAAATCAATTTTATTACTTATAGCTATAATAGAGGGCCCAGGAGAATAAATTCATTTAAAAATTAAATCTCTTGGCATACTGTATTCAGAATCTGAAACGTTTTCCAGCCACACCACACTCCCTTTTTGCGTATTGGTACCAATGGCAACATGTGCCATGGTATCAGTAGGCGTTGCACGATGCTTATGACTAATATCTGGCGGCCATTTAACTGTATTGAAATGTTGATCATTTTTGATAAAATCAAAGAACATCTTTACATGGCTGCAGTTAACTAAAAATTACAATATTCTTATCTCTTTCAAACCAAAAGTAGCTAAGGATCACTTGACAAACCCTAATCTCCAAGTTCTCAAATCGGGCATTTTGACCTGGAATAACAAGATGATTTTGTAGCATAAAAGGCATCATCTTACTAGTAGTATAGGTGATCACTTTCATTGAAACACCCACATTAAGCTCAAAATATATGGATTTCACCTCAAAATATGTGGATTTCCCCCTATCTGAAATGTTCATTCTCTATAAGTTTGTGTAATAAATACGGGTTTCTCATTTTATATGTGTACTGGATTTATAACAAACCTAACCAATTCAATATCAAGATTAGCGAGCTTTTAAGTGCTGTATATCTCCGTGATATATCTCTTTGGTGTGACGCTGCTTGTCAAAAAAATTAGATTAACAAATTATCAAACTAAAAACCTAACTAATGAAGAAAAAAAATCACTACCTTAGCCTTATGGTCGCAATCGCGGCTTTTGGGATTTCATTATCGTCCTGTAAAAAGGCCTCAATACCTGTTACCGGTGAGAAAGTCAATCTTTCAATTAAAAATAAAGTAGCGGTGAGTACAGTTCCGGCCGATGCTATGACTTTTGTGATTCCAGCAAATAAAGCATATGCCGAACCATTTGAACCCAATGACAATGCTGTTGGAGTTTCTGTTCCTATGGGCTACCCGGAAGATTATAGCGTGGTATCCAACTGGACCAATCAAACCCGTAGTGTTGTATATTATCTTTACCAGACAGCTGGTGAGTATAATTTTTCTATTGAGAATACCGTTACCAATGGCGTTAATTTAAATTATGAAGTTAAAATATCTCCGTGTTATGCTGGTCTGGCGATTACTCCAAGTTCAAAAACGATTACTTTTAACGGAACCGGAACTGTTAATCTAACCACGGCTTTCAAAGTAGTTGCATCAACAACAGGTTATTACCGTTACGAATTGAAGCCGGTTTCTACTCCTAATAACTCCATTACCATTCATAATCTGATATTTAAAGCCTTGCAGGCAAATTCAAAAGTAAACCAGACAGATTATCAAAGCTCGCCTTCGGTACATTTAGGCTTTAGTTCTACTGCCAGTACGGTAAAATCATATGATTGGCTTTATCAGGAGGTTAGAGTACCAACTGGTAAAGATCCGTTGTACACGTTCTATATGGCAATAGGATTTTTTAGGGGTTATCTTGGAATACAGACAAATTCGCCTACCGAGCGCAGGGTATTGTTTTCGGTATGGGATAGCGCTGATGCTCAGAACGATCCGAACCATACTGCTGCAGATAATGTAAGCCTGGTTGCTAAAGAAAGTAATGTAACCAGTAATGGATTTGGCGGAGAAGGTACGGGAGGACAGAGTTATATCAATGCAAACTGGCAGACTAATACCACCGTTTCATTGATTATGAATGTAAGACAGGAAACAACCAATTCTGTTTTGCTTTCTGCCTGGTACAAGCTGGAGGGACAGAGTACCTGGAATTATATCGCGACCTGGCGTGCGCCGAAAGACCAACGGTATTTTGATGGTTTCTATTCTTTTCTGGAGAACTTCGGGTATAGAAACGGGCAACTGCGCAGGGAAGCAGAATATTTTAATTCCTGGGCCAAAGAGAATGTTTCGGGCAACTGGGTACATCTTAACAAAACTTCTTTCAGTAATACCGATGGTGCTGTAGGCCAAAGGGTTGACTTTGAGCAAGGGGTCTCTCCTTCAAATTCTGGCCGATTTTATATGTCAAGCGGTGGTTATACGCCTACAATCAAAACCTCAAATACAGTTCCGCTGTTAACTACACCTCCAAGTGTTCCGTTAACGACTTTATCTGCAAGGGTTGATCAGGCGCTGGCAGACTATGCCGGAAGTAGTATTACAAATGGTGGAATATATAAAATAGTTTCTGCGGTTAATAACTCAAGTGTCATAGATGTGAACAGTTATACTCCGGTAAATGAAACTCCGGTAACCTTGTGGTCGAATAACAATCCGACTTCAAACAATCAGAAATTTCTGGCAAGAAAAACTGGAAGCTACTATATTTTCAAATCAATGGCCGACACGACAAAGGTGTTAGATGTGTATACGGGTTCAAGTGTGGATGGAACCAAGGTTCAGGTTTATACCTTTAATAATGGAAACGCACAGAAATGGGCTGTGGAAAGTGCAGGTGGAGGCTATGTGTATCTAAAATCTGCTGTGGGCGCAAATAAATCGTTAGATGTAAATGGCGGTTCAACAGCAAATGGCACTAAAATTCAGATCTTTACTTCAGGCACTTCGAATGCCCAGAAATTCAAATTGGTAGCTCAATAGCTACAGCAAGCTTTTAGTTCTACTTCGATCAAGACTGTATCCTATCCGGATACAGTCTTTTTTATGTACACGGATTGATATCAATCTTTACGCTTTACGAATCTTTCCGCTAAGCTTATAGGTTTTATTGAAAGCTTTTCTGTAGCTTCTGATATATTCAGATGGGTTCATGCCAAATAATTTACCAAACTGTTTGCGAAAATGAGTCATATCATTAAATCCGCATTGAAAAGCAACCTCACTTATGTTACAATCTGTATTAATAAAGAGTTTAGCTGCTTCTCTTAAACGGATAAAACGGATAAATTCATTTATAGAACGTCCTGAAATGGACTTAACCTTTTGGAAAAGACTTGAATAGCTCATACCCATTTCTTCAGCAAAGGTATGGACATTGAATTTTGGATCGAGCAGGTGCTTTTCGACAATTGCAATGCATTTATTTAAAAACTCTTTATATTCAACAGAGACTGTTGATTCATCTTCCTTAAAAGTGATTTGATTATAGAAATATCGTTGAAGGTTGTTGCGGTTCTTTAACAAATTTGAGACTCTGGCAATTAATATATGTTTATCAAAGGGCTTTGTAATATAATCATCGGCTCCTCCTTCTATTCCCTTGAGTTTAATTTCTGCCGAGGTACTCGAGGTTAAAAGAACAACAGGAATGTGATTTAGGCTGGCATCTTCTTTTATTTTTAAGCAGAGTTCCACTCCGCTCATCACTCCCATAACCACATCCGTAATGATAATATCGGGAACATACCTCATAGTTAGTTCATAGCCTTGCTCGCCTGTATTTGCCTCATATACCTGATAAGAAGGCCAAAAAATACCTTTCATATAATTGCGGATCTCTTCGTCATTATCTACGATCAGTATAGAAGGCCTGTCTGAAATTATTTCGGCTTCCAAATCTCTATCCGTATTACTTTGAAGTATTTCCTCTTCTAACCATAATTCATCTGTTCCCGGTTCATTCTGTAAAACAGGGGATTCATTAAAGCTTTCGAAAATTACCTTTGAATCAAAATGTGTATTCCCTTTCAATAAATCGATGGTAAATTCGGTACCCTCTCCTTTTTTACTCGAATACGATACTTTACCGCTATGGATATCGACAAACTTTTTAACCAGGTGTAAACCTATCCCAAACCCGGTTTTATTTACACTGTCTCCATCTTTAACCTGATAAAATTCTTCAAAAAGACGCGAACCCACGTTTTCGGGTATCCCTGTACCGGTGTCACTAACAGCCAACCGGATACCTGTATCTGATTCTGAAAGTTTTAAACGAATACTACCGCCTGCAGGCGTATATTTAAATGCATTAGAGATCAAATTAAACAGTGCTATTTCTATTTTCTCTTTATCGGCATACACTTCTATTTCTGCCTGATCATTAATGAACTCAAAAGTTATTTTCTTTAGTTTTGCCTGCTGAATAAAGCACGAGTAAACCTCGCTGACAAAAGCAGTCATATTGAATTTGCTTACCTTCAAATGATAGGCATCAGACTTGCGGAAGTGAAGAAGTTGATCAACCAGGCTTAATAATCTTTTAGCATTCCGGTAAACAACTGTCAGTTCTTTAGAATCAATCTGGCTGTTCGGGCTATTCAAAAATTCTTGTATCGGACTGATAATTAAAGTTAAAGGAGTTCGGAACTCATGCGAAATGTTGGTAAAAAAAGCGAACTTCTTTTCGTTGAGTTCTTTTTCCTGTTCAGCTTTAGCATTTGCAAATTGAATCTGGTATTTCAAACGTTCCTGCCTTCTTTGATAAAGGCTATATACATAAAATACTGCTATACCCATTGCCATGTAAATACAATAAGCCCACCAGGAACGCCACCAGGGTGGCAAAACGGTTACCTTAAGCACTCTTTCATTGGGGATCCAAACGCCTTCGGTATTGGTCGATTTTATTCTTAAAAAATAAGTCCCTTCTCTAAGCCTCGAATAGTTGGCAATCCGGGATTCGCCAGCTTTGTTCCAGCTGTTATCCCAGCCATCTAAAAAATACGAATAGCTTATCTTATCGGGTGCGGAATATTCCAGAGCGGTAAAATCTACAGACAGAATGGCTTTATCGTAAGGAAGAGTAAGCTCAGTAAGTTCATAAACGCTTTTTTTACCTTCCGGTTCCTCGTATTCTTCGTAAGGAATATTGTTAATCCGCAGGCCGGTGATTAAAATTTTAGGTTGGTTATTTACAGGATTTATATGTTCCGGAAAGAAAATATTAAAGCCTTTTATGCCACCAAACAGGAGTTCACCACTAGATAACTTTAGGGCTGCATTATAATTAAACTGATTATCCTGTAACCCGTCAGATTCATAGAAGTTTTTAATCTTTCCTGCTGCATCCATTCTGGAAAGACCGGAAAAAGTACTAATCCAAAGATTGCCTGCTCTGTCTTCCAGGATATTTAATACAGAATTTCCGGCCAACCCCTTATCCTTTGTATAACTTTTATATTGCCCGGTTTTTCTGTCAAATTTCAATAAACCGCCACCCTGGGTACCTATCCAGAAATTATTCCGGCTATCTTCATATACCGCCCTTACAGGATACTCAATTTTATACTCTTTAACCTCCTTTGTTTTCCTGTCAATTTTAAATAAATACTCGAAATTGCCTGCCCATAATACGCCTTGCTTATCCTCTCCCAATGTCAATATATTTGCTTCCTTAAGGTTGCTTTTATCATCAAAAAGTTCAAAGCGGTTGGTCTTGCGGTTTAATAAAAACAATCCCCCCGGCCCACAAACGCCTGCCCACAATCTTTTGTCACCATCTTCATAAACGAGCCAGGCCGAAGCTGAAAAAAGCTTCGACACGGTGTTAAAACAAGTATAATGTTCGAATGAATTTGTACGTTTATTGAATTTATTAATTCCCCCACCGAAAGTAGCGATCCAGATGTCATTTTTATAGTCCCTCACTATACTGGCCACATTATTACTGCTTAATGATGCCGCATTACCATTATCATAAGCATAATTTTTAAAGGTGTTTTTCTTTCTATCCCAATAGCTTATTCCTGCTCCGTCTGTTCCTATCCAGATATTTCCATTTTCCGCTTCGCAAAATGAAAAAGTAAAATCATTAACCAGGCTGTTTTTATTAAATGGATCGTGGCTGATGGTTGTAAACCTGTTTTTTTTCTCATCCAGGATATTTATTCCGCCTTTTTCCGTCGCAATCCACTTGCGTTGCTGCTTATCTTCGTAAATACTGCGTACCCAGGCACTGCTTAATGCTCCTTTACCCGGACCTGATTGAATTTGCCTGAATTTTAAGGTTTGAATATCAAGAACAACGATACCCTTTCCACCTGTGCTGATCCATAAATTGCCCCGTTTATCAAATAGTAAATCAGCTATCATTTTAACCTGCGGATAACCCGTTTTTGATTTATAAGCGCTTTCTTTAATATTATATTGATATAAACCTTCCTTATTTCCTACCCAGATATTGCCCTGATGATCTGCTTCCATACAAAGCCCCGCTTTAAGGATACTGTTAACCAAAATAATCGAATTTGTTCTGTAATCAAACCTGGCCAAGCCGTAGTTTTCAATAAAAAGCCAGACTTGATTCAGGCGATCAATCTTTATAGACTGAACAATATAATTAGTTGCTTTAAAAAGAACCCTGGTGGTTTGTTTTTTTGATTTATTGAAATAAATAAGCCCATCGGTACCGCCCACAAAAACATTTCCATGTGTGTCTGTTTCGATCGCATTTATTTGGCATATCAATTTTTGCGAACCCTTTGTGGTACTATAATATACTGGTTTAAACTTTGAATTGATAGGGTTATAAACACTAACCCCTCTCCAGGTGCCTATCCAAATGTTATGATCTGAATCTTCTTTAATCACAATCACCCGATCATTTATAAGAGACGTAGAATCGTTTAAATTTTTATTAAAAATCTTAAAATTATGACCATCAAACCGGTTTAATCCTTCATGCGTACCAAACCACATAAAACCAAAGCTATCCTGATAAACGCTGGTTACTGAATTATTGGATAAACCCTGCTTTACGCCTAAATAATCTAAAGGATGATTGTTAAATGCTTTTGCTGAAAAAACTAAATTGAAAATCAGGTAAAAAAAAACTATATATTGCCTCATAAATGCTTTAAACCCTAACTAAGCCTACAGAATGGTATAAGCAATTTAATAATTATTCGGGTAAAACCTATATAAGCCGCTAAATTGTAATCCAACGATTATGAATTCGCCCAAAGCAGAGTAAAAAGAATCCTAAATTACACAGGCAATGAGGATAGGATTGTTAATGAAGATGAAAAGTCATTATTAAATCTGGTTGCACGAATAGCTGTATAAACCTTCTTAAAAATCTATTTGATGTCGATAAAAATGCGAACAATTGATTTTTGTGTTTAAGGATAAATAAAATGCAGCTATCGGATAATTAAATAGCTGCATTCTATAATTTAACATGCTGTACCGATCAGCAGGGATATTTTGAACAGCTAAAGCGGTTTTTGAGGCTTATAGAGCCAATAATTGAGGATTTGGAGCGAAAAAATTCATTTAATCTTATTGCTTTTTTAGCTTGATTAATCTTAAATTCAACTTCATCTTTACCTCCATATATAGTTTTTACCGATTCATAATCATGTAACCATGACACAATGATTGCTAATCCTTTAACGCTACTATCTTCTGTGGTGACAATTGAAATATAACCAGCACTGGCACAGATAGCCGTTAAATAGATATGATCTTTATCAACATTTGGTAGATCGCAGATATAGGTTATAGCATTTTTGTAATCATTACTTTTGGGAGCTATTGGATAAGGCTTTGTCTATTGAAAATTTGCCACTTCCATTTATTAACGTTGCCATAGCCAGGCCAATAACCAATAAATGATATTCATACCCCTCGCCTTTCTGATTGCCAAACCAGTTCATGAAAAATCCATGTTGCAGGTGTTCTGTGAAAATGATACCAATAAAGAGTATAATCATTGCTATAGACCAAAGACGTGACGCAAAGCCAATGATAAGTGAAATGGCACCAAAAAACTCAATGATTATCACCAAAAAAGCAATTAGCCAAGGTAAGTGTAAGGTTTCGGTAAAGAAGCCCATTTCTCTAGAAAATCCTGGACCACCAAACCAACCAAGTATCTTTTGTGCCCCATGTGGAAACATTATCAATCCGATTGTCAAACGGGTTATTAAACCTGTCCAATCGTTATCCGTTTTAAAAATCATGTGTTTCATCTTTTGTTATTTTTTTCACAAAAAGACGTAAATACAGGTTTTTAAAAATTAAACTAGTTTAATAAATTATTTTTTGACCAGTTTTCTGCGAAGCATGCTAAGAAAAACGGGTGTAATGCCCAAATATGCTGCCACCTGTTTTTGGGAAAGGCGCTGTTCCAATTGGGGGTATTTTTTTATAAAGTCCAGATACCTTTGTTCGGCAGTACTGGAAAGATTTTGATTGATCCTGTTTTGTTGAGCTATATAGGCATTTTGAAGAATAATCCTGAAAAAGCGTTCAAATTTCGGCACTTTTTCATACAATCTATCCAAATTTTCTTTTGTGATCTGCAGGATTTCGCTGTCTTCCAAAGCGTCAATTAAATAATCGGCAGGCATTTGTGTCAAAAAACTGTACAGATCGCTTACCCACCAATTCTCTATACCGAACATCACGATATGCTCAAATCCATTTTCGTCTATGGTGTAAACACGTAAACAGCCTTTTATAATAAAATTTTCGACCTTACAAATATCGCCGTGTCTTAATAAGTATTCCCCTTTTTTTAGTGTTTTTGATCGAAGTAAGGAAATAAAAAAGTCAGTCTCTGTTTTGTTGAGCTGGATGTACCTGGCAATATTTTGCAGTATTAAATCAAATCCCATCTTAAAAATTATTGATTACTTCCTTCAAATCGATCATTTCCAGCCGGAGTTATGTACAGTTTTTATTTTAATCTCCGGTTTTTTTCGTCGATTTTCAGGTCATTGATGCTCGCAAAACGTTTTTTCATAAAGCCGTTTTCATCAAATTCCCAATTCTCATTACCGTATGAACGATACCATTGTCCGTTGTGACCGTGCCATTCATACTCAAAACGTACGGCGATTTTATTATCGGTAAAAGCCCATAATTCTTTTTTGAGTTTGTACTCCAGCTCTTTTTCCCATTTGGCTGTCAAAAAGGATTTTACTTCTTCCCTTCCATTGATAAACAAATCTCTATTTCGCCATTCAGTATCAATGGTATAGGCAAGTGATACTTTCTCTGGATCTTTCGTATTCCAGGCATCTTCTGCCATTTGTACTTTTAGAGTCGCTGTCTCAAAGTTAAATGGAGGGATTGGTAGTTTCTGTTCCATTATTTCAATTTATTAAAGCGTTGATTATTGTTTTTGACTTTGTTATAGCCCACTGATCTTTGAATAACTGACTTTCAATTATAGCGCTCTCAAACAACAAATAAATGTGGTCAGCTAATTGGCTGTCCACCACAAGCGTTTTAAAGTATTGTCGCAGGTCGTTTTTATGACTTTGAATTACGTTCAAGATTTTTGTATTGTCGGCTGGTATTTCAGAAAGGATATTAAGGAAACTGCAGCCTCTAAAATTTTCAATTTCGTTCATATAGATTAGAAAATCGAAAGATGCAAGAATTTTAGTTTTGCTTGTCCCATCTTTTGAAGTAAATATTTTGAGTTGCTCAAACCAATAGGTATGTCGTTTATTGAGAAATTCTACACACAAGTCTTCTTTTGATTTAAAATGCTGGTAGAAACTTGCTTTTGCAACATTTGACTCTGCAATAATTTGATTGATACCAGTAGAATTATAGCCTTGTTTATGAAAGAGAATGAATGCGCTCTCTAAAATTCTTTGCCTTGGTTGCATTTGTATAATTGATTACAATGCAAATGTAAGTATTTTTTTTTAAAAACAGACAAGTCTGTCTATATTGGTTTTATTTTCATATTTGCGCTTAGAAAATCTATTCCTGCTATACGATAAGTCTAACGTCACTCAAAAGCATACTTTAATTAGGGGTCTGTTCAAAGATAGTCTGCTATGGGGTCAGGGTTCATTTAGAACAAAATATTTGGATAGAACCTTCCATAATAACCTACTGAAAATCAATAAGAAAGGGCTGCTTTTTAACGAGCAACCCTTTAAAAAATTAACCATGAATCTGGTTAGTACCCAAGAGGAGATTCGAACTCCCACACCCATACAGGCGCCAGCCCCTCAAGCTGGTGCGTCTACCAATTTCGCCACCTGGGTAAGTGCTGCAAATATAATTTAATTTTGGATTTGAGGATGATGATTTAAGAAAATCTGTACCTTAACATTCAAATTTTAATCCATCATAAGCCAAACGAATATTGGATGGTAAATCCTTTTCTACTTCATCGTGCAAACCTAAATTATGGCTAATGTGCGTAAGGTAAGTTGTTTCGGCCCCTATCCTTTCCGCAAAAGCCACTGCTTCGGCCAGGGTGAAGTGGGAAATGTGCTGTTCTTTTTGCAAAGCATTTAACACCAAAACCTTTGTTCCTTTAATAGTTTCTATTGAGGTATCAGAAAGTGTTTTGGCATCGGTAATGTAGGTAAAGTCGCCAATTCTATATCCGGTAATGGGCAAACGATAATGCATCACTTCAAAAGGAATAATGGTGTGTGTGCCTATTTTAAAATCTTTTCCGTTAACTACTTCGTGTAAATTAATTTGTGGTAAGCCATGATATTTGGTTTCCGCAAAAATATATTGAAATTCTCTTCTTAAAGCATCCTGAACTCGTTCAGTTGCATAAACATCAATAACCTTATGCAATAAATAATTAAAGGGCCTTATATCGTCTAATCCGGCAATATGATCTTTATGTTCGTGGGTAAAGAGAACGGCATCTAAATCCTGTACGTTTTCGCGCAACAGCTGATACCGGAAATCGGGGCCACTATCTACCACGATGGTTTTATCTTCCAGTTCGATTAAAACAGAGGTTCTTAAACGGTTATTCCGCTTATCTGTTGATTGACAAACCTTGCACTTGCATGTAATAACCGGCACTCCCTGCGAAGTTCCTGTTCCTAAAAAAGTAACTTTCATTAAAATAACTCCATCTGTTGCAGCGATAAATAAAATTGCTTTTGCTTTTCATCAAACAGGTTTTCGTCTGCATTGGTTTGCTTAACCAACGCAATTAAAGCGGCAATTTTACCCTCAAGGTTAGAAAATTTATTAACTACAATAACCTTATTATGCTCTATTAAACAGGCGCCTGTTTTAAAGTTTCCTTTTTCATACCTCACTTTAAAACCCATAGCCAGCAATAGCTGTTCGAGCTTTTCTAAGGTATGATTGGTTATTGGCAAAGTCATTAAACAAACTTAGAGAAATCTGCGCAGCATTCATAAATACAGGAAGAAAAAAATAAGCTGATGAAATAAACCTGTACCTGCTCACCACCTGATAAACAGAGCGGATTAATATGCTTATCCGGTCATTAGTTTTATTTCCCTTAAGTTGTCTTTCATTATAAACCCGACAATAGTGAAAATCCTTTTTGGGCAATACAATTCATATTTTATTCAAACGATCACAAAAAGATTGTAACGCACGGCGGGACTGCTTTAACCAAAGAAATGCTGCAAATGATTTCCCTTAAAAAAGTAAACGATTAAATTTTATTATGCGTTTTAAGTGTTTTTATAGTTGAAGTAATTTAGTATGATAAGCGTGCTAAAACAAAAAAGGCTCGACTAATGCCGAACCTTTTAAATTCTGTTTTCAGAAACTATTATCTTAAATCTACCACTTCAACACCTGGATATTTTTTAGAGTCGAAAGCAAAAGTAGTTTCAGGAACATTTACGTTTGGTGAAAAAGTTTTCACATTGTACGTGTATTTGTTTCCGTTTTTATCAAATAAAACCACATTAGCAATTTGTTTAGCGGCTTTATCAATGCTTAAACGTACTTTAAAAATTGCTTTTTTAGCATCCAATGGTGCTAAATCAATCATTTGATACGTTTTAGAACCTGATTTTTGTTCACCGGTGTACAGGTATTTAAAGCCTTTTTCGTAAACGGTAAATATTTTTGCAGGGTTAATGGCATCGCCACTGTTATCTACATTACTCACCTGAACTTCTTTATCCTTTTTCAGATAAGTCCACTGGCTTTTACCATCGCTAAATAATTCCTGATTCGTCATGGCTACTTTATACTTATTAGAATTGGCTTTAACATATAAAGTACCTTGTTGTGTTTCTTTAACTTTAGCTTTAGGATTATCCAGGGTAAAGGTAAAATCAGTTTTAACAATATTGTACGATTTATATTTTTTACTCACTTCTGCTAAAATTGCTTTAGCCTTTGCATCAGTTTGAGCATAAGTTGATGTTGTAAAAGCAACTACAACCATTAATGCTGAAATTAATTTCTTCATCTTTTCTTTTTTAATTTTCTTTGAAACTTAGAGTAGATTAATACCTGTTAGTTTAATTGGTTGTTAATCTTTATCGTTTAATCCATTCAAGAACTGTTCCAAAGAATATTCATCCGGGTATAAAACCTCACGGGCCTTGCTTCCTTCAAAAGGGCCAACAATTCCTGCGGCTTCCAGTTGATCAATAATTCTTCCGGCCCTGTTATAACCCAATTTCATTTTACGCTGAATTAACGAAGTAGAGCCTTGCTGGTGCATAACAATCAGTCTGGCAGCCTCTTCAAACAATTTATCACGCTCATCCGGATCAAAATCTCTCTTGCGCTGACCTTCAAAAATTAAAGCTGAAAAATCTGAATTAGATTGAGTAATTTTTCTTTCTAGTTCATCAGACGACAATTCAATTAATTTTCGATAATCAGTAGCTAAAGCTCTAAAAGTGTACTGAAAATCATCCATATTATCATAATTACTATGAAAAGGAATAAATCCTACTATTTCGAGGTTATATTTTTCTACTCTTAATTTCCACGCTTTAAAATAAGAAGTACTAAACAAATATAATTCGTCATCATTTATTTCAATTCTAATTTCATGTAGACCTTTAATTAATGTATTATTTAAATTCAGTTCTTTTTTATCAATGGGTTTAAATGCTTTTTCCTTTACAATAAAAGTTAATCTTTGGTCATTCTCAAATAAGAAACTTACTTTATCATTTTCATAAATTTTAAATTGAGCATGTTGACTGGAAATGTTTTCCGTAAAATAATTTAATACAATATAATTAATATTGTTTGTCCGGTTAAAGGATATTAATAATTTAAATCCGTTTTCGGAAATAGAGGACACGCCATATCTTGCTAAATCATCAAAACATACCCCTCCTACAGCCTGCCATTTAATATTATAAACATTTTCAAAAACATCTTTTTCTATTTTTGGAATATTAACAAGTGAATGATGTATTTTTTTATAAGGCAAACCATGTTTTCTGTTTAAATTTCTTTGTTCATCGGCAGCCTTTTCTAGTTGAATTAAATATCCAAACAGTTCAGGGCTACCTATATCTGCACTGACCAATATTTGTTCATTTAATACAGTACCTGAATCAGAAATACTATTAATAATACATTTAGGTAAAACAATATGTTTAATGTATTCTTTATTAGTTAGAATATTTCTAAAATAAAATTTCAATTCTTTATTTAAAGCAACATCAGGAGTCGATATTACATAATCTTCTCTTTTACAGGGTACAATCCTAGGCTCTACTCTAAGAAGCTCTATCTCTTCATTTTTATTATGCGATAATGTAATAAGAAGATGTTGCCCTTCTTTTTTAGGAACTAAACTTATAGAAGCATGCGTTTTTAAAGTTTTATTAGATGCTGTTGTTTCTTTAGATTTTAAAAAAAACTTAAAAAATTTAAGCATCTTATTTATCGTTTAATCCATTCAAGAACTGTTCCAAAGAATATTCATCCGGATATAAAACCTCACGGGCCTTGCTTCCTTCAAAAGGGCCAACAATTCCTGCTGCTTCCAGTTGATCAATGATTCTTCCAGCCCTGTTATAACCCAATTTCATTTTACGCTGAATTAACGAAGTAGAGCCTTGCTGGTGCATTACAATCAGCCTGGCAGCCTCTTCAAACAATTTATCACGCTCATCCGGATCAAAGTCTGCCTTATTTCCTTCGCCGTTTTCATCAATATATTCTGGTAACTGGTAGGCATCAGAATAGCCCCGCTGATTACCAATATATTCAGAAATACGATCCACTTCGGGTGTATCAACGAAAGCACACTGTAGCCTGATTAAGTCGCTGCCTGTTGATAAAAGCATATCTCCACGGCCAATTAACTGGTCTGCGCCTCCGCTGTCCAGAATGGTTCGTGAATCGATTTTTGATAAAACCCTGAAGGCTAATCTGGCCGGGAAGTTGGCTTTAATGGTACCGGTAATAATATTTACTGAAGGACGCTGCGTAGCTAAAACCAGGTGAATACCAATGGCACGGGCCAACTGCGCCAAGCGGGCAATAGGTGCTTCTACCTCTTTTCCGGCTGTCATCATTAAATCGGCAAACTCATCCACTACTAAAACAATAAATGGTAAAAAGCGGTGTCCGTTGTTTGGATTAAGCTTACGTTTAACAAATTTGTCGTTGTACTCTTTTAAATTTCTAACCTGAGCATCTTTTAATAAATCATAACGCTGATCCATTTCGATACATAGTGAATTTAAAGTGTTAACTACTTTTTTAGTATCGGTGATAATGGCATCTGCCTCGCCTGGAAGTTTAGCCAGAAAGTGGCGTTCAATTCTGTTAAACAAGGTTAATTCCACCTTTTTAGGGTCGACCAGCACAAATTTTAACTGAGCAGGGTGTTTTTTAAACAACAGGGATACCAAAATAGCATTAATCCCTACAGATTTACCCTGACCTGTAGCCCCGGCAACCAATAAGTGAGGCATTTTAGCTAAATCGGCAATAAAAACCTCATTACTAATGGTTTTACCCAATGCAATAGGTAAATCCATTGTGTTTTGCGCCCATTTATCGGTATTTAAAATGCTCCGCATGGCAACCATTTCCGGGTGCTGGTTTGGTACTTCAATACCAATTGTTCCTTTACCCGGCATTGGGGCAATAATACGAATCCCTAATGCAGCTAACGAAAGTGCAATATCATCTTCTAGATTTTTAATTTTTGAAATCCTTACGCCTGGTGCCGGGATAATTTCATAAAGTGTTACGGTTGGGCCAATGGTTGCCTTAATCTTATCAATTTCAATGTTGTAATGATTTAAGGTTTCTACGATTTTGTTTTTATTGGCTTCCAGCTCTTCCGCATTTACCGATATTTTATTGGTGCCATAGTTTTCAAGTAAATCTATATGCGGGTATTTATAACCTGATAAATCCAGTTTTTCATCATAATTACCAAACTGTTCAACCAAATCATCAGACTTAATTTC
Organism: Pedobacter punctiformis; assembly: GCF_027213715.1. Lineage (GTDB taxonomy): Bacteria > Bacteroidota > Bacteroidia > Sphingobacteriales > Sphingobacteriaceae > Pedobacter > Pedobacter punctiformis. Next base: position 186,600 of record NZ_JAPWGM010000003.1, read on the forward strand.
TTCTTCTGTTTTTTCGATAGTAAATGCCGGCTCGTCTTTTACTTCCTCAATTGGCGTTTCTAAATCTAAAGGCAATGAAGCTGCTGCAGTAGCTACCGGTGTTACAGGTAAATTGGTAGATAGCGGCGATAATACAACCGGAGGTGCTGTATCTTCTTCCTCTTCCGGCTCTTCGTAACGGTTTGGCCTTAAAACTACATTTTGAGGTTTTCTTTCGTTATTTAGTGGCGATTTACCAGGAACGTTAAACTCAACTGGTTCCGATGGTCTTTCTCTAACCACTTCAATATTATCTGGCACTTCAGGTTCTACAAATTCTGCTTTCTTCCTTTCGGGGATTTTAAAATCAATGTTATAGGCGATAATTAAAATCGTTAATCCTGCAAAGGCAATTAAACCTGCAACACCTGCTGCGCCAATTTGTGCAGCCAATAATTTATTGCTCCAGTAACCAAATTCGCCCTCTAAATAATGTGGAGACTCTGACCAAAAACTATGTGCAAAGCCTAAGGTTAACGAAAGGAAAAGCAAAAAGAAAAAGCTATATCCTAAAGTTTTAGAGATGGAAAGAATTTTAACTTTAAAAAGTAAACGGTAGCCAATGATGAAAAAGGCAAGTACAAATAAAAATGATGCAATGCCAAACCACTCGTATATAAACTGGTGCGAAAGCAATGCACCAAATTTTCCAAGCCAGTTTTGTACAACCGGGATCGTTACACCTGTATCTTTTAATTCTTCGGCGGTTTTAAATAAATTTTTCCACCCGCCATTTGCATCAATTACGTAACTCTGATCATCCTGCCAGGTAAATAAGTAAGATGTGAACGCAATTAAAAAGTATAACGAAAGTATAACGAAAAATAATCCTATAATTTTTATTGCACGTCCATCTGCCAGATCAAAGTTTGGCAGGTATTCTCTTTTCTCTTTTGGCTGACGACCAGAGGTCGCTCTTCCAGATGCATTTTCAGCATTTTTATCTCTGAATGTGTTGGTTTTAAACTGGTTACCCCTTAACGACATTTTCTATCCTCGTGTTTATTAAAAAACAAATATAAAATATATAGTTGTATCTGTTGATGATCTTTTTCTATAAATAATTTTAAATCTGTTTTAAACCATTACAGGCAATACATGTCTATTAATTTAAGCAACATGATAGTTGTTACGTTTTATTCAAATGAAACGGATTTTGTTTTAGGTTTATCCCGTTTGACCTGGAGAGGTGAAACGGGATTTTTATTATCCCTTATTTTTCATTTTATTTGTTTATTAATAAATGTTTAATATGGATATAGCGCAGCTCGAAGAACAGATTGAAGCAGGCAATTTACAGGCAGTTAAAGATATTTTGATGAATAATCCGGCCCTGGCAAATACGCTTACTTCGCATAAAATTTCGCCACTATTATTAGCTTGTTATTATAAAAAGCAGGAAATTGCTGATTTAATAACAGAGTTTGCAGATGATTTAACCTTGTTTGAAGCCTGTGCTGTAGGTAAATTTGATACTGCAACTTTATTAATTTTTCAAAAACCAGACAGCATTAACGATTATTCTGATGATGGTTTTACGCCATTGGGTTTAGCTTGTTATTTCGGACATGAAGAATTAGCAAAATTTTTAGTGTTAAAAGGCGCCGATGTTAACCTGGCCTCCAAAAATGGGTTCAACGTATTTCCTATTCATTCTGCTGTTGCGGCTAATAACTTTAACATTACTAAAATGCTTCTGGATAAGGGGGCCTATCCAAATGTTTGTCAAAAAGCGGGCCTGGCTCCTTTGCATACCGCAGCACAACTGGGTAATATAGAGCTAATTATTCTTTTACTGGAGCATGGTGCGGAGGTTTCTTTACGCATGGAAGGCGGAAAATTACCTGCTGATTTGGCAGCTGAAAAGGGCTTTAATGAAATAGCAGAGATTTTAAGAGACGATGATTAATTAATCTATCTATGGCAGGTAATGCCGGTTATTTAGTATTTGAGGTTTCGAAGAAACTACTCCCAAATTCTAAGTCTCATTTTCTTCATATAAGTTCTGATGTCTAAAACTATTGCAGCCAGAAAATAAAATAAAATCGGAAATCCAACGGCTAAAAAAGACGAATAAATAAAAAACAAACGAACTTTAGCCGTACTCATATTCAACTTATTAGCCAAATAGGTAGATACGCCAAAACTTTGTTGTTCAAAATAAGTTATAATCCTTTGAAACATTTTAAGCCTGTTTTAAAATTTTAATTCCAATACCACAAGATAAGCATTTTTTTTGATCGCAATATTGTTTTTTCAACTGCAAAATTCCTTGCGAAGCAAAAGCATTATCTATTTTCAAACCAGCTTCTACAAATTTATCTGTTATTGCATTTTTCTCTGCAGGCAGGTTTTCCAGCAATTTAATTGCCCTGCTTATATAAAATTGTGTATCGGTATGTTTTCCATAAGCAAACAAAAATAGAGCCACAGTATTTAGCAAAATGTTATCGATTGATGTTTTTCCAATTTGGGTGGTTACCGGTTGGGCTTCTTTTTTAAAGTGGTAATGCGTTTTCCAATACTCATTAACAGGCAGGTTTTCGAATAAACTACGCAAAGAGAGTGTATCCTTTATGGTCATAACTTTAGAGAAAAGATGATTGGCCTTAACAATTAAAGCGGCAAACTGTGCTAATCTGATCGTGGGAAAGTTTTGTGGCCGCATACGCATAAATTTCCAGATGGAAACTTCAAGTGGCTTAATTTTATATTTCTTCCGCAGGTATTTAAACTCTCCTTGTAACTTTTGGGGATATTCTTCCTCAAACTGCCCGCTTAAAAACCCGGCTGTACCAAAAACCAAAGCTTCTATTTGAAAAGCATTATCCTTATGTTTTGCATAAATATTTTGAGAAATGGCTTTTGAGAAAAGTTCGAAAGGTAAAGCATTGACTTTAAAACCGAAATTACGGGCAATAAACCGATAAAAGGTCTCATCCCAATTGCCGTTTAGTTCGTTAAGGTTTTCTAAAACTGCATTTGTCTTTACTTCAAACCGTTCCAATAAGGTTCTGGAAAGAAAGGAATTGACGATGAAACCATCTACATTTCTAATTTGTGCCGAACAGGGAAAATCTGTCAGGGTTAAAAATAAAGAAGCATATTTTTCTATTAAAGCATCAGGAATACGGTTTTTCAGTTCTAAAACCGGCAAAATTGTTCCGTCTATCCTTTTAATAATGGCATCATTTTCAAATACAACATGCAGGATTACATTTTCATAACTTAAATCTATCTGGTGATTGTGTTTTAGCCAGTCGGAAGATTTCAGATGAATTTCAACGTTCCCTGCCCAAAGGGTTTCACCAATTTTAATCTTTGCATGACTAAAGTCAGGGCCAGCGTTTTTGTTTAACAATCCGGGTTTGAGGATCTTTAAATCTTCATTTGTTGTTGTTTTCAACTCGTTAAAGTCAAATGACCTGAATTGCCACACGTAGTGCAAAAAATCTTCCGGAAAGCGCATATTCGAGAAAGCTAATTAATAATACATATCGTAATATTAATCATAATACATCAGAATTACACTATGCTTCTGCTTTCTTTTTGTAATTGGTAATAAAAACGCCTGCAATAATTAAGGCTGTTGCAATGATTAAGTCTGAATCTACTTTTTCGTTTAAAATCAACCATCCTAAAAATATAGCAATTACGGTATTAAAATAGGTTAAAATGGAAACCTCTGATGCAGAAACTTTCTTTAAAGCGTAATGATAGCAGAAATAGCCAAGCACCGACCCAAAGATGGCCAGATAGGCTGTTGCTAAAATGCTTTCGGTTTTCCACGAAGCAACATCTGCTTTTCCTGAAAATATAAAAGCTAAAATAAGCTGTACAATTGCTGAAAATACAAACTGGTAGAAAAGATTCAGAAAGATATATTCGGGTTTGCCACTATGCTTTTTACTGTAAATTGTTCCAATTGTCCAGCCTGTTACGGCAACAACTAAAGATAAAATCCCATTTCTATAACCGGGGTCCAGTAAATCATTAATGCCATCTCTAAAAATAAAAACAACTCCTAAAAAACCAATAAATACGCCAATAAACCCCTTTAAACTAGATTTTTGAATACCCAATGCTACGCAACCTAAAAAAACCGCTAAGGGTGAAGTTGCATTAATTAAGGAAGTTAAGCCACTCGGAATGGTTTTTTCTGCTACGGTAGTCATTCCATTAGCAATTACCACCATAAGCAGTGATAAAACCAGCTGACGTCTGAATGCAGGCCAGCCAATCCATTTAAGTTCTTTTTGCTTGATTAGAATAATAAGGATAATAACAGAGGCTATGGTTTGCCGGATGGCGGTTACATACCATGCCGGAATGCTTTCTACAGCAACCCGGATACCCAGGTAAGTGGTACCCCAAATTAATGCAACACCTGTAAGTGCTACAATAAGTTTCACATCTATTTTTGCTTTCATTGTTTACTGCAGATCAGTCCGGATAAACACAGGTTTTGTTACAACCCTAGTTATTAATATCCGTTTAACATTCTTTTTACTTCTACTTTGGCTTACCAAAATTCATTAAGAGAGTGCATGCTTGTTGCAAGCAATCTGTGGTTTAACCCACCAGGTTTGCAGCAATTAAAATTTGTTCCATTTCCTGTTGTAGTTTTAAGGCTTCTTCTCTTGCTTTTTCGGCAAAATCTTCTCCTTTACCAGCGTAAATAATTCCTCTTGCTGAGTTAACTAAAAGACCACATTGTGCATTTAGTCCATATTTGCAAACCTCCTGTAAATCGCCGCCCTGAGCACCAACACCGGGAACCAATAAAAAGTGATTGGGAATTAATTTTCTTACATCGCCAAAAGCAGCACCGCGTGTTGCGCCTACTACGTACATCATTTGCTCATCTGTGGCCCAGGTTGAAGAAGTTTTAATTACCTTTTCAAATAAACGGTCCTCTCCTATTGGTTGTAATTGAAAATCAGCATGACCGGAGTTGGAGGTTAAAGCTAAAAGGATTACCCATTTATCTTTAAAATTTAAAAAAGGCATTACAGAATCGCTTCCCATGTATGGTGCAACAGTAACTGAGTCAAAGCTCATTTCTGAAGAGGCTTCATTAAAAAATGTTTCTGCATACATGGCTGAGGTATTTCCAATATCGCCACGCTTAGCATCTGCGATGGTAAAAATATCCTGTGGAATGTATTTCCAGGTTTCCGTTAAAGTTTCCCATCCTTTTTTTCCATAACATTCGTAAAAAGCAGTATTGGGTTTATAAGCTACACATAAATCTTTTGTGGCATCAATAATTTGTTTATTAAACTCTAAGATCGGGTTTTCGTATTTCAACAGGTGCTGAGGAATCTTGTCTAGAGAAGAATCCAGGCCAACACATAAAAATGAACGTTTTTTTTGTATCTGATCGAAAAGTTGCTGCTTAGTCATATTTTTGGGCTTATTTGCTGCAAATATGAAGATTTTTAAATTTTTAGCGTCTATTATTTAACAGGTATTTGTATTATTTTTATAAACATTTTAAACTTTCTCTTGCAGATTACGTTTCAAATACATACAATTGCAGCATAATTCCTCAATCGTTTATCTGAACATCACAGAAAAATCTTCAAAACTTGTCCTTTACTATCAATTTTTAACTGCATTTTTTGCTTTGTTCAGTCAATAAACACACATAAAAACATGATGGAGCGGTCATTCAAAACAATCCGAATGCTGTTTAATGATTGCTTGATAAACTTGTGAAAAGAATTATACCTAATGAAAATTTCTTGAAACATATATATTTCAAATGTTTAGTAAAACAGAATTAAATGATAAGCTCACATCAGAATTACGTGAGCTTGCAAAAACATATGGCATTGAAGGTGCTGATACCTTAAGAAAAATAGATCTTGTTGAGGTGCTTTTACATCAACAAGTCATTATTGATGCAGCTAAACAGGGTAACGAATCTGATGCTGCCCCACAAGCAGAAACTGAAACCACTACAACAGTTGCTGCTCCTAAAACCAAAGCTGTAAAAGCTGATAAAGTTCAGAAAGTAGTTGCTGAAAAACCTGTTAAAAAAAGGGCCCGCTTGAGTAAAGATGAGCCGGTAGCGCCGGTTGTCAGAGAAAGAGAGTCTATTACGTTATTTGATGAGCCCAATCACAGACAGAAAGCAGAACCTCAGCCGGAAAGACAACCTGACCGGATTTTAGAGACTGAAGAAAGTGTAAAGCCAATTTCTGCGCTGATAGAAGAAAACAATGAAGCTCCTGCGGTTAAACCTGCAAAACAAGAGCCACGCGAAAAACCACAACGCGAAGATAACCGCCAAAAACAGCCAGGTGGCGGTAACCACCACAAAAACGAAAACAGCTATTCTAATTTAGATTTTGATAATGTAATCACCAACGAAGGTGTTTTAGAGATTATGCCTGATGGTTATGGTTTCTTAAGATCAGCGGATTACAATTATTTAACTTCTCCTGATGATATTTATGTATCACAATCACAGATTAAACTTTTTGGTTTAAAAACAGGTGATACGGTTAAAGGAAGTATTCGCCCACCAAAAGAAGGCGAAAAATATTTTCCTTTGGTACGTGTTGAAACCATTAACGGCCGTATTCCTGCCGAAGTTCGTGATCGTGTTCCTTTTGATTACTTAACACCGCTTTTCCCTACCGAGCGCTTAAATTTATTTACGGATACAAACAATTATTCTACCCGTATCATGGATTTATTTACACCAATTGGTAAAGGGCAGCGTGGTTTAATTGTAGCACAACCTAAAACCGGTAAAACTAATTTACTTAAAGAGGTTGCCAATGCCATTGCTAAAAATCACCCTGAAGTTTATTTAATTATCCTTTTAATTGATGAACGTCCGGAAGAGGTTACTGATATGGCCCGCAGCGTTAGGGCGGAAGTTATTGCTTCTACCTTTGATGAGCCGGCAGAGCGTCACGTAAAAATCGCCAATATTGTTTTAGAAAAATCTAAACGTTTGGTAGAAAGCGGACATGATGTTGTAATTCTTTTAGATTCTATTACGCGTTTAGCAAGGGCTTACAATACAACTGCTCCTGCATCAGGCAAAATATTATCGGGTGGTGTTGATGCCAACGCATTACACAAACCAAAGCGTTTCTTTGGTGCAGCCCGTAACATTGAAAACGGTGGTTCGTTAACCATTTTAGCAACAGCATTAACCGATACGGGCTCTAAAATGGATGAAGTAATTTTCGAAGAATTTAAAGGTACCGGTAACATGGAGCTTCAGTTGGATCGTAAATTATCTAACAAACGTATTTTCCCTGCTATTGATATTACCGCTTCGAGCACACGCCGTGATGATTTACTGCACGACAGAGATACCCTGCAACGTGTTTGGATTTTACGCAACCACCTTGCAGATATGAACAGTCAGGAAGCCATGGAATTTGTTCAGGCGCAAATAAAAGGTACAAAAAGCAACGAAGAATTTTTAATTTCGATGAACAGCTAAATTAAAGTTGAAAGGCAAATGGTGTAAGGTTTAAGGTTTTGTAACAATTCTTTAAACCTTGCACTTTATAAATTTGGGATTCTTAAATCGCTCAAATCATATGCCTTAAACCTTATATCTTGAACCCTATGAAAAGGCATATTCCAAATGCGATAACCTGCGCCAATTTATTTTCTGGTTGCATCGGTATCGTTTTTGCATTTAAAGGCGAATTACAAATCGCAGCTTACTTTGTAATCCTTTCGGGGGTTTTTGATTTTTTTGATGGAATGGTTGCCCGCATGCTAAATGTTAAATCTAATATTGGCAAAGATTTAGATTCGCTGGCAGACATGGTTAGTTTTGGTTTTTTGCCCGGAGTAATTATGTTTCAACTTTTAAAATCAAGTGATTATACCTCCGAATACCTTCCTTATCTGGCCTTTTTTATCACCATATTTTCGGCCCTCCGTTTAGCTAAGTTTAATAATGACGAAAGGCAAACACAGGATTTTATTGGGTTAAATACACCAATGAATACGCTGTTTATCTGTTCATTGCCTTTTATAGCAATAGATTATCCTTCTATTATCAGCTCCACTATTTTATTAATCGGAATTATAGCAGTAACGAGTTTTTTACTGGTTAGTGAGATCAAAATATTCTCTTTAAAATTTAGCAATTTGAGCTGGCAAGCCAATAAGGTAAAATTTATCTTCCTCATTTTATCTGCAGTGCTTATTGCAGTTTTAAAGTTTGCAGCAATACCTTTCGTACTGGTATTGTACATTGGGTTATCCTTTCTGCATTTCAGAAATGCAGAAAGAATATCTAAATAAAATAAAGTTTTACTGATGATTAAAGTTTAGCCTGAATGTCTTTTTTGGCTTCTTCGAGTTGTAAATAAACATGCCCAAGTAATTCTTTAAGCCTGGTAATACGTACAGGAATTCCCTCCACATTTTCCTTATTCCGAGCATCATGCTCAATCCCCTGTACAAAACCTTTAATATCGTCTCTTCCAATATAACTGAAAGTTGGCTTTATTTTATGTACACTATTGGCCACCATGTCCCAATCCGAAGCAGATAAAGCATTATCAAGCTCCGCCAGATAAATAGGTGTCTGATCAATAAATGTATCAAAAACTTCAATCATAAACGTAGGGTTATGACCAACCATGTTAATAAGATAAGATAAATCCAGGGGATGATTATCTTTTATATCCTGCATATTGCAAATTTAACTAATTACAACTTCTTAACGTCCAAATCATCAACAATATTTTCTAATATTTCCAAAATAGTCTGCTTCAGCAGCGGATGAACCACCTGAGGCGCTATTTCGGCAAGCGGTTCCATTACAAATTTTCTAAACTGCATTTGTGGATGTGGTACATGCAATTTATTTTCAATATTTATAATTTCATCTCCAAATAAGATTAAATCAATATCGATTAAACGTTCTCCCCATTTTTCTTTGCGTACACGCCCCAGGTTCTTTTCAATTTCCAAAGCTTTTTCAAGTACTTCAATAGCCGATAGATTTGTTTTTAAACCCACTGCCTGATTTAAAAATGATGGCTGGTCAGTTTTGCCCCAGGCAGCCGTTTCATAAATAGACGATTTTGCAACTACTTCGCCTATTTCTTTCGCTAAAAGCTCAATAGTCCTTTGTAAATTATCTTCCCGGTTTCCTAAATTACCACCCAGTAACAAATAAGCAATTGTGCTATCTAATGCCATATTAAGCGTCATGTATTTTTATATCTTTACAAAACAAAATTAAAACATTAAATGAGAGATTTTTTTAAATATCTATTTGCCTCAATGTTAGGTTTTTTCCTTTCTATTGTAATTGTGTGCGTAATCTTCTTTTTTATAATTGTAGGATTAATTGCATCTGTAGATTCGGATAAAACCGTTACTGTGAGCGATAACAGTGTATTATTTTTAAACCTTGATCAACCAATTACCGAACGTACCCCGAAAAATTCATTTGGAAACTTACCAATTGTAGGAAGCGAAGGAAAAACAGGAATTGGCCTGAATGATCTTTTAAAATCGATTAAAAGAGCTAAGAACGACGATAACATCAAATGTATTTACATTAATGTAAGCAGTCCGGAGGCCGGGTTTGCGACCATGCGTGAGGTAAGAAATGCTTTGATTGATTTTAAAAAATCTCATAAAAAAATTATTGCTTACAGTGAGGTTTATACCCAGGGCGCTTATTATCTGGCATCAGCCGCGGACAAAGTTTATTTAAATCCTGAAGGTGCACTGGAATTTAAAGGCTTCAGCTCGCAGTTAACCTTTTTTAAAGGCACATTGGAAAAATTAGGCATCGAAGCGCAGGTTATTCGTGTAGGTAATTATAAAAGTGCTGTAGAACCATTTATTTTAGATAAAATGAGTGATTATAACCGTAAACAGGTTACTGCTTATGTTGGTGGTTTATACAACACTTTTTTAACTGATATTGCTCAAACCAGGGCTATACAAAAAGACAGTTTATACCTGATTGCAGATAAATATAAAATCCAGCAGCCGCAGGATGCCCTTAACTATAAAATGGTTGATGGTTTAAAATATAAAGATGAAATTTTAGAAGAGCTTAAAACTTTATCCGGCCGGTCAAAAAAGGATAACATCAGATCGGTTTCCATTAATGATTATGCCATTAATAACCCTGCTGATGGAACGGGAAAAGATAAAGTTGCCGTAATTTATGCCAACGGCGAAATTAATGGTGGCGAAGGTTCTGACAATGAAATTGGCTCTGAGCGTATTTCAAGAGCCATTAGAAAGGCTCGTTTAGATGATGACATTAAAGCCATTGTTTTAAGAATTAACTCTCCGGGCGGTAGCGCATTAGCTTCTGATGTGATTTGGAGAGAAGTTATTTTAGCTAAAAAAGTGAAACCGGTTATGGCTTCTTTTGGCGATGTTGCCGCATCTGGTGGTTACTATATTGGTTGTGCAGCTGATAGTATTTTTGTACAACCCAATACCATTACCGGATCGATTGGTGTATTTGGTATTATTCCGAACTTTCAAAATTTAATGACCAATAAACTGGGAATTACTTTTGACGGTGTTAAAACTGGCGAATTTGCTGATATTATGAGCACCAACCGCCCAATGACCAGCGGCGAAAGGTTTATTATTCAAAACGAATTGAACAGAATTTACAGTGGTTTTGTAAGCCGTGTTGCGGATGGGAGAAAGAAAAGCAAAGCTTATATCGACAGCATCGGCGGCGGCCATGTTTGGATTGGGACTGATGCCGTTCAAATTGGTTTAGCAGATAGAATTGGAAGTTTTAATGATGCAATTGCTTCGGCTGCTAAAAAAGCAAATATTAAAGATTACAAAGTAGTCGAATATCCGGAAGTGATTGATCCTTTAAAATCTTTATTATCAGAAAGCACTGATAAAATTAAAACTTATTATACCAAGCAGGAATTAGGCGACAACTACCCTATTTATCAGCAAATGAAAAAGGTAATGACCAGATCAGGCATACAAATGAGAATGCCGTTTGAAGCGGTGATTAAATAATAATTACCTGGAATTTTATTTAAGAAGCGCAACAGCATAACTGTTGCGCTTCTTTTATTTAACCGCTTTCCATTCTGGATGTAAGGTTAAATAAGTTTCGTTAAGTGACTTTTGCTTTGGATGCACAGTTAGGGCTACACTTTTCTTGTTTACAAATTCAAAACCTATCCCGTCTGGTTTCGAGTCGTATATAAAAATGGTATCCTTATCCGGATTCAAATAAGCAGATAAGATTTCCATAGCCGGAAATTTCATTTTGGTATCATTTAAAGTTCTGCCCGTTCCAAAACCATCCTGAGTTTTGTATAAACCGGAAGTAATTCTGATTTGTTTAACCTCTTTTACCACCATATTACTATCCCGGTAAGCAGAATAAATGGCTAGTTCGTCCTTTCTATCACCTTTGGACACCTTGCCATACCAAATTCCCCAGGCTTTACCCATCGCCGCATCACCATCGTCAGCATTACCTGTTTTCTTAAATACTTCCTGCATATCTTCTCCAATGGAAATTTTTCCTATGGAAATACCCGGCACAATTAAAAACCGTTCATCAACAATTTTACCCGGTCCGGATTCAATGCTGGCAATAGAATCAGCTTTATGATTAGAATTAGTTGATGACTGACATGCGGCTAAACCCAAACTTAATCCAAAAACAAAGAATTTTAACGTTTTCATCTAAAACTTAATTAATTAACAGCCTACATTCTCTATATTTTTGATCGCGTATAGTTTAATTTAACAACCCATGCTGAAAATTGTGTTCAGAAATTAATAAGAGCGAAGAATTTTGGGCTTTATTTTCTAATTTTACAAGCTTATGGAAAACAAAACCATCGCCCGCACACTTCGCCTTTTATCGCAATTAATGGAATTGCATGAAGAAAATCCCTTCAAGATAAAATCAGTCGCTAATGCCTATTTTAAAGTAGATAAATTACCGTTTGCAATAAAGGATAAACCATTAGATGAAATCGATCAGATTGAAGGTATTGGTAAAGGTTTGGCAACTAAAATTATCGAGTTACTCCAAACCGGCACCCTTAAAGAGCTAAATGATTTTATTGAAAAAACACCCGAAGGTGTGGTTGAAATGCTTGCCATTAAAGGAATTGGTCCTAAAAAGATTTTCATTATCTGGCGGACTTTAGGTATTGAAAGCATTGGCGAACTTTATTATGCCTGTAACGAAAACCGGTTGATAGAAGCGAAAGGCTTTGGCCTAAAAACGCAGGAAGAAATTAAAAAAGCCATTGAGTTTAAACTGGCCGCAAATGGTCGGTTTTTATATGCACAAGTCGAAAGTTTCGCAAATTCATTATTCACTCAATTTTCCGAATGGCTGATTAAAGTAGATTTACATGCCTCATTAGGTTTTGCAGGTCAATATCGCCGCTGTTGCGAAATTATTGATGAATTGGAAATTGTAATCGGCGGAGAAAATTTAATTAATATTACGGAGTCATTAAATGCTTTTGAACCCGTTTCATTTATTCAGGCTGAAGATTCATTTATAGCGACTACGGAGGCCGGATTAAGAATAAAACTACATCTGGTTGAAAAATCATCCTTTTACCTCGAATGGTTCAAACAAACAGGTAATGCCGAACATGTAGAAAAAGTATTAAAGCTTGCGGGTTCGGGACCGTTTACTACTGAAAATGAGATTTACAGCAAAGCTGGCCTGGCTTTTATTGAACCTGAACTAAGAGAAGATTTTGACGAAATAGAACTGGCCAAAGCAAACAAATTACCTTCATTAATTACTTACGCAGATTTAAAAGGCAGCCTGCACAACCACTCTACCTGGAGTGATGGTGTACACACGCTGGAAGAAATGGCTGTTTATTGTAAGGATACGCTAAAACTCGAATATCTGGGTATTTGTGATCACTCTAAAACTGCTGTTTATGCAAAAGGACTAAATGAGCAACGGGTTTTTGGTCAACACCAGGAAATTGATGAGTTAAATAAAAAATTAGCCCCTTTCAAAATTTTTAAAGGCATTGAAAGTGATATTTTGAGTGATGGTTCGCTGGATTATTCAGACGATATTTTAAAAGCCTTTGATTTTGTTGTCGCTTCTGTTCACAGTAATTTAAGAATGGACGAGCAAAAAGCCACAACACGTTTATTAAAGGCTATTGAAAATCCATACACGACAATTTTAGGTCATCCAACCGGCCGGTTGCTATTAAGCCGGGCCGGTTATCCAATCGATTATAAAAAAGTTATAGATGCCTGTGCAGCAAACCAGGTCGTTATAGAAATTAATGCAAACCCTTTACGTTTAGATTTGGATTGGCGCTGGCACCGCTATGCACTTGAAAAAGGTGTTTTACTATCTGTTAACCCTGATGCACACCGTACAGAAGGTTTCCGCGATATGCATTATGGCATTTTAGTTGCCCGTAAAGGCGGTTTAAGTGTCGATAAATGTTTAAACGCCCTTTCTGTTGAAGAGATTTCGAGCTATTTTAATAACAGAGCTAAGGCGATTTAACAGCCATTATACTTATATTTGAGCCCATTAATAACGAAACATGTTAGCAGATAAACTTTATAACGCCTATAAAACAAAGTCGAAACCAAACGTACTCGTAATAGGCGATTTAATGTTAGATCATTACATTTTTGGCTCGGCAAACCGCCTGTCGCCAGAAGCACCTGTACCCGTTATTAACATCAATAAGGAAACTAAAATTGTGGGCGGAGCGGCTAACGTTGCCAGCAACTTGAAAGAATTAGGTGCCAATGTTTATCTGGCCGGTTTAACCGGTGACGATATTTATGGTGAAGAAATTAAATCTATTTTAGATTCGAACCAAATTGATACCAGCCTGATTATAAAAGATAATACACGCCTTACCACTATTAAAACGAGGGTAATTGCCGGCAATCATCACATTGTAAGAATTGATAAGGAAGACATTCATGAGATTTCCAAGGAGCTTGAAAGTATTTTTCTGCAAACGGTTGAAGAATGTATAAAAAAAGCTGACATCATTATCTTATCCGATTACAATAAAGGTTTATTAAGTCAAAATTTGTGTTTAAGGATTATTGAACTTTGTAAACAAAACAATAAAAAAGTTGTTGTAGACCCTAAAGGACTGGATTACAGCAAATATCAGGGTGCTTATATTATTAAACCTAACCGCAAAGAGTTAGCCGAAGCATCTAAAACAGAAAGAATTACCAACAATGAAGCTTTGGTAAAGGCCGCAGATGTTATTTTTAAAATTACACAGGCAGAATATTTAGTTGTGACCCTATCAGAGGCCGGGATTGCCATTATAAGTAATCAGGCACACAAAGTTATTCCGGTGGTGGCAACTGAGGTTTACGATGTAACCGGAGCGGGCGATACGGTTATTGCTACTCTAGCTTATTGTCTTGCAATGGGTTTTGATATCGAAGAAGCCGCAACAATTGCCAATTATGCTGCCGCTATTGTAATTAAACACATTGGCAGTGCAACCACCACAATCGAAGAAGTTATTCAATCACTTGATAAATGATATTAAACGAGTTAAACCATCATAAACAAACCATCGATAAAGTAATAGCAGAAATAATTCCTCAAATTGAAGAGGCCTGCAAAATACTGATCGAAACCATTAATTCAGGTTCAAAAGTTTTGTTGGCAGGAAATGGCGGCAGTGCAGCTGATGCTCAACACATTGCAGCCGAATTAACTGGTCGTTTTGTAAAAGAACGCATTGCTTTACCTGCACTTGCCTTAACCGTTGATACCTCAGCTCTAACGGCGATCAGCAATGATTACGGTTACGAAAAAGTTTTCGCCAGACAAGTTGAAGCCTTTGCAAAGCCTAATGATTTATTCATCGCCATATCAACCAGCGGCAACAGTGGCAACATTTTAGCTGCACTTGAAACAGCAAAAAAATTAGGCTGTAAAACCATTGGCCTTTCCGGGAGAGGTGGCGGAGCCATGACGGGTTTATGCGATGTAAATATTATTATTCCAGAAAATAATACGGCCAGAATTCAGGAAATGCACATCCTTATCGGGCATATTTTATGTACCGCAGTAGATAACTTATACTAAAATGGGCAGAGATACAGCAAAGGTACTTAAAGATAAAATACTTAATCCGGACAACCTGAAAGCGAAAATTGAGGACTGGAAAAATAAAAATCAAAAGATTGTTTTCACAAATGGCTGTTTTGATTTGCTTCACCCGGGCCATATTGCCTATTTAAATGAAGCCGCCAGTTTGGGGGATAAATTGATTATTGGCTTAAATACCGATGCGTCTGTAAAAAAGATTAAAGGAGAAAACAGACCTGTAAACAACGAATATAGCCGGGCACAATTGCTTGCCGCAATGTTTTTTATAGATGCCATTGTTCTTTTTAATGAAGACACGCCTCTTCAACTAATCCAAACCATTGAGCCTGATGTATTAGTAAAAGGGGGTGACTATAAAATTGAAACTATTGTTGGGGCTGCAGAAACACTGGAAAAAGGAGGAAAAGTAGAAGTACTTTCTTTTTTACCGGGTTACTCCTCTACTGCCATCATAGAAAAAATTAAAAAAGAGGGTTGAATTTGAAAACACCGACAAAAATTTTAGTCATAAGGTTTAGTTCAATGGGTGATATTATTTACACTACCCCTGTTGTGCGCTGCTTAAAAGAGCAAATACCAGGTGCTGAAATACATTTCTTAACCAAAAAAGAGTTTCAATACATTTACCAGAACAATCCTTATTTAACTAAACTTCATACTTTAAAGGCAACCCTTAAAGAAACGATTGCAGATATTAAGCAAGAGAAATTTGATTTAATTGTTGATTTGCACAATAATCTGCGTACTTCAATTATTAAATTATCCACCAGTATACCGGCCTTAACTTATAAAAAAGACAGACTAAGCAAATTATTCGTTCTAAAATTCAGGTGGACAAGTTTTATAGATCCAAGGCATTTGGTAGAAAGGTATCTGGATACCGTGAAATCTTTGGGGGTAAAAAACGACAATAAGCCCATTGATTATTACATTGCCAAAAGTTATAATCTAAGTGATTTTTTACCTGAAAGTCATCAGCAAAAGTTTGTAGCCTTTATTATTGGTGCTACACATTTTACCAAGCGGCTTCCGAATGATCAGATTATAGAAATTTGTAAAGAAATTAATCTTCCCATTGTTTTATTGGGCGGTCCTGATGTTAAAGATAATGCCGAAATCATTAAAAATGCAGTTGGTAATACTATTTATAATACTTGTGGAATAACCAATCTGGATCAATCTGTTTTTTTGGTCTCTAAAGCACATAAAGTAATCGGCTTTGATACCGGACTTACTCATATTTCTGAAGCATTTAACAAACCACTGGCCTCTATTTGGGGAGGCACAACACCCGATTTGTTAGGTGTACAACCTTATAAAATTACAGATTCTTTAATAGCAGGCATAGATTTAGATTGCAGGCCCTGCTCAAAGTTTGGCCTGGAGAAATGTCCTTTGGGGCATTTTAAGTGTATGAAAAACATTCCTAACGAAATGGTTGTTGATTTTATTAATAAATAGAAGATTATGAAGCAATTGTTATTGGTTAGACATGGGAAATCGGATTGGGGAACTGCAGCACAAACTGATTTTGAAAGACCACTAAATAAAAGAGGTAAAGAAAATGCACCTGAAATGGCTGAAAGGCTTTTAAAGCGTGGTTTTAAATTCGATTTAATGGTAAGTAGCCCGGCAAAAAGAGCATTAACAACCGCTAAATATTTTGCTGAAGCTTATCAAACAGAAAATATTAAACTGGAAAAATCCATTTACGAAGCCAATACCACCACCCTGCTCAAAATTGTTAATGAATTTGATGATGCCACAGATACAATAATTATGTTTGGTCATAACCCGGGTTTTACAGATTTTGTAAACGAATTAAGTGAGGCTAACATTTACAATATCCCGACTGCAGGCATGGTTTTAATTTCTTTTCCTTTTGAATCCTGGAAAATGGTTAGTCGTGGTACCGGAGAAATGATTTTCTTTGATTATCCAAAAAACAGTGACGAAATGTAAATTAATTTCTATGTCATGCCGAGGCTTGGAGCATCTGTAAGTTAAAGGGATGCTTCGTACCTCAGCACGACAGAAACTAGCATTTTTGACAAGATGCACAGTATTTACAACCTAAACCCGATTGTACGAATGCCGATTTTTTCTATCGGCAGCAGGTAAAGCGGGACTTGCAGCCCCAAGAATTACTGAACAAATATTTCCAAAATAAAAAATAGCTTATTTTGGGTTATTTTATAACAAATGGAGTAAAATTATATCAGATTCAAATATTTCTTTATCTTTGACTATATAAAAAACGAAATCTGGCAATAGACATTTCGGTGAATTCATAACCTAAACTCCTTTGGTTATTTCATAATTCGTATCGCCGGGTTCATTATCTATTAATTTATCCATACATGAGTTTTGATTATAATACAACACGCAGTCAGCTGATTTTATCAGAATATGGCCGCAATGTTCAAAATATGGTGAAGTACATTTGCGAATTACCAACCATTGAAGAACGTAATAAATATGCCCAGGCCGTAATTGACCTGATGGGCTTTTTACAACCGCATTTACGTGATGTGGCTGATTTTAAACACAAGCTTTGGGATCACCTGCATATTATTTCGGGTTACCAGATCGATGTGGACAGCCCCTATCCAAAACCTTTGATCGAAAATGCATACATCAAACCTGCTCATATCGGTTATCCGCAGCAAAGAATTACTTATAAGCATTATGGTAAAACCGTTGAAACGCTGATTGAAAAAGCCATGCGTGAAGAAAATCCGGAGCAAAAGAAAGCGATGGTACAGGGTATTGCCAATTTTATGAAAATGGCTTACGTTACCTGGAATAAGGATAACGTTTCTGACGAAACCATTTTAAAAGATTTACATGATTTATCGGGCGGGTTATTGCGTTTGGAAGAAAATGTAAATTTGGCAAAGGTTGAATTCAGACAACAAAATCCTCGTCAAAATAACAATAACAACAATCGCGGTAGAAATAACAATAACAACAATGGCAAAAACCGCCAGAACAACAATAACCGCAGACCAAACAACAACAATAAACCTAAATATTAACAATTAACGTTGTTCTGAATTGATTTAAGGGTATTAAAAAGATGCCGGAATCAATTTGCATAACGAATGAGTTAGAAAAACAAAAATATATGAACGCATTTGAAATAACAGGCGGAATTAAATTAAAAGGCGAAATTACCCCTCAGGGTGCCAAAAACGAGGCTTTACAGATTTTATCAGCTGTATTGCTTACTGAAAAGAAAGTAACCATCAGCAATATTCCGGATATTAAAGATGTAAATAAACTGATTGAATTATTGGGCGATCTTGGTGTTATTGTTGAACGCATTGATAAAGACACTTATACTTTTGAGGCCAAAAACATTGACTTAAATTTCTTCGAATCGGAAACTTTTAAGGCTAAAGGTGGTGGATTACGCGGATCGATTATGATTGTTGGTCCTTTGCTGGCTCGTTTTGGTAAAGCTGCAATACCAAAACCTGGTGGTGATAAAATTGGCCGCAGAAGATTAGACACTCACTTTATCGGTTTCGAAAAATTGGGTGCTAAATTTGTTTACGACAGCAAAAAAGCATTTTTTAATGTTGATGCAACCAATTTAAAAGGTGCATACATTTTATTGGATGAAGCATCGGTAACCGGAACGGCTAACATTGTTATGGCTGCTGTTTTGGCTAGCGGTACAACCACAATCTATAACGCAGCCTGCGAGCCGTATTTACAACAACTTTGTAAAATGCTCAACCGCATGGGTGCAAAAATTTCGGGCATCGGCTCTAACTTATTAACCATTGAGGGGGTTAAAGTTTTAGGAGGTACCGAACACAGAATGTTACCGGATATGATTGAAATTGGTTCTTTTATTGGTTTAGCGGCCATGACAGAATCTGAAATTACGATCAAAAATGTTTCTTATGATGAACTGGGTGTAATTCCTGAGGTTTTCAAAAAACTGGGTATTAAATTAGAACGCAGAGGTGATGATATTTATGTACCCTCACAAAAACATTATGAAATTGATACTTTCATTGACGGATCTATCTTAACCATCGCTGATTCGCCTTGGCCGGGTTTTACCCCTGATTTATTAAGTATTGTTTTGGTGGTGGCAACACAGGCAAAAGGAAATGTTTTAATTCACCAGAAAATGTTTGAAAGCCGTTTATTCTTCGTGGATAAACTAATTGATATGGGTGCTCAGATTATTCTTTGCGATCCACACCGCGCAACTGTTAATGGTATTGATAAAAAATACAAACTTCGTGGAATCAGCATGACTTCTCCTGACATCAGAGCCGGAGTTTCACTATTAATTGCAGCATTATCTGCTGAAGGTAAATCGACCATTTATAACATCGAACAAATTGAGCGTGGCTATCAGGACATTGATACTCGTTTACGTGCGTTAGGTGCGCAGATTAAGCGTGTTAACGCAGATGCGCCGAGTCATTAAGTTTTAAGTGGTAAGTTTAAAACAGAAAGACTAAAGTTTAAAGTTAAAATAGCAATATGCAAAACCGCCGGATAAAAATTTATCCGGCGGTTTTATATTTTCTCGTCATTACTTCGTACCTGGCAATGACGAACGTTTTACTATTTATTTTTATGTGGTTTTTCTAACCTGATATTGCGTTAATAATATCGTACTGGGTAATAATCTCAATTTTACCCGCCTGGTCTTCAACTAAAACAGCTGAGTTTTCTTTATTAATCATTGCTGAAATCTTATCGATTGAAGTATTTAAATCCACAAATGGAAAAGTTGCCGTCATAATTTCAGAAACCGGTGCAGATTTTAATCCCGGATTTTCCAATAAGGCAGTTAAAATTTCACTTTCCGCTATTTTACCTACAATCATACCTTGCTGGGTAACCGGAATTTGTGAGATATTCATTGATTTAATGGTATTAATGGCTTCCAAAACTGTTTTTTGTGCATCAAGGGTTACTATTTCTGTACTTTCCTTTTTAGCCAGGATAGACTTTGCGGTAAGTTTTTCATCTTGTAAAAAGCCTCTCTCACGCAACCAATCTTCGTTATACATTTTACCCATATAACGGCTTCCGTGGTCATGAAAAATCACAACCACTACATCTTCTGGTTTTAATTTGTCTTTTAACTGAATTAATCCAGCAATAGCCGCACCAGCAGAGTTCCCTACAAATATCCCCTCTTTACGGGCAATATCACGGGTCATTAAAGCAGCGTCTTTATCTGTTACCTTTTCAAATAAATCAATAACATCAAAATTGACATTGGCAGGCAAAAAGTCTTCTCCAATACCTTCAGTGATGTAAGGATAAATTTCATCTTTATCAAAAATTCCGGTTTCCTTGTATTTTTTAAAAACAGAACCGTAAGTATCAATTCCCCAAACCTGAATATTTGGATTTTGTTCTTTTAAATATCTTCCGGTTCCGGAAATGGTACCACCCGTGCCCACGCCAACAACCAAATGCGTAATTTTTCCTTCTGTTTGTTTCCAGATTTCAGGTCCTGTTTGTTCGTAATGTGCCTGAGAATTCGCTAAATTATCGTATTGGTTTGGTTTCCATGAATTTGGAACTTCACGCTCTAAACGGGAAGAAACCGAATAATAAGAACGCGGATCTTCAGGCTCTACATTAGTTGGGCAAACAATTACTTCGGCACCAAAAGCACGCAAAGCATCAACTTTTTCTTTCGATTGTTTATCTGTTGTGGTAAAAATACATTTGTAACCTTTTATAATGGCAGCCATTGCAAGGCCCATACCCGTATTTCCTGATGTACCTTCAATAATGGTACCGCCCGGTTTTAATTTACCGCTTTTTTCTGCATCTTCTATCATTTTAACAGCCATACGGTCTTTAATAGAATTACCAGGATTGGTTGTTTCAATTTTAGCCAGAATCGTTGCAGGAATCGATTTTGTTATTGTATTTAATTTAACCAGTGGCGTGTTGCCAATCGTTTCTAAAATATTATTATACCACATGGCGCAAAATTAAGCAATGGCATTAAGTATTTTATAAATTAATATTTATTTGAAACATAATTTTGTAAATCGATTTTAATAGAAATTAAATTTTATAATCTATTATCATGATAGGCATTATAGATTGTTTATTGGGCAAATACAATTTATGACCTTAAGCCATTTTATAAATTTTGCCCGGCAGTGAAACGATTATACCCTGCATTTCTAAAGTCAGCACAACAATTGCAAGTTTACTTTGCTGAATATCCAGTTCAATTGCAAGTTCATCGATAGCCTTTTGGCCCTGCTGCAAAACGTCAACAACTTTTTGCTCGTTAGGGGTTAAATCAAGTTGCAAAGTTGTTTGCAAACGCGGTTTCTTTTCGCTTATCTCATCATCCCAACCCAGGTAATAAATTAAATCTCTTGCATGATTAATTAAACCAGCCCGGTTTGTTTTGATTAAGAAATTACAGCCTTCAGAAAAAGCATCATTTGTTCGACCGGGAAAAGCGTAAACATCTTTATTATAAGAATTAGCAATTTCTGCAGTAATTAACGCCCCACCCTTTTTAGATGCCTCAACAATAACCGTAACGTCAGACATCCCCGCAATAATGCGGTTTCTTTGCGGGAAATTTTGACGATCGGGATTGGTTAAAATTGGAAATTCTGTTAATAAACCTCCATTAAGTACCATATTTTGAGCAACACTTTTATGCGCCTTAGGGTATAACCGATCCAGCCCATGACCTAAAACCCCAATAGTTGGAATTTGATTGTGGATACATTCTTTATGTGCAGACACATCAATACCATAGGCCAAACCACTTACCACCAACACATTATAGGCAGTTAAAGTCTCTATTAATTGCTGACAAAGCGCTTTACCATAAGCAGTTGCATTTCGCGTACCCACCACACTGACAATGCGTTTATGGTTTAAATCAGCCTTTCCCTTAAAATATAAAAGAATGGGTGAGTCAAAACAGTTTTTAAGGCGTTTAGGGTAGTTCTCATCCGAGAAGAATAAAACTTCTATGCCGTGTTTTTCAACAAACTCCAGCTCCTCCTCTGCTCTTTTTAAAGCATTTGTTCCTAAAATTGCTTCAACGGTCTTTTCGCCAACACCCGGTACCTGCAACAATTGCCTTTTAGTTGCAGAAAATACATTTTCAGCACTTCCACAATAGGCTAATAAATTTTTAGCTGTAGCCGGTCCAACCGTTTTTATAAAAGTTAATGCAATTTTGTGGAGCGTACTCATTAATTTTTAAGTTAAGGTAAAATAAATACATGGGATGATTTATTGCCTTATAACCACTTAAAAATCGATATCTATTAAGCTTTTGAGCGGAATATGAATATTGTTTTTTAGCTGGATATATTTTTCTGTTACAGCCCAAACCGTTGTATCTACACGTTTTGGGCCTATTGTAGTATTAAAGGTTATAACTGCTTTTCCTTTAAATTCATTTCCTAATCTTTCTACTGTTGCTAATTTGTCTTTAAATTCTTCGGTGTGATCTTCTTTAGCACTTATAATGTTCAAATAACTTATGTGTTCTTTCTCTATCAATTCTACTGACATGGTATCTCTTTAACGATTAATGTTAAACAAGCTTATCAAAATTTAATAAATTATACAACTTTTATATGCTTTCAATTGTAAAATTTATAGAACAAAAAAAGCCCGCATATTCATTATAAACGGGCCTATCAATGGTTATTTATAATTTATCTTTTAGCGCCCGGTATTCTGGTTTCTACCATACCTTTAAATTCGTGATCTGTAAGCTCTAAACCTGCAGATTTACCGCTTGATATGCCAGAAGTACTGCTTATTTTATTATTGCTTTGAACGTAAGAAAAATTACCAAAAGTGCTATAATGCAATGCCTGAGACAATAAATTTTCTGCTGGATCACCAAAATCTACGGCTATATTATCCGTGATTTCTCTATCTACTGTCATTCCACTAAAATACTCACCAAAGTTAACCGAGTTTTTAGTTTGGAACTGAGGAATGTATAAATCATTTTTATCAATACGGATAGAGAAAAATCCAACGGGTTTACCATAAGTGGTTGAACCAATTAATTTCACATCCATTACCGGCTTTAAATTATTAATTAATAACTCACTTGCAGAAGCCGTATAATTGGTAACCAGAAAATAAACCCTGGTTAAGTTATTCAAAGTACCCCGTTTTTTAAATACTTCCTGATTTCCGGCCGCCTGGGTTGGCTTATAAGAGTTGTCAAACATAGAATAAAGTATGCCCTGATAATAAAACTTCTGATTTTCTAAAATCGTGGCTTTACCATCCTGCATGGTTTGCGTCCAGTAAGTTGTGTACATTACTTTGCCATTTTGTGATGGCGGCGCAATTAAATTCGTAAAAGCATCTGCAGTAGCTACAGATCCACCTCCATTATAACGTAAATCAACCACCAGCTCGGTAATACCATCTGCGGCAAACGTTTTAAAAGCTTCATCTAATCTTGGTAATGCATTTGTAGTAAAGCTGTTAAAAACTATATAACCTACTTTTTTTGACCCTGCTGTATAGGTTTTACTAAATAAAATCGGATTAATAGCATAGGTTTCACGGGTAATCGTTACATCAAAGGCTGTGCCCCCCGAGGGAGGTACGAGTGTTAAAGAAACAGATGGATTTGATCCAAAAATAGCATTATTAAGAAAATCTATATTACTGTTTACCCGGGCAACATTAGGACTTCCATTAACTTTTGTAATTCTGTATCCTCTTTTTACACCTTGCTTATCTGCGGGAGAGCCTAAATAAACATACCTTATTCTTAAAATATCATTGCTGTCAAAGTTGGCCGAAAAACCATAGTCTCCGCTTACACCACTTAATTGTCCGGCAACCGAACCATCATCAATAAAAGAATACTTATCCTTTCCCCCATTACTTTTTAAAGCCCGGATAGCGGCCACAACACTTTCGTTAGATGCATAACGGCGAGGGTTAAAATCATCGTAAGAAGGCATTCCAACATTCCAGAAATAGGTTTGTTTGGCATAGAGAAAAATAGAATCTTTTGTTAAAAGATTCCTATCCGTTGTTGGAGTTTGTAAATTATTGGTTTCGGGAGCTGCCGGAGTGCTTTCTTCTGGCCCCGGTTGACTATTATTTTTTTTACATGAAGCCGTAAAGCCTAAAACAACAACCAAAACGCACAAATAAATCTTTTGTGCAATAGATTTTCTAAACATATCACCTGTAAATTTCCTGTGACACAATATACGGCAAATTAATTAATTTAGATTGTTGCTCATCTAAATTATTTGCACCAACAACCAACACTTCATTTTCAGTTAAGTCATTGCTGGTCAATATGCTTCCAAATATTTGAGATTTAGGTAAATTGAGCTCGTCAGCAAAGAAAACCGTTAAATACTGCTCCAAGCCATTCCACTCTGTTTGTTTAATTTTATTTAGCTGTTCCTCAGGATTTCCGCTGGTTACGATAAAAATTTTCTTCCGTTCAATCACCAGTTCCTGTAAAAACTCAAGCATGTTTTTATACAACAGAAGTTTCAATGGCAAACGGGCATTTTGATGCAGCAATTCAAAATTATTACGATAAGTTTTATCCAGATTAAACTGAGCGGCTGTTTTTTCAAATATCTCATATTCGCCCTCATTTTCATACGTTAACCGCATAAATCCGATTATTTCTTTTGCATCTTTCTGTTCAATATATTCTATAAATTGTGCAAAAAGATAGTAAACCTGAAGCAGATAATCTTTAGATGGAAAAAGCACATCATCCAATTCAAATATTACAATTTTCTTATCTTCAGCGTATTGATACCCATCCATACTTATATTGTAAAAAGTTTAAAATTTGTAGTATCACTATTAAATCCGAATACGCCATTTAAATCTGCCTCCTGATTTGCTGGAAGCGTTTCGTTGGTTGTAAAAATTAGTTCGCCGTTTATAAAAACAGCAAAATCAGTATATTTTACCTTTTCAGCATGATTATAATCTCCCAGTTTCTCCAGTGAAGGTAAAAGTACCTGGATGCCATATTCACCAAATAAAACTGCCGATTTTGCTAAAGGCTCTATTTCATAGTCATGCAGTGGAATAATAGAATCTATTGACTCGGTAATGCAAAAGTTTAGTAAAATATGAGCAATACTATCTTTATTAAGCACACCAAGAGAGGCAAAACCATAGTGTTCCGTTAAAATTCCGGGTACATCGCCATAATCTGCAAGCAGCATAAAATGACCAGGGAATGCTTTTAATAGTTTTAAGGTTTTGGCATTGTTGCCACCGGTAATAAGTATTTTCAAGATTTAATTTTAAATTTTATAAATGATTTAAATAGAGAAGAGCGCAGTTAAATTACACTAAACAATTAGCCCGTCTTTCATACTCACTACCCTGTCGCTCGTATCGGCCAGGTGCTCATTGTGCGTTACAATAACAAAAGTTTGTTTAAAATTATCTCTGAGGCTTACAAATAACTGATGCAAAGCTGAAGCATTTTCTGAATCCAGATTACCGGAAGGCTCATCTGCCAGTACAATAGACGGTCTGTTAATTAAAGCCCGGGCAATGGCCACACGTTGTTGTTCGCCTCCAGAAAGTTGATTAGGTTTATGATCAGCACGTTCTTTTAAACCAAATAAATCTAACAGCTCAATAGCCCTTAATTCGGCCTGTTTTTTCCCGGTTTTAGCAATAAACGCAGGAATACAAATGTTTTCTACTGCACTAAATTCGGGAAGCAAATGATGAAACTGAAAAACAAAACCTATATTCTGATTGCGAAAATTGCTGAGCAAATTACCATTTAATGTACTAATGGTTGTTCCTTTAAGCTCAACAACACCCTGATCAGGTTTATCAAGTGTACCTAAAATATGCAGCAATGTGCTTTTGCCCGCCCCTGATGGTCCAATGATACTCACTATCTCCCCTTCCTCAACTTCAAAATTTACACCTTTCAAAATGGAAAGTTCTCCGTATGATTTTCTTATTCCTGTGGCTTTTAGCATGGCCAAATTTAAGAAAAAAGCTTAAAGGCAAAAGCGCTAAGCCTAATTGAAATATTTATTAAAATAAAATTTGCAGTTTTCAATTTCTTATTTAACTTTGAAAAACAAAGCACTTTTAAAATGAGCAATAAAGAAGAACAATTAAATGCGTTAAAAGATATCAGACAAATGATGGATCGCTCCTCTCGTTTTATATCTTTAAGTGGTTTATCTGGTGTTTTTGCTGGCGTTATTGCACTTATTGGTGCTTATTTTGCAAATGATGAAATAAACAAATTTATAAATCAACGCGGTTATGCTTACGGTGTGGCTGGCGAATTGGACTTAGAATTTAACCTGATTAAACTCGGTTTAATTGTTTTAATTGTTGCCCTGGCTGGCGGTGTTTTATTTACTTATAGAAAAAGTCAGCGAAATAATTTGCCAATATGGGATAAAACTTCAAGGGCCCTTCTTTTTAATTTAGCAATTCCTTTAGTAGCCGGCGGTTTATTTATTATCGCATTACTGATTAACCACCCAAATACTTATAGCATCATTGCACCTTCCTGTTTAATATTTTATGGTCTGGCCCTAATCAACGCCAGTAAATATACCTACAGTGATATTCGTTATTTAGGTTTATGCGAAGTGATTTTAGGGCTTGCGTGTATGTTTTATGTAGGTTATGGATTAATTTTTTGGGCTATTGGCTTTGGTGTTCTGCACATTGTTTACGGACTTTTAATGTATTTCAAGTACGAAAGAGGTAATTAAGATGAAGAACCCAATAGCTGATTTAAATAAAATATTCGATAGCAGAATCAGGCTTGGCGTAATGTCGATGCTGATTGTGAATAACGATATTGCTTTTAATGATTTAAAGCAAATGCTTGAATTAACGGATGGAAATTTAGCATCACACCTGAATACCCTGGAACAAGCTGAATTTATTAAAGTGCGTAAAGGTTTTATTGGTCGAAAAACCAGTACCACCTACTCCATTACTGAATTGGGTAAACAAGCTTTTAAAGCACATTTAGATGCACTTGAAAAAATGATTAAAAAACTATAATATATTTTTTTGACTATACGCTTTGAAATTCAAAGCACTTTTAAAACAAATGATAATGAAAAATAAATCCAACCGCTTACTATTATCTGCCCTGCTGGGCGGTTTACTGTTTAGCTTTCTATTTTGGGAAGAAAGATTAGCCCTTAACCTACTTATTTACAGTATCTACTTAATCATAATAACTTACCTCAACCCTGAAGTAATTAAGGATACCAAATTCAAAATTTATGGGCTGGCGCATCTTTTGGCTGCTATTTTAGTGGTGGTTAACAATTCAGGTTTAACGTTAGTAAGTTATTATATGAGCCTAATGCTATTTATTGGTTTTAGCCATAATCAACAATTGCGAACGGTTTTTATGGCTTTTTTTACTGCTATTTTACAAATGATAACCGTTCCTTTTAATGTAATTAGGAATTTGAGTGAGGTATCAATCGGTAACTTCAA
Source organism: Pedobacter punctiformis (assembly GCF_027213715.1). Classification (GTDB taxonomy): domain Bacteria; phylum Bacteroidota; class Bacteroidia; order Sphingobacteriales; family Sphingobacteriaceae; genus Pedobacter; species Pedobacter punctiformis. Next base: position 214,255 of record NZ_JAPWGM010000003.1, read on the forward strand.
TTTAAAACCAGTTTTCAAATTTGTTAAATACATTTTTATACCTGTAGTAATCGTAGTTATTTTTACCTGTCTATATTCTGCTGCGAGCAGTGTTTTTGCACATTATGCCGAAACTTTCCTGACCAATATTGCAAAGTTTTTTGAAAACATATTTGGCTTTATTTTTGAAGATCTGAGCTTTGGACGTTTCATGCATTTTTGCTTTGGATTAATGGTTACGGGAGGTTTAATACTTGCCTTTTTTGATAAAAGTCTCCAAAAAATTGAGCTAAACTTTAAAGAACAACTATTTAGAATAAGAAGAAACCTAAATCAAAAAACAATCTGGTATGAATTTACAAGTGTTTTTACTGGTAATTTATTAACCAAAAAACTTGCCCTTAAAACTGAGTTAATTACTGGCCTCATTTCTTTCGGAGCCTTAAATTTTCTTCTGCTGTTTTTAAATGGTATAGATATTTGGTGGTTATGGCTGGGAAAAGGAAAAAATCTAGCTGAAACCAATTATTCGGCAGAATTACATGACGGTACCAATGCTTTAATTTTCAGTATTGCTTTGGCCATGGTTGTTATTATTTACTTTTTTAGAGGGAACCTTAATTTTTACAGTAAAAGTAAAACGCTAAAAGTATTGACTTATGTATGGATGGTTCAAAATATCATTCTAATTATCTCAGTTTTCATCCGCGATGCTTATTATATCGAATATTATGGTTTAACCCATAAAAGAATTGGTGTTTTGGTTTTTGCCTTGCTCTGCATCATCGGTTTAGCCACTGTCTATTTAAAAGTTGCAAAGCAAAAAACGCTATTCTATCTGTTTAAAGTAAACGGTAATATTTGGTTTGCATTATTATTAGTTTTTAGTACCATAAATTGGGATGTATTGATAGTGAAATACAATTTTGCTCATGAAAGCAGCATAGCTGTTGATCCGGATTATTTAATATCTCTATCTGATAAAACCTTACCTGTATTAGATAAAAACAGAGAGAAACTTCATGCTACCTCAAGTAAAGCCCCTAATCTTACCGAAAAAAGAGCTATAGCGCCCGAAACCAACTATCAAAAAATGCTCGATCAAAGAATCGGCTACTTTAAAGAACGCTATGAAAAAGTAAGCTGGTTATCATGGAACTTTCAAGACTGGAACACGGCAGAATATTTTGGTTTGAATAAGAAATAAATGAAAAAGCATCACAAAGTAATTGCCATGACATTAGCGCTTATTGCCCTATTGTGGTTTATGTTAAGTTATGCCACCCAGGTTGTATTCAATATCGCAATTAACGAACCTCATACTAAATAAGATGTTATGAAAATACATAGCTCAGTTTATTGGAAAAATTATTTTACCAGCAATTCTAAAATTATAAGAGTGGACTGGTCATTAAAGCCTGATTTAACAGATTTTGAAAGAAAGAGTATTTTAAAATCTTTACAGGCATGGCAACTGGGCGAAACCTCTGAAGGTGAACACCTGCTTCATACTGCAAAAAAATACGCAGCAACTATTGACGATGATGAGTACCCAAATGCCGTGAAACTTTTTATTAAGGAAGAGCAAAAGCATGGCCATAACCTGGGCCAATACCTGGATTTAATTGAGGAACCAAGAATAAAAAAAGACTGGGGCGACACACTTTTTAGAAAAATAAGATACTTTAATACCAACATGGAGTTATGGACTATTGCTGTAATTACGGTAGAAAGTGCTGCCCGGATCTTTTATCAGGCACTTAAAGATGCAACAAACTGTAAATTACTAAAACAAATTTGCACTGATATTTTAATTGACGAGGCTGCTCACATTACTTTTCAGAAAGAGCGTCTGTATATAATTTTCAACCAAAAAAATGCCTTTCCCAGATGGCTAGCATACTATGCTTACTCTTGTTTTTATATCTGTACAAGTTTGGTGGTATGGTTTGGCCATAAAACCTTGTTTAAAGCGGGCAAGCTCAATTTCTTTAGGTATTTCAGTAAAATGAGGTTTAAACTAAAAAAGGTTGCAGGGAAATCTGTTTTATATGAGCCTAATGAATTTGAAAACCAACTAACTAAATTTTCACAAACCACTTATTTATAAAAATAATTTATGAACTCCGATCAGAATATATAACTTATAATAATTTAACCTCTTGCCTTTGCTAAACTTTTGTTGGATTTAGTTTTTTCCTGGTGCAAGTTGTATCGGGAAAGCAAAGGTTTACTTATAAACATAACATTCACAAAATAATTTCAAAATAAATATAAAACATCATGGAAAATCAAAAAACAATTAACCACTCTACGCAAAGAATGACTATTATTTTAATTGTAGTAGCATTAATATTAAGCATTCCGTTAATAGCCATGCAGTTTACAAACGAAGTAAAATGGGGCTTATTCGATTTTGTGGTAATGGGTGCATTACTGTTGAGCACAGGTTTTGCTATAGAGCTTGTAATTAGAAAAGTAAAAGCCGGCACTTTAAGAACCGTATTATTCTTTATCATTTTATTGGCCTTGTTTCTCATTTGGGCAGAACTGGCTGTAGGCATCTTCGGAACACCATTTGCGGGAAGTTAAAAACATTCAAAAGATCGGGTATTATTAATAGTTATAAAGTCAATTCGTCAAAAGCTATATTTCTTGTTAAATAAACCCGATATAAGCAAATCCTGATTTTCATCGGAAGCAGCATTAGCAGGACCGAAATTCGCGATTAACATAAAACATTCATTTTCTTAAAAAAAGGAAGGCTTGCTATTTGTTTAAAGGCTTTAGAATTGTAGCTTTGGGCAAATTTTGTAGCAAATGAATATTCACGAATACCAGGGTAAACAAATATTAAAAAGTTTCGGTGTTAACGTTCAAGAAGGAATTGTTGCCGATACTCCAGAGCAAGCTGTAGAAGCGGCAAAGCAATTGAAAATTGATTACAATTCTGACTGGGTTGTAATTAAAGCACAGATCCACGCTGGTGGTCGCGGTAAGGGCGGTGGTGTTAAATTAGCCAAAAACCTTGATGAAGTTAAACAACGCGCAACCGATATTATTGGTATGCAGTTAATTACTCCACAAACCGGACCTGAAGGTAAAAAAGTGAACAAAGTTTTAGTAGCTCAGGATGTTTACTATCCAGGTGCTTCAGAAACTAAAGAATTCTACATCTCTGTATTGTTAGACCGCGCTAAAGGTCGTAACATTATTATGTACAGTACTGAAGGCGGTATGGATATCGAAGAAGTTGCTGAACATACTCCAAACTTAATTTTCAAAGAAGAGATCGACCCTAAAGTTGGCTTACAAGGCTTCCAGGCCCGTAAAATTGCCTTCAATTTAGGTGTTAGCGGTGGTGCTTTTAAAGAAATGGTTAAATTTGTAACCGCTTTATACAAAGCTTACGAAGCGACTGATTCTTCAATGTTCGAAATCAATCCGGTGTTAAAAACATCTGACGATAAAGTAATTGCAGTTGATGCTAAAGTTAATCTGGACGAAAACGGCTTGTTCCGTCACCCGGATTATGCAGCAATGCGTGATGTTACTGAAGAAGATCCGATGGAAGTTGAAGCAAGTGCTTCTAACCTAAACTTTGTTAACCTTGATGGTAACGTAGGTTGTATGGTTAATGGTGCTGGTTTAGCTATGGCAACTATGGATATTATTAAATTAGCTGGTGGTGAGCCTGCAAACTTCCTTGACGTTGGTGGAACTGCAAATGCACAAACCGTTAAAGCAGCTTTCAATATTATTTTAAAAGATCCTAACGTTAAAGCCATCTTAATTAACATTTTCGGTGGTATTGTTCGTTGTGATCGCGTTGCACAAGGTGTAATTGATGCATATAAAGAAATTGGTAACATTCCGGTTCCGATTATCTGCCGTTTACAAGGTACAAATGCTGAAGAAGCTAAAAAATTAATTGATGAATCAGGACTTAAAGTTTACTCTGCAATTGCTTTAAAAGAAGCTGCTGACTTAGTAACTAAAGTTTTGGCTAACTAAGGCTTAAAGCAGAAAAACTAGCATAAGACTAGTTATATAAAATATAAAACCTTTCAACTTAGTTGGAAGGTTTTTTTTTGACCCTTTGAAAAAGTAAAAGCTTACATCTTCTTTAAATTTCTTATAGGGTGAATATTTATAAAAGCTATGCTCAATACATTTTGGTTACGATGGTACTGCTCTCACCGTAATACTTTTGATAAATTCTTGTCATGCTGACGACAGGAAGCATCTGCAGCCGATGAAACAGATGCTTCGTACCTCAGCAGGACAATATGAAAGAGGAAGTAAATCTTTCTACAAACAATAATTAGGAATTAAATAAGAGTTGAATTCACCAAGTAATCTGCTTTATTTGTCATCTCCAGAAAAACAAATACCTTATAGCGTATAAAAATCTATAACAAAAAATCTGAGCGATGAAGAGAGTTCAATAATAAGTGCCTGCACTTTTAAAATTTCAACATTTTGAATTTTTTGAAAGTCATATTTTTCTAATCATTATGTTGTAAATTCAAAATATTATTTATTTATAATCAGAAAATAATTATCTTAATTCAATAAAAAATGAACGATAAACAACGAACACAATGACAGTCTTATAATTTATGACAAAAAAGTATTTGGAATGATTTTTGTAGTAAGTAAAACTGTAAAAAAAGTGTGTAAACGGTAACATTTTCAGCATTTTATCCTTTCGGATTGCTATACAATTTCGTAACTTTGCACACTCAATAATTAAAGAGCACACAAAAAGCATAAATGAGACAACTCAAAATAACGCAATCTATCACCAATCGCGAAAGTCAGTCTTTAGACAAATATTTGCACGAAATTGGAAAGGTAGATTTAATAACAGCAGAAGAAGAAGTAATTTTAGCGAGAAAGATTCGTGAAGGTGATCAGGCAGCATTAGAGCGTCTTACCAAAACAAACTTGCGTTTCGTGGTGTCTGTTGCAAAACAATATCAAAATCAGGGTTTAACTTTAGGAGATTTAATTAATGAAGGAAACTTAGGTTTAATCAAGGCTGCAAAGCGTTTTGATGAAACTAAGGGTTTTAAGTTTATTTCTTATGCGGTTTGGTGGATTCGTCAGTCTATTTTGCAAGCTATTGCAGAACAAAGCCGTATTGTACGTTTGCCTTTAAACCAGGTTGGTTCATTGAGTAAAATCAGTAAGGCTTTTTCTAAATTAGAGCAAGAATATGAACGTGAGCCTTCTCCTGAAGAATTGGCAGATATCTTAGAAACAACTGTTGATAAAATATCTGATACTTTAAGCAACTCAGGCCGTCACGTATCAATGGATGCGCCATTTGTGCAAGGTGAGGAAAATACATTGTTAGATGTATTGGAAAACCATGAGCCAAATACGGACAGTTCTTTAATTAACGAATCATTATCAGAAGAAATTAAACGTTCTTTATCTACTTTAACAGAAAGAGAAAGAGAAATTATTGTTTTATTCTTCGGTTTAGGCTCTAATCATCCATTATCTTTAGAAGAAATTGGAGAGAAATTTAACCTGACACGTGAGCGTGTAAGGCAAATTAAAGATAAGGCATTACAACGCCTGCGTCATACTTCGAGAAGTAAAATCTTAAAATCTTACCTAGGATAATCAGAATAATCTACTTTTTAGAAATAAATAGAAAAAGATCGGGCATACCAGCCGATCTTTTTCTATTTTTGCGGCAATTTCTAACCATATTATTCATTTCATGTTACACAAATACCAGACTGAGTTTCAGAGCTGGATTGACAAAGAGAAGCAGGCTATTGAACTCATCAATATTGTCGGCAAACTTTGGTTCGATCGTTCTATTGAATTACTTTTATTTCGGAAGCCATTATTCGACATTGGAAGTAGCCAGGTTCTAGCGCATCATCAGTATGCAAAATCAATTAGTGGTAAAGACATTTCCATTTATGAAACCCTTGAACTTGCTAAAGCGATTTTAAATTCTAACCTCGCTCCTTCCCGCATTGATTTAGGCAGGTTAACCGCCGAATGGCTTGATGAGCATAATAAATTTGCCACCATCAACGATTTCATCATTACCAAACTATCCGCTTATATTGGTAAAGACAAAAAGAATTTAACGCCTAAAGATGTTGTACTTTTTGGTTTCGGCAGAATTGGCAGAATTGCTGCCAGAGAATTAGTTACACAGGCTGGAAAAGGCGAGCAATTGCGATTAAGAGCAATTGTAACCAGAACGTACAGTAATGAGGAATTGAGTAAAAGAGCAGAGCTTTTAAAAACAGACTCTGTACATGGAACTTTTCCGGGTACCATAACAGAAGACTATGAAAATCAGGCTTTGATTATTAACGGCCAGATGATTTACATGATTGCTGCACAAAGTCCGGAGGCAGTGGATTACACCAAATACGGGATAAATTCAGCGTTACTAATCGACAATACAGGTGTTTTTAGAGACCGTGAAGAATTAAGCCGCCATTTAAAGGCAAAAGGGATTAGTCAGGTATTACTAACGGCTCCGGCCAAAGGAGATGTTCCAAATATAGTAACCGGTATTAACGAAGGGGATTTTGACTTTAAAAAAGAAACCATCTTTTCTAACGCCAGTTGCACAACAAATGCCATTACTCCGGTATTAAAAATTGTTCACGACGCTTTAGGTCTTGAAAAAGGCCATATCGAAACCATACATTCTTATACCAATGATCAGAATTTACTGGATAATTACCACAAAAAGTATCGCAGAGGTCGCTCAGCAGCTTTAAATCTGGTTATTACCGAAACAGGTGCTGATAAAGCAGTAGCGAAGGTTTTGCCTCATCTTGCCGGAAAATTAACCGGGAATGCAGTACGTGTACCTACACCTAATGTTTCTTTAGCAATTTTAAATTTAACGTTGTCCAAAAAAACTGATAAGGATAAAGTAAACGAGTTGTTGAAACAGGCTTCATTATTTGGCGATTTATCAGAGCAGATTGAGTTTTCAATCTCAAATGAATTGGTGAGTACTGATATGATTGGCAACAGCCATTCTTCCATTATCGATGGGCCGGCAACTATCGTCTCAAAAGATGGCAAATCTGTTATTCTATATGCCTGGTACGACAATGAATATGGCTACACCAGACAGGTGATTCGATTGGCTAAAAAGCTTGGTGATGTTGTCAGATTAACTTATTATTAAGAATATATTATATTTTGTCATATCCGGACTGCAACTTGCGTTCGGGTATGACAATCTTCTTCTTTTCAAATTAATTAGCTTAACCACTAAGGCACAAAGAACACAATTTGCTTTTAAGCGCTGTAATCTTAGTGACCCGTGGTTTTATTGATATTCTATAATTAGAACAATAAATGTTTAACGGTTAATCCGTTATTAATTAACTGTTTTAATGAATCAATACCTATTCTAAGGTGTTGTTCAACATATTGTGCCGTTACGTTACTATCGCTTTCAGCTGTTTTTACACCTTCAGGAATCATTGGCTGATCTGAAACTAGGAGCAGTGCACCAGCAGGAATCTTATTTGCAAATGCTGTTGTAAAAATGGTTGCGGTTTCCATATCAACGGCCATTGCCCTAAGCGTTTTTAAATATTTTTTAAATTCTTTATCGTGCTCCCAAACCCTGCGGTTAGTGGTATAACAGGTCCCTGTCCAGTAATCTCTGCCATGATCACGAATGGTTGTCGAAATTGCTTTCTGCAATGCGAAAGCCGGTAATGCAGGTACCTCTGCAGGCAGGTAATCGTTTGATGTTCCTTCACCTCTGATGGCTGCAATTGGCAAAATTAAATCGCCTAGTTGATTTTTCTTTTTCAATCCACCACATTTACCTAAAAACAATACGGCTTTAGGTTTAATGGCTGTTAATAAATCCATCATGGTTGCTGCAAGCGGGCTACCCATACCAAAGTTGATTATGGTAATGCCGTTAGCGGTTACACTTTGCATAGGTTTATCCAACCCCATAATTGGTGCATCATCATTCCATTCAGAAAACATGGTTACATATTTACTGAAATTGGTTAATAAGATGTAATCTCCAAATTGATCTAAGGAGCGGCCCGTGTAACGTGGTAACCAGTTTTTAACAATCTCGTCTTTTGATTTCAATCCTGGTTTTACAGGAGACTCTACCTCTTTAATTTTTTTAGATTTTTCTACAATCTTTTCATCTTTTTTTATGTCTTTTTCTTCGTTCATATATTTTTATTCTTCAAATAATATAAGAAATTTTTATCAAAATAACAAATCTAATTTAACGCCTGCATTAAAAGCATCTTACAATATCATTAAGTTGCAGCTCATCATCAGATCGTTTTTGATTAAAACCTTACATTTTAGGTCATACAAAAAATCCCCCCGATTTTCGGGAGGATTTAATTTTTTATGCAGCTTGCAACTTCTTAAAGTCGGCCTTTTCAAATTTCTCTACCGCGTAATCGAGGTTAATATGCAACTGCTTCACATCCGTTTGCGTTGGCGTATCAAACATTGCATCCAACATAATGGCTTCACAAATGGATCTCAATCCACGTGCCCCCAATTTATATTCCATTGCTTTATCCACAACAAAATCAAGCACATCGTTATCAAAAATCAATTCTACACCCTCATAAGCAAACAACTTAACGTATTGTTTAATTAAAGAGTTTTTAGGCGCTGTTAAAATGTTTCTAAGTGTTTCCTTATCCAGCGGATTTAAGTGTGAAAGAACAGGAATACGGCCTATTAATTCGGGAATTAAACCAAAAGATTTAAGATCCTGTGGCATAATGTATTTGTATAGATTTTTAAGGTCTAAAACCGTTTCATCTTTTTTAACCTTATACCCTACTGCCTGCGTTTTTAAACGGTTGGCAATTTTACGTTCGATGCCATCGAATGCACCTCCACAAATAAATAAGATATTATTGGTATTGACCGGAATCATTTTCTGATCCGGGTGTTTACGCCCGCCCTGAGGTGGAACATTTACTACAGTACCTTCTAAAATCTTTAATAAAGCCTGCTGTACACCTTCACCTGATACATCTCTGGTAATAGATGGGTTATCGCTTTTGCGGGCAACCTTATCTACCTCATCAATATATACAATACCACGTTCTGCTGCTGCAACATCGTAATCAGCAGCCTGCAATAAACGGGTTAAAATGCTTTCCACATCTTCACCAACGTACCCGGCTTCTGTTAAAACAGTTGCATCGCAAATACAAAAAGGTACATGCAAAATTTTGGCAATGGTTTTAGCCAGAAGTGTTTTACCAGTTCCGGTTTCGCCAACCAGCATGATATTAGATTTTTCAATCTCAATCTCGTCTGCATCAACTTTTTGGTTCAAACGTTTGTAGTGATTGTAAACCGCTACTGATAACACTTTTTTTGCATCATCCTGACCAATTACATATTGATCCAAATGATTTTTAATTTCAAGAGGCTTTAATAAATTAATGGCCTCCTGAATATTTTTAGAACCTTTTGTACCCAATTCCTGCGCAAGCAATTGATTGGCTTGTGTTACGCACTTATCGCAGATAAATGCATCCATGCCTTCAATTAACATTAAAGTTTCATGCTTGCCTGAGTGGCAGAATGAGCAACGGGATTCTTTATTTTGTTTCGCCATCTTTTTTTGCGTTTCTCGATAAAACTTCATCAACCATACCAAACCCTTTTGCCTCGTCAGCAGTCATCCAGTAATCGCGATCTGAAGCTTTCTCTACCCAGTCGTAAGTTTGACCGGAGTGCTCCGAAATAATATCGTATAATTCTTTTTTCAATTTCAACATTTCTCTCAAGTTGATCTCCATATCTGAAGCTACGCCTTGTGCGCCTCCTGATGGCTGGTGAATCATTACTCTTGAGTGAGGCAACGCAGCACGTTTACCTTTAGCGCCTGCTACTAATAAAACCGCACCCATTGATGCTGCCATACCGGTACAAATCGTCGCCACATCCGGCTGAATATATTGCATGGTATCATAAATACCTAAACCTGCATAAACCGAACCACCCGGTGAGTTAATGTAAATCTGAATGTCTCTATCTGCATCTGTTGATTGTAAAAACAATAACTGAGCCTGGATAATATTCGCATTCTGATCATAAATAGCATCACCTAAAAAGATGATACGATCCATCATTAACCTTGAAAAAACATCCATCTGCGCTACGTTCAACTGGCGTTCTTCAATAATATATGGGGTCATCGATTGCGGTGACAGATTTGCTTGCGCAATAAATTTATCTACATGCAAACCGCCAATACCCTGATGTTTAACGGCAAATTTTCTGAATTCTTGTGAATCTATGTTCATATCTTGATTAGGGTTAATTGATTTAGCCATAAATAATGCAGGGCCAAACCGACAATAATTTTAATGAATCTTTCTTTCTGTTGGTTAATTTTCGTGCCAATTTATCCAATTTGTTCGTATTGCAAATTGATTTGTAATAGATATGACAATGCAAGCTTACTAAAAGTAATCAAACTGATTACTCCAAACGTCCGAAATATATGCAATACTCAATTAACCAGCAAATTATACAGAAAATTATTAAAAAAATAATCATCAGGATTACAGATACACAAAGAGCAGCCCTGATGGACTGCTCTTTAGATCTTATCGTTAAATAACTGCCAATTGGTCAGTTATACTTCTTATTTGTTTAAAGCAACAAATTTATTGTAATCGATATCTTTTTGCTCTAACGTAGCAACAGATTTAATGTATTCGAAAGTTTTTAAAGCTTTTACTTCTTCGAAAGTACGGTTTGCATTTTCTTTTTCCTGTAAGAATTGAACTGCATATTGTGCCAATTGATCTTCAGGAAGCGGACTTGGGCTGTACATTCTGAATTGAGCATCTAATTTAGCTTTAGCAGCCTGAACTACATCTTCATATTTAATTTCGATGCTATTATCTTTAATGATTTTGTTTTCAATCAAAGTCCATTTAAGATTTTTAGCGAAATCGTCATAACCTTCTGCCAATTCTTCATCTGTTAATTTTTCGTTTGTTGCTTTTAACCAACGACGTAAAAATTCATCTGGCAATTCGAAATTGTGTTTTTCAATTAACTGAAGATAAATATCGTTTGATAATTGGCGGTCAGCATCTTGTTTAAACATGCTTTCTACTTCTTCAGTAATTTTGGTTTTAAAACCAGCTTCGTCCGTTACAGTACCTTCGCCAAATAATTTATCAAAAAACTCCTGGTTTAAGTCAGACTCTTCTAAGCGGTTTACGTTTTTAACCGTTAACTGGAAATTTGATTTTAATTCAGCAGCTTCTTCTTCAGAAATGTTTAACGCTTTTGCAATAACCGCAGCGTCTTCAAATGCTTTTTGGATATCAATAGTTACAACATCATCTTTCTTTAAACCAATTAAAGATTTAAGGATTTTTTTGTCTTTAATCTGGTCTAAACGTATAGTGGCTGTGCTTGTGATACCGCCTTCTAAAACAGAACCATCAGCAGCTACCTGAACAAGGTCTGTATATAAAACGTCACCATCAGCAGAAACCTCAGGATTAGTCATTTTACCATAGCTGCGACGGATATTTTTAATGCGGCTTTCTAAAGTTTCTTTATCCGCTTTAACCACATACTCTGTAAATTTATCTTTAGAAGAGATTTTTACATCAAAAGCAGGCGCTAAACCTAATTCGTAATCAAATTCGAACTCGTCTGTATTATCCCATTTAAATTCTTTTTCGTTATCCAGCACGGGTAATGGCTGACCTAAAACTTCTAATTTTTGCTCAGCGATATAATTCGTTAAAGTATCGTTTAACAGGTTGTTAATTTCTTCAACCAAAATACTTTTACCATACATTCTTTTAATGTGAGCGGCAGGCACCATACCTTTACGAAAACCAGGTAATTGTGCTTTTTTAGCTTGTTCTTTAATGGCTTTATCTACTTTTTCAGTATAATCTGCAGGTGCGATTTTGATTTTTACAACAGCATTTAAGTTGCCTGTTTTTTCCTGTGTGATATTCATTTTTTAGATTTGAGTATTGAGATGTGAATAAGGTTTGAATACTGAAATATGAGATTTAAGACAAATAACGTATTTCATTTCAAAAAACTTCACATCGATTTTCATCCTTACAAATTTGTTTTCAATGGTGATGAAGCGATCATGATTTGCTTATTACATTTTGCGATTTTGAAAATCATGATGGTTTCAATTTTTTTTATCAATGTTGTTAAAAAATAAAACCGTTCCGATTATCTCGGAACGGCCTTTACCTTAGTGTGCGGAAGAAGGGACTCGAACCCCCACGCCGTGAAGCGCCAGATCCTAAGTCTGGTGCGGCTACCAATTACGCCACTTCCGCTGTTAGGATTTATTAAGGACTGCAAAGATAGAAACTAGATTGAATTATCAAAAGAGAAACACAAAAAAAGTTAAATATTTTTTACAGAAAAAAGCTAAATAACTAAGGATTAACGAGAAAGATTTAATAAAAAATTAAGGAGAAGTTCCTTTACTAAATCTTAATAAAGCCACCCCTGCCCTTAATCGTTAATTTTAGCCTAAAAAAGTTATTTTTTTAATATTAAAAGTGCCCTCCACAAGTTTATGGTAGCCCTAATAAAATAATGGAATACTTAGAACTTTACAAGTGTTACCTCAATAAGATCCGGACCACCTTCTAAGGGATAACCAGCTACTTTTTTCCCTTTAATGGTTACTGGTTTATTCACAAAGTCATCTAACTTAATTACATCGCTTTTTAATGCATAAGTTTTGTTTTCTGCCTTCAATAGATGTGTACCATACTGAAAAGTTGTCATACCTAACTTTTCAATAGTTCCACTTACCGTAACAGAACGGCCTGTAGTGTTGTTATTCATCGAACTGCAACCAGAAAGTACGGCTACAAATAGAGCTAATGCGATCATTTTTTTCATAAAAGTGAAACGGAATAATTAGATTTAATGTTACGATTTAACAAAGATACTTTTAAAGCATTAATAAAGCTCCTTTTGAAATTCGAAAAAGTATTGAACAGCTTTTACCAGTCTGCTCCCATACCAGCTAAACATTTCGCCATCAACTAACATAATTTTAGCATTCGGCAAAACCATGTTAATTTCTTCAATGTGCTTTTCTGCAAAAGGATAAGGTTCAGACGACAATAAAATAAGTTCGGGATTTAAGGCTTTTAATTCGGATAAAGTAACCGAAGGATAACGGCTTTGACTAACAACATTCGTCATACCGTTACTTAATAAAACATCATCAATAAAAGTATTTTTACCTGCAGCCATATAAGGTTTACGCCAGATTAAATAAGCCATTTTTTTATTAATATAATTTTGAAGTGCCAGTGTCTTTAAATCTGTAAAACCGGCATTAATTAAATGATTTAAATAGGAAGCTTCGGGTACCCGGTCTACCAGTGCCCCTATCTGGCTGATGGTTTTCATGGCATCATCCAAAGTAAAAATATCACTCATCCAAACCGGGAAATCGATGGCAAGTTCTTCTATATCACTTTGTGTATTTTCTTCTTTGTTGCCAATAATCAAATCGGGTTTTAAATCTCTTATTAAATCAATATTTAGTTTTTTAGTTCCGCCAACCTTAGTTCTTTCGGCAAATTTTTCAATTGGATGGATGCAAAATTTGGTTAAACCGATAATTTCCTGATCTAAACCTAAATCAAATAATAACTCGGTTTGCGAGGGCACAACGGAAATAATCCGTTGTGGCGGAAAATTGATTGTTATTTCCTGACCAAGCTGATCGGTAAAAGACTTTTGCATGTGTTTCTGTTTACAGCATACAAAGTTAGATAAAACATATGCCAAAACTGACAATTATCCATTTTCATCTATGCCACTGATGATGCCGAGCTGAAAAGCATGTATGGCTAAACCAATAGAATTTTTTACATGCATTTTCTCAAGTAATTTGGCTCTGTATCCTTCGACTGTTCTTACACTCAAATACAACTGATCGGCTATTTTCTTATTTGTAAATTCCTGGCAGATAAGCTTTATAATTTCTATTTCACGTTCTGAAAAGTTAGAATCGACGGGTTTATTTTCTTTTTTAATCCTGCTTCTTGCAATTACCATCGCAAGTTTGGCAGAAGTGGTTTTACAATAAAAATTATTCCCTAAGGATACCGCTGTAATGGCATCATAAATGTCATTTTTATCTGCATTTTTTAGTAAATAACCCTTCGCCCCTGCTTCCAGCATTTCAACAATAAGGTCTTCTTCATCAAACATGGAGAGTGCTATAATGCCTAAATCGCTTTGGTTTTTAACCATTCGCTTTACGGCTTCAATCCCATCCATAACAGGCATTTTAATGTCGGTAATTACTACATCAGGTTTAAGGTTATTGGCAAGCTTTACCAGCTGTTCGCCATTACCTGCAGCACCGACTAAATCAATATTGCTTTTACTGCTTAATACCATCGCTAATCCCTCTCTAAAAACAACGTGATCATCTGCTATAATAATTCTTATTTTTTGCTCTTGTATCATGTTTTACCTCCTTTAACTGGTATTTCGAAAGTATAACCTGTGCCTCCGTTGCTTGCCAAAAACATTTTTATAGTGCCTTTCATTACTTCTATGCGGCTTTGAAGGTTGAGCAGGCCAAGACCCGAATGTTGTTTAATCATTTCCTGAAAGTTAAATCCAATCCCATTATCTGTGGTTTGTAACCGTAAAACTCCTTCATTCTCTTCCAGTACAATTCTTAGCGAGCTTGCTTTGGCATGTTTAAGTGTGTTATGAAGAATTTCCTGTACAATGCGATACACATTAAGCTCTATATCCTGATTAAAACGGCCAGTTAAATGATGTTTGAAGATGATTTTTAATGTTCCATCTTGCTGAATCCTGTTTATAAAATCCTGAATGGCCCAAACCAGGCCCTTCCTTTCCAGCATATAAGGCATTAAATTGGTCGAAATTTCCCGCATGCGCTGAATGATGGTATCAATGTGTTTGCCGGATGAATCAACCAAACTCTGCATTTCTTCGGTTTTAGCATCTAAATGTGCAATTTGAAACTTTACAGCTGAAAGCAGAGGACCGATTTCATCATGCAAATCAGATGCTATCCTGCGTCTTTCATTTTCCAGTGTTTTAATTTCAGCAGAAATTCTGTCTTTTGATACCCGTCTGCTTTTTCGGTGCTGCATAATCATAGACACAATAAAATAAAGCATAATGGCTCCAATAATTGCGGCTGCAATTAATACGGCATTATAAAATTCTTTTTCTTCGGTATCCATAACATGGCTAAAGCAAAAACAAGATTGGTAAAAACGTTTATAACCCGCTTAATATCAAATACATTTTCCTTAAAGATAATACTCGAATTTGAATTAAAATAGATGATTTCTATAAAAATATTGAATGTAAAAAATATAATCAGTGCAGCACAAATTAAAAACCGGGAGTCTTTTAAAATGTTTCCATCCACAATAGTAATTAGTTTATTTAAATAAGTAATGGCTAGGATAACCGCTACAAATGAGTATACGATGCGAAAGAAGCCGCTATTATCCCATAAGTTATGAAAGACAAAATAATCCAGTCCCCAAATTACAATTAAAATCACGCCCAAAACTTGTGTTATCCAGGGGTTTTTATTAAAAACAGACCACTCTTTAAATTGCCAAAGCAATAATACTGCAGATAAAACCAGGTAAATATTTGTAACAAGACAGGGATTGATGTGCTTTATAATCAGAATAAATACCAGTATTTCGGTCAAGCAATCAGCAAAGCAGTAATATAAAAATGGTCTGAAATTAACAGCAATATTTCGCCACCTGATCAATCCAATGATACAGGCGATAAGAATGGATTGGGAAAGTATAAAGTTTTGGGCGTGCTGCATAAAATTAGCTATTGAGATACAACTGGCCAGGGCGGTACCCGTTGAGAATCATCCAGGCTAAAACCTTCATCCAAGCCATCCTCATCCGCTCCAGCCGAAAATGACATCAGTTTAGCCGTCTTCATGATGGGTTTAACTGGATTACTCAACATATCTTCTCCAAATTCATCAACAGCCCGAAGTACAAAAACAACCTGAAAGTCCTCATTCAGTCCCATATGGATTCTTAAACCTTCGCAGCCCTTTTGCTGTAATGCTTTTAAGATACTTTTCACATTGAAAGTTTCTGAGTAAGGTAAAATCCCTACTTCTTTATCCTTATCCTGTAAGTTTTGAGGAATCAGGGATGAACGGTTTTCATGAAAGTTTTCAATCAGCTTATTGGCTTTGTTAAGGCTAATAAAATGCGTACGGCCCCGAAGATCTTCGGGTGCAAATTCTTTACTAAATCGTTGTTTTTCCATTGCTTAGCTAGTTTAGTGTTTGAGTTATATAAACTAAGTTAGCGCCGTATCAAGCTTTACACAACAGGTATAAATACGGTTTATAAAAGTAATTACACGGCTAAATTAACGGTAATAATACACTGAATAACAAGAAGATATGAAGTATAATTTTGATTCAATTCTAGAAAGTTTATTTACCACTTAATCTTAATCAAAATGAAAACTTTAATTAAATTCATGGTGTTGTGCAATCTTATTTTTTGCACCCAAATTTCAATTGCCCAGGTAACTATAAAGAAAAATGGAATCTCCATTGCTCCGGGCACAAAAATATCAAATGCAGACAAGGATGCTATTAATAACATTTTAAGGCAATACGATTCTTCGCTGTACCAGATCAGGAGTTATTCCAATAATGGTAAAATGACAAGTAGAAAAGGCAGTTTGGCAACCATTAAAACCACTGAAAAAATTTCATCAAGTCTTATTTCCGGAAAAGGAAATATGGTTGCTGCTGACATGACGGTACAGGCTTCAAAAATGGACCTTGATAATAGTTCAGATACAAGTAAAAGTATTGATTCTCATAGTTCAATACCAGGAAGAGAGAGGGAAATACAGCGATTAATCTCACAACTAAAGGTTGTTCTTTCAAAATATCAATAGGTCTGTTTATCTCTTTTAGTCTCCGCTAATCAATCGTATTATCCTGATTATAAGCAGCATCTGTATTCAAAACAACAAGTAGAAATACGGTTTACAAAAGTAATTACACTTATTTATTTGCGTAATAATACACTGAAAATTAGATCATTAACGCACCTAATTTTGGTATCAGATTCTAGAACAATCTAATAAACTATTTAATTTTTAAATCTAATCTTAATCAAAATGAAAACTTCAGTAAAAATCATCGCACTATTCGCATTAATCTTTTGCGTACAAATTTCAATGGCTCAGGTAACTATTGAAAAAAATGGAATTTCTATTGCTCCGGGCACAAAAATTTCTTCTAAAGATAAAACAGCTATGAACAACATTTTAAGACAATACGATTCGTCTTTATACAATGTAAAAAGTTATGCTTCAAATGGTCGTGTAACTTCTGCCAAAGGTAAGTTAGCCAATATACAAACATCGGGAAAACTAACCGCTGCTGTAATTTCAGGAAGAGCAGGAAAAGCCAGTATGGTAGCTGCTGATTGCACCTTACAAATTACCGTTTGTAATGGCAGTAATGGTACATCTGCTCAAAATGGAAGTCAGGCTACACAAACCAATAAAGCCACTAACATTGGCAACCAGCAAAGATTGATTGCACAATTAACTACTGTGCTATCGAAATATCAATAAAAAACAAAGTTTCTGGCCCGTTGGATTCTAGATAAAAATGCGCCGGAAACTCCTTTATTCTGATTTTAATCAAAAAGCAATGAAAACATCTGTAAAAATCATTTTATGCTCCGGCATACTGATTCATTACCTGCTTCTCTTCATCATCAATGTTGATACTACTTTGGACTGCGTTGTAAATAACAAAGGAATTTTATTGGTGGAGATGGAAAAATCTACCTATCAACCGGTTAAGAAAAAAATAGATGTGATACTGGGTAGAGATAAATACAATTTTAACGATTATATCAATTATTATCTGGCCTACACAGGCACGGAAACAGGCTATGGCTTTTTTGCCCCTAACGTACCCACCAGCTATAAACTGGTTTTCGAATATACGCTGAAAGATCATAGTAAAGTAACCATGATTCCTCAAATAAGCAGTCATGAAATTGGCTTGCGCTTATGTAATTATTATGAAACTATTGGTAAAACAAATGTTGAAATATTAAGAAATGCCTTAATTAAATTTATGCTTCAGGAGCAAATGAAGGGACTAAACAATGTGGTTTCTGCAAAGGCAATTTTCGGTCTCGTGCTAACTCCTGCCTTAAAAAATTATTCTCAATCCAACCAAACCGCTTATCAATTTTTATACGCTTATGAATATAATATCCAAAGTAAATAAGGGATTAGATCATTTCTTATTTAAACCTAACGGCACAAATATTTTTGCATTTTTCAGAGTAGCTGTGAGCATTCATTGTATTGTTTTTGTAGTGAGTATTTATTCAGAAATGCATAAATTTTTTGGGTTGTCCGGATTTTCAAACCGCGAGGTAACGGAAACTTTCATCCGCTTAAAATACATTCCTAGACTTAGCTGGTTCCATGATGTTTTTGGCTCTTGGTTTAATACTGACGAACAAATGCTGCATGCAGTATTATTGATTCATTTATTTTTCTTAATTACGCTACTACTGGGGTTATTTACCAGGGTTTCGGCCTTAATTACACTATTTATCCATTTGTGCATTGTACAATCAAACACCTTTTTTCTATATGGAATGGATTATTTTACAACCATTTCTTTATTCTTTTGCACATTTATGCCTGTAAGTGATTTTTCGCTGGATCAATCGTTATTAAAGAAAAAGATTGCCTCTCCTGAATTTAGAAACTTTTGCATCCGTTTTATCCAGGTTCAAATGTGCTTTATTTATTTTTTCGGAGGCTTTCATAAAGCTATTGGTATTAACTGGTGGAACGGAGAAAGCATGTGGAAGGCACTGACCAGACCTCCATTCAATAATTTTGATGTTTCTTTCTTTGCGCAATATCCCAAAATATTTATGGTTATGGGTTGGATGACAGTTGTCCACGAAATGTTCTACCCTATAATGGTGTTTACCAAATTTTTCAGAAAATATTGGGTAATGGTGATTATATCCATGCATTTGTGCATTGGTATTTTTATGGGGCTTTATTTATTCGCCTCTATTATGATTATTTTAAATATTACTGCCTTTTTAAGTAAAGAAGTAGATTATATCTTTAAAAAAATAGCTGCTTTCAAATCCAGAATGCTTATTCTTAATGGGGTTAAGCGGATTTATTATGCCAATTTAAAACATCTAAATACAGCATTTAGGCAAATGTATTAATCGCAATATTAAAAGTGATTGCCACAAAAGCATTTGTAATCCTGCTTTTGTGGCTAAATATTATCCAACCTGCACATCATCCTTTACCACACCATCGGCAATGTGTAAGATCCGGTTTCCGTATTGTGCATTTTTTTCGGCGTGGGTAACCTGAATAATGGTGATGCCCTCTTCTTTATTTAATTTCCGAAAAAGCTCCATAATTTCTTCGGCCTGTACAGATTGTAAATTCCCTGTAGGTTCATCCGCTAAAATTAAAGATGGTTGTGCCGCCAATGCCCTTGCAATACCTACAAGTTGTTGTTGCCCACCCGAAAGCTGGTTAGGAAACAAATCTTTTTTAGCCACAATATTAAAACGGTCTAACAAATCTGCAATGCGGCTTTTACGTTCAGAATTACCAATTTTTTTATACAATAATGGCGCTTCAATATTTTCATAAACTGTCATTTCATCAATTAAATGATAAGCCTGAAATACAAAACCGATATGATTTCTATAAAGTTCGATGCGTTTGCGCTCACTTAAAGTGGTTACATCTTCACCCATAAATTCATACTGCCCATAAGTTGATTCTTCAAGCATCCCTAAAATGTTCAACAAGGTTGATTTTCCAGCACCTGATGGGCCCATGATCGAGACGAATTCACCTTTTTTTATGCTCGTGGTTACATGTCGCAAAACATAATGTTTTACGCCTTTACTGGCATAATATTTTTCTATATTTTTAATTTCTATCATCTTTTGAGGTATATATTTCACTGTTTACCCTAAGCTTTATTCGTATTTTAATGCGGTTACCGGATTTCTTACTGCAGCTTTTCTGGCTTGAATACTCACCGTTAAAACCGCTATAATAATGGAAATTACAGTTGCTGTTATAAATGGAAAAACAGGCATATCGATTCGGTAAGCAAAGCCCTGAAGCCATTTATTTACCAAAATATAAGCAATTGGCCAGCTTATTAAATTTGCCAAAACAACTAAAATAAGGAACGATTTATTTAAAAGGTTTACAATTTGAACATTTGAGGCACCTAAAACTTTTCTAACGGCTATTTCTTTTGTTCTCCTTCTTGCCACAAATGTGGACAAAGCAAATAAACCCAGCAAGGATAGCGAAACAGAAACAACGCTAAAAAGAATAATCATATTTATAAACCGGGCGTTATCCTCCAAAACATGTTGAAATTCACTATTCATCGTGATGTATTCCATTGGATAATCAGGGTATAAAGTTTTCCATTCTGCTTCTATCTTTTTAATCGCTTCCGAACTGTTCTCAGTATTAAAGCGGATTAGAAGATTGTTGGTATTAGAGCTACCACCTAAATGTGTAACCTTGTATAAGGTTGGCAGCACTGCTTTATCAAATCCTTCATTGTGATAATCTTTAATCACGCCAACAATTTGAAAGGTATGGTTTTTTGGGCCGTCTTTAACCTGATAATTTTTACCAACAGGATTTTTATCAATTAGCTTTGCCGCAGCTTCATTTAAAACCACCGTATTTACCGTATCCTGTTTATATTCTTTAGAAAATATCCGTCCTTGTAAAACCTTAACCCCAAGTGCTTTCAATGCATCCATTGAAACCGTTACGGTATTTAATGCTACTTTATTACCTTTATAAGTTACTTCTTCGGGCACATTAAAAGCATTACCCATAACCTGTGTAGTGGTGGCCACATATTCTACTCCTGGAATTCTGCTTATTTTATCTGCAAATGACTTTTCGTAGTTGGATTTTATGTTGATGAGATTACCCCGTTCAAAACCCAGATCCTTATTATTGATAAATTCAGTTTGTTTATGCATCACACCTATTGCAATGATAAAGGTTACAGAAATCACAAATTGAAAGATTACGAGAATATTTCTTAATGCAACCCCTTTCAGTCCCTTTTCATAATTTCCCTTTAATACCGAAACCGGGTTGTAATTTGACAAAATCCATGCAGGATAAAAACCTGCTAATAAGGTTACTAAAACAAAAAGAGCCAGTAATTGCAGCAGGATACCTGAAAACTGCTCATTATGCCAGAAACTGAGTTCAACATTAAACTGGTGATTAAAGGCCGGAAGCACCAGTTCGATTAAAATTATTGAAATAAATAAAGCAATGATGCTCTGCAAAGCAGATTCAAGCAGGAACTGAACAACAAGTTGTTTTTTATAAGATCCTAAGACTTTTTTTACACCTACTTCTTTCGCTCTCTGAACAGATTGTGCGGTGGCCAGGTTAACAAAATTAATGACAGATATGAGCAGAAGAAATGCCGTTATTCCGATAATGGGCTTAAGTTTTTCAAGCCAGCTTATTTGAAAAGATGGATTTCCATGAACATCTTTAAGCGATAACGTTTTTAGTCCGGGTGTTTTTCCATCTTTATAAAAATCATTAAAATTGATTTCCCTTTTAACAAATGATGCTTTTTTAAAATCGGTATAAACACTTAAAAGCGTTTTATTTAAAGCAGCTGTATCAATTGTTTGCTGCATCCGGGCGTAAACCTGACAATAATGACTATTGCTTGGGTGGTCGGGATCTTTATCTTGCTCCCCAGTGCGCATCATTGCATTAAAACTCACACTTTGAGGCGTTGGTGGATCCGCTACAACACCTGTTACGGTTAAATCCTGTCCTGTATCATTTCTCCACATCAATACCTTTATAACTTTGCCTAAAACGCGATCGGTTCCAAACAGTTTCATTGCTAAGCTATGTTAAGTACGACTGATTTTGGTTTACTTAAAGCACTTTGCCTATCGCCCTGCAAAAATTTATATGTAAAAACCTGAAAGAAACTACTATCAGAATCTTTCATTTTACTAACCATAACAGGATTTGCATGTGGTAATTTTACCGAAAAACCCTTAATGAAATCCCAGTCGGGTGTTACCTTAGTAACGACCTGAACTTGTGGCATCTTATCTTTTAGCAGAGCGGCCATCCGGCTATCGACCAGGTCCTGGTAATGTTCCTTATTATCAGGAGTAAACATATCGTGTTTTTCCCTGACCTGGTAAATATTATTTAAGTCAGGCGACCATTTATCATAACTTTCTTCGTGATTAATATATAAAAGCAACAACACAAAAGCAGTTAATCCCAGTGCGAGCCCTCCAATATTAATTGCTGCATAAATCTTGTTTTTAAACAAATTTCGAAAAGCGATTTTAAGATTTAATTTAAACATAGGATATAAGGTTTAGGATGTAAGATTTAGGGTTATGGCGCATTAACTTTACGCCTTTTACCTTAAGCCTTAAATCATTATTCATATTTCAAAGCATCAATTGTATTTGCATTTGCTGCCCAATATGAACGGATACTCACTGTAATTAAAGTAATTAGCATGGAAATAAGCATAGCCAATGCAAATGGCCAAATACTGATATCGATACGATAAGCAAAACCAGCCAGCCATTTTGAAACAAAGAGGTACGCTAAGGGCCAGGCTACCAGATTTGCCAGAAAAACCATTAATAAAAATGAGCCGTTCAGCATTTTGACAATTTCCATTGTTGAAGCGCCTAAAACCTTTCTGATGGCAACTTCGCGGGTTCTTTGCGTAGCAACGAAAGAGATCAAGCCAAATAATCCGATAAATGAAATAAAAATGATTACACCTGCGAAGACTTTGAATAGCGTACCCATAATCCGCTCTCCCTCATAATAATTTTTGATTTGGTCATCTAAAAAAGCTTCATGGTACACAGATTCGGGGAAAGTTTGCTGCCATATTTTAGATACAATTTTCATCGTACCCATCATCTCCTTGGCATTTAATTTTACGGCAGCATAATAGTGCCTTGTTCTAAGCGATCCAATTAAAATCGGGTCGATATTTTCATGCAAACTTTTGTTTTTAAAATCCTGAATTACACCAACTATCGGAGCTTTCATTCCGCCCATCGAAATTATTTTACCAATAGCCTCGTTCGGATTTTGGATATTGAGTTTTTTTAATAAGGTTTCATTTACAAGGTATTCATTTATAGTATCAGATTTAACAAGATTTCTACCAGCTGTAAGTTTTAAATCAAATGTTTTTAAATAATCTTCATCAGCATTTTTAGTATTTACCTGAAAGTCAGCATCTTTACCGCCATTATACGAAAAAGTATTTCCATTATTATTTTGCGAAGATGGAGCAGTACGGCAGAAACTAACTTCTTCAACACTGGAAATTTGTTTTAATTGAGCTTTAAAGGCAGAAAAGCGAGATACAGTAGCACTATCATTTGGTAAGTCTATCATTGCAATTGCCGATGAATTGAACCCCAGTGGTTGCTCCCGAACATATTTCATTTGTTGCAAGATTACCAATGTGCCAATGATTAAAGTTACGGTTAGCGTAAATTGTACAACGACCAGAATTTTTCTCAATCCTAAACCGCCTGTGTTAGCAATAACTTTGTTTTTAATGGCTAACGCAGGATTAAAACCGGACATTATCATTGCCGGATAAAAACCCGCTAATAAACTTACAAGCACAACCAGCAATATCATAAAAAGAAAGATTATCGGATGCTGGAATATACTGAATGAAATTTTTGAATTAAACAGATTTTGCATTCCCGGCAAGGCGATTTCTGTTAGCACACTTCCAATTAACAATGAAATGAATACGATTGTTAAGGTTTCAGTTAAAAATTGAATAATTAACTGACTTCTTTGGCTACCCATTACTTTCCTTACCCCAACTTCTTTAGAACGACTTACAGCTTGTGCAGTTGCCAGATTAATAAAATTGATGGAAGCTGTAATCATCAGAAAAAAGCCAATTATAACCAATCCATACAATTGTTTTTTTGGCATAATGCGACCTGAGAAATTGCCAAATTTTTCATTGTAATGAATATCGGCAAGCGGCTGAAATAAATGACCTTCTTTACCGGGTGCTTTTTCTACGTAATATTTTTTGATGAACGATGTTAACGGTCCGTTAAGTGTTTCTATATTAACATTTGGTTTTAACTTAAAATAACTTTCAGAACTAGAACTTACCGACCCCCAATTTGTTAATCTATTGTTGTTGAAGGATTTGTAAGCAAGCATAATTTTTAATGGTACCGAATTATTTTCTGCAACATCATCAATTACACCACTAACCGTATAATTCACCTTATCATCAAAACTGAAGCTTTTACCTAAAGCAGTTTTCCAATCTCCAAAAAACTTATTTGCCATTTCTTTTGAAAGCACAACATGATTTGGATCTGCAAGAGAACTGTAATTTCCTGACAACCAATTATAATTAAATACTTCAAAAAACTCAGGTTCTACGTAAAAAACATTTTCAATCGTTTTTAACCTTTCTTTTCCATTAGCATCTTTAATTTTTATCATCCCTGCACTATTTTCAATAGCAGCAACTTTTTCAATGTAAGGAGAAAAATCGTTGCGTATTGCAGCAGTTAGTGGTAAAGGCACACCTTGCGAATAGAACTGGTTACCATCTGCGTAATCCCAGGTTGAAACAATCCTGTAAATTTTGTCTTCATTTTTAAAACCTTCATCAAAACTCATTTGATAACGGATGAAAATAAAAATTAAGATACAACTCGCCATCCCGATTGATAAACCAAGGATATTAATTAAAGTATAGCCTTTATTTTTCCAAAGATTTCTCCAGGCTATTTTCAGATTTAATTTGAACATGACAATAGATTGTTTGTAAATAACTTAGATACCGGTATACCAATTTTATACCAACCAAAAACACTGCAGTTAAACAACTGTATATCAATAAATTAAAATAAATAAAAAATTACAAATGTTCATTATCGAACAATAGCTGTACGTTAGTGAACGAACATTAAAATAGTTAACAAATTCTATTCGTATTTTAAAGCATCAACAGGCTTGGCTTTAACCGCTTTAGTGGCTTGCAGACTTACCGTAATAATCGTGAGTAAAATGGTAATTAACGCACTGATTATAAAAGGCAAAACAGGCATTTCTATTCTATAGGCAAATGTTCCCAGCCATTTTTTAGTTAAAATATAGGCAACTGGCCACGAAATTAAGTTGGCTAAAATAACCATAGTAAAAAATGAAGTATTAATCAGTTTCATAATCTGCAGATCACTTGCGCCCAATATCTTACGTACTGCAATTTCCTTAATCCTGCCATTGGTAATGTATTTTGCAAAAGCAAATAATCCAAGTATGGCAATAAAAATGGTTAAAATAGCCGCAGCAAAAAATACAGATTGCAACTGTTCCTGCTTCTGAAAAAGTTTGCCATATAACTGATCCAAAAATTGATAGCGAAAATTATCTCCATCCTTCGGATTAATGTTTAACCATTGATTTTTTAAACTAGCCAGGGTTTCAGACATTTTGCTTTCTTCAATTTTGATCATAATCATGGTTTTCGGATTTCCGCATGGATTTTTTAAGGTATAAATTGTCGGTTCTACAGCTTTTTCAAAACCCTGGGCTTTAAAATCTTTAATTATCCCTACAATTTTATAATCCATATCACAGCCACGGATCGTTTTACCTAATGGATTTGTTAAACCATATTTTGCGGTTGCACTTTCATTTAAAATGGCAGAATTTACCGCGTCGGTTTTAAATTCCTTTGAAAATGGCCTGCCTTCTTTTAATTTGATATTTAAGGTTTCGAAATAATCGAAATCCACATCAAGGAAGCTAATTAATTCTTTTTTGGCATCAACGGCATATGTGTTGGTACCTAATTTAGATCCATCAGGTATAGAATTGGTTACCGTAACCGATTTAACACCTGAAATTTTCATTATTTTTTCCCGTATTGGCTCGAAAATGGCAGGATCAGAAAAAAGAGCAATATTTTTCACATAAATAACCTGATCTGCTTTAAAGCCAACATCTTGTGTACGCATATATTTTAACTGCGAGTTGATAATAAGTAAACCGGTAATAAAAATAACAGCAATACTAAATTGAATAACCAGCAGGCTATTTCTAAGCCAATAGCTTTGTTTGCTGGTTTGAAAATTGCCCTTTAATACGGCCGCAGGCTTAAAACCAGATAGCACCATTGCCGGATAAATCCCTGCAATTAGAGTAATAAAGAATAAAATTAATGGCAACTGCCAAATTAAGGAGCTGTTACTTTGCCAAATTGTTAAATTAACCAGAAATAAACTGTTAAAACCAGGCAAAACTAATTCTGCGAAGATTAGTGACAATACCGTAGCAGCGATACACTGAATTAATATTTCCGTTAAAAATTGTATTGCCAATTGAACACGATAAGCACCCATTACCTTTTTGACACCTACTTCTTTGGCTCTTTTTGCAGCCTGGGCAATACTTAAATTAGTGAAATTAATACAGGCTATAATTAAAATCAGAAAGCCTAAAACAGAAACAGAGATCAATACTTTATAGTTAGCATCACTTCCGGTTTTTGGTTTTAAATGGAGATTTTTTAGTGGATCTAAAAATATTGTTGTTGATTTAAAACGATCATCGTTACCACTATTTTTTGCTAATTCTGTTTGATAAAGTTTATTAATTTTTTGTTCAAGATTATAAATATCAGTTCCTTTTTTAACCTGAATATAGGTTTGGTAATTATTAAAACCATAATCTTCTCCCTTTCCTAAATCATTTGAAATGTACAATGCATCAAAACTGATATTTGAATGCGGATCTACAAAAACACTCCCGATAACCTCACCCGATTGCCCCGCAGATTTACTTGCAAGACCAACCAGCTCGGGTTTGTTATCTTTTTTATGCGGAAATAAGGTTTGCATGTAGGCTCTGGGTAAAAAAAGAGAGACACTTTCGCCCTTTGGTTTTTCTAAACCATAATCTGGTTTTATTTTAAACATTTGCGTTGCACTGTAATCGGCCATTAAAAAATTCTGGGTAAATACAGTGCCTTCATTGGTAAACAGTGGTAATTCAAAAGCACCGGATTTCATCTTACCAACAGCTTCTACTTCCGGAAAATTATCTTTTATGGCCTGTGCTAATGGTGGTGGCGTGTAATTCGTTTTCAGGTCCTGCATACTTCTTCCTACCTGATAAATACGATCGTAATTTGGATTGGATTTATCGAACCCCGTTTCATAAGCGGCATAAATCATTACCAAAATAAAAGCGGCCAATGCAATAGACAAACCGCCAATATTTATAAAAGTAATCCCACGGTTTCTCCACAGATTACGCAATGCGATTTTTAAGTTTAATTTGAACATAGGGTATAAGGTTTATGGTGTAAGGTTTAGGCTTATGGCGCATTAACCTTGCGCCTTTTACCTTAAGCCTTAAACTATTATTCGTATTTTAAAGCATCAACAGGATTTGCCTTTGCCACCTTAACAGATTGAATACTCACCGTTAAAACCGCTATTAAAACCGATAATGTAATTGCTGCAACAAATGGCAATACGGAAATTGCTACTCTATATTCGTACGCCGAGAGCCATTTATTAATAATGATATAAGCTAATGGGAAGGCAATTATATTTGCAACAGCCACCAGCTTAATAAAATCTTTATTTAATAAGGTGAGAATATTAGTTGTGCTGGCGCCCAAAACTTTACGGATACTGATTTCTTTTTTACGTTGCTCGGCCATAAATAAAGCCAGTCCTAATAAGCCAAGGCAGGAAATAAAGATTGCAAAACCACCAAACCAATTGGAAAGTGTCCCTAAAAGTTTCTCATTTTTAAATTTGGCTTCGAAATTATCGTCAACAAACTTAATGTCAACAGGATAAGCCGGATTTAGCTTTTTAACAACTTCGGTAATTTCATTTATCGAGGTTGTTACATTATTTTTTGGATTTATTCTTAAAATTAAAGTGGTAGCTCTATCCGGATTTTGAGCAATTAATAAAGGTTGTGGTTTTTGATAGGCCGATTCCATCACATAATCTTTAAGTACCCCAACAATTTTTAGTGGCTGGTCCCAGTTAATTGTCTTCCCTACCGGATCTTTCATATCCATTACTTTAACCAATGCTTCGTTTACCAAAACACTGGCCGTATCCGCAAAGTCCCTTGAAAAATCCCTTCCCTGCAAAATCTCCATTCCGGTTGTTTTTGCAAGGTCAAGATTGGTAAATCTAAAATTCACCAAAATTTTCTCTTTTTCATTTTTCCCAGGCCATGTTACACTGTAAGTATTATTTCCACCTGCTGTTAAAGACTGACTATATTCGGTTACATCCGTTACTGCACCTAATTTAATCAGCTCATCTTTTAGTATCTGCCTTTTTTCTTTTTTGGCAAGTTCACCTTCAGTTGGAATTTGAATTAAGTTTGTACGATTATAACCTATTGGTTTATTTTTAATGTAGTTAAGCTGCTGATAAATAACTGCTGTACAAACAATGAGGCAAGCCGCAAAAACAAATTGAAATACGACTAGAAATTTACGCACAGAAAGTGAAGATCCGCCAGCCATTTTGAAACCTTTTAGTACTTTAACAGGGTCAAAAGAAGACAGGTAAAACGCCGGATAACTACCAGCTATAACGCCTGTTAAAAGTGCCAGTCCTATAAATACCGTCCAAAATTGCCAGCCCTGATAATCAATACTAAGCGTTATGCCCAATAGGTTATTAAAGTAGGGTAAACTCACCTCAATTAATACAAATGCAACAAGCATGCTAATTGTGGTTAGTAAAATAGATTCGGACATAAACTGTCCTATCAGGTTTTTCCTTGATGAGCCAATTGCCTTTCGTACACCAACTTCTCTTGATCTTTTTTCAGATTTAGCGGTAGAAAGGTTCATAAAATTAACACAGGCAATTAACAGAATACAAAAAGCAAGGAGAAAAAATATTTTCAACTGATCTATTTTTCCACCCACATTTTTGCCATTTTCAAATTTACCGTACAGGTGCCATTTGGACAATGGATGCATAAAAGCTTCACCATTTGCTTCTTTATCATGCGCCTTAATCATTCCATGTAACTGGTTGTTTACCGGATCAAAAAATGAATTATTTTCCAATTGCAGAAATAGCATACAATAGTTATTTCCCCAGCCACTATCTTTTGTCCATGGGTTTAATTTTTCGAATAAACTCCATGACATGAAGTAATCAACTTCTATAGAACTGTTTTTTGGCCTGTCTTCAATTACACCCTCCACCTTTAAACTTTCACTATTATCCAGTTTAACAACTTTATTCAGGGGGTCTTCATTACCAAAAAGATTTTTAGCGAGTGTTTCTGAAATGACTACGCCATCCGGACTTTTAAGAAATGTGGACGGATTTCCTTTTAAAACTTTGTAATCAAATATTTTAAGGAAATCGGGATCTGCAAACGTTCCACTATTCTTAAAGTTATTTTGATTGTAAGAAAGCAATTTTAATTCAGGATAAAATAACCTGGCTACTTTAGAAACACCTGGTACTTTGGTCCGAATCTCTTCCTGCATTTGACCTGGAAAAGCCATAAAGCTGAAGGTTTCTTTCGCGGTTTTTTGATTATTGTACAGCACATAAGTTTTTTCATAATCTGTAAACTGCTTATCGTAGCCATATTCATAAGCAACATATAATAATAAAATCATACAGCTGGCCAATCCGATGGCCAAACCACCCAGATTAATCAAAGTAAAACCTTTATTTCTCCAAAGGCTTCGCAAAGCGATTTTTAAATTTAATTTGAACATATAAGTTAACGGTGTAAATGGTTAAGCTGATTATCGTTATTCATATTTTAAAGCATCAACTGGATTTGCCTTTGCCACTTTAACAGATTGAATACTTACGGTTAAAATGGCTATTATCAAAGAGATAGAAAGGGCCAGCACAAAAGGTAAAACAGAAATGGGTACCCGGTATTCAAAAGCAGAAAGCCATTTGTTGATAATAATATAAGCTAAAGGAAAAGCGATAAGATTGGCGATTGCAACCAATTTTATAAAATCTTTGTTTAAAAGCCCCAGAATGTTGGCTGTACTTGCCCCCAGTACCTTACGGATGCTGATTTCTTTTTTACGTTGCTCAGCCATAAACAAAGCCAGGCCCAATAAACCTAAACAAGAAATGAAAATGGCAAAACCGCCAAACCAATTGGAAAGTGTTCCTAAAAGTTTCTCGTTTTGAAATTTAGCTTCAAATGATTCATCTACAAATTTACGGCGAACAGGGTAATTGGGTTCTGTTTCTCTTACCAATTCATCAATTTTTTCAAGAGATGAGCTAATATTTTGATTGGGGTTTAAACGAACAATAATTACAGCGGCACCATCTCTGCGACTAGAATAAAATATCATAGGCGCCACTTTTTGATAGGCACTTTCTACAACAAAATCCTTTACCACACCAACATTTGTAAGCCTAGTATTACCGCCCCAGGTTATGATAGCACCTATAGGATTTTTAAGTCTCATCATCTTTACAGCCGCTTCATTCAGCATTACACTATTGGTATCGGCAGGAAATTTGTCCGAAAACACTCTCCCGCTAACGAGCTCCGTTCCAATGGTTTCAATAAAATTATCACCTATTCCTCTGTTGTTGAACAAAATGATTTCGTTCGGGTTTTTGCCCTCCCAGGAGATACCAGTTGTATTATTCCCATTCTCTGTAATGTCTTTACTAAAAGTAGTAACATGCGACGCGGCACCCGATTTTAAAAGTTGGGTTTTAAGCAATTCCAGTTTACTTTCTTCGCGCATGCGGCCTTCTACAGAAATTTGGATTAAATTAGATTTATCATAGCCAATAGGCTTGTTTTTAGCATATTTAAGTTGCTGATAAATAACTGAGGTACAAACAATTAAACATGCAGCAAAAACAAATTGAATAACTACCAAAATTTTCCGAATAGAAACTGATGA
This sequence comes from Pedobacter punctiformis, assembly GCF_027213715.1. Classification (GTDB taxonomy): domain Bacteria; phylum Bacteroidota; class Bacteroidia; order Sphingobacteriales; family Sphingobacteriaceae; genus Pedobacter; species Pedobacter punctiformis. The sequence continues at coordinate 245,390 of NZ_JAPWGM010000003.1, forward strand.
ATCGGTTCTAATTTTTAAACCTTTAAGCACCTTAATCGGCTCAAAAGAAGACAAATACAATGCAGGATAACTTCCAGCCATAAACCCGGCAAAGAGCATTAAAGCTAAAAGAGCAATCCAAAATTTAATATTGCCGTAGTCGATTTGTAGTTTAATGTTTAATAAGTTATTAAAATAAGACAAACTGATTTCGACCAGGGCAAAAGCCAGAATAGTTGAAATAAAGGTTATAAATACCGATTCTAATAAAAATTGGCTAATTAATGATTTACGTGAAGAACCAATTGCCTTACGAATACCTACTTCTTTTGCCCTCCGCTCAGAACGGGCAGTTGATAAATTCATGAAATTTACACAGGCAATTAGTAAAATACAAAAAGCCAGCATCAGAAATATTTTAAGCTGATCTATTTTACCGCCTACAGATTTTCCATTTTCAAAATCACTGTACAAATGCCATTTATCCAGTGGATGTAATAAAGCATCGGCTGTAAATTTATCCTTTTGATTGCGTTTGTAAATGCCTTTCATATCTGCATTTGCCTCCGCAAAAAATTTATTATCCTGCAATTGAACAATTGTCAGGCAAATATTACTGCCCCAGTTCTTTTCTTTGGCCCAGGATTCTTTCTTTTCAAACAGTGCCCAGGGCATTAAACATTCAAAATTTATGCTGGTATTGGCCGGTACATCATCAATTACTGCCTCTACCTTTAAAACATCCTGATTATCAAGCGTTACTGTTTTATTAATAGGATCTTCGTTTCCAAATATTTTTTTAGCAAAAGATTTTGTGAGGATGATGGTATTTATACCTTTTAAAACCTGATCCGGGTTGCCTTTAATGAATTTATAATCTAATATTTTCACAAAAGATTGGTCAGCAAAAATAACAGTGCTTATTAGTTTTTTATCTCCTGAGGTAATAAGTTTTGCATTTGGATAAGTAGAATGCGATGCATATTTAACTCCCGGAATTTTTTCTTTCACTTCAGGTGCCATCGCGTTAGGCGTCCATGCCCAGCTAAAAGTTTTACCATTTGCAACCGCATTTTGATAAACCACATAAGTTTTATCATGATCTGTAAATTGCTTATCATAACTCCATTCATAAGCAACATAGAGCAATAAAATCATGCAACTGGCTAAACCAATAGCTAATCCTCCTATATTGATGAGAGAGAAACCCTTGTTTCTCCAAAGATTACGAAGTGCTATTTTTAAGTTTAATTTAAACATCTTATTATTCCTGTTGAATTATTAATGAAACCATTATTAAAGTATCGGCTTATCTATTTAGGATTTCGTTTACATTGCCAATGCCCTCTTCCCTTCCGGGAAGATTTTCGGGCTGGCTATCACTAACTAAAACTAAATTCTTTTTGAGGTATAAGGCTTAGGGTTTTGATGTTTTAGCCTTATGCCTTAAACCCTTTACATTAAGCCTTTATATCAGCTCTTCGTTTCTGCTTTTATTTATTTTTTCGGATATCACGTGTCCGTCTTTTAAGTTGATAATCCGGTTAGAAAAACTGGCATCATGACTGGAGTGTGTTACCATTACGATGGTTGTTCCGGTTTCATTTAGTTCACAAAGCAATTCCATTACTTCGTTACCATGTGAGCTATCCAGGTTTCCGGTTGGCTCATCTGCCAAAACCAATTTTGGCTTGGTTACTAAAGCTCTTGCAACCGCTACACGCTGCTGCTGACCACCGGATAATTGCTGAGGAAAGTGACCACTTCGGTTTACAATGTTCATGCGTTCAATAATCTCATTAACCAGTTTTTTACGTTCCGTAGCCGGAACTTTATTGTAGATTAAAGGAAGTTCAATGTTTTCAAAAACGGTTAACTCATCAATCAGGTTAAAATTTTGGAATACAAACCCCATGTTTCGTTTACGAAAATTAGAACGCTCCCTATCATTTAAAGTCAAGAGCTCTGTATCGATAAATTTATAGCTTCCACCTTCAGGTTTATCCAGTAAACCCATAACATTTAGCAAAGTAGATTTACCACAACCAGATGGCCCCATAATGGACACAAATTCTCCTGCTTTAACATGAAGATTGATTCCATTGAGCGCTGTGGTTTCCACTTCTTCAGTTTTGTAAACTTTTTCCAGATTTTCTATTTTAATCATAGCCTATTTGTTGTAACGTTTGAATATTTTAGTATACCGGATTTCTGTTATCCCTAAATCCGGCATTGATATTATTTACTTATTTCTACCTGATCGTATTGATTAAACTGATCATAAGACGAAGTGATCACCTCATCATTTTTCTGTAAACCATCTAGTATTTCATAATAAAGGTAGTTTTTACGTCCTATTTTAATATTTTTCTTAGTGGCTTTACCATTGTTGACCACAAACACCCAAGATCCTCCTGTACTTTGGAAAAATTGTCCCTGTGCTAAAAGCAATGATTTGCTGTTATCAGATAAGGTTAGCTTCGTTTGTAAGGATAATCCACGGCGCAAACCATCAGGCGAACCATTTTTAAAAACCATTTCTACCTGAAACTGCCCCGAGGTAACCTCCGGAATAACTTTGCTCACCGTTAAGTTGTAGGTTTTACCATTAAACTCACAACTGGCCGTTTGCCCTTCTTTAACCCGGTTGATATAATATTCGTCTACCCCGGCTTGTAATTTGTAACCCTGCAAAACATCAATCTTTCCAATCATTTCATTGGAGGTATAGGATTTTCCAATTACAGGATCATAAGAAGAAAGTTTTCCTGAAACCGGTGCTTTAATCGTCATGTTTTCAATGTTTTTACGGATCATTTCCAAACTCTCATTCATTTGTCCCATAGACTGATCAATTTGCGCCAGTTGCATTCTACGGCTTTGGTTTTCTTGTTGAATGGCTTGTTTTACAATTTTGCGTTTACCCTGATAATATTCATAATCCTGGTTCGATTTTGTAAATTCCTGTGTGGTTATTACCTTTTTAGAATATAATGCGCTATCCAAACGATATTGTCTTGCAGCCGTACGCAAATTGTTCTCTACATCTAATAAATCCTGATTTAACACCCTTTGATTTTGTTCAAGGTCTAATCTCGATTTACGTAATTGATTTATCTGCTCTGTTGCAGCAGTTTGGCTTGAAGTATAACTTAACATTGCATTAGAATTTGAAATTCTTAAAAGTGGTGTTCCTTTAACCACGGAAGCCCCGTTCTCTGTAAAAATTTCAGCAACAGTTCCACCCTCAGAAGAACTTACAATTACAGAAGTTAGAGGTACAACGCTGGCATTTAATAAAACTACATCTTCAAAGTCGCCATATTGAACCTTGCTTATGGTTAGTTTATCTGCATCAGCTTTATACACTTTTTTAAGTGATAAGGTATAGCCATAAATCACAACGGCAATAAATGCAATTGCTCCACCTAATATCATTAAGGTTTTAGTGCTAAATCTTTTCTTCTCTATTTTCTTATCCATTGGTTGGTTTGTACTGTTTTGATCCTTAATAACCAAGCTTGTGCCAAAAGCATAAACAAAAATAAAATACTGAAAAACAGATAATTACAATATTAATCAACAATGAAATGTTCGTTTTCGGACAGTTTATGTGCGGGATCGAACAGTTTTGGTAAATTCGTATTATCAAACTTAATTTTTATGCTAGATGCTACGGTTCTAATTATTGATGATGACGATGATATTCTGCTTAGCGCAAGATTATTTCTCAAGCAGCAAGTTAAGCAAGTCATCACCTGTAAATCGCCAAAAGAAATAAACATTTTACTAAGCAAAAATGAGGTCGACATTATTTTGCTGGACATGAATTATCAGAAAGGTGCCAGTGATGGACGTGAGGGTTTATATTGGCTCGAGCACATTTTATCCATTGATAAGGATTACGTAGTGATTTTGATGACTGCCTTTGGCAATGTTGAACTCGCTGTAAAGGCAATAAAAAAAGGTGCTACTGATTTTATTCTGAAGCCCTGGGAAAATGAAAAGCTCTTTGCAACATTATCTTCAGCCTCTAAATTGCGTGAATCGACCAGAAAGGTAAAAAAACTCGAAAAAATCCATTCTTCTTTGCAGAAAGATATGACCCGTGGTTTTGAGCACATTGTGGGCGAAGCCGAGGTAATTAAGCAATTGCAAAATACATTGGTGAAAGTTGCTCCTACAGATGCCAATATGCTTATTTTAGGCGAAAACGGAACTGGAAAACAAGTATTTGCCTACGAAATCCACAGGTACTCTCAGCGCAAAAATCAGGTTTTTATGCATGTGGATTTAGGATCTCTAAATGAAAACCTTTTCGAAAGCGAACTTTTTGGATATGCAAAAGGGGCCTTTACTGATGCAAAAGAAGATAAGCCCGGCCGATTTGAGCTGGCTGATGGCGGAACCATCTTTTTAGATGAAATTGGTAATTTAACCCTTCCCTTGCAAGCAAAATTATTAAGTGTTTTGCAAAACAGAACCGTTACCCGTTTAGGCGAGAGTAAGGAACGTAAAATAAATGTGCGTTTAATTACAGCTACTAATATGCCTTTAAATGAAATGGTTGCAAAAAATACATTCAGGCAGGATTTATTATTCAGGATTAACACGGTGGAGCTTTTATTACCCCCACTGTGCAAACGCGGAACAGATATTTTATTACTGGCCAATCATTTTATGCAGGTTTTCAGTTCAAAATATCATAAAGAAACGCGTAGTTTAAGTTCAAAGGTTGAAGAAGCACTGCTCAATTATGCATGGCCAGGCAACGTTCGGGAGCTTCAGCATGTTTTGGAAAGAGCTGTAATTATGAGTGATGGTATAACCATTTCTGAAGAAGATTTGCAGCTAAGTCCACAACGTTTTGCAAATAATAATGCTATGCCCGATGAAATGGCACTGGAGGATATGGAAAAAATGATGGTCCAAAAAGCAATCGATAAACATAAGGGCAATATATCAAAAGCCGCGGCAGAACTGGGCTTAACCCGGGCCGCTTTATACCGTAGAATTGAAAAATTTGGAATTTAAGCTTTTAGTTATAAAAGATGTTTTATAAACGCTTTACTTTTCGTTTGATCCTCCGGCTGGTTATTATTAACCTGCTGGGCTATTTATTATTTTACCTCATTAAAAACACTCAGCTTTGGTTTACCATAATTGGCCTGAGCTTAGTTTTTATTGGTAGCATCATTTCCTTGTATTTTTATATTAATGAAATCCGGTCAGACATTAAGCGTTTTATCCTTGCGGTAAAAACACGCGATCATACCTTAAACTTCAAAAATAAAACCACAAAAGGAAGTTTTCCTGAATTGTACGAATCTTTCAGTGATATTCTTCAGGTACATAAACAAATCAGATTGGAGCAGGAAGCCATGTTCCAGTTGATAAAAACCATTTTAGAACAGGTTCCGGTCGGGGTAATTGTCATTAATAACACGCAAAAAGAACAGAACGGACATTTAGAAATTGCTTTTTTCAATCAGGCGGCCTCAGCCTTGCTTGGTGTACCTGCCTATAAATACTGGCACCGGCTGAAGCAACATTTGCCTGTCTTTGCTCATGAGGTTGACCAGATTGTTACCGGTGGAAAAAGATTTTTGGAACTTAAAATTCAGGATAAATTTATCCAGCTGTCTACGGAAGTTATGCCTTTAAATTTATATGGGAACCATTATACCATTATTAGTTTCCAAAATATTAAAGATGAAATAGAACAAAAAGAAACCGAGGCCTGGAACAGACTGATAGGTGTAATTTCTCATGAAATTTTAAACTCCATTACGCCAATCAGCTCCCTGTCTGACACGATAAACCGCATGGTTACCGATAAGCAAAATTTAACCGAAGATGAAATGGAGGATTTAAAAACAGCTCTTCAAACCATCAAAAGAAGATCTTCGGGCCTTTTAGATTTTGTAAAAGATTATCGTTTAATTGCTGAACTACCTACTCCAATTCTCGAATCGCATACCATTGGCGAAATATTAAAACACATTAAGGTTTTAATGCAGCCTTTTGCTAAAGTGCGCAACGTGGTACTTGATGTAGAGCAAACTTCATCCAGAATTACACTGCAACTGGATTTAAAACTGATTGAACAAGTGCTGATTAACTTAATTACCAATAGCATTTATGCGGTGGAAGAAATGCCAAACCCGCACATTCAGGTAAGCTACCGACTGGAAAACAATAAGTTATATATTGAAGTAATCGATAATGGAAAAGGTATTGAATCTGACAATCTTGAAAAAATATTCGTGCCGTTTTATACCACCCGTAAACATGGTTCAGGTATTGGCTTAACCATTAGCCGCAATATTATGAAAATGCACAAAGGAAGCATTGAAGTGGCATCTGTACTCGGGGAAGGTTCTACTTTTTCTATAATGTTTAACTACATCTAATCGCTGGAATGTTTTTAAGGTAAATATTTAAACAAAAGCCGATTTTAGCATATCATCTAAAATCGGCTTCTATTTAAAATTATTGTTTTAAATCACGGTTCCGCTTGGTAAAACTGCACCTTTTTTAATTACAACAATGCCATCTTTAACGGCATAAAGGTCATAATCTCCATCTTCGAGATGATCACCACCATTAATTTTAACATCATTACCAATCCGGCAATTTTTATCAATTATTGCATTGTTAATGTAACAGCGATCGCCAATACCAATTAAAGCATTACCTGAGTTGGTTTCATTCTGAATTTCTTCGAGTGTTTGATAACGGTCGCTACCCATAATGTAAGAATTGGTCACTACCGTATGCTTTCCAATTCGCGACCGGATACCTAAAACAGCATGTTCTACCCTGCTGGCCTGTATAATGCAACCTTCAGCAATTATGGTTTTTTCTAAAGTGGTACCTGAAATTTTAGAAGGCGGAAGCATCCTTGCCCTTGTAAAAATGGTATGATTACTATCAAACATGTTAAACTTAGGCAGCTCGTCTGTTAAGCCTAAATTTGCTTCAAAGAAAGAAGAAATATTACCAATATCTGTCCAATAGCCTTCGTACTGATAGCTTAACACCCGGTTAGCGACAATAGCTCTTGGTAAAATTTCTTTACCAAAATCTTTTTCATCCGAATTTTCATTTAAGATGTTAATCAGGAAATCACGGTTAAACACATAAATACCCATAGAGGCCAGGAAATTACGGCCTTCGGCTTGCATTTCTTCGCCAGTGTCAGAAATCCAGTCTTCTAAACCTGTTTTCGGTTTTTCTACGAAAGAGGTAATCATGTTTTCCTGATCTGTTTTAAGAATACCAAATTCTGTTGCCTCTTTAGCCGTAACCGGAATGGTTGCGATAGAAATTTCAGCATTTGCTTCGATATGTTTTTCAATCATATCTTTAAAATCCATCTGATACAGCTGATCGCCTGACAGAATTAAGATGTAATCAAACTCATGCGAAACAATGTGATGCATACACTGTCTAACGGCGTCGGCTGTACCTTGAAACCAACCTGAGTTCTGTACAGTTTGTTCAGCCGCTAAAATATCAACAAAGGCCGTGCTAAAATGGCTAAAGTGATACGTGTTTTTAATGTGTTTGTTTAGGGATGCTGAATTGAACTGCGTTAACACAAACATGCGGTGTATGCCTGAATTCAGGCAATTAGAAATTGGGATGTCTACCAGCCGATACTTACCCGCAATAGGAACTGCCGGTTTAGATCGTGTTTGTGTTAGTGGCGATAGTCTTGATCCCTGGCCACCGCCAAGGATAACGCCTAAAACTTTGTCGGTCATGTTTAAGCTTATTTTAATATTTGGTACAATTCTATATATTGCTGTGCTGCTTTATCCCAAGAATGGTCAATTTGCATCATTGTTTTGCGTACAGCTTTAAATTTCTTCTTATCATTATATAATTCAACGGCTCTGCTAATTGCATGTGTTACATCTCCAATAGTGGTTTGATCGTGGCAAATGCCAAAACCATCATCGCCAATATCAATTACGGTATCTTTTAAACCTCCAATCCTTCTTACAACCGGTACCGTTCCGTATCTTAAAGCATAAAGCTGATTTAAACCACAAGGCTCCACTCTGGATGGCATGATCAGAAAATCTGCTCCTGCATAAATCTGGTGCGATAACTGCTCGTTATAACCGATGTATGCATTATATCTTCCTTCGAAAATTTCTTTCAATTGATTTAATCTGCCCTCTACCCAACTGTCTCCTGAGCCAAGCACTAAAACATTGATGTTATCTCCATGCTGCTGTAAAGCGGTATAAAAAATATCAGGGAGTAAATCTGCTCCTTTTTCATCTACTAATCTACCAATGAATGTAAACAGGGGTTTGGAAGGATCTAATCCAAAAACATTGCAAAGTGCAGTTTTGTTTGCTAATTTACCCGCTTCAACGGTTTTAATCGTGTAACTTTTTTCAAGCATAGGGTCTGTTTGCGGATCCCAAACCTCATTATCAATTCCATTTAAAATGCCTATAGATTTGCCCCGCTCCTGCCTTAATAAACTTTCCAATCCACGGGCATTGGTACTCATCTCTTCTAAGTAACTTGGCGAAACCGTAGTAACTCTCCAGGCACACTTAATTGCTGCAGCCAATGGATTTATATCTTTCTTCCATTCCAGTAAACCCGATTTCCATAAATCGAAACCCGGAATATAATAGAGTTTATCCCAGCCAAACTGCCCTTGATATTGAGCGTTATGAATGGTTAAAACGGTAGGAACAGAACTGATTGACTGATATTTTATAGAATTAGCAACCATAAAAGGCACTAATCCCGTATGGTGATCGTGGCAGTGAATTACATCTGGACGGTGTTCCCATTGTACAATCCAATCCAGTGTAGCAATTTGAAAAGCCATGAAACGTTCGGTATCGTCAAAATAACCGTATACATTTGGCCGGTCGGTTAATCCCTGAATGTGTATAATGTATAAGTCGAAACCCAGTTTATTGGTCTTTTCTTTAAGTATGCGATATTGAAAATGGTTATTACCATAATTGCCCCATGCATCGTAAGTAACCTCGAAATCATTTTCGCGGATAAATTTTGTATCATAGGCAGGCACAACCACCTTAGCAATATGGCCCAGTTTATTTTGATATTTCGGTAGGGCCCCTACTACATCGGCTAAACCTCCAACTTTTGCAACAGGGTAACACTCGGCACTTATATGTATTATTTCCATTAAATATTTGGTGTAGATAACCCTGTTAAGTTACTAATTGTTTTGCTGTTTGCAAATAATGCAAAATTTATTTTTGATTAAATATTTCACCTTTCCGGATCGCTCTGGTCGATAATAATTTAAGCACGGATGAGGATCATAATGGAAGGTTATTCATCCTGTGTAAATAAAAAAGCCGTAAGGTTATACCCACGGCTTTACAACAAAACAAATATATAATTTAAGTTTAACCTGAAAGTTCTAATATTCTTCAGCTATAATCTCATAGAAGTCGCGAATAGGTTGAAATTGAGGATGTAATGAAACTACATCTCCAAATACCAATAGCGCTGGTGCATTAATTTTTTTATCTGCTACAATTTCGGCAATGGTATCTACAATGCCTACTGCGATTTTCTCGTCCGGCGATGAACCGTTTTGAATAACAGCAACCGGAAGTAAATTTTTACTTTCAGACTGGAAAATTGCCGCAATTTCTTTTACTTTCTCTATTCCATTTAAAACCACAATAGTTGCTTTGGTTTTGGCAGCAATATATAAGTCTTCTGATATCTCTCCTTTAGAATTAGTTCCGGTTACTGCCCAAAAGCTTTCGCTCAGGTCTTTATAAATCATTGGGATTTTTTGCAAACTTGGTGCTCCAGTTGCACTCGAAATGCCCGGAATAATTTCAGTTGGAATACTGTATGATTCTGCAGCATCTATTTCTTCATAACCTTTGGCAAAGAAAAACGGATCTCCGCTTTTTAAACGCACTACGTGACCATAGTTTAAAGCATAATCAACAATCAGCTTATTTACAGCATCCTGCGAAAAAGATTCATCATCACTTTGTTTACCTACATAAACCTTTGGAATTCCATCTGGTGCATGATTTAACAAAGCTTCGTTTACATTGGCATCATATAAAACAACATCAGCTGTTTTTAATGCTTTTACCCCCTTTAAACTAAATAAATCAGGATCGCCAGGACCTGCACCTATTAAAGTAATCTTTGGTTCAATGTTCGCTTTCTCTACTTTATTTAAAATCATAACTGAAAATTTTCGCTCGTTTGCATTTATTAATTATACAAATATATAAAGTCTATAGAAATTGTAGTAATTTATTTTAAAATAATTTTATTATTTAATTATAATCGATTTTCAACAGCTTGGCTGTGTTATAAATTACTTACAATCTGCAGGTTCAAAAGTGAATTTTCCTCTTTCGAAATTAATGGGTTTACCTTTAACAAAATAAGACCGGCCTAATGTAGTTTCAATTTGGCCTACACCCATAATTAATTTACCATCCTTTTTCAAAAATGCCAGTGGGTTGGTGTGAACGCTTACGGTATCTTCTCCTGTTTTAAAAGTATAATTAACAAATAAGGTGTCTCCTTTAAATTCGCCGGCAATTAATCCGTCATTCATAGGTTTTACAGCATATTTTACAGCCAGTTTTCCTTTAACCTTTCCAGAACTTAAAGTTTCGATTTTTAAATCTGCACTATCTTTTTCATACCCTGCTTTATAACATTGTGCATTTGATATGGTATCGGTTGATGTAGAAGTACTATCTGTTGTACCGGCTTTTTTGCCAGATTGATTACAGCTAAACATCAACGGAATAGCGAGAAAAGCAAGGTAAAAAACTGTCTTTTTCATAATGGATCGATTAAAATGAGTGAATTACTAATTATAACTAAGATACTTAAATTAAATAAGCTGCTCAAAACAATTGGTAGAAATGCTTTAAAACAAAAAATGGGACCATCATCATGATGTCCCATTATATTTCTTTAAATATTTAAATAATAACTACTCTACTGCCGCTCTAAACATTAAAGCGCCAACGGTTAGGTTTGTACGGCTGTCGATCAAAATGGCTGAGCCATTGGTTCGGTTATCGTCATACAAATCAAAGGCCAACGCATCGGCTGTTTTGATAATTACACGACCAATATCATTTAATTTAAATTCATCTGCAGTATGTTTCTCTAAAGTATTAATATCCACTTTATGCAAAATTTCATTGACTTTACAGCGTGTCGTTTTGCTGTTGTGCTGAATAAAATAGGTTAAGGATGTATCCAGTGCACGGGTATCCATCCAGCATAAATCGGCTTCAATGAGTTTGGATTCATTTGGCAATGCAGATGCATTTACAATCGTATCGCCCCTGCTAATGTCTACATCGTCTTTTAAATGAATGGTTACCGACTGCCCTGCTAAAGCTTCAGCAGGGCTTTGATCAAAAAACTCAATTTTTTCAATTGTTGAACTTGCTCCTGAAGGCAGAACCGTTACTTTATCATTCAGTTTAAATGTTCCACTTAAAACCCGGCCTGCATAACCACGGTAATCATGTAATTCTTCGGTTTGAGGTCTGATTACCCATTGTACCGGCATACGGGCAAATTGCGATTTATCCTGTGCATCGGTATCTACTTTTTCAAGGAAATGCAGTAAACTTTCGCCTTCATACCAATCCATATTTCCGGAGGATTGTACAATATTATCACCTTTTAATGCGCTAACCGGAATATAGGTTACATCCTTTAAATGAAGCTGCTGTGCCAAACCTTTGTATTTTTCTGTAATGGCATTGAAAACAGTTTCGCTGTAATCAACCATATCCATTTTATTAATGCAAACCACAATATGTTTAATACCTAAAAGGGAAACCAGGTAAGAGTGGCGAATGGTTTGTTCCACTACTCCATTACGGGCATCAATTAATATAATAGCCAAATTTGCTGTTGAGGCACCCGTAACCATGTTTCTGGTGTACTGAATGTGTCCCGGAGTATCGGCTATAATGAATTTTCGTTTATCCGTTTGAAAATATTTATAAGCAACATCGATCGTAATGCCCTGCTCCCGCTCGGCCCTTAAACCATCTGTTAAAATGGCTAAATCTATTGTTCCATCATCATTTTTTCGGTTAGAACTTTGTAAGGCTTCCAACTGATCGGCTAAAATAGAATCCGTATCGTATAATAAACGGCCAATGAGGGTACTTTTACCATCATCTACACTACCTGCCGTGAAAAATTTTAATATGTTCATTGTGTTAGTATTAAGATAAGCGTATCAATTATCAGGATATATTCTAAATCTTGACGCCTGATACGAACTACTTGGAACTTTTAAAAGTATCCTCCTTTTTTCCTGTCTTCCATCGCTGCTTCTGAAACCTTATCGTCCATACGGGCACCACGTTCCGAAATTTTTGAGGCACTGATTTCTGAAATAATATCATCAATTAACGTGGCTTCAGATTCAACCGCAGCCGTACAAGACATATCACCTACGGTACGGAAACGCACTGTTTTGTTGATCACAATATCTTCATCATCCATATTTAGAAACGGCGATGCAGCCATCAATTGTCCATTCCTGGTGATACAATCACGCTCATGCGCAAAGTAAATACTTGGCAAATCAATCTTCTCCCTGCGAATGTAATTCCAAACATCAAGCTCAGTCCAGTTACTGATTGGGAAAACACGGACATTTTCTCCTTTGTGGATTTTTCCATTGTAAATATTCCAAAGTTCAGGACGCTGGCGTTTTGGATCCCACTGTCCAAATTCGTCACGTACCGAGAAGATACGTTCTTTTGCACGGGCTTTTTCTTCATCCCGTCTGGCGCCTCCAATACAGGCGTCAAATTCATATTTAGCAATGGTATCCAAAAGAGTAACGGTTTGCAAGGTATTTCTACTTGCGTTTTTACCCTTTTGCTCTACTACTTTCCCCTGGTCTATAGATTCCTGAACCGAACCAACGATTAATTTTTCGCCAATCCGTTCAATCATTTTATCGCGGTAAGTAATGGTTTCTTCAAAGTTATGACCGGTATCGATGTGTACCAAAGGGAAAGGAAATTTACCCGGACGGAAAGCTTTTTCTGCCAAACGAACCAAAGTAATTGAATCTTTTCCTCCCGAAAACAATAATGCCGGTTTTTCAAACTGCCCCGCCACTTCACGTAAAATGTGAATGGCCTCGGCCTCTAATTCATCTAAATAATCAAAATTATATGTGCTCATTCTTTGTTGTTGTCTTTTTAATTTTCATTACAATTGTTCATCGCAATGATGTTTTGTTCGCCCTGCTCCTGTGCCTTTAAGACTGTGTTACATGCAGTCCGCATTCTTTTTTAGATTGATCTTCCCACCACCATCTTCCAGCTCTAAAATCTTCGCCAGGTTGTACGGCTCTGGTACATGGGGCACAACCAATGCTTGGAAAACCTTTATCATGTAAAGTATTGTAAACGATGTTATGTTCTTTAATATAATCCTTTACGTTATCCAGTGTCCAATCGAAAATGGGGTGAAATTTAATTAACTGATTGCCTTCATCCCATTCCAGGTCGTGCATATCCTCGCGGTTGGCACTTTGATCTGCCCTGATTCCTGTAACCCATATTTCATTCCCGCTCAGGGCTCTTTTCAAAGGCTCTATTTTACGAATATAACAGCACTCTTTCCGGTTTTCTACCGATTCATAAAAGCTGTTTGGCCCTTTCGTGTTCACCATATCCTGCAACAATTCATTTTTAGGATAATAGGCATGAATTGGTTTATTATAAATTTCTAAGGTACGGTTCCAAACGTAATACGTTTCAGGAAAAAGCCGTCCTGTTTCCAATGTAAATACTTTAATCGGAATGTTATTTGCAAAAATTAAATGCGTAATTACCTGGTCTTCCCAACCAAAGCTGGTTGAAAATATAATTTTACCGGCATATTGATCTGCCAGCCATTTTAACTTATCAATGGTATTTAAACCTGTTAATTGTTGTTTAATCTCCTCTAAATTCCCCATCGCCTAAAATAATTTTAAAATAAATAGCACCACACTTCGTAAACTCACCAACATTACAATAATCCCAACAGCCACCATAATCGTTTTTGCTGAAATTTTATTCGAAACCTTCGCTGCAATTGGTGATGCGATTGCACTTCCAATAATCAGACCAAGGACCGCTTCCCAATGTTTACCACCAAGCATGGTAAAAAAGGTTAATGAACTTAATGTGGCAATAAAAAAACGACTGATTTTTACTGTCCCAAGCGAAAATAACGGATGCCTGCCCCCAGCAATTAAGCTTGATAATACGATAGAACCCCATCCACCACCAAAAGCAGCATCGATAAAACCACCTACGAAACCTAAAAGACCGATTTTTTTAATTTTATGCTCTGCTTTTTTTCTTTTAATATTGAAGGCTTTCATTAAGATAACACCACCTAAAAACAAAGTATAAACTGCAACAACCGGTTTTACATAAGAACTGTAATGTTCCAGTGAGGATAAAATGTAAGCACCTAACACTGCACCAATAATGGCCGGAATAATTAATATTTTAAAGAGTTTCCAGTTTACATTACCCATTTTATAATGCATCCAACCGGCTATACCATTACTCATTACCTCGGAAATGTGAATGGCCATACTTGCCGATGCAGGTGGTAAACCCATTGCTAAAGAAAATGATGCCGAGGTTACACCATACGACATCCCTATTGCTCCATCAATCAGCGCAAACACAAAACCTGCACCTAAAAACCAATAAAATAAAGGATCTATGTTGATAAAAAAGGTTTGAAATTCCGGTTCGGTATTCCATAAGGTAATACCTGCGGTTCCTAACAGTAAAATTGCCGCCAGCCAGATTAACCATTTAATATTAGCTTCAAAAAAATTCTTTCTCGGGTTCACCAAACTTTCGGTAACCTTATTCAATTTTTTAACCTTAGCCGTAAAATCACCATTTAAGGTATTTCTTAAGGCGCTCATGTTTTGTAAGGTTGCATCCAGCTCTGCCGGCAAACCTTCATTTAATATCTGTTTTAGTCGCTTGGCTATGGTTGGCGATTTACCATTGGTTGAAATGGCAATCTTTAAATCACCTTTCTGAACAATAGAACCTAAATAAAAATCGCAAAGTTCAGGTTTATCCGCTACATTGATTAATAAGCCTTTTTCATGCGTTACTGCCCTGATTTCTTCATTTAAAATTTGATTATTTGTTGCTGCAAAAACAATATCAATATCGTTTAAGTCGTCAACATCAAAGCTTTTTTGCTTGATTTTAATTTGAGGATAATCTTTAATAAGCTCATAAACCTCAGGCAAAATCATCTCGGCAACAATTGTAATTTTAGCACGGTTGCTATTGTTTATTATTGCCCTAAGTTTTTCCAGTCCAATATTACCTGCACCAATTAATAATGTATGCAGCTTGTTCAGTTTTACAAAAACCGGGAACAGCTGATTACCTTTTTCCTCTTCAGAAAAAGTTTGTTCATTATCTTGTTGGTTAGGCGATAGCTGCATATTGTTTGACCAGTTTTTTAAATGAAGGATGTAATGAAACAACTTCGCCAAAAATAAGTAAGGCCGGCGCTTTGATGTTTTCCTGCTTAACCAGATCCTCTATATTTTCTACTCTCCCAATGACCAGTTTCTCATCTTCTGCTGAGCCATTTTGAATAACGGCCGCCGGTAAATGATTTTTACCCGAAGCTTTAAAGATTTCTACAATTTGAGGAAGTTTTTTTAAACCCATTAAAATTACCACTGTTGCGTTTGATTCGGCTGCCTGATAAATATCGGCAGATACTGCTCCTGAAGTTGTGGTGCCGGTAATTACCCAAAAACTTTCGCTTAAACCCCGGTGGGTAACCGGAATTTGCTGTAAACCGGGTACACCAATAGAACTGGAAATACCAGGGATAACACTTACCGGAATGCTGTAAGAAGCTGCATAGTCAAGCTCTTCATAACCTCTTCCGAAAACAAATGGATCGCCACCTTTTAAGCGTACTACATGACCATAATTAAGGGCATAATCAATCATTAGTTTGTTAATGGTATCTTGTGGATAAGAATGTTCGCCGGAGCGTTTACCTACGTAAACTTTAATTGCATCTTCAGGAGCATGTTCTAACAAAGCCTCATTGGTTAAGGCATCGTATAAAACCACATCTGCTGTTTGCAAAGCTTTAACACCTTTTAAAGTTAATAAATCCGGATCACCCGGACCAGCGCCTAAAAGGGTTATTTTGGATTCTTTATTTAATTTTTGCTCAATCATGATTATAATGCTATTACAGCCCTTTTGGCTTTGATCTGGTTTAAAAATTGATTTGCATCTTCAAAATATTGCTGTGCAAATTCTGCTGAAGGTTCATTTTTGTTGATTTGTAAAACCAAATCTGAAAAAGAAGTCTTTAAAGAAAATTCGCCGCTCTCTACATAATGGTTATCAAATTCGCGGATTACTCCCACTTGTGTGCTGCTGTTTATTCCTTTATCTAAAAGCAGAGATTTTGCTGCGCTTACAAAGGTGCTGTAGGTATGATAAATGGCATCTGCATAGGCTTTTTTATCCAAGTTCTGCTTTGCCCAATCAAATTTTTCATCTGCTTCAAGTAATAAAGTTGCAACTAAATCAATTACTACTCCTGCACATTCGCCTACGCCAATTGCGGTTTCAAATTGTTCTACATGGCCCCAATCCACAAATTCTTCGTTTTGAAGATTAGTTAAATCTGCCAGCGGCTTTAAAAGCTGGTAAAAATGATCCTTACCTTTCCTGTCGTAATAGGCATGGAAATTTTCATCTTCCAGGTTATTGGCTTTAAAATCATTTAAAATATAGTGCAATACACTTGTAGCTCTTTTTGATGGCACTTTAATAACCCTTTCGGCTACCCTTCCAACGCCATTTCCAACGGTTCCACCACCAAGCATTACCTGTACCGCCGGTACTACTTTACCTGACGCCTTTACCGAGCTGCCATGAAAACCAATTTCGGCCAAACCATGCTGACCGCAGGAATTCATACAGCCACTGATTTTAATTTTAATGTTCTTTTCGTAAATAAATTCAGGAAAATCTGTATAAATCACGTCTTCCAAAACCTCTGCTAAAGTCATTGAGTTGGAGATGCCCAGGTTACAGGTATCTGTTCCGGGACAAGTTGTAATATCAGCCAAACTATCAAAACCGGCCGTTGTGTAGCCAATTTTGTTTAACGCTACGTATAATGAAGGCAAAGCTTCTTTACTTACGAATTTTAAAAGTAAGCCCTGGTTTTGAGTAATTCTCACTTCATCTGCAACATGGGGTCTGATTGCCTCCACCAAAGCCCGGGCTTTATCTGTTTTAATATCGCCAACCTGCACTTTAATGTACACCCCATAAAAACCACTTTGCTTTTGTTCTATTACATTTGTAGCCAGCCAGTGTTTATAGTGTTTTTCGTTTTCTATAGTTACTTCGCCATAGTTTTGCGCTAAAGGCAAAGGAGGTTGAGGAACCGTATTTAAATTAATTTTAAACGTTTTTACTTTATTGGCAATACGTTCTTCAGCCACCAAACGTAAAACCTCTTCCAAACCTAGTTTCTGAACTAAGTATTTTAAACGGGCCTTATTCCGGTTGGTCCGCTCACCGTAACGGTCGAAAACCCTTAAAACAGATTCAGTAAAAGGAATTAACTGGTCTTCAGGTAAAAACTCGTGTACGGCATTGGCCAGAAAAGGCTGGGCGCCCAAACCACCAGCAAACAAAACCTTAAATCCACGTGCTCCTTTTTCGTTTAATTTAGGGATAAAACCTAAATCGTGAATATAACTATACGCCGTATCTTTATCACTCGAAGAGAACGAAATCTTAATCTTTCTGCCCATTTCCTGGCAAATCGGGTTTCGTAAAAAGTAAGCAAAAACAGCTTGTGCATATGGAGAAACATCAAACGGTTCATCCGGATCAATCCCTGCATTGGGTGAAGAAGTTACATTACGAACTGTATTTCCACAGGCTTCGCGAAGTGTAATATCATCCTGCTCCAGTTTTGCCCAAAGTTCCGGTGTTCTATCTAAACTCACATAATGAATTTGAATATCCTGGCGGGTAGTTAAATGCAGGTTTCCGCTTCCATATTCATCGGCAATATCAGCAATACGCAGCAATTGCTTAAAGGTAACTTTACCAAAGGGCAATTTAATACGCACCATTTGTACCCCGGGCTGACGCTGGCCATATACCCCACGGGCTAAACGTAAACTCCTAAATTTTTCGTCGTGTATGGTTCCGTCCCTAAAAGCCCTGATTTTTTTCTCTAAATCGATAATATCCTGCTCAATAACCGGGTTTTCGAGTTCTGTTCTGAAACTTTGCATGTTTTGTTGTTTTGCTTTTATTCAAAAAATGCTTCCTTTTTTACCGGGAAGCATCAAATATTTTTATATAAATTATAATTATAGATCGCCCCTTATGCCACTTTACAGTAGCAACACATCAGTTGGTTACGCATATCATTATAATTTGTATTGAATTTCATCCGCCAAATATATAAAGTATATAGGAATAGTCGTAATTTTTTGTAAAAAATTTTAAACCAACATTTTCAGCTTGTCTTCACGGGCAATCACATCGGCAATACTGGTCTCAGCCAAAACCTTTAAAGTGGCGTCTCTTACATCAATAAAAGCACTTCTAATGCCGCAGGTTACTTCGTCCGTGCACTCATCGCATTTGTGATAAAAATTTAAACTTGCACATGGCACCATTGCAATTGGCCCATCGGTAATCCTCATGACTTGTACCAGGAAAATTTCTTCCGGTTTTTTATTCAGACTATAACCGCCTCCTGCTCCTTTTTTACTGTACAAAAAGCCGGCATTACGTAAATCGAGCAGAATTTGCTCGAGGAATTTTTTAGGAATATGCTCCTCCTCTGCTATTTTTGAAATTTGCATAGGTGGTTTCTCTACATTTTTGCCAAGTGCGACTAAAGCCTTTATGGCATATTTTGTTTTTTTGGATAGCATATGCACAAAGCTAATAAAAGAATGTAAAATTTAAAACCTGTGTGCTTTTAAATTGACGTTTAAATGTACACATTTCAAATTTCAGGCTTTGCAAACAAATCTTTTACAATAGCGGCCACTATTTGGGTGCTTTAATCAAACAATCGTAAAAATATCAGTCACACAAAACTTCCAGGTATTTATCTGCGTTTAAAAGCTACTTTTATCAAAATTTACATTTTAACTCTATAAATGAAGAGAAGATTTAACCTTTTACCCATCATCCTGTTCGCTTTAGCCTTTTTATTAATTAATGCTTATGTGCTTTCGGGCCTTAGTACAATCTTCCATCAGTCCTGGTTAGCTCCTGTATTTTGGCTTGCCGTTATAGGTCTTTCTGTTGCCTTATTTTTTGCAATCACAAAAATGAGGCGCTCCGGCATGAATAAGTTTTTTCAAATTATAAGCCATGCATTTTTAATTCTCCTGGGCTCAGAGCTGGTTTTCGCTATATTTTTAATCATTGGCGATCTGTACCGCTTAATCCTCACTGTAAATTCAAATTTTACATCTGCCGGATTTCACTGGGTTGCCAGAAATAATTATTGGGTAGATTTCTCATTGTTCATGTTTGCCATAACCCTGGCCCTTTTTGCTTATGGAATAACGCTCGGCAAATATGCTTACCGGGTAATTAAGCATACTTTATTTTTTGATGATTTGCCCGTAAGTTTCGATGGTTTTACCATTACACAAATCTCTGATGTGCATGCCGGAAGTTTTACCAATCCGGTAGCCGTACAAAAAGGAATCGACATGATTAATGCACAAAAAAGTGATCTTTTTGTTTTTACCGGCGATTTGGTTAATAATGCGGCTTCGGAAATTAAACCTTATCTGGGACATTTTTCTCAGATTAAAGCGCCATACGGACAGTTTTCCATTTTAGGGAACCATGATTACGGAGATTATATTAAATGGCCAACTGAAGCAGATAAAGTACAAAATCTTCAACAACTAAAAGAATATCACAAAGATTTAGGTTTTAAACTTTTACTGGATGAACATGTGGAACTGATTAAAAACGGAGAGAAGATTATTTTAGCGGGTATAGAAAACTGGGGAATTGGGTTTGGGGAGCGTGGCGATTTAGAAAAAGCTTTGAGAAACACAAATGTGAACGATTTTAAGGTACTCCTTTCTCACGATCCTTCTCATTGGGATGCTCAGGTCAAGCAATTTCCTTCTAAAATTCAACTTACCCTTGCAGGTCATACACATGGAATGCAGTTTGGAATTGAAGCCTTCGGAATTAAATGGAGCCTTGTAAAATACCGGTATAAACATTGGGCAGGTATTAAAACAGAAAATAACCGCTACCTAAACATTAACCGTGGTTTTGGTTTTCTGGGTTTTTCAGGGCGTATCGGCATCTGGCCGGAAATTACAGTGATCGAATTGAAAAGAAAAACAGAAAACAACTAAGTAAATAGTTAATAAATTATTATCTTGTTCCCTATAAATATTTAATTGATGAGAACAATCTTAATTATTCTGTTTACCATTTTCTTTGCAGAAACGCCTACTATTGACAATGATAAAGATCGCTGGAAGCCCTATTATACAGATGCCAATCCTGACCTTACTGCAGATAAATGGTTTTTGCCATTTGATGTGAGCAATCGCAAAGAGGTTAAAAACATTAAAATCATCAGCATATTCGGCGATCACCGGGATAGTTTTTACAAAGGCCATATCCATACCGCGATCGACATTAACCCGGCCAAACCAAAAACAAAGCTGGTCGCTGTTTATCCAATGGCCAATGGCGTAGTTTGCTCCATTCATCTTGGCGAAAACCAACGTACAGTTGTGGTAAAACATAAATTAAAAGATGGAAAGATCATGTTTACCACTTACAAACATCTTAAAGAAGTTTATGTATCTAACGGACAACAAGTTAACCCTAACACTAAATTGGCCCGCTTATTTACGCCTGAAGAAAGTAAAAAATATGGCGGCGATTACCATCATTTGCACCTGGAAATACGCAAAAAATTTGATGATTATGGCTGTGCCAGCTGGTTAACCATGAATAAAACCCAGTTAAACGACCGTTATTTCAATCCTCAGGTTTTTATTAAAGAGCATGTAAAATAAGTTCTTCATTTTTATAAACAATAAGCCCAATCCATAACTGAATTGGGCTTTATTGCGGATATTCTTTTAAATCTTGTCTTAATTTACGTTGCAATCATCATTTGATACGGCATCTACGGTTAAAACCTTAACCGCAGCTGGTCCCTGAGGGCATGACTTAATTTCAATGTTATCATTAGAATTGTAATGGTATTTGACATAAAAAATTTTGTTCTGAATCCGGTAGCTTTCGGATACATTAATTAAAGCAGCCTGGTATTCAATAATTTTTCCGTCGTTATCTTTTATAGGTGTGGCATCTGTATTTGTAGTGCCAAAGCTCACCAATACCGAGCCCTGTTCTGTACAGTAATTTGAAATGTATTTAACCTGGTAACATTTTGTTTGTTTAATATCTTTTTCGCAAGAAAAAAGGAAGGTGGTAAAAGCAGCTGTTAAAAATAGGGAGGTTCGCTTCTTCATAAGTTTATGTAATCATTAGTGACGGCAAAATTATAAAAGGTGTAAAGTTTATTGGCTAAAACCAATCGATAACCCGAAAACCGTGTTTAGTATTCGGTTTTCCGTGTTTAGTTTTTTTTCAGATGCATAGGCGGCTCTTTTTTAGGTTCAATAGTTTTATTTATCTTTTATAAAACGCTGGTCCGAACAAAAACGCTACACCCGTGATGGAAAATTATACAAAAGAATATTCGAAGAATGAATGCACAGATAGTCAAAAAACCATAATCAATATGGTTTTACAAGATGGGTTAATTAAAATATAAAGTGATTTTACTCTGCAGTACGATTCCAAATGTCGCCATATAAATCCGGGTGACGTTTAAATTGTGCATGCACATAAGGACAAAGTGGGATAACTTTTAAATTGTGTGCTCTGACATAATTCACCATCGAAGCCAGCAATTGTCCGGCGTAGCCCTTACCCGATTGATCTTCATCAACTTCGGTATGGTAAACCGTTAAGTCGGTTCCGTTAATTTCGACAATCATTTCACCAATTTTCCGTCCTTCATCATATAAGTTAAATGCAGCAGGCTCTCCGTTACCGGTTTCAAATTTTATTTCTGACATGATATTATGCTTTTGCAGAACTAAGATAAACAATAGTCTTACAAAAAACACAGGCAATTGTCTATTTCTGCTTATTGAATCTCAGTATTTACAAATGGATAACATGGATTAAACACTAATCATTTTTAGCCCAGATTTTTATGTTTTTTACCCCATTTTTCGAGTTCTTTAATTATCGGCAAAAGCTCATACCCTATTTTCGTTAATTCATACTCCACACGGGGCGGAACCTCTGCATAAACCGTTCGTTTAACGATTTTACTTTCTTCCAGTTTTCGTAATTGAAGGGTCAGCATTCGTTCGGTAATATTTGGCAAACACTTTTTTAACTCCCCAAATCTGTGTTTCCCCTTAATCAGATAACAACAAATGGCTAATGACCATTGCCCTCCGATAATATTTGAAGCATAAACTTCTAAACATTCTTCTGTAAGCGCTTTTTTGTTCGCAGCATGGGTTGAACTTTCTTTAATTTTTGTCATTACTTACATTTTTTATAGTACCATACAATGGGTTGCTAATGTACAAAATGTACGTATTGCAAAGTATTTTTGCCGTCATTGATTTTAAGTTTAATACTATATGAGCACCTTAATTATCGTCATTCACCCCAATATCAAAGATTCGGCTATCAATAAAAGATGGATTGAGGAACTGAATAAATATCCCGAAAAATATGCTGTTCATCAGCTACACGAAGTTTATCCTGATGAAAAAATTGATGTGGTACTGGAGCAAAAGCTGATTGAAGCTTATGATAAAATTGTTTTTCAGTTTCCATTTTACTGGTTTAGCTCCCCTCCTTTTTTTAAAAAATGGTTAGATGAGGTTCTTACCTATGGTTGGGCTTATGGCAGCAAAAGCGGTTATAAAGTTGCTGAAAAGAAAATTGCCCTGGCAATTACCGTTGGGATAGCCGAACAAGAATACAATCGATCTGAAAAATATAAATATACTTTAGCCCAATTAACAAGACCATTTGAACTTACTTTTGAATATATCAAAGCAGATTACAAGCCCTCTTTTGCTTATTATGGGATGGAGTTAAACGCTTCAAAAGAATGGATTGAGAAAAGTGTTCCGCTTTACATCGATTTTTTAGATGCTTTGTAGATATTTTTCTATCATCATTATTGAATAAGTAAAGTACATTAACCCAAGCCCTGAAAGAATAGCTTCACAAACATATAGACACATTTTTAATAAAAAATAATCCCGGTCAAAATAAATACTACTATTTCTATAGATTATATATAATATTTTTTATATTTGCCTAACCTTAATTCGGTTTCTGTTTACAGTAAATGGGATTAAAAATATAGTCATGTGGCCGAGTGGTTTAGGTACAGGTCTGCAAAACCTTTTACGGCGGTTCGAGTCCGCCCATGACGTCAAATTAGGATAATTTGGTTATCATATATTTGTTTTGTTGTTAACAAAGCTATCTGGATGGATAGCTTTGTTGCTTTTAGTCTTTTTTATAATTCAGGGTCATCTATACCTCCTCTGTGTTAGGATATATCATTATCCTCCAGTATACAAATTCGTTTTTTCATCATTTCTATTCAAAATAAACCCTCATTATCAATACCTTATCCAAACAACCATTACTATTGGCAATTGTTTACTTATTTAATCAGGTGTAGCGTATACCTTTGTTTACTCGTTTATGCAATAAACAACCGGATATGAAAAAATACCATTACATTTTGATTTTGCTGATAACAGGAACTTTTTTAGCTGCTTGTAAGAAAGATAATATGGTTTATCAAAGTGATTATACCAAAAGCTACCAGGCCTGGTTAAACTTTAAAGCATCAACCAGCAACGCTTACCGCTATCAGGCTAATACAGCATCCTGGACGGGTTATAGCTCGCAAACGATAATTACCGTACAAAATGGTGAGGTTGTTAAACGAAGTTATGTTGCCAAAAATATTGATCAAAAAACACATGCGGTAATTGTTTTAAAAGAATGGATTGAAGACAAAGCCAGCCTGAATACTCATCAGGAAGGGGCAGCAACTAAAACCCTAGATGAAGTATATTTGATGGCAAAAAATGAATGGTTACTGAAAAGAAAAGATGCTGAAACGTATTTTGAAGCCAAAAATAATGGAATGATCTCTTCCTGTGGTTATGTAGAAAATGGTTGCCAGGATGATTGTTTCACAGGAATTTCTATAGGCTTTATCGAAAAATTATAGCTGCAAATTAAATCCTGCAGAAGTTGCTTATAAAAAGAATGGAGGAGTTAACCACAACTCCCCCATTAATCAACTAACTATAACCTAAACTGATCAAAAGTAAATATTATTTTTATCAAACGCAACAATATTGCATTTATTTTATTTACGAATCTCTAAATCCTAATCC
Organism: Pedobacter punctiformis; assembly: GCF_027213715.1. GTDB lineage: Bacteria > Bacteroidota > Bacteroidia > Sphingobacteriales > Sphingobacteriaceae > Pedobacter > Pedobacter punctiformis. The sequence goes on from NZ_JAPWGM010000003.1 coordinate 269,988, forward strand.
AGATAACCTGCTAAAAAATCAAGCACCACTGCACAACAAAGGATACTATTATGTAATTTTAAAACACAATCATTAAATCAATCTACCTAATCCCTATGTAAATGAATGATGTATCCACTCAACCTATACCACCCAATCAACGAACCTTAATAGTAGATATACTTAGAGGCTGGGCACTTCTTGGTGTAGTTTTAATGAACTATTTTGACTTTTTTGTAATCGACAAAGATTTTGAAGTTTTTAAGCCAGATACTTTAACAAGCACATTAATGTATTTCATGAAGACCGTTTTTGCAGCGAAATCATGGACGATGCTCAGCTTATTATTTGGCTACGGCTTTGCTGTTTTAATGAATAATGTAAGCAACAAAGGGCACAATCCGTATGCGTTTTTTGCAGGCCGCATGTTTTGGCTGCTGGTACTGGCATTAATTAACAGTGCACTCTTTTTTGGTGATATACTTAAGGATTATGCCATTTTAGGATTACTGCTGTTGTTGTTTTATCGAAGTTCGCCTAAAACCAGCTTTATTGCAAGCTTAATTTTATTGTTCTCCATTCCGGTGCTTCACGCCTATATCAACTCGTTAAATACAGCGAAAACAAACCCACTAAGTCCATTATTTTATCTGTATAAAAGCAGCAATTTAACAGATGTGTTAACCTTTGGGCTTAAAGGCACCTATGTTGGCCAGATTATAAGCAAACCTTATCTTTATACGGTACATGTTGTAATGTTTTGTTGCTTCTTATGGGGATTTACTTTGTACCGGATTAATTTCTTTAACAATCTTAAATTAAAAACAAAACAGGTAAAAAAGGCCTTTTGGTTTTCGCTGGGTATTACTTTGTTGCTTACCGCTTTTTTATTGATTGATAAAAATTTAAAATGGACGAGCAAAAAATATTATAATGTACAATACTGGCTGATTCTAAGTTCGATGATATTTATAGTTAGTGTAATATGCTGGTTGTACATTGCCGATAAAAGCAAACGCTTTTTTGCTGCTCTGGCTGTGATGGGAAAAATGACCCTGACCAATTATATGATGCAAAATTTAATAGGTATGCTCCTGTTTTCGGGTTTTGGGCTGGGCATTTGGACCAGCAAACCGATTTGGTTTTACCTTATACTGGCTATCGGCATTTATACCATCCAGGTTTACTTTAGCCGCTGGTGGCTGACCCGTTATAATTATGGACCGGTAGAGTGGATTTGGCGCCAATTGAGCTATCAAAAACGTTTGCCGCTAAAAAAGCAAAAATAAACTCTGTAAGTTCCAGGCGTTAACCTTCTTCTAGGTTTTTAATTTAACCAACCGGGAATCATTAAAACAACACAAGCCTTAGATCAGGCTAAGACTTGTGTTGTTCTTTTTTAACGTTTTGGTGGAAAGTTTACCACCCGCCAAAAAAAGGCCAGCCATTTCTCCATTCCGGAGTTTTTTTCGTTTTTCATATCTTTTTATAGATTTTAAAAATGTAATGTTATTACCTGAAGAAACTATTCCCTTCAGGTCAATCTTTTAAAGAAAATATAAATGAAAAGGGATGCATTGTGTAGTCTAAAAAAATTAATTCACATTTATTTTTCAATTAAATCCATTATGTAAACATAAAAGCCGCAAGTTACAGCATTAATAAATAAATATTTATTGTTTTTCAATAAATATTTATTTATATTTGAATTATAAACTTAAACTAAAAATCAAATGGAAATTAGTACAAAACAAATTTCGAAAATATTGCTCATCATTTCATGGGTAATATTTATTGGCTTATGTATAGAAGCTGGTGGTTATATATTCAGTGCTTTTTATACTTTAGTAATCAACCCGGATAATGCGGCACATTTTTGGGAACGAAATGATTTGTCAGGTCTTTATAAATATGACCCCGGGCATTTTTTTGTTGAAACCTTGCTTATAAGTATTGCAGCAGTAATGAGGGCCTGCATTTTTTACCTGATTATAAAAATCTTAAACGATAAAAAGGTGAACATTGCGCAGCCATTCAACACAGAAGTCAGACATTTCATTATTAAACTATCATGCCTGACTTTTGGAATTGGCTTATTTACGGCATGGGGTGTTGGTTATACCGAATGGCTAATTACAAAAGGTGTAAAAATGCCCGATACCCAACATTTACATTTAGGTGGAGCAGATGTATGGCTGTTTATGGGTGTTATACTTTTAGTGATTGCACAGGTTTTTAAAAAGGGAATTGAAATTCAAACAGAAAACGAATTAACCGTATAATTATGCCTATTATAGCAAATCTTGATGTGATGATGGCCAAACGAAAAATGTCATTAAATGAACTTGCAGAAAAAGTGGATTTGACCCTGGCCAACCTGTCAATACTCAAGACAGGAAAGGCAAAAGCAATTCGTTTCAGTACGCTAGAGGCCATTTGTAAGGCTTTGGATTGCCAGCCGGGTGATATTCTGGAATATTCTAATCCTTAACATTTACGCCTTAGTTTTAAATGCCGGATCTTAAAATATACTTACCTTAACATAAATTTATATTATGGCTACTCTACAGGAACTGGTTGAGCAGATTGAACTGCATTCAATTGAAGGGATAAATCAATGTTTTGAAAACGGTATTGATCCTAACATTCAATTTAATGGGAAGCCACTAATTTATGAACTGATTAGTGAGTATACCCGAAGCCCCAGGTTTAAAGATTGTGTTAAAACTTTTGTAAATCATGGGCTGAAATTCGAAGATTCAATACTTTTATCGGTATTACTGGACGACGCAAAGACATTGGAAAATCAATTGAAAGATAATCTGCATGGGCTTACTAAAAAATACAGCCTGCGCTGTGCCTATACACCTTTAAATGAGGTTACGTTATTACACATTTGTGCAGAATTTAATCATGTTTCCTGTGCAAAGGTACTAGTTAATTATGGCGCTGATGTGAACGCCGCTGCTGGTATTAATGCAATGGGCTTTGGCGGACAAACTCCAATTTTTCATACCGTAAATCAAAATAGTGATCAATCGTCAGCCATGCGTAATTATTTACTCGAACAGTCTGCAGACCTGAAGATCACAGTTCCTGGTCTTATCTGGGGAGCGGGTTATGATTGGGAAACATTTATTCCGGCGGTTAATCCAATTAGTTACACCATGATGGGATTGTTGCCTCAAATGCACCGCAGCCAAACGGTAATTGCAAACGTAGTCTCTCAATTAATGAAATCTTGTTATCATATCGTTTACGCTCCCTTAAATGTTCCTAATAAATATCTTGGTTAACGGTTGTTGACTTAATTATTCGAATTGCTTTTCAGCATTTGCCGAAATCTCATAATGGCAATCATTATAGGCAATTAGCCTTACCAAATCTGTCCTGCCTTTCCCGTAGCGAAATGTTTACTAACCTCTTGTGCTTATCATTTGCATCTGCAATATCAATTTGCTGAATTAGCCACTCCAAAATTTCGCATCTGAGTGGATCTTAATATTAACTGGACGCTTAGTTCCTAGCCTGGCGCCAGGCAAAAGTTGTGCATTTGCAATATTATTTAACTGTTCGCTCCCGCACATGGATATGTACGATAATGAACACCTTAACGCCTTAAAAAATATTAAAACCATGATTACAAGCACCTTACCACCGAAATTTCACTTTGGCATCAGCTTGGTTAAAATGAGACCAAATGGTACAACCCGATAATTGATCTCCATTGGGAAACGGTACCACAATATATTTTAACAATTATTAATATTCAATAACTGAATGAAACGCAACATGAAAACCCGAATCAAAATCCTGATTGTAAAGGCGTTTGCCGCAATCTTATTCTTAACCGCTATCGCTCCTGCAAGTGTTTATGCAACAGAAAACAAACCTTTAAAACTTTATAAAATTTTACCCTTCCGGAAAATCTCAGTAAAAGGCAATGTCGAAGTAATACTTATCCAAAGACAGGCTATCGGCATTTCTTATACAGATGATAATGTAGGATACGCTAAAGTTGTGCAACTGGGAGAAACGCTCAACATTACCGGAACGGGTAAGGAAACTAGCAAACTTATTATTTATGTAAACGATCTCTTCAGAATTGACGCGGAAGAAAATGCTGTTGTAAGAACCGATGGCATGCTAACAACCCGGTTTCTTCAGGTGGTTTTAAAAGGAAATGCTCATGCAGATATTCATACCAAAACCCAGGGTTTGTATACTTCAATCCAGGATCAATCTGACCTGCGCTTAAAGGGATATACTGACAGACATTTCCTTTTCGCAGACGAAATGCCAAAATTGACCGTTGATGGTTTTGTGGCCCTGCATACCCAACAAGATTAATTCAAAGATATGCCTAAGCTTATAAATACAGCCTGATCATTTACATTGAAATTTAGTTGACTGAAGCAAAACATTTCTTTTCAGTCAATTAATACGGGAAGGAAACTAGCTATTGTTGTTTCTGACATCATCAATACCCCTTTTTAAATTGTAGATGATGACTGAGCTTTCGACGACAAAAAGTTTTTAAAAAACTTATTAGTAATTTTGCGTCAATGATTTTTTACAAAACTGATGAACAAGTGGAACTGATGCGAATCAGTGCCCTTTTGGTGAGCGAAACCCTTGCTGAAATCGCTAAAATATTACGCCCGGGTTTAGCGACTATTGAAATTGATAAACTGGCGAATGAATTTATTTTAGACCATGGTGCTGTACCATCCTTCTACAATTATAATGGCTTCCCCCATCATATTATTACCTCTGTAAATGATGTAGTTGTGCATGGTTTTCCCGGGAGCGAAACGCTAAAAGACGGCGATATTATTTCTGTTGATGTTGGTGTTATTAAAAATGAATATCACGGTGATCATGCTTACACCTTTGTAATTGGTGATGCGGATAAAGAAATTTTAGACCTGGTTAAAACGACAAAAGAATCGCTTTTTATTGGAATAAATGAGGCTGTTGTTGGTAAACGGTTAGGAGATATTGGTTTTGCCATCCAGCATCACAACGAAAAACAGGGCTATGGTGTTGTTAGAGATTTTGTGGGACACGGACTTGGCAAAAGTATGCACGAAGACCCACAAGTGCCTAATTATGGAAAACGTGGATCTGGTTTGTTGCTCAAAGAAAATTTGGTAATGGCAATTGAACCAATGATTAATCTTGGGAAAAAAGATGTGTATATTGAAAAAGATGGATGGACGGTTAGAACAGCAGATGGTAAACCTTCAGTACATTTTGAGCATGATGTATGCGTTAAGAAAGGCAAAGCACTTATTTTATCGGATTACACACCGATTGAAGCTGCAGAAAAAAACAATGTTAATTTAAAATTCTGCGGATAAATAATTATTTCTCAAAATAAAAACCTCTCTAGCTTAGTTAGAGAGGTTATACGTTCAGACTAAAAAGAACCATTCATAAATCATCTGTTTAATAATATGAATGCGTATGATTTTGAGCAAAATATAAAACCATTTCTAAAGGGAGTTTTTGATAAACTCGCCTTTTTGTATGGCAATCTGATTACCCCATCCAACAATTGCATCAAGTAAAGGGATACAGGATTTACCAAAATCCGTTAAACCGTAAACAACTTTAATTGGCGGCTTTTCGCCATACACTTGTCTTGAAACCAGTCCATCTTCTTCCAGTTGTTTTAATTGCAAGCTTAATGTTCTTTCGGTAACACTTGGCATTTCCTTTCTAAGTTCATTATAACGTTTATCTGCATCTTTCAGGTGATACAAAATAACTGCTTTCCACTTTCCCCCTACCAAATCCATAGCTACACTTACCGTGCATGGGTATAATTTATTATTGACTTTTATAAAATCACTTTGGCATTCTGTATTCATGGCGTTTTAACTATCCTAATGGATAGTTATTGTAAAGTTATTAAACTATAAATAGTTTTGTAACTATAATTTTTATAGTTAAAATTTCACTTAGAAAACAAAAGTATGGGTTCAAATTTAAAAGGTTATGAGAAAAATAAACCGCTCATTACCATTGTGGGCATTTTAGGCAAACAAGGACGCAGTGCAGCACATTCATTACTGCAAAGCGGACGTTATCGCGTACGTGGCATCACCCGTCGTATTGATTCGCTGGAGGCCATGCGTTTGGCAGAACAAGGTGTTGAACTGGTGAGTATACCTCTTGATATTGGATATAAAAAAGATTTCGTAAAAGCATTCCGCGGTTCGGATGGTGTTTTCATGATGACGCCAAACATTGCCCCGCCCCTAACTCATGAACTGGAGCTGGGTAAACAGTTGGCAGATGCCGCTGTTGAAGCAGGAGTACGACAAATTATTTTCAGTAGTTTAGAAAATGTAGAGAAGATTACGAACGGAAAAAAGTTTGCGCCCCACTTTACCGACAAGGCTAAAATTGAGCAATATATCCGTACACTTCCAGTTACCAGTTCCTTTATCTACATGGCTTTTTTTTATACCAATTTAATGGAGTTTTATACGCCTGTAGTAAAAAGAGATAGGCTTGTATTTCCGATTTATTTACCAAAGGATTTTCGTGCTCCATTTGTTGATCCGCTTACAGCCACAGGACCAGCTATTTTAGAAATTTTCTCAAATCCAGATCAATATGCGGGCAAGTCCTTACCCATAATCGGCGATATACTCTCCCCGGAGGAAATGGTCGATACTTTTGTTCAGGTTACAGGTAAGAAAGCCGTATATAGTTCAGCTTATACCCGAAAGGACTTCCTTCATCATTTCCCTGAATTTGGCTCAAATGAGATTTTAGTTAATGAAATTTTAGGCATGGCAGAGTATGCGGTTGAATATGGCTATTTCAGCAAAGACCGGGATTTGCTTTGGAGCCGCCGAATAAACCCTGATAGCCTCACCTGGAAACAATTTTTACAAACCACAGGTTGGCAAGGCCACAAGAAATTATATTGATTACGTTATTGAATCCCGGGTTGGGATTCAATAATATATTTTCTTAAAATACTTTGCAATGCCAGGCAACTTACTTAACTTAATCACAAAGCACTTTATACGTTACAAAATTCAATAGAATGAAGATTTCAAGAACAAAATTCGTTATTCTTTTCGTTGTTTCGGCCTTTGTCTTTCAGTTTATCTCCAATTCACTTTTGGGTCCCGAAGTCCGGCTCTTTCCCGGAAACGGGCAATCTTATCTGGCAACTGAATCGCCAATGACCTGGAAGAGCACTGTATCCACAATTTTATTGCCCATTAAAATTGTTTTAATTGCGCCCTTGTCATATCTATTCGAATTGCCGGATCCGCCTCCGCCTCTTTTGGTTTTAGCCTTTGCCTTATACTGGACCGCCTTAGCATTAGTACTTTATTATCTCCTCAGTAAAATAGGCACCCGTAAAAAACATGATTTTTAGTGCGATCAGAATATTCAGTTATTTATTGTTTTGAGACTTTAGTGTAAAACCTTTCTGAATCATGTTTTTTGGAGGCTTTTTCGCAGTCCATTAACCATCAAAGTGCTTTTGGTCCACAAAATCCCAGAATCGATCCAGAACAACTTCAGATTGTAGTGTGCTAAAAGCTGCCTTAAGCATAGTTTAAAACGGTTTTAGGAGAATGGCTAGTTGAAATATTATATAAGATGTATCTAGTAGAAAGAGTTCGAAAATCATCCAGTCCGCTAGAGTTTTTAAATTTGATTAATTAGTGGTATAAGAAACCCCGTCTATCTGCAATAAGGTACTTCCACTGATAGCCAAAATATTGACTTCTCCAGTTGGCCTAATTAACAGAGTTGCAGAGGAGAATGTTCCGACATTAAAATTGGTGACTTGAAATCTTTTTTCCCTAACTGGCCGAAATAATTGAGGTAATATAAAAATTGTAGTACCTAATGTCTGTATTCCATCTTTAATTGCTCCTCTTAAAATAACCAAACCAGACTCAATTTTTTTTGCTGAAACTTCACTAGTAGAATCATAAGGAATCCAGTTAGCTAATAAAGTTAAGAAAACCTCTACACCGTAGTTGTCAATACCTAAATTATCAACTCCCAATGTCTCAACCTCTGAATTAAGAATACCATAATATGCGTTATCAGTTTTCAAGATATTATGCTTTGACGAAATTCCAAAGCCAATATATTTACCTGCCGCTCCAACTGACATGTCATTTTGAGTAATTACATTTCCGATACTTGTCCCAGATAAATATATTGCATAATCCGAAGTTATAGAACCTATGGAACGAGCAGGGCTAATTGTGTTACCCTGAATTACACAATATATGCAATCTGCTAAATATAGTTGGGACTGGTAAATTCCTAAATAATCTGAGCCCGCACCGTGTTCCAGTTGATTAAAGCAAATTTGTGTTTGTTCCATAGCTAACAATGCAATAGCTCCATGTTGAGTAGTGATGTTATTTTCACGTATAACAATCTGTCTAGCGCCGCCTATGCCACTAAATAATATACCAGGTGAAAGTATCCTGTTACCCGTGATTGTATTTTCGCTTATAGTTATAGAATCACCTACACTATCACCATTTAAGCCATTTTGTATCCAACATCTACGAATAGTAAATGCGAAAAAACCATCCACATTTCTTAAGGAATTATCTAATCTGATGCCAAAATTACCAAAATCTCCGATAAAAATTCTATGAAATTCCCAATTTGAAAAATAAGCATTGATACCCAAATAAACTTCAATACCGTATTTGCCACCTCCTTCAATTTGAGGCTTTATCGTAAAGTCGTGAAAATAGGTACCTGTGTTACTTGTCCTATCTGTAGGTGGTGTAATTCTTACAGCAGAGTCACTGCCTGAATATATGATCTGAGATTGCCACATTCCCTCCCCATATATATGAATCCTTCGTATTATTTCTAAAGTTGTAGAAGTTTTGAAAATACCCTCTGGTATTGATAAAGATATTCCTTGCTTTTGTGCATAATTAATAGCCCCTTGTATTGCTTCATAATCGTCATGAATACCATTGCCCCTTGCACCAAACCACTTAATGTTAACGCTTCCGGTAAAATTCCTTTTAAAATAATCATCTCCAAACTTTACATAAATAACTCCATCCAATTCTAAATCATTCGTAATCTCTGTAGTCTCATTAAATGTTACTTGTTCTCCTGTATACTGATCTAAAATATTTGATATAGTCTTTAGAGAGTCTAATTCATCAATTATAACTTTTTCTACGTCAAGTTCATTTGTATATGTAGGCATGCTGTTAGGAATTTAAATTAAAGACTATTGTTTTTAAATTTATATACTTTTTTCGCTTAACCAATGATGAATGTGATTTTTTATTGAAATTATTACATTATCCGAATTGATTATCGAGGTGAACTAGCCAAATTGATTGGAAAGCACTCTCCCAATTTATTTCATACGTGTTTTGAACGGTTAATTCTGCCGCACACTGGTGGGAGCAAAGATGCATTTTGTCCACAAAAATGTTAATGCTATGCCACTAGAGCAAGTCTTAAGTGCAGCGTGACTTTTGGCATTGATCCTTTTAAAAATCCAAATAAAATATTTTAAATCCAAAAAAGCCACTCATCTCTAAGTGGCTTTCCTTTTTACTTGATAATCCTGTTGACAAGCACCAACTAATTTGTACCCAGCGCCGGAGTCGAACCGGCACGGTTTCCCACAGGTGTTTGAGACCAGCGCGTCTACCAATTCCGCCAGCTGGGCATTTGCTTATTCAGCGGGATGCAAATGTATATAACGAAAGCCAAAATCACAAAATTATTTTAAATTAGATTTAAATAATTTCGCAACGGGTTTAAATACTGTTGTTTGCATTTTCACGACGTTCGTCTTTCAGTTTTTTATCAACTACAAATGGTGCAAATGGCAATAAAGAAGCTAAGAAAATTAAAACAGCTTTACCAAACTTCCACTTTTGCTCTTGCCAGGCCAGTACCAGCGTAGCTGCATAAAGTACAAATAATAAGCCGTGTGCCCAGCCTGTATATTTAACAGCCAAAGGCATATTGGCAAAGTATTTTAGGGGCATGGCAATAAATAACAGCAGGAGGTAAGAGATCCCTTCTGCAACGGCTACTTTACGAAAAATGGAAATTGAACTATTCATTATCTGATTGTTTTGACCGAAAGTAAAACAAAGGATTTGCCAAACAAAAACTAAAAAATGATTTTACAATACGGTGTTACAACGCATTAACGATTAATACGAATATGAATCCGATTTACTTTTTAGGCAGACGTTCTCTGATCCTATTAATATATTTTTGGCGATAAAAAATATCTTTAATGGTACTTAACTGCTGATCCGCATCTGCATTATTTTCATCGTAAACTTTTGTCAGGGCGGCTAATTGATCGGCTAACTTTTGCTCTATTGCATCTACCTCATTGCTTAGGCTTAAAAGTTTGACTGCATCGGGTTCAAATTCCAGATCCATTAAGGCTTCGTTTACCTCCATCATTTCCATTAAGAAAGATTGTGGCAACTGATAACCTTCGTCCGTTTCAACAATGCCTTTTAATTCGAGTACATATTTCAGCCGCTTTGCCGGGTCACTTAAAACCTGGTATGCTTTATTGTTTAAAGTAGAAAGTTCTAAAACTTCCTCCTGTTTCTCTTCGCTTTCGTTGGCATAAAAATCAGGATGATATTTTTTACTGAAAGTATAAAATTTGGCCTTTATAGCATTTAAATCGGGATTAAACTGAACGGGTAATTCGTAAAACTCAAAATAATCGGGAATTTGTTTTTTTTCAGTCATACATAGTATCAATTAAAAAGCCGCAGATCGAACTATTAAAAATCAATAGGTCGCATCTGCGGCTAATATATAAATTTTGTTATTTACCGAAGGATTTTAAAATATCGTTTCCAAAGGCAAATATCATTAAGCCAATCAAAATTACAAAGCCTACCATTTGTGCCCTTTCAAGCACTTTTTCGCTTACTGGCTTACGTTGGATCATTTCGATTAAAAGAAACACTACATGACCACCATCCAGGCCCGGGATAGGCAATAAATTCATAAAAGCTAAGGCCATAGAAATTAATCCGGTTAAAGTCCAGAATTTAATCCAATCGAAAGTACTTCCATAAACTTTTGCAATGCCAATAGGACTGCTGATGTTTCTGGCACTTACCTTACCCGTAATCATTTTGCCAATGCCTTTTGCATTATCTGCAAATGTATTCCAGGCCATATTAGCACCTACCGGAAGTGCGGCAAAAAATCCATAATTCGTTGTGGTCCGTTTAATTTCCTTAAAATTACCCAAATAGCCAATAGTGCCTGTGGTATCTACATTAACAGTTAATTCCATTGGCTTACCTGCCCTGATAATGGATAAACTCGCTGTTTTACCTTTTTTCTTAGCTAAAACAGGTTTTACCTCATCCTGAAAAGTTACCGGAACGCCATCAACGTTAGTTACTTTATCTCCGATTTTTAAACCAGCCTTTTCTGCAGCACTGCCTTTTAAAACTGTATCAACAATGTTTTTTACACGAGGTTCAACAAAAAGTGCTTTACCATCTTTTAACTGGTCTAAAAAGTTATCAGGCACTTTAATTTCAAGGGTTTTATCACCACGGATAACGGTTAACGTAGTACCACCCATTAAAACTTTAGAGCCTTTAAGTTCTTCAAATTTGATCACTTTGGTACCGTTAATGGCTAAAATTTTATCACCATTTTTAAGACCGATCTCGGAAGCAGCTTTACCAACCTGAATTCCATTTACCACCGCACTGTTTGGTGTAAATGTTTCGCCGTATTTAAAGGTAAGCATCCAGAAAATAACGATACCTACAATAATATTTACTATAATACCGCCTAACATAACGATTAAACGTTGCCAGGCTGGTTTGGAACGAAATTCCCACGGTTGAGCAGGTTGAGCCATTTGCTCAGTATCCATACTTTCATCAATCATTCCGGCAATTTTAACATAGCCACCCAAAGGCAACCACCCCACTCCGTATTCTACATCACCTTTTTTGAAACTGAAAAGTTTAAAACCCCATGCATCAAAAAATAAATAAAATTTTTCTACTTTAATACCAAACGCCCTTGCCGCCAGGAAATGTCCTAATTCGTGTAAGATTACTAATAAAGACAATCCGAGCAAAAGCTGCCCCGCCATAATCAATCCATTCATATTTTCTAATAAAATTTTTATGTTAGATGTTAAACTATACTTTTTGTTACTAATTCGGCCGCTAAGATACGGCTATGTTTATCAGTTTCTAAATAATCGCTTAATTGCGGTTTCTCTATAAACTCAATTTCTTCCATACACCGTTCAATCACATCGCTCATTTGCAGGAAACCAATTTTATCCTTTAAAAATGCACCAACCACCACTTCGTTTGCTGCATTTAAAATACAAGGCATATTACCACCTTTTTTTAAAGAGGTAAAAGCCAGATTCAAATTTCTAAAAGTTTGCTGATCGGCCTTTTCAAAGCTAAAGTTTGGATAGTCCAGAAAATTAAAACGTTTAAAATTGTTTTTTAGCCTGTTTGGATAAGTTAAAGCGTATTGAATAGGCAATTTCATATCAGGTACCCCCATTTGTGCTTTCATTGAGCCATCCTTAAACTGAACAATGGAGTGTACAATAGACTGGGGATGTACAATTACATCGATTTGTTCCACATCGAGATTAAAAAGCCATTTTGCTTCGATAACCTCTAACCCTTTATTCATTAAAGAGGCCGAATCGATCGTAATTTTTGCCCCCATAACCCAATTAGGATGCTTTAAGGCCTGCTCCTTTTTTACGGCAGACAGGAAATCCTTGTTTTTGCCTAAAAATGGTCCACCGGATGCAGTCAGGTAAATTTTCTCAATTTCATTCTGCTCCTCGCCTACTAAACATTGAAAAATAGCAGAGTGTTCTGAGTCCACCGGAAGGATTTTTACCTGATGTTTCGCTGCCAGTGCGGTAACCAGCTCTCCGGCAACCACCAGGGTTTCTTTATTGGCGAGCGCAATATTTTTACCGGCTTTAATTGCAGCAATTGTTGGCTTTAAACCAACAGAACCCATTAAAGCAGTTAAAACAACATCGGCAGCAGCTTGAGCGGCCACCTCAGTAAGTGCATCTTCTCCTGCCAGTACTTGTATGTTATGCGAAGAAAGGGCCCGCTTGACCTCGTTATATTTGCTTTCATCACAAATTACAACAGTTTTGGGTTTAAATTCTAAGGCCTGCTGAATTAATAATGTTGCATTGGTTAAAGCGGATAATACAGAAACTTTAAAGATAGCAGGATTATCTCTGATCACTTCTAACGCCTGCGTACCTACACTGCCTGTAGAACCTAATATGGTTATATTTTTCAAATTAATATTATCGTTTTTGTCATGCTGAAGCACGAAGCATCACAAATGACTATTCTTTTTTATGCTTATCCAACAGCTATATTTCGTTCCTCAGGATAATCATTTTATATAATAAATTTTTCCAGGGCATCAGCCAGTTTTCTATCATTGCTTAACCTTGGAACCTTATTTTGCCCGCCTAATTTCCCTTCACTTCTCATATAATTTACGAAAGCATCTTTCTGTAAAGTACGAATAATTAAGGGTTGCAAAATGCGGCCTTCAATGAGGTCAAAATAGTAAATATTTTTCTTTTGCAAGGCTTCATCAACCTTTTTACTAAATGTAATTAAATCTTTTGGCATCGATGAAAACTCTACAAACCATTCGTGGTAAGGTAGAGCGCCCTCTTTGGGGTTAATTTGAGGCGCTACAGTAAATTCTGTAATCTCTACATTTTCTTCATTTGCAACGCTTAAAAGTGCATGTTCTACTTCTTCGCCAATTACATGCTCGCCAAAAGCAGAAATAAAGTGTTTAATCCGTCCGGAAACTACAATTTTATAAGGATTTTTAGAAACAAACTTAATGGTATCGCCTATGCTGTAACCCCAAAGCCCCGCATTGGTATTCATAATTAAGGCATAGTTTTTATCTAATTCAACTTCTCCAAGTGATAAACGAACCGGATTTTCTTTGTGATATTCATCCGCTGGTATAAATTCATAAAAAATACCTGCATCGGCCAGTAAAAGCAGGCCTTTATCTTTCTGATTATCCTGATAAGCTATAAATCCTTCCGAAGCCGGATAGGTTTCAATGGAATCGATCTTTTTGCCAATGCACTGTTCTATTTTAGCCCGGTAAGGCTCGAAGTTTACGCCACCATAAATAAAGAGGCTAAAGTTTTTGAAAATATCGGCAATCTTTTTACCGCCTGTTTTTTCAGAAAGTTTATCGAAATACATTTGAACCCACGGTGGAATACCAGAAATGAGGGTCATGTTTTCGTGCATGGTTTCGTCCACAATGGCATCAACCTTTTCTTCCCAGTCTTCAATACAGTTGGTTTGGTAAGAGGGTAATCTGTTTCTTTGCAGGTAAGCCGGAACATGGTGTGCAACAATGCCGGAAAGACGTCCGACATCAATACCGTGTTTTTTGGCCAAAATGGGACTGCCTTGTAAAAAAATCATTTTGCCGTTAACAAAATCAGTCTTACCGGTTTCATTAATGTAAGTTAAAATGGCATTTCTGGCCGCTTTAATATGCTCAGGCATCGACTCTTTAGAAAGTGGAATGTATTTAATGCCGGATGTTGTGCCCGAAGTTTTAGCAAAGTAAAGGGGTTTGCCTTTCCACAAAACATTTTCTTCGCCGGCTACAACACGATCTACATAAGGTTTCAGGCCTTCATAATCACGAACGGGTACCTTCTTTTTAAAGTCTTCGTAAGTTTTTATTTCCCCAAAATGGTGATCCTTTCCAAATGCAGTATTGGCAGCGCTGTGGATTAATTTTTGAAGAATTTTATTTTGAGCTTCAACGGCATTATTCTTCCATTTATTAATTTGCCTTACTGCAAATGCCGCAAATGGTTTACTTAATGCTGCTTTTAATCCCATATATTAATGATTGAATTTTGGATGATTGCTTAATAGAATATTTCTACTAAACAATATTATGTAAAATATCCGGATGTTCATCGCCTTTATACTCATCCATTAACTTACGGTATACAACCGTTAAAGCTACAGATGACAAGGGAACAATGATAAATGAACTTAATATGTTTACAATAAAAGCCACAAGCGGCCATTGCAAATAATTTAGCAGCAGATAAATAAGATATCCACCTCCTAAAACAACTAAAAGCAATAATATTTTAGTGAAATTTCCTTTTGTGGTGGCCAGACTTAGTTTTATCGATTCAAATGGTTTTGCGTTTTTATCTATAATAAAAAATGGAAAGAATGAAATTCTTAACCAGGTAATAAAAATGGCAATGATACCAACAGAAATGGCCACATTTTTAACAATTTCTATATCGATACCGGTATAAATAAAAGGAAAAGCAATTAGAATAACAACCAGATAAACTCCAAATATACAGCCGATAAAATATAAGGTTGCCACTAAAAACCTGATGATTTGTTGTCTGGTAGGTAAAGTATCTACAATTTTAACATCGCTTTGTTCATCATCCATCAAATGGAAAATGTATTTAAATAACGAAAGGTTAATGGTGAAATAGAGCATAATAAAAATGAACACCATTAAAACACTCAATATTTTGCTTACATCCTTAATAAAAAAGGCCATTAAACTGGAAGCACTGGCAGTAATAAACATTAAAAAACATAGCGTAGCTATAGAAAAATAATGTTTTTTGGTAATGCCCCAGGCCTTACGAATAACTTCGTTAACGGCAAATGTACTTTCTTTTAAATAGCTAATCATTGTTGTTTTAGTACGACTCTTTTAATTAAATCCTGCATAAATCCTAAACCATAAGCGGTTAATTGAATAAATGAAGAAATAATGCTCAAAAATGCAACTTTTAAAGATTTATTTACAGACCATGAATGAAAAAATATCAACAAAAAGTAAATAAGGACAAAAAAATTGCAAATAACAGCTAACGGCCAGTAAAATAGGTTGCATAGTATGGTAAATGCAAAACCTAATGTAAATATTGCAGGAAAAAAATGCACTAATTTTAACTCTGAAGGGAAATGTTTATAAATATTGATTCGTGCCCGGCCAAAAAAGTGCAATTGTTTGTAAAACTGACTAAAGCTGGTTCTTCTTTTATGGTATACTTTGGCCTCAGGAATCAGGCCAATTTTAAAACCGTTTTCGTGAATACGAATACTATACTCAATGTCTTCTCCTAGTCTGGTCAGGATAAAACCTCCAACTTTTTCCCACACCTGCCTGGAAACCCCCATATTAAAGCTGCGTGGATGAAACTGACCAATGTGTTTGGCATTGCCACGAATGCCTCCGGTTGTAAATGGAGAAGTCATGGCATAACTTATTGTTTTTTGAACGGGTGTAAAACTATCATGCGCTGCGTCAGGGCCGCCGTAGGCATCCAGATGATGTTCGTATAAATAGTTTTTTACAGTTTCCAGATAATCTGCAGGAATCAAACAATCGGAATCGAAAATTACAAAATAATCTCCCTGTGCCCTTTCGAAACCAAAATTACGGGCAAATCCCTGTCCGGCATTTTCCTTAAAAAAGTATTTTATATCCAGTTTATTTGCATAACGCTGAACGATTTCTTTAGCATCATCTTTTGATCCATCCTCAATAACCAAAACCTCAAACTGTAAATAAGTTTGCTTGGTTAAGGTATTCAGTAATTCGTCAATTTCCTGCGGACGATTATAAAGTGGAATTATGATGGAGAAAAACATATGTTGAAACTGAAAGCTGAAAGACCAAAGAACAACGCTTTTGCTTCAGCTAATCTTTTAGCTTATTTTAGTTCTTTTTCGATTAAATATTGATTTCTTTCCGGTGCGTTTCGGGTAACCAATTCGGCAACAAAGCCTGTTAAAAACATTTGCGAACCTACAATAATGGCGACCAGGGCAATATAAAATAATGGCTGTTCTGTAATTTCTCTTCGGTAAGGAATATGTGCCGCAATATGGTATAATTTTACACCGATCATCCAGATGGCCATAAAGGTTCCTAAAAGAAAGCTCAATACGCCTAATGAGCCAAAAAAGTGCATCGGGCGTTTACCAAATTTACCTACAAAGAAAATAGAAAGTAAATCTAAAAAGCCGTTTATAAATCTGCTGAAACCAAATTTTGTAGTTCCGTATTTGCGGGCTCTGTGTTCAACAACTTGCTCTGCTATTTTACTAAAACCTGCCCATTTGGCTATTACCGGAATATAACGGTGCATTTCGCCATAAACTTCGATTGTTTTAATCACGTCGCTACGGTAAGCTTTTAATCCACAATTAAAATCATTTAACTGGATGCCACTCATTTTACGGGTTGCAGCATTAAATAATTTTGTTGGAATGGTTTTAGTGATCGGATCGTAGCGTTTCTTTTTCCAGCCGGAAATAAGGTCTAATTTTTCTTCTTTAATCCGGCGGTATAATTCAGGGATTTCATCCGGACTATCCTGTAAATCGGCATCCATTGTAATCACTACCTCGCCCAAAGCAGCTTCAAAACCCACATTTAAAGCCGCAGATTTACCATAATTCCTTCTAAATTTGATTCCTTTTATGGCATTGTTTTGTAGCCTTAAATTTTCAATAACTTCCCAGGAGCTATCTGTACTGCCATCGTCAATTAAAATAACTTCGTAACTAAAGTTATTTTCATTTATTACTTTGGCAATCCAGGCCGTTAATTCGGGCAAAGATTCATCTTCGTTATATAAGGGTACTACAACTGATATATCCATTAATCGTATTAAAATATGAGTATTGACCATTGAGGTGAATCTCAATCGTTCAAAATTCCGGTATTAAATTAAAACGTGCAAATTTCATCAAATTAAATGATAAAACCTGCACGTTATAAATTTTATGTATAAACGACTGTACTCCCCTATGCAGGAAATGAATCGAAGGTTAATGGTCTTTCGCGTTTAAAAATTGCTGCAAATATTAAAGCAATAACAAAAATAATAGAAATGGCTATGGTAACATTTTTAAAAACGGTTGGCGCAGACAGTTGCGTTTGTTTTGCAAATTGCTCATCCAGCTTAGCTACTTCTTTATCAATCTTCTCGTCATCAACATTTTGTTTTTTCATGAAAGTAACAAAGTTCTCTTTCATATGATCCTGCATTTTTTCTGTTATTGTGTTATCAATAAGTTTGGTATACACTAAATTTAGTCCATAAGAAAAAAGCCATCCGATAAAGAAAACCAGGAAAATAGATTTAAGGGCCTGTTTAAATGTCCAGTATCCTCCAATTTGCTTACGCAGGTATTTGCAGATAAAAATAACAACAATCAACGGAATCAGAAGCTGAAAGATGACCGGATAAACCATCGTCATCACAATAAAAGAATCAGCACTTTGCATTAAGTATAAGGATACTAGCCCTAAAACAAAGAAAACAACGCCAAGTATTAAGCCATACTTAACAATTTCTTCATAAATTTTGGGTTTCTTTTCTTCCTGAATAATTTGTTGTTCCATGATTGGTTTTAATTTAGTTATTAATAGTTGTAATTAATATATAAGTAGCAACATCGAACGATTTGTTACCACTAAACTGAATTAATTCTTTGGTGGTTTCGGCACTACCTTCTACGTCAAGGAAAAAAGTCATAAAAGGAACAAATAATTCCTGCATTTCTTCACTGATATTTAAAGTTGGCGCTGTTTTACAAATTTCTTCTACACTACTTTCTGCCAGTTGCTGGTTGCTGATTAACTCTTCATAAATTTCAAATTCATCCTGAAATTCATCGTCTTCAACCAATAAAAATTCTTTTAAGAAATCGCCCAGTTCAGGATCTAAATCTTCATCATGGCATTCTTTAATGTATAAAAGAAGATTTAACAACTCGCTTCCTCTATCAATGGTTTCTTCTTCAATGTTTGCCCATTCATCGCTTTCCAGGTAATCATCTTCCAGTTTCTGAACATCATTTGAAAAGAAATTTACCATGAGTAAATCAAAATAAACTTCTCTTAATTCTTCAAATTTTGGATTTGAATCAAATACTTCGTCAAAAGCTGCAACTTTATCCATAAAGTTTACATCGAGTTCGAAGGCTGCAATTAATTCCGTTTCGAATGTACCTGCTGCAATGGCTGATACTTCAGCATATTTATTGATTGATGCGCCTAATGCTTTTTTTACTCTATTGTCCATGTCAGGATTTTTATTTTTTAAATAATATTGCTGATTTGCTCAGCGTGATCTAACTATTGGTACGCCGAAATCCTTTCAGCATTGTATTAGTTATTGATTTGATATTGATTGTTGTTATAAACCAATGTAACCTTACCTGTTAACTCTGTGCCTAATAATGGGGAGTTAGCAGATTTTGAATAATTATTTGCTGTTGAATACATCCATTTTTGATTGGCTGCAAAAACCGTAAAGTTAGCCTCTGCGCCTTCTTCAATTACCGGAACATTTAAATTTAGCAATTTACGTGGGTTAATGGCCAATTTTTCTGCAATTAAAGTGGCATCTAAACCCGCTTTAATCAGTAATGGTAAAACTGTTTGTAAAGCAATGATGCCATAATGAGCAATTTCGAACTCTACATTCTTAAATTCAATTTCCTCCGGTCTGTGCTGCGAAGTAATTGCATCTATAGTCCCGTCTTTTAAACCAGTAATGAGCGCTTTCACATCCGTTTTGCCTCTCAGTGGTGGTTTTACTTTGTAATTGCTGTCAAAGTCGTTTAAAAGTTCTTCTGTAAATACAAGGTGATGGGCCGTTACATCGCAGGTTATTTTCACACCGTCTTTCTTCGCTTTGCGAATTAATGCCACTGAGCCTGCTGTAGAAATATTGCTGATGTGGATTTTTGTATCGTTATAACTGGCTAAAAAGATATCACGGGCAATGTGCATTTCTTCTGCCAGTGCGGGTAAACCTTTCATGCCCAAAAGTACACTTGTTTTGCTCTCGTTTACCTGCGCTTTACCTGCAATGGACTTATTTTCAGGGTAAACCATTAACAAAGCATCAAAACCTTTTGCGTATTGCAGTGCCCTGCTCATAAAACCGTCATCCTGCAAAGCTTTATCTCCGTCAGAGAAAGCTACGGCACCGGCCTGTTGCATATCGAATAATTCGGCCAGTTCTTTAGCTTCACGGTTTTGACTGATTGCGCCTACCGGCAAAACATCAACTAAATTATTTTTTGCCTTGTTGAGGATGTACTCTACCTGAGATTTGGATTGTACAACCGGGCTGGCCTGTGGCAAAAGTGCCAACCCTGTGAAACCACCAGCTTTTGCAGCGGCCGTAAGGGTATGTATATCTTCTTTAGTTTCTAAACCCGGATCGCCGGCAACGCAATTTAAATCAAAAAAACCTGGTGTTAAGAAAGCGCCCTCAGCATCAAAAACGGTTTCATTCTTTTCGGCAGTTAAATTACCTATGCTTGTAATTTTGCCATTCTTAATTCTTATATCGCTTTGTTTTTTATCAAATTTACTTTGAGAATCAATAATGCTGGCATTCTTAACTAAGAGATTCATATTGTTTTTTTAGGGTTGTTCAAAAATCGGATGAGCAAAATTTCTGCTGCAATAAAAATCAGGGACAAAATTAGACAAAGTTTCCATAAAGATTGTCCGATTTTATTTTCACCGGAAATTAATTTAACTGCATCCTTATCGGTATCAAATATTTTTAAATTGTTTTTTCCTGCTAAATTCTCCAGATCTGTTTTACTTAAATAGTGCAGATCAGATTCTGACCGGCTATTGTTAAAGCTATAAACCGCAAGTGTAGAATCGCCTTGATTTAAATTATAAAAACCAGCTGTTTTAACCTGATCGGCTAAATAAATTAAAGTTTTACCATCTGCCTGGCGCAATTCGGGAATGGCTTCAAAATGATCGCTAATCAGTTTCAGCGATTGATTTTTTGCCAATACAATCTTTTTACTTTGTAAGGCATCATCCTGTCCAATGGTATAATACAAAGGCTGATCTAAACCACCACTTGTAGCTAAACGATACATTAAGGGAACAAAAACAGGATGATGAGCCAGGTTACCATCTTGAGCATTTAACCCTGCAGCGCTTAAATAAACCTGCCCGTTTCCAATGTTAAACTTGGAGAAAAACAGTTTATTTCCAGGCAACTGGAGAATATTTTCTTTGCTTTGACTGTTATTTTCTACAAATGCGAAGTACCGCTTAACTTCAGGCAAATCTAAATTTTTGGGCACCTGCTCAAATACAGTTTTAAAAATAGGATGCTGTAAATCTATTTTATCTACCCTTGCCTGGGTGGTATTTAAAGTTTGAATTTGCGGTAATGACAATGCACCTAAAAACGAGTTGTAATTTTTAATATCCGCATCCAAATCTGGAAATAAAACCACTGTACCACCAGCATTAAGATAAGTTTTTATTTGTTGCGCCAAACCACTTGAAGGATTTTTAAGTCCGTTTAAAACAATTAATCCGTATCCTGAAAAGTTATTGTAATTAACATTGCTTTCTGGATTTTCAGTTAATTTAAAATAAGGATCGGCGGCGAAAAGCGCTTTAATATAGTTTCCATCATTTGCACCATTAATGGATAATAGCTGAAGGTTTTCGTCTACTTTGAAGCTAAAAGATAGAGTATCATCAAAAGTTACCGGAAAATCTTTAATGCTGACCACGCCTTTTTGCCAGCCCGATTTTAATCCGGAAAAATTTAACGTGTCTCTTTTTACTTTACCAGCCGGAATAGTTACTGAGCTTAAACCTTTTTGCTGATTGTTTAAGGTTAGTTTTAATGGAATATTTTTTGCATCCTCATCCGAGTAATTTTTAAGCTGAACGACCAATTTTTCACCTGCTCCCGGTTGGTGATTCGGAGAAAGTGTCCAGATACTATCTACAGCAACATTTGGTAAGGTAGCCGCATTTAATTTCATAAAAGCAAATTGTACCTCCGGTTTGGTTTGAAGGTCTTTTTTTGCGGAAATATTCTTCTGAAAATCGGAAATCAGAAAGGCATATTTATTTACGGTTCCTGTTAAAATATTTTGCTGGCGGTTAATAATCTGCTGCAGATTTCTGTTGGAAGCCGATATTTTAACATCATCAAGGGCCTTTAAAAACTCTTCTGCATTTAATAAACGTTGGTGTTTGCCTTCAAAATCATTGGTTAAAAGCTGAAAACGGTCATTTAAACCAAATCCCTTAACCAGCTCCTTTGCTCTTCTTTTTGCTTCATCAAGCAGGTTACCATCTTTATTAATGGCCTCCATGCTATAAGAATTATCAATGTAAATGCTCACAGCATTACTTAATGTGCTTGTTTTTTTATCGTTTGAAGGAATATAAGGCTGGGCAAAAGCTAAAACTAGAAAGATAATGGCTAATATCCTGCATAAAAGAATAAGCAGATTTCTAAGTTTCTCTCTCGATGAATTTTGTTGTTCTACTTCTTTTAAAAGCTGAACATTGGAAAAATAAACCTTTTTAAATTTCCTGAAATTAAATAAATGGATAATAACCGGAATGGCAACCGCTAGTAGTGCAAAAAGAAAGCCCGGATAAAGGAAATTCATTAAAAACCAAAGATAGAAAAAATATGGAAAGTGGCGAATTTCAGGCCAAACAAATCAAGAAAAACCTTATAATCAATACGCAAAGCCCGGAAAAACAATGTTTACAATTTTCCATTGCTCATTTTGAAGGGCAAAATAGAGTTTAAATGGCCCGCTAACAATTTTAGATTGAGTTTTAAGCACCGCCCTAAACCCGGCAACACCTTCTACAAAGGCGATTCCCTTTCCATCATTTAGCAACTCAAAATTTGAATCGATAATATCATATCTGCCACCAGCATACTCGTCAGATTTACCAAAAATACCTTTCAGTCTGGCAATAATTACTTCTTTACCAATTATTTTGTTTCCCGGAAGAATAAAGAAATCACTTAGTTCATCAGTAATTGTTTTAGATTGCTTAAACCACGAATTGATAAATCTAATTGCGCTGTTTACAATATCGGCCTGATGGTTAAAAGTGAGTTTTTCCTGCATTTTGCAAAGTTACAGCTTCTATCTAAATTTCTTCATGGCTACCCATAATTTTTCATCCAATCCATAAACATCAGACCGGTACTCAATTTTATTATTTTGATACCAGGCTGTAAAATAGGTAATTAATATAGGGGTTTCTTGCTTGGGTACAAACCGCATTGTTTTTAACTTATAATCATCAGATGATTTAGCAATGGCCTTAACTTTGTTTTCATATAAACTCATGTAGGCACTATCTAAAGGTTTATAACCCACCTCAATTCTCATTTTATTGTATTTTTCCTGATCAGAAACTAGAAGTTCAGCCAGTTTCAATGGTTTTTCAACTCTAATACATCCGTGGCTTATTGCTCTGTTTTTAAGTTTGAACCCGTTTTTATAATTGGTATCGTGTAAATAGACGCTAAATCTGTTAGGAAAAGCAAACTTTAGTTTGCCCAGCGAGTTTTTCAGACCTGATTCCTGCACAAAAGTAAAAGGCAGTTTATCCCGGTCATATTTCCACCATCTGATTTCCATCGGATCCATTAATTCATCTTTATAATACACCTTGATATTGCTTTTCTTCAGATAATAACGATTTTTCCGGACTGCATCATAAACTTCTGTTTTCGCAATACTTTCCGGAATATTCCAAACCGGATTGGTGTATAAAGAATTGATGTTACTTACCAGTATAGGTGTTTCATGATTACTGGGTCTATCTTCAAAGTCACCGGTTTTATTGTAAATTTTCATTTTTTCCTCGTAATCCCGATCTTTCTGCTCTCCTACACAAACTTTCATGCTGGTTAGCGTATCCTGATTATTGAAGTAAACAAGTTTGAAATCCGGAATATTAACCTGAACATAAGAAGTACTATTCATTTCCGGTAAACGCCACCGTAAACGTTCCATATTAACAGCTAACATTTTTCGGAGGGAATCATTTTTACATTTTAAATATTCCGTTTGTAAAGCGGTATATTGTTTTGAGGTATTCTGTACGCCTCTCAATGTATCTGTAATATTTTCTGAATTTAGCAAGCCTGGAATAAACAGACTATCTGGTTGTTTAATACTTATGTAATAGTCCTGTATTACTTTTCTTGGATTTACGGTGCCGAATTTTAAATAATTTATGTAATTGATATAGGCATCGGCACATAAAATATCAAGTTTTGCAATTGTTGGGTATGTATCTCCTACTTTTTTAAAGTTATTGAGCTTTAGTTTTTCAATTAGAGATTTAATTTCGCCTACAGAAAATATTTTAGGGTTAAAACCGTGTATAACACTATTGTTCAGGTAATTTGTTAAAGAATCCAGTTCTTTATTCTCATAAAATTTAAGGATAAAATTGGGCGAGTAACCCGCATCTTTATAATATTTTTTTAGTGATTTTGAGTTTACCAGCTTAAACGAGAGACTATCTAAAGTTTTAACAAAAACAGAGTCGAGCGCAGAAGAGTCCAGCTGACTATATAGCTCATTTTGCAGGCATTTGGCAAGCTGTTGTCCAAGATTTTCCTCTTTTTTAAATGCAAAGAGATAAATTAAAATACAGGGTAAAATTAATAGTCTAAGTGTTTTCACGTATTGCTTAAAAAGCTAAATAAATAGTTAATACGGGATTATTACCTGCCTAAACTCTGGTATACAGAAATTTACCCAAATATTGTTTCCAATGGCCTGGGGAATGCTTAAGCAAGAAAATTTAACAGGGACGTTATTAATTAATTTTTTTATCTAAATTTTTTCATGGCTACCCATAATTTTTCATCCATGCCATAAACATCAGAACGATATTCAATTTTATCATCCTGAGCCCAGGCGGTAATGTAAGTTATAATTAAAGGAACGGCTTTTTTAGGGCCAAACCATGCAGGTTTCAGCTGAAATGTATTTAAAGTATCTGCTTTTTGAGCCATACGTTTTTTGTACCATTTCATGTGCGTACTATCAACAGGAAGCAAATCAACCTCGGCTCTTAATTTATCGTAAGTATAAGGATCTTTAACCAGTAACTCTGCAAACTCCAAAGGTTTTTCTATACGCACACAACCATGACTAATGGCCCGGTTAGTTAAATTAAAACCATTTTTATTGTTGGTATCGTGAAGGTAGATACTGGAACTGTTATCAAAAATAAATTTGAATTTACCCAAAGCATTTCCTTCACCTGAGCCCTGTTTAAATTTAAATGGCAGCTTATCTCTCGAATATTTACTCCAGTTAATGGTGTCAGGCTCGTTAATTAATTTGTCTTTATAGTAAACTTTAATATTGCTGTTTGATAAGTAATATGGATCTTTTCTGGCCATCCAATAAATTTCACTTTGCGCAATACTCACCGGAATGTTCCAAACCGGATTGGCCTGGATAGAATTTATTTTGCTAAAAAGCAATGGGGTTTCATGGTTTTTTGGCTTATCATCCAGGTTACCTGATTTTGCAAAAGCTTTCATCTTTTCATCATAACCAGCTTCCCGCTTCCCTCCCACACAAACTTTCATCGAAATTACGGTGTCAAGCTTATCTAACCAGGTTAGTTTAAAATCAGGAATGTTAACCTGAACATAATTCTCTCCCATTTCCGGAAGCTTCCAGCGAAAACGTTCCATATTTAGTAAAAGAATTCTTTTCTCCTCTTCAGCTGTTGCATTTAAATAGGCTTTTTGCAAAGCTTTATACTGAACAGATTTTGGCTGAACAGCTTTCAAACTGTCTAAAATATTTTCTGAATTTAAAAGTCTGGAAATAGATAAACTATCCGGTCTTTTTACCTTTATGTAGTACCTCGAAAATATATTCCTGGGATTTACAATTCCATAATTCAAATAATTAAAATAATTTGAATAAGCATTTGCCGTTAACAGCTCAAGTTTTGCGATAACCGGGTAACTTTCGTCTACTTTTTTGAATTTATTGGCCGTTAATTCCTCCAGTAAACTTTTAATTTCTTCTGTTCTGAATATTTTTGGATTAAAACCGTGTACTTTACTGTTTTGTAAATAGTTTTCTAAAGAATCTAAACCACCGTTAGCGTAAAATCTGGTGACCATTTGTGGTGCAGAATTATTAGCTGCATAAAATGCTTTGATCGTTTTAGGATTTGCAAAACCATCCGACAAGCTATCCATTGTTTTAACAAAGACGCTATCGTAGGCTACAGTATCGAAATCTTTGTATATTTTGTTATTAAAATGTTCTGATAATACTTTACCGATTTCCGGTGGCGTTTTAAACCAGTTACAGGCAGCAATTGTTAAAATGAATGGAATTATTAGAAAGCGAAAGTTTTTCAAGATGTACTATTTTATATAAAAACTGTAGAAATATGTTAAAAAACCAATAAAGGGCAAATTAAGTGCCATAATTTTTTGTTTTATCAATTCTATCTTTATATTTGCCATCGCTTATCAGCTAAAGTATTGATACAGGCACAAATAATTTTATGAACTTAATTTTGAACCATCACTTACATTTACACCATCGCCGATAGGCGATATGATATGTTTGTTTTGTACTTCAAAACTTTTTTTCCGTAAAATAATTTCCTGTTCACTCTATATTCAATACTTTGAAAACACTTAAAATCGCTATCCAGAAATCGGGTAGGTTAAATGAAAAATCCGTAGAAATTTTAAAAAACTGTGGTTTATCCTTCGAGAATTATAAAAGTTCTTTAATATCAACCGTTACTAACTTTCCATTAGAAATACTTTTTCTTCGGGATGATGATATTCCCGAATACGTTCAGGATGGAATTGCTGACCTTGGAATTGTTGGCGAAAATGTAATCACAGAAGCAAAAGCTGACGTGAGTTATTTACAAAAATTAGGCTTCGGAAAATGTACTTTAAAAATTGCCGTTCAAGCCACCAGCAACATCCAAAAACTGGAAGAATTAAATGGCAAAGCAATCGCTACTTCTTACCCGGTAATTCTTGAAAATTTCTTAAAATCTAAAGGCATAAATTCAGACATCAGAACCATTTCAGGCTCCGTAGAAATTGGCCCGGGTTTGGGTTTAAGTGATGCCATTTTTGACATCGTTTCTACCGGCGGAACTTTAAAAAGTAACGGACTAAAACCCTTCGCTGACGTGATGCAATCGGAAGCTGTTTTGATCGGGAATAAATCCATTACAGATAATCCGGAAGTTGCCGAACTGCTGCAAAGAATCCGCTCCGTTTTAAGTGCAAAATCTAACAAGTACGTGGTACTAAATGTTTCAAAAGATAACCTCCAAAAAGTAGTTGATTTATTGCCAGGTGTTAAAAGTCCAACCATTGTTCCGCTGTTTGAACCGAACTGGGTTGCTGTACATTCTGTAATTGCTGAAGAAGATTTTTGGGATAAAATCAACAGCTTAAAAGCAGCAGGCGCTGAGGGAATTTTAGTGATGCCAATTGAGAAAATAATCACATAAATCATTAAAAAATATATTAACTATTGGTTAATTTAAAATCATAAAACATTGAAAATCTACAACTATACAGATTTATCTAAATCAAAAATTGAAGAACTGTGTTCGAGGCAAATTGAAGACGATAAATTGATTGAAGAACGTGTTTTTTCAATCTTAAATTTAGTCAAAAAAGAAGGTGACCAAGCACTTTTAAATTTCGCCAAAACCTTTGACAAAGTTGATTTGGGTAAATTATTTTTAGATGCAGCAGAGCTCAAAGAAATTGCATCGACCATTCCGCCTGATGCAAAAAATGCAATTGATACTGCTTATCAAAATATCAAAACCTTTCACGAGGCACAATCTAAAACGGAAGAGAAAATAGAAACTATGCCCGGTGTTGTGTGCTGGCGGGAGGCACGTGCGATAGAAAAAGTGGGCCTTTATATCCCTGGAGGAACCGCAGTTTTACCAAGTACCTTTTTAATGCTTGCAACCCCTGCAATTATTGCTGGCTGCAATGAAATAGTGGTATGTTCTCCTCCGCAAAGCGACGGCAAAACAAATTGTTTTCTGGCCTACTGCGCAGTGCTTCTTGGAATTGAAAAAATATACCTGATTGGTGGTGCACAAGCGGTAGCCGCAATGGCATTTGGAACAGAAACCGTACCTAAGGTTTATAAGATTTTTGGCCCGGGAAACCGTTATGTTACCACAGCAAAAACCATGGTACAAAATACCACTGCAATTGATATGCCTGCCGGCCCATCTGAGGTTTTAGTCATCGCAGATGAGACTGCCATTCCGTCATTCGTTGCTGCAGACCTGCTTGCTCAAGCGGAACATGGATCTGATAGTCAGGCAATTTTAGTTTCTACCTCAAATAAAATCATAACAGAAACTATCAAAGAAATTGAAAATCAGATTAGTATATTACCAAGAAAGGATATTGCAGCTAAAGCAATCGCAAATTCCTATGCTGTTTTAGTGAATGATTTAAATACTGCAATGGCTTTTTCTAATGAGTATGCACCTGAACATTTGATTATGGCGACAGATCATTACCAAAACCTTATTCCGCTGATTATCAACGCTGGATCTGTATTTTTGGGTAATTTAACACCCGAAAGTGCAGGCGATTATGCATCAGGAACCAATCACACTTTACCTACAAGTGGTTTTGCAAAAGCGTACTCAGGCGTATCACTGGATGCGTTTATTAAGAAAATCACTTTCCAGCACCTTTCAACAGCAGGTTTAAATAACATTGGACCAACTGTTGAAACCCTTGCAACCGCTGAAGGTTTGCAGGCACACAAAAATGCAATTACGATTAGATTAAAATCATAAGATGGATATTAACGATTTAGTAAGAGAAAACATAAAAAACCTACGCCCCTACTCTACAGCGAGGGACGAATTTAAAGGGCAGGCTTCTGTATTTTTAGATGCAAACGAGAACAGTTATGGCTCTCCGCTTCCTGCAAATTACAACCGCTATCCGGATCCGCTGCAATTAGACTTGAAAGATGCCATCAGTAAAATAAAAGGCGTTCCGATTGAAAATACGTTCCTTGGAAACGGCAGTGATGAGGCCATAGATTTATTGTACCGTGCTTTCTGCAATCCGGGAAAAGATAACGTAATTATATTGCCTCCAACTTATGGAATGTATGAAGTTTCGGCCAATATTAATGATGTAGAAATCCGCAAGGTAAACCTGCTTCCGAACTTCCAGTTAGACCTTGAAAAAATTGCAGAAACGATTGACAAAAACACGAAAATAATTTTCATTTGTTCGCCAAATAATCCAACCGGAAATTCAATAAACCGAACAGATATTGAAACCATTTTAGCCAACTTTAAAGGCATCGTTGTAATCGACGAAGCATATATAAATTACGCAAAACAAAAGACCTTTATTCAGGAGTTAACCGAATACGGAAACCTGGTTGTTTTGCAAACTTTTTCTAAGGCCTGGGGCCTTGCTGCTTTACGTTTAGGGATGGCTTTTTCATCCACAAAAGTGATCGATGTTCTGAACAAAATTAAGCCACCTTACAACATCAATCAGGCTACACAGGATTTAGCTTTTGAAGCCTTAAAAAACATCGCACAAGTAAACAACTGGATTAAAGAATCGGTAGCCGAACGCGAACGTTTATCCAAAGACCTGATCACACTGGAAATTGTAAATAAAGTATATCCTTCTGATGCTAATTTTATTTTGGCAGAAGTAAAAGATGCCCTTAAAATTTATGATACTTTAGTAGAACAAGGAATTATTGTTCGCGACCGCTCGAAAGTTAGCCTTTGTGAGGGTTGCTTAAGAATTACCGTTGGAACCAAAGAGGAAAACGACAAACTATTAACTGTTTTAAGAAATTTATAATGAAAAAAGTATTGTTTATCGATCGTGACGGAACGTTAGATATTGAACCGGAAGATGAGCAGGTAGATAGTTTTGCTAAATTGCAGTTCTATCCAAGAGCTTTATATTACCTTTCAAAAATTGCAGCAGAGCTGGATTACGAACTTGTTATGGTAACCAATCAGGATGGATTGGGTACACCTTCAAACCCTGAAGAGAATTTTTGGCCAATTCACAACTTCATTATCAGCACTTTTGAAGGTGAAGGTGTACATTTTGACGAGGTAATTATCGACCGCACTTTTGCAAAAGATAATGCCCCTACCCGTAAACCGGGAACAGCCCTTTTAACCAAATATTTTGGTGAAGAATATGATTTAAAAAATTCATTTGTAATCGGAGATCGGTTAAACGATGTGGTTTTGGCCAAAAATTTAGGTGCGAAAGCAATTTTTCTTCGTCAAAATGATGCTTTAGGCTCTACTGAAGCATTGGATAAACACGAAACGTTGCTTGATGTAATCATTTTGGAGACTAAAAAATGGGAAGATATTTACAACCTGCTTAAAGCCGGAAGCCGGAAAATAAGCCATGTACGTAAAACTAATGAAACCGACATTACCATTAACCTGGATTTAGACGGGACAGGAAAAGCTAAAATTGAAACCGGGCTAAACTTTTTTGATCACATGCTGGATCAGATTGCCAGACATGGAAGTGTTGATTTGGAGGTTATTGCTAAAGGCGACTTACACATTGATGAGCACCACACCATTGAAGATACGGGAATTGCACTTGGCGAGGCCTTTGCAAAGGGTTTAGGCAATAAATTGGGCATCGAAAGGTATGGTTTTTGCTTGCCTATGGACGATTGCCTGGCACAGGTTGCCATTGATTTTGGTGGAAGAAACTGGATTGTTTGGGACGCAGAATTTAAGCGTGAAATGGTTGGTGATATGCCTACAGAGTTATTTTATCACTTTTTTAAATCGTTTAGTGATGCCGCAAAATGTAATTTAAACATCAAAGCTGAAGGCGATAATGAGCACCATAAAATCGAAGCCATTTTTAAAGCCTTTGCCAAAGCCATTAAAATGTCAATAAAGCGTGATGCAGAGAAAATGGTTTTGCCAAGTACTAAAGGAATGCTTTAAAGATAGAGAATAGAAAGGTTGAAGTGGTTTTGACGCACAAACGTTGTTAAATAAACCTGATAGCAGTGGATCCCGGTTTTTCAACGGGAGAAACGAATAGCAGGGCTGTAGAACCCATGAAAAACAAACTTTCATTTTCAAATCCTTAAACACACAAATCTGAATTATTAAATATGATTGGAATAATAAATTACGGTGCCGGCAATATATTCTCTTTAACCGCAGCTTTAGCGCGTTTAAATATTGCCTACGGAATGGTTAACAACGAGGATGAGCTGGAAAAATACAGCCACATGATCATTCCCGGCGTTGGCCATGCAGGTGCAGCAATGGAAAAACTTAAAGATACCGGGTTAATAGAAGCCATTAAAAAGTTAAGCAAGCCCGTATTAGGAATTTGTGTGGGAATGCAACTCCTCACAGAACACTCAGAAGAAGGCGATTCAACACTTCTGAACATTATTCCGGTGATGACGAAAAAATTCGATAAAACATTGAGTATCAAAATCCCACACATGGGATGGAACGCAATACAACACACCAATAATTCGTTATTTAAAGGGATTGAAAATAATGAACAATTTTACTTTGTACATTCTTACTTTATTGAATATAACCCTACTTTTGACATTGCATCTGCCGATTATGGTTTAAAGTTTTCTGCAGCTATACAAAAAAACAATTTTTACGGCGTACAATTTCACCCTGAAAAGTCGGGAAAGGCCGGTGAATTAATATTAAAGAATTTTTCAAACTTAAGCTTATAAAATGTACATAATACCTGCTATTGATATTTTGGATGGGAAAGTTGTCCGTCTGCGTGAAGGTGATTACAACCAAAAAACAGAATACGACGTTTCTATTGCAGAAATGATTGAAAGATACCGTTCTAACGGAACAGATTTTATCCATATTATTGATTTAAATGGTGCAAAAGGTGATTTCAGCAACCAGAAATCACTTTTCGAAATCATTAAAAAAACGGAAATGAAGGTTCAGTACGGTGGCGGTATCCGCACCATTGAGCAGGTAACAAATCTACTGGATGCCGGTATTCACCGGGTAATTGTAGGTACACAGGCCATTACCAACCCTGAATTTTTACCTGCATTAAGTGAAACCTTTGCTAAAAAAGATAATTATGCAAACCGGATTGTAATTGCGATTGATGTACTGGATGAAGTAATTAAGTACTCTGGCTGGATGGAAAGTTCGCCAATTAAGCTGATGGATTATGTTGATAAATGTCTTCAACTGGGTTTCTTCCGTTTTTTATGTACCGACATTAATAAAGATGGTAAACTGGGTGGCGCTGCAATTGATTTGTATAAAAAACTGCTTGAACATTCACCGTTTATAAAACTAATCGCCTCGGGTGGGGTAAGTTCAATGGAAGATATCCGTGAGTTGGATAAACTTGATGTAAGAAGTGTAGTGGTAGGTAAAGCAATTTACGAAAACCACATCACTATTGAGGAGATTAAAGAGTGGAATTTAAAGGCTTTGAGTTCTATTTAAGCCAAATTTTAACAAAATCGTCATTACGAAATACGAATCAATGACGAAAAACCAAACAAATGTTAAGCAAAAGAATAATCCCTTGCCTGGATGTTAAAGATGGCCGTACGGTTAAAGGCGTAAACTTTGTTGATCTTCGTGATGCGGGCGACCCGGTTGAACTGGCGGCTCAATATGCACAACAAGGTGCAGATGAACTGGTTTTTTTAGACATTACGGCTACACACGAACGCCGGAAAACCATGATTGAAATGGTTAAATCTGTGGCCAGACAATTAAATATTCCTTTTACCATTGGCGGTGGAATTTCTGAAATTGCCGATGCAGAAGCTTTATTAAATGCAGGCGCCGATAAAATCAGCATTAACTCTGCAGCGGTTAGAAATCCAAAATTGATTGAAGAACTGGCTAAGGCATTCGGTGTTCAGTTTGTGGTTTTAGCGGTAGATACGAAGTATATAAACGGCAAAAATATGGTACACTTAAATGGAGGTCGTTTAATTACTGAACTGGAAACAGAAAATTGGATTAAACAGGCCGAAGATTTAGGTGCAGGAGAAATTTTATTAACCTCAATGGACCATGATGGTACAAAAGCGGGATTTGACTGCGGATTATTGGGAAAAATTAACCACATGATCAATATCCCGATTATTGCCTCAGGCGGTGCCGGAAATATGGAACATTTTACAGAAGTTTTTCAAAAGGCTAATGTTGATGCCGCACTTGCCGCTTCGGTATTCCATTACGGCGAAATCCTGATTCCTGATTTAAAGCAAGAATTAAAAAGAAATCATATTCCAGTGAGGATCTAATTTCAAATAATGATGAATCTGCACGATTTAACATATCAAGAAATTTTAGAGGCATTAGGTAAAATGGATACTACCCACGAAATTGCAATAGAAAGAGAAGCTTTTATTCCGGAAGCGGATCTTATTTTTTGCAGATTTAAAGGGGAAAGATTTAACCTGAGATATGATTTGAATTATGGACCAAAGGTAGAAGCGGTAGGAAAAATTAACAGATCTGATTTAGAAACAATAGAGCAGTTAATCATACAACACCATCATTCTTCAAATAACAACAAAATTAAATGAACATCGATACATCAGCCCTTGATTGGGATAAAACAGCTGGCTTACTCCCGGTGATTATACAGGATTATAAAACTTTGGAGGTTTTAATGCTGGGTTATATGAATGCTGAAGCTTTAGAAAAAACGCAAAAAGAAGGTAAAGTAACCTTCTTTTCGCGTTCTAAAAACCGATTGTGGACAAAAGGAGAAACCAGCAACAACTTTTTATATGTAAAAGACATGTTTGTGGATTGTGATAACGATACCATCTTAATTAAAGCAGATGCCGTTGGTCCAACCTGCCATACGGGTAGCCGGAGTTGCTTTAAAACCGATTTTAATCAGAATTTTATTTTTGAGCTGGAAAATATCATTACAGATCGGTATGAAAACCCTGTTGAGGGATCGTACATTAATAAAATGCGCAATAAAGGATTGAATAAAATTGCGCAAAAAGTTGGAGAAGAGGGCGTTGAAACCGTAATTGCTGCTTTAGCTGAAACAGAGGAAGAATTTATAGGGGAAGCATCAGATCTTGTTTTTCATTTACTGTTTTTATTAAAGGAAAAAGGATTATCCATTCAGGATATTGCCAAAAACTTAGAAAAGAGACATAAATAAGGAAAAATGTTAGATAAATTTATGGATATATGGAGATCTAAGATTTTAATCTGGCATTTTTTTATTGTTTTTCTAATTTTTTTCTTCGTTTGCACATTATTCTATATTTTAATCATTCCAATTATTTTTTGGGTGGTGTTAGGGGAAAGTTCAGAATCAGACAGGATATCTAGCCTACCTATAAATGTTTTTATTGCAGAATGGTCTGCATTGTTTCTGATTATTTTTTCAATTTTAATATGTATCTGTCTGAATTTCAGAAAACAAAACTTAAGGAAGGCAAAATCTTATTTCTTAACCGGAATTATTATAATCACATTATATTTATTTAGGAATCAAATAATTGATTTTTATATTGCTCTATAATCATCTAACTAAAGATCTGCAGTAATGCTTAAACACATCCATACCTTTTCAGGACATCAAAACCCGGTTTATGCTTTATCTGGTTCAGCTAATGGAGCTATTTTCTTTAGTGCCGGTAATGATAAAGGTGTTGTAGAATGGTCTCTTGAAAAGATGGCTTTTATAAAGGTTAAAATGCCTGTACAAAGTTCTGTTTATTGTTTACATTACTACAATAACCGACTTTTTATAGGCGAGCGTAGTGGTGCATTTAGTGTTTACGACTTAGAAAAAGAAGGAATAGTTGCCAGAATCAATGCGCACCTAAAACCTATTTTTGACATTAAAACCGTTCAATCCAAAAACGAATTAATTACAACCGGTGAGGATGGAACCGTTGCCATCTGGTCTTTAGATGATTTTAAAGAAATTTATCGTTTTCAGGCAGCTTATGATACTGTTAGAACCATTGCGCTTTCACTAGATGAAACAGAGATTGCTTTTGGATGCAAAGATCATCAGATCAGGATTTATAACCTGGCAGATTATAGCGTAAAGCAAAAACTGGAAAGGCATTCCTTACCTGTAACTTCTTTGGCTTACCATCCTGAAGGAAAATATTTAATTTCGGGAAGCCGGGATGCGCAATTAATGATCTGGAAACTACCTGAATACGAACTGATTCAAACCATCCCTGCTCATATGTTTACCATTTATGATATTGCTTTTCATCCCACTCTACCCTATTTTGCAACCAGCAGTCAGGATAAGAGTATAAAACTTTGGGATGCTGAAAATTTTAAGCTTTATAAAATTCTAAGTCTCGAAAAAGCGGGTATCGGACATACCCATTCTATTAACAAAATTATTTGGTCTAACGACGGAAAGTATTTAATTTCTACCGGAGATGACCGAAAAATTATGATTTGGGAGATTGAAAGTTAAATTTCTATCTCATGGTTTTAATTGACATCATTATATGGCTAGTTTTGGCTAACTCCACTTTTTACTTAATGCTATGGCAGTATCAATCATTCTTGGATCCCATTTATCAATTTCCCAATTCTTCAGACTTATTTTTGATAATAGTTCTTTGTAATTACTTGATTCTAAAAGTGTTCGGCTAAGTAAATTTTGCTCTGTAAAAAGTAATCCATCTTCAATAGGGTTTTTTGGGGGGATTATTTTATTTCCCCATTCTTTAGCTTCAAACTTAAGCGTAGTATTCTCTATTATGTTTTTAAGTTTGTTGAAATCATTTCTGTAGTCAACAAAATCGCCTGGCTTTTGAAAAGAATTTCCCATCTTTTCAAAGATTACAAATTCTACGGATTTACATTTCTGAAGTACTGCTGGTAACACATCAAATATTTTTTTTGGCACATTACCATCATGCGTATCCCGTCTTATTCTTTTGATTACACCCTGATAAACACTTTCCTGCCAACTTCCACCTGAGATATGAATTTCCTTAACCGAATCTAAAGGATAACAATCTATCAGATCCATCATTTCTATCCCGAAATTTTCGGACTGGCAATAAATATTGTGCAAATCCAGAATAACGAATCCATTTATAGGTTCTATCAGTTTTGTAATAAATTCCCCTTGTCGTTTTACATCGTATTTGGAGAATGAGAATGCTAAATTTTCAACGCCAACAGGTAACTGTGCAGCATCCTGTAGGCGTTGTAATCTATCTATACCTATAGCTAAAGTTGTTTTATTTAAAGGCACAGGAAATGGACATCCTTTATGGTGGTCGACATGATCGCTCATAAATCCAAAATGTTCAGATATATGTCTGTAATTATACTTTTCTACCTCTTTTTTTAATTTTTTAAGCCAGTTAGCCTGTTCTTTACTCCATTTTGCCTGAAATAGAGAATAATAAACACCATGCCCAATAAGCCGATTGTTATCTGCATATTCCTGCAATAATCTATTCAACCATTTAGGTTTGTACTTTTCAAATTTAATAGTATCGAAAGACCATTCAATGGTTTCTATATCTCCATCTTGAAGTAGAGGTAAAACGGCTTGTAAAAAATCATGTTCTGGCATTATAGAAATGCCCAAATATGGCTTATTCATTTTTAACCTTTGCCACAAGGTGGGCAATAATAATGATCTGGATCTTTATTAATAGGTATTGGCATCGTTTTAACTTTAGCAACAGGTTTCTTCGGAATAGCTTTTTTAGCTACTATTTTAGTTTTTTGTTTTACCGGTTTTGTTTGAGCTTGTACTCCAACAACTGCTGATGACAATAGGGTGGCCAATAGAAATTTGGAAAGTTTCATAAATCTTAGTATCTTTTTATAAAAGATGCATTTCTACCTCTTATTCCACAAAACGCTTAATAATTCTAAGTTGATGCGTGTATTTACCCAATTCCTTATTAAAAATCCCCTGATCATCTATCGGATCTATACGAACCTTAGCCGAAGAGTGGATGATCTCATTATTGCTCAGCATGATGCCTACATGCGTGATTCTGCCTTCAGCATTGTCAAAAAAGGCAACATCACCAGGTTTACATTCCGCTAAAAAGCCAACCAATTCGCCTTGTTCGGCCTGTTGCGAAGCGTCTCTTCTTAGTTTTATGCCAAGCAATTTAAAAACAACCTGAACAAAACCAGAACAATCCAAACCAAACAAATTCCGGCCGCCCCATAAATAAGGCGTATTCTGAAAAAATTTAGCAACAGCAGCAATGTTGGCATTAAAATCTATCTGCTGGTTAATGTATGGTTCAAAGTTTACTTTAAATTTTTCAGCACCGGCAAAACAATACCCGTCTTTATAAAAAGGAAGGTTACTTCCCGGACTCAAATGATACAAACTTCCATCTTCGGCAGTAAGCACATTATTAAAGCTTAAAGGTGCCAAAAATTTATTATCCTGCATTTCAGCAAAAATATTTTGAGAAATTGGCGCCAACTGCCTGAAATCCAGCCAGCCTTCATAACCATCGTAGCCATTTTGAACCAGCCACCAACGGTCTTCTTTCTGAATAACTTCTACATGTTCGCCAAATAATAATTGTGACGCGATTTCTGCTTTATCTGATGCATCAGCTCTTAAAGGTGCTACAGCTACCCTGCATATGCCGTATTGATTTTCCATTAAATATTGCCCGTTAATGTTTCGTAAAACTAATAAATTCAATCCATAGCCTAACATTTTAGCCGTAAAATTGTTATTTTTATGATAATCACCTTTAAATGTACGCATCATGAACTTTAAGAAAATATTAATTGCTGTTGATAACAGCACCTGCTCAGAAAAGGCAGCCAAAGCCGGATATGAAATGGCTGAAAAGTTTGGAGCAAATGTGGCATTGGTCAATATTGTAGAACCCATTCCGGCAAATGTGAACCCTGATTTAACCCTCGCTCCTGTTTTCCTGGAAACGTACGATAACAGTGAAGAAAACAGTCATTTGTTATTAAAAGAAATGGAAACGAAGTATGGAAAAGGGATAAAAACAGAATATTTATCCGTTGTAGATACCGCTGCACACGGTATTATTCAACAATCTGATGAATGGGGTTCTGATTTAATTGTAATTGGCACTTATGGGCGTACGGGGTTGTATCATTTTTTAATGGGCAGCGTGGCAGAACATGTAGCCAGAAAATCAGCCTGCCCGGTTTTAATTGTGCCTAATAAATGTGATGTTTAAGCTTAAATACAACAAGAGAGTTAAGCGATTTTATGCTGAAGAAAAAAATTACTTAAAATAAAAAAGTCCCGATTTTTGTCGGGACTTTAATTTATATCTTAACTGTATTTCTACAATGTAGTATTAACCTTCCTGATGTAACCAGGCTTTCTTAGCTAATAATTCTTCTTCTGTTTCACGAATATCTTCGTCATCCACGCAACAATCAACCGGACAAACCGCAGCACACTGTGGTTCATCATGAAAACCTTTACACTCTGTACATTTATCTGATACAATATAATATACTTCATCAGAAACTGCTTCCTGTGCTGCATCAGCTTCCATTTGCTGATTGCCAAAATCAATGATACCTGCTAAATTCGTTCCATCAGAAAAACGCCATGCAGTACCGGCATCGTAAATTGCGTTATTAGGACATTCCGGTTCGCAAGCCCCACAATTTATACACTCATCTGTTATTTTAATCGCCATGTTATCGTCTAATTCTTTTGCTTAGTTTACCTTTGCGATGCAAATATAATACATAATCACTTAATAATAATTCTAAATATGTCAGCATTAACACATGAAAAAGTAATAAACGCCTTTAAAAAGTTAGGCACCTTACTTTCCAACCCTACTGATGTACTGGAAAATGCAATATATGCGGCTGAAAATAGTAATGCCTGGTTCACTGCAGATAATATAAAAAAGTCGGTTTTATCTTTCTCAGAAATGTTAAACGATGCGGATGTAGATGCCTGGTTTAAAACAATAGAGTTTAGTTCTTCACCTAAAAAAGTGGGATTAATACTGGCAGGTAATATCCCAATGGTTGGTTTTCATGATGTTTTA
Organism: Pedobacter punctiformis; assembly: GCF_027213715.1. Classification (GTDB taxonomy): domain Bacteria; phylum Bacteroidota; class Bacteroidia; order Sphingobacteriales; family Sphingobacteriaceae; genus Pedobacter; species Pedobacter punctiformis. Next base: position 309,032 of record NZ_JAPWGM010000003.1, read on the forward strand.
TGTGTATTGGCTACCGGAAATATTGCGTTAATTAAATTGTCTTCTGCTGATGATAAGCTTTTAAAAGCCGTATTATCCGCACTGATCAAAATAGAACCTGCATTTGAAGATAAAATACAATATGTAGAAAGATTAAAAGATTTTGATGCCGTTATTGCAACGGGAAGCAACAATTCATCAAGATATTTTGATTACTATTTTAGCAAAGTTCCAAATATTATTAGAAAAAACAGAAATAGCGTAGCTGTTTTAACTGGTGAGGAAAGTGAAGAGGACATACAGAATCTGGGTGCTGATATTTTTGACTATTTTGGTTTGGGGTGCAGAAATGTTTCTAAAATATATTTTCCGGCCAATTATGATATCGCTAAGTTTTACGAAGGCATTGAAAGCTATCAACCGATTATTAACCATTTTAAGTACAATAATAATTACGACTACAATAAATCCATCTATCTGGTAAATGCTGCAAAACATTTTGATAATGGTTTTCTGCTTTTAAAAGAGGATGAAAGTTTAACCTCTCCACTGGCTGTTTTATTTTACGAAGAATATCAAAATTTTAAGGATGTGGAAACGATTTTAAAAGATAAAGAACAGAGCATTCAATGTGTGATTACAAAGGCTAACCTAAATATGAATACGTTTAATTTTGGAGAAAGTCAGCATCCAAAACTTTGGGATTATGCAGATGATGTAAATACAATAGAGTTTTTAAACGAGCTAAACTAATATTATACGCAGTGTCCGGTCAGATAAAAAAGCACTCTTGCTTTCGCTTATCGATTGGAAATGCTATTTTTGGACACAATGTATATCATTAAAGTTAAAGGCATCGCCAAAATTCCTGATTATGTTCAGTTGAGAGATGATAAATTCACCTTGCTGGCTTATTTTAGGGTAGACAGGCCCGATAAATCGTTAGATAAATTAGGTCTTGGAGATAAACTAGACTATATTATGCAAATGGTAAAGGATTTGCCTTTTGGGCAGATTGCTAAATTAGAAATATAAAATGGCAGAAAACGCAGTAATTCATTTAAGCAATGTTGATGTATTTCAACAGAAACATCTGGTACTCTCAAACGTAAATTTACATGTAGAAAAAGGCGAGTTTGTGTTCTTAATTGGCCAAACCGGATCAGGAAAAAGTAGTTTACTTAAAATTTTGTATGGCGATTTGCACATTGGCAACGGAAACGGAGATATTGCCGGTTTCGACCTTAAAAACCTGACGGAAAGACAAGTTCCTTTTTTACGTCGTAAACTAGGTGTAGTATTTCAGGATTTCCAGTTATTAACCGATCGTACGATTGAGAAAAACCTGGAGTTTGTTTTAAAGGCTACCGGGTGGAAAGATGCAAAGCTGATTAACGAACGTATAAAAGATGTGCTTGACAAAGTGGGTTTGCGCTCTAAAATTAAAAAAATGCCCCACGAAATTTCGGGTGGAGAGCAACAGCGTATTGTAATTGCAAGAGCTTTGTTAAATGACCCTGAAATTATTTTGGCAGATGAGCCAACAGGAAATCTGGACCCGGAAACTTCATCAGAAATTGTTACGCTTTTAAAGCAAATTAGCCAAAACGGAACTGCGGTTTTAATGGCTACCCACGATTATCACATCATCAGAACATACCCTTCACGCATCATCAAATGTGATAATGGGATTGTACACGAAGATGCACAAATAGCTTAAAACTCTGACATTAGTCAGCGAATCAGCCAATCTGTTCAGTTAATTTCAAATAAAACTGACAGCTTGGCTGATTTCCGTTTATGGCAAAATTGTTGAGATTAACACAAAAAAATTCAGCCTAATATTATGTTTAATAAGAAGAAAAATAACGATAAAGAAGAAAATATAATGAATCCTGAAAACACGTCAGAAAATACTGCGATAGAAAATGCAGAAAATACTGATGCGGCCAATGAAACTGAAAAAGCACCTGAATTATCTGCCGAAGAAAAATTACAAGCAGAAGTTCAGCAGCTTAATGATAAATATTTACGATTATATGCTGAGTTTGATAACTATAAACGCCGTACACAAAAAGAACGTGTTGAATTATTGCAAACTGCCGGTAAAGATGTGATTGTATCTTTATTAACCGTACTAGATGATTTTGACCGTGCACTTAAAGCAATGGAAACTGCTGCTGATATTGAGCCGGTTAAAGAAGGCGTGCTTTTGGTACACAATAAACTAAAAAACATTTTAGCACAAAAAGGCCTGAAAGATGTAGAAAGCATCAGCAAAGAGTTTGATACTGATTTCCATGAGGCAATTACCAACATACCTGCTCCTACCGCTGATCTTAAAGGAAAAGTAATTGATGAGGTAGAAAAAGGTTATACTTTAAATGATAACGTTATTCGCTTTGCTAAAGTTGTAGTAGGTGCATAAAAATTAATTATTGAATGTATGGGGATTAAAAAAGATGCAATGCATTTATTTAATTACTTAAAATTCAATCATTTTAAATAGAAAATGAGCAAAAGAGATTATTACGACGTATTAGGCGTAACCAAAGGCGCAGCTGCAGATGAGATTAAGAAGGCTTATCGCAAGATGGCAATCAAATATCACCCGGATAAAAATCCTGGGGATAAAGCTGCTGAAGATAAATTTAAAGAAGCTGCCGAAGCTTACGAAGTTTTAAGTAACGCAGAGAAAAAACAACGTTATGACCAGTTCGGGCATGCCGGTGTAGGCAGCAGTGCTTCTGGTGGTTATGGTGGCGGCAATATGAATATGGATGACATATTCAGCAATTTTGGTGATATTTTTGGTGGACACAACCCTTTCGAAAGCTTTTTCGGTGGCGGCGGCGGTGGTCAACAACGTGGCGGACGTCGTGTGGCTAAAGGTTCAAATCTGCGCATAAAAGTAAAATTAACCCTTGAAGAAATTGCTCATGGCGCAGAGAAAAAAATTAAGGTTAACAAACTTATTGTTTGTAAAACCTGTGATGGTTCTGGTGCAAAAGACAAGTCATCAGTAAGTACTTGTGGTACCTGCGGTGGCAGTGGTCAGGTGCGCAGGGTAACCAATACCATTTTAGGGCAAATGCAAACTGCATCTACCTGCCCTACCTGTAACGGTAGTGGTCAGCAAATTACATCTAAATGTACAGTTTGTCATGGTGATGGTGTAGTACGCGGAGAAGAAACCATTACCATTAATATTCCTGCAGGTGTTAGCGAAGGCATGCAGTTAAGCATGAGCGGTAAAGGCAATGCGGCACCAAATGGCAGCATTCCGGGAGATTTAATCATATTGATTGAAGAAACACCTCATGAAGTACTAAAACGTGAAGGTAATAATGTGGTTTATGATTTACATTTAAACTTTATTGATGCGGCTTTAGGTTTAAGCATTGAAGTACCAACTATTGATGGTAAAGCAAAAATTAAAATAGAACCGGGTACTCAAAGCGGAAAATTATTACGCTTAAAAGGCAAAGGTTTACCAGAAGTGAATTCTTACCACAGAGGTGATGAGATTATTCACATTAATATATGGACACCTAAAGCTTTAAGCAGCGAAGAACGTGATACTTTAGAAAAATTACGTGAATCGCCTAACTTTAAGCCACAACCGGGTAAAAACGATAAGAGTTTCTTCGAAAGAATGAAAGAGTATTTCGAATAACCTTATTGAGTTTTGTTTATAACATAAAAAACCGATACTTTAATGGTATCGGTTTTTTTTATGCTTTCAAGCTGAGGAAATTAATCAACAAAATTGTTGTAAGCCGTACGCATATAATCTTGTTTTCTCACCAAACTCTCCCCATCATCATCACTAATCTTACCGCTGGCAGAAGCATCCCTCATTATTTTTCTGGCTTCAATTAAATAGTCACTAAAACTTTCGTTAAAGCGGGTAAACGAACCGTCCTGTCCCGGAAACTTCTTAGCGTCAGGAGGACTCATAATCTTATGTTTAGCATTTTGAGCTTCCAGCGCAGCATAGGCGGTTTTAATTTTTGCTTCTGCAGCTTTATACTTACCTGCATTCTCCGCCAGTAATTTATTAAAATCATCAACCGCTTTTTTATCGTCTTTTAATGCAAAGATGTACTCTTTAAGCGGGTGCGATTTTAAAATGATTCGCTCCGCATCATCACCTATAACTTCCAGCTTAGCCAAAATCTTATCATCATAAGCATAATACTTTTTACTCATGGAGTAAATCGAATCAACTAATAATTTACCTTTTGCACTTTTATCATCTTTCCAATCTTCTGCTTTTATATAATCATTCAGTGCTTTGTAAGTATCCTTTATTTTAGTCATTGTACTACTCAAACCCGCTACATTATCTTTAAAGAATTTCTGGTCGTCACTGCTTAAAGCAGCCGGAGGTGTTTCAGGCTTAACTTTAGAGTGATTGATACTGATCATCGACATCGGACTGGTAATTCCAATCCAGGCAAACCTGTCTGTTGGATTTTCAAGCCCTTTACTAATTTTTTGAAGCGTTCCGTCCAGGCTTTTCAAATAGTCATTATTTTTGTCCGTATAACTAACCAATACGTTGTTATACTCTACAATGTCATTAGCATCATCTTTATTAGATTCTGCATACTCGGTTTTTGCGCCGTCTTTTTTATCTCCGCTACCTTTACAGGCTGCAAATGATACAACAAACGCAAGTGCAATTAATTTGATAGTTAATTTCATGTTTTTTGGTTTTATTAATCTGATGCTTTTTTCAGAGCAATATTCGCACCAATTGAAACAAAAATATACTGCTTTTTATTAACTTTTATTACAAACCAACACCTTAAAACTTTAAATTAAGACTTCTGTTATAATTACATGGAATGGTATATTGGTTGTTCAGGTTTTTATTATAAGGAATGGAAGGAGGTTTTTTATCCAAAAGGTTTAGCACAAAAGGATTGGTTTAAATATTATTGTAAAAATTTTAACACTATCGAAGTCAATTCTACTTTTTATAAAATGCCTGCTCAAAAATCATTTGAAAAGTGGTACAACGAAAGCCCTGATCATTTTTTATTTACCATTAAAGCGCCCCGACTTATTACCCACTATAAACAATTGGATGATTGCAAAGTACTTTTAACTGATTTTTATCTCGCGTTAAATGAAGGTCTCCGTGAAAAATTAGGCTGTGTATTGTTCCAGTTTCCGCCTAAATTTAGTTTCTCTGAAGAACGTTTGGCATTAATTTTAAAAAACCTTAACCCTGATTTTAGAAACGTCATCGAATTCAGACATAAAAGCTGGTGGCAAGTGGCTATTTTTGATGCCCTGAAAAAAGAAAATATCATCTTTAGCGGAGCCAGTTTCCCAGGAGATTTACCTGATGAAGTAATTCAGAATACAGACGCTGTTTATTATCGTTTCCATGGAAAACCAGTTCTATATAAATCTGAATACGATATAAAGGTTCTTCTTGATTTTGTAAATCAGATTCCAAAATCTACGAAACAGGTTTTTGTTTACTTTAATAATACCTGGGGAACGGGTGCACTAAACAATTCTAAGCAACTGCAGGCAATGGTCTGATTAGAAAATAGAACCATCCGCTGTAACGTTTAGCTTCTTTTGCCCTCTAACCAATACTAAAACTGTAACTATGCTCATTGTTAAAAATATTGTAAAGCAATATTCCAATCATCGTGCGCTTGATGATGTAAGTCTGGAGGTTGAAAAAGGGAAGATTTTTGGATTGCTGGGGCCAAATGGTGCCGGAAAAACATCCCTGATCAGAATCATCACTCAAATTACAGCACCCGACAGTGGTGAAGTCATTTTCAACGGAGAAAAGTTAAATTCCAATCACATCAGTCAAATTGGCTATCTACCTGAAGAACGCGGACTCTACAAAAAAATGGAAATTGGTGAACAGGTTCTTTATTTATCAAAGTTAAAGGGTTTAAGTACTTCTGAGGCTACTAAAAGAATAAAATACTGGTTTGAAAAATTGGATATGGGCAGCTGGTGGAATAAAAAAGTAGAAGATTTAAGTAAAGGTATGCAGCAAAAAGTACAATTTGTAGCTACGGTTTTGCACAATCCTGAATTAATTATCCTTGATGAACCTTTTTCCGGCTTTGATCCCGTTAATGCCGACCTGATTAAAAATGAAATTTTAGAACTGAATAAACAGGGTACAACTTTTATTTTTTCTACACATCGCATGGAAAGTGTGGAGGAGCTTTGTGACAATATTGCCCTGATAGACAAATCTAAAAAGGTATTGGATGGCGCTGTTGAAGACATTAAAGCATCATACAGAAACAATACTTATGTAATTGAGTATAGCGGAGCAGCTGATTTTGAAAGCAACTGGATGTTTGATATTTTGAATACAGAAATATTAAAAGAAGGAAAAAGCGTAAAGTTTAAACTTAAAGATGCTTACACTGTAAATGATGTTTTAGGAACCATGTTGCCAAAGGTTAAAATTAATCACCTGGCCGAAGTGATTCCAAGTATGAATGATATTTTTATCGAAAGTGTTAAAAAATAAGCCATGAACAAGATTTTACTAATTATACAAAGAGAATATTTATCGAGGGTAAAAAAGAAGTCTTTCATTATTATGACTTTCTTAACACCGCTGATTATAGCCGGATTTTACGGGCTTATTATTTATTTCAGTATTAAAGGTATTGCAGATAAGTCGGATAAAATTGCTGTAATAAACGAAAATAAAACACTGACAGAGAAACTGGTATCAAACAAAAACTTAACTTTTATTTATAAGGATGACTCTTTTGAGCATTTGAAAAAAAACCTGAGCGAATCGGGCTTTGATTACATTTTATATTTACCAGATTTTAATATCGATACACCAAAAGGCATTCAGCTGATTGGAACCAAACAAGCGGGCTTATCGTTGGATGGAAAAATTTCTGATGCCATTGAAGATCTGATCCGGGATTATAAACTAAAAAAATCGGGGATTTCACAGGAAGATCTGGACCATTTAAAAAGTACGGTAAGCATAGATGTTAAGAAAATTAATGATACCGGAAAAGAAGAAAACTCGAGCGCAGGGGCCAGTACCGTTATCGGTTTTATTGCAGGTGTGCTCATGTTCATGTTTATTATGCTGTATGGCGTACAGGTAATGCGTGGCGTTATTGAAGAAAAAACCAGTCGCATTATTGAAGTCATTATATCTTCCGTTAAACCTTTTCAGTTAATGATGGGTAAAATTATTGGCATTGCTATGGTTGGTTTAACACAATTTTTACTCTGGATTATTTTAACCATTTCCATTTCTACACTGGCCGTAAGTTTATTTATTGATAAGGAAGATGTAAAGAGCATAGCAGCCTCTTCGTCTCAGGTTTCTGCGGTTAGTCCTGCATCTCAGGCACAAATAACGGCCATGAACAGTGGTCCGATGGGCGATGTACAAAAAAGTTTAGAAGGACTTGATTTTGGTAAAATTATAACGGTGTTTATCTTTTACTTTTTAGGAGGTTATTTGTTTTACAGTGCTCTATATGCCGCAATTGGCTCAGCAGTTGATAGTGAAACGGAAACGCAGCAATTTATGATGCCCGTAATGATGCCCCTCTTACTCAGCTATGCCCTATCATTAAGTGTTGTAAATAACGATCCTTATGGCCCACTGGCTTTTTGGCTTTCGATGATTCCTTTTACCTCACCTATTGCAATGGTGGTTCGTTTGCCTTATGGTGTGCCAACCTGGGAATTGATTTTATCAATGGGTATTTTAATTGTCGGTTTTGTAGGAACAGTTTGGTTCGCTTCAAGAATTTATCGTGTAGGCATATTAATGTATGGTAAAAAGGCTAGTTTTAAAGAAATGGTAAAATGGTTTTGGTATAAAGGTTAATCTGTTTTGCTTTGTTTTTGTGATTAAAACATTTAGTACGATATTTATCAAAATTTAAATCTATGCGCACTGCGGCTATCGACCTGGGAACAAATACTTTTCATTTAATAATTGCTGAAAAAGAAAATGATGAAGTTAAAATAATTTACAAAACCAATGCTCCGGTTAGGTTGGGCGAAGGCAGATTAAATGATAACCTGATTATCGATGCGGCTTTTAAACGTGGCGTAGATCAGCTGAAAGCCTATAGCGAAACCTTAAAAGAATATGGCGTTACCAAATTTAAAACAACCGGAACATCGGCCATTAGAAGTGCCAGCAATGGAAAAGACTTTGTAGATGCCGTAAAATCGGAAACCGGAATTGACATTGAGATCATTTCGGGAGATGAGGAAGCAGGGTTAATTTATCAGGGTGTTAAATTAAGTGGTGCCATAGAAGATTTATCCTTAATTATGGATATTGGTGGTGGAAGTGTAGAATTCATTTTATGCGATTCAAATACATTAATCTGGAAAAAAAGCTATGATATTGGGGCTGCCCGTTTAATGCAACAATTTTTTAAATCTGATCCAATTTCTGATGAGGACAGAAATTCCATTTTAGTTCACATACAAAATCAGTTAGAAGATTTGTTTGAAGTTTGTGAAAAATATCAACCTAAGTTTTTAATCGGTTCAGCAGGTGCTTTCGAAACTTTTGCCGAACTTATTATCAAAAAGAATAATCAGCATACCGACATCAAAGCAGCCAAAACCTATAAATTTGATTTTGATGAATATATTGCAATCGCTATTAAACTAATCAATGCTACCCATGCAGAAAGGGCAATCATGCCGGGCATGATTCCTTTAAGAGTAGATATGATTGTGGTTTCTGCTTTAATAACCAATTACGTTTTGGGCAGATTAAAAATCAATAATCTAACCCTTTCAACCTATGATTTAAAAATGGGCGTTTTAGCCAGTTTAATGAATTAGTTATTCAATTGCCCTATCCAGGTGAACATAACCGCCATCTACATGAATTAATTGCCCTGTAGTATGACTTGAACGATTTGAAAGCAGAAAAGTAACCATATCTGCAATTTCCTCTACTTTGGTCATTCTTTTTTCAAGGGGGATTTTATTGGTAATCGCTTTCAGCTTTTCTTCTGGATTGTCAAAAGTACTGATCCAGGTTTTGTAAAGAGGGGTCATGGCCTCAGCTACAATCACTGCGTTAACGCGGATTCCAAAAGGCAATAATTCTACAGCCCATTCTCTGGTTAAAGCATTTCGGCCACCATTTGCCGCCGCATAACCAGATGTTCCACCCTGCCCTGTTTCAGCCGTTTTACTACCAATGTTTACAATTGCACCTTTGCTCTTTTTAAGCGCAGGCAAAGCCTGTTGAGCCAGCAGATAATAATGCACCAGGTTTTTATGCAGAGACTCCATGAAACCTTTATAGCTTCCATTCTCAAGCCCAACACCATCATTTACTCCGGCATTATTAACCAAACCATCAATACGGCCGTATCTTTCAATCACTTGATCAATAACCATTTTACAGGCTTCGGGCTGAGTTAACTCGGCAGTAACGCAATCAGCGTTTAAACCAAGCGATTTCAACTCTGACAACAACTTTTGATTATCTGCTTCGCTACGCCCCACAATAACCGGAAATGCTTTTTCTTTTGCCAATGCTTTAACAATAGCCTCGCCTATTCCTTTGGCACCGCCGCTAACTACAATAATCCGATCGCTTAAATGAAGATCCATTTTTTTAAATTTTATAAAATGCTTTTGTATTCCCCGAAAAGAACTTATTTCTCTCCGTTTCTGTAAATTGTTTGGTATACACCTTTAAAAGTTGCAGCCATTTGGTGTAATTTCCGGCAAGCAGCATTACAGGCCAGTCACTTGCAAATAATAACCGGTCAATACTAAAATGCTCAAAAACAACATCCAAACAATTAAAAATCTCCTGCTCGTTCCAATGATTCCAATCGGCTTCTGTTAGTAAACCAGAAACTTTACAGTAAACCTGTGGGTTTTGAGCCAGAATTTTCAACTGTTCGTTCCAAAGGGTTGTATTTTTATTTTTAATATCAGGCTTGCAGCAATGATCTAAAACAAATGCTTGTTCCGGTAGTTTTTCAACCAGTTTTATCGCATCCACCATCTGATCCGCTTTTAGCAAAATATCATAAGTAAAATTATACTTATGGAGTAATTTCAACCCTTTTATAAATTGATCTTGCAATAAAAAGCCTTTTTTCTCTGCTTGCGCAATATGTCTGAAGCCCTTGAGCTTCTCAAACTGACTAAAATGTTTTAACCTTTCTTCCAGATCAGGATTAAGAAAATCGATCCAGCCGACAACACCCTTTATAATCGAATGACTTTCGGCTTCCGTTAATAAAAAAATCGTTTCAACTTCACTTTGATCCGCCTGCACGGCTATACAACCTTCTACCTGATGATCTAAAAAACAAGATTCCAGATCTGCAGGGAGAAAGTCTTTGCGAATCACTTCCATATCAGGTGTAATCCAACTGTCTTTTACAGGATGGAAATTCCAAAAGTGTACGTGTGCATCAATAATCATTTGGCTAGATTAATATTAAGGCTTGTCGCTAAGTTTATAAAGAAAATATTTTATCCATCAACATCCATTTCTCGCCTGGTTTTGCACCAGGTAATGCCTGCTGATAATTCCACATTAAAGTTTCCCACTTTTGAACTACCGGACTGGCTGCATCAGCAGTTCCCTTTGCTTCAAAAGAAAAAGACTCATTCACTTCCATGATCATAAAAAGACGATTTCCAGTCCGGTAAATTTCCAGAAGCTCAATTCCTGATTTTTTGATACTTTCTAAAATTTCCGGCCAAACCGCTGTATGATATTGTTCATATTCAGCGATGAGTTTTTCGTCATTTACTAAGTCTAAAGCCAAACAATACCTTTTCATATGCTATTTGTAAGCTTTTACATGTTGTTTACTCGATCCTAATCCATCAATACCCAACTCCACAACATCGCCTTCTTTTAAATACCATGGTTCTGGTTTTTGTCCAAGCCCTACTCCTGCTGGTGTTCCTGTTGTAATCACATCGCCTGGTAAAAGCGTCATAAACTGACTTACGTAATGAACCAGAAAAGGCACATTGAAGATCAGGTTTGAAGTATTTCCATCCTGCATCAGTTTATCATTTACTTTTAACCACAATCGCACATTATGAATGTCTTCAATTTCATCCTGCGTAGCAATGAAAGGTCCGATTGGTGCGAAAGTATCACAACTTTTTCCTTTAACCCATTGTCCGTTACGTTCAATTTGAAATGCTCTTTCGCTATAATCATTGTGCAAAACGTAGCCTGCAATGTGATTTAAAGCATCGCTCTGTTCCACATAACTTGCTTTTTTACCAATCACAATGGCCAGTTCAACTTCCCAATCTGTTTTTTTACTGTTTTTAGGAATGGTTAAATCATCATTTGGACCAACAATAGCTGAGGTTGCTTTAAAAAACAAAATCGGTTCTACCGGAATTGCAGCATTGGTTTCTGCCGCATGGTCCTTATAATTTAAGCCTATACAAACAATTTTTGAAGGTCTGGCCAGTGCAGGGCCCAATCTTACCTCTTTACTTACTTTAGGCAAATTTGCCTGTTTTATTTTTTCTTTAAGTTCTTCAAGTGCGTTACCGGCAAAAAAAGCTTCATCGTATTCTTTTACCAAACCAGAAACATCATAATATTCTTCATTGATAATTACACCTGGTTTCTCTTCTCCGGCTGCGCCAAATCTTATTAGTTTCATTGTATTTAAAGTTTAAGCTTTTTATTTAATTGATAAGTTTGATTTGCTTTTGTTTTTAAACTGATGGTTGTATTGCCATATTTAATTTTACAGTCATTACCTTTTTTTGACAGAATTTCTGCATTTATCAGCTTACCTGCTTCCCATTTCATTTTAATTTCGAAACCACCTCGGGCAAGTAAACCACTTACTTCGCCATTACTCCAGGCTGCAGGAATTGCAGGTAAAAGTTCTATATAATCGTTTTGACTTTGCACCAGCATCTCGGCAATACCCGCTGTTCCTCCAAAGTTACCATCTATTTGAAATGGTGGGTGATTATCCAGCAGATTATTTAAAGTTGATTTTTGCAACAATGCCTGTACATTTTGCCAGGCCTTTTCGCCGTCGAGTAAACGGGCATAAAAATTAATAATCCATGCCCGGCTCCAGCCCGTGTGCCCACCACCATTGGCCAGTCTTCTTTCCAGTGTTTTCTTTGCCGCTTCAAATAATTCCGGTTTGGAAGGATTAATTACTTCAGCAGGATATAAACCCAGCAAGTGAGAAATATGCCTGTGCCCGGGTTCTGCCTCTTCATAATCTTCAATCCATTCCTGAATTGTTCCTGTGCGTTTACTAATCTGTATCGGGGGCAATTTAGTAAGGGTTTGACTTAAACCTCTCAAAAATTCAGGGTCGTCATTTAAAAGTTTCCCTGCTTTTAAACAGGCATCGTATAAACTCTGAATCAGCTCAATATCAATGGTTGGTGCATAAGTAATCTGATCTTGCTGACCATTAGGCAGGATAAAAGTATTTTCGGGCGACATGGATGGTGCAGTAACCAAATATCCGTTCTTATCCTTAATTAAAAAACTTTGCACAAATTCTGCAGCTTCTTTCATCACGGGATAGGCTTTATCTCTAAGGTAATCCATATCGGCAGTAAAACGATAATGATCCCAAAGGTTAAGGCAAAGCCATACCGAAGCCAATGGAGAAGTGCCCCAATGTATGCCGGACTGGATTCCTGTTTTACCAAAAATATCGGTAGCATGATGAATAGTCCAGCCTTTGGCGCCATAAGTTTCGCTCGCGGCTACACGTCCGGGTACACGATTCTGATCTACAAAATTTGCAAAAGGAATCATTGTTTCTGAAAGATTAGCAACATCCGCAGGCCAATAATTCATTTGAATATTGATGTTGGTATGGTAATCTGATTTCCATGGCGCCTGATACAAATCGTTCCAAACCCCTTGCAAATTTGCAGGTAAAACACCGGGAAACCTCGAACTGCCCATTAACAAATATCGGCCGTACTGAAAATATAACGAAGTTAATTGCTTATCAACAGTGCCTTTACGCACATTATCCATTCTTACATCGGTTGATAAGTTTGAAAGATCATCTCCGCCCAAATCTAATTTAACGCGGTTAAATATTGGCTTATAATCATTTAAATGTCTTTGTACTAATGTTTCATACTTATAAGCAGATGCTTTGGCAATAATATCTTCACAAGTTTTCTTACTGTCTATAGCCCTGTCGAAATTCAGTTTATTCAAATTATAATCTGTTGCCGCTGTAATCAAAATAGTAACCTCTGATGCATCGGTAATCATAATGCCATTGTTGGCTGCTTCAGTTTTTCCGGAGTTGGAAATCACTTTAACAATGGCATTAAATTTCATGTCCATACCGCCTTTACCTTCATCATCTGAAGGCAAATCCATAATCTGGCCGCTAAGCAATAGTGTATTATCAGAAACTGCATTTACCGCAGCATCCTGTTCTCTGGCTAAGGAAACTTTAAAGTTTAAACTCTTTGGTTTATCTGCAGTAATGTGCACCACAATAGCATTATCGGGTGCCGAGGCAAAAATTTCTCTTTTATAATTTAAACCGTTGGAATTATAGTTTACCCCTGCAATGGCCGTTTCTAAATCAAGACTGCGCTGATAATCTTTAACATCAGTGGTATTTGCAAAATCTAAATGCAGATTACCTAAGGTTTGATAAGACCTGAAATTAGGAGGTGTTGCCAACAAATATTTAGTCGCAAGTTCATGTGCTTCATTATTTTTCCCGTTTAAAAGTAGTTGCTGAATTTCTTTTATGTGTGCCAAAGCCTGGGGATTGTTATCATTGGTCTGGTTGCCCGCCCATAAACTTTCTTCGTTTAACTGGATAATTTCGCTACCGGTTTTACCAAAAACCATAGCACCTAATCTGCCGTTTCCAACTGGCAAAGCATCATTCCAAATGCCGGCTGGCTTTTTGTACCAAAGTTTTAGGGATTGCTGGGCGTTTGCACCAATAAAAACAAATGTGAGGAAAACTATAAACAGGGATTTTAGCTGCATTGTTAGTTATTTAATGTTGTAAAACCACCATCAATTGGATAATCGCAACCTGTAATAAAAGCGGCTTCATCACTGCACAGGTATAAAGCCAGTGCTGCAACTTCTTCCGGCTTTGCCATACGCCCGATGGGTTGTGTTTTTGATAATTTATCAAACATTTCCGGGATGTTATCGGGATAGTTGTTCTTTAAAAAACCATCTACAAAGGGTGTATGCACCCTTGCCGGCGAAATGGAATTACACCTGATGTGCTCACTGATGTAATCTTTTGCCACACTCATGGTCATGGCTTTAACAGCACCTTTAGCAGTACTGTATGCAAAACGATCCGGGATACCAACCAAAGCTGCGATGGAGGCCATGTTTACAATAACGCCACCACCCGATTTACGTAATTGCGGTATTGCTGAGAATAAACAATTATAAACACCTTTTACATTTACCTGCATAACCCGGTCAAAATCACTTTCAGCGGTAGTATCGGCTTTGCCAATATGGGCAATTCCGGCATTATTTACTAAAATATTAATGGCTCCTATGGCTTCAAAAACAGAAGCTACCTCTTGATGGTCAGCTACATTACAGCCATGTGCATAAGCTTTTTGGCCTGCTTCTTCTATTTGTTTTAAAGTTTGGGCAGCATGCTCGGCTGTAAGCTCAATAATATGTACTTCAGCACCTTGCTTAGCCAAAACAACGGCTATTGCCTGACCTATTCCGCTTCCGCCTCCGGTAATTACCGCTTTTTTATTTTGTAATTGAAACATCTTAAAAAAATTAAAATTATAAACTTACTCCTCTTTTCCAGGGAATAAAATCATCCTGATTTAACTGAACTGCTTTAGGAATTTCTTCTCCACTGGCCACTTTTATACAGTATTCGAGAATATCCTCTCCCATTTCTTCAATATTTTTTTCTCCCCGAATTACAGGTCCAGTATCAATATCAATAATATCAGCCATTCTTTTTGCCAGCGCAGAATTGGTTGCAACCTTAATTGTAGGGCAAACCGGATTGCCTGTTGGCGTACCCAAACCTGTAGTAAACAAAATTAATGTCGCTCCTGATGCAGCCTTACCCGTTGTAGCCTCTACATCATTGCCCGGGGTGCAAACCAAACTTAATCCGGGTTTTGTAGCCGGTTCAGTATAATCCAGTACATCAACTACTGGTGAACTGCCTGCTTTTTTAGCCGCACCTGCAGATTTAATGGCATCAGTAATCAAACCGTCTTTAATATTACCCGGCGAAGGATTCATATAAAAGCCTGATCCAACTTTATGTGCTAAATCATCATATTCAGTCATTAAACGAATAAATTTTTCCGCTGTAGGCTGATCCACTGAACGGTCGATCATTTCCTGCTCTACCCCACATAACTCCGGAAATTCGGCCAGTAAAACCTTAGCACCAAGTCCAACCAGTAAATCGGCACAATGCCCTACTGCAGGGTTAGCAGAAATACCGCTAAAGCCATCACTGCCTCCACATTTAACACCTACACACAATTTACTAAGCAGCGCATCTGTTCTTTCAATCTTATTAATGGCAATTAAACCTTCAAAAGTTTGTTGTATGGCCTGCCTTACCAGTTCTTCTTCGCTTTGTGTCTGTTGCTGTTCAAAAACAAGTAAAGGTTTATCGAATGAAGGATTTCTGGCTAGCAAATCTCTTTTAAAATCGGCAACCTGTAAATGCTGGCAACCCAAACTTAAAAGTGTAATTCCGGCAACATTAGGATGATCTGCATAAGCTGCCAGTAAATGGCTTAAAACATCGGCATCCTGCCTGGTGCCACCGCAGCCTCCATTA
This sequence comes from Pedobacter punctiformis, assembly GCF_027213715.1. Lineage (GTDB taxonomy): Bacteria > Bacteroidota > Bacteroidia > Sphingobacteriales > Sphingobacteriaceae > Pedobacter > Pedobacter punctiformis. Next base: position 324,850 of record NZ_JAPWGM010000003.1, read on the forward strand.
TGATTAAGAAACTTAATTCCGTCTACATTTTTAAATACCCTTGAAGCTTTGGCGTCATTTAACGGATCAAAAGATACATTTTTAATATTTTCGCCATTCTTTAAGGCTTCGGCCAGCTGATTGGCATAATGTTTATACTTATCATCAACAGCATAACCCAGAGCGTTATAAAGTGCATCCTTTATAATATCCAGGTTTCTATTTTCGCAAAATACAGTTGGGATAAATAACCAGTAATTGGCCGTTCCAACCTGTCCGTTATTTCTATGGTAGCCCTTAAACGTCCGGTTCTCAAACTTAGTAACATCTGGTGCCTGCCATTTATAATTTACATTCCGAAAAGCGTAAGGCTCAGCAGCATGTTTAGTATTCTCGGTATTCATAATGCTTCCGGTAGCCAGATCGAACTGGGTTTTACCAACCAAAACACCATACATAAAAACTTCCGAACCGGCATGCATTTCCTGAGTAAAAAATTTGTGTTTGGCAGGAACATCATTTTGCAGGGTATAATCAATACCATCATAACGAATGACATCGCCTTTATTTAAATTAGTTAAGGCAACCAGAACATTATCATGGTTATTTATTTTAATTACTGTGTTCATATAAAAATTAATTTTGCAATGGCTTATATCCTGATTTACCAAAATAGAAAACGACTAAAAAACAAACTAAAGGCACTATATAGCCATATTGTATACTGCCGGTAAGATCAGATATGTAACCTAAGGCCAACGGTAAAAAAGCGCCTCCAACAATAGACATTACAATTAGCGAAGAGGCAATTTTTGTATCTTTTCCGAGGCCTGAAATTCCCAGTGAAAATATGGTTGGAAACATAATTGACATGAAAAATGCGATACCGATTAACGCATATACCGTGATTAAGCCGTGTGCAAATATGGCCAAAATTGTAAGCAGCATACAAATTAGAGCATATAACATCAATAATTTATTAGGTGCTATAAAACGCATAAAAAATGTGCCTGCAAACCTGCCCAGCATAAATGCTAAACCGGCAGCGCCCGAATACCATGCTGCAGATTCTAAGCTTATCCCTGCTGAAACACCGATAAACCTGACAAAAAAACTAAGTACGCATACCTGAGCGCCTACATAAAAAAACTGAGCAATTACGCCCCATCTTAATTGTTTAAATTTTAAAGCATCAAAAATGCCCGATTTTTCTTCCGTTTCACTAGATTTTATATCTGGTAGTTTGGTAAACGCAAATAAAACAATCACCAGTACAATGGCAAAACCTAAAAAAGTATAGGGACCTTTTACACTTGCTGCTTCAGCGGTAACATAGGCGTCATAAGCTGCGGGTGTCATGGCTTTAATCTGTGCCTCAGTTTCTGTAGAGCCTGTAAAAATAAATTTAGAGCCTATTATGGGCGCTACAAAAGCAGCAAATCCATTAAAAGATTGTGAAAAATTTAATCGCAAGGTAGCAGACTCCGAAGGGCCTAAAACGGTTACATACGGATTTGCAGCGGTTTCTAAAAAGGCCAATCCACAGGCAATAATAAATAATGCACCCAAAAAGTAGATATAAACTTTAGTATCGGCCGCCGGAATAAATAAAAACGATCCTATTGCAAACAAAACCAACCCCAATAAAATACCGCTTTTATAACCCCAGCGCTTCATTACATAACCCGCAGGCAGTGCCATAGCAAAATAGGCAATAAATATGGAGAAATCTACAAAGGAAGATTCTAAATCATTCAATTTAAAGGCTTTGCGCAAATGCGGAATTAAAATGGGATCTAAATTATGTACAAAACCCCAAAAGAAAAATAGACTCGTAACCAGGATTAGTGGAAACAAATATTTTCCAGGTTGCTTTTGCGTTGGGGAAAGGTCAAATTGTTCAGTTGTCGTGTGGCTCATTATTTTGTTGGTTATGTTTTGGTTAGTTCTCTTGCATCATAAATATCCCCAGGCTTCTTGCTCCATGTGCACCAATCACTAAAGATTGTTCAATATCGGCAGTTTTAGATGGTCCTGAAATAAAAACGCCGTAGTTATAATCCTGATCTCCAATTTTCTGATAAGCATCGTTCATTGAAGATACTATTTCGTTTTCATTTAATATAAGGATCAGGTGTTGGGTGATAAAAGGTAATACCCTATGCCCTAATAGTTCTTCTGTTAACCATAAAGCCCCATTTTCGGCAACGCCCAATTGAGCTTTCAAAATGGTTAAATCCACATCTTCAAGATCATGGGGGTCATCCTGTTCTGAAAATTCAGCCTGCTTAGCAATATCATTTAATGCTGCAATGGTTGTTAAAATTTTATCGGAAGAAGAAAAATTCTCACGTACATACTTTCTTAGTTCTGTTAAACCGGAGATCCGATAAACCTTGCTTCCGTTAAATGATGCTGAAGCTATAAATTTATGCAGTCCTTCCCCGCTACCCTTACTAAAATTCAAATCAGGTAAAGTTGTAATGGATTTTGGTTTATGCTCCAAAATTCCTTTTAAAATGATTTCCCTACTATCAATTGCCATTTTTTCTGTTTTGATGATACCATTTCTTAAAGGATTCTTTTGGTACTTCAGGCATTTCTCTGTTTTTATACCAGGGATTTAATTGATTATTGATGGCAAAGGGGATATATTTTAAAGTTAATCTCATTGATTTTCCAGCAAAGTCAAATATTCGTGAGGATGAAAGTGTAAATGCCATTCCTTTCATCGCTATTGTTTTGCTGGTATCGGTATAACCGCTTTGAACAATTACCTGCCGCCACTTATACAATTGCTGGTGAATATCTATTTTTACCGGGCACACGTTTGTGCAGGAGCCACACAAGGTAGATGCAAAAGGCAAATCTTTATATTTTTCCATATCCAGATTTGGCGCCAGAATAGAACCAATAGGGCCTGCGATGGCGGTATGATAACTATGCCCCCCGCTTCTTCTATAAACCGGACAAGTATTCATACAAGCACCACAACGAATACATTTTAAAGAATTTCTAAAATCTTCACGCCCCAATTGTATGGTGCGGCCATTATCGACGATGACGATATGAATTTCTTTATTTTTAAGTGGTCTTTTAAAATGACTGGAATAGGTGGTAATGGGCTGTCCTGTTGCACTTCGGGCCAGTAATCGTAAAAATACGCCCAAATGTTTTCTTTCTGGAATGATTTTTTCGAAACCCATGCTGGCAATGTGAATATCAGCTAAGTGTGCGCCCATATCCGCATTACCTTCGTTCGTACATACAACGAACTCTCCTGTTTCCGCAATGGCGAAATTTACACCTGTTAATGCCGCTTTACGGGTCAGAAACTTCTCACGTAAATCTTGTCTTGCTGCTTCAGTTAGCTGCTGAGGATCAGAAAGGCCTTTTGGAGTACCCAAAAATTCATGGAAAATTTCGCCTATTTCTTCCTTTTTCTTATGGATACAGGGTAAAACAATATGACTTGGGGCTTCATTTGCAAGTTGTACAATCCTTTCGCCTAAATCAGTATCAATAACTTCAATACCATTTTCTATTAAAAATTCATTTAAATGGCACTCTTCGGTAAGCATGGATTTACTTTTAACCATACTTTTTACTTCCGCTTTCTTTAATAAGGAAAGTACAATCCGGTTGTGTTCTAAGGCATCAGCTGCCCAGTGTACAATAACACCATTTTTCAGTGCATTTTTTTCAAACTGTATTAAATAACGATCTAATGCTGAAAGTACATTATCTTTTATTTGAGATGCCGCGTTACGCAGTTGTTCCCAATCTTCTATGTCTTTACTTACTTTATCCCTTTTTTCACGAACGAACCATAGTGTATCATCATGCCAGGATACTCTTTCCTCATCTCTATTAAAAATATCTGCCAGTGCTGCGTGATCTTTCATTTATCCGGCGTTAAGTATTTCGGCAATATGAATCACTTTAACCTTACTGTTGGCCCGTTTTAAAATTCCTTCCATGTGCATTAAGCAAGACATATCTGCGGCGGTAATGTATTCGGCATCGTGATCGGTATGATCTTTAACTCTGTCTTTCCCCATTTTGAAAGAAACGGCTTCTTCTGTAACACAAAATGTGCCTCCAAAACCACAGCATTCATCTTTCCGTTTCAATTCGATCAGGTTTAAACCTTTCACCATTTTCAATAAAGTCTCTGGTTTTGAGAATGGAGCTTCATTTAATTCTGACATGCTGGCTAACCTTAATCCACGCTGTCCGTGACAACTTTGATGTAAGCCAACTTTGTATGGAAAACTTGCAGTTAAATCTTCGATTTTTAAAACATCGGTTAAAAACTCAACCAGTTCGTAAACATTTTCTTTAATCTGCCTGGTTTCATCAACCTTGTCTGTTCCATACAGGTGTTCCTTAATGTGTAAAACACAGCTTCCCGATGGTGAAACTACATAATCAAATCCAGTAAAATTTTCTACAAAACAGTTATTTATGGGCTGGGTAAGGTGTTCATAACCAGAGTTTGCCAGTGGTTGACCACAGCATGTTTGCTTTTCAGGATAACTTACCTCTACGCCAAATTTTTCCAGTAATTGCAACGTTGCAATGCCTACCTGAGGATAAAACTGATCGATATAACAGGGTATAAATAATCCAACTCTCATAAAAACTGTAAATGGCTAGACGCTATTAATTATACAAATAAAACCTTTAAAGCATATTTAAAAGTTTGCCTGATTGCCTTATTATTAAGCTATATTGGAATATATATTGCTTTTATCGAACTTTATTGCAAATTGAGTTAAATTTTAACCAAGTATTCCAAAAATGAAACCTCATCTATTAAAAGTGTCGCCTACTTCTGCACAATCCTTCAGTGCCAGAAGAGATATGATGCCCGATGTTAATAACAGATGGCACTACCATTCTGCCCTGGAATTGATTTATTTCAAAAGAGGCCGCGGAACGCAATTTATTGGAGACAGCATCAAAAATTTTAGTGATGGCGACGTTGTTTTAGTTGGCAGTAACCTACCTCATTACTGGCGCTTTGATAGTGAATATTTCGAAAACAAAGATCAAACAACTGCAGATATTTATGTTGTTCATTTTGAAGAAAGTTTTTGGGGAAGTGGCTTTTTAAATCTCCCTGAAAACGCAGAGATTAAAAAAGTGATCGAGCATTCTAAACAGGGCATGCAGATTACCGGAAAATCAAAAGCAATTATTGCTGATTTAATTGTACAAATTGTAGAAACCAGCGGCACCAAAAAAATCCTTTCGCTTTTAGAAGCCTTAATGGAAATTAGCCACTGTAAAGAAATAAATTACCTGGTTTCTTTAGGTTTTCAATCTAATTTTCAGGATGCTGAAAAAGACCGGATTCAGGCCATATACAATTACACACTAACCAATTACAAAAAGAAAATAGATTTAAAAGAAATTGCAGGAATTGCCAAAATCAGTCCAAATTCGTTTTGTAAGTTCTTTAAATCGAGAAGCCGTAAAACTTATACGCAGTTTACCAACGAAATAAGAATTGGACAGGCTTGCAAATTACTGATTGAGAATCAAATGAGCGTTAAAGAAATATGTTATGAAAGCGGCTTTTATAATTTTGCCAGCTTTCATAAATGTTTTAAAGATATTATGGGTAAAAGCCCGTTGAAGTATCAACAGGAGTTTATGTAAGTATATTAAAATTAATTTGTTTTCATAATCATCTTGCCCATAATCATAGGCTCATATGCCATTAAAATCATATCTCTTTGTTTAGAAATTGAATAATCAATCTTCAAGGCAGACCTATCTTTGGTATTTTCTACAATTAAGTTATTGTTTTTGTAATCAAAACCTTTATCCAGTTTAATTTCATAACGACCTTTTGCATCTGTAAAGGCAAACATCCTGGTATTGGCAATGGCAACTCTAATTCCGGCAAGTGCAGGTTGTTTGTTTTCCTTAATCACATAACCATAAATGACTTTAACAGGTTCGGGTTTAGCATCATTGGTATTTTTTTTAAGCACAGACAGGGTTGTTTCTGTTTTTGTGGATGCAAAAACCTGAGACTGCTGTAAAAAGATACTGGCTCCAATGGTTAAAGCGCCTAAATATTTCATCCAGTTTCTTTGAGTTGGTGCAACTACCAAATGATATGAAAGCTGATTTAACTGATTTTGACTCATTCTTCCACAAACTTCTGAATTCGCACTGGCTAAAGTCTTAATAATTTCCGCATTGGTGTAGGTAGAAAAATCGATTACACATTTGCTGCAGGTTTCACAAAAATGATGTCCATCTCTTTTTTCCATCAGTTCCCAATTTTGAGAACAAGGTTCAGCAATTGATATATTCGTGATTGTGGTTTTCATGTTCATTAATTTAAATACATGATGTATTTTCTAAACTAATTCCACAAACTGCATGAAAAATAATTTATCCTTTTACAAACTTTGCAAGTTCATTATAGAGTTTTTCCGTTGGCAAACCCATTACATTGGTATAAGAGCCATTAATTTTTTCAACTACAACAATGCCCCACCAATCCTGCACGCCATAACTACCTGCCTTATCATAGGGTTTAAAATTATCGATGTAAAAATCTATTTCTTCACTACTTACTGTTTTACAATAAACTTCTGTCCGATCATAGAATGAAGTTATTTTATCGCCTAATGCTAAAGTAACCCCGGTATAAACTTCGTGTCTGCTCCCCGAAAGCTTGCGCAGCATTTCTTGTGCATGTTCGCGATTTTCAGGTTTGCCTAAAATTTCTCCATTTAAAGCCACAATGGTATCTGCAGTCACCACAACTTTATCATCAGCATGAAAAGCTTTAGCTTTCTGTTCCGAAATATAAACTGCAATTTCTGCAGGACTTAAACCTTCAGGATAACTTTCGTCTACATCTTTTAATTCAATGGAAAAATTTAAGCCCATTAATTTTAAAAGTTCTTGCCTGCGGGGCGATTTTGAAGCTAAAATGATGGAAGGGAAGTCAAATGGCATAGTATATTTTTTTGCTAAAATAACAAAAGCGGCCAATAGCCGCTTTCATTATTTTATTTTTTATCCGGGAGATTGGTTATTTCCCACCGCCGCCACCCTGGCGATTCTGCATTGCTGCTCTTTGTTCTTCCTGCCATGCTTTGTAAGCAGTTTTTTGATCGTCAGTTAATAAAGCGGTAACTTTTTCATCTGTTTCTTTTCTCAGCTTCATTGATTTTTCACGCATTGCGTCACGATCGCCATTCGCTTCTTCTCTGATTTTAGCCATTGCTGTTCCCTGTTCGGTATAAATAGCTGTAAGCTTTGTTTTTTGATCGTCGTTAAGTTTCAACTTTTCAGTTAACCTGTCAACCATCATTTTAGCCCGTTCTTCGGATGTACCGCCCATGCGGCCACCGCCTTGTTGCGCATTTGCATAAGTTATCACTGAAAATAACAAAGCGCAAATCATCATTAATTTTTTCATGTCGTTGTTTTTGTTGAATTATGATTCTTTGAGAACAAAAACAGCTGAAAGTTTAATTCATTCAGGTAACATCGCTGTTGCAAATCCTGGCTTTCTTAATCCTTTAATAACAGTACGGGAATATGTGATTTGATGGTTAATTTATGTGAAACACTTTGATGCAGCAAACCTTCAAAAAAGCTGTATTTTTTGGGCAAAGCGATAATAATCTGTGCCTCTTCTGCCTTTGCAAACTTTACAATTCCTTTAATTGTATCGTTATGAGCTGAATAATAGTATTTAGGATTGTAATCCTTAAGCATATCTCTTAAAGTGCCTTCTTCTTCCTGATCAACTTCCTCCCCTGCATTTATACCCAGCACCAATAAGTCTATCTCATGCTTGCTTAATATCTTTTTCAATGCATTTATAGGCACAATTTCTTTTACCTTTTTAAAATCGCAGGCCAGGATGGCTTTTCTAATGGATTGATAGTCTGCTTTTGGTGGAACAACCAAAACCGGAACAGGACTTGCTTTAGAAATTTTTATCGCATTTGAACCAATATCACTTTCATTTTTTGCTCTTTTTCCGTTGCTGCCCAGAATAATTAAATCGATTTCTTCCTTATTAATCCGGTTGACCACGGATCTCAGAATGGTTTCTCTGGAAAGCGAAATTTCAATATCTGCCTGCGGATTAATTTCCAGCAATTTGCTTTTTAATTTGTGCAGTGCCGCTAACCTACTTTCTATTTCGTCTGCAATGCGATCATCTGTAGTTACCATCAAATCGGGCGTAGGTAAAATACTTTCATATTCAGAAACGTAATAGGAATTAAGCAGAATAAGTTTGCTATTGGGCATTGTCCAGCTTAACCTTGCGGCATATTTAGCGGCATGGTCTGCAGTTTTAGAAAAATCTACAGGTATCAGATAGGTATTCATATCATTGAAATTACATGATTAAGGATCATTAAATTAATCAATCGATTGATTAATTTAATGATGTAAATTTCGGATATAAACTTATTTAATGCAAGTTTTAATGTCTTAATTTTATAATCTTATCAATAAAAATAGATTTTATTATGTGCCGGAATCGGCTGCATTAGGGTTTTCATCGTGCCATTTATTTTGCACTTTCATTACCTTTTCAATAACATCTCTTACAGCGGTTTTACCACCGGTATAAGGAGAAATAAAAGTAGAAATGGCTTTAATTTCTTCTACAGCATCTGCAGGACAGGTGGCCAGGCCAACCAACTTCATTACTTTCAAATCGGGAATGTCATCGCCCATGTACAATACCTGCGAGGCATGGATTCTTTTATTCAGAAGATATTGCTTAAATATTTCAACCTTATCCCCTGCACCTAAATAAACATCGGTTATGCCTAAATTTTCGAAGCGTTTTTCCATAGCAAGCCCCTTTCCGCCTGAAATGATGCAAACATGATAACCCTTTTTAACAGCAAGCTGCAGCGCATAACCATCCTTAATGTTAAAAGTCCTTAAAGCTTGCCCATTATCCGTTACCTGCACCGAACCATCCGTCAGTACACCATCAACGTCAAAAATAAAAGTGGTTATTTCTTTGAGCTTTTCCAGGAACATATTGAATTCAGGATTGAGCGTCCGGAGTTTAATACCGTCAGGCGGTTAAGACTCCGGACTCCATATTAAAATTACTGATTATCTCTCCATTCATAAACCCATGCCGATTGAATTTGCTCCAAATGGCCTTCTGAACTTTCTTCACGGGTACCTTTAAAATTTGGCAATTCCAAAACCCATTCCAACAATTCGGTAAAGCGGATGCGGTAAATTTTAGTTTCAGAAAAATCATCACCAAATTTCTCGTATAAAGACATGGCAATGTCCTCATAATCATTCCAGTGAATGGGTAAAGTAAATTTATCGTTATTCATGTTTTTAGTTGTTGTACTGTTGAATTGGTTAATTATTAAATCAAGTCGATCGACTCAAGACTACGAGCTTTAGACTTAGATTAGTGTCCCATAAATCCAGACTGGTCCGGAATGGTTACTTCGATATCTCCATCTAAAACTACGCACTGGCAACCTAAACGTGAGGTAATTTTCGGACGAACAGCTCTGTCAATAAAGTCTTCCTCCTTATCTGATATTTCCTGAATATTGTCCATTCCTTTGGTTACATAAACATGGCAGGTACTGCAACCGCAAACACCTCCACAATTGTGCTGTAACTCTATGCCATTATCCAGGCAAACATCCAAAACAGATTCGCCCGCAGCAATAGGCAATTCTATTGGCTCGTGATCTGCTTCTTCAAAATTTATTTTTAGTTTATAAATACTCATAATGTGTTGCAAAAGTAATAAGCAAAAGCGGCAATTATACTATTTGTATGTTAATTTAATGCTATTGCTAAGTGTTTCGTAAATATTGTGCAATTCGGGCATGTCCTTTAATCTGTCCAAATGTGCCTTTATTGTACTTTCATCGTGCCTGATTGCCGGACCTGTTTGTACATTTTCAGGCAAATCAGCTTTAATTTTATCAGCAGTTTCTGCTATTAATGGCCTGATGATATCGAATTCTAAGTTATGACCTGATAAAACCTGATTAGCAAGGGTGTATAAATGATTGGTAAAGTTGCAGGCAAAAACAGCAGCAAGATGTAAAACCTTACGTTTATCACCATCTATTTCGTAAACTTTTTCACTTAATTTATTGGCCAGTTGTTTTAAAATACCCAGTTGCTTTTCATCGCTTGCTTCAATACAAAGTGGAATATTTTTAAAATCTACATCCTTATTTTTCGAAAAAGTTTGCAGTGGATAAAATACGCCTGAATGAGCAACGTGTGCCGATAACAACTTAACATCAGTGGTACCTGATGTATGAACCACCAAACCTTTAACCTGTTTTAAACTGGCCGCCACCTGCTCAATCGCATCATCTTTAACAGAAATGAGGTATAAATCTGCGTGCTGATCAATTTTGGATAAATCGTTAATTGCAGCCGACTCAACCTTTTCGGCAAGGTTACCTGCATTTATTAAGTTAGGACTGTAAACCTGCACAATATCTTCGCCTTTGGCTTTTAAAGCAAGGGCTAAGTGAGTGGCTACATTTCCTGATCCTAATAAAACAACTTTCATTTTATGCGGTTTTAGCTTCTTTTCTTCTTCTGAAAATAGAAAGTAAGAAACCAACCACCATCACAATTGTTCCGGCCCAGTATAAATTAATGAATGGGAATTCTATCGCTTTGAAAACAACCCAATCTTTGGCTTGTTGTGGCTTCTCAAATATTTGAAGTTCTACTTTTTTCTCTTCCGGTATTACTTTAGAGAAACGAACTTTTAAATCTAACTCTTCTACCTTACGGGCAAAATCAAATGTATTGTTTCCTTTAATTAAGAAAATTGGCTCTGTGTTGTAAATTTTACCGGCCGAATTAATTTCTAAAGGTAAGCCAACAGCAAAATCGCCTTGTGCTAAAACCAAATCTTTAGCAGTCGGTTTATTGTTTAAAGCTTTAACCGTAATAATACCACTAGAGGTATGAACGGTATCACCGGCAGAAACTTTTACAATTCTTGGTTCTTTATAATTTTCATCATCAGAATGGCCTTCATGATCTCCATGATCTTCTTTTTTAATAGCAGCGCTTGTAATGTGGGTATAAACATCATAAGTTAAATAATGCTTGGTATCCGGAGAAGCGATTAAGCCCATTTTCTCATTATCCTGTACGTGTGGGTGCAGATTAAAATCTTCCTTAACTTTTCCGGTCTCTTCATCGTAAACCTTAAAGTTAAGTTCATATGTTGTATTAGGAGCAACCGTGGTATCGCTAACATAAGTTACCGTATACTTACCCATTTTTTTAGGTTCGTTTTTGTACAACATAATGTTTTCGCCTGGTTTCTCCGTTTTTTCAAAATCCTTTACCGGAATAAAGTTATTTGCGTTAATCGAGATTGGTTTATTGGTGGCCGCAGAAATTAATGCACCTAGTATTAAAAGGGCAAAACCAATGTGGGCAATAGCAGAACCTGCCAATTTAGCTTTACCTCCAAATGCTTGATAAAGGATTGTTGCGTTTGATAAAATGGCGAACAAACAGCTAAAAGTGATTAAGATATACATGGTGTTGGTATAAATATCGGCCACATATACCAAACCTGCTGTTAACACTATAGCGAAAATGATTGCTGAAACCAAACTGCTGTAGAATTTTCTTGGATCTGTTCTTTTGTATTTTAAATATTGAGAAAAACCTGAAATTAAGGTAATCAACACTGCAAATGGTGCCTGCCATTGATTATAATATTTTACGGCATCAATTGGCGGAGAAAACTTAGTACCAAAGGCTTTGTTAAATACGGGAACCGACGTAGAGAAAATAACCTGGATACAGGCAACAGTTACTACTAAAGCACCAATAAACATCCAAAACTCACGCGAATAGGTTTCTTCATCTTTAGTGGTAATTGGCAAATCTTTCCAGCGGATAACAATTAAATAAATAGCCAGTGCTGCAAATACCACATTGTATAGAATTAAATGCCCAAACATACCCATATCGGTAAATGAGTGCACGGATGTATCGCCTAAAATTCCGCTTCGGGTTAAAAAAGATGCATATAATACCAATAAGAAACTTAAAAAAACCAGCGCTATTGCCGTGAAGTAGGCATGACCGGTGTTTTTATAGGCAATCATAACGTGTACAGCACCAATTAAAGTTAACCACGGGATTAGGGATGCATTTTCTACCGGATCCCAAGCCCAGAAACCACCAAAGTTTAAAGCTTCATATGCCCAGAAAGAGCCCATGATGATACCCGTACCCAAAACCATAACCGCAAAAAGCGTCCACGGCATAGCTGGTTTAATCCATTCTTTATATCTTTTTTGCCATAAACCGGCAATACTATAAGCAAAAGGTACCACCATACTTGCAAAACCTAAAAATAGGGTTGGCGGGTGAATAACCATCCAGTAGTTTTGTAAAAGTGGGTTCAACCCTCGCCCATCGGTGATAAACTTAAGGTAATCTTTAAAATTTTCAGGGTTGGCAAAAACAACTGGTGCCATTGCTTTTAGATCCACTGCATCTCTTAACAGGATAAATGGAGAACTACCAATGCGTTCGCCGAAAATTTCAACACCCAGCATCATGGATGTTAAGAAAACCTGAGAAAAGGCAACAACAGTCATCACCGGACGTTCCCAAGTTTTAGCTTTCCAGATTAGTATACCTCCTAAAAGAGATTGCCAAAACGCCCAAAGCCAGAAACTACCCTCTTGTCCTTCCCAAAAAGCAGAAATAATGTAGTAAACCGGTAATTGTTTTGAAGAGTGGAAATAAACGTAGTTGTATTCGTTATAATGGCCTAATATTAAATAAAATAAAATGGCGCCAATACCAATAATACTAAACCAGTTTACCAAAAAGCCTATACGGCCCAGGTTTCGCCATGATTTATCTTCTAAATTTTTATCTCTACTGGCATAAAAATATGCTATGGTTGATAGCAATGATGCACTAAATGCCAATACAATAAAAAACTGTCCGATTTTACCCGGCAACAGGTTTTCGCCTACAAATTGAATATCCATTAAATTAATTATATTTTTGAACCTCGCCGTCTTTTCCTACTGATTCAACCTTACCGTCTTTATTTACTTCAACAAGGTTATCGTTATATTTAGAAGGGCACTTCATTAAAATTTTCGAAGCGTAGAAAGTATCTTTATCCATCTTACCGATCAGAACTAATTTTTCTGAACGTTCAAAATCCTGTGGTTTCGTTCCGCTGTAAACAACCTTACGTACTTCGCCTTTTTCATCTTTCATGTGAAAAGAGAAGTGATTGGCATCTTTAACAGCATCGTAGTACATTCCCTGAGATTTTTCCCAGTAGCCCATTACGTGTTCTTCCTTATTAGATTGAGAAGCTTGCGTAAAATTAGAGTAGGTATCTGTATTCGCATTTAAGCTGAATAAAATTCCTACGGAAATTGCTATGGTAATTAACCCAATGATTGCACTTTTCTTCATGATTATATTAATTGTAAAAGCTGGCAACAAAGATAGAAAATTAGGCATAGCACAGCCCATTTTACACTTATCTTGTCTTTATATTGACAATTAACTGATAGTTTTGACCCAAATAAAAGAAACTATAGCAACTATTTATAATTGTTCTTAAGCAAAGCTCCTTTATCAGTCATGATTATAGATAAAATACGTAAATATAAAAACACAAACAATAATTTTTATAATACAAAATACCAGCAAAAATGAATTAGCCTCAAAAATTTCACGTTAAATCGTTAAGTTTGGCTCTTAGATAAATATCCTACCGGTCAAACATAATCTACTTTATATGAGCCTTAAACAGTTCTACACTTTCTTACTATTTATATTTCTAATTCCGGTACTGAGTTCTTGTTTCCAGGTTATTGAAGAAATTACCATGAGAAATGACGGTACAGGTGATGTTGTTTTAACCATAAATTTGAGTCAAAGCAAAACCAAAGTTGCCTCTGTTATGCTTTTAGATAGCGTACAGGGCCATAAAGTACCCAGCAAACAAAAAATACAACAAGAATTAAGTGAAGCGGTTGCTTATTTAAAAAAATCAGAAGGCATTTCTAATGTAAAAAGCAGTACCGATTTTAATAATTACATCGCTACCATCAGTTTCACATTTAAAGATGTTTCAAACATTAATAACATCACTAAAAATATCCTGGCTCAACAAAAAATTAAGGCTACAAACAGTTCATCCTATAGTTATAATAAAACTACTGGTGTCTTCAGCAGGAAATATCAGGCTGTAGGAACAGCAAAAACGGAGTTTAATAAACTAAAGTCGCAGGATAAGGCTATTTTTAATACCGCAAGTTATACCAGTATTTATCGTTTTGAGAAACCTGTTTCAACTGTAAGCAACCCTGCAGCCAATGTATCAAAATCAAAAAAAGCGGTGATGCTTAAAAGCAGTATTCTTGATTTAATTAATGGCAAAATTAACGTTTCCAATCAAATACAATTATCTAAATAAACAGAAGTCTTCATAAATAACCCAGGCTGATTTTCCTCAACATCTAAAATAACACTAATGAAAAAAATTCTAATTGCAATCTCATTCCTCTTACTTATAAAAGTAGCGCCAGCACAGGATTTAGTTAAAAAAATACCTGGTAATGCATTTACTGTGGCAACAATAAAAGGTGATAATGTTTTTAAACTGATGTTTATTAAAGATTTTAACGAATCCTTTTTAGGCAAGAAACTATTAACAGAAACGTCTAAATCACTGGATAAAGACCTTAACAGTATTGAAGATTTCGGGATAAACCTGGAAAAAAGCATGTACTATTTCAATCAGTTTACGGATAGTATTTCATACAACTGCTTTTTAATTCCGTTAAAGGATCCTGCGAAATTTGAAAACCTGATCAGGAATAAAAATGAAAAGGTAAAAACCAGCGGGGATGTTAACACATTGACCTTACCAGACAGTTCAAGTTTGCTGATGTGGAATAAAAACATGATGTATTTTGTTAGCGGAAGCATCAGAAGTTCATTTTTTGCAGACTCTGTAAAATCTGCAAAGTATGGCATAAAAGATATCCGTTATCAAAATAGTGATGATACTATGATTGATAGCGCAGCAGTTGCTGTAGATTCGACTTATGTAATGGATGCCGCTGCCACTGCCGCCGCTCCTGAAGTTTATGAAGAGGTAAAAAAACCTGCGAAAAAGACCATTCAAAAGAAAAAAACATCAAAAAAGACAGCTGCTAAAAAAGGGTCGAAGAAAAAACCGGTTAAGAAAAAGGCACCAAAAATTGAAGAAGTTGAAGAAATTGCTACTGCTACGGTAGTTTTAACCGATACAGTTGATATGGAAACTCCTCCACCCCCAGCTTATGGCGGGGATCGTTATGATGAATACCAAGGTGAACGTAAAGAACAGGAAGATAAAAAGAAAAGACTGGCCTATAGCTGGATGACTGCGCAGGCGAACACGATCTTTAACGGAAATTATGAATCTATTGCCAGCAACAAATCTTACACAAACAGCCTTGATGATCAATCCATTGCCAGTATTTGGGTATCAAGTTTACAGGATGTTTATAATATGTTAACCCCTGAATTAGGTGCTTATTCTGCTTATGGAAAAGCGGGGATTATGAAAGGTTATGGCAGCCTGACTTCAAAATTATTTATGGATAAGCAAAGTTTTCGCATTTCAGCAGAATTGGAAATGGCACAGGAACAGGCTGATGCTTATAAAAAAATCATGAACAGGAAGCTGAATAAAAACTTTCTGAAATATGTAAATAGTGAAAAAGCAATTGGTTTTGTAAGTTATGCTATTGATACCAAGGCTTATCTGGAAGAGTTTCCTAAGCTGATGAAACAAACTTATGGTACTTTGCTGGGCGCCAAAATGGATGAAGAAATAGAGCTTGGAACAGATTTATTTTCTCTTTTACTGGATGAAGAAGCCGTAAGTAAAGTGGTTAAAGGCGATGCTCTTTTTGTAATAAACGGATTAAATACAAAAGATGTAGCCTATACCAGTTATGATTACGATGATGATTATAACCGTACAGAAGTTAAAAAAATGAAGAAAGAAACCTTGCCCGATTTTCTTTTCATGTTCTCTTCTGAAGACACCAAATTGTTTCAAAAGTTGATTAAATATGGTGTTAACAAAAGTTATGTTATACCAGAGCAGGGCATTTATAAATTAAAAGAAACCAAAAGCCCGATTGATGTTTACTTTATGATTAAAGATGGTATTGTATTTTTTGGCAACTCGTTAACTGAAATGCAAAATATTTACAACAACCAGTTTAATACCAGCATTAGCAAAAAACATAAAGATTTATTGAGCAAAAATAACTTCAGCATGTTGTTTAATCCTAAAAATTTAATTGGCAAGGTACCTGACGAAGAATTTGGAGGTGCTGAAACTGCAGAAAAGTTTAATAATACTTTAAGCAAAATGGGTGATGTTTATATGAAATCTAATCCTATTAAAGGCAATATTGTTTCAGGAGAGGTTAGTGCAGAAATTCCAAACGGACATGAAAATGCTTTAAAATACCTGTTCTCATTGATAGAAAATGCAACAAAATAGTTCAGTTTTCAATTCACAGTTGATTGATTAACCAATTCAAAATAGTTAAGCAGCATTGCTTATGAAGAAGTTTTTTAAAATAACAGCAGCAATATTAGTATTGCTGCTTATTTTTTTTGTTGGCACTTTTAAGTACAGGCAATATAAGGCTAACCGCATGCTTATACCTGCAAATGCAACGGCACTTGTAAAAATTAATACGGATCAGATTTATAAAAGCATTGGCTTAAATATGATCTCCAATTTGGGTTATTATTTAAAATCCGGGGAAAAGAAAAATACTAAAACGACTGCAACAAAGTTTGATACTGGCCTCGATATCCCGGCTGCTATCTGTTTTTATACGGTTGAAGGTAAATCAGATCATCTTTTTTTTACCCGTTTATCAATAAAAGACTCCGTAGCCTTTAAAAATTTCATTACAAAAACGCTGAATTTAAAACCTGCTAAAAATTTTAAAAACGAAACTTATTTTGCAATGTCAGCAGACAAAAGGCTAACGATTCTTTACCATAAAACGGCGGTTGCAATTGCCTGCTCTTCTGGTATTGAGGATTCAGAACAAACATTAATAAATATACTGGATCAAAAGAATTTTGTAAAAATAAGCGAAAGCAATTTTAAAGACTTAAATAAATATAGTGATCATATCCTTTTTACAGATCAGAAAAACATCGCTAAATTAAATTTCAATAGTGGAAATATTGATTTTAGCAATGAGTTTACCAGTAATCTGCAAATACCTGCAAAAACTGTGGAACACCGGGTTTTTAATCCGGAAAATACAATGAATCTTTGGCTAAATGCCAAATTGGGAAAGGGCGAGAATAAATCCTTAAAATTAAAAGACCTTAACCTGGAGCGCGACAGCATTGCAAAATATTATAACGGTTATCTGGATGTGGAATGGACAAACTCTACGTCACAAATTGATTCTGTTATTACTTACGATTATAACGATGATTTTGAAAAGGTGGAGAAAGTAACCTTGCAAAAACATGATGTTCCTAACCTTTCAATTAATGTTGCCGCAAATGCAAATGGCCTTAAAAACTATTTACAACAGCAAAATTTTATTATAGCAGACAGTAACGTGGTAAACAAGTCTATATTTCCGCTCTATAAATTATTTGTTAGCAACGGGCCACAAAATCTATTTTTTAGTACCAGCAAGCGTACCAAATTAGATCTTAAACAAGAGAAAACAACTGATTTTTTTTACTTAAACATTAACTTCAACAAAGTAAATAAGCAAATCAGCCTTCCGTTTATAACCAATTTTGCAAAATCACTTAATAAACTCGAAGCCAAAGGAAAATCAATTGGGCATAATAAAGTGAGGATTGATGGCAAACTGGAATTTAACAATAAGGATATTAATGCATTGTATCAATTATTGAAGAGCTTTTAATACAATAAGCTTAGCATGGGCTGCAAATCGCATCTTTGTATCCGGATTTTTACTTTCGATACCTATAAATTATATTTGGTCAGTTAATCTATCAAAACATCTGTTAAATGCTGCATGACAATCTTATTTTAATCCTTACTTTATTGCTAGGTGTAACCTTTTTGGTTATGATCGGGCAAAAGCTAAAGATTTCTTACCCTATATTCCTGGTTCTGGCCGGTTTACTCATTGGTTTTATTCCGGGTATTCCGCGAATTAAAGTAGATCCGGAAATTGTTTTTCTTTTATTTCTGCCTCCACTTTTATATGAAGCAGCATGGTTTACTTCCTGGAAAGATTTTTGGGAATATAAAGGTGCAATCTTTTTAATGGCCGTAGGTTTGGTTTTAATTACTTCCGTTGCCGTAGCTTATGCATCAGTTGCTTTTATTCCCGGTTTTACACTTGCGCTGGGCTTTTTATTGGGCGGAATAATTTCGCCGCCCGACGCCATCGCAGCTGCTTCTATTTTGAAAGGAATAAAAATCCCTAAAACAGTTACCTCACTTTTAGAGGGTGAAAGTTTAGTAAATGATGCTTCCAGTTTAATTGTATTTAAATTTGCTTTGGTGGCTGTAGTAAGCGGAACATTTGTTTTTCAGGATGCAGCTGTAAATTTTGTATCGGTGGCCGGGCTAGGCATTTTAATCGGCCTGGGTATTGGAGGTATATTTTATGTAATTCATCGCTGGATGCCTACCACAGAAAATATAGATACGGTTTTAACCCTGCTTACCCCCTATTTTATGTACATCGTAGCCGAACATTTTAAGGCTTCGGGCGTAATGGCTGTGGTATCGGGCGGTTTGTTGCTTTCCAGCCAGTCACATGTAATTTTAACCTCAAGTTCAAGAGTAAGAGCCGTTTCTGTTTGGTCTGCTCTTACTTTTATGCTAAATGGAGTTGTTTTCATCCTGATTGGTTTGGCTTTACCCGATATTGTTCATGGCCTAGGTCCCGAATACCCCTTATCAACTGCTATAGGTTATGGCATTGGAATAAGTATGCTGGCCCTTTTTGTTCGTTTCTTCTGGCTTTTTTCAACCAGCAGAATTACCAGTCTGGTTAATAAAAAAACGAGGATACGTTATCAGGGTATGACCTGGCATTCTTCAGTTGTAATTATTTGGGCAGGTATGCGGGGTGTAGTTTCATTAGCCGCTGCGCTATCGATTCCTGTAATGATTTCAGACCAGATTCCTTTTCCTTTGCGAAACCTGATTCTGTTTATAACCTTTGTTGTTATATTGGTTACGCTGGTTATTCAGGGACTTTCCTTGCCACTTATCATTAAATTACTAAAGATTCCGGAAAACAAACATAAGCTACCGGAGCAGGAACAAACGACTCAAATTAAATTAAAATTAATCGATTTGTCTTTAGAAAAATTACAGGCTGACTATCAATATCAATGTACACATAATGAATTGATGGTCAACCTTAAAGCCGAACTTCAGCATTCATTAACAGAACAGAAGGATACCCTTCAGGCATTTAAAAAGGGAGAAATTGATCAACGGGATTTGAAAGCATATCATGAAATTATGCTTGATTTAATTAAGGTTCAGCGTGATGAACTGCATCACCTTAAAAGCAATAAAAATTATGATGATGATGTGATCCGCAAAGAAGAATGGCGGCTTGATTTAGAAGAATTGAGTATTACTTCATCTGATTAAAAAGGTTACCTTAAATGAAAAAGCCCTGCAGCATAAAAACTGACAGGGCTTTTGAATTATGAAACCATATAGATTTTAAAATATATGGCTTTAAAAATATTATGGCCAAACACCTAAGTTCATGTAAGAAACTGCAATTTTATCAATTGAATTTACAAATGCAGCCGTTCTCAACGTTTGAGTTGCCGGTTTGTTCATTAAAGTTTCTCTGATCTCGTGGTACGAATGAATCATTGTATCTTCTAAACCAGAATTTACCAATTCCATTTCTGATGCACCTTTAACAATCATTAAGCGGTGTTCAGGTAAAATGGTTTTACCGGTTAAGTTTTCTAAAGTGGCAATCAAATTTGCATTTGAATTTGCCGCATAACGATTTTCCATACGACCGAATGCAACATGAGAAAGGTTTTTCAACCATTCAAAGTAAGAAACGGTTACACCACCTGCATTGCAATACATATCAGGAATGATAATACCACCCATTTCGGTGAAAATTGCTTCTGCTTCAGGAGTAGTTGGTCCGTTTGCACCTTCAGCAATAATTTTCGCTTTAATGTTACGGATATTTGCTTCAGTAAACTGGTTTTCTAATGCCGCAGGAACGATAATATCGCAATCCTGCTCTAAACCTTCCATCGAATTTTTGAAGTCTGTAGCACCCGGGAAACCTAAAATTGAACCTGTGTTTTTACGGTGAGCAAAAACCTCATCCACATTTAATCCGTTAGCGTTGTAAATTGCACCTTCATATTCGCAAAGGCCAACAATTGTAGCTCCAAATTCAGCAAGGAATTTAGCCGAGTGATAACCTACATTACCTAAACCCTGAACGATTACTCTTTTATCTCCTAAACCAGCCTTAAAGCCAATTTTAGCCATATCTTCAGCAACTTCAACACATTCGCGTACTGCATAAGCAACGCCACGGCCTGTAGCCTCTTTACGCCCACGGATACCGTGTAAAGCAATTGGCTTACCAGTTACACATCCTAAAGCATCCAACTGACCAGGGTTCATGGTCATATATGTATCAGCAATCCAGCTCATTTCACGTTCACCTGATCCATAATCCGGTGCAGGAACGTCGATACCAGGACCGATGAAGTTTTTCTTAATTAATTCTGTAGTATAACGACGGGTAATGGTTTCCAATTCAGCAACACTATATTGTTTCGTGTTAATTTTGATCCCACCTTTTGCACCGCCAAAGGGAACGTTTACAATAGCACATTTGTAAGTCATTAATGCAGCTAAGGCCATAACCTCATCTTCATTAACCATTTCGCTATAACGGATACCACCTTTTGTTGGGCTCATGTGGTGCGAGTGCTCCACACGCCATGCATCAATTACTTCAAAGCCATTTCCACGGCGGATGGGGAATTGAAAACGATATACACTGTTACATGTTTTAATCTGGTTCAACAAACCTTCTGGATGGTTGGTAAATTGAGCCGCACTGTCAAAGTTTTTACAAACATCTGCAAAAAACTTGTTCTCGTCTGCTAGATTAGCCATTATATAATTTTTATGAATTTAGTATGCTGCAAAATTGCCTAAAAAAACCGCATATATGCAAATCAAAAAACACTTAGTGTACAGCTAACACATTTACAGGATACACATAAAAATAGGTTTAAATGATTTAAACTTAGTTTTTAGTCGAATTTTCTTTTTCAATTTTTTTTAATCTTTTATCCATTGAGAACAGATAAAGGATTAAACCGATCAAAATAATCACAATACAGGTTACTACGACATAAATTTTGCCATTGCTACGCAAGGTATCGGCCATTTCTACACCATTATCCTGAGCAAATAATTGCAGGGCAGTAATCATTAATATTAAGGAGAAAGTAATTTTTTTCATTGCTAATTTCATTTAAAAATGCTGAGCATTCAGATGCTCTAACCGTTTTAGTTTTGTTGATGTTTGTTTTCTAATGTGCGGATTCTAAAACGGATGGTATAAACCCAATAACCTATTAATATCCAGCCTAAACATGCAGGGTAAAATACCATACGCATACGGCTGTCTAAATCGTAGCTGTTAAAACCCGGGTTGCCCCCATTACCGGGATGCAATGAATCTTTCAACCGCGGTAAAACAAATAATAAAACCACCATCATCGGGAAAGCAAAAATATTGTAAATGGCAGATAGTTTGGCTCTTTTTTGTTCTTCATCAATTGCATTACGAAGAATTAAATAAGCAAAATAAAGCAGGATTGAAATTGCAGCGAAGTTTTGCTTTGGATCGAAACTCCAGAACTGGCCCCAGGTGTATTTTGCCCAAATGGCTCCGGTTATTAAACCTAAAACACCAAAAATAATACCGGCATTTACACTTTCTACGGCTTTTAAATCATCGATTTCGCTTTTGCTGCTCAAAGATTTTACACTGTAAAATACAGAGATAGAGAAAAGCACAATCATTGCAAACCACATCGGCACATGGAAATACAGGTTTCTGATTGTTTCATTTAAAATAGCCAGGTGTGGTACGCCCAAAAGTAAGCCTGCAATGGTGGTATAAATCACCAAAACAGCACCCAAAATTTTCCACCAAGTTTTACGCATATAAATTTATTTGATTGTTGAAAGACTAAACTTCGAATTTGAACCATTCAAACCGGTGATTTAATCATTCATTTATTATATATTTTTAATCCCGCCAAAGATAAGGAAATAACAATAACGATGCTGCAACAGTCATTACGTTAACAATAACCAACATTCCTATATCATCCAAACTATTTTCCCATGGTAAACCATCAACCGCATTTTTAGCCAGTTTAATCAGTAATATCAATACCGGAATAATAATTGGAAAACTTAAAATGGCCATGAGCATGCCCCCGTTACCTGCTTTACTTGAAATTGCCGAAACCATTGTAAAAACCGTAGAAAAGCTAATGGCGCCTAAAATTACGGCAATGTAATACATCCCTAAATCAGGCGGAGTAAAGGTATCAAAAACCAAGGCATAAAACCCCAATGCAATAGTGGTTAAAACCAACATTAACAACGTATTATAAATGGTTTTCGAAATTAAAATGGCCGCCGGACTTGCTAAAATATAGCTGTATAATTGTTGTCCCTTATTTTCCTGCAGAAAACTTTTAGATACACCATTGATAGATGCAAAAAGCATAATAACCCAAAATAAGGCATTCCAGGTTAATTTATCGCCCAGGCTTACAAAAGATAAATAACAGGTAAAAATAGTGGATACCACGTACAACAAAACGCCGTTAATAGTGTATTTGGAACGCCATTCTAACAGTATCTCCTTGTGGATTAAATATTTAACCTCTTTGGCCAGTTGCATAACCGCAAAGATACTTTTATTGCTAAATATTGCATGCTAAAATTGTTGTATTGTTGTAATATTGTATAGAGTTTTTAGTAATAAGTTAGACACAGAAACCTGGATTAAAAATAAAACTCCATCAAACCTTTAAATTATGTTATACGCTTCAGTTATAGAATCGCCTGTTGGCAAGTTAACCATACTGGCTGATGAAGCATATGTATGCGAGGTTACTTTTGCGGAAAAAGATGTGAATAGCCTTGAAGAAAATACACTAACCATAAAGGTAGCCGGACAATTAAAAGACTATTTTGAGGGTAAGCTCCAAAATTTCGATTTCCCGATCAAACAAAATGGGACCGAATTTCAACAGGAAGTTTGGCAAAACCTTTTAAAAATCCCTTACGGGACAACGACTTCTTATGCTAAATTTTCTGAGCATAATCCTTTAGCCATACGGGCCATTGCCGCAGCCAATGGTAAAAATAACCTTGCCATTGTTGTACCTTGTCACAGAGTAATTGGCAGCAACGGCAAATTGGTGGGTTATGCAGGTGGTTTGTGGCGTAAGCAATGGCTTTTACAGCATGAAAGAGAAGTTAGTCATACCGGACAAACAGAATTAAAGTTTTAAACTATGAATCCATTTTTAGATATCGCCCTGCGAAGTGCCGCTGTATATGTTTTTATGCTGGTTGCCATACGCCTTACAGGTAAAAAGGAGCTTTCTCAGTTAAATACAACTGATGTGGTTTTGATTTTATTAATCAGTAATGCGGTTCAAAATGCTATGGTTGGACAAGATACCAGTCTTTTAGGCGGAATTGCTGCAGCTGCTGTATTGTTCATCTTAAATTTTATTTTGAAAAAATTCCTGTTTAAAAGTCAAAAACTGCGTGATCTGATTTATGATAAGCCAGAAATTTTAATCCATAATGGTAAAATGGATTTCACCATGTTAAGTAAACTGGGTATTTCTAACGAAGAACTTCAGGAGGCTATGCGTGAACATGGTGTAGACCATTTTAGGGACGTTAAACTGGCCATGTTAGAGGTTGACGGTAACATCAGCATTATATCAGGTGATAAAAATTTAAAACAAACACACTGGAAGAGAAAACGACAACATAAAACCTTGGGGTTAAACAATTAGCCTCAAATCGTAATCTCCTGAAAATAAAAAAGTTCCTTAATGACCAGCGAAAAAAATTACCTCAAAGCAATCCGGTTAATTAATATAGAAGATAGGCAATGTGACTTTGAAGTTGGAAAAATTCCGGTTAGACAGCATATTAAGCAATTTGGTATGATGGAATTATTTTACGGAAAGACATAAAAGGTCGCAACCTTTTTTCAGTTGTTGTAATATCACTAGTTCAAAGTTATAAACTACTCTGTTTTGCCGGCTTTAATTTAGAAGTGCTAAAAAGCATAAATAATACCCCGACCAAAAGTACAATCCAGCCCCACTGAAAATGAACCACTTTACCAATAAGTTTATTAGCAAAACCATATTTAGTATAATTATGGGCTGTAAAATAAACAGCCACAACACTTAAAATATACCAAATTGCCATAATAAAACTCATAAACTTAAAAGCCCCAACTTTTCTAATAAAAAGAATAAGAACAGAAATTGCAACTAAAGCATAGGTAATAAAAAATAATCGGGTATCTGACTGATATAAATTCCAGTTACCTTTAACAGGTACCCTAAGCATTGGGCAAAAGCCGGAAATTACGCAAAGTACAATACCCAGCCAGGCATAAAATTTATTTAAAACCAACATATTTTGAGTTTATTTTTTCATGTCAATACCCATTTTATCAGCAAAATGAGCACAGTAATCGCGTAAATCTTCAACAATTAAGTTTTCTCCGGTCGCTTTTAAAAAGCTATCTCCCATTGTTTGAAGGGTTTCGTAGAAAAAACGCTTCATTTCATCAACAGGCATGTCTTTTGTCCAAAGATCAATGCGCATCGAGTTTTTATAATTATGATCCCAAAGGGCTAAAATCATCGATTTTACAGGCACCTGATCTTTAGTTTGTGCATCGGTACTTTCCCAAAGAATGTTCTCGGGCATATTATTATCATCTAACTCTACAGTTATTTTTATTTCTGCTTTTCTCATTTTAAAATTGATTTCACCTCTTTGGTGACTCTTTTTGTTCTGTATTTTACGGCTGCAAATATGCTTATTTTAAAAGGTATTTCTAATTGGTGTTAAACTACTTTTTGTAAAATTAACATCAGAATTATAGCTATGACGATAAATACCATTTCTACAATCCATATTCTTTTTAAGTCTTTTAAAGTGAACCTAAAAATTAAATCGGTAATAAATGAAACAACCACAAGGCCAACTAATAGCGACGCCATTAAGCCATTAAAATTAAAACTGTAGCCAGGTGTAGCTAAGCGAACTGGTTTAATAAAGAGATAAATTGCAACAACCGCAGAAATCGCTGCAACAATATTTAATGGCGTAATCCTTAATTTCATTACTTTTTCTTATCGAATTTTTTACCTTTTTTAAAAGTTTTAATCACTTTCCCTGCCTTTGCTTTTGCCTTTTCTCTAACCTTTTTCTCTATAGCTGCTGCATGTTTTTTCTCGTGGAAAGCGCCTTGAAAATCAGGATCTTCTTTCCTTTTTTGCATATCAATTTCCTTCGCAATATGCTGACGTTCTTCATATGGAGTTTCATCAATATAAACGCCTTCAGGAATTTCTGCAACAGGAATATACTGGCGGATTAATTTTTCAATTTTACGGATATAATATTTTTCGGCATCGGTAGCAAAAGTAATGGCATCGCCCTTAGCATAAGCTCTTCCGGTACGACCAATACGGTGTACGTAATCTTCGATAATAATTGGCACATCAAAGTTAATTACATGGCTTACATCACTTACATCTATTCCCCTGCTCGCCACATCAGTAGCCACTAAAACCCTGATATTACCTTCCTTAAAACTATTTATAGAGTTAATCCTGGTATTTTGTCCTTTATTAGCATGAATTACACGAACGTTTGCAGCGCCATATCTGCGCTCAATAAAACTATAAATATTATCGGCTACAGTTTTTGTTTTGCAGAAAATAATTAAGCGGTTAAAAGCTTCATCATTTTTTAACAAATGCTGTAATAAGTTAATCTTCGTTTTAAAATTAGGCACATAATACAGCGTTTGAGTAACATTTGCTGCCGGAGTGGCCTGTTGAGAAGTTTCAATTATAGTTGGATTCTTTAAAAAATCTCCCGCAATTTTTTGAACCAGTTCGCTCATCGTTGCCGAAAAAAGCAAATTCTGACGTTTACGCGGAACAATTTCCAAAATCCGGTGAATAGAGCCAATAAAACCCATATCCATCATTTTATCCGCCTCATCCAGCACTAAAAACTTAAGGCTTTGGGTATTGATATCTCCTGATAAATATAAATCTAAAAAGCGACCCGGTGTAGCAATAATAATGTCGACACCTTTGGCAATTTGTTCTTTTTGTGCTTTGGGGCCAATGCCACCAAAAATAACAACAGAACGAATGTCTGTATAAACCGAAAAACGTTTAACTTCTTCGGCAATTTGCATGGCAAGTTCGCGTGTTGGCGATAAAATTAACGCTCTTGGGTTATCGCCCTGCGCATATTTTAACTGCATTAACATTGGCAATACGAACGCTGCAGTTTTCCCGGTTCCGGTTTCGGCTATCCCGAAAATATCCTGTCCTGATAAAACCGGCGCAATTGCTTTTTCCTGTATAGGCGTTGCAACGGTATATCCTGCTTCGGCTACTGCATTTAATATTTGCCTGTTTAACTTAAATTCTTCGAACGATTTTGCCATAGCGTACAAAGATAGTGATTAAGGTTGAGGGTTTGAAGGCGTAAAGTAGAAGGTTAATACCTGATTGCAAACTCAATTCCCTTTAGGGGATTTAGCGGTAAAGCACTTTCAGTAATTCTTCGCTTTCGAAAGCCCTGCTAACCGCTTTACTTCGTTACACTTCGTGCCCGCTATTATCAGGTTTATTTAACTTAAAACAGCAATATAAAACTCAGTTCTCTCCTTCCATTAGCCCAAATCTTGATACTTGATATTCGGTACTTAATACTAATTTACTACCTTTGAAGCCATGAACACTTATCTGATAAAAGCGGCCAAAATTGTAAATGAAGGCCAAAAATATATTGCTGATGTTTTAATTAAAGATGGAATTATTGCCAAAATTGGTCAGAATTTATCTGCAACGGGTGCTCAGGAAATAAATGCCGAAGGTTTACATCTCCTACCGGGCATGATCGATGATCAGGTTCATTTTCGCGAACCCGGATTAACACATAAAGCAGATATTTTTACGGAGAGTATGGCTGCTGTTGCCGGAGGGATTACCTCTTTTATGGAAATGCCAAATACGGTTCCAAATACTTTAACACAGGATTTATTAAAAGATAAATATAACATTGCTTCTCAAACTTCATTGGCTAATTACTCGTTTTATATGGGTGCCAGTAATGATAATATTGAAGAAGTATTAAAAACAGATCCTAAAAACGTTTGCGGAATTAAGGTTTTTATGGGTTCATCAACCGGAAATATGTTGGTTGACAATGAAAAAACTTTAGAAAATATTTTTAGCAAGGCCCCGATTTTGGTTGCTACGCACTGTGAAGATGAAGCAACCATCCGTCATAATCTGGCAGAATTTAAAGCAAAATACGGCGATGATTTGACCATTGATATGCACCCTTTAATCAGAAGTGCTGAAGCCTGCTATAAATCATCTTCGATGGCCGTTGAACTGGCTAAACGTTATCAAACCCGGCTGCACATTTTACATATTTCTACAGCGAAAGAAATTGCCTTATTTGATCATACAACAGCTTTAAAGGATAAAAAAATTACCGCCGAAGCTTGTGTTCATCACCTTTGGTTTAACGATAAAGATTATGTTGAAAAAGGGAACCTGATCAAATGGAATCCAGCGGTAAAAACGATTGAAGATCAGGCTGGTATTTTGCAAGGCATTTTAGATAACCATATTGATGTAATTGCAACCGACCATGCGCCGCATACCCTGGAAGAAAAGCAACAGGCATACGCACAGGCACCTTCGGGTGGGCCATTAGTTCAGCATGCTTTACCTGCTTTATTTGAAATGCATTTGCTGGGCAAAATTTCTCTGGAAAAAATTGCAGAGAAAACAGCGCATAATCTTGCCATTTGTTTCGATATTGAAAAGCGTGGTTTTATTAGAGAAGGCTATTGGGCAGATTTAGTTTTAGTTAACCTGAATGATCCCTGGAAAGTAACAAAGCTTAATAATTTTTATAAATGCGGCTGGTCGCCATTTGATGGGCAAACTTTTCAGGCAAGTATTACACACACATTTGTTTCAGGTAATCTGGCTTATCAGAATGGTCGTTTTACGACAGATCAGATTGGAAAACGATTAACATTTTCGAGATAGTTTTGCTATATTTGTTTAGATTAACAATTTAAAAATGACAGACTTACAATTATATTCAGAAATCTCTTCACTCCCTTCAAATTTGAAGCAGGAAGTTTCTGACTTTGTCGCCTTTTTAAAACAAAAATCTAAACAGAAAAACATACCGGCTAAATCAGACAGTAAAGTAGAAGAACCTTTTGTCGCTTACAGATCCAAATTTTCTGATATTTTATTAAATGGCCCGATTTTTTCCGAGGAGCAGATTCAAAGTATTGAAGAAACAAGAAAATCTATAAATGAATGGAGAACCAAATAATAATGGTTGACACTTCCATATTGATAGATTACTTTCGTAAAAAAGACAAATCGAAAACAAAGCTATTTATTCTATCTCAAAGATTTGAAAATTTATGCATTTCAAGCATAACTGAATTTGAAATTTATACAGGTGCAAAAAGCGATCAACTAAGTTTCTGGAAAATGATGTTGTCTAATTTCATCGTTTTTCCATTTGATAGCGATGCCGCTTTAATAGCTGTAGAAATTCAAAACAAATTAAAAAAATTAAGAAAAGCAATTGATAAGGCCGACTTGTTTATTGCCTCAACTGCTGTTGCTCATAATTTAACTTTCGACACACTTAATCAAAAACATTTCAAAAATATTGAAGATTTGAAATTGTTCAGTATGGGTTAGTTATGATATATCGAAAATCTCCTTTTATAAAGTTGTTAATATTACTTGGTTTTGCTTTTTTGATTTTCCTTTTTGGTTTATTTCCTGCGGCAATTCAAAAATATTATTCGACAGGGTTTTATCCGTACATATCTTCTTCCCTGCGCTTTATTTCTTCGATTTTTCCGTTCGCTATTGGCGATCTGATTTATGTTGCACTAATCGCCTTTGCGATTTACAAAATTGTTAGATTTTATAAAAATAGAAAACAGCTTAAAAAGCAAGACAAAATAATTGTTCCAGTACAAATTCTGAATTCATTTTTAATCCTTTACATCCTTTTCAAAATCGTTTGGGGGCTAAATTATAGTCGCCCGGGTATTAGCCATGAATTAGGTATCGGAAATAAAAAATACGATGTTAAAGAACTGGTTTTGCTTGGCAATTATTTCGTGGAGAAAACAAATTCCTTGAAATTACAGACTGTTAAACAAGGTATTACACCCAAATACACGATAAAAGAACTAGAAACCAAATCTGCTGCTGCTTATGCTGTAATGACCAACAGAAATCAGGTTTTCAGTTATCGAAATCCGTCCGTAAAAGCCGTTTTAAGTCCATGGTTAACTAGCAAAATGGGTATTGAAGGCTATTATGCACCATTATCAGGCGAGGCTAACATCAATACAAATGTGCCTGATTTTGTTAAACCATACGTTACCTGTCACGAAATTGCGCATCAGCTAGGCGTTGCTTACGAAGATGAAGCGAATCTTTTGGGTTATTTAACCGCAGTAAACAGTCCCGACGTAAATTTCCAATATTCCGCTAACTATGAAATGTTGCGTTATATCTTGTTCGAAATCAGAATGAAGTCACCAGAAGATTATAAAACACTGTACAATAAGCTTTTGCCTCAGGTTTTGACTGATTTTAAAACAGAAAAAGAATTCTGGCGTAAATACAATGGAGAAATGTTTGGCTATATGGATGCCGCCTT
Organism: Pedobacter punctiformis; assembly: GCF_027213715.1. Lineage (GTDB taxonomy): Bacteria > Bacteroidota > Bacteroidia > Sphingobacteriales > Sphingobacteriaceae > Pedobacter > Pedobacter punctiformis. Next base: position 354,998 of record NZ_JAPWGM010000003.1, read on the forward strand.
TGATCGGTTTTTAAAGCTTAACAATCAGAAAAAAGGTATTGATAGTTACCAGGATATTGTAATCTGGCTTTGGAATATGCATAAAAAGGAGTTAGCAGTCTTAAGTCCAAAGTCTTGAGTCACATTCCATTTTCATCTTACCACTTACAGGCTTTCCTATCCATGTATAGCTTCTTTTATTCCGAAACTCTGGATTAATTCCCCTTCAAATTCCAGCCATTCAGCCCAGCGTTTATCCACATCAACATCGGTGCTGTACTTACGGGCAAAGTTTAAAAACGTAGTATAATGTCCTGCTTCAGAAACCATTAATTCGTGATAAAATTTAGCCAGTTCCTGATCTTTAATATTCAAAGATAACACCCGGAAACGTTCGCAACTTCTGGCCTCAATCATTGCAGCAAATAAAAGTCTGTCTATAAAAGCCATATTCCGGCTTCCATCCTTCTTGCTAAACTTAACCAAACGGCCAACATAATCATCCTTACGCTCCCTGCTTAAAGTATAACCCCGCTTCTTTATAATTTCAATAACCATCTGAAAATGTTGCATTTCCTCAATAGCAATCGCTGTTAATTCATCAACTAAATCCTGATGTTCAGAATTTTGTGTAATTAAAGTAATGGCATTTGTTGCCGCCTTTTGTTCGCACCAGGCATGATCAGATAAAATTTCTTCTAAATTAGATTCAGCAATATTTGCCCAACGCGGGTCTGTTAATAATTTTAATCCTAGCATGGTTGTTTCAAAATTCAAAGCCCAAAATTAGAAATAATCAGCACGGTTTTAAAATTGTGTGGCAAAAACAACTTATTTTGCAGAAATTTTGCAACATGACCCTTAAAAGAATATTGATTATTGGATTAGTATGGCCCGAACCCACATCGTCGGCAGCAGGCACCAGAATGATCCAGCTAATCAATTTATTTTTATCAAAAGGATTCGAAGTTGTATTTGCTTCTGCAGCTTCAAAAAGTGATTTTAGTTTCGATTTAAAAGGTATTGGCGTTACAGAAAGAGACATTAAACTGAATGATGAAAGTTTTAATGATTTTTTAAGGGAAATAAATCCGGATGTTGTCATGTTTGATCGTTTCATGGTTGAAGAACAATATGGATGGAGAGTGCAGCAAGAATGCCCTGATGCTTTTAAATTGCTGGATACAGAAGATTTACATGCTTTGCGGCACGCCAGGCAACAGGCTGCAAAAAAAGGGTTAAAAACAGAATCAATAAATTTATTTACGGATATGGCCAAACGAGAAATTGCGTCCATATTACGCTGCGATTTATCTTTAATCATCTCTAAAATTGAAATGGGTATCTTATCGGATCAATTTAAAGTTGATTCCTCTTTAATTTATTATCTCCCGTTTTTAGAAGAAGAAATTACTGCACAAACCATTCAAAACTGGAAAACCTTTGAAGAACGGAAAGATTTTATATTTATTGGCAACTTTTTACATGAACCCAACTGGCATACCGTTCAGTTTTTAAAAGCAAAAATCTGGCCTCAGCTAAGAAAAAAACTTCCAGGGGTAAGCCTGAACATTTATGGTGCTTATGCTTCACAAAAAGTTCTTCAGTTAAACAATAGTGAAGAGAAATTTTACGTACACGGACGGGCAAAAGATGCCAGAGATACCATTGCTAAACATAGAATATTACTGGCACCGATTCAGTTTGGTGCAGGTGTAAAAGGTAAATTTGTAGATGCCATGCAAGTTGGCACACCTTCAGCAACCACTTCTATTGGTGCTGAGGCAATGAAAGAGGGTTTAAACTGGAATGGAATTATTGAAGATGATTCGGAACTTTTTATCCAACAGGCTGCAGCATTATATCAAAATAAAAACCTTTGGTTAAATGCACAAAAAAATGGCGTTAAATTACTTAATCAACATTATGGAAAAGCCAAATTTGAGGATATGTTTATTGAAAAACTTCAGGATTTAATGCACAATCTTAACAAACACCGCGAACACAATTTTATCGGTCAGATTTTACAGTATCATACTACACAAAGTACCCGATACATGTCGTTATGGATAGAAGAAAAGAATAAAAACAAGTAAATCTTCAATCCTGACAACATTACAACATTCTACCCCTTAAAACCTTATAACAATGTTGTAAATTTGTTGCCTATGGCAAAAATATCAATCAACCTGGCCACAGGTTCATTTCAAAAAGAAGAAATTATAGTCGGTATAGATTTAGGCACAACCAATAGTTTAGTTGCTTTTATCAATCCGGATAAAAACCCGCAAGTAATAAACGATACCGGAAAAGGGGTTTTAGTACCTTCGGTAGTATATTTTAATAGCCAAAGTGAAGCCATTGTAGGTAATGAAGCCAAAGAATTTTTAACTACAGATCCTTCCAATACAATTTTCTCTGTAAAACGTTTATTAGGCCGTTCATATAAAGACGTTGCTGAGCATGCAGCTATTTTTTCTTATAAAATAATTGATGACGACACCGATGCTTTAGTTAAAATCCAGGCTGGAAACCGTTTTTATACCCCTATTGAACTCTCTGCAGAAATATTAAAGGAATTAAAAGCAAGAGCAGAACACGCCCTGAAAACGCCAGTTAACAGAGCAGTCATTACTGTACCAGCTTACTTTAATGACAGCCAGCGCCAGGCCACACGCGACGCCGGCAAACTGGCTGGTTTAGATGTAATGCGCATCGTTAATGAACCAACTGCTGCAAGCTTAGCTTATGGAATTGGTTTAGACCCCACACAACAAAAAACCATTGCCGTTTACGATTTAGGTGGTGGCACTTTTGATGTGTCTATTCTTCAAATCCAGAATGGAATATTTGAAGTTTTAGCCACTAATGGCAATACTTATTTAGGTGGCGATGATTTCGACAGAGCTATTTTAAATTACTGGTTTGAGAAAAATAATCTGAATGCTTCAGAAATTGCGCAAAACAATATTTTAATGCAAACCCTGCGTTTGCAGGCAGAGGCTGCTAAAAAAGCATTATCCAGTCAAAATTTATACAATGAGCAAGTTGGCGATATTTGGTGCACTTTGGATAAACAAACTTTTGAGCAATTGATCTCTGCCAAGGTTGAAGAAACCATTGTGGCTTGTAAAAATGCTTTAACGGATGCTGGCTTAAGTACAGCAGATATTGACGAAGTTATTTTAGTTGGGGGCTCTACCCGTACGCCATTTGTTAAGCAGCAGGTAGAAAATTTCTTTGGCAAAAAGCCACAGGATAACATTAATCCAGATGAAGTTGTTGCGCTCGGTGCTGCCATACAGGCGGATGTACTGGCGGGAAACCGTTCTGATATTTTATTGCTTGATGTTACCCCGCTTTCTTTAGGAATTGAAACGATGGGCGGTTTAATGGATACTATTATTGCCAGAAACAGCAAGGTGCCAACTAAGGCGGGCAGACAATACACCACATCAATTGATGGGCAGGTAAACATGAAAATCTCTGTATTTCAGGGAGAACGTGATTTGGTTAAAGAAAACCGTAAACTAGCAGAGTTTGACTTAAAAGGAATTCCGGCAATGCCTGCTGGTTTACCTAAGGTAGATATTAACTTTTTGCTTAATGCAGATGGCATTCTAACGGTACAGGCAATTGAACTTCGTTCGGGTGTAAAACAGGAAATCGAAATTACCCCAAGTTATGGTTTGAGTGATGATACAGTAGAAAAAATGTTGATCGACAGCATTACTTATGCTAAAAGTGATGTAGAACAACGTATGTTAATAGAAGCCCGCAGCGAAGGCGAGCAATTGCTTTACACTGCAGAGCGTTTTATTGAAAAACATGCTGAACACTTAACAAAAGAAGAAATTACGGAAACAAAAAATTACATAGAAGCGCTTAAGCAAGCTTTAGCAACTGCTGAAAAAGACAACATCTTGAAAAAAGCCGACGAATTAAATGAATTTACCCGCCCCTTTGCCGAGCGTGTAATGGATGCCGCCATTTCTACCGCTATGAAAGGTAAAAAGATAGAATAATATTAACATATACTTAGAAATAGGTTAGACCCGATATGGGTTACTTAAATAATTTGAGGTGATCGTCATTATACACAACATCAGCAAGTTTCGGATTTTATAGCTACCCTACTCTTCTGATATTTGTGGTATAAAATTTAAGAAGATGAACGAGCAGGAACAAATTAACTATAATCGCATCGCAACTGCCATCGATTATATCAAAACAAACTTTAAAATGCAACCAAATTTGGATAAAGTTGCAGAGAAAGTACATTTAAGTCCATTCCACTTTCAACGTTTGTTTAGCGATTGGGCAGGTACAAGTCCTAAAAAATTTCTTCAATACATCAGTGTAGAACACGCCAAGAAAATTTTAACCGATACGCAAAGCACTTTATTTGATACAGCTTATGAAACCGGACTATCGGGTACAAGCAGATTGCATGATCTCTTTGTGAACATTGAAGGTATGACTCCGGCAGAATATAAAAACGGAGGCAAAAACCTGAATATCAACTATAGTTATGCTGAAAGTCCTTTTGGAAACATCATTGTAGCTTCTACCAGCAAAGGTGTGTGCTATATGGGCTTTAATGAGTCAGAAGAACAAGGTTTGGAAGATTTAAAATCAAAATTTCCAAATGCTTCGTTGAACAGGAAACTTGATTTGTTGCAACAAAATGCATTATTTATCTTTCAAAATGACTGGAGCAAACTGCCCGAAATAAAGTTGCACCTAAAAGGAACTGATTTTCAGCTTAAAGTTTGGGAAACCCTATTAAAAATTCCAATGGGCCAGCTTTCTACTTATGGTTCAATCGCTAAAAAATTAGAAAACCCAAATGCATCGAGGGCCGTAGGTAGCGCTATTGGCAGCAATCCTGTTGCTTTTTTAATTCCCTGCCACAGGGTGATCCAGTCTTCGGGTAATTTTGGAGGTTATATGTGGGGCAATACCCGAAAAACGGCCATAATTGGTTGGGAAAATGCACAAACCCAGACTGTAATTTAAAAAAGCCATGCAAAGTATAGAATCAGGAATAAAAGCTGCTCATTGGGACCAGCTTACGGAGCAGATGCATCAAAATGGTTTCGCCATTATCCCTAATTTATTAAGTGATGAACAATGCGAAACCTTGAAAGACAATTACAATAATCCGGATGCTTACCGAAAAACAGTGATCATGGAACGTTACCGGTTTGGGCTAGGCGAATACAAATATTTTAATTATCCCATGCCCAATCTTATCCAAAGCATTAGAACGGCCATTTACCCGCACCTTGCTCCAATTGCAAATGCGTGGATGCGGGTTTTAAACATAGATACAAAATTTCCGGATGCGCATGCAGAATTGCTTTCACTTTGCCATACAAATAATCAGCTAAAACCAACTGTACTGATTTTAAAATATGGACAAGGCGGTTTTAACACCTTGCATCAGGATTTATATGGAGATGTTTATTTCCCCATCCAAACTGTTTTGTTCTTAAACGAACCGGATAAAGATTATACCGGTGGCGAATTTGTACTCACCCAGCAAACACCGAGAGCACAATCAAAAGCTATTGTTTTAAAACCTAAAAAGGGCGACATGCTTATTTTTACCACCAATTTCAGACCGGTAAAAGGCAGTAAAGGTTATTATCGGGTAAATATGAAACATGGAGTAAGCGAAATACACAGCGGCGAAAGAACTACTTTAGGTATTATTTTTCACGATGCCTTAACTTAACCCATGATTTTGCATAGCAACATCTCCAGTCTGAAACTAAAAAAAGCCAAAAAACAAAAAGAAATTTGCTACGGAGGGAATTTAAAATTAAAGATTTATGGAACTTTACATTGCAAATCGGGTAAACGGATGAAAATGGCAAACAGAATTTTCTTTTCGTCAGAAACGGAAGCCATACAAAACGGGTATCGCCCCTGCGGGCATTGTATGCATGCTAAATATCAAAATTGGAAAAATGGATTTATTCAGTAACGAAAAAACAGAAGATATTAACCTATTGCCACAGGACGGCATTGTAAATTACTACGGTAAACTATTTTCAAGAGACGAAGCCAATTATTATTTAGAGGTATTGTTCAATACAATCGAATGGAAAAATGATGAAGCTATTATTTTGGGCAAGCACATTTTAACCAAACGAAAAGTGGCCTGGTATGGAAATAAACCTTTTAAATACACCTATTCTAACACAACAAAACTTGCCCTGCCCTGGACAGAAGAATTACTGGTATTAAAAACAAGGATGGAGCAGCACACAGGAGAAACATTCAATTCCTGTTTGCTTAATTTATACCACAGTGGTGATGAAGGTATGGCCTGGCATAGCGATGGAGAAAAAGATTTAAAGAAAAACGGTGCCATTGGTTCGGTAAGTTTTGGTGCAGAACGTAAATTTTCTTTCAAACACAAACAAAATAAAACAACCGTTTCCTTAATCTTAGAGCATGGGAGTTTGCTGGTGATGAAGGGCTCCACGCAAACCCATTGGCTGCACCGCTTGCCACCAACTAAAACAATTAACAAACCGAGAATTAACCTAACTTTCAGAACGATTATTGAATAACGATTTGCCAGTAGATTATTTTTCTAATCAGATATTTATTTAACATTTTTTAATTTTTCACCATAGAGATTAAGAGTATATTCGTTCAGATAAGTTTACGCTGGTACTTCTATAAAATTAAATTATGCGATTAGCCCTCCTATTGATGATTATGTCCATCAGTTTTTGTCATGCTTCAAATGATTCTGACACAAGCATCATCAAGCGGCATTTAACTGTTTTAACAAAAACTCAAAAATACCGCAACTATCATAATATCGATCAGTTAAATAAAACCGCTGATTATATACGTTCCGTCTTCAGACTATATACAGATAATGTTTTCATCCAGGAATACACCGTAAATAACCAGGTCTATAAGAATATCATCTGTAGTTTCAATATTTCGGCAAAAAAAAGAATTGTGGTTGGGGCACATTATGATGTTTGTAATGAACAAGAAGGTGCTGATGATAATGCAAGTGGCGTAGTAGGACTTTTAGAATTGGCCAGACAGCTGAAGGGGAAAAAACTCAATCATCGGATTGATCTGGTAGCTTACACCTTAGAAGAGCCACCTTATTTCAGGACAGAGTTTATGGGAAGTTATATACACGCCAAATCATTAATTAGCCGCAAGGCAGATGTATTGGGAATGGTCTCTCTTGAAATGATTGGTTATTTTAAAGATAAGTCAAAATCTCAAGATTACCCTATTGGTCTACTTTCTATGTTTTATGGCGACAAAGGCGATTACATTACAATAGTTAAAAAAATTGCTGCTGGCAAGTTTGCTAATCAATTTAATCACATCTTTAGATCTGCCCGAACCATTAAAACCAAAACTTTTACTGGGCCCAAGTCCTTGTCTGGTATTGATTTTTCTGATCATCTGAATTATTGGAAATTTGGATTTAGTGCTTTAATGATTACAGATACTTCGTTTTATCGAAATAAAAATTATCACCAGAAAACCGACCAAATGGATACACTCGATCTAAATCGAATGGCTAAAGTTATAGACGCTGTGAGAATTACACTGCTCAAACTTTAATGATTAAAACTCATTCTTTTTTATTTCTGATCAGATATGCTTACTTTTCCTAAGCTTAAACTGAATTGAATGAATATTAAGAAATCATTAAAAATTGTAGTTCTTTTTCTTTTATCATGGTTTGTGCTGCACATTTTTTTTATAGTTATTGATGGACTTAAAAATTCAAATAATAAGGCTGATGTGGCAGTAATATTAGGAAATAAAGTAAATACCGACGGAACACTGTCGGACAGGTTAACGCAACGTTTAAACTGTGGATTAGATTTATATCGATCGGGAAGGGTAAAAAACATCATTGTAAGCGGCGGACTTGGAAAAGAAGGATTTTACGAGGGTGATAAAATGAAAGATTATCTGGTTAAAAATGGTGTACCCAATTCCATAATTACAGTTGATAATTACGGAGATAATACATTAAAAACTGTTAAAAATACTTTAGCCTTACGAAGTAAACTTCACTTTAACAGTATGATTGTTGTTTCACAATATTATCACCTGACCAGAACTAAAATGCTTTTCAGAAAACATGGTTTTGACGATTTGAGCAGCGCAAGTCCCTTGTATTTTGAATGGCGGGATATCTATTCAATCATTCGCGAATTTGCAGCTTATTACAAAGAATTATTTTAATAAAATGAATTTAAAAAAGTATATCTTCCTCCTCTCCTTTTTGCTTTGTTCTTTTTATAGTTTCGGGCAACGCTACATTTTCTTTTTACATAATAAATTTGCAGAAGATCATCCGCTTACGGAAGCGCATCCTCAATATGGAAAAACAGAATATCGTGAGGTTTTAAACAAATTCAGAGCAGCTGGTTTTCGCGTCATCAGTGAAAAAAGACCTCCAAATACGGATGTTGGAAATTATACACAAAAAGTCATCTCCCAAATAGGCAGTTTATTAAAATCAGGCGTAAAACCTAATCATATTACTGTAATTGGTACTTCAAAAGGTGGCTATATTGCTCAGTATGTTTCCAGTAATTTAAAAAACCCAGATGTAAACTTCGTTTTTATTGGTTGCTACCAGGATAAGGACCTTACAGCTTTCCCAGGTATAAATTATTGTGGAAATATTTTAACCATTTATGAAAAATCTGATGAATTTGGCGTTTCAGCAATTAGAAGAAAAGAAACTTCCAATTTAAAAATTAACCATTTTAAAGAAATTGAATTAAATACCGGGCTAAAACATGGCTTTTTGTTTAAACCAATGGAAGAATGGATAAAGCCTGCAATACAATGGGCAAAGCAACATTACAACTAACATTTTTAACATGATACAATATAAAACTGCCGATACTCAACCAGAACTTTTAGCTATTTTAGATTTACAAAAAGCAAATTTAGGTACTAATTTAACGGCAAGTGAAGCGCTGGATCAGGGCTTTGTTACCGTTTACCATACCTTAGAAGAATTAGACAGGCTTAATACCATTGAGCGACACATTATTGCTAAAGATGAAGAAAAAGTAGCAGCCTATGTTTTAGCCATGACTGCTCAATCAAAATTTGAAATGCCAGTTTTGGTGCCCATGTTCGAAATGTTTGCACAGGTATCTTATCAGGAAAAATTAATTACAGATTATAGTTACCTCGTTGTTGGTCAGGTTTGTGTAGATAAAAATTACCGGGGTCAGGGTATTTTTGACGAGGTGTATAAAGCATATAAAAAACATTATCAGGGCAAATATGATTTCGCAATTACTGAAGTAGCAACAAAAAACTTAAGATCTATGAAAGCACATAACCGGATTGGTTTTAAAGAAATTCACAGATTTATAGCACCAGATGATGTAGAATGGAGCATGGTACTTTGGGATTGGCAAAATTAACCTGTAAAATATTATACGCAATTTGTCCTGTATTCAGGCATTATATAATAACTACTTTATCAAAAAAATCACTCTGCTTTTCTTAAATCTCAGACTGGCGAATAATTTTATCAGGCTTATAAAAATTGATTCTTATATTTAGTAAGAAAAAATTTTACAGCTCTATCTAAAATATAAAAATGGATAATTCCAAACAGTTAAACCTGCTATTAATTAAGCTGGAGAACTTGTTACTAAGACAACAAGATTTTGAAGCCGAAATTATTGCTTTAAAGAAGGAAGTAAGGCAACTGCAATTTCCTAACGAAAGACCTGATGTAACGGTGCCAACACCAAGACCGGAACCACAGACAGTTAATTTTCCTCAGAAAAACAGGCCACCGGTTTACTCCAATCAAAATATTCCGGCACCACAACCGCAACAAAGGTTTCCACGGGCATCTAATACGGGTAGCTTTTCAGATAATTTTAAAAAGGAAAATATCGTCAAATCTGATTTCGAAAAATTTATTGGCGAAAATCTGATTAGCAAAATTGGTATTTTAATTTTAATTATTGGTGTTGCAATTGGTGCCAAATACGCCATTGATCATGATATGATTAGTCCGCTAACCCGGATTATTTTAGGTTATGGTGTTGGTGTTGGCTTAATGGCTTTTGCAATTAAACTGAAAGAGAAATACGAAAATTTCTCTGCAGTGCTGGTTAGTGGTGCAATCGCCATAATGTATTTTATTACCTATGCAGCCTACGATTTTTATGCCCTCATTCCACAGGCACTTGCCTTTATTTTAATGGTTGTGTTTACTTCCTTCACTGTTGTAGCAGCTATAAAATATAATAAGCAAATTATTGCACACATTGGTTTGGTAGGTGCCTATGCTGTTCCATTTTTACTAAGTGATGGCTCGGGCAAAGTTGTGGTGTTATTTAGCTACATGGCCATTATTAACATAGGCATTTTAATATTGAGCTTTAAAAAGTACTGGAAACCGTTGTTTTATGTTTCATTTGGTTTAAGCTGGCTCATTTTTGGCTCATGGTTAATGAATTCTTTCGATGTTGTGCAACATTACACCATTGCTCTGGTTTTCAGCACATTGTTTTTCATTATTTTCTATATCACCAATCTGGCTTACAAAGTGAGCAAAAAAGAACAGTTTGGTTTTATGGATATAGTTTTAATCCTGCTCAATTCCTTTGTTTATTATGGCCTTGGTTATTATATCCTGCAAACAGAAAAAACAGGCGTACAATTATTAGGATTATTCACCCTGTTTAACGCAGTTATTCACTTTGTAGTAAGTTTGATTATTTACAAAAAGCAATTGGCCGATAAAAACCTGTTCTACTTAATTTTAGCGATGGTTATTACTTTCATCACCATGGCAGTACCTGTACAATTAAATGGAGGTTGGGTAACTATATTTTGGGCAGTAGAGGCTGCTGTTCTATTTTATCTGGGTAGAGTTAAAAACATTTCCATCTACGAAAAGTTGTCCTTTCCGCTGATCTTTTTAGCTTTCCTTAGCTTATTACAAGATTGGTCTGTTGGTTACAATTATAGTTATTACGACTACAATAATCAATACAAAGCCATCACTCCAATTTTAAATGTTGGCTTTTTAACGGCGTCAATTTTTATTGCAGCTTTCGGCTGGATGTTTAGCGTTAATAAAAAAGAAAACGAAAATCCTGAACGCTGGCTATGGGCAAAACAAGTTTTAACCTATGTCATTCCATCTATTTTATTGCTGGTTACCTATATCACTTTCAAAATGGAAATTGAAAAATATTTTAATAATTTATACCATGCAACAAAGATTAATATCAATCCAAAAGCAAAACTAAATTACGATTCGTTTAGGTACAACTATAATATAATGGACCTAAAAGTTGCCTGGATTTATGTTTACACACTAATTTTTGCTACAGCCCTGACCTGGTTAAATCTTAAGAAAATTAAAAACACGGCATTATCTATCACCGTTATTGCCATTAATTTATTAGTGGTTATTCTATTTCTAACACATGGTCTGTGGAATTTAAGTTTACTAAGAGATACCTTTAAAACTCAAAGTGATTCTTATTTTACTATCCCGATTATTAATATTGTAATCCGGTACATTTCGATTGCATTTTTTGCTTTACTTATTACAGCTTGTTATTACTTAAGTAACTTAGATACACTTAAGAGAAATCTAAAAACCGCTTTCGATTACCTTTTATACATTTCTTTGCTATGGGTAATCAGCAGTGAATTGATCAACATTTTAGAATTATCTAAAATAAATGGTGGTCATAAGCTTGGTTTAAGTATTTTATGGGGTGTTTATTCATTGTTCCTGATCAGCATTGGTTTATGGAAAAATAAAAAACACCTTCGTATTGGTGCAATTGTACTATTTGGTATTACCCTGATCAAACTATTCGTTTACGATATTTCTTACATGGATACCATTGCTAAAACCATTGTTTTTGTATCACTGGGTGTGTTACTGCTTATTATCTCTTTCCTTTACAACAAGTACAAACATTTAATTATAGATGATGTTAAAACTGAAAATTAAGCTATTTATCGCTTTATTATTTTTTGCCGGAACTTTACAGGCTCAGGTTAACCAATACCAATATAAAAGAACTATAAATGAGGTTAGCAGCACCTGGCATAATATTGAATTGCCTGCACAAGTTTTTAAAAATTTGGCGCCTGGTTTTGAAGACATCCGGATTTACGGTTTTAACGGGAAAGATACCATAGAAGTTCCCTACTTAATAAAACAGCGTTCCAGTCAAACCAGTCAAAAGGAAATTCTTTTTAATCTTATTAATAAAAGCAACAATCAAAATGGCTATTATTTTACACTTCAGGCTTCAAAAACCAGTACCATTAATCAAATTGATTTAAGCTTTAAACAAAATAATTTTGATTGGAAAGCAACACTAGAAGGCAGTAATAATGGTACCGAATGGTTTACCATTTTAAAAGATTACCGTATTTTATCTATTAAAAATAAGGATACGGATTATCAGTTTACTAAGCTTAATTTTAGCGATGCAGCCTATTCTTACTTTCGCATACAAGTTAAAAGTCCTGAATTACCAACCCTGCTGGCCGCAAAAACGTTGTTAATTGATACGGTTAAGGGTCTCTATCAGGATGTAAAATATTCGGGATTTGAATTAAAAAACGACAATAAAACCAAACAAAGCATTATTGAGGTTACGCTGGCAAATGCTGTTCCCATTTCTTTTGTTAAAATTAATGCGCAAAGTGATTTCGATTTTTACCGCCCGATAAAAATCGAACTGGCCACAGATAGTTTTAAAACCGATAAAGGCATCCAATATAATTTTACCGATGTATACAATGGTGTAATCAGCTCGCTGGAAAATCCTGAATTTAATTTCAAAAATACCATATCGTCAAGACTGAGAATTACTATAGAAAATTACGACAACAGGCCGTTAAGACTTAATCCAATACAATTAAAAGGCAATGTTTATGATTTAGTTGCTCGTTTCGATAATCCAAAACTTAATTATGCATTGTATTATGGCAATAATAAAGCGGCTAGCCCTGATTATGATATTGCCAGGTTTGAGAATAAGATTCCTTCAAACCCATCAGCATTAAGCATAGGCAATGAAGAAAAAAATCCTTCGTACAATACCATTGTAACAGCGCAACCATTATTTAGCAACAAAAATTGGTTATGGGCGCTAATGGTTGTAATTATTGCACTTTTAGGCTGGTTTTCTTATAAAATGCTTAAAAACTAAAAATTAGCGCTTAATTGATGGTAAAAAATCAAAAAAGAGTTTAATTTAACTGCATAATTAACAAAACAAATGAAAAATATATTTAGTGAAGAAATTACCAACGAAGTTATAGCCAGAATAGAAAAACTAACATCTTCAACGGCAGCACTTTGGGGCAAAATGAATGTTTCGCAAATGCTTGCACATTGTTGCGTGAGTTATGAAATGGTATATGATGATATTCATAAAAAACCGAATGCATTTATGAGGTTCATTTTGAAAAACATGGTTAAAAATAAAGTTGTGAGTGAAACACCTTATAAACGCGACAATCCAACAGCGCCACAGTTTGTAATTAAAGAGCAGAAGGATTTTGAAAAAGAAAAGTCAAGGCTAATTGAATACATCAAAAAAACACAGCTTTTAGGTGCTGAACATTTTGAAGGTAAAGAATCCCACTCCTTTGGCAAACTAAGTGCTCAGGAATGGAATAACATGTTCTACAAGCATTTAGATCACCATTTAAATCAATTTGGTGTTTAACGATAGGATATCGTTTAATTTTCATTAATTAAATACTTATTCAATAAAATATTAATTTAGTATCAAGCGTTCTTGTAATTGCAAGAGCGTACATATCCATACAGTTTAACCATGGCAGAATCACAAATCGAGTCAACATCAAAATTAAAATACGGAAAATATAAAACCCAATACAACCACTATACTGCTTTAGCAGCGGGAACAGTAACCGATTTACAAGCCTTTAGTTGCCCTAATGGAAATGCCTACATGGGTATGAAAATGTGGGTAAAATCTTTTGAAGATTGTGTTGAATTATTCCAAAGCGTTGGCATGCAGATCGGTTTTAGCATTGCTGATGAAATAGAAATCTATGAAACAGAACCTATAGAACCGCCTGCAGAGCATCCGTATGCCTACGATATAAATTTCAATCCCTTTTAAAACAGTCTCAATTGCCCCTTAAATATGTCGTTTTCAAGCCTCATAAAATGATTACAAGTTGTTTAAACTTGTATAACGAACAATTAAATAACTAAATAATCAAAAAATGGCAAATCCAATCACTACCTGCCTTTGGTTTGATGGCAAGGCAAAAGAAGCCGCAGATTTTTACTGCACAGTTTTTAAAGACTCCAAAATTACCCATGATACTCCAATGGTGGTTACGTTTGAATTAAATGGAAGCAAATTCATGGGTTTAAACGGAGGTCCTCAATTTAAATTTAATGAAGCCACTTCATTTATGATCAACTGCGAAACCCAACAGGAAATAGATTATTATTGGGAAAAGTTAACAGCAGATGGCGGTCAGGAAAGCATGTGTGGCTGGCTAAAAGATAAATTTGGTGTTTCGTGGCAAATTGTACCCTCTATAATCGCAGAGCTAATGTCGATACCCGAAAAAGCAGAACGGGTGATGAAAGAAGTTATGCAAATGAAAAAACTAGATCTTGACAAGATTAAAAATGCCTAAAATAGGGATGAAGAACTACTAAACACGAAGAACCTTTTATATATTTCAGGTTCTTCGTGCTTTAACAGATTATATTTTCCGTATCTTCCTTTATGAAAAGATTAACGATATGCCTCGCGTTAATCATCCCAATACTATTTTGTACCTCCTGGGGATTTTTTGCCCACAAACGGATCAATCACCTTGCTGTATTTACCCTGCCGGCAAGTATGATGCCTCTATATAAAAAGAATATTAAGTACCTGACAGAACACGCTGTTGATCCTGATAAAAGACGTTATGCCGATACACTGGAAGCACCCCGCCATTATCTGGATGTAGAAAATTATGAAAAGGAAATAGATAGTATTCCTGAAAAATGGAATGATGCACTGGCAAAATACGGACAAAAGAAATTAAATGAAAATGGCATTGTTCCCTGGCAAATTCAGAGAACGTATTATAGTTTGGTTAAGGCCTTTAAAACACATGATTCTCTTAAAATATTAAAGTATTCTGCGTGGTTGGGCCATTATATTGGAGATGCCCACGTGCCCCTGCACACGACAAATAATCACAATGGCCAGCTTAGTAATCAGGTTGGCATTCATGCTTTTTGGGAAAGTCGTTTGCCCGAACTGTTTTCGACTCAATACAATTATGTGGTTGGTAAAGCCATTTATATCGAAAACCCATTAAAAGAAGCCTGGAAAATCCTTAAACATACTCATGGTCTGGTAGATTCGGTTTTAACGCTGGAAGCACAATTAAATAAAGCATTTCCTTCGGATCAGAAATACAGCTTCTCAGAAAGAAATAATATCGTATTAAAACAGTATTCTATCGGTTATTCAAAAGCCTATCAGGATCAAATGAATAGCATGGTAGAAAAGCAAATGCGTAATGCAATACTCGAAATAGGTTCTTTCTGGTATTCTGCCTGGGTTGATGCCGGCCAGCCGGAGCTTAAAAATTTAAAATTAATTGAAATGCTTCCTGAAGAAGTAGCGATAGAAAAAGAGATAGAAAAGAAGTACCAAAATAACAAGCTGATTGGCAGGGAACTATAATTGCTCTTAAAATAAAAAACCGTGTTTCACTTTATTGAAACACGGCTTACTTATTCATTTCAGACTCTTTATTTTTCAGAATCTATCATTTTCTCTACTTCTTTTGGTTTTAAACGGCTTTTAACTGCTGCCCATACTGCCGGGACAAAGGTTACCACAGCAATAAATATAATAACCAGTTCAAAATTATTTTTAATTACCGGTATCTGGCCAAGCAGATATCCACCAATTAACAAGGTAAAAATCCAGGTTACTCCACCAATAATATTGTAATAGGTAAAACGGCCAAATGGCATTTTTGCTATACCTGCAACAAAAGGTGCAATGGTTCTGAAAATCGGTAAAAAGCGGCTTAACATAATTGCTTTACCACCATGTTTTTCAAAAAACTCGTGTGACTGGTGATAATATTTCAGTTTTAAAATCTTATTATTTTCTTTAAATACCCCTGCTCCCAGCACACTCCCAAGTTTATAATTTAAAGTATTACCTAAAATAGCGGCTATGATTAAAATAATTAACATAAGCCAGATGTTTAAACCTGTTTCATGTTCGCCGGCGATTAAAGCACCCATTGCAAATAACAAAGAATCGCCAGGTAAAAACGGTGTCACCACAAAACCGGTTTCAGCAAAAATAATTAAGAAAAGAATCAGGTAAGTCCAGGTTTGATAATCATTAACAATTTGAGCTAAGTGGACATCAATGTGTAGAATAAAATCTAAAAGTTGTTGTAGTAATTCCAAGTTATCTAATTTTGAGCAAAAGTATGAATATGAAAACGATTAATGATAGTTTTAAAATATTAATCGTTATTAATTGTTAGCGAGTACCCGTTTAAGCAATCTGCCTGCTTTATCGGAATCGATCAGGATGGTATAAATTTTTCCTTTAGAAAAATTAGTGCCCGAAATGGTATCAATAACATTAACAGAGTCAACATTATTCATGTATATTTTAGCCAATTTAGGGTCAATATCTATAAGTTTGTAATCGGTTTTTTCATTGTAGTTTAAGTTTACCTCATAGCTTTTCTTTTCATCTCTGATGTAAACCTTATTACTCAGATTATAGCCCAGATTTAAAAAGATCAGCTTGGCTTTATCAGGATCAATGGTTAAATTATCTTCGTAAATAACGAGCATCGAATCCAATTTCTTATTTTTTGTGTAATAAACGGAATAGTTTTTTCCAACCTCTATTAAATATTTAAGAGTTCCTTTTAAAGAGTCTGGTTTAAGTGTATTTTTAACCATAAACCTATAGCTTTGACCACCAGGAAAAGTGCTAACAGGTACAATTGTGTAACCGGCACTGTTTCCATAGCTAGCGCCTGTAACGTATTTGGCACTGTCTAAATAAAAATCTTTTGCTGCACCGGTATTTACAAAGTTGAAAAATTTAATTTTTGCATCGCCAGCAATAAGATTGTCGTTCTTAATGCAAGAGCTGATGATCAATATAAATCCAATCAAAAAACTCAGTTTTAAAATAAAAAAAGATGGTTTTTTCATAAAGAAATTTACTTTACTATTAAAACGTAAAGATAACAGAAAGCTTTTGAGTTGTTGAAATTAATTATCTGTAATGATATGGGCTTCCAGCGTAGCTGTGGTTGTGCCGCTAAACCAAATGGTATAAATTTTACCAGGTTGTAAATCTGTACCAGCAATTGTTTTAATATTTGTTGAACCAACTACATTGAAACGCAAATTTAAACCAGTATCAACAGTAAAATAATTAGATGCTTCTTTATACATTAAACTGTTTACAAACTGGGTTCCGGTTTGTACGCTTACACTAATACCTGTATTAAAATAGGGTGTTAAATTGATCAGCTTAATTTTAGCTTTATCATTTTCTGTATTGCTCAAATTATCTTCAAAATTTATTACTTCTTTTTTACCAGTTCTATCACTCACTAAGAAAGTGGTGTAGGTTATCGAGGGTATAAAGTTAATTTCAGCTTCCGTAGCTACATTATTTCCATCTTTAAAGCCTATCTTCCTGCTGCCAGAAAATATCTTTAAATAGTCGCTCGTTTCTCCAAAATTTAAAGCATTAATTTCTACTTTTTGATCATCAACGTAAAGATTCTGACCTGATTCTGTTTGCACTGCATTCACAATTTTAACTTTTGCTTCTCCTTTAACCACTACCCCAGGGTCATTCTTTTTACAGGACGACAAAATAAAGACTACAAAAAGTAAAATTATGGATCTGGCAGGTAAAAATGATTTTGTAGAGCAGCTCATAGGTAGATATTGGTTTAAAACAACAATGGCTCGGTCAAAAACCAAGCCATTGTTTATAATAAACTAAATTTATAGTCTTTAGTAGCTGTTATTTAACATTACCGGCATAACAAGCATTAAAACATCTTCGTTTTCATCGTTGGTTTGAGGAATTAACAAGCCTGCCCTATTTGGCGTAGAAAGCTCTAAAGTAACTTCATCTCCACTTAAATTGCTAAGCATTTCGATTAAGAAACGTGCATTAAAGCCGATTTCTAAATCCTCACCATCATATTGGCAACTTAAACGTTCGTGTGCCTCATTTGCGAAATCTAAATCTTCCGAAGAAATATTCAATTCGCTGCCGCTGATTTTTAATCTTACCTGGTGTGTGGTTTTGTTCGCAAAAATAACTACCCTACGCAGCGTATTTAAAAATAACCCTCTGTCGATAATTAATTTATTTGGATTGTTAGTTGGAATTACTGCCTCATAATCAGGATAGCGTTCGTCTATTAAACGACACACTAAATTGATGTTTTCAAATTTGAAGAAAGCACTTGTAGCATTATAATCAACCGATACATTAATATCAGTAGATGGTAAAGCTCCTTTTAAAAGGGTTAGTGCTTTTTTAGGTAAAATGAATGAAGTTGCTTTATCCGCTTTGCTATCCATACGACGGTAACGCACCAGCTTATGCGCATCGGTTGCTACAAAAGTAATGTGCTCAGGAGATAACTGACAATAAACACCCGTCATTGCCGGACGTAACTCATCGTTACTTACTGCAAAAATAGTTTTGGTTATCGCTTCAGTTAAAACTGATGCTGGTAAATTTACAGAAGAAGCATTTTCTACAACCGGAATTTTAGGAAAATCGTCTCCATTTTCTCCGCTTAATTTATACTTACCATCACCTGCGCTAATTTCAATTGCAAATGAAGCATCATCAATGTTGAAAGCGATTGGCTGATCTGGTAAAGTTTTAAGTGTATCTAATAAAATTTTTGACGGGACAGCTACTTTACCTTCTTCTTTTGATTCAACAGCCAAAGAAGTTGTCATACTGGTTTGCAAATCGGTAGCCGATATGGTTAAATTGCCATCCTTAATTTCAAATAAGAAATTTTCCAATATAGGTAAAACTGTACTGCTGCTTGAAGCACCATTTACAGTTTGCAGGTGTTTTAATAAAGTTGATGTGGATACAATAAATCTCATGATATCATTTAGTCTTCTTCAAAAATATAAAAATTATTTAGCGTACTTGTACTTACGGTAATAATGTTGAAAAATTGCGAAGAATATTAACAATAACAATGGTGCAACAATATTAACCATTTGCCATGTTGTCTTCTCAATTTTTACTTTAGCCTTATCTAAAAGCCTGATTTTAACCTCTTTATTCCGAAGCGCAATCAAATTATCTGCATCGGTAAAATAATCGACGATATTTAACAGCAAAGCTTTGTTTCCGTAAGTTGTTTTAGAATAGCGGTCGTAACCCAGCGGTAATGGAGAGCCATCTTTCTCAACCACCTGATTTTTAAAGATATCTCCATCTCCAATTACAATCATTTTAGCAGGCTTGCCTGTAGTAGCTGTTGTATAAGGCGATGTAATTCCGGCAGGCAACGGCCTTCCGGCAAATACGGATGGAAAATTTCCTTCGAGCATTAACCCTGTATTTTTTAGTGTGCTGCGAAATGCTTTCAGATCAGGCTGTTCTGCAACCATTTGCAAAGAAAATAGTTTTGGCACTTCAAAGGTTTTATTAAAAGCAGATGTTGTTAAAATATACGATTTAGTAATTCCCTTTACCCCAATGCTATCTACTGTACTTGGAAATTCAGATTTAATGCCATCTAAATTTTTAACTACGCTGTGTAAGGTATCGGGCAATAATATTGGATAATATAACCAGGGTACCATTTGGATCTGACTTTGACCGCCAACACTCCCGGTTGAAACAGGGATTTCGGCACAGTTTGCATCTGCAATTACATTATAATTTATTCTGGCGCCATACATAAAAAGCATGTCATCCAAATTTAAATTACTATTGAAAACCATTTGACTGCCTCTACCTCTTAAACTATCTAAATCAGCGTTTACCTGATCAATGCTCCAAACTACCCTCCCGCCATTCATAACAAAGTAGTTTATTTTATATTTTTCGGCTTCAGTAAAGGCTTTTTTCGGCTTTGCAATAATCAACAGGTTTAATTTATCAAGTCCTGCCTGATCAATGGTATTCAGATTAACACGCCCAACTTCGTAACTATTAGATAGTGTATGAATGGCATCATTTAACTGAAGATCGGACAATTCGCCATTTTCTTCGGTAAATCCAATCCGTGGATTTTTTCCGGTAATGACTTTTTTTAAACTGGAAGTAAAAATGTATTCCAGGTTTTCTATTGAGTTATTGATATTTTCCTCATAATTACGCCCTGGGTCAAGGTTTTGAAAAAGTTTAACGGGTAATTGCTTTCCATCACTTTCAATCATGGCCATCGGAAAAACAAATTTCTGAGTTAAACCACTTTCCGTTTTGACACTTAAACTGGTTGCCTCAATTCCATTTTGGTATAAATTATTGATCACCGTATCCTGATCTGCCTGATTTAAACCCGCTAACGGATCAACAAAAACTATTTTCATTTCTGTTTTTGAATAGGCTTTATAATCAGAGAGTAAATCGTTAACAGCAGCTTTTAAACGCTTAAAGGCAGGCGGCAGTTCTCCATCTAAAAAAACAGTCACCACAATTGGTTTATCGGTAGATGTTAATATCTTTTTTGTTTTATCGTTCAGTGTAAAACGCTGATCTGCAGTAAAATCGAAGCGATGATAAAAATATTGCCCCAGCACATTAAGGATAACTAAAGAAAGAATCACAAAAAGCACATTAACCCATTTATTTTTATTGTTTATCATTTCTTCCCTCCTGTTGCTAATTTGGTAAACAATAAAAAAAGGATAGAAAAAGTAATAAAATAAATCAGGTCGCGGGTATCGAGTACCCCCCTGCTAATGGATTGGTAATGCTCATTAATGCCCAAAGCGGTTAAAGTGGTTTCAATATTTTGCAAACTGATGATTTTACTTACAGAATCAAATCCACTAAACGTTACAAAACAAAGAAATACAGAAATGGCAAAAGCTATAACCTGATTTTTTGTTAGTGCGGAGGAGAAAATTCCGATCGAGGTAAAAGCTGTTCCCAAAAGGAATAAACCAATATAAGAACCTATTACAGCACCCGAATCTATATTCCCTGTCGGAAAACCGAGCTGATAAACGGAATAATAATAAATCAGGGTTGGTATTAAAGCAAAAAGCACCAATACTAAGCTTGCCAGATATTTGGCACCAATAATTTGCCAAACCGTAATGGGCTTAGTTACTAAAAGTTCATAGGTACCCTCGCGTTTTTCTTCTGCAAAAGACCTCATTGTTATTGCAGGGATTAGAAACATAAATAAATATGGCACCAGATTAAAAAAACCACTTAACTCGGCATAACCGTAATCTAAAACCGAAGTATCGGGGAAAAACCACAGCAAAAGCCCTGAAACCAATAAAAAAACGCCTATGGTAATATAAGCTACCATAGAACTTAAAAAACTGAATAATTCGCGTTTAAAAACTGCGTACATAAATATTGAAAAGGTCGAAGTTAATTAATTTATTGCTGCAAAATAAACTTCCTTAAATTGAAAACCGAATAATTATTAATAAAGTATAATGCAAAAAAAAGTCCCGGCTTTAGTCCGGGACTTTTTTAAAAACTTTATTGGGATTAAAAAGAATAACCAAGTCCTACGGAGAAAACTTTGTTTTTAAATGCTACATCTTCTGATACTTCCTGATCCAGAATACTGCTCAATCCTAAACCATAACCAGCATGGATATTAAAGCCGTTATTCAGTTCATATCCAGCCATAAAGTTTAAGCCAAGATCAGTACGTTTAAATCCTGATTCTGATGCTCCGAATTTAATATCTTCTTTTACACCACCAGCTTTAGCATTAGCCGAAACTGCATACGCAAAATATGGACCAGCACCAATAAACACCTTGCCAGCATTACCCACGTTAAAACGTGCAACAGCATTAACCGGAACTTCTATATACATAAAATTCAAAGTTGCACTGCTTGCACTTTCTATAGCTACGTCTTCCTGATTAAACTCGAAATTATCGCCACTAATTTTGGTTCCTTTATTGGTAAAAGTTAGCCCGGGTTGGATTGAAAACATATCAGATATTTGAAAATCTGCAGTACCACCAACATAATATGATGTTTTTGGATCAAAACTGGCAGATACACCCATTGCTGAAATGGTCATATTTGGGAAAGCAACACCTGCTTTAATACCAAATTTTACCGGAGTTGAATTTTGAGCTGAAGCTGCAAATCCTAAACCTGCAACTGTTAATAAAGATAATATGATTTTTTTCATCTGATTTTTTTGAATTTGTTTGAGTTTTTCGACAATTATTATCGATAGGCTCTAACCATCGCAATTAAATAATTACTGGATTGTCTGCAATGTAAAAAAGCCCCCAGAGTAAAACCTGGAGGCTCATTAAATAATTTTCTTGTCTTATAAACCGAAAGCGAAAGCTGCACGGATACCAACAAAAGATAATGTTGTGCTATTTTTTGACCAACCTTCGTAACGAATACCTAAATCGATACTTGATTTATCAGAAACAGAAAATGAAGTACCTAAAGTTGGCGCATAAGAAAATGCTGTACCAGCACCTTCATCTGTAAAAATTGCTGCACCCAATTCAGCTGCACCATAGAAATTACCACCGAAATAATACTTAACTCCTGCTTTTACCGGAATAACTCCTGTATTAGTAGCACCAAGATCTTTCCATTCTTTTTTAGGTGCAATAGAGATATAACCTGCAGACGCTGTTAAGTTTAATGAAGTAGCAACGTTGAATTCGCCTTGTACCGAACCGCCATAACCTAAACTAAGATTGCTGCCGTTATCGCCAACTGGCAATAAGAAATCCGGACCAACGCTAATTTTGTTTACTGCACCTTCGGTTTGAGCTGAGGCCACAAGACCAAGTCCTGCAACCATTAATAAAGATAGTAATACTTTTTTCATCTGATTTTTTTTTAAAAAGTGTTTTTTTAGTTAATTGATAAGACACTCATTTTTTACAAATGTTACAATAAAAATTAAAAAACTAAAACAATAGTTAGAAAGCAACAAAATTGTTAAAAAGAAAACAGAAGATCAGGCGGTTAATTTTCTAAAAATATCTTCCAGTGAGCTACCCTGGTGTGCTTCTTTAATTCCTTTTAATGAATCTGAGGCAACAATTTTTCCTTTGCTAATAATAATGATGTCATCGCAAATGGCTTCTACTTCCTGCATAATGTGCGTAGAAATAATAACTGTTTTATCCTGACCAAGCGTTTTAATCAAAGCACGGATATCAACCAGTTGATTTGGATCAAGTCCTGAGGTTGGCTCATCTAAAATTAATACTTCAGGATTATGAATAATGGCTTGAGCAAGCCCTACTCTTTGGCGGTATCCTTTAGATAACATACCAATTTTTTTATGTTGTTCGGGAGTTAAACCCACTAACTTAATAACTTCTTCTACCCGGGCAGACAGATTGGTTAACTGATAGGTTTGGCCAACAAAATTCAAGTATTCCTTTACATACATGTCCGTGTATAAAGGTGTATTCTCCGGAAGGTAGCCAATATGTTTTTTGGCTTCAATTGGATCTGTCAGGATGTCTTTACCGTAAATTTCTGCTCCGCCTGATGTTGGTTCCAGATAACCGGTTAACATTCTCATCGTGGTAGATTTACCTGCACCGTTTGGACCTAAAAAACCTAAAATCCGACCAGGATTGGCTTTAAAATTAACATCATTTACCGCCTTTTGTGCAGCAAAATGTTTTGATAAATTTTTTACAACAATACTCACGGTCAAATATGCATATTATTTCAGACATAAAAAAAAGGATATGCTGATTGGCATATCCTTTTTGACAATAAATTAAAATCTGATTAGTTAAAATCTTTCTGTACTTTTTTAGCTGTTGCTTTACCAGGAAGATAAATTTGGAAACCAACGCCTAAGTTTAAATTATGTGCATAAGCACTGCTGCCAAAACCAACAACACCTTCGTATTTTAATAAAGTTTCTAAACCAACATTTCTGGTTACGAAGTAAGTAAAACCCGGGCCAAAGCTAAAGCCTAAACCATTAGTAGAACCACCACCGGATAAATTTCTTCCGGAGATACCTACTGTTGCCTCACCAAAGAAACGGGTATGGTTAGCCAGTTCGTTGGCACCTTTAGCGCCATAATAACGACCTAAAGCACCAATACCATAGTTAATGGTTGTGCCCAGACCTTTACCTGGTGTTTCAATTCCAAAAGAAACATCACCACCCAGTGCTAAACCGTCCTGAATAAACCAGGCAGCTTTTGGGTTAATGGTAAAACTGAATGCATTTGGTTTATCTAAAGCAAAATCGATATTTGATAAATTAGCACCAATCATAACATCTCCTTTTGAAATTTGAGCTTTTGCTGATAAAGTAACTACTGACGCCGTTAATAGAGTAATTAATAGTTTTTTCATAATGTAAAGTATAAAGTGTATATAATATTTATTCGTAAATTAATTATTGGCTATATAACTAAATCAACATTACAGGCTGTATACTTACCCATGCTAATGAAGTAGTAAAAGTAGTATTTTTAATTAATTAACAAAAGACGACGAAATATGTTTGTTATATCTGAATTTATTTAATTGCTCTGCTGCTTGCGGAAGGTTATCGCCAGAAAGAATATCGGCACCATTATTAACTAAATGATAATAAACCATTTTTGCAGGACTTGATTTTGCACTTTGATCAATATTACCCATGGTACCTAAAATTGTGGTAATGCTCTTATCGTGAAGATATTTATAAAAGTCTTTGCCGGGAGCAGATACACCTACAAACGCAACAATCCGGTTATTTGGAATGCCTAGACTATTTAGCCGTTTCAGCTCAGACCGCTTTTGAACCGAGGCAGAAATCATTAAATCTGGTTCCAGCTGATGCACTTCCTGTGCCTGATTAGCCGTGTAAGTAATAATAATAGAATTACTTTCAGCTTTATATTGTTTTACCTTTTCAATAACCTTTGCATAAGGTACTCCCCGCTTTAAATCTATAGTGAGCAAAACTTTCCCTTTAGACCAGTTTAAAACGCTATCTAAAGTTGGAATTTTAAATTTTGTTTCATTTCCTTCATTATCTTTCAGGTTAAAGTTTTTTAGTTCCTCATAAGTATAATTTCCTATGGGGCCTTTACCGGTTGAGGTTCTGTCCAAATTGTCATCGTGCATAACCACCATTACAGAATCTTTACTAAAAGCAACATCAAATTCTATAATTACCGGATTGTAGGTTGTTGCGTGATCAAAAGTTTCAATGCAATTTTCAGGAAAACCCGGCATTGGGCCACCACGGTGCGCACTGATAAGCGGGAAGCGTTCGGGTGTCCAGTTTAAGAATTTATATAATTCTGAAGTGTTTTTAAAGCTAATATAGTGATGAACGCCCTCTTCCTGCTTGCAGGATGCAAAAGCAAACAGCAAAGCTAAAATGATTAACCGTTGAAATTTCATGTTTCAAAAATAGATAATTTGGTTTATTGTTTGATTTCTAATTTCTGTTGGTCAATTTTAGCCATTTAAACCTTTAATCGTTTTACATTTTTGACCGGCTAAACCTGATTGCAGCGAACATGAAGTGAAACGGAGTAAAGCGTAAAGCAGGAAGTGCCTAAACCGATAAGTATTGTATTTGCTTTTCAAATGCATTTTAACCATTAACCAATTGAGGTTTTAACAGAAAAATCAAAGATTCCTGATGCTCAAAAAGTCATTTAAGTACCTATACGTTTTAGCTTTAGTCTTTCAGTTCAAAATAATTATATTTGCTGCATTATGGCAAAAAGTAACGACGAACAATTTAAAAATGTAATATCACACGCCAAGGAATATGGTTTTGTATTTCAAAGCAGCGAAATATATGATGGCCTTAGTGCCGTTTACGATTACGGCCAATTGGGTGCCGAATTAAAAAATAACATTAAAACTTATTGGTGGAAGGCCATGGTGCAAATGCATGAAAACATTGTGGGGATTGACTCTGCAATTTTTATGCACCCTAAAGTTTGGAAAGCCAGTGGACACGTTGATGGTTTTAATGACCCGATGATTGACAATAAGGATTCGAAAAAACGTTACCGTGCCGACCAGTTGTTAGAAAATAAAATTGATGAACTATATTCAGAATTAGCAAATTTCAGTACAGAAAATAAAACGAAATTCGAGGAATTCCAACATAGTATTCTTTCTTGGAGTGATGAAAATCAAGCAGGATGGATACCTGGTTTCAAAAATTCAGAAAATGATAGTTATGATAGAAATATCTACACCTTTATGGATGAAGCAAGCTGGAAATTTGTTAAAAAAGGGTTGGCTTTAGAGGTAGAAATGAATCTTGCACTTAAATCTGAAAACTTAAGCCAGCTAAAAGATTTGATTGTTGATTATAAAATTATTTGCCCAATTTCTAAAACTTCTAACTGGACGGAAGTACGCCAGTTTAACCTGATGTTTAGCACTCAGTTTGGTGCAATGGCAGAAGGCAGTGATGAAGTTTACCTTCGTCCGGAAACAGCACAGGGTATTTTTGTAAACTTTTTAAATGTTCAAAAATCGGGAAGGATGAAAATTCCTTTTGGTATTGCCCAAATTGGTAAGGCATTTAGAAATGAAGTAATTGCCCGTCAGTTTATTATGCGTATGCGTGAGTTTGAACAAATGGAAATGCAATTTTTCGTTCGCCCGGGTGAGGATAAAAAATGGTTTGAGTACTGGAAAGAAGCCCGTTTAAAATGGCACCAGGCTTTAGGTACATCACCTGAAAAATACCGTTACCATGATCACGTAAAGCTGGCGCACTATGCAAATGCGGCAACAGATATTGAATTTGAATTTCCGTTTGGATTTAAAGAAGTTGAGGGCATCCACAGTCGTACAGATTTTGATTTGAAACAACACCAGGAATTTTCGGGCAAGAAAATGCAGTATTTTGATAACGATTTAAATGAGGAAGGTAAACCTTATGGTAATTATGTGCCTTACGTTATCGAAACTTCTATTGGTTTAGACCGTATGTTTTTGTTAACCATGATAAACGCATTTGAAGAACAGGATTTAAGCACAGACGACAAACAGGATAGCCGTACTCTATTGCGCCTGCACCCTGCCCTTGCCCCTGTTAAAGTGGCTATTTTTCCATTGACCAAAAAAGATGGTTTACCCGAAAAAGCACGCGAAATTATGGATAGCCTGAAATTTGATTTCAACTGCATTTATGAGGAGAAAGATGCTATTGGTAAACGTTATCGCCGTCAGGATGCTGTAGGAACACCATTTTGCATTACAGTAGATCATCAAAGTTTAGAAGATAATACCGTAACCATTCGTCACCGCGACAGCATGGAACAGGAACGTGTTGCGATTGCTGATTTAGAGAAAATTATTGGTGATAAAGTAAGCTGGAAAAATTTGCTGTCTAACTAGAACTGATTTTCAACACCTGAATGATATAGCCAGAGAATTAACCCTCTGGCTTTTTTTATGAAAATGTTCTTTCAATATTTTAGTTTTGATATTTTTTATACTTTTAAATCATATAACAAATACAACTATGATTCAAACATCTGCTTTACTGGACGCAATAAATAAAGACAATTTTGAACAGGCAAAAGAATTATTAAATAAGGGCGAAAGTTTTCCGCCCGAACTGGATGATTTTAACAAAAGGCAGGTATTTGATAAGCTAATTAAAAATAAAGCCTTTGACATTGTTAATTTGCTGGTTGAAAACAAGACCATTGAAACTGATTTATATGAATACGATTCATTTTCTAAAACCTTTTTTGAGAGCCTTATAAATTATTTTGGCGGTGATGAAGAATCCATAAACTTTGTAAATCACTTTATTGGTAAACTATCAAGTATAAACGACGAGCTGAGTGATGGCACGTTATTAAGCTATGCACTGGAAAACAAGGCAGATATTACTCTGATTAAAGCTTTAGTAAATGGCGGATGCGATATTAACTATACCAATACTTACAGCGAAAACCTGATCCACCTTGTTGTATCAAATAATCGGATAACACCAGAAAAAGGACTTGAATATTTGCAGTTTTTAATTGATGGGGGTGTTGACATCAATATGCCAAATATTGTAAAAAAGACTCCACTGATTAAAGCTGTTGATGGCCATAAAGCAAGTTATCTGGATATCCTTTTAGAAAATGGGGCCCACTGTAACGATATTGACAATGAAGGCAATACGGCATTTTTCTATGCCGTTGCACAACAGCTCGATTTAGATTTCTACAATAAGCTTCGCGAATATGATATTCCTGATTTTGAGCTAATTAACAGAAACGGTGTTAGTATTTTATTCGAATATTTAAGAATAATGTATGGCAATTCTACCAAAGAGATCGAGTTGTTAAATAAATTAGTAGAAGATGGCGCTGAGCTTACTTATCCATCTGTTTATTATGGAGAACCCAAAACCCCATTAGATTTACTTGCAGAAAAGAAGACTGATGTTTTGCAAAGTCTGTTAAAAACCTGTAAAATTGAAATTAACAATCAGGACGATAAAGGCAATACGTTATTGCATAAAGTGTGCGAATTCAACATTAATTTTGATAGAGAAATGGCGAAGGAAACTTACCGTAAAGTTAAACTATTGCTTGAAGAAGGTGCAGATGCAAGTTTAACTAATGATAAAGATGAAACGCCTTTAACACTGGCTTCCAAAGATGATTTAAAAGTAAAAACGGTCGAATTATTGCTCACTCAAAAATAAAAAAGAATATGTCAATGTCTTTCATTATTGCCTGCGAGAGTGGCAAAAGAAAAATAGCAGAAATATTACTGGCAAATGGCGAAGTAGATGTCACTTACACAGATGAGAAAGGAAGAACCGCGTTACACTACGCTGCCCACAAAGGATATTTAGATATTGTAAAATTATTAATTGATAAAGGTGCTTTATTAGATTATGAAGATCATAATGGTGAAACGCCTTTTTTCTTTGCCTGTTTACAGAAACAGAAACAAACCGCCTTGTATTTATTGGAAAAAGGTGCGAAAATTGATATAAATGATAATCAGGGAAATAGTTTATTACATTTAAGTGCTCAAAACGGCCAGATAGAAATTGTAGAGAAACTATTGGAAGCCGGTACTGATGTAGATCTGGAAAATAATAATGCAGATACCTCTTTATTAATAGCAACTTATAATAGAAATAAAGATATTGTCAGCCTACTACTAAAAAATGGTGCCAATGTAAATGCAACGAATAAACTTGGTAACACTCCATTAATCTTTGCATCTATCACTAAAAATATGCCCTTGGCTGAAATTCTTATTCAGAACGGAGCCAGCATAAATCATACTAACCATGCTGGCGAAAGTGCTTTGCTTATTGCCTGTTATGATGCCAACAGAATGCTTAGTAAATATTTGATAGAGCAAGGGGCAGAAGTAATGGTTGCTTCAAAAAATGGCTTATCACCTGTTTGGTACGCTTGTTCGCATAATCAAAAGGAAATGGTTAGCCTGTTTCTCGAAAACGGTGTTGATATAAATTATTGTAAACCTGTTTCGGGCGATACGGATTCTATGTATTCTTATTTAAGTTGGGTAGAAACGGCTAACAATTTATCTATCGATAGCAGTTTCGATTTTAGCTATAGCTATGGTGGTGAAAGCTTATTACATCTTGCTGCGAAAAACGGCCATTTAAGTATGGTAAAACTATTGCTCGAAAAAGGAGCCTCCATCAATATACAAGATGAAAGCGGCAACACTGCTTTACATTATGCTGCAGCTAATGGTAAAAAAGATATGGTTAAACATTTACTGGAAAACAATGCCGATGCTTCCATTATGAATGTACGCGAGCAAAAAGCAATTGATTATAGCAATATAAAAGGTTTTAATGAAATTACTGAATTGCTGCTTCAATATAGTCCGGCCAATATTGCCAAGTCGAAATCTGCAGTTGCAGAAACGGAGACTTCTCTTCAAAAAGCAGATATTACATCTAAAAAGCAGGCATTGCTTGATTTAAAAGAGTTGCTTGATGCAGGTATTTTATCGCAGGAAGAATTTGATGAAGAAAAGAGTAAAATTTTAAAAGCTTAAGTTAATTTTACGAATACCATGATAAAAAAAACCTGGAAAATTAACTTATGTTTAAATTAAAATCATCCCTAAACATTCTCATTGTTGCCCTGTTCTTCTTTGCAACAGCCAATGCACAAAACCGAAAGCCTAAATTTAATGTAATTGCCTTTTATACAGCCAAAAACGATCAGGCGCATATCAGTTATGTACATGAGGCCAATAAGTGGTTTCCTAAAATGGCAGCGCAATACCATTTCAGCTACGATTCTACAGCCAACTGGAATAATTTAAATGCCGCATTTCTAGCTCACTATCAGGTGGTTTTATTTCTCGATACCCGTCCTGAAGAACCTGCACAAAGAGAAGCATTTCAAAAGTACATGGAAAATGGCGGCGGCTGGATGGGTTTTCATTTTTCAGCATTTGCCTTAACACCTTCAACTTTTCCTCAAAACTGGAATTGGTACCATAATACTTTTTTAGGCTCGGGTGAATATGGAGGCAATACCTGGCGACCGACCTCAGCCATCTTAAAAGTGGAAAACAGAAAACATCCGGCAACCAAAAATTTGCCGGCAACTTTTAAAGCACAGCCCAACGAATGGTACAGGTGGCAAAATGATTTAAGTAAAAATCCTGACATTAATGTTTTATTGGCAATAGATTCTACCAGCTTTCCTTTGGGTACAGGTCCAAAACAACATGAAATTTGGCACAATGGTTATTATCCGGTGGTTTGGACAAATAAGAAACTACAAGATGATTTATGTAAATATGGGCCATAACGATATTGATTATGAGCATAAATTTGATAAAACCAATAAAACATTATCCTATACTTTTGATAATGAAATTCAAAACAAAATGATTATTAATGCTTTAATCTGGTTAGGCACGGGCAAAAAGGTTAAGTAATTTCAACACTTCTGCTCTGGTAATCCTTTGGTCAAAAAAGCTCAAATGTTTAAGCAGATTTCAGATTCTTTTCTTCGAATATTATATTTGTTTAAAGCTCAAGATTATTAACATGAAAATTCCGCAGAAGTTCTTTGCCCGTCAACACGAAATCGCCGCAGATTTTTTGAGGGAATTAGATAAGCATCTTGAGGATGTAGTATCCGGCAGAACCAATGTAATGTTTGAAGTACGGGATTTTGCCGAACTCATTCATGTACATCCAACACATTTAAGCAATACCATCAAATCGGCAACCGGCCACTCGCCATGTTACTTTTTCGAAGAACGTTTAATGGAAATTTCTAAATCCATGCTTCAAAACGTGAGCACCCCTATTGCAGAAATTGCCAGAACGCTAACTTACGACCCCTCAAATTTCACTAAATTTTTCAAACACTTTTCCGGACAAACTCCAAAACAATACCGTGAAGCTTATTTTCAATCTTTAGCACAAAAACCGGAAATTGTCACCACATAAAACTTAAACTGTCACCATTTTAACTTAACTAGTCACCATTTTTATCGTTGGTTTCCGTTTAACTTTGTTTATCAAATTAAAAGAAAATGGAAAAACAAAATAAAATTGCCTTAATAACGGGTGGTAGCCGTGGCTTAGGAAAAAATGCAGCCTTAAAAATTGCAGCAAAGGGAATTGGAGTTATCTTAACTTATCAGTCAAAAAAAGAAGAAGCACTAAATACTGTAGAAGAAATTAAGAAATTGGGCGTTAATGCCGCAGCCTTGCAGTTAAATGTAGCCGATGTTAAAAGTTTCGATGCCTTTTTCGAAGAAGTTAAAGCAACGCTAAAATCAACTTTTAATGCAGATAAAATCGACTTCCTGATTAACAATGCAGGTATTGGTGCTCATGCATCTTTTGCTGAAACAACCGAAGAACAGTTTGACACTTTAGTAAATATCCATTTTAAAGGTGCATTTTTCTTAACTCAAAAGGCACTAAATGTATTGAATGATGGTGGCGGAATTATAAATATCTCAACGGGTTTAGCAAGATTTAGTTTACCTGGATATGCAGCTTATGCATCAATGAAAGGCGCTATGGAAACATTAACGAAATATCAGGCTAAAGAATTAGGTGCAAGAGGTATCCGTTCAAACATTATAGCTCCAGGCGCAATAGAAACCGATTTTAGTGGTGGTGCAGTTCGTGATAATGAACAACTCAATAAAATGATCTCTGCCCAAACAGCTTTAGGCCGCGTAGGTTTACCCGATGATATCGGCGGTTTGGTTGCTTTCTTATGTACCGAAGATGCAAGGTGGATTAATGCACAGCGCATTGAGGCATCTGGTGGTATGTTTTTATAAACAGAATAACCAAGGCGGGTTTATCAGGAATTAAGTTCATGATAAACCCGTTCCTTTTTTAACAGAAGTTGTAAGGCAAAACGTCCGTAAATTCAAATTTGAAATCTACAGCTTAGTTCCGTACCATTCATGCTGATCTACTCTTGTAATTTCAGCTTTACCAATATTGGTCAGTAATCGCCTTGCGCCAACCAATGTAAGGCTTTGGTGCTCATCGTAATTTGGTGCATCAGGTACAATGCTATTAATCCTAACCATACCGGCTGCCTGAATAAATGCGCCGTTACCCATATAAATTGCGGTATGTGTAACACGCCCACCATTTATACCTTTACGTTTGGCGGCAGA
Organism: Pedobacter punctiformis; assembly: GCF_027213715.1. Taxonomy (GTDB): domain Bacteria; phylum Bacteroidota; class Bacteroidia; order Sphingobacteriales; family Sphingobacteriaceae; genus Pedobacter; species Pedobacter punctiformis. The sequence continues at coordinate 387,900 of NZ_JAPWGM010000003.1, forward strand.
AAAGAACATTAAATCGCCCGGCAACAAATTTTTAAGACATTTAGCAACACTGATTGAATCATTTTCCAACACATCAATCTGTTCGCCTATTAAAGCCTGTTGCGAAGCATCACGTGGAATAATTATCCCATTTAAAAAGTAACTCGTTTTTGTAAAACCACTGCAGTCTACCCCTTTTATAGAAGTACCACCCCACAAATAGGGCACACCAATTAATGTTTTGGCTGTTTTAAGAATTGCATCAGCACCTGGGTTAGCCTTTTTTTCCCATTCAGAAAGCAGCAGTGCTTCTGTTTTTTTAATGTAGCCAATCCGCTGATCCGGAAAAATTAACTTATAAAACCCTTTCTCCTCTCCACCTAAAACTAAAATATTGCCTTTCACTACATCCGAAACCCGATCAGATGTTACATCCGGTTTAGAAAAAGCGTGGCCAAAATCTTCTGCGTAAATGACTCTTTTTGAACGCTTCCAGGTCTCAAATGCCTGTTTATCCATTAAACTTACTGCTGTCCCGTCTGTCCATGAAATATAGCCGTCCGGTGTGCGCACCAGATAATAACCGGCCTGTTTCTTTAACACTTGTACAGGCGTGCCTAAAATCATTTGCGTCATCATTTCTGCCGAATTTTGAGGAAAAGCCCTGTTATTACAAACCGATAGATTCGCCAGACCGTACTCAAAACCGTTTAATGCTTTTGCAGGGAGCAACTGGCTGATATTCTTTAACCCATTAATATCCTTTGTTTGCTTACTAAACTCTTGTAAAGCCTGTGCCGAGGTACTTTCTGCTAAAACACTATCGCCTTTAATCTGGACACTAAAATAAACAGAACGTTTATCGGGTGCATATTCTTTTTGAACCTGTTTGGCTATTGTTTTAATTAAAGTGGTGTCAGTCTGCGCTTTCAGTCCGGCAGAAAAAAGAAGAACCAGGAAAACAATGAATATTCTTTTCATAATTATAAAAAGCTAAAATACAGATAATCCAAATTCCGAAGTCTTAAGTGGTGTAACTAATTGCTTACCAATTCTTACTGCTTAAAAGATTCAATATAAAAAATAAATAGATTTAAATAACGTTATTCCATAAAAACCCCTTCATGTCCCGCTTTGCAATTCTTTTAGTATTCGTCATTCTTTCTAATTATACTTTTGCTCAAGATTGGACTGACGCAGAAATTAAAAAGGCAAATACTGCCGAAAAAGCAAATTACCTGAGTACGGAAGAAAAGAATATTATTTTATACATGAACCTGATCCGGCTGGATGGGGAAAAATTTTATTATACTTTTTTACAAGATTACATTGATACTTATAATGCCAATGTTAGAAAGTATAGAAATTATAACGAGCTTAAAATCACAAAAAACAATTCTTATTATACTTCGCTGCTTAAAAATTTAAAGGGTGTTAAAAATCTGAGTCTTTTCTATCCTGATGCAAAACTCACTGCCGCAAGCAGAAGCCATGCAATGGATTTAAGCCGGAATAATATCGATACTCACGAAAGCAGCAATGGCGATAATTTTTCAAAACGTTTATCCAGGTACTTTCCTAATAAACTGATGACCGAAAACATAGATTTCGGCTATTCTAAAAGCCTGGATATTGTTTGCCACCTGCTGTTAGATTGTGGGGTACCTTCGCTAGGGCACCGGTACAACATCCTTGATCAAAAATATAAATTTAACATTGTTGGTGTCAATATTCAGCCACATCCTTCGTTTAATTATTGTACAGTGATTGATTTTGTTGCGCAGCCAACTTTTTATGCGGGTAACCAATAATAATAGTTAAATTTATTTAGGTTTTCTGCTAAAACTATATCAATAATATCTATGTTGAAATAGAAAATAACAGTTTGCGTCAATGCCAAAATAACCTGATTTTTATAATTGCAAAACACTAATAAAAACATAAGATGAGCGAAAAGAAAAAACTAACAAGTGCGTCCGGTATTCCGTATGCGAATAACGAAGATAGCATGACTGTTGGCCCTCGTGGTCCAATATTAGTACAGGATTTCATTTTACATGAAAAAATGTTCCACTTTAACCGCGAACGTATTCCTGAGCGTGTTGTACATGCAAAAGGCTCCGGTGCTTATGGTACTTTTACGGTTACACACGACATTACAAAATATACTAAAGCGAAACTTTTCTCTGAAATTGGCAAGCAAACGAAAACCTTTTTACGTTTTTCTACCGTTGGTGGCGAAAAAGGTTCGGCAGATAGCGAACGTGATCCGCGTGGTTTTGCTTTAAAATTCTATACCGAAGATGGAAACTGGGATTTAGTGGGTAACAATACCCCTGTTTTCTTTGTAAAAGACCCTAAAAAGTTTGGTGATTTTATTCACACCCAGAAACGCGATCCGCAAACCAATACTAAAAGTCCGACTATGATGTGGGATTTCTGGAGTTTAAACCCGGAAAGTTTACATCAGGTTTTAATTTTGATGAGCGATAGAGGAACACCATTTTCATACCGCCATATGGATGGGTTTGGCAGTCATACCTTTTCATTCTATAACGATAAGCAGGAACGTTTTTATGTGAAGTTTCACTTTAAAACCAAGCAGGGCATTCAAAACTTCACAAATGATGAAGCCGTAGATATGAAAGCGCAGGATCCTGATCATGCACAACGGGATTTATTTGAAGCTATTGAAAGAGGAGAATTTCCTAAATGGACACTGTATGTTCAAATTATGCCTTTTGAGGAAGCAAAAACCTATCATTTAAATCCATTCGATTTAACCAAGGTTTGGCCGCATGGTGATTATCCGTTAATTGAGGTTGGAGAGCTTGAATTAAACGAAAATCCTGATAATTATTTTGCACATGTTGAACAGGCTGCTTTTGCACCCGCACACGTAGTGGATGGTATTTATTACTCTCCTGATAAAATGTTACAAGGCAGAATTTTATCGTATCCTGATGCCCAGCGATACCGCTTAGGTGGCAATTACGAACAAATTCCGGTAAACCGCTGCCCGTATATGACGAACAATTACCAGCGTGACGGACAAATGCGAATTGATGGCAACGGCGGCTCGGCACCAAATTATTTCCCGAACAGTTTTGATGACATTGAAGTTGATCAAAGCTACGATCAGCCTGCCTGGCCGCTGGATTCGTTATTGGCAGATCATTACGACCGCAATGCGGAAGGTGAAAATGATCACTACACACAGCCGGGAAATCTTTACCGTTTAATGGACCCACAGGCAAAAGAAAATACAGTAAAAAATATTGTAGGTGCAATGGGTGGTATTAACGGCGTAAAAAAAGATGAAATTATCAACCGCCAGTTATGCCATTGGTTTAGGGCAGATATGGGCTTAGGGCTTGCAATAGCTAAAGGATTGGATTTAAACCTTGATAAAGCAATGGAAGGCATGGTTCACCCCGACCCTGCTCATAAAGCAACAAATCAATAATTTAATAAAAGCCCGGCCAAACAGCCGGGCTTTTTTAGGATTACCTTATTTACTGGCTTTAATAGAAAAATTTTCAGCCAGCAATTTTTTGTTCTTTTTATTGTCAAAAAGAACAGAGTCCGCCTGATCATGCCTCACAAAATCAATTATCATTAACGTATCATTTATATGGCTATATTTTGATTTGCCATAAATGAACCGCACATTTGTTTATATGCAAAATTACAAAAACCTGTTTACCAACCCTATTTGGGCCTTTATCATAAAGGATCAGGCTTTTGCTGTGTTTCGTCGTTTCTCTGGCGAAAACTATTCACTGGGTTTTAGCTTTCAAATTTCCAGTAAAGACTTTATTAATTAAGCCCCGGTTAGATTATTATTTTTTTAACGCCGGGGGATAAACCTCCGCTAGCTTTGCCTGATGTGTTTTTTTCAAAACGCAAATACCTATTTATTTTATTACCTAAAAATATATACCATGAATAAGAAATCCATTCTGTTATCCAAAAGCGATTACAAGTTTTTAAACACGCATTTAGAGAAATCTGCACTGAGCAATTACAACAAAGAAAAATTAATGGCCGAAATTAAAGAAGCAACTGTATTTAACGATGATGAATTGCCCGGAGATGTAGTTTGTTTAAATACGGAAGCTAAAATTATTAATACGGAAAATCAGCAGGAATTTACATTCAAAATTGTTGAACCGGGCCAGGCTGATATTAAAAGTCAGAAGGTTTCTGTTTTTGCGCCCATAAGTATTGCGCTTTTCGGGTACCAAACCGGTGATATTATTAACTGGGAAATGCCCGATGGAATTAAAGAATTTAAGATATTAAGTGTTAAAAAACTGATTACCGCTTAAAACGGACGATGAGGGTGATCATCATAATCTATTTTCCTATCGGATGACAAATCTATATTTAGAATGTGCCCTCATCAAAATTTAATTGGTAAATTGCGCCAAAATATACTTAAGTACACCATCAGCAATGCGTAATGCAATTTTAGCCTTTATTGATTTTTTTCACCCGCCTTTTAAAAAATATATTTCACAACATAATTTCCGCTACCTGGTTACCGGTGGAAGTTCTGCTGCACTGGGAATATTGGTCTATACCATAGCCTTTAAATATATTTTTACCCAACCGGAGATTAAAATTTTAAATATGGTTTTAAAAAGGGATACCGCAGCGCTGATTGTAGATTTTGCTGTCGTTATTCCTTACAGTTTCTTAATGAACAGGTATGTGATTTTTACCCACAGTGAAGTACGGGGAAGAACACAATTGCTTCGGTTTTTAAATTTAAACTTTATAAACATTTTGTTAACCACTGTTTTATTAAAGTTTTTCGCCGAAATTCTGCACATCTACCCAACCGTTTCCAGGGTTATTGTTACTGTTTTAATTGCCGGATTTAGTTATCTGTATCAACATTACTTTACATTCAGCGTTAAAAAACTAAAAGGAAGAGAAAATAAATCAAACCCACAGATTTAGGCAATTAAAACCTTTATTTACATCAACGTGTTAATTAATGCGACTGCTTTACTTGCTTAGATAAAAGCAACATCATAACTTAGCTGCTGACCAACTTATTTTCATGATATGAGCGATTTTAACGATTTTGGCAACGCACAGGTTGCTAAATTGCCCCGGCATTTAAAGCAATTTATTGTTGCGCAGAATTACGAAAAATATACTCCCATAGATCAGGCTGTTTGGCGTTATGTAATGCGTCAAAATTACAGCTACTTAAAAAATGTAGCCTATTACCCTTACATTAAAGGTTTACAACGGGCAGGTTTAAGTATCGAATATATTCCTGATTTGCAAACCATGAACGATAACCTGGGTAAAATTGGTTGGGGAGCGGTTACGGTGGATGGTTTTATTCCCCCGGCAGCTTTTATGGAATACCAGGCCTACAGGGTATTGGTTATTGCAGCAGATATCCGTCAGATTAACCATATTGAATATACGCCAGCGCCGGATATTATACATGAAAGTGCAGGTCACGCACCCATTATTGCAGATACTGATTACAACAATTATTTAAGTTATTTTGGTTCGATTGGGGCCAAGGCTATGTTTTCGGCCAAAGATTTTGAACTTTACGAAGCCATCAGAAAACTTTCCATTTTAAAGGAAGCAGCTGATGCTAAAGAATCAGACATTGCCAAAGCTGAAAAAGAACTTCGTTACATTAGTGAAAATATGGGCGAACCATCTGAAATGGCTTTGCTGGGCCGTTTACACTGGTGGACAGTTGAATATGGCTTGATTGGCACACTGGAAGACCCTAAAATTTATGGCGCAGGTTTATTGTCTTCTATTGGAGAAAGTGCAACTTGTATGCAAAGCGATGTGGAGAAATTGTGGTATAATATTGATACTTTAAATTATCAGTACGACATTACAAAACCGCAACCTCAACTTTTTGTAACAGAGACCTTTCAAAACCTGATCAATGTTTTAGAAGAATTTGCAAATACCATGGCCTTCAGACGTGGTGGTACTGAAAGTATTATGAAAGCTATTGCCTGTAAAAACGTAGCAACGGCTGTTTACAGTTCCGGACTACAGGTAAGCGGTATTTTTACAGATATTGGTGTCAATACCGACGATGCACTCACCTTTATTAAAACAACAGGTGTTTCAGCACTTGCTTTTGCAAACAAGCAACTTAGCGGGCATGGAAAGGAATATCATACAGATGGTTTCTCCTCTCCTGTCGGGAAATTAAAAAACAGTTCAAAACCTTTAGAAAATTATACAACAGACGAATTAAAAACAGCTGGAATAGTAACCGGAGAGAAAGCAGAACTTGTTTTCGAAAGTGGAATTAAGGTAAGCGGGCAGGTAAAAGAAATAACCATTAAGGATGAAAAAGTTATTTTAATTGCCTTTACAGATTGTACAGTTACCGAAAACAATGGCAATTACCTGTTTAAACCCGAATGGGGCATTTACGACATGGCGATTGGTGAAAAGATTGTTTCTGTTTTTAATGGAGCGGCAGATAAAGATGCTTTTGAAGAAATAACCTTAATCAGCCAGGCTAAAACCCACAAGCATAATTACGATGAGAAAACACTCCAGCTTCATAAACTTTATAAAACCGTAAGGGAAATTAGAAAAAGTGGTGAAGGTTTTGATCAGTTAGCCGGAATTTTTGAAGAACTTAAGGGCAAACACAGACAAGACTGGCTTTGCGCATTAGAGATACTTGAAATTGTGTTTCACAAGAAATTATACCATCAGCTGGAAAAAGAGTTAATGGTTTACCTTGAGATTAAGGCCGGGAAAGAAGCCGATCATACTAAACTGATTCATGATGGTTTGCATGTAATTAAAAATCCAGTAAGTCAGTTGATTATTGAAAATGACTAAATTTACCCCACAAAAGAGCTAAGGTAAACCTAAAATTACGACAATAAAGAAATGAATATTATTATAACTGGCGCCAGTAGTGGCATAGGTTTCGAGGCCGCTTTAGAATTTAGCCTACAAAAAGACAATAAAATCGTTGCCATTGCACGTTCGGCAGATAAACTCCGTAAACTTTTAGAAATTGCAAAAGGTATAAATCCGGATTGTACTGTTTTACCGGTAGAATTTGACATTGTAAATGATGATTATGCAGCCTTAATTCCCTTTTTAAAGGAACGTTTGGGCAAAATAGATATCCTGATTAATAATGCCGGGTCCTTAATTAATAAACCGTTTTTAGAAACTACTGAAACAGATTTAGGCGAAATGCTGCAAAGCAATGTCATCAGTCATTTCAGAATGATCCAAAACACGCTTCCATTAATGCATACAGGTAGTCATATTGTCAATATTGGCAGTATGGGTGGTTTTCAGGGTAGTGTTAAATTCCCTGGTTTATCTGCCTATTCATCAAGCAAAGCGGCTTTACATACTTTAACTGAGTGTTTGGCTTTTGAATTGGCAGAAACGGGTATTAAAATAAATTGTTTGGCTTTAGGTTCAGCCCAGACAGAAATGCTTGAAGCAGCATTTCCAGGATATCAAAGTCCGGTAATGGCCTTTGAAATGGGTAAATATGTTGCTGATTTTGCCAAAACAGGACATAAATTTTTTAATGGCAAAATAATTCCCGTTGCCGTGACTACTCCATAATAAAATTTCATAGTGTTGATTTTTTTTCATTACTTAGATAAAACCTAATTATTTTATCTTCAACCGGATAAAAACCTTAAAAACTAAATACATGGAAACAAACAACAACATCACGACAACAGACAATGGCAAGGTTGCCGGTATTGTCAGTTACTTTGGCCTTATTGGCTGGTTAATTGCATATTTTGCCATGCATAAAGACAACAAAACCGAACTGGGCAGTTATCAATTAAGACAAACATTATTATTTGCAATTGTATCTACCGTAGTAGTTATTGCTTTAAGCATTGTTTTGGGGATATTAATTGTAGCTACCGGAGTTGCTGCCCTTGGGTATATTGGTTACATTGTTTATATTGCCCTGACTGTTATATGGATTATTGGATTTATCGGTGCTGTACAAGGCGAGAAAAAACCAATGCCATTAATTGGAGAAAAAGCACAAACTATGTTTTCAACAATATAGTTTCAGTAAAAGCATTTTAAAGAGCCTGAGCAATAGTTCAGGCTTTTTCATTTAAACTCATTATCAACATTATAACCGGCTTAAAATATTTTTTCTATATTTGGCGCCAACATATGAAGAAAATATTAGTTCCAATTTTGTTTTTCATTTTGTCTGCAACAGCAGGAAAAGCACAAACCACCCTACCCCTTCAATATCAGGAAGTGGTTAAAAAGTTGATCGCCAATTTACCTAAGAACAGCAAAGATTTATCTTCAAATACAGGCTCAGGTACAAATTCTGCAACGTTAATCAATTTTGCTAAATCAATGCTGGGTATTCCATATCATTATGCCACCAGTAATCCAAAAATAGGTTTCGACTGTTCTGGTTTTGTAAGTTACGTTTTTGGCAATTTCGGATTTAAGGTACCGCGGTCATCTGTTGAATTTAGCAGTACCGGAAAAGAAACCAGCTTAGAAAATGTTAAAGTTGGCGATGTTTTAATTTTTACCGGCACCAATCCAAAAGTAAGAAGAATTGGCCATGTTGGCATTGTTTACTCTATTGATGATGATGGAATTAAATTTATCCATTCAACTTCCGGTAAAGCACACGGCGTAACCATTACCGAGTTTAACGATTATTACAAAAGTCGTTTTATGAAGGTTGTTTCAATTTTATAATTACTTTTTATACTTCCACATTCTCGTTTTTCCTTCTCCAATCCACTCCACAGCGGTTTCGAGTCTCTTTTGTTTGGTAGCCTCCGTTTTGGCCTCTTCAAGCCATTCTACATATTCTCTTTTATTAGAGTGACTGAAATTCTGAAAAGTACTTAGCGCTGCCGGATCTTTTTGTAATTCTTCCAGAAAATATTCAGGTACTATCAATTCTGTCTTAACCGTTTTAGGTTTTGGCGGTAGCTTTTTACCTTCTTCATTTAATTTAATGGCCTGCTGGATATAAGCAATCATAATTTCATCAGCAGGTAAATCAGAAAATGACCTGATTTGTCCCAGCCAACCCATTGCCTCTGTCCGTTCTTTAAATATTTTGTAATGATCGTCCATTATTGAACCTTTCCAAAAGCCGAAGGCACAATGATTTTTAAAGGCAGCTATGTGGCAAACAGTTCCTTTGAAATCAAAGAAAGGCATCCCCCATTTTATTTTTTCTTCAATGCGGGCATCGGCCTGATGAACCAGTTTTCTTAAATGGGTAAGTATTGGAATTGCAAATTCGGCTGCATTTGCAATGTATTGATCAACAGCTACGATAGTATGCATAAGCTCATTTTTTATTAATTACCCGGAGAATTGACTATTGTCCTAGTTCCCATCAGGTAGTTGATTAGAAAAATTACAGTAAAACAATTTTCAATGCAATTTCTACGCCACCTTTAGCTAAAAAGGATTTCGCAAGCTCGTGTAGTTCTCTTTCTCTGTTCGTAACATCACCAATAGTGGCATCTAAAACCTCTTTTACCTCTGGCAACTGACTGATCAAATCAATTTCTTCATCTCCAGGCAACTGTTCTACATTACCCAGCATTCCTAAATCGTTACCCGTCAAAACTTTCGAATGTCGTACAGCTTGTGGTAAGGCGTCAACCCCAATGCCCAGTTTAGCAAGAGGTTTGGCTACTTTAAACAAATTATCTTTAGTAACCCTGCAATACCAATCGCCACCCAAACGGGCAACCAAATCTATTTTTTCCTGATCTATTTTGCCGTTTTCATCTAAAATCGATTCGTTAATATGAATTAATTTTATCTCAGCTAAAATTAAATTACCTGCACCATGATTATCACCCAGCGGGATAACCTGATTAATTGCACATTCAAATTGTACTGGCGCCTCTGCAACTCTTGGTGGCTGCACAACATCAGACTTAAGCATGGTAAAACCAGCCTTTTCAAATTCATTAACGCCTTTAGCATACTCCGTACTGGCTAAACTCATTTGCTGTACCATGCTGTAATCCACTATATTGATTACACATTCCTTAACCTGCAAAACATTTTCAAGCGTGTGTTTTGTTGTGTTGTCACGAACCCGCCTGGCCGGAGAAAAAATGCAAATGGGCGGCTTAGTACTAAACATGTTAAAAAAACTGAAAGGACTTAAATTGATGTTCCCTTCAGCATCTATGGTAGAAGCAAAGCAAATTGGCCTTGGTGCAATGGCATACTGCAAATAATCCTGCAATTGAACCGGAGACAGATCAGATGTTTTTAGCGTAAGCAATTTATTGATATTTAATGTTAAAGGCGGAAAAGTTTTAATGTTTGAAATTCTATTGCCTCAACATTAAACCTTTCAAATATTTAAACCTTCCAAATTATATTTTATCCAACTATTTTTTCTTCAATGCGAGAATTGAAAAATCAGTATCAACTTTTTTTATGGTATTGCTTAAAGCGCCTAATCCGGTAATTTCCATTTCAACAATATCACCCGGTTGTAACCATTGTACTTTATAGTTAGGGTCATTTAGTAATCCGGTACCATTTAATTCCAGTAAACAACCCGTACCTACCGTACCTGATCCAATTACATCACCCGGAAGAATATCAACCCCGTAAGCACAACGCTCAATAATTTCGGCAAAAGTCCAGTCCATATCTGCCATGTTACCGTTAGATAACTCAACACCATTAACCCTGCAAGTCATTTTTAAATTATAATTGGTACCCACATGCCCTTCTTTAGCTGGAACTTTATAGGTTTCCAACTCATCAGGGGTAACCAACCATGGGCCAATCACGGTAGAAAAATCTTTGCCTTTGGCCGGGCCCAGGTTTAAAAGCATTTCTTCCATTTGCAGCGTTCTAGCACTCATATCGTTCATCACCATATAACCTGCAATGTATTCATCCGCTTCGGCAGCTTTAATATTTCTGCCCTTCTTACCAATTACTACGGCTACTTCAAGTTCAAAATCCAGCTTTTCAAAATGGTCAGGCATACACTCTATTTCGCCCGGCCCCTGAATGGCATTGTGGTTGGTGAAATAGAAAATAGGATATTGATCAAACTCAGCAATCATATCTACTTTACGGTTACGGCGTGCCGCGGCCACGTGCTGTCTGAAAGCATAACCATCTCTGCAACTCGCCGGATGCGGAACCGGTGCCAGCACTTCATAAAAAATTTCTTCCTTAGCTTGTAAGCTTCCATCCTTTATTTGAGCATCAGCTTTTTTTGCACGATCCATCAGCTCTACCCCTCCCTGCAAAAATTCGTTCATATTATTGGGCAGCAATTTATCGCAACTATTTAAATTATAAATATGTCCGTTAATAAAAATGCCTAAATGTTCTCTGTCTTCAGTTTTATAGGATACTAATTTCATAAGATTTGGTTAAAATTCGGGGTAAAGCTACGAATTAGCTATAGCTTAAAACTAAGTAATTTATTTTTTATTAAATGTCATAAAATTTCATCTTATCAATAAAATGCCTACTTTAGTACTTTCAAAAGCATGATCTTAAAAGCATTACATATTAATTTAGTAAACGATGCCATTGCTGCACGCCGTTACAAGATGCTCTCTAAGCTGATCATGGCTCAATATTCTTAATATTTTCCCGCTTTCCTTTGTTAAAACGCATTGCTGTTTTAATTGTTTATTTCTATAGATTTTTCTAACCACAAATCATTTTAATTATGCCTGTTTATCATAAATTGGGGCAAATACCAGCAAAAAGACACACGGTTTTTCGTAAACCTGATGGCAAACTCTATGCAGAAGAACTGGTATCAACCGAAGGTTTTTCCAGCCTTTACTCCCTTGTTTACCATTGCCATCCACCAACAATTGTAAAGCATTTGGGTGAGCCATACAGTGTTGAGCCAACAATTGCACGCGAAAAACATTTAAAACATACCAGCTTAATTGGTTTTAAAATTAAGCCTGAAGATGATTATTTAAAAAGCCGTAAACCTGTTTTGGTGAATAGCGATTTACACATTGTTTTGGCAGCTCCACGAAAATCAATGACCGATTATTTCTACAAAAACAGCCAGGCTGATGAAATGATTTTTATTCATGAAGGTTCAGGAAAACTAAAAACAGGTTTTGGAGAGATTAAATTCGCTTATGGCGATTATCTGATTGTGCCAAGAGGTACCATTTATCAAATGGAATTTGATACCGAAGACAACCGTCTTTTCATTGTTGAAAGTTTCAGTCCATTGCGTCCACCCAAACGTTATTTAAATCAATACGGTCAGTTAATGGAGCACGCACCTTATTGCGAACGTGATTTAAGATTACCGGAAAACCTGCAAACCCATGATGAATACGGCGATTTTAAAGTGCTGATCAAAAAGCAAGGGCTAATTTATCCTTATACTTATGGCACACATCCATTTGATTACGTAGGCTGGGATGGCTACCATTATCCTTACGCATTTTCAATTCACGATTTCGAGCCTATTACCGGCCGGTTACACCAACCTCCTCCCGTACACCAAACTTTTGAAGGGCATAATTTTGTAGTTTGCTCTTTTGTTCCCCGCAAATATGATTACCACCCTGATTCTATTCCTGCACCATATAACCACAGCAATGTAGACAGCGATGAGGTTTTGTATTATGTGGATGGTGATTTTATGAGCCGTAAAAGTGTGGTTAAAGGCCAAATTACCTTACACCCGGGCGGTATTCCGCATGGTCCACATCCCGGAACGGTTGAAAAATCAATTGGTAAAGAAAAAACCGATGAGCTGGCAGTAATGATTGATCCTTTTAAGCCCTTAATGCTTACACAGGAAGCATTGGATATTGAAGATGAAAATTACCACAAAAGCTGGCAGATCAATATAGAATAAGACATAAAACATATCAAATATTTCAATTACAACATTTAACAGTACAACAAAACATAAAAACACAATGGAAACATTAACATTTGCAGAAAAGATATCTAAAGCGCAGGATTTTTTGCCAATTAACGGAACCGATTATATAGAATTCTATGTAGGCAACGCAAAACAGGCTGCACATTATTATAAAACAGCTTTTGGTTTCCAAAGCCTGGCCTATGCCGGACCTGAAACCGGTGTTCGTGATCGTGCTTCTTACGTATTACAACAAGGCAAAATCAGGTTAATTTTAACGACGGCTTTAAAATCAGATCATCCGATTGCGGAGCATGTAAAAAAACATGGCGATGGTGTGAAGGTTTTAGCACTTTGGGTTGATGATGCCTACAGTGCCTTTGAAGAAACCACAAAACGCGGCGCAAAAGCTTATATGGAACCTCAAACTTTGACTGATGAACGTGGTGAGGTAAAAATGAGTGGAATTTACACCTACGGTGAAACCGTTCACATGTTTATTGAGCGTAAAAACTATACAGGTGCTTTCCTTCCGGGATACCGGATTTGGGAAAGTGATTATAAACCGGCTGATGCAGGACTTTTATACATCGACCATTGCGTGGGTAATGTGGGTTGGAACCGCATGAACGAAGCTGTTAAATGGTATGAAGATGTGATGGGCTTTGTCAATATTCTTTCTTTCGATGATAAACAAATCAATACGGAATATTCTGCTTTGATGAGTAAAGTAATGAGTAATGGAAATGGATTTTCTAAATTCCCGATTAATGAGCCTGCTGAAGGTAAAAAGAAATCACAAATTGAAGAATATTTAGAATATTATGAAGGCGAAGGCGTACAACATATTGCTGTAGCAACTAAAGATATTGTAAAAACTGTAGAGGAATTAAAATCACGCGGAGTAGAATTTTTAAGTGCTCCGCCTGAGGCTTACTACGATATGATGCCTCAACGTGTAGGCAAAATTGACGAGGAGATCAAAATTCTGGAAGATTTAGGTATATTAGTCGACTGTGATGAAGAAGGATATTTACTCCAGATTTTCACAAAACCAGTTGAAGACCGTCCAACCCTATTCTTTGAGATTATCCAACGCAAAGGCGCCCAAAGCTTCGGTGCAGGAAATTTCAAAGCCCTATTTGAATCTTTAGAGCGTGAACAGGAATTAAGGGGTAACCTTTAATACCTGATTAAACTTCCATCCTAAACAAAAAGCCGGAATAACTCCGGCTTTTGTTTTTTATTTATTTGCGGTTTAAATCCAGCAATTACATTTATAAATCATACCACTCCGAAAGGTTAGTTAAAATGGGCATTAATGCCTGGCCCTTTTCTGTTAAATGGTAATCTACCCTAACCGGAACCTCCGCAATAATTTCCTTAGTCAGTAATTTATCCGTTTCCAGTTCCTTTAATTGTTTGCCTAAAGCCTGATCGGATATAGAAGGAAGTACATTTTTTAACAAGCTGAATCGGTTCACCCCTTCAAAAATATGAATCAGGATCAATGCTTTCCACCTGCCTGAAATAACATCTAAAGCGCCGTTTATGCGGCATGAATTAAGCAAAAATGCTTTGTTTAATGCATTTGATGAATTTTCTTTAATCATAACTCACTTTTTTTTGAGTAACTCCAAATAAAACAAGCCATTGCCAGCCGTGTTTTTTTAGGTCAACTTTGACTAAGGTAAAAAAACAATAACTGAATTTATTCATAGCTTAATCATAAACTAAGCTTTTATAAAACCATGACCAATGAAAGCAATAACATTAAAAGCCTTTGGCAGCACTGATAATTTTAAATTAGAAAATCTAACTGTTCCAAAACCCAAAGGAGATGAAATATTAATCAGGTTAAAGGCCACCGCATTTAATCCGATAGATTATCAAATGCGCCTTGGCAGAAGGGAAAGCGAGCTGATGAATTCACCAGTTTTGGGTCGTGAGCTGGCTGGCATAGTAGAAGAAATTGGAGAAGGGGTTAAAAATTTTAAACCCGGCGATGAAATTTATGCGGCCTCCGGGAGCAGTGGCTCAAATGGCAGTTATGCACAATATATGGCGCTTACCGAAAAGAAAGCAGCTTTAAAACCTAAAAGCTTAAGTTTTGAGCAGGCAACAGCCATTCCGTCAGCAGGCTTAACCGCCTGGCAAACCTTTAACCGTTTAAATGTTAAACCCAATGAAAGTATTTTTATTACTGGCGGAAGCGGTGCAGTAGGTTCTTTTTTGATTAAATTGTTAAAATCCAGCAACATCCATCAAATTATCACCATTGCGGGGAATATAGAAAGTACAGATGCAATTAAGGCCATGGGACTTAATGATGATCAGGTATTAGATTATAAAAAACCTGATCTTGAAAAAAGGATATTGGATGCAAATAAACAACAGCATTTCGATTATGTTGTGGATATTGTTGGCGATGAATCTTCGGAAATTGCAGCCGCTGTTTTAAAAGTAAATGGTGTTTATGCAGACATTACCTTCTTAAGCACTCAAAAAACACGGGAACTGTTGTTTGATAAGGGTGCTTCTATTCTTAATATTTCTAACTACTCTTTTACATTAAAAAATAATCTGGAATGGTATGGCGAAACCCTTAATGAATTAAAAAAATTAATAGAGGGCAATAAATTAGATACTGCAGCAATTAATATAGTGGGTCATTTTTCTTTAAACACTGTAAAACAAGCACATAACTTAATGGAAAATAATTTAACAAAGGGCAAAAAACTAGTTATGACGATTGATTAGCCGGAAGAAAAATAATCTTCACTAAAACTTCATAATTGAACTGCACCTTTGAAACAACAAAACATAAGAAGCGATTTCCGTTTTGTTAAATTCTAAAAACTCATAATTAGTTTTTTAGTTTTCCGGTTACCCTTATCTGATCCCTCATGTATTGTTAAAAATATATGAGGGTTTTTTATTTAATTTTAAAATACACAAGCATGAAGTTTAAATATTTTAATTTTATAGCCTTATCTCTCCTGATTGTGGTATTACTTTCAGGCTTCCACAACGAAAAACGTGTTATTACCAGGTCAATTATTTCTGAAAAGGAATTCAACCTTTGCTTTCCACTTAGGAACAAATTTTATAGTTATGCTGCTTTTACCTCTGCAGTTAATGAAATGGCGGCAGTCAAGATAAAGATTGAAAAACGGGGTGACTGGATTTATAAAATTAACAGAACGAATAAAAACACCGGAAAAATAACTGTTGTAAGACAGGATAAAGATTGGGATGAAAACTGGGCTAAGCAAAAGCCTTATCAAAGCGCCGAAATTGATTATGCTGATTTTTGCACCAGCAAAAAGGAATTTTCAGCAATATTTGCGCACATGGCCCACGAAACCCGGAACGGGACAAACAATAAATATAATGATGGTTTAATGTTGATTCAGGAATTGGTAACCGACTCTGCTTACATCAGTCAAAATGTGATTTATCCCGCCGTTAATGGAAAAAAATATTATGGCCGCGGCCCTTTACAGTTAAGTTATAACGGCAATTATGGTTTCGCTTCTGATTGTATTTTTGGAGATAAAAACATCTTATTGAATAACCCTGATCTGGTAAGTTTAAATGCAAAAATTGCCTTTGAAACTGCTATTTATTTCTGGATGACACCACAAAGTTTAAAACCTTCTGCACATGATGTAATTACAGGAAAATGGAAACCAACGGCTGCAGAAAATCAAAAGGGTTATAAACCGGGTTTCGGAATGACCATTAACATTATAAATGGTAAACTGGAATGTAATAAAGGTGAAAACATACCGGCCATGAAAGATAGAATCGGTTTCTATCAGCACTTTTTGAAATTATTTAAAACAAATGATATCAATGGTATGTGTTCATGTGCACAAATGACACCATTTAGCGACTAAATATGATTAACTCTAACAAACAGCATTCATCTTATTCAGTGCTTTCTTTAAGCAGCTGATACAAATCTGTAACGCCACCATCAAACTTTTCGCCATTTACATAAAATGAAGGTGTACCATTAACGCCACTCCGGATACCGCTTTCAAAATCAAACTCAATTCTTTGTTCCAGATTAGCCGATTCAAAATCTTTTCTAAATTGTTCAATATCAAGTCCGATTTGTATTGCAAGCTCTTCAAAAAGATCATCATCCATACGGCTTTGATTTTCATAAAGGGCATCATGCATTTCCCAAAATTTATCCTGCAAAGCAGCGGCTTCGGCAGCCAATGCCGCTGAAAAAGCATACTCATGCGACTCTGACAAAGGGAAATTGCGGAAGACAAACCGAATCTGGTCGCCAAAAGTTTCCTGAATTTCTTTTACTATCGGATAGGCATTTCCACAATGCGGACATTGATAATCACCATATTCTACTATTTCTATGGAAGCTGAATCATCTCCCTGAACATGATCCTGACTACCTACTGCAGGTTTTAAACTCATGATTAACTTTTATTTAGTTCTTCCAATGCATCCAAAATACCATCTGCCCCCGGATTAACGGCTGTTGGAGATAAATAACTCCAGGCTATTTTACCTTCCTTATCGATTACAAAAAGGGCTCTCTTGCTTTCGCCGGTTTCATCATCATACACTCCATAAGCTTTAGATACAGCTCCTTTGGGTTCAAAATCTGCAAGTAATGGAAAGTGTAATTTTCTATCATTTTCAAAAGCCAGATGACACCAAACACTGTCTACCGATATTCCAAAAATTTGTGCATCCTGTTTGGTAAAATATTTAAGCATTTCGTTATAAAGTGCCATTTGATCGCTGCAAACCGGGCTCCAGTCTGCCGGATAAAAAGCAAGGATTACGTTTTTTCCTTTAAAGTCTTTCAGCTTTATTTTTTGATCAGGGGTAGCGTTCAATTCAAAATCTGGTGCTGTTACGCCTTTTTCTAACATATTTACGGGTTTAAATAAGGATTAATTTTATAACAGTGCAAAAGCCTTCTTGTTTGTTGTTTCCCGGTAAATAAAACCGAAATATAAGTTAACCCATTTTCTGTCTCTTAATCAGGTAGGCTTGTAATACCGGATAAAAACCTTCTGCCCTGTCGGCATCTATTAAATCTATTTTATATTGGGTGCATTTTAGGGCTATTTGTTGTCTGTAATCGGCTACCGCCTGTTTGTAATTATCCTTAACCTGGTTGGTATGGACTTTTATACTTTCACCGGTTTCCATATCTATAAACTGATAAGGACGGTTTTCGAATTCAAAACTTACTTCCTTCGATTTATCAACTACATTAAATACCACAACTTCGTGTTTGTTAAACTTTAAATGTTGTAGAGAATCAAAAAAATCATCTGTTTTTTGCTGACTTGTTTCTGTGTTAAATAAATCACTAAAAACAATAACCAGCGACCTTTTATGGATAAGCTCTGCAACCTGATGTAAAGCTTCGCTTAAATTGGTTTGGGCATTTACTTTTGGCTTTTGCAGTAATTCTTCCAGCTGCGTAAATAGAAATTTTTGGTGTACAGTCGTGGATTTTGCAGGAGAATTTAACAGAATTTCATCTGTAAATAAACTTAATCCAAAGGCATCACGCTGTTTCTTTAATAAATACATTAAAGAAGCAGTAGCCTGTATAGAAAAAGAAAGTTTATTGTTTTTAGGTTCAGGAAAATACATTGAAGAAGAGGCATCTATAACAAACTGGCACCTTAAATTAGTTTCCTCTTCAAATCTTTTAGTATATAATTTATCTGTTTTTGCAAATAGTTTCCAGTCGATATTTTTAACATTATCGCCATTATTGTATTGGCGGTGCTCTGCAAACTCAACCGAAAAGCCATGAAAGGGGCTTTTGTGTAATCCGGTTATAAAACCTTCGACAACCTGCTGCGCAAGTAATTCCAAATTGCCGTAACTGGTTTCGTTTCCATAATTAACTGTCTGCATACGTAAAGCTAAAAAAAGTATTTTATTCTTTTAATGAATATCCAGAATTGGGGGTAATTAAACTTATCAAAATGATAAATCTGAATACTTATCCTATAAGTTAACGCCTACAATGCCGGCATGGAAAATAATTTTAATTATATTACTTTTGCAGCTTAATTGAATAAAATGAAAAAACAAGTACTCTTAATTTTATCATCCCTGATAAGTCTTTATAGTTTCGGACAAAGTGTTAAAGACGGTAAAGTAAATACTGAAAGTGCTAAACTGGCCAGTAAATTGGATACAGCAAAAAAACAGGAAGGCTGGACAGTAAGAGGTACAAATACTTTTTTATTAAATCAGGCTGCGTTTTCAAACTGGGTTGCGGGAGGAATAAATTCTGTTGCTTTAACTGCAAGAGCTGATTATGAATTTAACCTTAAAAGAGGTAAAAATCTTTGGGAAAACCGTATTTTAATGGGTTATGGTTTACGTTCTGAGCAAAAAAGCCAAACCACCAAGGTAGAAGACGTTATAGACCTTACTTCTAATTATGGTTACCAGATTAAGCAAAGTAACTGGTATGCTGCCGCTGGTTTAAATATCAAAACCCAATTTAGCAAGGGTTACGATTATAGCAAGCCTACTCAGGGCTACTTATCTAACTTTTTAGCGCCTGGTTATTTAACTTTCGGTTTGGGTGTTGATTATATTCCAAATGATAATTTTCAAATCAATATTCGTCCTTTAACTTCGCGTTTAACTTTTGTAAATGACGATGCTGTTTTTGATCCTGACCACGATGGTATTTTAACGCAGGCATTTGGTGTAGATCCAGGCAAAAATTTTGTTTATCAGCTAGGTGCTTATGTTGGTGGCCGTTATAAAGCAAAATTGATGGAAAACATTCTTTTGGATAACCGTTTTGGTGTGTTTAGTAACTATTTAAAAGATCCTCAGAATTTGGTTCTTGCCTATTCGGCAATTTTAGACCTTAAAGTAAACCGCTTTATTTCTACCCAAATTACAGCAGATTTATTTTATGATGACAACCA
Organism: Pedobacter punctiformis; assembly: GCF_027213715.1. GTDB lineage: Bacteria > Bacteroidota > Bacteroidia > Sphingobacteriales > Sphingobacteriaceae > Pedobacter > Pedobacter punctiformis. The sequence goes on from NZ_JAPWGM010000003.1 coordinate 407,742, forward strand.
AATTGGCAAACTACAACTTAAAGAAACTTTAGGTGTAGGCTTAACTTATAAATTTGGAAAGTACTAGTAGAATAATCCAAAGTCGGGAGTTATTAAGTACAATACTTAGTCTCTCCCGACTTCGGACTACAGACTTATTTTTTAGCTATTCTATATAAATTTCCGTTATCGGTAATGGCATACAATGCGCCGTCTTTACCTTCAACAAGATCACGGAAACGTTCGCCTTTACCTTCTAACAGTCTTTCTTCGCCAACAATTTTATTATTATTTATAACCAGGCGAATGATGTGAGAACCGCTAAGCGCCCCAACAAATAAATTACCTTTCCATTCGGCAATACTGTTGCTGTTGTAAAAGGCAATAGAACCCGGAGAGATACTTGGATTCCAGTAGTAAATTGGTTGCTCCATGCCCTCTTTTTGCTGAATGCCATCGCCTACTTTTTTACCGCTGTATTCGACACCGTAGGTAATAATTGGCCATCCATAATTTTTACCGGGTTTAATAATATTAACCTCATCGCCACCTTTGGGGCCAAATTCTGCTTCCCATAAATCGCCGGTTTGCGGATTAATGGCTAAGCCATCCGGATTACGAAGTCCGTAAGCATATATTTCGGGCCGTGCATCTCCTTTACCGGCAAAAGGACCATTTGCTACAGGTTTCCCCTCTGTGGTAAGGTGGAGAATTTTACCTAAAGAAGAATTTAAATATTGAGCCTGGATTCTGATGTCATTGCCTGAACGTTCGCCTGTACTTACAAACAGGTTTCCATTTTTATCGAAAACAATTCTTGATCCGTACTGGAGTTTACCCGAATAGGCTGGTGTAGCCCTATAAATGATGATTTTGTTTTCTATAGTTGTTTCATTAGCGGATAATTTACCTTTTGCAATGGCCAATAAAACACCTTTACTCTGTGCCTCAGAATAAGCCCAATAAACCATGCGATTCTTAGCAAAGTCAGGATCTAAAGTTACATCCAGCAGGCCACCCTGCCCTGATGGATCTACCTTGGGCAAGCCTGTTATCTTTTTACTCAATTTTCCATCAGCTGTTAAAATAACCATTGTTCCGGCTTTTTGAGAAATGATAAACCCACCATTTGGAAGGTTAGAAATGCCCCAGGGATTTTCCAGTTTTGAATTAATAATTGAAATATCCAATGGAGTTTTAGTTTTTACCGCCCCAATTCTGGTTTGACCAGCAAAAGCAGGTTTATAATCAGCAGAGGGTTCCTGTGTTTCTACTGAGTTTTGCGCAAAAGCTACTGAAAGGCCAGCCAGATTAAGTAAGCACCCTGCCAGCAATAAATTTGATGTTTTGTATGTGAACAGTTTCATGAGGAAATGATTATTTATTTAAAAGAACAAAAAATATCTGTAATAAAAAACCCGAACTCTGTAACGAATTCGGGTCATATATATTTTAAATCGGAACCTGAGATTTATTTAAAATCTTTAGCCCAATCTTAAACCTTATTAGGCCAATTGTTTGTTTAATTTTTCTGCTAATACAGATTTCGGAACTGCTCCAACTTGTTTATCAACAACTTGTCCATCTTTAAAGTATAATAAAGCAGGGATATTTCTAATACCAAATTGCATAGAAATTTGAGGGTTGTTATCAACATTCACTTTTCCTACGATTGCTTTACCATCATATTCTTTAGCGATCTCTTCTACTACAGGACCAACCATGCGACAAGGGCCACACCATTCTGCCCAAAAATCTACTAATACGGGTTTATCTGATTTTAATACAACTTCCTCGAAGTTTGCATCTGTGATTTCTAATGCCATAATTATTTTTTTATGTTCAAATATATGTATTCAATTCTAATGCCAGCTATAACATAATGCCAATTTGACATTAGTTTGGTAAAAGACTAATGATATCAGGTTTAAGGTTATGGCCCTAAGCTTTAAACCTTATACCGTTAACCTAATTGAGTTTGTAATTAACAACATGTAAACCTACCAATTGTTCTAAAAACCTGTTGTTCGGATTTATTTTAAGGCTTTTAGAAGGTAAATCCAACATAATCTCCTTTTCTCTATCATAAATCGCAAAATTTAACTGGCAGTTTTGCTGTTCAGAATTTGCCTTATTGTCTGCTAAAATGGCTTCAATCTGTCGCATCAACTCATCGTTAATTCTTTCTATAGGCACCTGAATGGTAATGCTTTTGGCCAGTTTATCCCGTAAATCAGATAATAGGTTAATGGCTGTAATTTTAAATTCCCAGTCTCCGGCTTTTCCAAAACGCTCACCTACCCTACCTCTGATTTGCAGAAAATAACCTTCAGTTAAAAACGATTTAAACTTAATAAAATCTTCCCCGAATAAAGCCATCTCGCTGGCATCATCGTAATCTTCAAAAACAAAGGTACCAAAAGGTTTTCCGGTTTTGGTTACCCTTTGCGATGCCGTTACCACTAAACCGCCTACACAAAGCTCCCGGTTTTTTAGCTTATCAAATTCGGCTAAAACCTCCTCGTTGGTATCACCCATACGTACTTTATTAATAATGCTAAGCTGTTTAACGCTATGCGTACAGAAACGATCGAGTTCTAATTTATAATTATCGAGCGGGTGCCCGGAAAGGAAAATTCCAATTGCATCCTTCTCATATTTTAAACGGTCTATTAAGGCCCACTCAGGCGAAACCGGTAATGTTGGTTCCAAAATTAAATCTGCTTTTGAACCTCCAAACAATGAAGCCTGAGAAGTACTTTCATTGTTTTGAAAATCATTGGCATATTTAATAATTTTTTCAATGCCGTTCATTTTATCATTGGGGCCAATGTAGAAATATTGTGCCCTGTGACCACCAAAAGCATCGAAAGCACCGCTATATACAAAACTCTCGTAAGCCTTTTTGTTTACAATACGGGTATTAGATCGTTTTGCGAAATCATAAACATTGGCATAATTACCATTTGCGACACGTTCTTCAATAATGCTTTCTACAGCCTTCTCTCCAACACCTTTTACAGCCGACATCCCAAAACGGACTTCACCTTTTGCATTTACCGAGAATTTAAGATCAGATTCGTTAACATCAGGCCCTAAAACCACAACCCCCATCTGGCGGCACTCTTCCATAAAAAAGGCCACTTGTTTAATATCGCTCATGTTGTTGGATAACACAGCAGCCATATATTCTGCAGGATAATGTGCTTTTAAATAAGCCGTTTGATAAGCGATCCAGGCGTAACAGGTAGAGTGCGATTTGTTGAAAGCGTAGGATGCAAAAGCTTCCCAATCTTTCCATATTTTTTCTAAGGTTGCAGCATCATGACCTTTTTCTGCGGCCTGTTTCACAAACTTAGGTTTCATTTTATCCAGTACATCCTTTTGTTTTTTACCCATCGCCTTACGCAAAACATCGGCTTCACCTTTAGTAAAGCCCGCCAGTTTTTGCGATAAAAGCATCACCTGTTCCTGGTAAACGGTAATCCCGTAAGTTTCTTTTAAATACTCTTCGCAGGCATCTAAATCGTACTTTATTTCTTCTTCACCATTTTTACGACGCACAAAACTTGGAATATACTCCATTGGTCCCGGGCGGTATAATGCATTCATGGCAATTAAATCGTCGAAAACCGTAGGTTTCAACTCTTTCATGTATTTCTGCATCCCCGGACTCTCGTACTGGAAAATCCCGATGGTTTCACCCCGCTGGAAAAGCTCATAAGTTAGTACATCATCAATCGGGAAATTATCCGGATCGAGGTCTATATTATGCCTTTTCTTAACCAGTTTAACCGTATCTTTTATTAAGGTCAGGGTTTTTAAACCCAAAAAATCCATTTTTAATAAACCTGCGCTTTCTACAACAGAGTTATCAAATTGGGTAACATATAAATCTGAATCTTTAGCGGTGGCAACCGGAACAAAATTGGTAATGTCACTCGGTGTAATAATTACCCCACAGGCGTGAATCCCGGTATTGCGTAGCGATCCTTCTAAAACCTGTGCCTGCTGAATGGTTTCTGCACTTAAATCTTTTAAAAGCCCCATGGCTTTCAATTCCAGTACACGTTCGTATTCATCAGGACGCAAAGAATCTTTTAAGGTTTTTTCATCCAGGGTAAAGATTTTTGCCAGCTTCATATTTGGAATCAGCTTGGCAATTTTATCGGCTTCAAATAATGGCAAATCCAATACACGGGCGGTATCGCGGATAGATGATTTAGCCGCCATGGTACCATAAGTAATGATTTGCGCTACCTGGCTGGAACCGTATTTGTTAATTACATATTCCATTACACGGCCACGGCCCTCATCATCAAAATCGATATCAATATCGGGCATGGAAACACGATCCGGGTTTAAGAAACGCTCAAAAAGGAGATCGTACTTAATCGGATCAATATTGGTAATCCATAAACAATACGCCACCACCGAACCTGCAGCAGAACCACGCCCCGGGCCAACTGATACGTCTCTACGGCGTGCTTCGGCAATAAAATCCTGTACAATTAAGAAATATCCTGGATATCCGGTTTTCTCAATGGTTTGCAATTCGAAGTCTAAACGCTCGGTAATTTCCGGCGTCAATATTCCGTATCTTATCTTTGCACCTTCATAAGTCAGGTGTCTTAAATATTTGTTTTCACCGCGTTTTCCTCCATCTGCATCATCTTCTGTAACTAAAAACTGTTCTGGGATATCAAATTTAGGTAAGAGTACTTCGCGGGCGAGTTTGTAAATTTCAATTTTATCTACAATCTCTTGTATGTTTAAAATTGCTTCAGGTAAATCGGCAAAAAGAGCCTTCATTTCATCCGCAGTTTTAAAATAATATTCCTGGTTAGGTAAACCGTAGCGATAACCACGGCCCCTGCCTATAGGCGTAGCCTGCTTTTCACCATCTTTTACACAAAGTAAAATATCGTGGGCATTTGCATCTTTTTTATTAATGTAATAGGTATTGTTGGTGGCAACCATTTTTACCTCATGCTTTCTGGCCAGGTTAATTAAAGCAGTGTTTACACGATCTTCATCTTCCTGATTATGGCGCATAATCTCCACATAAAAATCGGCGCCAAACTTTTCCTTCCACCAAATTAAAGCTTCTTCTGCCTGGGCTTCGCCCATGTTTAAAAGCTTACTGGAAACCTCGCCGCCAAGGTTACCGGATAAAACAATAATATCGTCTTTATACTGTTCAATTACAGCCCTATCAATCCGCGGTACATAATAAAATCCTTTTGTATAGGCTATTGACGACATTTTGGCTAAATTATGATAGCCATTCTTATTCTTCGCCAGCAAAACCATCTGATAACCGTTATCTTTCGCTGTTCTATCCAGATGGTTATCACAAACAAAAAACTCACAACCTACAATAGGCTTCATTACAATTTCTGTCGGACGCTCTCCTGCTTCAATTGCAGCAGCATTTTTTGCTTCTGCGGCTTTATTATGATTTAAAACATGGTTTACAAAGTGAAATGCACCCATCATATTAGCATGATCGGTCATGGCAACAGCTGGCATTTTTTGTGCCGCCGCGGCCTTTATCAAATCAGGAATGCTGATGGTACTTTGCAAAACAGAAAATTGGGTGTGGTTGTGCAGGTGTACAAAAGTAGCCGCAGCAAGCTCTTGTTTATTTTCAGCAAGTTCCTGTTTAGAAACGCCTCCGCCTTCAGTTTTTTGAATGCGTTTGCGGATCTCATCGGATGCAGCTTTAAGGTTTATATGCTGAATTCCAAAGGTCCCGATTTCACCCGGATTTACCTCTCTGAAACGTGGAAAGTATTCTGCATCAACCAGTAATTCTTCTTTTTTAAAAACTTCCCGTTTAACCAGTTCTAAAAAACAACGGGTTGTGGCTTCCACATCGGCGGTTGCATTGTGCGCTTCGCTAAAAGGCACACCAAATAAATAAGCGTGTAACTCAGTTAAGGTTGGCAGTTTAAAGCGACCGCCTCTACCGCCAGGCAATTTTAATAAATCGGCAGTTACCTCAGTACAGGTATCCAGCACAGGCATTTCTGCCATTCGGTTAGCTATACCAAAACGGTGAAACTCGCAACCCATAATGTTTACATCAAAGCCAACATTCTGCCCGACAATAAACTTAGCTTTATTTAAAACTTCATTAAATTTTGCAAGCATTTCATCAAAGCCTATACCCTGCTCGGTAGCCAGCTCGGTAGAAATTCCGTGAATTCGCTCAGCGTCGTAAGGAATATTAAATCCTTCCGGTTTAACTAAATAATCCTGATGTTCAACCAATCGCCCCATCTCATCGTGCAATTGCCAAGCAATTTGAATACAACGTGGCCAGTTATCCGTATCGGTAATGGGTGCGTTATAATTGCGGGGCAAACCGGTGGTTTCAGTATCAAAAATTAAGTACATATGTTGCTGTAAAGAATTAACCGTTGGAAATATAACGGTTCTTCAAAAATAAGAAATTTGATGCCGGAAGTTGTCAGCTAATTATCAACAATAATTAATTGAAGAATATAAATATTTTTTAAATCTATCCGGCAGGTTGAGGTGCAAAACACGACTATATTTTACTCAAATTAAGATGATTTGGAAAGTACCTGCAATGAATCAATAATAACAGTCCTTTACAAGGAAAAACAGATTAAGCCATTCTGGATGTAAGTATTTTTTGTTAAAAAAAGTTAATTCATTTCTGAAACTACGAAACATTCGTAGATTTACAAGCAAATAATAACAAATCTTTATTACTATGAAAATATACGCTGTTTTATTACTTATCGTTTTCAGTTCTCTTACAACTTTAGCACAGAAGTCAATTAATTTTGAGTTAAAAAAACAACTTGATTCCATTTTGCAGACAGACCAGGGAATAAGAGAATTTGTCGATTCTGAAACCTCAGAAAAAAGAAAAGATACACTTGCACAATTTTTCAATTACCCGAAAGAAGAACTGAAAAAACAGGCTTGGAACATTATGCCGAAAATTGATTCAATAAATCTCAAAAAGGTCGAGGCCATTATTTCAAAATATGGTTACCCCGGAAAAACTTTAGTAGGCGAGCCCGCAAATACAGTAGTTTTTTATGTGATACAACACAATCCAAGTAAGATTTCGCAATATTATCCTTTGATTGAAAAAGCTGGTAAAGAAGGTGAATTACCTTTTAAATACACTGCAATGATGCTTGACAGGAAACTAGGACAGGAAGGAAAAGAACAGGTTTATGGCACTCAGGTATACGGGGTAATGATTAATAATCCTCAAACGGGCAAAAAAGAGTTTTTTCAATATGTAATTCCGATTAAGAACGCAAAAAATGTAAATAAAAGACGTAAAAAAGCCGGCTTCGATAGTACCGTTGAAGTAAATGCACTTAGATTGGGTATTGTTTATAAAGCATATACCAAAAAGGAGATTGACAAGATTGTTAAGCCAAAAATTAATTAATGTTCCAGGCTGACTAACTTATTGGTATCGTAACCCCGTTGTTTGCTGCGTTCAATAATTTCATTAAGCAAACTGGCATCCATTTCGGGCTTACGTGCCATAATAATCAGGTATTTATGCTTGGGATGTCCAACCACCGCATAACTATAACCTTCTGCCAGTTCTATAATCCAGTAATCAATTTTAACAGGCCAGACAAATTGTGCTTTTAAACGGGAGTTTCCGCTTTTTGGCACTACAGACAGTTTGGAGCGCATGTATTTCTTTTGCTTTTCTCCAACTACGTTATAAGTAGTAAAAACTGCATAATAGCCATCAGGGTGAATTACGTAGGTTTCTATGGTATGTTTCCAGTGCGAATTTATAAACCTGGGTATTGAATACAAGCAATACCAACGTCCGGCGTAGCTCAAAACATCTACATGCATATCAACTGGTTTGTTTTCCATATTCCTATGTTTTGTTATACCAGGCAAAAAAGGCATATCACAATAACTAAACCGTCAATAAATTATAAAGTTTTGAAAAGGATTTTTTAAGCCTATATTTATTTATAACTTCGATTGATAATTAACACAGCAAACCAATAAAATAAAATATATGAAAGTAACGGTTGTAGGTGCAGGCGCAGTTGGCGCAACATGTGCAGATAATATTGCCCGCAAAGAGTTAGCAAACGAATTGGTGTTATTAGATATTAAAGAGGGTTTTGCCGAAGGTAAAGCCATCGATATGATGCAGACTGCTACCCTTTTGGGTTTTGATACAAAAATTACCGGCGTAACCAATGATTACAGCAAAACGGCTGGCTCGGATGTGGTTGTGATTACATCAGGATTACCACGTAAACCGGGTATGACACGTGAAGAACTGATTGGCATTAACGCCGGCATTGTTAAAGGCGTTGCTGAAAATATATTAAAATTCTCTCCGGATGCGATTATCATCGTAATCAGTAATCCGATGGACACAATGACTTATCTGGCGCTGAAATCTTTAGGCTTACCTAAAAACCGCATTATCGGGATGGGTGGTACTTTAGACAGTTCAAGATTTAAATTTTATTTGTCTCAGGCATTAAACTGCAACCCTAATGATTTACAGGGCTTTGTAATTGGCGGACATGGGGATACCACGATGATTCCTTTAACGCGTTTAGCCACTTACCAAAGTTTGCCGGTAAGTAATTTACTGGATAAAGCTACGCTTGATAAAGTAGCTGCTGATACCATGGTTGGTGGAGCCACTTTAACCGGCTTAATTGGTACTTCTGCCTGGTACGCACCGGGTGCTGCAGGCGCTGCTTTGGTGGAGGCCATTTTGCGTGATGAGAAAAAATTATTTACCTGCTGCGTTTCCTTAGAAGGTGAATACGGACAGGATGATATTTGTTTGGGCGTTCCGGTAATTATTGGCCGCAGTGGCTGGGAAAAAATTATCGATTTTAAATTAACTGATGACGAGCAAACTGCATTTAACAAAAGTGCTGATGCCGTTAGAAATATGAATAGTGTACTGGCTGAGATGAAACTGGTGTAAATGAAAGCCATTACCATTCCTTTAAAACTTATAAACTTACAAGACGACGGCTTCCATCTTTTGATGGAAGTTGTTGTTTTTAAACAAAAACATTTTGCCGTACTGGATACGGGCGCTTCTCGGAGTGTATTTGATAAAACGCTGATTGAACAGCACCTTGCCGAAACGCTTCAGGTATCTGAAGATATTAATGCGGCTACCCTTTTTACCACAACCAGCACGATACAAGCCAGTATACCCGAATTAAAAATTGGCAAACTTAAAATCAAAGATTATCATACTGTTGCCTTTGACCTCCAATCTGTAAATGAAACCTATCAACAATTTGGTCACCCGCCTATTGCCAGCATTATTGGCGGCGATATTTTAATGGAATACCGGGCTATCATCAATTATTCTACACTGGAATTAACACTTTATAAATAATTTCTTTCCACTTGTATTAGAATCTTAAATTCTTATTGCCGACAATGCCGGGTTATTTAAACCTTAAAGATTTACCTCATGAAAAAAGACATTCTTAATCGTCAGGACCTTATTCTGTTGGTTGATACTTTTTATAAAAAGGTTGAACAAAATGCTAAAATAGGCCCAATTTTTACCGAAGTTGCCAAAGTAGACTGGACACATCATTTACCTAAAATGTACGATTTTTGGGAAAGTATACTTTTTGGAAAGGCAGTTTACAAAGGAAATCCGATGCTTACACATTTTGCCTTAAAAGAGAAAACAACCTTACAGGAAGAAGAATTTAATACATGGAAAAGCATTTTCTATGAAACTGTGGATGAATTATTTGAAGGAGAAAATGCAGAAATCATTAAGCAAAAAGCACAATCTATTGCAGATTTAATGCATTTCAAATTAAATATGCCTAAATCGCACATTACAATTAAAAACAAATAGACTTGGATTTTTTCTTTGTTTATCGTTAACTTTAAATAACTAAACAAACCAAATATGAAATTTCTAAAAGTCTTATTGTGGATAATCGTTATCCTGGCTATTATTATTGTTGGAGGTGGTCTTTTTCTCCCAAAAAGCTATTCTGTTACACGCAGTACTGTAATTAATGCACCTGATAGTGTAGTTTATAAAAACATTGCTGATTTTAACGAGTTTTACAAATGGAATCCATGGGCAAAAATGGAACCAACAGCTAAATCAAAAGTATCAGGCCCGGTAGCACAACCCGGACATTTATACGAATGGGAAGGCAAAGAAACCGGACAGGGTTATATGAAAATTATTACCGCAAAGCCAAATACGCAGGTTGATATTGAACTGAAATTTATAAAGCCTTTTGAAAGTTTGGCAGATACTAAATTTGATATCCAACCGGAAGGAAGCGGACAAAAGGTAAGCTGGACAATGAGTGGTGATAATAACCTGATGGGAAAATGGATGTGTGTGTTTATGAGTATGGATAAAATGATTGGTAAAGATTTTGAGGATGGACTTAAATTTCTGAAAGAGAAATCAGAAAAAGGAAACTAGTCTAACTTTATAAGGCAAAGCCTTTTAGCATTAATCTGCTGAAAGGCTTTGTTATTTTCTACCCATCGATTAGCAAAAGCTCAATGCAGGAGCAAGAATACTAAACGCAGAAATGAGATTGCTTCGTGCCTCGCAATGACGCTCGTATTTATTATCTGGAAATTGCTTTTCGATAAAACTGGACTACCTGCACGTCACCATAACGACCGCCCTTAAATAGCAATGCCAATCGCACCGATATTTGCTATCTAAACCCGATTGAATGAATCCCGATCCTTAATCGGGAGAAAGGAAAGCGGGACTACAGAAACCGACGGGCAGTAAAGTTGCTTTCCAAATCTTAATTAGCTGTATAGAGATTTTTCCTTAAAACCTACCAGTACCTCAAAATAACCGAAAGAAAAATAAAAATGAGAATGCTTTGTGTCTCGCAATAACGCTTTTATTTACGACCAGATAATAATAAAAAACCTCCTCAAGATTTAACTTGAAGAGGTTTCTATATTATTTTGCTTTCAGTTTTGCCTAAGCATCAATTTTAGCATATTTTGCATTACGCTCAATAAACTCTCTGCGTGGAGCAACTTCATCACCCATTAACATTGAGAAAGTATGATCGCATTCTGCAGCACTTTCAATTGTAGCTTGTAATAAAGTACGGGTAGCCGGGTTTAAAGTTGTATCCCAAAGCTGTTCAGCGTTCATCTCACCCAAACCTTTATAGCGCTGAATGTGTACACTGTCTTCTTTACCATTACCTTTAATACGTTGTACAGCCGCATCACGTTGTACATCATTCCAGCAATATTCAAAATCCTTACCTTTTTTAACCTGATAAAGTGGTGGAGATGCAATATAAACATATCCGGCTTCGATTAAGGCTCTCATATAGCGGTAGAAGAAAGTCAGGATCAAAGTTGTAATGTGCGATCCGTCAATATCCGCATCCGTCATAATTACGATTTTGTGGTAACGAAGTTTTGTTAAGTTCAAAGCCTTATCATCTTCAGGGGTACCAATACTTACCCCAATAGCGGTGAACATATTTTTAATCTCATCGTTTTCGTAGATTTTATGCTCCATTGCTTTCTCCACATTCAGGATTTTACCTTTTAATGGAAGAATAGCCTGAATGTTACGATCGCGACCTTGTTTAGCGGTACCACCCGCCGAGTCACCCTCTACCAAGTAAATTTCACATTTTTCTGGATCACTGTCTGAGCAATCGGCAAGTTTACCTGGCAAACCAGAACCGCCCATTACACTCTTACGCTGAACCATTTCACGTGCCTTACGTGCAGCTGCACGGGCTGTTGCAGCCAAGATCACTTTGTTAACGATCATTTTGGCTTCTTTTGGATTTTCTTCCAAATAAGCACCTAAAGCTTCGCCAACTGCAATATCAACCGCTCCCATTACCTCCGTATTACCGAGTTTGGTTTTAGTTTGACCTTCAAACTGTGGCTCCTGTACTTTTACAGACACTACTGCGGTTAAACCCTCTCTAAAGTCATCACCGGTAATTTCCATTTTCAGGTTTTTTAATAAACCTGATTTATCCGCATAACTTTTTAGTGTACGGGTTAAACCTCTACGGAAACCTGCAATGTGCGTACCACCTTCGTGGGTATTAATGTTGTTTACGTAAGAGTGAACATTTTCTGAATAACTGTCGTTATACTGAAAAGCCAGTTCAACCGGAACTCCATTTTTAATACCATCGATATAAATTGGTTCAGGTAAAAAAGATGCACGTGTTCCATCCAAAAAGGTAACAAACTCTTTTAAACCGCCCTCTGACTGAAAAACTTCGGACAGAAATTTTCCATCTTCCATTACTTCACGTTCGTCTGTTAAGGTTAAAGTTATTCCTTTATTCAAGAAAGCCAGCTCGCGTAAACGGCCAGCTAAAGTATCGTATTTGTACTCGGTAGTTTGTGTAAAAATGGTTGCGTCCGGACTAAAAGTCACAATTGTACCCCGCTTATCGGTAGTACCTGTTTCTTTTACATCGTATAAAGGTTTACCAATGTTGTACTCCTGCATCCAGATTTTACCTTCGCGGTGTACTTCGGCTTTTAAATGTGTTGATAATGCATTAACACAACTTACCCCCACACCGTGTAAACCACCTGAAACTTTGTAAGTGTCCTTATCAAATTTACCACCGGCGTGTAAAACCGTCATTACGATTTCAAGTGCCGATTTATTTTCTTTTGTATTGATCCCGGTTGGAATACCACGACCATTATCTTCAACCCTGATGGAGTTGCCTTCTAAAATGTTTACGTAAATGGTATCTGCATGACCAGCCAGGGCTTCATCAATAGAGTTATCTACAACCTCATAAACTAAGTGGTGTAAACCTTTCACACCAGTATCGCCTATATACATCGAAGGGCGCTTACGCACCGCTTCTAAACCTTCTAAAACCTGTATATTATCTGCCGAATAATTTGACTTTAAATCCTGTTCTTCGCTCATATTTTAATTAAAAACAATAATTATCAAAAATACGCATTTTTCGGCAATTAACCCAATATGTGGAGAAGTTTTAGGGTTTAAAAGATGTCCCGTGCAGAAAGCTAAAAGACTAGTCCTAAAAGGCTTTATCAATAACTTAAGCCCGGTTTTGAAAAGCAAAAGTGGTGCAAATCTTTTAAACTTGTCCCCGCTTTTTATTACAAGGTCCGAAGAAGATTCCGAACGCTTTCCATTTCAATTGGGTTTAATAAGCTAAATCAAGATCTTTTCAGAAAAATTGGCACCATGCAACCAGAAATAATAGCACTTAAGTCCTAAACTAAACCTGACGGGAGTGGACACAAAGCGCAGCGGAGTAAAACAAACGGCAGGACTAAACTTTAAAATAAATTATTGGCCCTGCTTTCCAAATCTGCTTTTACATTTAATTAAAAACGATTCTTTACTACATCAAAACTGCTTATAAAACACAAACTTGAGGTTAAATTGCATATAAAAACTAATTTATATAAGTTTGCTAAAATTTATTAAATAATAATGGAAAGAAGAACCTTTAAAAACCTTGGTTTATTTGCAACCGCAGCTATAATTACAACATTTTCTGCTTGCCAAAACAAAGAAACTAAAACGACTGAAACAGCAAAAAAAACAGATAGTACTGCTGTAGTATCTGCAAGTGAAAAAATTGTATTTGTTAACCAGGACTCTTTATTAACTAAATACGAATACTATAAAGACCTTAAAAATAAATTTGAGAAAAAAACCAAAGATGCCCAGTCAGATATGCAGGCAAAAGGTCAGGCTTTCCAAAGAGAAGTAGCTCAATACCAACAAAATGCAGGCACTTTAGCTGCTGATGTTCGTAAAACTACAGAAGAGCGTTTAGCACGTAAACAACAGGAACTGCAAACTTACCAGCAAAATGCGGGTGGTGCTTTACAAAATGAGCAAGCGGTAGAAACTGAAAAACTTTATGATAAAGTTGCAGGTTACTTAAAAACTTATGCAAAAGATAAAGGTTATAAAATGGTTTTATCTTATACAAAGGGCAGTACTATTTTATTTGCTGATGAAACCTTAGACATTACTTCTGATGTAATTAAAGGCTTAAACGAAGATTATACCAAAACAAAAAAATAAGATTATTGTTAATGATATAACACAAAAAATGCCTCAAAATTTGAGGCATTTTTTGTGTTTAAACCTTTTATTATGGAAGACAACAATCAACATGAAACATTTATGCGAATGGCCATTGCATTATCTGTACAAAATGTAAGCGAAAACATGGGTGGCCCTTTTGGTGCTGTAATTGTTAAAGATGGAAAGGTAATTGCACAATCGGCGAATAAAGTAACTTCCACAAATGACCCTACAGCACATGCAGAAGTATCGGCCATACGTTTAGCCTGCACTGCGTTAAATACTTTTGATTTAAGTGGTTGCGTAGTATACACCAGTTGCGAGCCTTGCCCTATGTGTCTGGGCGCTATTTACTGGTCGAGAATTGAGACCATTTATTATGCTAATACTAAAGCAGATGCTGGCAAAATCGGTTTTGATGATCAATTTATTTACGATGAGCTGGATAAGCCAATGGAAAAAAGATCTTTACCGGTTATTCAAATGCTGAGGGATGAGGCCATGCAAGCTTTTAAACTTTGGGAAACCTCGCCCATGCGAATAGATTATTAAACAAAAAAGTCCGGTACAAATACCGGACTTTTTTGTTTGATTACTTACTGCCCTCTTTTGAGGCAATTAAACCAATCATAGAGTCAATTTCTTTTACAACACCGTCATCTGATCCGGAGAAACCAACCGCTTTAAAGCGGATATTTCCATCTCCGTCGATTACAAATTTAGTTGGAATGCCATCTACTTTATAAGCGCTTACCACATCAAATTTAGATGGATCCTGTTTATTTTTTGTGTCGTATAAAACGTTAAAATCATATTTTTTCTCTGCGATAAAATCTGTTACCAATTTTTCGCGGTTATCTTCTGTTTGCCAGGTATTAACGAATACAAAGGCAACATTTGGGTTATTAGCATATTTTGCCATTGCTTTTTGCATGCCCGGAAAAGAAGCTACGCAAGGGCCGCACCAGGTTGCCCAATAATCCAACACCACAATTTTACCCTTAAGCCCTGCCAAACTTACTGTTTCGCCCTTTAAATTAACCAGTGAAAATGCAGGTGCAGGTGTATTGATCATTTTCTTTGTCCATTCTGCCCTGTCTTTTTCCAAGGCAATTTTTTCCAGATTGGCAATGTACCCATCATAAGTACCTTCCTTTTTAAGACTTACATAAAGATTTTTAAAATCGGTTTTAAGAGAATCGCTTGCTTCACCATTTTTTATGATTTTTTCGGCTTCGTTAAACGCTTTTTCCTGCTGCCCATCTTTAATCAAATAGGTAACATAACGGGTGGCAACATCAGGCGATACTTTGGTATAAAAAGGCAAAGCTTTTTCCTGTACTGCAAGGGCTTCTTTAAATTTCCCCTGGCGATAAAGTAATAAAGCATAGGTATCTGCATACATGCCGTAAGAATTATCAAGTGCTTTTAAATATTCATCTTTTGAAGAATAGAATGCAGGCACCTCATCATTTTTAGCTTCGTTTAATAAATCCAGCGAGCGTTTTGAAAATTTAGCTGCTGCGTCAATATTTTCATTTTTTTCGGCGGCAGGCCATGCAAAACTGTTATATAAACTTGCCCTGTTTAATTTATTATCAATTTTTGAACTGTACAATTCAAATTTGTCGTTATTTTTTTCCTTGGAGGAGGCGTTGGCTAAAATACTATATACAGAACTTAACCTGGCCGCATCGGTTTTCTTCTGAGTATCGAATTTAAATTTTGCAATCAGGTCATTGGCCTTTTGTTCTTTAACAGCTAAATCTTTCTCTACATATAAAGCATTAATATCCTGCCCGTATGCATAATTACCTACTGGATATTTTTTAAGAAGCGCTGTTTTAACGGAGTCGGCTTTAGGTTTTTGCTTAAGGAGGTTATAAAGATTCAGAAGCAGTGTCATTTCATCTTCTTTTGCATCTTTTATTTTAGATAAACTGTTTATATTCTCATTTATATTTTTTGTACCCTTTTCTTTATCCGCCTTATATTCCAATGAAAGGTATTGATATGCATTTTTCTGTTTAAGAGCTGGTCTTAGTGTAAAAGCCTGTTTGTACAATGCCGAAGCTGCTTCTGCATCTATCGTTAATCCCAAATAATAGTTGCCAGCCAAACCATATAAAAAAGCTTCATTTATCAGGGCTTCAGCAGGTATTTTGCCGGCTTTAGTAAATTTCAAAATATAACCACCCGGAGCTTCATCTTTTTTATCACCAACATAAAAGGCCAAACCTACAAGGGTTACACTATCTGGTGTAGAAAACTCGCCTTTATAAATTGATCCTTCTTTAACAAGATCGATTTTACCGGCTTTAGGGTTTGTTGTCGAGAAAAAAGTGTAACTGGTGCATTTAATATCTGCAAGGTTTTCCAAACTGGTACCTTTAGGTTCGTAGGTAAAACTAATCTTAGTTCCTGCCGCCGGTTTATCGGCAGAAAATTTAACACCCTGAGATTTGGCAACACCTGCAAAGATCAGCAGTGTCAACAATAATTTGATAGATTTCATAGTCAGCAGTTTACGGTTTAAAATGGAACAACTAAATATATAGTTAAAATTTTAATATTCAAAAAAAATCGACTCTTTTTTGAGGAACAATTATTGTTATATTTCAGTTATGACGTATGAACAAAAAATAAGCAGTGAAGTTGATTTCTGGAAGTATAAAATTTTACAAAAACCTTCTCTTTTTAGTAAGGTTACGGATAAAGTTCAGAAGAAAATTAACAGCTACATTCCGGATAAAGTACATAGTGCAATAACATCTGCCATTAAGCAAATGGTTAAAGCGGTACTTTTTGGTTCAACGTTTACCACCGCCAAACCTGTTTTAGATTTAACGCTTATGCATCGCGAAGCGCTGATTAAACAAAAGATAGAAAATTATAAAAAAACCGGAGCGGCAGAAGGTGGCATTACAGGCGCCGGTGGCTTTTTAATGAGTCTTGCCGATTTCCCTTTGCTGCTGAGTATAAAAATGAAAATGCTTTTTGATATTGCCGCAGTTTACGGTTATGATGTAAAAGATTACCGGGAGCGTTTATTTATTTTACACATCTTTCAACTGGCTTTTTCAAGCAAGGAAGAAAGTCAGAATGTTTTTATAAAAATGCAGAACTGGGATGATAAAGCGCATCAGCTTCCAGCAAGTATTGATGAGTTTGACTGGTTAACATTTCAACAGCAATATCGCGATTATATTGACTTAGCCAAACTTGCTCAAATGTTGCCATTTGTTGGCGCCGCAGTTGGTGCTGTTGCTAACTATAAATTAATTGAGAGACTTGGTAAAACGGCTATGATGAGCTACAGAATGCGGTATTTCAACTTAAAGTATGCGGTTATAAGTTCGCAAACTGACGAAAATCGTCAACTGAAAGCAGAGAATTAAAGCTTGTTACTAATCTTCTTCATCCTGAAAAAGGCCACCAATTAAATCGTCGGTCTCTCTCCTGTCTTTTTTAGTTGGACGGCCTGTACCCCTATCTCTTTTTAAATTTGGCGAATGAAACATAGATTTAAAAGCGTGTGTTTCTTCAACAGGGGTTAAATCTTTATATTTTGTTAAGGCAGTAGGAGAATCGGTACGGTTGTAAGACAATTCAACAACTTCTATAATTTTCTTTTCAATTCCTTTGGATACCTGATAAACTTCACCAATTTTTACAATGGCCGATGGTTTAATGTTCTGACCATTCAACTTCACCCTTCCTGCTTTACAGGCGTCTGTGGCTAAACTTCTGGTTTTAAATAACCGGATGGCCCACAAATATTTATCGATCCTGAGTTTTTCTGCTTCTGTCATAAAGTTCAAAAATAAGAAATTTGGTTTGTTTGTTGGTTAAATGTTTACGTTGGTTAACAGCTGAAAGCTTAAATGCAGCCCATCCATTTAAACAATTCCTCAGTTAACCGTAATTAAAAACAATATTTGCTCTTAATAAATAAAAATTGATTTATTTTGCGTAAAATTTAAAAACATCATGTATTCAGATTTAAAGAAACTAATTGAAGCCGCCTGGGAAGACAGAAGCCTTTTAAAATATAGCAACTATTGCGAAGCCATTGAGGCCGTTATTATGGGTCTTGACAAAGGCGAGATTCGTGTTGCAGAACCTGTATTAAATTCCTGGGGCATTAATGAGTGGGTTAAAAAAGCTGTGATTTTATATTTCCCGATCCGTGAGATGAAGGAAATTAAAGTTGGGCCTTTTGTTTACCATGATAAAATGGAATTGAAAAATGATTACAAAGCAACCGGAGTTCGTGTTGTGCCTATGGCGAGTGCCCGTTATGGTGCATTTTTAGCAAAAGGTGTAATTATGATGCCTTCTTATGTAAATATTGGTGCTTATGTTGATGAAGGTACAATGGTTGATACCTGGGCTACTGTAGGCTCATGTGCGCAAATTGGAAAACGCGTACACTTAAGTGGTGGTGTTGGTATTGGCGGTGTTTTAGAACCTGTACAAGCTGCTCCTGTAATTATAGAGGATGATTGTTTCTTGGGTTCAAGAGCGATTGTTGTAGAAGGTGTAAAAGTAGAAAAAGAAGCTGTTTTAGGTGCAAACGTAGTTTTAACGGCATCAACTAAGATTATTGATGTAACTGGTCCTGAACCGATTGAATATAAAGGCATTGTTCCTGCACGTTCAGTAGTGATTCCTGGCAGCTATACCAAAAAATTCCCTGCTGGAGATTATCAGGTACCTTGCGCTTTAATTATCGGTAAACGTAAGGAAAGCACAGACAAGAAAACTTCACTTAACGATGCGTTGAGAGAAAATAATGTAGCCGTGTAAGCTTAAACGAAAAGTGGAAGCAGAAAGCGGAAAGCACATTCAAAAAGCCGAAGGTACTAAACTTGAGCAATCAAGCTTTGAGCCTTCGGCTTTAAGTTTTCAGCTTAAAATCGGTTTCGACGGTAAACGTGCTGCAAATAATTTAACGGGACTTGGAAACTACAGCCGGTCTTTAATTGAACATTTAGCACATCAGTTTCCTGAAAACCAATATTTGGTTTATTCTCCTAAAGTTAAATCGTCCAAACAAATTGATGCTTTTTTTAAACTTAAAAACATTGAACTCAAATTACCTTTAAACGGTCGTTTTTTGTGGAGAAGTTTAAATATTTTAAAAGATTTAAGCCGGGATGAGGTTAAAATTTATCACGGATTAAGTCACGAAATACCCTTTGCCATTCAACATACCAGAATTAAATCGGTGGTTACCATTCATGATTTAATTTTTCTGCGTTTTCCTCGGTATTTTAAATATATCGACCGGAAATTATACCTGTTAAAAAGCAGGTATGCCTGCAAACACGCCAATAAAATTATTGCCATCAGCGAAAAAACGAAAGCAGATATTGTAGAGTTTTATAAAATAGATCCGGATAAGATTCAGGTTATTTACCAAAGCTGTGATGATAGTTTTAAAATGCCTTTTAATAAAGAAACACTTAGCAGAATAAGGGCAACTTATAAGCTTCCTGAAAAATACATTCTGAATGTTGGAACAATTGAAGAGCGGAAAAACCTTAAATTGATTGTTCAGGCACTAAAAGAGGTAAATGAAGCTTACAAGCTGGTGGTGATTGGCAAGCAAACCAAATATTTTAAAACCGTAGAAAAGGAAATAGAAAAACTGGGCTTAAAAAACCGCATTTTATTTTTAAAAAATATTCCTTTTTCAGATTTGCCAGGTATTTATCAAATGGCTTCAGTTTTTGCCTATCCATCATTTTATGAGGGGTTTGGAATTCCAATTATTGAAGCTTTATATTCAAATGTTCCGGTAGTTGCAGCAACAGGTTCGTGTTTAGAAGAAGCCGGAGGCCCAGACAGTTTATATGTTTCGCCTACAGATTCAACCGGACTGGCAGCTGCTATTAATCAAATTCTTTCTTCAGAACAACAACAGGCCCGCATGAAAAAAAAGGGTCTTGAATTTGTTCAAAAATTCAACAACCCTTTAGTTACACAGCAGTTAATGGATAGCTATAAAGCGCTATTAAATACTGCTAATTATTAGTTGATGCATTTGGCGGGTATTGACCCAAAATTTCTTTTACACCTGTATTCATTCTTTCTTCTCTTTTTCTAAAATTATCCAGGTTAAAGCCACTTCCACGGCCATGCCATACTAAGGTTTTTGTTTTCGGATCAAGGAAATCAATGATGATTGTTCCTTCCATATATTGGTCGACATAGCTCATGCCACCGCCCCAAAATGGAGATCTCCAACCCCATCCCCAGCCTCCATAAAAACCAGGTCCGTAAGCATCTATTCTTTCTCTTGCAACTACAACCAGATTTACCAGTAAATCTGCATTTTCTGATTTAGTAAATCCCTTGGTTGTCATTTCTGTATCAATAGCAGAAAGCATTCGACGTTTGTCCAGATCATTTAATTTTAATCGGGCAATGCCTTTATCATAAAAATTATAAGTTTTATAACTGCTAAAACTTACCTTTTTATCATAATCTGAAGCTGTACGCAACGTGGTACATGCTGATAATGCCATTGCAGCTACTGCAAATAGCATTAATAATTTTTGTGTTGTTCTCATATGATTTATTTGTGTGTGTTTCCCCTAACCGAAATCAATATAAATATACCTTCAAAAAATAGTATATCCAATTGATTTAACACTTTTTACAATCAAATTGTGTGGAACATATGACTTATTTTGTTCAATTATTTCAAATAAAAATTCCCGGCTACCTGGGTAACCGGGAATTATCAGATAATTGATTCAGTCTAAATTTTGGTTTTCTTAATTTACATCCCAGAAAATTTTGGTTGTAATTAAATCACCACCTATTGTAGCTGCTGCTGCAGAACGGTTTGCACCATTTAAGGTTTGCTCATTAATAGGATAAATTAAACGTACCGGGATTTGTAAACCTGATGGCACGCTTTGTCCCGGAGGCGCAGTTAGAGCACTTGGAGGACTTAATTTTGGAAAATCAAGACGTTTCCACTCTACCCATGCATCATACCCTCTGTTATAAAGTGCAATCCACTTTTGATTTCCGATAATTTCTTTATAATTATTGGTTGCCGATGCCGTTGCATACGCTACATCAGGTCTTGCCAGGTAAGTAGTCGCATCAGTCGAAGTACCCCCCCAATAAATAATAGAGGCTGTAACTCCGTTATTGTAATGGCTGGCAGCTGTGCCACCTACATTAAAACCACGTGCACTTGCTTCTGCTAAAGCAAATTCTACTTCAGAATAATCAATCAATAGGGCTTCAAAATCCAGAGCAATTACTTTATCACTGATATTAGAAAAGTTTGCCGCCGAGTTTGTAAACCCATAATCACCGCCAATATATACTGAACCTACCGTTTTAAAGAAACCTGCTCTTCTTGGATCAGAAAGCGCATTTAATTTATCTATAAACGGTTTAGCTCCGATGTAATCTTTCCTTTTGGTTCTGGCTGCATTAATGTTTTCAGAAACCGGATTATTATTTGGTGTGGTGTTTAGGTATTTAAATTTAGCATTATCAGCACTGCTGGTAAAAACATTTGGTGCAGCGGCCTCAACAACAGATTTTGCCTTAGCCTGATCTTTATCTGCCAGAATTAATCCTAAACGTAATTTTAAAGAGTTACCAAATTTTTTCCACAAGGTCATATTGCCATTGTAAATTACATCAGCTCCACCACCAAAACCATCAGTAGAAGTTGTGATGGCTGCAAGGGCAGCATCTAAACGCACCAGTAAATCTGAATAAATGGTAGCAGCATCGTCATATTGAGGCTGTGTATTCGAAATGTTCAAGGCTTCTTTATAAGGAACATTGCCATAGGTATTTACTAATGAAGACCAGGCCATAACTTCCATAATTTCAATTTGTGCAGTTTCATTGGCTTTTAGTGCTGGAGAAATAAACTGATCTTCAGCAACTAAACGTTTAGATTCTTTAAGATCCATCAGCACATCCCGGTAGCTGGCCTGCCAAAAAGCCTGTGGCAACGGACGAGCAAGTAAATTATACCTTGGTTCATCTAAATATTCAGTCGTTGTCCAGTGCTGAACATAAAACCGAAAAACGTTTGTATTTACACTTGGTGAGGTTAATACATCAGAATAACTTTTTAGCGCAGCAGTAAATAAGGTTGGTGCTGTTGCAGATACTGAGTTTTTCTGATCAATGTTATAATCTCCCAGATTCTTTGCGCAGGAGCTTAAACAAGCGGCTGCTACTAAGATTATATATATTCTTTTCATGATCGTGTTCTTATAATTTAAATTTGACGTTGAAACCAATTGTTCTCACGGCCGGATAGGCTCCGCTCTGATAGCCCACCAGATTTCCGGAGCTTAATCCATCCTCAGGATCTGCGTAAGGCACATTTTTATGTATAATCCATAAGTTTCGGCCTAATAATGAAACATCAATACCTCTGAATGGATGGATTTTTTGTATCCATTTTTCCGGTAGCGAATAGGTTAAAGAAACTTCTCTTAATTTCACATAACTTGCATCGTACACAGTAGAAGCTCTTGGAGGATTATTAGAGTAACCATAAGCCGAGCCACCTGATGTTGAAACATCTACGCGTTTATCATTCGGGCTTCCGTCTTCTTTAACGCCAGGTAAAATAATTCCACCACCATTGGCTAATGTATTTCTTTTAGGATTGCCTAAATCATTTAATCCGGCGGTTTCAGGATACATACCCGTTCCTAAACCATACCATTGATCCAGAGAGAAAAGACTTCCGCCTTTGCGTATATCGACCAAAAAATTAAGCGACACATTTTTATAATGGAAGGTATTTCCAATACCCGCTAAGAAATCAGGATTAGGGTCGCCAATAATTTCAGCAGAACTTGAAGTTGCTTTATAATATCCATTGGCGCCAACTACAGGCTGTCCGTTTATATAAACATAATTAGTACCTCTGATGATCCCATAAGGTTTTCCAACCGCAGCATTTAAAGTTACACCACCTTGTAAAGATGCCAGTTCTATATTACCACCAGCGCCTTCATATAAGGATAATACTTTATTGCGGTTTACCGTAAAGTTAACATTCAGTCTCCACGAGAAATCTTTAGTTTTTATTGGAACACCAAATACAGAGGCTTCAATACCTTTATTTTCTACTTCACCAGCATTAACATACAATTGGCTATAACCTGAAGAAGAACTGACGGTTACCGGCGTAATCTGATCAACAGTTTTTGTTTTGTACAAGGTTAAATCGAAACCTACCCTTTCATTTAAAAAGGCAGCATCTAAACCAGCCTCAATACTTTTGGTCCTTTCCGGTCTAAGGTTCTGATTATTTTTAGTGTTAGAAATAGAGAACATGGGTACAGAACCAAATGCAGTAGGTTTTGTATAAGTATCGTACACACTTAAGGCAGGCGCATCGGCACCCACTTCAGCATAGTTTAATCTTAATTTACCATACGATAACCAGGTTTGTTCTTTTAACAGGTTAGAAAAAGCAAAACTTGCTGCTACGGAAGGGTACCAGAATACATTGTTTGCTGCTGGTAGTGTAGTTGATAAATCCCTGCGAATTGTAGCATCAAGGAATAAATAATCTTTATAACCGAAAGTTGCACTGGCAAAATGACCATCAACAGCACGTCTGGCATATAATTCCTGAGGAGCTTCAATAGGGCTTACTGAATTTGATAAAGCATAAAATTCAGGGACAACAAGTCCGCCGTTTGTTTGAGCACGAATGGATGTTAATTTGTCACGGCGTAAATTGGCCCCTAATAAACCTTTGAATGAAATATCTTCGCTGATATTTTTATTAAAGTTTAGCAACAAATCATAATTTGTTTCGCCATAAGTTCTGTTTGTACGGGCATACGATGGTACAGCCACGCTACCTACAGCAATACGTTCTTCCTGTAAATCATAAGTTCCATCGTATGAAATACGTCCCACTACATCAAACCAGCTGTTTACCTTATAACTTAAGCTAATGTTTCCGAAATAATGATCACGGGTATCATTTACGTAGTTTTTATACCTGTTAAAATAAGGGTTATCTGCATATATCGGATTGGTTGCTTTAGTATCCGACCAGTTCCAGCTTACATTTTTTTGATTTCTGAAATAGGCATCTTTAAGTTCCGAAATATCGGCATTGGTTTGCCACCACTGACGGAAGCCCTGATTTGGGTTTAATCCGCTATAACCAGTTCCATAACGGCCTAAACCATCTATTTTAGAATAGTTGGCTGAAGCATTTACCATTAAATCTTTTGCAATTTGATAACCGGCACCGAAGTTGAACAGGTTTTTAGTAATCTTACTATTTGGCAAAACACCATTTTCATCATTACGGGTATAACCGATTTTAAAAGTGCCATTTTCTCCACCGCCATCAACACTAACACTCTGATTGGAAACTACAGCGGTTTCATAAAAAGTTTCAGGGCCATTTGCACCGGCTACCCAAGGTGTTTTTTGTTTATAGTTAGGCGAGAATGGATCTAATGAAGACCATTGATACACCAATAAATTTGGATCGAAACGTGGTCCATAAGAGGCATCCGAACTAAACTGAGGGGTCATTTCTTTAGTTCCGGTTCCGAAAATATCTCTGTACCAAAAACCTGGAACAGGCACAGGATTGCCAGTACCATCTGTACCAGGACTGCTGTAACCGGCACCATACTCTTTTTGGTATTTGGCAAAAGTGCTTTTATCAATTTTACCAAAACTTAGCCCACTATTAACTGTAATATTGGTTGAACCTTTTCTGCCTTTCTTGGTCGTGATGATGATTACACCATTTGCTGCTCTTGAACCATAAAGAGCAGTAGCTGCAGCACCTTTCAACACCGTCATTGAAGCTACATCGTCCGGGTTAATATCTGCAGCTGCATTTCCAAAATCATAGCCGGCACGTCCGGCTTGTTGATTTGCCGTATTGGTATTTGCATTACTAACCGGAACACCATCTACAATAAAAAGTGCCTGGTTATTACCGCTTATGGATTTGAAACCACGGATAACCACATTGGTTGAACCGCCCATGGCATTACTGCGTTTAATGTCAAGTCCGGCAACTTTTCCGCCCAATGAATTCACCAGGTTATTATCCCTTGTTCTGGTGATCTCTTCGGCTTTAACTTCCTGAGCAGAATAAGGAAGTTCATTTTTCTTTCTGGTAATGCCCAATGCCGTAACCACTACTTGCGCTAATTCCTGCGCATCAGTGTTCATCGAAACATTAACAACATTAGAGGAAGGAATTGGAACACTCTGCGGTTTGTAGCCAATAAAGGTAAGTTCGAGCGATGTTGTGTTCGCAGGCACTTTAAAATTAAATTTTCCATCTGAATTGGTTACGGTACCGACTTTGGTTCCTTTAGCCAGTACGCTTACGCCTGGAAGTGGTAGTCCGTCTTCTTTTGAGACAACCGTGCCTGTTACTGTTTTGTCCTGCGCAAAGGCTGAGGCAGCAAAAAACAGCACAAAACACAAGCTTTGCAATAGTTTTTTCATAGATTTTAGGTTAGATTTAATGATTAATAAAATCTAATATAAAAAAATATTTACTTTTCACTGGAACTTAACCGTCTGGTCCTGTCAGTTTTTCGTGCTATTCCAATATCCCAATTATCCCTTACCTTTGTGCATGCTTAAAGAAGAAATAAATAAAGCCTTAGAAATTTTAAAAACAGGCGGTGTTATCCTTTATCCTACCGATACCATTTGGGGCTTGGGTTGTGATGCGACCAATGAAGAAGCCGTTGATAAATTACTTAAAATTAAAAACCGTCCAGCAGAGAAAAGCCTTATTGTTTTGCTGGATACAGATAATAAGCTTCAAAGTTATGTTTCGGAAGTTCCCGATGTGGCTTATGACCTGATTGAGTATGCAGAAAATCCTTTAACCATAATTTTTTCAGGAGCTAAAAACTTAGCTAAGAATGTTATCAATACAGATGGCAGTGTGGGCATACGCGTAGTAAAACACGATTTCTGCACACAACTTATTCAACGTTTCCGGAAACCGGTTGTTTCTACTTCAGCTAATATCAGCGGAGCAAGCTCCCCTAAAAATTTCGATGATGTTGATGAAGAGATTAAAGGAGCTGTAGATTATATTGTAGATTTTGAACAGGAAAACAGGGCGAATAAAAAACCTTCTACCATTATGAAATTATCACCTGGTGGACAATTTGAGTTTATTAGAAAGTAATTTTGCTATTTTTGCATTTCTTCCTGTCATCCCGGAGCATGATAGATCTGTTTAATAATTTTCAGATCATTTCCTGACCGGCATTACAGTGTATTTTTAAACTCATGCAGCAACACCTACAAAATCCAATATTTAAAACCTTATCGGCTATTGCTGATAAAACGGGAACAGAAGCATACGTAATCGGCGGTTTTGTACGCGATTTGTTTTTAAAACGTCCCTCAAAAGATATTGACGTAGTTGTTGTAGGCAGCGGAATTGAATATGCAGAGGCTGTAGGCAGAAAACTCCATTCGAAAGTTGCCGTATTTAAAAGTTTCGGTACCGCAAATATTAAATACCATGATCTGGAAGTTGAATTTGTTGGAGCCAGAAAAGAATCTTACCGGGCCGATTCCCGTAAACCCATTGTAGAAGACGGTACTTTACAAGACGATCAGTTAAGAAGAGATTTTACCATCAATGCCCTGGCTATTAATTTAAATGCAGCAAATTTTGGCGAATTATTGGATCCTTTTAATGGGATTGAAGATTTAGAAAACAAACTCATCCGTACACCGCTTGATCCTGAAATTACATTTTCTGATGATCCCCTGAGGATGATGAGGGCCATCCGCTTTGCTTCACAACTTAATTTCAATATTGATCCGGCAGCTATTCATGCCATAAAACTTCAAAAACAGCGTATTGGCATTGTTTCTAAAGAAAGAATAACCGATGAACTGAATAAAATCGTTTTATCGCCCAAACCTTCGGTTGGTTTCAAACATTTATTTGATACAGGCTTACTGCACATTATTTTTCCACAAATGGCGCAGCTTTATGGGGTAGAAATTATAAAAGGCAAAGGTCATAAAGATAATTTTTACCACACACTGGAGGTTTTAGATAACATTTGTGCAGATACGGATGATTTATGGTTGCGATGGGCTGCTATTTTACACGATATTGCCAAACCGGCTACCAAACGTTTTGAAGAAGGTCATGGCTGGACTTTTCACGGTCACGAAGATAAAGGGGCTAGAATGGTGCCTAAAATTTTTGCACAATTAAAGTTACCGCTTAATGAAAAAATGAAATATGTTCAGAAGTTGGTACAACTGCATTTAAGGCCAATTGTTTTGGCTCAGGACGTGGTAACAGACTCGGCAGTAAGACGTTTACTTTTTGATGCAGGCGAGGAAATTGAAAGTTTGATGACGCTTTGCAATGCCGATGTAACCACCAAAAACGAATACAAAAAAACAAAATACCGGAATAACTTTGAATTGGTTAAACAAAAGCTGAAAGATGTGGAGGAAAGAGATAAAATCCGCAACTGGCAGCCTCCTATTTCCGGAAACGATATTATGGAAACTTTCGGCCTGGAGGCAGGCAAAGAAGTTGGCTTGATTAAAAATGCCATCAGAGAGGCGATATTGGAAGGCGAAATTACCAATGACTATACCGAAGCATTTAATTTTATGCTAAATCAGGCAAAACAAATGGGTTTAAATCCTGTTAATAAATAATTTAACAGAAAATAATTAGTTGAATAGCAAAACAAAGAGCTTTTTGTGACATTCTCCGCTTTGTGGTAATGTAAATTAACTTTATTTTTACGGTTCCAAAATACAATAATGGCTATTTATAAATTTAAAATTACTTTCGAGGATTTTGATGATGTTGTGAGAGAGATCGACATTAAATCAAACCAAACGTTTGAGGATCTGCACAAGGCTATTCATAAGTCTACAGGTTACAATGCGGAGAAACCCTCGTCATTTTATGTGAGCACGGATAACTGGTTAAAAGGGGATGAAATTGCCTATTTGCCAAGTGAAAGGAAGAAAGATCGTGTAGTTTTAATGGAGAACTCTAAATTAAGCGGTTTTATAGAAGACCCTCATCAAAAGTTCTACTACATTTATAATTTCGATCGTCCTTACGATTTCCATGTTGAACTGATCAAGATCATTTTAGATGCCGATCCTCATATTGAATATCCTTTTTTAGCTAAAAGTACCGGAGAAGCCCCAAAAATTATGGAGCAAAATGGTCCTCAGGCTGTAGATCCACGTGGAGCAGCAGCAAGCAGCGAATTTGATTTCTTAAATGAAATGAACTTTGTTCCCGAAGATACTGATGAACTGGAAGCTATGGGCGAAATGGGCATCAATGAACAGGAAAGAGATGAAGACGATGAAAGTGAAGACGACGAATTTGGAGATGAGTTTTCTGAAAACGAGGGCTATGAAGACGATAGTCAAAAAGATGATTATTAAGATTTAACATCCTGAAAATATTTGACTGCCAGCCAAAAACTGGCAGTTTTTTTATATATTAATTATATGCCATTAAATAAAACCTTAATTGTTGTTGTAGGGCCCACTGCTATAGGCAAAACGGCTTTGGCCATTGAGCTTGCAAAACATTTTGATACTGAAATCATTTCGGCCGACAGCAGACAATTTTATAAGGAAATGGCCATTGGCACGGCCAAGCCGGATACAGAGGAGCTTGCTGCTGCAAAACATCATTTTATAGATTCACATTCTGTTTCTCAACTTTTTAGTACCGGCGATTTTGAAACCGCAGCACTAAAAACAATTGAAGAAATTTTTAGCAGGCACAATACCGCAGTGATGGTTGGTGGTTCCGGATTATACATCAATGCCGTTGTAAATGGATTGGATGAAATGCCTGAAATTGATCTTGCTATCCGCGAAAAACTGAATAAACAATTTGAAACTGAAGGTATCGGTATTATTCAAAAGCAACTGGCTGAATATGACCCGGAATACTTTGCTAAAGTAGATCAGCAAAATCCACAAAGAATGATTCGCGGACTGGAAGTGTTCCTTTCTACCGGCCAAAAATTATCTTCCATGTTATCGGCAACCAAAAAGGAAAGACCTTTTAACATTATTAAAATTGGCTTAAATACCGATAGGGCTGTTTTATATGGCCGCATTAACTCGAGGGTAGATAAAATGATGGAAATGGGGCTGTTGGAAGAGGTAAAATCACTTCTGCCCTACCGAATGTACAATGCATTAAATACGGTGGGCTACGCAGAATTATTTGATTATGTAGACGGAAAGGTGAACTTAGAAGATGCAATTTCAGCAATTAAGCAAAATACGCGTCGCTTTGCTAAACGACAGTTAACCTGGTTTAGACGGGATGAAGAAATAAAATGGTTTGAACCACATGAGATTAAGGAAGTAACAGATTTTATAGATTCAAAAATATAACTCAGAATGCCTGTAAATGAAAAAAGGTCTGCCAAATGGCAGACCTTTTTTCATTAAAATAAATAATTAATTAGGAAACTTAGTTCCTCTGTATTGTGAAATATCAACAACAGGAATGGTTGAGCCATATTTATTGTTAATTGCATCAATAAATAAGTTTGCCATAGCTGCATTTCCTCTAGGTGTTAAGTGTACGCCATCTAAAGAGAAAGCCCCACCCTGAATAAATCTTGCATCGATAGCAATGCCATTAAGTACCACACCAGCTTTAACCTGATTAAGGAATGTATAAGCATCGGCTACTGCAAGGCCTTTAGTATTGGCTAAAGATTTAATGGTACTGTTATAACTTAATACATAATCTTTTACTTTAATTACTTCATCTTTATCTAAAACCCATTTACTTTCAACAGGATTTGCCGGATGGAAACCATAAGGTGCACCAGCAGCATTTGGTTTGCCCAATAAAAGCGGAGCCGCAGTTTGAAAAGATAATGTAAATAAATCTGCAGCAGTCGCAACTCTTGGTCCGGTTGCAGTTTGAATATAAATTGATGTAGTTAAAGGTAATTTAGCACCTGTTAATATTGCGGGAATAGTAACCGTATTGAAAAAAGGAATTGCGGTTACATCAGGAATTGTTGCAACTATCCCTTTTTGACCACCTGCCGTAAGAATATTCAGCATGTTTGAATACAAAAACGAGAAAGTAGCTTTATCTGTTAGTACGTTTGTTGCATCAGTGGTTACGCCACCATTAGTTGCATAACCTAAAACGTCGTTATTACCCAACCATAAAGAGAAAAATGTATGGTTTTTGCCTTGTATAAATTGCGAATAGTTAGTTTTACCAACTTGAGCATCTGGCAATAAACGATCAAAGTAAACATTTGCTGCACTAAAAGTAAAAGTTGGATCAAATGCTAAATCCAAACGCATTCCTGGAATACCCAAGTTCTGGATCTCTGCGCCTGTATATTTAGCAAGCTTTCCTGTCGGTAAATAGGCAGTGCCTGCTACAGGAGTTATGGTTGGTACACCATTAACTAAAGCTGTTAATTGTAAATAACCCGAGCCACTGGCCTGTGCATCTGTAAAAAATGGCGAAGTGAAACTTCCACCACCAACAGTTTTCATTTTATCGGCAATCAAATTAGGAAATGCTACTTTTTGTCCTTCAAGGTATAAACCGTTATCGGCATAACCCGAAGTAAGCGAGTTACCTACTGCAATGTATTTAGAAAAATTTGCCTGTCCGGCAGTGGTTCCTGCCGCTGACTCAATTTCAGGTTTACAAGCTGCTGCAAATAGTATGGTAGCAGCAATTAAACTATTAAATATATATTTTTTCATTTTTAACTCTCCTACCATTTATATGTTAACGAAATACCTGGTGCATAAACTAACGTTTTGAATGTACCATCTAAACCAGTTTCAAGATTTTTCTGTGTGCGTGATTTTACATCTTCGAAAAAGAATGATGCATTTACTTCAAATTTAGAAGTGAAAGAATAACCTGCGCCAACACTTAAAATGTAACGATCAGCATCCGGAGCCTCAGGGGTTACGTATCCATCCTGTACAGGAGAAAAAGCATAACCAACACCTGCTCTTACCGCAAATTTATCTGATGCCTGATGATTTATACCCAATTTAAATGAAGATCCATCACGGTAATTACGTGGTGATTTTGTATCTGGCAAACCACCCGGAGGGTTTGTTGCATAATCAAATGCCAGCTCTTTATAAACGTGCCATTGTACCCAGCTTGCATCAAAAGCTAACTTAGTGCTTTTCGATAATGGAATACCAATACCCAATGAAGTAGTCGCTGGTAAAGGTAACTCAGCATTAAATGTATTTCCCGTAGGGAATGCACCTCTTAAAGATGCAGGAACATCAAAGTTCGCTTCGCCACCATCCAGTTTGGTGACCACTTTAGATTTGTGTGTAATGGCAAAAGTAACATCGCTTAAGGTTTTAATATAAATCCCTGCATTCCAGCCGTAGCCCTTACCTGTTCCTTTTAACTGAGCCGAAGCTGATCTTCCATCCGGAAAATCATAAGGTATTGCTTTTTGAAGGTCAACCTCGCCATGGTTATATACAAAACCCGCTCCTATACCAATCGCATCCGTAATTTTAACGCTGATGGTTGGTTGAAAATAAATGGCTTTAAGATTTAAGGAAGTTAATGAGTATTTACCAGACCAGCTATCTCCCCAATCTACCAAACCTCCGAATGGGGTATAAACACCTAAGCCTAATTTCCACTTACCTGATTTTGGCCCCCAAACAGCATAAAATTCGAAAGGAGGTGCTATCTTATTCTTTACATTCTCTGTAACATTAGAGCCTGAAAGTTGAAATGCTGACTTGAATAATAATGGATTTACCCCACCCGAAATGGAATTCTTTTCGAGGAATGAAACAGCTCCCGGATTGAAAAATACAGACGCCTCGTCTAATGCTAATGCTGACCCGGCTCCGGCCATACCAATTTGCTTTTGTCCCTGCAGGTTAACTTGAAAACCTTGTCCAAATACCCATAAAGGAGCTGCAAGTATTACGCTTAATAAAATTTTTTTCATGCTTATAAATGGTTATACACAAATATATATTATGCTAACATAGCAAACAAGTAATTATTTGTTAAATTATGAATTGTTACAATGTTTAACATTTGTATCGATATGCTTATTTAAATGACTTAATAAATAGTAGTTATGCTAAAAATAAGACCACAATAACATGATCTACAGACACTTACTAAGTATACAATTAAATTTAAGGAAAGTTTTAACTAAAAAGTTAATTTGAAAAACATCTTTTAATCCGGATTTTAGGATTAAGAGATGTTTTTATTACTGAGGAAAGATTAGAAAAGCTGACAGACCATAAAATTATGCCTGCGCAGTTGGTCCACCAAAACCCATTGGAAAAGGAGGCTCTTCCTGTGTTTTAATACGGCCGTTTACGCCTTCAAATTTGCTGATGTTATCTTCTAATGCGGATAACAAACGTTTAGCATGCTCAGGGGTTAAAATAATACGTGATTTTACTTTTGCTTTTGGTACGCCAGGCATTACACGGATAAAATCCAATACAAACTCGGTATTAGAGTGCGTGATAATGGCCAGGTTAGAAAAAATTCCTTCTGCAATTTCTTCTGATAATTCTATATTTAATTGATTTTCGTTTTGTTGTTCTTCCATGATAATCAAAAGTAAAAAAATCTTCGGTTATGTATTGGTTAATACTTAAATCTTTGCAAAAAAACTGAATTCTATAAACTCTGATTAAAAACATTCAGGGCTTCCTGATCATCGCAGGTTATAATCAGGGTTTTTAGTTTCTTTTTAAGGTCACTTTTAATTGCAGCATAATTTTTATCCTCAATGATATTTTTTAGTTCCTTAGGGTCTTTCTTTAAATCATATAATTCCCAGGCTTCTGTACCTTTATAAAACCGAACTAAAACATAATCATCGGTACGGATACCAAAATGCGGTGAGACATAATGCGGCCCCGGGTATTCGTAATAATGGTAGTAAGCCCCCTCTTTTGACCAGTTCTTTATTTTTGGATTTTCCAGTACAGGTAAAAAGGATTTCCCCTGCATAAAACCTGGCTTTGCGATACCTGCAAAATCAAGAATGGTTGGTGCCCAATCTACATTGGATATAATTTGATTCAGTTTTTTATCTTTCATTGCCGAAAGTTGGGGTACCCGAATTATAAATGGCGTACGAAGCGATTCTTCATAGATGAAACGTTTATCAAACCATCCATGTTCGCCCAGGTAAAATCCCTGATCTGAAGCGTAAACAACAATGGTGTTTTCACTTAATCCGCTACGGTCGAGATAATCCAATATTTCACCAATATTCCTGTCTAATGATTTTGCCGTAGCATAATAATCTTTCATATAACGTTGAAATTTCCATTCTTTCAACTTATTACCGGTTAAATTAAGCTGTTCAAATTCTTTTGAAAGCTTACCATAATAGGTGCGATAGGCTTTACTTTGTAAACTGTCCATACGCCCATATTCGCCCTGCTGGTAATAACGCATCATTGATTCTTCAATCTCTTTACCTTTAACAGCCGGTTTTGCAGGCTGATTGCGTACATTGACTTTTTCTCCGAAGGGTTGATTAATTTTTAGATCTGTTTTAAGCGTCATCACCTCTCCAACACTCATTAGTTGTTTAGATGCAGCTATTCTACCTTTATAATCGTCATAAAATGTAGCGGGTAAAGGAAATTTTATGGAATCGTATGCACCAAGATCTTGTAAATCGGGTAGCCACTCTCTATGCGTTGCTTTCTCTCCCACAACAAGGAAGAAAGGCTTATTTGGATCTCTTTTGTCTAAATAATTTTTTGTCAGCTCTGTAATTACTTCTGTTACATAACCATGATACAATAAAGTATCATTCATTTGGTTAATAAAATCGGGGTTAAAATAGTGGCCCTGTACAGGCATTACATTCCAATAATCAAAGCCATGTGGTAAACTTCCTAAATGCCATTTTCCGATCCAGGCAGTTTGATAACCACTTTCGCTCAATATTTGTGGTAAAAACCGCTGATTGGTATCCAACACCCCATCATTAACTTTATAACCATTTTTATGGCTGTACTGTCCAGTTATAAATGCTGCCCGGCTAGGGCCACAAATGGCATTGGATACTATTGCATTATTAAACAAGGCCCCAGATTTTGCAATCCTGTCTATATTAGGCGTAGTAATTAATTTATTCCCATAAGCACTTATGGCCTGATAAGCATGATCATCGGAGAGTATAAAAATGATATTCGGACGTTTATTTTGAGCAAAAGCTACAGTATTCAGGCAAAGAAACAGCAGGATTAAAAAGTTCTTCATATTGTTAGAATGATTCAATTAAACTACACGTTGAAACCATACAAATATAATTCATTTTACATTGGAGATTTCTATTACCTCTAAATTAGATATAAAAACAAAAAATCCCCCAGAAACTCAGTTCTGGGGGATTTAAATGATTAAAAGAAATCTTATTAAGCTTCTACTTCTTCTTGTTTTGAAGCTAATAATTTATCGTATTCTTCTTGCGATCCTACAATGATACGCTCGTAACCACGTACACCTGTACCTGAAGGGATTAAGTGACCAACGATCACGTTTTCTTTCAAGCCTAACATGTTATCGCGTTTACCTGCAATAGCTGCCTCATTTAATACTTTCGTAGTTTCCTGGAACGAAGCCGCAGAAATGAACGATTTAGTACCTAATGATGCTCTTGTAATACCTTGCAAAATTGAACTTGCAGTTGCTGGTCTCGCATCACGAACAGTGATTTGTTTCAAATCTTTACGTTTCAACTGAGAATTTTCGTCTCTTAATCTACGTAATGAAACAATCTGTCCTGGTTTGAATTCAGCTGAGTCGCCTGCATCTTCAACAACTTTCTTGTCGTACATGGCATCATTCTCTTCTGCAAAATCCCAACGGTCTACAGCATTATTTTCTAAGAAAATAGTATCTCCCGGATCTTCGATGTGAACTTTCTGCATCATCTGGTGAACAATTACCTCGAAATGCTTATCGTTAATTTTCACACCTTGCAAACGGTAAACTTCCTGAATACCATTTACTAAGTATTCCTGAACCGCTGCCGGGCCTTTAATTGATAAGATATCTGCTGGAGAAATTGAACCATCTGATAAAGGCATACCCGCTTTCACAAAGTCATTATCCTGTACAAGGATGTGTTTAGACAATGGAACCAGGTATTTTTTAACTTCACCATCTTTAGATTCGATTGTAATCTCACGATTACCACGTTTAACGCCACCTAAGGTTACCACACCATCAATCTCGGTTACTACAGCCGGGTTAGATGGGTTACGTGCTTCGAATAACTCCGTTACACGTGGTAAACCACCCGTAATATCTCGGGTTTTACCAGTAGCACGAGGAATTTTAGCGATAATCTGACCAGTTTGGATGGCTTCACCTTCATCAACTGAAACGTGAGCACCTACCGGAATGTTATAGCCTTTAATAAACTCGCCTTTTTTGTCAACGATTTGAACTGAAGGGTTCTTCGTTTTATCACGGGTATCGATAATTACTTTTTCACGGTGACCGGTTTGCTCATCTGACTCTTCACGGAAGGTAACCCCTTCAATAATTGCATCAAATTGTGCTTTACCAGCAAATTCTGAAATGATTACCGCGTTGTACGGATCCCACGAACAGATTTTATCACCTTTAGTTAAGCGATCTCCTTCTTTAACGAATAAGAATGCACCGTAAGGAATATTGTTGGTTACGATAACACGGTTAGTGCCAGGTTCAACAATTTTGAACTCACCAGAACGGCCCAATACAACCTGTACTTTACCATCTTCTGTTTCAGTATCAACTGTACGGATGTTTTCAAATTCGATAACCCCATCAAATTTAGCTACGATGTTTGATTCAGCAGCAATGTTTGATGCCGTACCACCCACGTGGAAAGTACGAAGGGTTAACTGTGTACCCGGCTCACCGATTGACTGTGCAGCAATTACACCTACAGCCTCACCTCTCTGAACACGTTTACCAGATGCTAAGTTACGGCCGTAACATAGTGCACAAACACCACGTTTAGCTTCGCAGGTTAATACCGAACGAATTTCAACGCCTTCTAATGGAGATTCCTCAATTAGTTTAGCAACATCTTCATTAATATCTTCGCCCGCACCTACTAATAATGTATTATCCAAAGGATTGTAAACATCATGTAATGAAGTACGACCTAAAATTCTGTCATATAATGGCTCAACAACATCTTCGTTATCTTTTAACGCAGTGGTATACATACCTCTCAAAGTACCACAATCGTTATCGTTAACAATCATATCTTGTGCAACATCGTGTAAACGACGAGTTAAGTAACCCGCATCCGCCGTTTTTAACGCCGTATCCGCCAAACCTTTACGGGCACCGTGGGTAGAGATAAAGTACTCTAATACCGATAAACCTTCTTTAAAGTTTGATAAAATCGGGTTTTCGATGATATCACCACCTGAACCTGATTTTTGAGGCTTAGCCATCAAACCACGCATACCGCATAACTGACGGATCTGCTCTTTCGAACCACGTGCACCTGAATCAAGCATCATGTAAACGGAGTTAAAGCCCTGGTTATCTGACGATAACTGAGTCATAACGAAAGTAGTTAACCTGTTGTTGATACGGGTCCAGATATCGATGATCTGATTGTAACGCTCGTTGTTGGTAATGAAACCCATGTTATAGTTGTTTCTTACCTCTTCAACTTCTGCTGCTGCCTGCTCTAATAATGTATGTTTTTCAACCGGAATGTTTACGTCTTGTAAGTTGAACGATAAACCACCCTGGAATGCCATACGGAATCCTAATTCTTTGATATCATCAAGGAAACGTGAAGCACGGGCCATACCAGTCATTTTAACTACCTCACCGATAATATCTCTTAACGATTTCTTAGTTAATAATTCGTTGATATAACCAACTTCTTCAGGAACCATCTGGTTAAATAATACTCTACCTACAGTAGTTTCAGTTAACTTATTAACAATAGAACCATCATTTTGCTTAACATTTACCTTTACTTTAATAAATGCGTGCAAGTCTAATTGTTTCTCATTATAAGCAATGATAACTTCTTCAGGAGAATAGAAAGATGCATCTTGTCCTTTTACAACACGGGTTTCATCTGTTCTACGGCCTTTAGTAATGTAATAAAGACCTAAAACCATATCCTGAGAAGGTACTGTAATTGGCGTACCGTTAGCAGGATTTAAGATGTTGTGTGCAGCTAACATCAATACCTGGGCTTCCAAAATTGCTGCATTACCAAGTGGTAAGTGGACAGCCATCTGGTCACCATCAAAATCGGCGTTGAATGCAGTACAAACTAACGGGTGTAATTGAATTGCTTTTCCTTCAACCAATTTAGGCTGGAAAGCCTGAATACCCAAACGGTGTAATGTAGGTGCACGGTTTAATAATACCGGGTGACCTTTTAACACGTTTTCTAAGATATCCCAAACTAAAGGATCTTTTCTATCTACAATTTTCTTAGCTGATTTTACTGTTTTAACCACCCCTCTTTCGATCATTTTACGAATGATGAATGGTTTATAAAGCTCAGCAGCCATATCTTTTGGTAAACCACACTCGTGTAATTTAAGGCTAGGCCCTACAACAATTACAGAACGGGCAGAATAATCTACACGTTTACCTAATAAGTTTTGACGGAAACGACCTTGTTTACCTTTCAGAATATCTGAAAGTGATTTCAAAGCCCGGTTACCTTCAGTTTTTACCGCGTTAACTTTACGTGAGTTATCAAATAACGAATCTACAGCTTCCTGTAACATACGTTTCTCGTTACGTAAAATTACCTCTGGTGCTTTAATCTCGATCAAACGTTTTAAACGGTTGTTACGGATAATTACACGACGGTATAAATCATTTAAATCTGAAGTTGCAAAACGACCACCTTCTAATGGAACTAAAGGACGCAATTCTGGTGGAATAACCGGAACAATTTTAACAATCATCCACTCAGGGTTATTCTGAATACGCGTATTAGCACCACGGAAAGCCTCAACAACCTGTAAGCGTTTTAAAGCCTCATTTTTACGTTGTTGTGAAGTTTCGTTTGCTGCCTGGTGACGTAAATCGTAAGATAAAGTATCTAAGTTAATCCGTTTTAATAAATCTTCTAATGCTTCAGCACCCATTTTGGCGATGAATTTATTAGGATCTTTATCATCCAGGTATTGGTTTTCTTTAGGTAATTTATCTAAAATATCTAAATATTCTTCCTCTGTTAAGAAGTCCATATAGTTGATACCTTCTTCGGCCATTAAGCCTGACTGGATAACAACGTAACGCTCGTAATAGATAATTAAATCTAGTTTTTTAGTAGGCAAACCTAATAAATAACCAATTTTGTTAGGTAAAGAACGGAAATACCAGATGTGTGCAACAGGAACCACCAAAGCGATGTGTCCCATACGCTCACGACGTACTTTCTTTTCTGTTACTTCAACACCACAACGGTCGCAAACAATACCTTTATAACGGATACGTTTGTATTTACCGCAATGACATTCGTAATCTTTTACCGGACCAAAAATACGCTCGCAAAACAAACCATCACGTTCAGGTTTGTAAGTACGATAGTTTATGGTTTCCGGTTTCAACACCTCACCGCTTGAACGTTCCAAAATAATTTCCGGAGACGATAAGCTAATCGTGATTGATGTGAAATTGCTTTTTAATTTATTATCCTTTTTGTAAGACATACTTATGTAAGGTTAAAGGCGTAGGGTTTAAGGTTTAGGGCGTAGGGTTTAAAACCTTTCACCTTATACCTTAAACCTTCTACCTTATTTAATCTAATGTAATATCTAAACCTAAACCGCGTAACTCATGTACCAATACATTGAATGATTCTGGTACACCAGGAGTTGGTAAGTTTTCACCTTTTACAATGGCTTCGTAAGTTTTTGCTCTTCCGATTACATCATCCGACTTAACGGTTAAGATTTCCTGAAGAATATTAGCCGCACCAAATGCTTCTAATGCCCAAACCTCCATCTCACCAAAACGCTGACCACCGAACTGGGCTTTACCACCCAATGGTTGTTGTGTAATTAATGAATATGGTCCAATTGAACGGGCGTGCATCTTATCATCAACCATGTGACCAAGTTTCAACATATAGATAATACCTACAGTTGTAGTCTGATCGAAACGATCTCCCGTTAAACCATTGTATAAGTAGGTTTTTCCTGAAGCAGGAACTCCTGCTTTAGCGATCCACTCTTCAACCTCATCATGCGTAGCACCATCAAAAATCGGAGTTGCAAATTTAACACCCAATTCTTTACCGGCCCATGCCAATACAGTTTCGTAGATCTGACCAAGGTTCATACGTGAAGGTACACCCAGTGGGTTCAACACAATATCAACCGGAGTACCATCAGCTAAGAAAGGCATATCTTCATCACGTACAATACGTGCAACAATACCTTTATTACCGTGGCGACCTGCCATTTTATCACCTACTTTTAATTTACGTTTTTTAGCAACATAAACTTTTGCCATTTGTACGATACCTGAAGGAAGCTCATCACCTACACTGATCGCAAATTTATCGCGTTTGTAAGCACCAAGTTCTTCGTTAACACGGATACCGTAGTTGTGAAGCAACATTTTAATCATCTCGTTCTTATCATCATCAGTAGTCCATTTGTTAGGGCTAATGTGATTATAATCAAGTTCTGCTAAAATTTTCTGAGTAAACTTAGCGCCTTTAGCAACTAATAATTCTTTGTAAATATTGAATACACCCTGAGATGTTTTTCCATTTACAATAGTGAATAATTTGTCAACTAATTCTGCTTTTAGTTTCTCTGTGATATTTGTATATCCTTTGTCTAATTTCTCAATCGCCGATTTCTCTTCAGCTTTTGTAGTTTTCTTAGCACGGCTGAATAATTTAGTATCAATTACCACACCCTGGATTGAAGGAGGTGTTTTTAAAGATGCATCTTTAACATCACCGGCCTTATCACCAAAGATTGCACGTAGTAATTTCTCTTCAGGTGAAGGATCAGATTCTCCTTTTGGAGTGATCTTACCAATTAAAATATCACCTTCTTTTACATCAGCACCAACGCGGATAATACCGTTCTCATCAAGGTCTTTAGTCGCCTCTTCTGATACGTTAGGAATATCTGGCGTTAATTCCTCTTCACCACGTTTAGTATCACGTACTTCTAATTCAAACTCTTCAATATGCAATGAAGTGAAAACGTCATCACGAACAATACGCTCGTTAATTACAATCGCATCCTCAAAGTTGAACCCTTGCCAAGGCATGAATGCCACTTTTAAGTTTCTACCTAATGCCAATTCACCGTTTTCAGTTGCATAACCTTCGCAAAGCACTTGTCCTTTAGTAACTTTCTGACCTTTTTTAACAATTGGTTTTAAGTTGATACAAGTATTCTGGTTGGTTTTTTTGAATTTAATTAAACGATATGTTTTGCTGTCACCTTCAAATGAAACTAAACGATCATCTTCGTTACGCTCATATTTAATGGTAATTTCGTTTGCATCTACATACTCAACAACACCATTACCTTCAGCATTAATCAAAGTTCTTGAGTCGCGGGCTACACGACCTTCTAAACCGGTACCAACAATTGGCGCTTCAGGACGTAACAATGGTACAGCCTGACGTTGCATGTTGGATCCCATCAGGGCCCTGTTCGCATCATCATGTTCTAAGAACGGAATTAATGAAGCCGCGATTGAAGTAATCTGGTTAGGTGCAACGTCCATTAAGTCTAATTTCTCAGGCTCAATAATCGGGAAGTCACCCTCGTAACGTGCTTTAACACGTGGCGTAGAAAACACACCTTTATCATCATACTCTGCATTGGCCTGAGCGATGGTTTTACCATCTTCATCTTCAGCAGAAAGATAAATAACATCTGAATCTACAACTACTTTACCATCTTCAACACGTTTGTATGGTGTTTCAATGAAACCTAAATTATTGATTTTCGCATGCACACAAAGTGATGAAATCAAACCAATGTTTGGTCCCTCTGGAGTTTCAATTGTACATAAACGACCATAGTGAGTATAGTGAACGTCACGTACCTCGAAACCGGCACGCTCCCGTGATAAACCACCTGGACCTAGGGCCGATAAACGGCGTTTGTGTGTAATCTCTGCTAATGGATTGGTTTGATCCATAAACTGAGACAACTGGTTAGTACCAAAGAAAGAGTTGATTACTGATGATAACGTACGGGCGTTAATCAAATCAGTTGGTGTAAACACCTCATTATCGCGAATGTTCATACGCTCGCGGATTGTTCTGGCCATACGAGCCAAACCAACACCAAATTGTGCGTATAACTGCTCACCTACCGTACGTACACGACGGTTTGATAAGTGATCAATATCATCCACTTCTTCTTTTGAGTTGATCAATTTGATCAGGTATTTAACAATTGCAATAATATCTGCTTTTGTTAAAACTTTTACATCATCCGGAGTATTCATTTTCAATTTACGGTTGATGCGGTAACGACCAACATCTCCTAAATCGTAACGTTTATCTGAAAAGAATAAACGGTCAATGATACCACGTGCAGTTTCCTCATCAGGTGGTTCTGCGTTACGCAAAGCACGATAGATGTTTTCAACAGCCTCTTTTTCAGAGTTTGATGTATCTTTTTGTAATGTATTATATATAATGGTATAATCGGCCTGGCTTGCACCATCTTCTTTAGATAAGATAATGGTTTTAACACCCGCTTCGATAACCATATCGATGTGGTCGTCTTCAAGAACAGTTTCTCTTTCAAGAATCACTTCATTACGATCGATAGAAACTACTTCACCAGTATCTTCATCTACGAAATCTTCTACCCATTTCTTTAATACCCTTGCAGCCAGTTTACGACCGATGTATTTCTTTAAGCCTGATTTACTAACTTTTACTTCGTCAGCAAGATCAAATAACTCCAAGATATCTTTATCAGAATCGTAACCGATAGCACGTAATAAAGTGGTAACCGGGAATTTTTTCTTACGATCGATGTAAGCATACATCACGTTATTCACGTCAGTAGCAAACTCAATCCATGAACCTTTGAAAGGAATAACACGGGCAGAATACAATTTTGTTCCGTTTGTGTGACGGCTTTGGCCGAAGAACACGCCTGGAGAACGGTGTAATTGCGAAACGATAACACGTTCTGCACCGTTGATTACAAATGTACCTTTTGGTGTCATATACGGAATAGTACCTAAGTACACATCCTGAATAATGGTTTCAAAATCTTCATGTTCAACATCATTACAAGAAAGCTTAAGCTTTGCTTTTAATGGAACATTGTACGTTAAACCACGTTCGATACACTCGTGTATATCATAACGCGGAGGATCCACAAAATAATCAAGAAATTCTAAAACGAAGATATTTCTTGAATCTGTGATTGGAAAGTTTTCAGCAAACACCTTAAACAAACCTTCGCTAGAGCGATCGTCTGAAGTTGTATCTATCTGGAAAAACTCTCTGAATGATTGCAATTGCACATCCAGAAAATCCGGATAGTCTATAATGTGCTTACTCGTTGCAAAATTTACTCTTTGTTCGACTGTCTTTGCCAATGGACTAAAAGATTTTAGTTTAAGAATAAACTATTTGTTTGGCTTTGGTTATCGCATCTCATCAACCAAACAAAATGAGATGTTTATAAACAGGTAAAGACACCGACATTTTCAGTCGGTGTCTGATACTTTTTTAGCGAAGCTAAATTAAGTGATTACTTAATTTCAACTACTGCTCCAGCTTCTTCTAATTGTTTTTTAAGAGCTTCTGCTTCGTCTTTAGCAACACCAGCTTTTAATTCTTTTGGTGCTCCGTCTACTAAGTCTTTAGCTTCTTTCAAACCTAAACCAGTTAAGTCTTTAACAAGTTTTACAACTGCTAATTTCTGACCACCAGCTTCTTTTAAGATTACATCAAAAGATGTTTTTTCTGCAGCAGCAGCAGGTGCATCACCACCAGCAGCAGGACCAGCAACTACAGCAGCAGCTGCAGGCTCGATACCATACTCATCTTTTAAGATTTGAGCTAATTCATTAACTTCTTTAACTGTTAAGTTTACTAATTGCTCAGCAAACGCTTTTAAATCTGCCATTTTATTAAGATTTTAAAAATTTACGTAAAAATAATTTTGTTTAATTGCGAACTTAAGGTGTTCGTTAACCTTCTCTTTCTTGTAGAGTTTTAACAATTCCTGCAATTTTGCCTCCGCTTGATTTAAGGGCAGATACAACATTTTTAGCTGGTGACTGTAATAATCCAATGATATCGCCAATAAGTTCTTCTCTTGATTTAAGACTTACTAATGAGTTCAATTGGTCATCGCCAACATAAACTGATGAATCTATATATGCCGCTTTAAGCAATGGTTTTTCAGATGTTTTTCTCAAAGCTTTAATCAACTTAGCCGGAGCATTAGCTGTTTTTGAGAATAATAATGATGAAGAACCTTTAAGGGCTGCGTATATCTCTGATGAATCGCCTTCTAAACCTTCAATCGCTTTGCGGATTAAAGTGTTTTTAGCAACTTTCATTACGATATCACTTTCAAAACATTTGCGACGGATGTTATTAATCTGCTCAACAGAAAGGCTTGAGGTATCAGCAATATAGAAATTGCCAAACTCTTGCATTTGTCCTTGTAGTTCTAAAACTACTTCGTTTTTTTCTTCTCTGTTCATGATTAAATCCCCGCTACTGATTTAGTTTCAATTGCAATCCCAGGACTCATTGTAGAAGACACGTGAATGCTTTTAAAATAAGTTCCTTTTGCAGCAGATGGTTTTAATTTAGAAATTACCTGAATTACTTCTAAAGCATTTTCATAAATTTTCTCTGCTGGGAATGATACTTTCCCTATTGAAGCGTGTATAATACCGCTTTTGTCTACTTTAAAATCAATCTTACCAGCTTTAACCTCTGTTACAGCTTTACCAACTTCGTTAGTTACTGTACCAGATTTTGGATTTGGCATTAAGTTCCTTGGACCTAAAACACGGCCTAATTTACCCACTTTTGCCATACAAGCTGGTGTTGTGATAATAATGTCTACATCGGTCCAACCACCTTCAATTTTAGCCACATATTCGTCTAAACCTACGAAGTCTGCGCCAGCTGCTTTTGCTTCTTCTTCCTTATCAGGAGTTACCAAAGCTAAAACACGTACAGTTTTACCTGTTCCGTGTGGTAAAGTAGCAATACCACGTACCATTTGATTGGCTTTACGCGGATCTACGCCTAATGAAACATCAATATCAACTGATGCATCAAATTTAGTCGTAGTGATTTCTTTTACCAAAGCAGCAGCATCTTTCAAAGTATAAGCTTTGCCAGCTTCTAATTTAGCATGTGCCTTTTTTTGATTTTTAGTTAATTTCGCCACTGTTGTAAACTGTTTTTTAATTAATTGTTCCAGGGTGCGTCACCAGAAACGGTGATTCCCATACTGCGTGCTGTACCGGCAACCATACTCATTGCAGATTCGATTGTAAATGCATTTAAATCAGGCATTTTATCTTCAGCAATAACTTTAATCTGGTCCCAGGTCACCGATCCAACTTTCTTACGGTTAGGCTCAGCAGAACC
Organism: Pedobacter punctiformis; assembly: GCF_027213715.1. Taxonomy (GTDB): domain Bacteria; phylum Bacteroidota; class Bacteroidia; order Sphingobacteriales; family Sphingobacteriaceae; genus Pedobacter; species Pedobacter punctiformis. Next base: position 452,517 of record NZ_JAPWGM010000003.1, read on the forward strand.
ACTCTGTAATTTAGTAGCATCTTTTAACTGGATAGCTACAGGAGGGGTTTTGATGATGAAATCGAATGACTTATCAGCATAAACAGTAATTACAACTGGCAATACTTTACCTGCTTTATCTTGGGTACGAGCGTTGTACTGTTTGCAAAACTCCATGATATTCACCCCTTTAGCACCTAATGCAGGCCCTACTGGTGGCGATGGATTTGCCGCTCCGCCTTTGATCTGTAATTTGATCATTGCACTGACTTCTTTTGCCATTTTGTGTTTTTAATTTATTTAAAACTCAATGTTAAATATTGGAAGCATGTAACATTTTATTTCCTGGATGGCTTATACAAAACCAAAAGGACTGCAAAGATATGAATAATCTTGCAGTCCTCCAATAGATTAGACAAATTTATTTCATGAGATTATACTTTATAAAATTTTTAAGAATTACAATCAAATATTAATGTTTTGGCTGCATCTGCACTAAACTAAATGCTGGCAATAACCTAATGCTTTTAGAATAACTAATATTCTCAATATTAGGGATTAAATTATAAAAATACTGATCAAAACCTGCTAATTCAGGATTAGAGTGTCTATAATAACTATCATAAAAATTATCAATGCTATTATCCCACTCTCTTCTGACTAATGCGATACCAACAAAAACTGTGTTTTTATCATTAGCAAAAATATCTTCACTTACCTTTAATTGTTTTGCAATACTTTTGAAAGAAATCAAACTATCCAAAGATTTGGTTTTGTTTGAAAATATAATCGTATCTATTTTACCTTTTTTGTTAATACTTATTGCAAAGCCAAATGTATAAGCCTTATTTTTATATTGTGGCCGTGAAAACAACTCACGACCGTAAGTGTCATAATAGGAAGCCAGTGCTCTTTCAATTTTATTTCTAATCTGTTTTTCTGTTTGCGCTATACTACTTTTGGCTAATAATATAAATGAAAATAATATTAGCATATATTGTATTTTTTTCATGTTTCGAAATCATTTATGGCCAATACTATTTGACTTGATAGTTGCCTGTATTTTTCCAAGACAAAATGAGCGTTTATAATTAATTTATTAAGGGAACGGCATGGCCTTATACAAACAAGAAAGTAAATCTATTCTGTAAGCATATCAACTTGCAATAATAATTTAGGCTGAACTTGCATTAGTTAATTTTTATCTTTTCAGTTGAATTAACTTCTCTGGGATTGTACGGAGCACCTAATACCATATCTGTTAACCTCATGTTTTTTCCATCAGGCTCGATAAATATAAATTTATAATCGGTCCTATTTGCTGGAGGTAAGCATTTGAGTGCTATAACAATTAATTCTACTATCGAAACCGTTTTAATCTTCTTAAACTCTTTTCGGCTAATTATTTCCTTTTTATTTTTATAGATATCAAAATAAAAAGGAATGTTAGTGGCATAAGGATAACATTTACATTGCAAAAGATACATCATAGCAGATTCTTCTCTTTCGATCTTAAACATCCTATCTTTAACTGACACACTTGCAGTATCTAAAAGATAATAAACGGTATCCCTTTTTATCTTTTTTATTTGGGCGCTTACCTTTTGCATATTAAAAAATAAAAGGCTATATATCCCAAAAATCATTAAATATCTCATCATATTAATTTTAATTGCAACCAGTTGTAGACAGTTTGTTATTGGAGTTTAAACCACCCCAAGTAATATGCTTTTAAGAGATTTTTTTCAATCAACATCTGTTACAAACCAAAAGCTTATAGGCTTACATAATATAACACGCTTATTTTTGAATTTATTTATATTTGGAAATAGCCCTCCCCATTCACTCAATAGCTGCTGTTGATTGCTTATATATTGATCATTTAAATTTAACGCCATTGTAGGAATGATAACTACACAATTTTTATATTGACTAAAAAATACTTTTTCAGCCATAACTGATTTTTTTATTCTGTTCAAATCCATTGCATCTTTTAATTCTACACCTTCCGTTTTGGAAAAATAAACAGAGTCTATTTTTCCAAATTTATTAACAGATACACTTATAGAAAATATAAAAGCCTTTTTTATAAAAGGATTATTCATATAGTCTTTTTTGAAACCAATACTGATTTTCAGGTTTTGTTTCGATATATCAATCACCTGCGCATAACAAATATTAGTTATTAATAAACTTGTTAAAACCCCTATTATTAACATTCTTTTCATAATTATTTTAATTTAAACAATAATAAAATTAGTTACAATAGCTACCTAGTTTATCATATCTATCTTTATCGCTATACTTCATTAATGTTTCCCCTATCATAGTTTTATTGGCATCACTAAGTAAATCGAAAAAAGAAGTTTGTTTTAAACCACCCCATGATAATGCCCAAGCATCTGTATCTGATAAATTAGGAAATACACTTTTAAGAGAAGCCATTATCTTATCAACAAAATTTTGTGCCATGTATTCGTGTTGAGACGGAATTAATATCTTTCCTTGAGAATCTTCAGGAAAAAGTTTTCTCAACTCTGCATGGACCATTTCATGATAAATTGTGGATACCGCATATTGCTCTGACCGTATTCCCGCTACATCAGTATTAAAAGTTATTGTTGAGGTTATAATACCGGTTATTGGGTCTAGGAGCGTTTTGGTTGTAGCGTCTTTAGTTGTGGAACTCAATGAACCATCTGCAAATACCACATTATAATTTTTGTTACTACCGAAAGCGTCATAGAACAGTGTTTTGATTTCATTAACTGCATTTCTTGATAGAGCTAATGTAAGCGCATTTTTTATGCAAGCATTTTTAACACTATCTCTAATCTCCTTTTGTGCACAACTTTGAAACCCGGTATTCCCACCAATACAACCGCAATTATCGTCTATAACAGCAGAGCCATCAATATCCCCGTTACAGTCGATGTAATATGAAGGATATGCGTCTGGATTTGGTTCTTCATCCATACGTGTGCCATCGGATAGGGTTCCGTATGAATCAGGAGTACCACCTGGAGAATCGCTGGTAAAGCAAAATGTCTCTGAACCTAAATATTTTGGGATAGCTGGCCCATTAGCCCAGCTGATATAGCCCCAATGCTGTACTTCGATACAAAACGTAGAGCGTTTATAATTACTCTCACTAAAAGTAACTGCCTGCCTTATATAAACAGGGAAATATTTTCCTGTACCATTAAATGCATAAGCACGATTAAATTTCCCACCCCAATCTTCAATTGCCACTATTCCTGAAAATTGTTCTGATTTAGCCTTTCTAATTTTATCAGGTATAAGTGTAACCCACTCGGCGTGCATTTTTTGTTTTTTATCCCGGTAAAGCATCAAATAGCTTGTTTTATCTAAATAATTCACCATATCAGTTTTTTCAGGTTTCGTAAAAACACCGCCATCAAATTTAACAGGTACAATAACTGCCTCACCTAAAGAGATTTTTTTAGTTATTGCTTTTTCCCAAATTGGTCTTTTAATTATACTGTGCCTAAAATTTGGGTCATTACTATCTTTTAAAGATTTTTTTAACACTTCGTCTTCAAAATAAGATTTTGCTTCAGATATAAGTTCATTTTTTGTTTCTGCTGATGAAGTTTCTCTATCTTTTTTACAGGAATAAATAATAATAGTTGTTGCAGTTAATAAAGTTAAAACCAGTGCGTACGGCTTTAACAAGGCGTAAATTTTCTTCATTTGTTAATTTAGATTTTTAAGAGTTAATGATTTATGAGAGATGATGTTATAAAAATACATTTTCCATAAATAAAAATAAAATTAATTATACATTAAAAATTATCATCTATTACAATATGAATTAAAAAAAAAATACAATATCACATCATTTCACCTACAAAATGCTGGAATTGTACAAAATAAATTACCCAAGATAATCATGAAGGAGATTAACACTTAACGAGAAAAATTCGAAAATTGTGTTTTTAGATGAACACACTAATAAGTGCAATAAAAAAGGGTATCTAAAATTTAGATACCCTTTAATTTTTTATGATTTAGAAAATTACTCTTTTTCTACTTGCATATAGTTAAGTTCGAGTGGTGTTTTACGACCAAAGATTTTAACCATTACTTTTAATTTTTTCTTCTCTTCGTTTACCTCTTCGATAATACCGGAGAAACCGTTGAAAGGTCCATCCATAACTTTGATGTTTTCTCCAACATAATAAGGAACATTCATCGTTTCTCCCTGCTCGCTCATTTCATCAACCTTACCTAAAATACGGTTAACTTCTGCCTGGCGCATTGGGATTGGATTGCCGGCTTTATCACCTAAAAATCCAATAACACTGTTTATTCCTTTAATAATATGCTCCAGCTCGCCATCTAATGTAGCCTCAATTAAAACATATCCTGGATAGTAGTTGCGTTCTTTTGCAATTTTTTTTCCATCTCTCATCTGGTAATATTTTTCCATAGGAATTAATACCTGTGGAACCAAATGAGAAAAACCTAAACGGCTGATCTCAGCATCAATATACTGCTTTACTTTCTTTTCTTTACCGCTAACAGCCCTTACCACATACCATTTTAGATCGCTCATTATCAGGAAAAATTAATTAGAAAGTGATTTATAAAAAGTATCTAACACAAATGTAGAGCCTTTATCCATTGCAAAAATAACTAATGCAATAATTAAAGAAGCCACCAAAACAAGAATTGCTGAACTTTGAAGCTCTCCCCAGGTAGGCCATGTAACCTTCTGAGTCATTTCATCGTATGATTCTTTTATAAACTGAACTACTTTAGCCATATTTAAATTTTTGCACGGGAACAAGGATTCGAACCCTGATCAAAGGTTTTGGAGACCTCTATTCTACCGTTGAACTATTCCCGTATTTAGAAAGCAAAGTACTTAAGTAATCTCAAGCACCTTGCTTTCAGTTATTTCTATTCCCCGGAGGGATTAGCAATTTATTTTAAAATTTCAGTTACCTGACCAGCACCTACTGTTCTACCACCCTCACGGATAGCGAAACGTAGACCTTTTTCCATTGCGATAGCGTTGATCAACTTAACAGTGATTGTAACGTTATCACCTGGCATTACCATCTCAGTACCTTCAGCTAGTGAAATTTCACCAGTTACGTCTGTGGTACGGAAATAGAATTGAGGACGGTATTTGTTGAAGAATGGAGTGTGACGACCACCTTCTGCTTTTGATAATACATAGATCTCAGCTTTGAAATCAGTGTGAGGAGTTACTGAACCTGGTTTACAGATTACCATACCACGACGGATATCAGTTTTCTCAATACCACGTAACAATAAACCTACGTTATCACCAGCTTCACCGTAATCTAAGATTTTACGGAACATCTCAACACCAGTTACTGTAGATTTTAAGTTCTCAGCACCCATACCTAAGATTTCAACCGGATCTCCAGAGTTGATTACACCACGCTCAATACGACCAGTTGCTACAGTACCACGACCAGTGATCGAGAATACATCTTCAACAGGCATTAAGAATGGAAGTTCAGTTAAACGTGGAGGAATTGGAATGTAGCTATCTACAGCATCCATTAATTCCATGATTTTACCAACCCATTTAGCATCACCGTTTAATCCACCTAGTGCAGAACCTTGGATTACAGGAATATCATCACCTGGGAATTCGTAGAAAGATAATAATTCACGAACTTCCATTTCTACTAATTCTAATAATTCAGGATCATCAACCATATCCACTTTATTCATGAATACAACTAATGAAGGAACACCTACCTGACGAGCTAGTAGGATGTGCTCACGAGTTTGTGGCATTGGACCATCAGTAGCAGCAACAACGATAATTGCACCGTCCATCTGAGCAGCACCAGTAACCATGTTTTTCACGTAATCCGCGTGACCTGGACAGTCAACGTGTGCATAGTGACGGTTAGCTGTTGAATACTCAACGTGAGCTGTATTGATTGTAATACCTCTTTCTTTTTCCTCTGGAGCAGAGTCAATTGAATCGAATGAACGTGCCTCAGTTAAACCAGCATCAGCCAAAACTTTTGTAATAGCTGCTGTTAAAGTTGTTTTACCGTGATCGACGTGACCGATTGTACCGATGTTTAAGTGCGGTTTACTGCGGTCAAATTTTTCTTTTGCCATTTTATTTATAACTAATTAGTAGGTTAACTTTTTATTATTTTTTTATTTATTGTTTTGATACAATTCAACACAAAAAACCTTGTCTACTCTGTATGTTTAACAGGTTTAACAAAGCTTTATATACCTGAGCCAAAGATGGGACTTGAACCCACGACCTCTTCCTTACCAAGGAAGTGCTCTACCGCTGAGCTACTTCGGCTTTTAGTTTTCAGTTCCAGTTTTCAGTTTTCAGTAAAAACTTCCAACTGACTTTAAACTGCCCACTTTAATTTATTAGAGCGGAAGACGAGGTTCGAACTCGCGACCTATAGCTTGGAAGGCTATCGCTCTACCAACTGAGCTACTTCCGCTTTCTAAATGAATGATTGAGGAATGGAGTAAATGAGAGAATAAATTCAATCATCAAAACATTTGATCATTCTATCATTTAAAGTGTGGGGAGAGAAGGATTCGAACCTTCGAAGTCTTACGACAACAGAGTTACAGTCTGTCCCATTTGGCCGCTCTGGTATCTCCCCAACTTATTTTAAAATGTTAACACTTTAAAATAAAGAGCCTCCTATCGGAATCGAACCAATGACCTACTGATTACAAGTCAGTTGCTCTACCAGCTGAGCTAAGGAGGCTTTTAAATTTGCTGCAATGATACGAAAAAACTTCTTTTTTCATACCATTAACGTGTTTTTTAAAATTTTATCTTTTCACAGAACTTATCCTTTTCTTCTTTGCTTAACGCCGTTTCTGAAAGGGAATGCAAATCTACACATTTATATTTCTATTCAAAATAAATTTGAAAAAAAATTGAAGGAATTTAATCCCACCCGATCAGATTATTTTATTTCCAAAAATACTGGCTTAATAATCAGTTATTTCTGCCCGGTTTTACAAAAGCACTATTTCTATATTTTTTTTAAAAGTTTTTTTCAAAAGATTAAAATCCGCAGCCTTAGGTGCATTAATTTTTCTTAAACCTGAAAAAAAATAAATCTAAAACCACTTCAACTTTTATTAATTCTTTGAAATTTTCTCTGATTTCAGTTTATTTTTCAGAAAAAACAAATTGAAAAAAAACTTGGAAATAAAAAAAATCGGCCGGTAGCCGGCCGATTTTTTCTAAAATATTTCAATATGAATTAAAAATCCGATACTTCGCTTTCGCTTAATATTGCCTTATGTTCACTTAATTTTGCACGTGTTTTATCTTTGTGCTTCGTAATTTGCTTTCTTAATGATTCGATCGCCAGATCTGTGGCTTCCTCAAATGATTTACATTGTTCTTTAGCGAATAGTGTTCCACCTGGTACAATTAACTTAATTTCGCTAATCTTATTGGCTTCGTTATCTACATTCTCCAACTTTAAATACACTTCCCCGCTTATAATCTGGTCAAAAAACTGATCAAGCTTGTTCGCTTTCTTCTGTATAAAATCTAACAACTTACTATCTGCGTTGAAATGGATTGATTGAACTCCGATTTTCATTTTTCCTCCTTTTTTTATGCCTTTGGATGGGCTTGTTTATAAATTGTTTTTAATCTTTCTATTGAATTGTGTGTGTAAACCTGGGTAGCGGCTAAACTTGCATGCCCTAAAAGCTCTTTGATCGCATTAAGATCTGCCCCCGCATTAAGTAAACTGGTGGCATAACTGTGGCGCAAAACGTGAGGACTTTTTTTATCATTGGTCGTGATCTGGTTTAGGTATGATGTAACAATACGGTATATTAATTTAGGATATGCCGCTACTCCTGTATTGGTAACGATTAAGTTAAGCAAATTGTTATTAAAGTTTTGCAACTTTTTTAAGTCAATATAGGTATTTACCTGATTGATAAGCTGTTTATTTACGGGGATAATTCTTTCCTTATTTCTTTTCCCTAAAACTTTAATTGTTTCGCCATATAAATCAATATCGGTATCCTTTAACTGGATTAATTCGGTTAAACGAATCCCGGTTCCGAAAAGCAGTTCGATTACTAAATGATCCCGAACCGATGAAAAACTTTCATTAAAATAATGTTCGGCATCCAGCAGGTGATTTATTTTATTGGCATCAACAAAAACAGGAAGCCGCTTAGGAACTTTAGGGCCTTTTATTAAAAGCATAGGGTTTTGGCTGGCCTTCCCTTCTCTTAATAAAAATTTGTAAAAACTGCGCAAAGCAGATATTTTTCTGTTGATAGAAGATTCAGAAGTTTTTTGATCCATTAAATCAACCATAAAACTTCTAACGTGTGTATGTTTGATTTCCAGGAAGCCCAATTCGAAGGTCGAATTTATAAAAGCCTCAAATTGACCAAGATCTGTTTGATAAGAAACAATTGTATGTTGAGAATAACGTTTCTCGTGCGATAAATAGGTTAGAAAACTGTTTAGCAACATTCAATGTAATTTAGATTCGCATGGATATGAAGTTACAAATAGTTTTGATAGAAAGAAATTCTTAGATTTTTTTATGACAAAAAAAAATGCCTTCGGGAAAAATCCTGAAGGCATCTAATAATTTATATAGTCAACAACTATACAGTTGTGTCTTGATTCATGTTCTGAATGTAAACAGCATGTTTAATTTCTGTACGGCGAGCAACGGATTTTTTCTCGTATGCCTGGCGACTACGTAATTCTCTCAATACTCCTGTTTTTTCAAACTTTTTCTTGAAACGTTTTAGGGCTTTATCTAATGATTCGCCGTCTTTAATGTTGATAATGATCATAACGCTGAAATACCTCCTCTCGTGTTTTTTAAATAGTCCCTTCTTATCGGGGATGCAAATGTAAGTAAATTATTGAAAATGAGAAAGATTTTTCCCCTAATTTTATAAAAAACATTATCAGCCAATCTATGTTAGATATTGGTTCTAAAAACATAACTTAGTTTAACAAAAGAAAAACATATGACAGCAGGAAAAAAAATAATTACCATTATTATCGTTATTGCCTTATTAATACTGGGTGGCTTGGCTTATTACCGCTATTTCTTCGTTTTTGGAGAGGGCGTAAAAGCAGGAGAATTAAACTACGTAGTAAAGAAAGGCTATCTGTTTAAAACCTATGAAGGCAAGCTCATTCAAAGCGGAGTTAAATCGCGGCAAACCGGAACATTACAAAATAATGAATTCGAATTCTCTATTGCGAATAAAGACATTGCTGATAAAATGATGGCCAACAGCGGTAAATTTTATGAATTACACTATAAAGAATATAAAAACACCTTGCCATGGAGGGGATTTAGCGTTTATGTAGTGGATAGTATTGTTTCTTCCAAAGATATTCCTCAGTAAATTTTAACCAATCAAAAGCATAGTTTAAGGTAAAACCATATGGTATTACCTTAAACTATGCCCATTTTAATCTTTCTTTTTAGGCACTTTTGCCCCTTCTTTTCTAGCCTCTGATAAACCTATTGCAATCGCTTGCTTTTTAGAGGTTACTTTTTTACCTGAGCCGCTTTTAAGCTTACCTTCTTTCATTTCGTGCATGGTTTTTTCTACTTTCTCACCAGCCTTTTCTGAATACTTTGCCATATCATTAATCTTATAATCATAATTAGAAACAAATCTAAGTGGCTGCTGGTTTAAAATTTAACAAAAAAATCCGGAGGTTTTCGCCTTCCGGATCACTCATAATATATTTGGTTTGTTGCTCTTTGTTTACTTAGCTTTCGGCTTTGGTCTTTAAACTCTATACTTAATTTAATATCTCACGTGCAATTACAATCTTTTGTATTTCTGATGTGCCCTCGCCTATTGTACATAATTTACTATCGCGATAAAATTTCTCTACCGGAAAATCTTTAGTATACCCATAACCACCAAAAATCTGAACGGCTTCTGTTGATACTTTCACGGCAACTTCCGACGCAAAGTATTTAGCCATTGCCGATTCTTTAGTCATTGGCAAATGTCTGTTCTTTAAATCCGCTGCCTGGCGAATCAATAATTCTGAAGCCTCAATCTCAGTAGCCATATCTGCAAGTTTAAAACTAATGGCCTGGAAACTTGAAATTGGTTGTCCAAATTGATGACGTTGTTTCGAATAACTCACCGCAGCATCAAATGCACCTTTTGCAATGCCTAATGACAGAGCGGCAATTGAAATCCGGCCTCCATCTAAAACTTTCATGGCTTGTTTAAAACCTTCGCCTACATTGCCTAAAATATTGGCTTTAGGAACACGGCAATTATCAAAAATCATTTCAGTGGTTTCTGAAGCACGCATACCTAATTTGTTTTCTTTTTTTCCGGCCGAAAAACCTGGTGTACCTCTTTCTACCACAATGGCCGAAATTCCTTTTGAACTTCCACTCTCCCCTGTACGCACCATTACTACGGCAACATCACCGCTTTTACCGTGGGTAATCCAGTTTTTTGCACCATTAAGTATATAATCATCACCATCTTCAACAGCTGTAGTCATCATCCGTAAAGCATCAGAACCTGTATTGGCCTCTGTTAAACCCCATGCACCAATCCACTCTGCCGTAGCCAGTTTTGGCAACCATCTTTGTTTTTGTTCTTCGTTACCAAAAGCTAAAATGTGTCCTGTACAAAGCGAATTGTGTGCAGCAACGGATAAACCGATCGAACCACAAACTCTGGCAATTTCTACAATCACATCAACATATTCCTGATAACCCAAACCTGAGCCACCATAATTTTCGGGCACTAAAACACCCATTAATCCTAAATCACCTAATTGTTTAAATAACTCTACAGGGAAATGTTGTGATTCATCCCATTCCATAATATTCGGACGGATATTTTTTTCTGCAAAATCACGAACCATAGCCCTAACGCTTTGTTGGGTTTCTGTTTCTGAAAAGTTAAAACTAACGCTCATTAATATTTATATTTTATATTGGTATTTGGCAATTATAAACATTTATTTGATAGTTACTTATAGTTAAAAAAACACCTCTTTGTAGAATGAAATGGTATTTGGTTCAATTAGTTTACACCTGATTTTGAAAGGCTGTAAATGATGGCGAAAAGTTTTATTTATTTTTTTAGCATTTTAAACCAAATAAAGCTAACTATCACTACATATTACAGATAAAAGAGAAGATTTAAAGATTCGGTTTTGAAATTTGTAACCGCTTAAAAAGAAATATACCGGCTAATTTTCTCAATAACCTGTGGGGTTAAATTGGCTATTTTGCTTAAATCGGCAACTCCGGCATATTTACCATGTTGCTTCCGGTATTGTATAATGGCATTAATTTGTTTATAACTGAGGTATGGATTGCTTTTTAAGTCTTCAAATGCAGCTGTATTAATGTTTATAATTTTAAGCCGGGCCTCACTAAGCATAATCTGATCCTTTATTTCATTGTATTTTACAGAGTCAAGGCCATAAACTTCCATTAGCTGCTCCTTTTTATAAAAACCACCTAAACGCTCCCGGTATTTTAAAATGCGCAAAGCAAATGCAGGTCCTATCCCTTTTATTTGATCCAGTTGTGCAGAATCGGCTAAATTAACATCTACCATAACCAATGGTTTTTTAACATACGCTTTCTGATCAAGCTGGAAATCTTTTTTAGGGTAAACGGTCTGTTGATTTTCTATTTGTACATAAGGCAGTAGCTTCTGGTACATTTCAGGAGATACGGTATACATTTTCTGCAAATCTTCTGCCTTGTAAAACTTGCCTCCCTTATTTCTATAATTAATAATAGATTGAGCCTGCTTTGCCGAAAGCCCTAATTCCTGCCAACCTCCAACATCAATAGTATTGGGATCAAAGTTAAAAAGCTTTCCTGCCCTTTGATCTCTGGGTTCTTCTATGCTATTTTTGGTGTAATGAAACCGCTCTTCTTGGCCAACCGATATTTTTTGAATCTGAGCCAGAAGATTAGACTCATCCTCTTCTACAGGTTTAAAGTAGCCATATATAAAAGGTAAAGATTTTAAAATAATGATGATTGAAATTAAGAATATAAGTCCGTTAAACTCGCCTTTACTAAAACCAAAGTGTTTATTAAGCCAAGTTCTCATCGTTATATGTTATGACATTTATATTTGAATATAAATCTTATTTTTGGGATTGCAAAACAGGCATGCTTTGTTAAATACAACAACCTAACAATTTTTATATGAAGATCATTACTACCTCAGAATTTGCGAAGGCGACGAAGATAGATAAACTTGGCGTTCCGGGATTGGCCGGCCTGATGATGGAAATCATGAAGCTGAATGATATTAATGATGTATTCTCTCAAAATCAGCATTTTAAAGGTTTAGAATTTGTAGATAAAATATTGGAAACCATTGGCGTTTCTATAGATTTTGATGAGGATGATTTAAACAGTATCCCTAAAACAGGTCCTTTTATTGCCATTGCAAACCATCCTTATGGTGGTGTAGAAGGCTTGGCTTTAGTTAAACTTTTATGTACCGTAAGGCCGGATGCCAAAGTAATGGTTAACTTTATTTTAAAGAAGATACCAAACCTGGATGAGTTTTTTGTAGCGGTTAATCCTTTCGAAAATGTGCAGCATTCATCAAGCATCAGTGGTTTAAAAACAACTTTTGATTTATTAAGAAATGGAATACCCATCGGAATTTTCCCTGCGGGAGAGGTTTCGACTTTTAAACTTGATGCCCAACAGGTAACCGACAGAATGTGGCACCCGGTAGTGGGTAAACTTATTGCAAAAGCTAAAGTACCTGTTGTACCCATTTATTTCCATGGCAATAATGGGGTTTTCTTTAATATTTTAAGTTTTATCCACCCTACTTTACGTACCGCAAAATTGCCATCCGAATTTTTAAATAAACATGGCCGTACCATCAAGGTAAGAGTGGGTAAACCCATCGCAGTTTCCGAGATCTCGCACATGAACAGCAGCAATAAGTTAATGGACTTTTTAAGGGCCCGTACTTATGCTTTAGGTGTTGGTCTGGATACTGAAAAGAAACTTTTTAATCCTTTAAAATTATTTAAGATTAAGAAAAAACCTGCGGAAATTATTGAGGAGACATCAAGAACACTGATTAAAACAGAAGTAGAAACGCTGGAAGACTTTAAAGTATGGACGGAAAAAAATTACGAGGTTTATATTGTTCCCACTCTAAAAATTCCTAATACTTTAAGGGAAATTGGCCGCTTGCGTGAAATAACCTTTAGAGAGGTTGGTGAAGGAACAAATAAAAAAATCGATTTAGATAATTACGATATTTACTACAATCACTTATTTATTTGGGACAAGGATTTAGAAAATATTGTTGGGGCCTATAGAATTGGTAAAGGCGATGAGATTTTAGAAAGCATGGGTAGCCGTGGTTTTTACCTTTCCGAATTATTTAAAATGAAAGATCAGTTTTATCCGATGCTAAAACAAGGCATTGAATTGGGCCGGTCGTGGATTAGGAAAGAGTACCAGGGCAAACCGCTTCCATTGTTTTTACTTTGGAAAGGAATTTTAAAATATCTGATCGATAATCCGCAATACCGTTATATGTTTGGGCCGGTAAGCATCAGCAATAATTTTTCCAAGTTTAGTAAAGCGCTAATTGTTGATTACATCACCAAAAACCATTTCGACTATGAGATGGCTAAATATGTAAAACCAAAAAACAAGTTCAAAGCTGATCTTTTGCCGATCTCTACCGATACTTTGGTGGATAGCAGCGATTCTTTTAAAGATTTAGATAGCTTAATTGGTGATATCGAAAATTCGCACATCAAAGTTCCGGTGTTGTTAAGACAATACATGAATTTAAATGCAAAAATTATCTCCTTCAATATTGACCCTAAATTTTCTGACTGTTTAGATGGTTTCTTATTGGTAGATACACACAATATTCCGCCAGAAATGCTGGAAAAACTTGGCAAGAATTTATAATCATTTCTAAATAAAAAAACCCGGACATCCATCCGGGTTTTTTATTATCAACTAACCTAAACTTTATAAATACTAACCAAATATTTATACTGCAAAAGTAAAGCCGAGATGTTAAGTATCTGTTAATGATTTATTATCTCTACAAAAAGTTAAGTTATATTAATATGGCTCTTTTTTTATTTAATACTGGCTTTGAGCTCCTTTTTTGAAAATTCTTTCCTAATAATTTCGGGTGTATTTTCTACAGTATATTCTTTTTGAGAGACTAATATTGCCATAGGATCATCTGCGGTATAAAAATGTGGAACCACAAAGCCATATAAACTTTTAGGGTTCTGAGGGTTCTTTGCACTTTCAAAGTCTATTGATTTTAGGTAAGTAATATAAAGCGACACATTATATTTACTATTTTCTCTATACCTGCTGTTTACACCTAAAACTGTACCTGGATAAATGGTTTGCCCAACTTTAACCGTAAAGCTTCCTTTCTTAAAACTTTTATAAATTGCCAATGTACCATCGGCATGTTCTACAGTTAATTCATTAACCTTGCTCGTATATTCAAACTTAGACGATTCATTATTTTCATATAAATCTTTTATCTCTACAACCACCCCTTTTCTGACAGCTGTTACACTATCTTCTTTTTCTGTAGAAAAGCTATATACTTTCCAATCCTCAGGAGCCGTTTTTCCAAAATATCGGGAGCCTACATACCCCATTTCGGCAACAACAACCGGAGTTCCTTTTTTGTATGGCATTATATATACAAAATCAGCATTATACTTTGGATTGAGCTTGCCTCTAATAAAAGAGTAAGAGTAGGAAAACCCTATTCCTTGTTCTTTATTTGAAGGAGATAACTTTATAAGTTTACCCGAATAATTCCCAATATTAAACACCTGGCGATCCGAATAGTACGAATTATCGAGTCGCGAAAAACGTAACATCAAACTATATGTACCAGGATCTTCTTTTAGATAGTCGAGGTCAACACTTTTATCTGAATTAACAACATAACTTAATTTTACTATACTTTCCTGAGCTTTAATATTTAAGGCAATAAGAGAAAGCAATAGAAATACCAATATTAATTTTGTCTTTTTAACCATGTCTGAAAGTCGTTATTTTCAACAAAGTAAACATTACTATAACTATCATCAAAATAAACTTGACTTTATTTTTTATTATTCTATTCAAGATTTTTAAGATTAAGTTTAAGTTAAGTTATCAAACAGAATTCACATAAATAAATTGTTGATTTTACGTTAATTATAGGTAAATTTAATGTAACCAAAATACATGGTATTGAAAGGTGCAGTCATTAAATATTGCAAAACGCTATTGGTATTCGTACTTCTGTTAAGTATGGGCACTAAAATGCGTGCACAAAACTTTTCTTTCGAATTTTACGATGGCACTTTTAATTTTGAAGCCAGCCCATCTGTCATTATTCCATTATCAGGTACAGCCTCAGCTCCTGCCGTTCATGAGTTTTACAGTCAGATCAATTCCTCAAACTATCAAAACATTGTAACGGCATTAACAAATTATAAAGAAGCTCATAAACTTAACGACTGGATTTATTATCAGCTGATCAGGAAAACGGCAGAGCAACTAAGCCCTAAAAAGGAAAATTATTTCAGGTATACCTTATATAAATGGTTTTTGTTAAATAAATGTGGTTATGATGCACGCGTAGCTGTGGGCAATGAACAAATTATATTTTATGTAAGAAATGAAGAAGATATTAGCGATATCCCGTTCTTTACCATCGACCATAAAAAATACATGTGTTTAAACTACCATGATTACGGCAAATTATTTAAACAAGCCGAGGCTTACAAACCAGTTAATATTGCAATTCCGGAAGCGGTTAATTCTTTTTCTTACAAGGTAACCAGGATGCCCGATTTTAAGCCAGAGCGCTACGAAGAAAAAGATGTAGAGTTTAGTTACAAGCAAAAAATTTATCATTTTAAGCTTAAAGTAAACGAGGATATACAGGCTATTTTTAAAAACTATCCGGGCGTAGATTTTGAAACTTATTTTAACATTCCATTGAGCCGCGAAACCTATAGTTCGCTTATTCCAATACTTAAAGATAACCTGAAAGGCATGGATCAAAAAAAGGGTGTAGATTATTTAATGCGCTTTACACGATATGCATTTCTTTATGAAAATGATGAACAAAACTTTGGAATGGAAAAGCGGTTATCACCAGAGCAAACCCTGGCAAATAAGTACAGCGATTGTGACGACCGGGCTGCTTTATTTTTCTTCCTTGTAAAAGAAATATACAACCTGCCAATGGTAGCACTGCTGTACCCTACCCATTTAACGATGGCTGTACAATTTGATAAACCAGTTGGCAATTTTATTACTTATAACGGTAAAAAATATTCTTTTTGCGAACCTACGCCTCAATTACAGGATTTAAAAATAGGTCAGCTTGCGGCTCAGCTTAAAAACGTTAAGTATGAAATTGTTTATGCTTATGATCCTTTTAAATAACCTTAGCAAAACTATACAAGCTTAAATCAGGTTAAGTTAATGTTACCACAATATTATCATACCAATAACTGGCTTTATAAATAAGTATTTAAGGTATTTTTATGGCTAACATAAATCTAAAAAATATGCCTGCTATTATTTATACTGTATTAAAGGAGTATTTTGTTGAGATTCATACTCACGGGCTTAAAGCTAGAATCATGTCGCCCATCTATGATCAAAAAACCTTCACTTTTCAAACTAACTTGCATTACAGAAGTAAAAGCCACCCTGAAGGAAATAAACCCGCTTCTACATTTAACTCTTTCGCCACTGCAGAGCGGCACCTTCTGCAATATATAGAAGAGTTTCAAAACACGTTGGATTTGGGTGGCGATGTAATTCCCGGAACGAATATCTAAACTCAACATATTCAATTCATTTACAGCGTTATACACAGCTAAAAATCTGAAAACAATTTGATGTTAAGTGCTTTAAGCATACTTAACAAAAGGATAATATTAATTTAATTTTCCGATGATATATCTTTGAGGTAAATGAAAAAGAAGAAAAAATCGCAAAATCGTTCAGGAAACAAAAAGCTAAAGAAAGAACTAACGTTAAAATTGATAACTGCTTTTGATGAAGTAATTAATCAATACGGAGAGGCTAAAAAGAGTAAAAAAATCGTAGAAAATTTTGCCAGACAACTGGCTAAAAAACTTTCTAAAAAAGCTGTGACATCTGAAAATAAACCCGCTGTTGATGCACCTGCAATTTTAAAAGGAGAAGTTAAAGCGGATCAGCCTGCAGTAAAAGAAATTAAGCCTAAACGTTTAATCAAACAAAAGGCATAAAACTGAATGCTTAATTCGCCGGTATTCCTTACAGGCTTCAAGCTAATTTTAACTATTTTAACTTGCTCACCATTGAGAAAAATAAAAAAGCCTGGAATTACTTCCAGGCTTTTTTAATATTACTTTTTATTCAGGTTATTTTACAGCACCTGGAGTAGTGTAAGGTAAAACCTGAGCATCAGACTCAGCCCAACCAGCTGCCCAGTTCTCAGAACCAAAAGCACCTTTGTAAGCTACTGGTGTAAAGAAAGAACCAGATACTTTAGCATTAGTAAACGATGCACCTGTTGCAGCAGCAGAATTTCCAGCCAATGTAAAGTTTGCCGTACCTAATGTAGCTCCCGCACCGAAATCACTTGCATATAGGTAAGGGTTACCAAAAAGAGAACCGGCAAAAGTAGTTTGTGCAAAAGTGTTATCAGCACGCAGTTTAGCTTCGATTGCCACAGCTGCCGCCGTATTACTTACACTTACTTCAGTTGTTTTAGTACCATAAATTAAGTTGTTGGCAATTACCATATTGCCACTTGTAAAGTTCGCTGAAGTAGAACCAGCAGTAACAACTTTAGTATCGTCAATATAAATTCCAATAGGAAAACCTGAAATTACTGAATTCAAGATGCTGATTGAAGAATTACGACGGATTTGAGCACCATGGTAAAAGTTAGCATTGTAAGCGCCACCGGCAGCTCTGATTGGACCTAAAACCGTTACATTTGAGAAAACTGCAGAAGTTTTAGGCGTTTGATCCGTACCACTTCCATTATTATCAGATTCGAAGCCATTAGATTGAGACTGATCCGCTACTGTAGAAACTCTTTGTGCTAAAGCGAACTGAACATTACCAGAATAACCAAAATCTGTATCGAAATCATCATCCCAGGTACCAATAGCTAATAAGTGTTTCGCATTTACTGTACCACCAAACCATTCAAAAGCGTCATCACCCGAACGGTAAACCTGAATATAATCAAGAGTTGTACCGTTACCAACACCACCCATTGTTAATCCGTTAATCTCATTATCAACTGAATAAGCAATACCAGCATATTCGATACGAACGTATTTCATAATACCTGAATTATCCGCTACATCGGTACCACCATAATAAATATATGCTTTTTCGTCTTTACCAGCAGGCTGTACCAAACCACCTTCGATTTTAACATCTGTACCCTGGTTAACTGGTGCTTTACCTAAAAGAATAACACCACCCCAGTCTCCCTGGCTACGGGCACCCGCAGCTAAACCAGATGTAAATACAATTGGTTTATCAACTGTACCTGTTGCATTAATTTTTGATCCGCGGGTAATAATTAATGTGCCTTTAGTTGCTTTATCACCTTTGATAATTGTACCTGGCTCAATGGTTAAAGTAGCACCATTACTAACAAATACAAATCCTTTCAATAAGTATATTTTACTTGCTGACCAAGTTGTGCTAGCTGAAATTTCACCTGAAACTTCTACAACATTTGATGCTGTGCCTCCATTAGGAACTTCTGTTGAAGGTGATTCAACTATTACATTCTTTTTACAAGAAGTTGAAAATAAAACTACTGACAAAGCAAGTAGTACAAATTGATTTTTCATTTTTTCTTTTTTAAATATTTTTACAAAGAGATATTTTTAATTTTTCTTCAGGATTAATATCCTGTTAACATATTGTAAAGACTAGAAAGAATAGTTAAACGACAATGATATGTTTGTTCCTGTTTTGTAAGCTGAGAAAGTTTCATCACCACCGTTACCCACACTACCATTATATTTTTTGTCTCCGTTATAGTCGAAATAAATTACATTTCTCTGGTTTAAAATGTCACCAGCATTTAGCTTAATTTCACCTTTAGATTTAAGTACTTTATAACTCACCTGGAAATCAAGCACATCTCTTGGGTTTTCCCAGGTGCTAGGGAAACGGATACCGCCTGCCTGCACAATCCTTCTTCCAATTTTATTATACAGGATATTAAAATTTAATTTATTGTCTAAAGCACTGTGCTGTAAACCAGCATTAATTACGTAAGGAGACTGCCCAACCATTGGACGCGTTTTATCAATATAATCCTGATCTGTAGGATTGGTTACCTTAGATTTGATTAATGAAAAATTGAAGTAAGCTGTTGTATTTTTAAAGAAATCGCTTTCGTTAATAAAGTTCAAATTCTTTCTGGCTTCTAACTCTAATCCATAAGTATAAGCTTTTGGTGTGTTAAAGAAAGATACATCAGTTGTTGATCCTACATCATACCGATAAGACTCGATTGCATTAGTAAAGTGCTTATAAAATGCAGAGATTGAAAATAACTGCCCTGCTTCAGGATAAATTTCATATCTCAAATCTGCGTTGTCAATTAGTGACCTTTTTAAATTTGGATTACCAACTATATTTCCCAATTGTTCATAATCGTAGAACGATGGATAGGCCAGCTCTCTAAATTCTGGTCTGGCTAAGGTACGATAGTAAGATGCCCGTAAATTAGCCTTCTTTGTTAAACTGTAAGTTAAGTTTATTGAAGGAAGCACATCCAATTGTGTATCGTTTACATACGTTTCAATTGTATTTAATACTTTAACATTGTAGTTTTCTATTCTTGCACCATACACTGCCCTAAAATTTTCACCAAACTTTTGGTCAAGCATTAAATAACCATAATTAGTAAATGAGTTAGATTTATAACTATCTAATGGCCCGCCAACTTCAGCAAGTCTATACACTCCAGATTCGAACAATGAATGAGAAAATATTTCAGTAATAGGCAGTGCCCTGATCTTAGTTTGCAAAGCCGGATCATTTGTTGTTAATTCAGCCCCGATAAAACGGGCATCGAAAGTACGATCACGGTACTGCGAGCCCAAACCAACTTTCATTGTTGTTGATGCATCAAACAGTTTAAAAGGTGTACTATAGTTAACATCACCCGAATAAATATTTTCATTTAAATCTGAAAATAATCTGGTATTATCTTTACCTAAAGAAGTGATGTTTGCCTGGTATAAAACAGATGGATCATTTTGAGCCGCCAATGGTTTGGTATAATTCATTTTCAACTGGTTAGGCTGATTATTACCAATGCTACTGTATGAAGCAGTCCATTTTAATTTATTATTTCCTTTACCAATTTGATGATCACCTTCTAAAGTTGTTTTAAACAGTGATTTTTGCATCAAATCGTAAGCATAAAACTTATTTAGCGAATTTCCATCTTTTATACCGGTACGTTCAGTATAGTTATCATCGTAGTTTT
Source organism: Pedobacter punctiformis (assembly GCF_027213715.1). Lineage (GTDB taxonomy): Bacteria > Bacteroidota > Bacteroidia > Sphingobacteriales > Sphingobacteriaceae > Pedobacter > Pedobacter punctiformis. The sequence continues at coordinate 473,076 of NZ_JAPWGM010000003.1, forward strand.
TATTATAGATATTCTTAAAACTGATTTTATTCCTTCCGAAGCTATAGGCAAAGTTTGCCAATGCCCCCACGTTTGTTGAGAACTTATATTGATTATCCCTGTAGTTGTAGATATAAAAATTACGTTCAACATCTTGGTTTATGGTTTGCGAATTTCTATAAGTTCCGGAGATTAAAGCCCCAAACTTATTTCCATTTTCTGATTGCTTAACCCTACCAATACTAAATTGATAATTTTGCGTTGGCAATGCACTTGTAGTTTTAATGGTGTTATCCGTAGGTAATGATTTTAATGCTGCAATATTTTTAGCACTGGGTAAATTTCCTGCGGCAACAGCTGCAATACTCGGAAAATTTTCTGCAAGTTGTTTTGAGCCATCCTCATAGCCTAAATATGCTAATGCATTTTTCTTAGTTCCCAGAAAATCCTTGAAAGTTGATTGGCTATTGTATCCATATCCTACTCCAAACGATAAAAAGTTTTGATCCGGAATATCTTTAGTAACAATTTGAACCGCACCACCAGCAAAATCAGCTGGTAAATCAGGAGTAGCCGTTTTGCTAATGGTAATTTTATCAACCAAATTTGAAGGCACTATGTCAAAAGAGAAAGCTTTTTTATTGGCTTCCGTACTTGGTAAAGTAGAGTTATCAAGTGTAGCAGTATTATATCGGTCACTTAAACCACGAACAATTACAAATTTATTATCCTGTATAGTTGCACCACTAACTCTTTTTAAAACATCAGAGGTATTTTTATCCGGAGATTTTCTAATTTGTTCACTCGAAATACCATCAGAAATTAACGCACTATTTTTTTGCTGTGCATATAATGTATTAATAGATTCCTGTTTAAAACTAGCTTTTACAACAACTTCCTGTAAATTTTGTCCGCTTGCTTCGCTTAATACAACATTTAAGTTGGTAACTGCCGGAGATTTAACCTCTATATCGGAAACCTCTTTAGTTTGATATCCAACATACGAGAATTCCAGGATATGCTTACCGTTAGCCATGGCTTGTAAAACATACTTGCCATCAACATCGGTAGAAACACCTTTATTAGTACCCTTTATTCTTACGGTTACTCCAATTAAAGTTTCACCTGTTTTTTTATCGGTAACCGTACCAGAAATTTTGCCGGTTTGTGCATAAACTGCTATGCTTAGAAATGAGATCAGCATAGTTAATGCCGATCGTTTTAAAATTGTGATTAAGTCCAATTTGCCTGTTTTTAATTTTAGGCAAAGCTATTACCACAATGTTAGCTGTATATTAGGTGTTAATTAAGCTTTGTTTAATTCAAGGTTAATTTAATATTACCCAGCCCGGATTTAGTACCTGATGCCCAATTTCTTGCAAATGAAGTGCAATAACCAGATTGGACCTATTAACAGGAATTTAACATCATCTAAAAAAGATGGTTTCTTTCCTTCTATTTTATGTCCTATAAACTGACCAATCCATGCAATGACAAAAATAATTGCACAAACCAACCAAACAGCCGGACCACCTGCAACTTGCCACTTCTCTAAAGATACAATGCCCCAGCTCATCAAAAACACAAGCAATAACATCATATAAGAAAGTACAGGCGAAAGGCGGTAATAATAGTAGATGGAAAAAGCAATTAAAAATGAAGCCCAGTTAATGAAACCATTATAACGCCCCAAAAATTCAAGATGAGGAAACGGTATTGACCAAATTAATCCCAGCAAGCTGAAAATAATCAAAGGCACACAAATCCAATGAATTACTTCATTTGTTTGGTTGTTATGGCTTTCCTGATATTTATCAAAATAAACATCTACTGGACGTTTGGCTTCTACAGTTTTCATATCTAATGATTTTAACGACCGGCATAAGGTGACGATAGTTTAATATGTAAAAATAAAAAAAGCGATGGAATAATCCATCGCTTATATTCGTTTTGTCATTCAGAGACCACAGGAAGAATCTAAAAGCTGTTTTATTTACCTAACAGATGCTTCGTTCCTCAGCATGACAGGCATTTTATTTTGCAAAAGCAACAGAACGGGTTTCTCTGATTACTGTAACTTTAATTTGCCCCGGATAAGTCATTTCTGTTTGAATACGGGTTGAAATATCCGCCGCTAATAACTCAGCCTGTGCATCTGTAATGCGTTCACTCTCTACAATTACGCGTAATTCTCTACCAGCCTGGATAGCGAAAGTTTTTTCCACTCCGGGATAAGATAAAGCCAGTTCTTCTAAATCTTTTAAGCGTTTAATGTAACTTTCTACAACTTCACGACGGGCGCCAGGACGGGCACCTGAAATCGCATCACAAGCTTGTACAATTGGAGAAATCATTGAAGTCATTTCGATTTCATCGTGGTGGGCTCCAATAGCGTTACAAATTTCAGGATGTTCTTTATATTTTTCGGCCAATTGCATACCTAAAATTGCGTGTGGCAATTCCGGGTTATCATCAGGTACTTTACCAATATCATGTAATAAACCTGCACGTTTAGCCATTTTTGCATTCAAGCCTAATTCTGCTGCCATAGTTGCACAGAAGTTAGCCACCTCACGAGAGTGATGCAATAAGTTCTGTCCGTAAGACGACCGGTAACGCATACGGCCAACCATACGAATTAATTCAGGGTGTAAACCATGGATACCCAAATCGATAACGGTACGCTCACCAATTTCTACAATCTCATCTTCGATCTGTTTTTTGGTTTTGGCAACAATCTCTTCAATACGTGCCGGATGAATACGACCATCTGTTACCAAACGGTGTAAAGCCAAACGGGCTATTTCTCTTCTAACCGGATCAAAACCTGATAAAATAATGGCTTCAGGGGTATCATCAACAATAATTTCAATACCTGTAGCGGCTTCTAAAGCCCGAATATTTCTTCCTTCTCTACCAATTACACGGCCTTTAATTTCATCGCTTTCAATATGAAAAATTGATACTGAGTTTTCAATAGCAGCTTCTGTAGCTGTACGTTGAATGGTTTGAATAACCACCTTTTTAGCCTCTTTACTTGCGGTTAATTTAGCTTCATCAACAATATCCTTAACCTGCATCATCGCCTGCGTACGGGCTTCCTGTTTAAGGTTTTCTACCAATTGGTTTTTAGCTTCATCAGCGGATAAACCTGCAATGGTTTCCAATTGCTTAAGGTGCTGATTCTTTAAAACTTCTACCTCGTCCTGCTTTTTAACGGCCAGTTCGGTTTGTTTTTCCAGATTAATTTTTTGCTTGTCAAGCTCCTGCTCTTTTTTATTGAAATTTTCCAAACGCTGATTAACAGATTGTTCTTTCTGTTTCATTGTATTTTCGCGTTGGTTAATGTTATTATTCTTTGCATTCACTTCTTGTTCATGCTCAGCTTTCATTTGCAAAAACTTCTCTTTTGCTTCCAGAAGTTTATTCTTTTTTAAAATCTCTGCATTGTTCTCTGCATCTTTTAAAATCTTTTTTACTTTGGTTTGTGCAGCAATTTCCTGCTGTTTAAGCAAATTACGCAGCAGGAACCTTCCTACTACTACCCCGATAATTAAACCGGCCAGTAAGGCAAATACGTATCCTAATATTTCAACTATTTCCATTTTGTTTTTTAAATAAAAAACCGCAACTAATTTTTTAAAGTCTCATACATTTTAAACCTCAACTAAGCATAATTAGGGTTTAAGCCATTTCCAGGTGCCAAAGCAGATGAAATACGCCCTCTTAACCCTATAGATATTGAAGTGTTAAGTTTTATAAAATTTGAAACTCAAAAACTAGCTGCGGCTATATTTTTGTGCTAATATATTTACAAAATCGTCACGCTGATGATTTCAACATCTTTTTAAGACTCTGAAACAAGTTCAGAGTGACGAAATTTTCTAAAGAACGTACCTTTTATTTTGAAAAGAAACCGTTTAAAATAACATCTAATTCTTCAACTTTATCGGCAACTGCAGTATCCTGGTTTTGCACCTTATTCTCTGTTCTTAATACCGCCGTTGCATAATGCAACAACGACATAGAGAGTAGATCCTGCTTATCTCTAACCGCATAATTTTCCTGATAGTCTTTTATGCGCTCATTGATCATTTTTGCTGCCCGTCTCACAATTTCTTCCTCTTCCATATTAACCTTTAAAGGATAAATACGGTCGGAAATCGTTATTTTAATCGAGATTTCTCCCATTTGTTTAGCTTAGTTTCTGTTTTTTCGTTTCACTTATTTTTTAAGCAAAGCGATACTCTTATCAATCTCCCTCACAAAATCGTTAATTTTTTGTTTAATGTCAAGCGACTTTTCACTGGTTCCTTCAATACTTTTAGCCAACTTTAAAACCCGCATTTTTTCATCGAGTTCTACATTTTTGTCTTTTGCTGTATCCAGAGCAACCTTTAACGATTGATTTTCAAGCCTTAATAAATCATTTTCTTCCTGCAAGGCATTACACAACTCGATTAACCGTGTTGTTTTTTGTATTACCTTATCTAATTGATCTGCAACAGAAGTCATGAATTTATTTCTAAAAATACGAATTTATATTTTATTTCCTAATTTCTGCCCCTGCTTGTTGGGTTAAATTAGCGATTAGTTTTTGCATGGTTTGTTCAATTTGCTTATCTGTAAGGGTTTGCTCCTCATCCAGCAAAATAAAGTTTAATGCATAAGATTTTTTACCTTCCGGTAATTTATCTCCTTCGTAAACATCAAAAACATTTACCTCTTTAATTAACTTTTTGTCGGTTTTAAAAGCAATTCCTTTAAGCAGTTCGAAGGTTACATCTTTATCAATCAACATGGAAAGATCGCGGCGAACCTGAGGGTATTTTGAAATTTCTTTGTTTACGATTTTATTCTTTTTAATCACATCAAGCAATGCACTCCAATCGAAATCAGCATAATATACTTCCGCATTTACATCAGCCAGCTTACGGTCTGCCTTTGTTGCCGCACCAAAACTAACCAGGATTTTATCTCCCCTGTAATATTTAATGCCATAAGCAAAGTTTTCATCATTTAAAACATCGCTTTGATAACTTGAGATCCCTAAACGTGAAATAATTGCATCAACTGCTGCTTTTAAATTATAAAATGTACTCGGCTTAGTACTTTGATTCCATTGCTCACTTTGTTTAGCGCCTGATACTAAAAGCAATAAACGTGGGCGCTCAATATATTTTTCGTTAATTAAGCTATACGTTTTTCCAAACTCATAAAACTTAACATCGGCATTTTTACGGTTTTGATTATAAGCTACGCTTTCTAAAGCAGGCATTAATAAACTTTGACGCATTACATTTAAATCACTGCTTAACGGATTTAAAATGTGTACGGCCTCATCTAAATTTTTAGAATAAGCAGATTTAGTTAGCGAGTTGCACCAAATTTCGGCATAGCCATTTGCAGTTAGCATATCGGCTATAACATTTTGCGTATTTTCTTTATCAGGCCTTTGGGTATAAGATAGTGAAGCATTTACTTTGGTTGGGATTTCGATGTTGTTATACCCATAAATACGCAAAACCTCTTCGGTAATGTCACATTCTCTGGTTACATCTACTTTATAAGCCGGAACTTTTAATGATAATCCTTCTGCATTTTCACTGGTTGCTTCAATGCCTAAAGCCAAAATAATTTCTTTTATCTCTGCTGCAGGAATATCTGCACCAATCAACTTAGTGATGTTATTGTAATTTACATCAAACTCAAATGGCTGAACAGGATTTGGATAAATATCGGAAATGGCTGATGAAATTTTACCACCCGCAAGTTCTTTAATTAAGATTGCAGCATATTTTAAAGCCGTAATGGTAATTTCCGGATCAGTACCACGCTCGTAGCGGAAAGAGGCATCGGTTTTTAAACCATGTCTTTTAGCCGTTTTACGCACCGAGACCGAGTTAAAATAAGCACTTTCTAAAAAGATATTTTTTGTATTTACGTCAACTCCGGAAGATTTACCACCAAATACACCAGCAATACACATTGGCGACGCTGCATTGCAGATCATTAAATCATCCGAACTTAATTTACGCTCTACATCATCTAAAGTTACAAAAGGTGTTCCTTCGGCTACTTTTTTCACGATTACTTTTCCACCGGAGATTTTATCGGCATCAAAAGCATGTAGAGGCTGTCCCAATCCATGTAAAACGAAATTGGTAATGTCTACAACATTATTAATCGGACGCAGTCCGATTACCTTTAGTTTATCTTTTAACCAATCCGGTGATTCTTTTACTTCTACACCTGAAATGGTTACACTGCTATAACGAGGACAGGCTTCCTGATCTTCAACAGATACCGGAATATTTAAACTCTCTTCATCAACTTTAAAGGCTGATAAATCCGGTGTTTTATAACTGCTTCTGAAATAAGCCGCTAAATCTCTTGCTACACCTAAATGTGAAGCCGCATCTGCACGGTTTGGTGTTAAACCGATTTCGAAAACAAAATCATCATCCATTTTGAAATGATCTTTAGCCAAAATACCAATTTGAGTATCTGCTGCCAAAATCATAATCCCATCATGCGATTTACCCAATCCAATCTCATCTTCAGCGCAAATCATTCCCTGCGATACTTCTCCCCTGATTTTAGATTCTTTAATTTTAAAAGGCTCGCCTTCCAAAGGATAAACAGTTGTACCAACGGTAGCCACGACAACTTTTTGACCTGCAGCAACATTTGGTGCACCACAAACAATCTGAAGGTTTTCTTCACGACCAACATTCACCGTGGTTACACGTAAACGATCGGCATTGGGATGCTGAACACAAGTTAAAACATGTCCAATAACAAGTCCTTCAAGTCCACCGGCAACCGGCTGCACTTTATCTACGCTTTCTACCTCCAAACCAACATTGGTTAAGATTAAAGAAAGTTCCTGAGGAGTTTTGTCTATTTGTACAAACTGTTTTAACCAGTTATATGATATTTTCATTATTCGGGTATCAAGTATTAGTATTGGGTATCGGGAATAAATTCGGGAAACCGTTTACCTAAAAAATTATAAAATGCAAAGATAATATTTAAAGCCGAAAGGCTGAAGGATAGTCCCGCTTTATAAGCAGTTTTTTACTTAAAAAACAACTTTACAAAAACCGGCAAATGATCTGAGTAATAACGCTGATCTTTACTATCTGTTAATACGGCAAATTTTTGGACGCTGAAACCTTTGTTTACAAAAACGTAATCAATTTTATCTTTAAGCTCACTGTTAAAATTAAAAGCATTAAAGGTTCCTACGGGCCCATAAGGTGGCTCAACCGTAATATCTTTGGCATCTAAAAGAAATGATTTTATAGTAGAAATAGCCTCCGTTTCCGGTGTAACGTTTAAATCACCTGTAAATACAACAGGTAATTTGGGTGCAATTTCCTGGATTTTTTGTTTAATGAGTTTAGCCGATTCAATCCTGGCTTGTACGCCTATGTGATCGTAATGGGTGTTAAAAACGATAAAATCTTTTTTATTTAGCTTATCATAAAGCTTAACCCAGCTGCAAACCCGGTTTAAAGCAGCATCCCAACCTTTTGAAGGCACATTTGGGGTTTCAGAAAGCCAGAAAGTACCACCTTCCTTTTTAGCAAACCTGGTTTTGTCAAAATAAACTGCAGAGAATTCGCCTTTACGTTTGCCATCATCCCGGCCTACCCCCACTACATCAAAGTTAGAGTTTTCAAGCAGGGCATCATATTGTTCAGGTAAAGCTTCCTGAACGCATAAAATATCAGCATCATGAAATTTAATTAAAGCCTTAACATTGTTCTTTCGGTTTGGCCAGGCATTTACACCATCAGAAGCAACATTTAAACGGATATTATACGTAATTACATTTATTGGGATTCCTGATTTTTGAGCAAAAGAAACAATGGAAATCAGGAAAAAAAGAAAAAATAATCTTAGGGTTTTCATCTTCGCAATTTAAGAAATTATTTAAAAACTAAATAAAACCCTATTGTTAGAAAATGATTAACCAATTAAGTTATCATCTTTAAAACTATAATAGCCATTATTGGTAAAAATAATATGATCAACCACCAGCAAACCTAATAAATGACCTGAAGCAACCATATCTCTTGTTAATTTACGATCACTGTCACTTGGTTTTCGGTTGCCAGAAGGATGATTATGCGCCAAAACAATATTCGCGGCATTATTTTCCAGGGCGATTTTAAAAATAACCTTTGGATCCGCTACGGTGCCGGCCTGTCCGCCCTTACTGATTAAATATTTCCCTAAAATGTGATTTGATCTGTTGAGCAGAATTACCCAAAACTCTTCGTGATTTAAATCAGCCAACGTGCTTTCCAAATATCGGTAAGCATCAATTGAACTGTTTACTTTAATGATTTCATCATCAACTGTTTCTTTACGCCGCAAGCCAAGTTCTAAAGCAGAAATGATTGTAATGGCTTTCGCCTCGCCAATACCTTTAAACCTGGCTAATTCCTGAATGCTTGCCCGGCCAAGTTTGGCTAAACTATTCTCATAAAAAGCCAGTATGCGCTTACTGAGGTCTACAGCTGTTTCGGTTCTGTTTCCTGAACCAATTAAAATGGCAATGAGTTCAGCATCTGTCAAATGTCTTTTGCCGTGCTGCAAAAGCCTTTCACGGGGCCTGTCCTCTTCGGCCCATAATTTTATCCCTAATTTCTGTGTATATTTTTCCATTTTTTCAGACAAAAAAAAACATCCCAACTTTTGGTTGGGATGTTTCTCCTAATATCGTAAAAAAACGGATTAATTTAAACCATTAACAAATTTAGTTAATTTTGATTTGTTGTTTGCCGCTTTATTTTTGTGGATAACATTCTTTTTAGCTAAACGATCTAACATAGAAATCACTTTTGGCAATAATTCTGATGCGGTTTTTTTGTCCTCAGCAGCACGTAATCTTTTAATAAAGGTACGTGTAGTTTTTGCCTGATATCTGTTACGTAAACGTTTTGTAGCGTTTGCTCTAATTCTTTTTAATGAAGATTTATGATTTGCCATTTCTATTTAGCCTTTTATTTTTCTTATTCGTTTCCTATAATTCGGGTTGCAAATATAGGATTAATATTTTCAAATTACAAAACACTTTTGTTTTTTTTATTTCAATTAAATATTCTGTATTCCAATCTTTTAATTTTTCATCAAATCAAGTCTCTTGCTTCTTATCTCTCATCGGAATCTGATTTTCTAAATCCGGAATACAAAATTCCAGTTATTGAGTTTCGGCAAAACATTGTTTACGAGCGCAAAATTACTGGAAAAATTTTACCTGTGAATCAAATTTGCAGAATTAATATTCTTATTTTAGGATAGAGCGTTAAAAATGCTATTTTTGGGAAAATCGAATTTTTAGTGAAAAAGAGAATAGCCATATTTGCTTCAGGTTCCGGATCTAATGCCCAAAAATTAATGGAGCATTTTAAATCTAATTCTGATATAGAAATTTCATTGGTTTTAACCAATAATGCAGATGCTTACGTACTACAACGGGCTGATAATTTCGAAATTCCAAGTCATATTTTTGACCGGCACGAATTTACTAAAACAGATAACATCCTTGATTTGCTCAAAAATCTGGATATCGATTTTATCGTACTGGCTGGTTTTTTATGGCTTATCCCAGCAAATTTAATTGAAGCCTACCCCGGACGGATCATCAATATTCACCCTGCTATTTTACCTAAATTTGGTGGCAAGGGCATGTATGGGGATCATGTGCATCATGCCGTAATGGCCGCTGGAGAACCTGAAGGTGGTATAACCATTCATTATGTAGATCAGAATTACGACGAAGGTGAATACATCTATCAGGCCCGTTATAAAATTGACAAAAATGACAACCTGGAAATGGTTAAATTCAAAGGTCAGCAGTTGGAGCATTTACACTATCCAAGAATTGTAGAAAGCCTGGTTAAAAAGATTAAGAAGTAGCGATACTATTAAAGCCGCCGGTTCTTCAAAGAAAATTTGAGTCTGTTTTTTCGTATCAAAAGCAATAAAGCGCTTACCACAGTAAGAAATCTAATGTTTAACAATGTTTCCCATTGATAGGCAACGGAAAATAATGCTAATACTGGTGGATTACCGAGATGTTGAAAGAAATATGGTCCTATGGCCAATATCATAAACAAAAACTAAATATCTACAATTCACACATGGATCAAGAGCCTAAGTAATGGTTAAAAATAAAGTGAACAAGAAAAAAATGCCCGGCAAAGAAAAATATATAAATAATTTCATTTTTATTGGTTCCTTCGGCTAAATAAATGCCCCTGTTTTACTACCTTTGCGGCTCAAAATTTTCAGTAGAATGAGTCAATCCATTAAAATCAAAAACGCTTTAATCTCAGTATATTATAAAGATGGTTTAGCACCATTGGTAAAATTGTTAGCCGAACAGGGTGTACAATTATTTTCTACCGGTGGTACCGAACAATTTATTAAAGATTTAAACCTGCCGGTAACAGCGGTTGAAGATTTAACGGGTTACCCTTCTATTTTAGGCGGTCGGGTTAAAACATTGCACCCAAAAGTATTTGGGGGTATTTTAAACCGCAGAGGCTTAGAAGGTGATCAGCAACAAATTGCAGAATACGAAATTCCGGAAATTGATTTGGTTATTGTAGATCTATACCCTTTTGAAGAAACGGTAAAAGCCGGTGGTACTGCCGAAGAGATCATTGAAAAAATCGATATCGGTGGAATTTCATTAATCCGTGCTGCTGCCAAAAACTTTAACGACGTGGTGATTATTGCTTCAAAAAATGATTACCCAACTTTACAGGCGCAATTAGCAGAACAAAATGGTGAGACTACTTTAGCACAACGTAAAGCGTATGCGAAAAAAGCATTCCACACGTCTTCTCATTACGATACTGCAATTTTTAACTATTTTAATACGGAAGAGCCACTTGATGTATTTAAACAAAGCGTAACAGAAGCTAAAACTTTACGTTACGGCGAAAATCCACATCAGGGTGGTGTATTTTATGGCGATTTAGATGCTATGTTTACCAAATTAAACGGCAAAGAACTTTCTTACAACAACTTAGTAGATGTTGATGCAGCTGTAAGTTTAATTGATGAATTTGAAGATCCAACCTTTGCAATTTTAAAACATACCAATGCTTGTGGTATTGCCTCTCGCCCTACGGTAAAACAAGCCTGGACCGATGCTTTAGCATGTGATCCGGTTTCGGCATTCGGTGGTGTATTAATTACCAACGCAGAAGTTGATTTAGAAACGGCGCAGGAAATTAATAACTTATTTTTTGAAGTATTGATTGCACCTTCTTATCAGCCTGAAGCGGTTGAATTATTCAGTAAAAAGAAAAACCGTGTTATTTTACAACGCAATAATGTTGAATTGAGCAAAAAACAATTCAAAACTTTATTAAATGGTGTAATTGAGCAGGATAAAGATTTAATTATTGAAGGTCCGGATCAAATGACAACTGTTACGGATAAAGCACCGACTGCACAGGAATTAAAAGATTTATTTTTCGCTAATAAAATTGTGAAACATACAAAATCCAACACCATCGTTTTGGTTAAAGATGATGTTTTAATTTCCAGCGGTGTTGGTCAAACTTCACGTGTAGATGCTTTAAAACAGGCCATTGAAAAAGCGGCTTCGTTTGGATTCAGCGTTAAAGGCGCTTCAATGGCATCTGATGCATTTTTCCCTTTCCCAGACTGTGTAGAAATTGCAGCTGAGGCCGGTATTACTGCTGTTTTACAACCGGGTGGCTCTATTAAAGATGCCGATTCAGTTGCAAAAGCAAACGAAAAAGGAATTGCAATGGTTACCACGGGCGTTAGACACTTTAAGCATTAGTTTTTTGAGTTGAAAGCAAAAACACGAAGCTTAAAGAAGGTTATCGATTACTTTAGTCTAGCTGCTTTCATCTTTTAGCTTTATCGTTAAAGAAAATGAAACTTAAAACAATAAAAAGACTATTTTTACATTAGGAATAGTATAGATTTAACAAAATAAATAAAACATACCTTATACATGGGATTATTTAACTGGTTTACGCAAGAAGTTGCCATCGATTTAGGCACAGCGAATACCCTGATTATACATAACGACAAAGTTGTTGTAGATGAACCATCTATTGTAGCTTTTGATCGCACAACAAACAAAGTCATCGCTATAGGTCGTCAGGCGATGCAAATGGAGGGTAAAACCCACGATAATATTAAAACCGTTCGTCCATTAAAAGATGGTGTAATTGCCGATTTCAATGCTGCTGAAGCCATGATTAAAGGGATGATCCGGATGCTTAATGGCGGTAAAGGCTGGATGTTTCCTTCTTTACGTATGGTAATTTGTATTCCTTCGGGCATTACAGAGGTAGAGAAACGTGCAGTACGTGACTCTGCTGAAATTGCAGGTGCTAAAGAAGTTTACTTAATTCACGAGCCAATGGCTGCTGCCGTAGGTATTGGAATTGATGTGGAAGAACCAATGGGTAACATGATTATCGATATCGGCGGTGGTACAACGGAAATTGCCGTTATCGCTTTATCAGGTATTGTTTGCGATCAGTCTATCCGCGTTGCCGGAGATAACTTTGACTCTGATATTGTAAACTACATCCGCCGTCAGCACAACATTATGATTGGTGACCGTACCGCTGAAAAGATTAAAATTGAAGTTGGTGCAGCTTTACCTGAATTACAGGATGCACCTGCAGATTTTGCTGTTCAGGGACGTGATTTAATGACGGGTGTTCCAAAACAAATTACAGTTTCTTATACTGAGATTGCACATTGTTTAGATAAATCGATCTCTAAAATTGAAGAAGCTATTTTAAAGGCTTTAGAGATTACCCCTCCTGAACTTTCTGCTGATATTTACCAAACCGGTATTTATTTAACTGGTGGTGGTGCATTATTAAGAGGTTTGGATAAACGTGTTGCCGCTAAAACTAAATTACCGGTTCACGTTGCTGAAGATCCGCTTCGTGCAGTTGTTAGAGGTACAGGTATTGCCCTTAAAAATATTGGTGGCTATAAATTCTTAATGCAATAATTTTTATTTACGATTGACGGTTTTAGATTGACGAATGCTATGGCCAATCTAAAACCGCAAATCCACAATCTTCTAATCGAATGCGTAACCTTTGGATTTTTATAAGCAGATACAACGCATTTTTTTTATTTATTATTTTTTTTACGATTGGGGTTTCCCTTACACTAAAAAATAATGCCTATCAAAGAAGCGTAACCCTAAACTCAAGCAATGAGGTGGTGGGTACGGCTTATGAGCGGTTAAATGTTTTTAAAAGATACTTAAATTTAGGAATGGTAAACGATAGCCTTGCAGCTGAAAATGCCAAACTTAAAACCAGTTTACTTGCATTAACCACCGTAGACTCTGCCAAAGATACCAAAGTTATTGACACCATAACCAACCAGCAATACACTTATCTTGCTGCTAAAGTAATTAAAAACTCCATTACGCTTCGCAACAATGTAATGACCATTAATAAGGGCGCATTGGATGGGATTAAAGGTGGAATGGCTGTAATTGCCCCACAAAGAGGGGTTGTTGGTTTTATCCGTGATGTTTCTGATCACCTCGCGACCATTCAATCTTTATTGCATAAAGACACTAAAATCAGCGTTGTGGTAAAAAAGAGCCAGGCATTAGGTTCATTGGTATGGGGAGATGGAAATTTCAATATTAAAAAAGCTTTAATCAAAGAAGTTCCTAACCACATTAAAATGTACGTTGGCGATTCTATCGTTACTTCGGGCTTCGGTTCCTTTCCTAAAGGTATTTTAGTGGGCAGAGTAAGTAAAACGAATGTTGCCACAAATGATAATTTCCTCTCAGCAGAAATAAATTTATTTACCGATTTTAGCACATTGCAATATGTATATGTGGTTAAAGATAAAACAGCTGAGGAACAAAAAGCTTTAGAAAGCCTGGTTAAACCAAATGAATAGCAGAATTATAATCGTAAATATTATCAGGTGGTTTTTACTACTTTTTGTGCAGATTTTTTTGCTCAAAAATATGGGTTTTTACGATCTGTCTACTCCATTTATTTACGTCCTGTTTTTACTTTTACTTCCCTTCGGGATTCCTAATATTTTATTATATCTGCTGGCCTTCGGAACCGGCTTAACATTAGATGCCTTTTACGATACAATGGGTGTACATGCCACCGCCTGTGTTGTATTGGCCTTTGTAAGGATATCTTTTATTTCCATCAGCTTAAACCGGGATGCAATTGATGACCCCGAACCATCATTAAGTTATATGGGCTTTCAGTGGTTTTCTTTGTATGCATTGCTGTGCGTTTTGGCTCATCATGTGGTTTTGTTCTTTTTAGAAACATTCAGGTTAACAGAAATTGGTTATACCTTAATGAGATGCGGCTTAAGTTGTATCTTTACACTGCTTATTATTTTATTGGTAGAGTTTATATTCTATAGAAGAACCTCCCGCTAATGGATCAATTATTTAACCGGAAATATATCGTTCAAGGATTATTTATCGTAATCGCCATTATTTTACTGGCGAAACTATTTTATATCCAGATCATCAGTGATAAAGCATTCCTTTCGGCAGAAAGTAATGTTTTAAAGAAAAAGTACAAATACCCTGCCCGTGGTGCAATATTAGATCGCAACGGAAAAGTTATTGTACAAAATGAACCCGTTTATGATCTAATGGTCATTCCAAATGAAGTGAAACCCTTCGATACTTTAAGTTTAGCCACAGCGCTGGATATTACCACTGATGATGTTAGAAAAAATTTAAGGAAAGCACGGGCAAAATCAAACTACCAGTCTACCCCCTTTGTAAAACAAATATCAGTACAAAGCTATGCCCGTTTACAGGAAATTATGTATCGTTTCCCAGGTTTTTCTACCCAGGACAGAACCATACGTCATTACCCTGATAGTGTTGCCGGACAGTTGTTTGGCTATGTGAAAGAAGTAAGTAATGATGATATCGAAAAATCTGAAGGCTACTATAAACCAGGTGACTACAAAGGAAAAAGTGGTCTTGAAAGATCTTATGAAGAAGTATTAAGAGGCGAACGTGGTGTAATTAATACCGTTTATGATGCCAAAAATACCCCCCAGGGAAGTTATGCGAATGGAAAATACGACATCAACGCGGTATCGGGCGAAAGATTAATTTCGGGAATAGACATCAGAATTCAAAAGCTTGGCGAAGAACTGATGCTCAATAAAGTGGGCGCAATTGTAGCAATAGAGCCTGCAACAGGCGAAATACTGGCCATGATTAGTAGCCCGGGTTATGATCCAAATTTACTTGTTGGAAGAGATCAGGGAAACAACTACATGAACCTGATCGGAAATCCTTATCGTCCTTCATTAGTGAGGCCCATTCAGGGAAGTTATCCGCCGGGTTCTTCATTTAAACCTATTGATGCTTTGATTGGATTGCAGGAAGGTGTAATTGATCCCAATACAACTTTCAACTGCCCCGGTTATTACATGGCCGGAAATCATAAAGTTAAATGCGAGCACGTTGATGGCAATATTAGCATGAGAAAAGGGATTGCAAGATCCTGTAATACTTATTTCTGCCACGTTTTTCAAAACCTGATTACCAGAAACGGCATGAAAAATCAGCGTCAAACTTACCAGGACTGGCGGGATAAGGTTGCGAAATTTGGCTTTGGTTCAAAACTGGATGTTGATATTCCCTTTGAGCGGCCAGGTTATTTTTACAATGCCGATCATTACGATAAAGTATATGGCAAGCGCTGGGGTTATACAACTGTAATCTCTCAAGCCATTGGCCAGGGAGAAATTACCGCTACACCGCTTCAAATTGCCAATGCCATGGCTATTATTGCCAACAGGGGTTATTACCTCAAGCCGCATTTAATTAAAGCCATTGGCGATAAAAATCAAGTGAAGAAAGAATACATCAAGAAAAATTATGTAGGTATTGATGCCAAACATTTTGAACCGGTAATTGACGGCATGCAAGATGCAGTAAATAGTGGTTGGGGAACAGCAGTACTTTCACGTATTCCAAATATTATCATGTGCGGTAAAACAGGAACAGTACAAAATCCTCATGGAAAAAATCACTCTGTTTTTATCGGTTTTGCACCAAGGGATAATCCAAAAATTGCTATTGCGGTTATTGTTGAAAACGCTGGTTATGGAAGTATCTATGCCGCTCCTATTGCGAGTTATATGGTAGAAAAATACATTACCGGACAGGTAACCGGCAGCAGGGCAGCTGGAGTAGAATGGATGAAGAAACAAAATCTCCTTCCAGCTATTATTGATAAGACTAAAAAAGTTAAACTAACTAAAACAGATAGCTTAAATATTAAGAAAACTGATTCTATCAAAAGAATTAAAGACAGTTTAATATTAAAACCAGGGATAACCAGTAAATCGGTAGTGCTAAAACCCATACAGTCAAAACCTGCTTTGGTAAATAACAAACCTGAAACCAACCAAAAATGATACAACAACAGGGAAATCGTTTCTTTTTTAATGTAGACTGGATTACGGTATTAATCTACATTGCACTGTGTTCAATAGGTTTCATTAATATTTACGCATCAATTTATAACCCTGATAAGGCCGCAGCCGGGTTTGATTTCGGAAGCAGTTACGGCAAACAGCTGATTTATGTAATTACCGGGCTAATTTTAGGTTTATCCATCCTTTTATTTGATGGCAGGCTGTTTAATGTTTTTGCACCCTTTATCTATGGGATTACCTTAATTTTACTCGTCATTGTATTATTTGTTGGCCGAAATGTTGGTGGTAATCAGGCCTGGATACCCTTAGGCTCTTTCAGGCTACAACCCTCCGAGTTTGCTAAATTCGGAACCGCTTTACTGCTGGCCAGGTATGTAAGTACCTTTAATCCAAAATTCAGAGATATAAAATCTATTTTTATTGCGGCTATAATTGTTTTAGCTCCGCTGATGCTCATTATGCTACAGCCTGATACAGGTTCGGCACTGGTGTTTTTGGCTTTTATGTTCCCCATGTACCGCGAAGGATTATCAGGCTATTTTTTATTAATCTTTCTGGGAATGATCGTTCTTTTTATCGCAGATTTCCTCGTTCCAACCTATATCTTAATTCTAATTTTAGTTACCGTAGGCGGATTGTTTATCTATGCAAATAAAAGGAAACAAAAAATAATCATTTCTACGGTTCTGGTTACATTGGTTGCTGTTGGCTATTTATTCCTCGTTAAAATTGCTTACACCAAAGTTTTAGAACCGCATCAACGTACCCGTATTGAGTTAATGTTGGGCCTTAAAACGGATAATAAAGGTGCCGGCTATAATGTAATTCAATCGCAAATTGCAATAGGCTCCGGGCAAGCAACCGGAAGAGGTTTTTTACAGGGAACACAAACTAAATACGGTTATGTACCCGAACAAAGCACCGATTTTATCTTCTCCACGATTGGTGAAGAATGGGGATTTGCCGGATGTACTGTTGTAATTGGATTGTATATATTTTTACTGTTAAGATTAATAAACCTCGCCGAACGCCAACGGTCTACTTTTTCCCGGGTTTATGGTTACAGTGTAGCCTGTATTCTATTTTTTCACGTATTCATCAATATCGGAATGACGATTGGAATTATCCCGGTTATTGGAATTCCATTACCGCTGATTAGTTATGGAGGTTCATCTCTATGGAGTTTCACCATATTACTATTTATCTTCCTGAAATTGGATTCGAATAGAATGGGCTTTATTTAATCAGGAATACTGCTCCTCCTCTGACTAATTGTTAGCAATAAGAAAAAACTGTAAGGCTTAAGAACTGAATCTTCTGTTTAACAACTCGTAAAACTGATCTACCGTAGCTTGTTTTGCCGCCCAGTTATTTTTTGCTGCATAATTCTTTTGTAAAAAACTATCAGCCGCTTCAAAGTTGTTCATCCGGTTAACTAAATCTAAAGCTTCAGAATAAGCCATATTATATCCGCCAAATAAATCCTTTACAAAAAGCAATTTCTCATTTAAGTTAATGGCTTGCTTCAAATCCTGAATGGGTGCCTTAACTTCTTCAGTCTGACCATTGGTTTTGGATAATAAGTCGTTCAATGTTGGTACAGATTTTTCCACAATTGGTTGTACAACAGGTTTTACCGGAACTGCCTCCGGCACAAAAGCAGGGCGCTCTTCAACCACCGGCGAAATTATAGGTTCATCAAATATTGTGTTTTTTAATTCTTCAACTGGTTCTTCAGTTTTTTCTTCAACAAACGGAGTTTCAATTTTTGGTGTTTCAATTTCTTCAGCTTGTTCAGTTGGAATTAAAAATGGTTCAGGACCAATTTCATCCTCTTCCACAACAGAAACTTCATTTTCTACTTCTACAGGAGCTTCCTCTTTATCATGAATTTTTTTCTTATGTGCTAAAATTTCTTCCTCCTCTTTACTTAGAGGTCTGTCGAAAATTTGTTCAACCGATTTTTCTTCATAATCAAATTTATCATCAGCATCATGATTACTCAATATTAATTCGAAGGTATGGTCATCCTGATCAGGCTTAAAGAAATCCTTTTTCAATAAAGTTTCAGCCGTTTGCTCGTGTATATCTTCCTCATCTACAATTTCCTGTTCCGGTTTAATATCGATGCGTTCATCCGCTTCTTCGGCAGCAACAACTTCTTCCAGCTCTAAATTTTCAAGTTCCTGCTCTTCACTAAAGTTGATTTCAGCACTTTTAAACTCATTAGTAACTTCTCCCTTAGCTTCTGTAAATAAATCACCCTCAACTTTAGTTTCGTCAACCGGAGGTATGGTTACAGCAGCATCCAATTTATTTTCAGGCTTTCCTGTATTTAATTTTTGAATAATATGAACGTGATCGGAAAGAAAATTGGCATTGGCCAGAAAGAGTTCGACCTCTAAATCATTTAATTTATCGGGGTTTTGAGCAAGAAACTCATATTGCTCATTTAATTCTGTTAAAATACTTCCTATTTTTCTGAAAATGTCCTGTTGATTCATCATAAACTTAAAACGAAATTTTAGCTGATTTATGTTGGTAACTAAGTCTTCAAAAATAACACATAATTATGATATTTGTTCGGTTTAAAAATTATAGTTCGGCATTGAAAATTCTATATTCGTACCGGGCGATACATCTTCATTTCACAATGAGCATATTAAAACTCGAACGGTAAATTATTTAGCCGTAAAGCTGAGATGAATATTTAAATATTGAGCATGTTATTTAGCGAACAAAATTTTAGAAGAAGAGGTGAATTTTCCGGAAGTATAGAAGTGGTATGTGGTTCTATGTTTTCAGGTAAAACGGAAGAATTAATCCGCCGTTTAAAGCGGGCACAAATTGCTAAATTAAATGTTGAGATTTTTAAACCACGTACAGATACCCGCTATCATGAAACTGCGGTAGTTTCTCATGATCTGAATTCTATTCCTTCAACGCCTGTTGAAAGTGCTTCGGCTATTTTGCTTTTAGGTACCAATACGCAAGTGGTTGGCATTGATGAGGCCCAATTTTTTGATAATGAATTGCCCGATGTTTGTAATAAGCTTGCGCTAAAAGGCATCCGGGTAATTGTTGCTGGTTTGGACATGGATTTTACGGGTAAACCTTTTGGGCCAATGCCGGCTTTAATGGCTATTGCAGAACATGTGACCAAAGTAAACGCTGTTTGTGTTTGCTGTGGTAATCCGGCACTTTATAGCTACCGAACTGTAGCCAACGATGCAACCGTACTGTTGGGCGAAAAAGAAAGTTATGAGCCGCGGTGCAGGGCGTGTTACAACCTTGGCAAAGGGTAATTAATAAAAAAGTTGATGAATTATACGGCTTCTCAAAATGCTGTTATTAAAACCATTTCAATATTGGGTTGTGGCTGGTTTGGCTTTGCACTGGCGAAGAAACTAATTGCACTGAATTATATTGTTAAGGGCTCTACCACTACCCCAGAGAAGTTACCAATCTTAGCTGAAGAAAAAATTCAACCTTATTTAATTAGTTTCTCTGCAGAAAATATTATTGCAGACCCTGTTTTTTTCAAAACAGATGTTTTGTTTATTTGTATTCCTCCAAAACGTAACTCTACAGAATTTAAAGCCTATCCTGATAAAATAAAGGCTATTTTAACCACAGCTGAGCATCGTACCGCTAATATTGTATTAATAAGTTCGACCAGCGTATACGGAGATACAAATGAAACGGTTAATGAAAACACCGATCCTTGCCCAGATACAGATTCAGGAAGAATTATATTAGAAGCGGAAGAACTCATAAAAGCAAACCACTCATTTAGTACTACAGTTATTCGGTTTGCAGGTTTAATTGGCCCCAATCGCAATCCGGGAAAATTCTTTGCCGGGAAGAAAGAAATTCCAAATGGTTTGGCTCCCGTTAATTTAATCCATCAAACAGATGCTGTTGGTATTGCCTGTAAGATTATAGAAAAACAAGCATTTGGAAAAACGTATAATGCTTGTGCTGCTGAACATCCGCTAAGAAAAGACTTTTATACCAATGAAGCCAAAATCTCTGGATTATCAGCACCTGAATTTGTAATGGAAAAAACGAACTGGAAAGTTGTAGAGAGTGTAAATATTCCTGCTTTTCTGGGCTATGAGTTTGAGATAAGTTTATAGAATTTTTTCCTGTCATGCTTAAGAACGCCCCTATACCTGTCATGCTTAAGAACGCCCCTATAGCTGTCATGCTGACGAAGGAAGCATCTGTTTATAACCCACATAAAATTCAAATTCCTCACCAACAAATCAATAAAAAGGATTCAAAAAAGGCAGTAATTTCATTGCTTTGAGATCCTTCGTGCCTCAGGATGACATATTTGCTTATTTATGTATGCTGAAGAACTTTCCTGCCTGTCATGCTGACGAAGGAAGCATCTGTTTATAACCCGCATAAAATTCAAATTCCTCACCAACAAATCAATAAAAAGGATTCAACAAAGGCAGTAATTTCATTGCTTTGAGATCCTTCGTGCCTCAGGATGACAAATTTCTATGTATTAAGTATGTCCTCATTTAAAAATTTCCATTCTTTATTTTCTATTTCGATTAATGCATTTTTCTTAGCCCTTGTCCACCCCTTGATTTCTTTTTCGCGTTCAATGGCATGCTCAATGTATTGATATCTTTCAAAGTATATCAAAAAATGACAGTTATATTTATTAGTAAAAGCAAACTTGTTCACCCATTCTATATGTTGCCTTAGTCTTATTGCTAAATCGTTTGTTACGCCTGTATAAAGAACCGTTTTATTTTTATTTGTTAGGATGTAAACAAAATAATTATGATTCATATCTCTTATTACAGGAAATTTACTGCGCAATATATAATGATAAAAGATACAATAATTTATTGATCAGTAGTATATAAGTTTGAGATCCTTCGTGCCTCAGGATGACAATTTGCACATTTCTCTGTCATGCTTAAGAATGCTCCCATACCTGTCATGCTGACGAAGGAAGCATCTGTTTATAACCTGCATAAAATTTAGGTTTTTCACTTAATAAATTAAAAACAGGTTCAAAAAAAGAGTATTTCATCGCTTTGAGAATCCTTCGTGCCTCAGGATGACATATATTTTTAACTCAATAAGCCCAGTAACTCCTTCTTTGTTAAATTCTTGAACATACCACCATCAGTTTGAATTAAATCTTTTACCAGATCTTTTTTCGTGGCCTGCAATTTCATGATCTTTTCTTCAATGGTATCCGGACAAATTAACCGCACCGCCATTACATTTTTGTGCTGTCCAATTCTGTAAGCCCGGTCAATGGCCTGATTTTCTACTGCAGGATTCCACCATGGATCTACCAGGTAAACATAATCGGCCTCCGTTAAGTTAAGCCCGGTTCCTCCGGCTTTTAAACTGATTAGAAAAACAGGAATGTCTGCATTATTTTGAAAAGACTCAACCACCTCTCCCCTTTTTCGGGTTTGCCCGCTTAAATATTCATACCTGATTCCGCGACTTTCCAGTGCTTTCTTAATCAAATCAAGCATGGTTACAAACTGAGAGAAAACCAATATTTTATGATTCCCAACCTTACTTTCCAACTGCTCCATCAAGACCTCAATTTTAGATGAAGCCTGCAAATAGGATTTTCCGTCAGCCAATAAAGCCGCAGAATTGCAAATTTGCCTTAACCGCGTAATGCTCTTTAAAACATGCATAGAGCTTTTGGGCAGCTCATCTTCCGATTTACCCAAAATATAGTCCTGAATTTCTTTCTTGTTTGCTTCATAAACCTCACGCTGCTCATCGCCCATTTCGCAATACAATATAATTTCCGTTTTATCAGGAAGTTCTTTCGCAACTTGCTCCTTGGTTCGTCTTAAAATAAATGGTTTAATCTTTTTCTGAAGTTCTGCCGCCCGTTTACTGTCTTTAAACTGATCAATGGGGGTAGAATATAAATCTGCAAATTGCTGTTTGCTGCCAAATAAACCCGGACATGCAAAAGACAACTGCCCGTATAAATCAAAAGTATTATTTTCTACAGGCGTTCCCGTAATGGCTACGCGGTTACGGGCCTGCAGCATCCTCACGGTTTTATAACGCTGCGATTCCGGGTTTTTAATGTGTTGCGACTCATCAAGAAAAATATAATTGAAACGATAATCTTTTAAGAACCGAATATCAGATAACAGTGTGCCATAAGAGGTTAAAATGATTTCGTAATGCTCAAACCCAGCTGTACTTTTTGCCCGTTCGGCACCATAAATAGTTTTAACTTTAATAGATGGTGCAAATTTTTCTACTTCTGCTTTCCAGTTAAAAATCAAAGATGCCGGCACAACAACCAAATTTGTATTGTGTTTCATTTTTTCACGCTGCGATAAAATGAAAGCTAAAATTTGAATGGTTTTTCCCAGGCCCATATCATCTGCCAAACAGGATCCGAAATTAAAATCATCAAGAAAATTAAGCCAGTTTAAACCATCTTTCTGGTAATGCCTCAATTCTGCATGCAAATCCTTGGGTAACTCTACTTCCTGAATGGAACCAGAACCTTCAAATTTTTTGTTATAAACCCGCAGTTCCTGCTGCACTTCGTCATTTAACAAAGCATCTTCATAAAGTTCGTTTATTGATGCATATTTAATTTTATGCGTAAGCAAGCTTTCTTCCACAATTTCGCCGGCATTAAAATAACCGGTAAACTTTTCAATCCACTCGGCAGGTAAAATACCCAATGTACCATCATCAAGAGTTACAAACTTGCTTTTATTGCGAATAGATTTATGCAAATGCTTCAGCGAAACACGTTGCCTGCCAAACTTTACATTTACCTTGGTTTCAAACCAGTCGGTTCCACTTAAAACCTCAATGTTAATTTCTGCTTTATAAGCATTAAGTTTATTATTTTTAAGTTGGTTAAAGCCTAAAATATGAATATCCTTTGTTCTCCAGGTTTCGAAGGCCTCTAAAAACCAGTCTTCTTCCAAAAATCGTTTCCGGTGGAGATAAAAAGAGTCATTGGTCTCCTGATCATAAAAATAAGGGTGTTGTTTTAAAATGCTTGCGATAAATTGCAACTCCTTTTCTTCATCCCGGTGCACTGTAAAAAGATTTCCAAGTTTATCCTGTGCCTGAATTTGCTTTTTAGATAACACCGGAATTTCGATATTGCCATAACGCATCACAGGTGTAATCAGAATATAATCTTCCGATTCAGACAAATAAACCAGTTGCTCTATTTCCAAATCGAACCCTTTTTCTTCTATCTGTTTTTTGGTTGCAGGTTTTAAATAAGAATAATCTACATGAATACTTCCTTCCAGCTGAATGAGGATGTTTTTTTGAAACTCGGCATATTTTGTTTTGTGCAATACCAAACGGTTACTTTGCTTTTTAAAGAAACCAATTACCCGTAAAAAATCTGCTCTGCCAATAAAGTAAAGTGTATCTTTTAGTTGTACAAAATAATCGTGAGTTATAACCAGGTTATCCAACTCATAAGTATTTCCTTCAATCATCAAACGCCCGCTAATATCAAAGTAATCGCCTTTTTGATTTACAGACAATCGCAAATCTGTATCTAACACTTTAATATTTACCGGAACGACCGATGAGGCCTGTACATTGGCAGATTTCTTTGCATCATGCAGGTAAGTTGAAAGATTTAAAGGGTTTTTAACCACTGCTTTTAAAGCTTCCAGTTCTGCTTCACCTTGCTCAGCATTATAATTTTGCTGAAATCTGGTCACTCCGCTATAAAACTTCAATTCATCGCTGTGATCAGTTTTGAATATCAAAGCCGAAGGCGAAATATTGTTTAAAGGGTTTTTAACTTTACCAGCTTTAGTTGTTTCAGCCTCGTATAATTCTATAGTCAGGTTGCTGTAATAACGATGATGGCCCAAAACCACAATCATTTTATGCCCCTTATCCTGGACTATTTTTATAGGCTTTTTTACATGTATTTGGGGCAATAAAATAGAAGATAGTGTTTGCTGCGATTCCTTATCAAAAGGCTGCAAGGCCTCCATTTTGGGCTTAATTACAACGCTACCATCCTCATACCTTACATTAAAAAGCTCATCCAAATGTGTTTCACGCTCCAAACCATAATCTGCAGCAATTTTTTTAATTTTTTCTTTACGAAGGTTTTCATCAAAAAAAACCTGCAACTCAGGTCGTTTCAAAATATTATATAAAACCTGTGCCTGATGTTCGCATAATTTATTTTTAGGCGCAGCACACCTGCAGGAAAGTTTAACGGTATTTTGACTTTGCTGAACCTGAACAATTGGGAATAGCAACGCAGAGGATTCATGGCTGAAAGCTCCAAAATCTATTTCCAGTTGTTCAGGAAAAACGTTATAAAAACCTTTAGCATCGGTATAAATTTGCTGATTAAGGTGTTTTAAAATCACCAGATTGCTCAGATCCTTCAGGTTAAAACCCTTTAAAATATAATCATACGGATTTTCTTCTGTTGGTTGATCGCTGGCAAACTGTCCCCTCATTTATGCTAATTACTTATGGAATAAAAGTAAGGATTTATAAAAATTAATACGGTTTTTATTATCAGGAAATAATCGATTTAATCTGCTCTGCAATATCTCCAATCAATTCGGGTGATCTTAAAATTTTATAATGCCCGATGTTTTCGTAGGCTTTCGGTTGTACCGCTGGGTTTACTGAAAGAAAATCCTTCAGGTAATCATAAGGTGAAATGTGATCATCTGGATCAAAGGCCAGAAAATGGTTGGGGTGTTGATCGGCTTTATACAAATCAACCAGATTGAAATAATCTGCCGGTACCGGAAACTCATTATTAAAGTTGTGGAAAAAAGTTTGTTGTATGCTTTCCTCAATGTTTATGGAATTTAAACTTTGCTCAAAATTTTCTTTCAACCTGATTAGTGGCGCAATACTGATTAGTAATCTGGGTTTAATTCCAATTTCCTGAATGGCCAA
Source organism: Pedobacter punctiformis (assembly GCF_027213715.1). Classification (GTDB taxonomy): domain Bacteria; phylum Bacteroidota; class Bacteroidia; order Sphingobacteriales; family Sphingobacteriaceae; genus Pedobacter; species Pedobacter punctiformis. The sequence continues at coordinate 498,498 of NZ_JAPWGM010000003.1, forward strand.
AACATTTGCCATGCCGCCCAGTGAGTGCCCGATTATAAAATCTGGAAGGGCATAATCCTTAGTCAGTGCCTCAACGGATTTAGCATAGAGCATAAGGTTTGAGAACTCAGAAACAGAGCTTCCATTACCAGGAGCATCAAACGCAATAATCTCCAAATCATCTATCTTTTTAAGTTCGGTAATCAGCTCAAAAAAATCGGCTGCTTTAGAAGCCCAGCCGTGAGTTAATAATACTTTATTTTTTCCATTTCCCCAGCTAAAGCAATTTATGGTTAAATCCGTCTGGGTAAAATAAGTATCGTAAACTTTAAGGTTAAATTTCTTTGCCTCTTCTAATAATTGCTCCTGATGTAATCTTAAAGGCATTTTAGGAGAATAAAATATAAAACTCCGAATTAATTTATCGGCATTGGCACCCTGAAGATGGACATTATTTATATCTGTTACAATTTGTTTTAGCTTTTTCAACCCGTCCGAATAAATTTAAAAACACATTTCATCCTAAATTTTTCAGGATTTATTCCGCTCAAAATGCCAAACTATGTTCAGCATAACGATTATACCAATAAACCTTTTAAATCTGCCGGAGAATAGTTTATTGATTTTAAAGTTTTATCATCCGATTTTCTAAAAACCAGGAATAATCCATCTATTTCTTTATAATAAGACTCCGTTTCGTCTTTATCCTTGTAAAACTGAATGGTTTGTTCGGCTTCTTCTACTGTTTTACAGGCTTTACTCATATTGGAGCGGTGTACCTCGTCAAACAATGTCTTAAACTTGGTACCCAATCCAAATTCGTGGATGGCACCAGCCAAAACGTATTGTAAATCGCACAAAGCATCCGCAACTTCAACTAAATCATCATTTTCAACAGCTTCCTGCAATTCTTTTAACTCTTCTGCAAGCAGCGAAATACGAAGATTAGCCCTTTGCTTTGAAGGAATTACCGGGTTAACTAATATTGGATGTTTGAAGGTTGTATGAAATTCAGCAACCTGATTTAACGAATTTGTTTCTTGCATAACAACGTTGATTTTCTTATCGGCAAACTTAAAAAAATCAGCTTAATTAATTTTGTTAATTTATAAACATAGGCCATGAAAGAACTGGAAATTCTATGTGGAATTTTAGCCAGATTCTCCGGACTTATAAAACCAGTAGCATCCAAACGTTACAGGCAAAATGACCTGAATTACCTAAAGGACCGGATAAAGTTTTAAATCCAACCTTTTCGTATATACCAATTGCAGTAGAAAGTTCAGGAAACGATTCCAGGTAAATTTCATTATAACCCAACTGCTGAGCCGATTCTATACTTTTCTCCATTAATTTTTTGCCAATCCCCTTTCCTCTTGAATTTGGAGAAAGATAAAATTTAACCAGTTCTACACAGCCTTCAGGTAAACCTTCAGTTGGATAAATGCCACAACCTCCCAATAAAACCCCATCTTCTTCGGCAAGCCAATAAGCAGATTGGGAATTTTGAAAAACTTTGGACAGGTGATCTGTTGTTGGATCAGAATAAACAGTGCCTTGTTTTTCTATCTTAAATTCTTCAAAAACATCTCTAATCAACGCAGCAAGTGCTTTATCATCTCTTTCTTCTATGTTACGAAAAATAATAGCCATAATTTCCTTTTCGGTAAAGTTATAAAATGAGTTAGAACAGCTAAAAAAATAATGAATAAAATATAACTCAAATCATTTATGAGCATTACACCATAAAAAACATCTTGCGGTTCAACTGAAATAGTTTTACTATTTTGGCGTTATGATTAACATGAAACAAAAAATATTGCTTTGCCTTTTAACAATTTCCATATTTGGCTGTGGAATAAACCGGCAAGCACAACAAATAAAAGCCTTAGAGGATTGTACTTATAAAATTACCAATGTACAACAGGTTTCAATTGCTGGCACTGATATTAAGCGGTTGCTGGATCAACAGGATTTTAGTTTAACCAGTTTGCCTGGTGTTGCTTTAGGTTTATTAAGAAAAGATATTCCACTAAAGGCAAACCTTAATCTTGAAATTTCTAATCCTTCTACTAAACTGGCAGCCATTAATCAATTTGAGTATAAAATTCTGGTTAATAACACCGATTTGGCCGAAGGTATTGTGAACCAAAATGTAAGCATTGCCCAGGGGCAAACAGTAACTGTACCAGTACAACTAAGCAGTAACATTTACGGTTTAATTTCCAGTGGAAATATGCTGAATGATATTATTAAAGCCGCCAAAAAAGGTGGTGCATCCAAAGATGAAAAACTTGGCTTGCTTACCATTAAAATCAGACCTACTTTTATGCTGGGTAATACTCCAGTTAAATATCCGGGTTACATTACCATAAATAAAGACATTAGCAGTAAAATATTGCTTTAAAATAAAGAAGGCCATCTGATTAGATGGCCTTCTTTATTAAGAATTATAAAACTAACCTATTGAAGTTTCCTTCCGGGTTCTCTAATCATTCCATTAAATCTGTTTCCATCCAAACTAACTGAAATACGTTTAACTTCATCTGCAGATAATTTATCCGCTATGGTTGATGAACCGGCCTTTAAGCTGGCTGTTTTGGCCGGGGTAGTTATAAAGTTTCCATTTTTAGCATACAATAACGCATAACTTAATAAGGTTTCATTTTGATCTCCCCATGGTTTTGTTAAATCTTCAGAAGCCACTTTATCTACGGTTAAGCCTGTATAATATCCTCCTGTGCCAACCTGATTTTTGGTTTCAAATTCTGGAATGTACAAATCCAGTTTATCAATTCTAACCGGAAAAAAACCAACAGGTTTGCCATAAGTTGTTGATCCAATAAGTTTAACATCCATAACCGGTTTTAAACAATTAATGGTTAACTCACTGGCTGATGCGGTTGAACTGGTAACAATAAAATAAACCCGGCTTAAATTCAACGTACCTGATTTTGAAAATTTCTCAACATTATCTTTCGCTGTCGGCAGGTAATCAACATCAGCGTAGGTAGCATATTTACCATTTAAAAAATTACCTGTTTGTAATTTATTATCATCATCCAATAAAGGCTGATGAATTAAAACAGAAGCTTTACGCTGGGCTGTAGTTAAATTTTGCAGGTAAGAACTGTAGTAATAGGTAAACATGGTATTTCCGGTTTGAGCTGCTGGTGCTGCTGCATTTATAATTTGAGCCGCTGTTGAAATGTATCCACCACCATTATAGCGTAAATCTACAATTAACTCTGTTACCCCTTTTGCAGCAAAATCAGCAAAAACCGCATTCAGCGCTGTGGTTTGGTTATTGGTAAAACTATTAAAAACAAGGTAGCCCACTTTTTTAGTATCAACCGTATAAACGTTTGTGTAAAGTATTGGGTTTACTGTATAAGAAGTATTGGTTATTGTAACACTTTTAGAAACCCCTCCCAAATCGGTAAAGGTTAAAGCCACACTTGGACTGGTACCAAAAATTGCGTTTACCACATAATCAATATTTGCATCATTCAGGGTTAAATCAGTACGTCCGTTAATACTGGTAATTTTACAACCTCTGGTTAAGCCCTGCGCACCCGCTGAGGAATTGGCATAAACATATTTAACGCGTAAATCTGTATCATTTTGATAAAAAACTGAAAAACCAAAGTCATTTTCTGTATTAATATCTGCTTTCAATGCACCTGTTTTACCTGAAGTACTCACATAATCTATAAAAGAGTATTTAGGGCTGGTTGACTTACTGACATATTCATAAGGTTTTCCGGTAGATGGATTAAGGGAAAACTGGGTAATTGCATACAATTCAGTTTCATTGGATGCATAACTACGCGGATTAAATGCATCATAAGTCGGCAATGAAGTATTCCAGTAGTAAAGTTCTTTTGAGTATAAAAAGATCGAATCCTTTGTCAGTTCACTTCTTGTACCGGAAACTGTTGGCACCTCAGGCGTTGGAGGGGTATCAGGTGATTTATTCTTTTTGCAGGAAAATAATACCCCTGCACAAAGCAGTAAAACAACAGCTAAGGCATTAAATTTATGATTTTTCATGTGGATATTTTGCGTGGTTTTTTATACATATACACAATAAACAATTAAAAAATTGTGCACAGCTAATTTATATATTATACCAATATAATTTAAAAAAATAAAACACCGAAAAATGTATCACTAAAACGGAATGATTTAACATAAAATGATTAAAAAAACCATTAAAACTAAAAAAGCCTCTCATTTCTGAAAGGCTTTTGGAAGTGGTGCCACCTGGATTCGAACCAGGGACACAAGGATTTTCAGTCCTTTGCTCTACCGACTGAGCTATGGCACCATCCGTTTGGGATTGCAAAGGTAATATTATTTTTTAAACATACAATTCTTCTTCATTTTTTTATTAAAAATTTCCTTTTACCTATTAATCGCTTCAATCCATCCTAAAAATACATTTCCGTTCAGCTATCAGCGATTACAAAAAGCTTAAAAACCAAAAAAGCCTCTCATTTCTGAAAGGCTTTTGGATGTGGTGCCACCTGGATTCGAACCAGGGACACAAGGATTTTCAGTCCTTTGCTCTACCGACTGAGCTATGGCACCATCCGTTTGGGATTGCAAATGTAGTGTTCTTTTTTAAAACGCAAAATTTTTTCTTCAAAAAAACGCCCAATAGACTACCCCAACACTGATTATCAATTAATTAATTTTTAAATCATCATTAAAACCTCTTTATTCTTACTTAGAATTAATACAAACTAATAATTTTAAAGATTTTTTTATGCATGCATAGCAATTTATTTAAATTAAATATCCTAATTTAGCGTTTAAACAATCATTATAATTGTATGGTGGCCCAAATTTTATTTCTTATCCTTACACTTGCAGCAGTTGCCTTATTTACGGTTAACTTTCGTAAAATTATTCGCAATATCCGTTTAGGCAAACCGATTGAACGGAACGATCAGCCTCAAAAAAGACTGATGACTATGATCAGGGTTGCTTTTGGGCAATCAAAAATGGTGGTTCGCCCTATTCCTGCTTTCCTGCACTTTTTTGTATATGTAGGTTTTGTGATCATTAATATTGAGGTTCTCGAAATTATGATCGATGGTTTATTTGGCACACACAGAATTTTCCATGGTTTAGGTGGCCTGTATGATTTTTTAATCGGCTCTTTTGAAATTCTGGCCTTAACCGTTTGGCTTTCTTGTGCCATTTTCCTGATTCGCAGAAATATTCTAAAACTTAAGCGTTTCAGCGGTGTAGAAATGACTTCATGGCCAAAATCTGATGCAAATTACATCCTGATAACAGAAATACTTTTAATGTCGGCATTTTTATTAATGAATGCAGCCGATGCAAAACTTCAGGCTTTAGGAATAGGCCATTATGTTAATGCAGGTTCGTTTCCAGTTAGCCAGTTTTTACAAAATCTACTGCCAAATTCAGAAAGCACCCTGGTTTATATAGAACGTGGCTGCTGGTGGTTTCACATTGCTGGTATCCTGGCTTTTTTAAACTACCTGCCCTACTCAAAACATTTCCATATTCTTTTTGCTTTTCCAAATACCTATTTTTCAAATTTGGAGCCAAAGGGAGAATTTAACAATATGCCATCCGTTACCAATGAAGTTAAGGCGATGCTTGATCCTGCTTTTGTACCGGCAGAAACAGCACCTGGTAAATTTGGTGCTAAAGATGTGACCGATTTAAGCTGGGTAAACCTGATGAATGCCTATACCTGTACCGAATGCGGTCGTTGTACTTCAGTTTGCCCTGCCAATATTACCGGAAAATTATTATCGCCGAGAAAGATTATGATGGATACCCGCGACAGGGTTACAGAAGTAGGCAAAAATATTGATAAACATGGTGCTGAGCATCAGGATGGAAAATCATTGTTAGACGATTACATTAGCAGAGAAGAAATTTGGGCCTGCACCAGTTGCAACGCCTGCGTACAAGCCTGTCCGGTAAATATTGATCCTTTGCAAATTATTATGGAATTACGCCGTTACGCCGTGATGGAAGAATCACAGGCTCCGGGAAGTATCAATGCAATGCTGGGTAATATTGAAAACAACCAGGCACCATGGAAATATTCACCTGCTGATCGTTTTAACTGGGCCGAAGGAAATTAACTTTTGATTGGTGAGGATTAAAAATCTATATATTCTCTTGCTGCTTATGCTGCTTTTTAGCTTGACTCAAGCTGAAGCACAGGTTGTGAAAGAAACTTTACCAAAGAAAAAATTAGAAGAATACCGGCAAAAATTTTGGGATAGCATTCCTGCAGCTACAGGTTGGGTTAATGATTACGAAAAAGATTTTAATCAAAAACAGGTTACAGCACTGGATAGTTTGATTACCAATTTCAAAAATGAAACCAGTATTCAAGTTGCCATAGTAACCATTGATACCATGATGACGGGTAAAGAAAAATTTAACAACCTGGCTTTAAGGATTGCCAATAAATGGGCTGTTGGTGAAAAGGGAAAAGATAATGGAATTGTGATTGGCTTTTCGCGTATGCACAGGTTAATTAGAATAAGTAACGGCTATGGAATTGAAAAACTAATTTCAGATAAAGAAACCAAAGAAATAATAGATCAGTACATTATCCCGTATTTTAAAAAGGATGAATATTACACAGGTACTTATACAGGCCTGACAGCGTTGATTAAATTATTAAAAACAAAAATTAAAGACTAAAAACCTTCATATTCAGTAATGAGTGTGAATAAAATATAATTACAATGGAATTTAAAGTACCTACAATGGCTGAATTAATGGCCGCAGGTGAAGAGCCGGAAATATTATTTTGGGTTGGTTGTGCCGGAAGCTACGATGAAAGAGCACAAAAAATTACCCGCGACATTTGTAAAATATTACATCACGTTGGTATAAAATATGCTGTTTTAGGTACTGAAGAAAGCTGCACCGGCGATCCGGCTAAACGTGCTGGTAATGAGTTTTTATTCCAGATGCAGGCCATGACCAATATTGAGGTTTTAAATGGTTACAACATTAAAAAAATTGTAACGGGCTGTCCGCATTGTTTTAATACCATTAAAAATGAATATCCGGGTTTAGGCGGTACTTACGAAGTGATCCACCATACGCAATTGATCCAGGATTTAATTAATGAAGGTAAACTAAAGGCTGAAGGTGGCGAAAGCTTTAAAGGCAAAAAAATTACTTATCACGACCCTTGCTATTTAGGTCGCGGTAACGGAATATATGAAGCACCAAGAAAGGCACTGGAAGTTTTAGATGCACAACTGGTAGAAATGAAACGCTGCAAAACAAACGGTTTATGTTGTGGTGCAGGCGGAGCGCAAATGTTTAAAGAGCCTGAAAAAGGGAATAAAGATATTAATGTAGAAAGGATTGATGAGGCTTTGGAAACAAACCCACAATTTATTGCTGCAGGCTGCCCTTTTTGTATGACGATGCTGAGCGATGGGATTAAGCTAAAAGATAAAGAGCAGGAAGTAAAAGTATTGGATATTGCTGAAATTACAGCCAGAGCAAACGGGTTATAAAGCTTAAGGCTTTATAACTTGCCCACTCGCCGTTAGTTTTACAAAGGCCTCTCTTATTTGATTGAGGTCTTCCGCTTCTATATTTTTTACCGGAATGGCAACACAAGTGCCCATAGAATCCACATCACCGCTTTTATCGTTATAAGTTTGCACAATTACGTCATCACTTTTGGTGTGTAAATAAAGCTTACCCGATAAAGTGGATCCGATATAATCTATATCTTTAAATTTTGCCAGTTTAAAAGCAAAATACTCAATCTTGCCATTATTAAAATATCGCTTATAACGGCAAAAGCCATTGTTAGTAACATTTAATTCGTACTTTTTAATTTGATCGCTTTCCTGGTTAACATCATAGTGATCTGTAAAGCTTTTTTGGAGGTAATTAACATATTCATCAATAGAGTCGAACGAAGCAAAAGCACATAAAAACACACTGAAAGCCAAAAAAACAGGCAATTTCAAGCGTAATGTAAACTTTTTCATAAGGATGAAGTTTTAGACAAACCAAATTAATTAAAATATTAAATTTGTAATATGAGTTTTTCTCCACAATCAAGAGTTTGGATCTACCAAAGCAACCGAAAATTTAATCAGACTGAAGAAGTTGAAATTCTTCAAAAACTGTCGGCTTTTACCAACCAATGGAAAGCACATGGCAATGAATTATTGGCTAAAGCTGAAATTAGATATGGCTTCTTCATCATCTTGACCGTTGATGAAAGTCAGGCAAATGTTACCGGCTGTTCTATAGACAGTTCTGTTCGTTTAATCAAAGAAATTGAGCAGGAATATAATGTTGATCTGTTCAACAGGTTTAACATTGCTTATAAAATTGACGGTGAAGTTAAAGTGCAAGCTAAAGAAGACTTTGAAACACTTGTAAATATTAAGCAGATAACGCCTGAAACCATTGTTTTTAACAATATGGTTCAAAATCTGGCTGATTTGGAAAATAAATGGGAAGTTGCTTTTAAAGATAGCTGGCATTCTACCGTTTTTGCCCATTTATTATAAAAACGACGCTGCCGTGTTTATTATCGATTTACAATACATTGTACCGTTAGAAGTGTTGGATGAACACATGGAAGCCCATGTGCAATACCTTAAAAAGTATTATGCTAAAAACATTTTTGTAGCATCGGGCAGGAAAGTACCCCGCACCGGAGGTATTATTTTAGCCCTGGTTGAAACTGAAGAAGAACTTAAAAAAATTCTTTCAGAAGACCCTTTTTACGAACATAGACTGGCGCATTTTACCATTACGCAATTTCTTACCTCATTGTACCATCCTGATTTAAAGGAATTGCTAGGCTAATCTTCAAAGCTAAAAATAATCGGCTGCTGAAATGCCGCTTTAACATTCATGCCCTTACTCTTAGCCGGAATCCAACTTGGCGACTTTTTCATAACTTTTAAAGCCTCCTGAGCTACGGCAGGACTTACCTTTTGTTTGTTAACAACTTCAAAATCGCAAAGGCTTCCGTCATCACAAACTGTAAATCTTACTATTGCCATCTGGCGTGTCCCGAACTTTGCAAAGCTGAGACTATCCTGAGCTTCGGCAGCACGTGAAGGATCAAGGTTTTTCATCAAAAAATTCCTCCAGGCTGGTATTCCGCCTTCAAATTCCGGTTGTTGGTCAATTGAATTTAAAACTGTTTGATTTCTAACCGGTTTAGAACTTGTTTCAACCTTTTGGGCTTTCAATACGAATGGAAAGAAGAATAAAATAAAGAGTGCTAATTTCATAACCTAAAGATAAAAATATTTAACGATTTGTAGTTTTATCAGAATTGAATAAAAAAAATTCAACCAATTCAAAAACAATTATGGCCTTAAAAGTATTATATTGTTGAATCAAACAATCTCTATGACGCGGTGGTTAAAAATTTCACTTAAAATTCTTGGGGTCTTAGCAATACTTATTATCCTAATTTGGGTAGCGGGCTCCTTTTACATCAATCAAAACAAAAAACAGGTTTTAAACACGATACTTGAGCAATTAAATAAAAATCTCAACGGAAAAATTTCCGCCGGCAGTATGGAACCTACCTTATTAAAAGGTTTTCCGGGTATTTCAGTTTCTTTAAATGATGTGCTCCTACGCGATAGTTTGTGGGCAAAACACAAACATGATCTTTTAAAAGCTCAGGATATTAACGTATCCCTGAATGTTTTCTCACTCATTGCCGGTGATGTAAAAATCAACCGCATTTCCATTAATAATGCCGCAATCTACATTTATACCGACTCATTGGGTTACAGCAACACCAGTATATTTAAAGGTAAAGAGGCTAATCAAAAGAAACCCGCTTCAAAATCTGCGCCTTTAGAAATCAGCAAAATCGACTTTAACAAGGTTAGCCTGATTTTAGACAATCAAAAGCGTTTTAAACTGTTTAGCTTTGATATCGATCAGATCCAGGGTAAAATAGAATATCCGGATAGCGGCTGGACCGGAAAAATCAAACTTAAAACATTTGTTAAAAGTTTTGCTTTTAACACCCGAAAAGGCAGTTTCCTGAAAGACAAAACTTTGGAAGGTACACTTTCTGCTCATTACAGCAAAGCTGAAGATGCCGTAATTATTGATCCCGAAAAGTTAAATATTGGCGGTTCACCTTTTAAAATCGGGGCCAAAGTTGACCTTGGTAAATCAGCGTTTGCCATTAGCATTGCTGTGGACCAAATCTTGTTTAAAGACGTAGCCATGCTTTTGGCGCCCAACATATCTTCGAAACTACTCAAATTTGGCATTGAAAAACCAGTAGATATCAGGGGTAACATTATTGATGATGGTAGTGGAAAATATGGAGATCCGTTAATTAAGGTAGGCATGACAGTTAGAAATAATATAGTGTCTATGTTACCGACCATCAGACTAACCGATTGTAATTTTGATGGCTCTTTTACCAACCAGGATACCATAGGCGGAATTATCGGCGACGAAAACTCCATTATAAAACTTTTAAAACTAAATGCCAATTACTTTAATGCTCCAATTAAGGTTGATACATTTTTAGTAACCAATTTATCCAGACCGATTGCCACAGGACTTGTAACGTCTAATTTCCCACTCTCCAACCTTAACAATTCTTTAGGTGGTGAAAATTTCGATTTTAAAAATGGAACTGCCGATTTAAAATTATATTGCAAGGCCGATATTGATCATTTTAAATTTACCAAACCGGTGGTTTCAGGTAAAGTACATATTATTGATGCAGATATTATGTACCTGCCACGTAAACTGCATTTGGTCAAAAGTGCATTAGATATCAATTTCACTCAAAATAATTTATCCGTTCAAAATGGCCATTTCCAGTTAGGAAAAAGCATATTAAACTTAAATTGTACTATTGATAATTTCTTGAACCTATACTACACGGCTCCTGATAAGATTTTGGTGAATTTAAAAATGAGCAGTCCGCAACTGTACCTCAATGAATTTTTACCATTCCTCGGGCCAAGGGAACACAAAAGCAAGTCTAAATCAAAAAATTCCATAAGAGAGACCACTGCTCAGTTAAGTAATGTACTGGAAATGTCTAAAATGAATATTCAATTAAATGTTGACAAAGCAATTTATCAAAAATTCATTGCCAAAAATCTTAATGCAGATATTTCATTGCGCAGCGAAGGCATTTTCTTTAATAAAATTAATGTAAGTAATGCGGGCGGTACTTTAACTTTAAGCGGAAATGTGAAGCAAGACGGTAATTCTAACCGTTTTATGCTTAACTCTAAAGTTAGCAATGTAAGTGTAAAAGATTTCTTTTATTCATTCGATAATTTTGGACAAAACACCATTACCAATAAAAATCTTAAAGGTTACTTGTCCTCTCTCGTTAATATATCAGGAAGGATTTCGAACACCGGAACAATTTTACCCAGATCAATGGATGGCAAAGTTATTTTCAATTTAAGAAATGCAGCCCTGGTTAATTTTGGTCCTATTGCTGATGTTGGCAAATTTGCTTTTCCAAGAAGAAATCTATCTGATATTCAGATTCCAAAACTAGATGGAACACTAACCGTAAAAGGCGATAAAGTTATAATCAGTCCGATGCAAATCAATTCGTCTGCTTTAAACTTTAATGTAAAAGGCATTTACGCTTTAGGCAATGGTACAGACATTGCGATGGATATTCCTTTAAGAAACCCAAGAGGTGACGAAAATTTGGATAATCAGCAAAAAAGAGAAGCCAGAATGAAAGGTATTGTACTCCACCTTAAAGCAGTTGATGATGAAAAGGGTGGTGTAAAAATCAGGTGGAATAAAGATCATGATTAAAAATCCAAAGGACCTAATCTTCTCATATTTTTTAAAATAAGGTATTGCCGGTGTCTGATATAAGGTGTTGCATTTTTTGGCGTCCAGCGCAGTGGATTAGGGAAACAGGCCGCAATTAAAGCTGCCTGGTTTTTGGGAAGATTAGTACACGATTTTCCATAATATTCCTGGGCGGCTGCTTCAGCACCATAAACCCCATCCCCCATTTCGATTACATTTAAATAAACCTCTAAAATGCGTTCTTTACTCCAAAACAGTTCAATCAGCAAAGTAAAGTAAGCCTCAAAACCTTTTCTAATCCACGATCTTCCCGGCCAAAGAAATACATTTTTTGCAGTTTGCTGCGAAATCGTACTTCCACCCTTTACCTTTTTACCTTTTGCATTGCTGGCAAAGGCTTTTTCAATGGCTTTAACATCAAAACCAATGTGTTTTAAAAATAACTGATCTTCTGCAGAAACCGCAGCACGCTTCATGTTATCGGATATATTTTCAAATTTTACCCACTTTTTTTCAGTTTTAAAAGATTTTCCGTCAGCCTTACGTTCAATATTCCTCAAAACCATTAATAAGGTTATCGGTGGGTTTATAAATCGCAATGCAATAACCCAAATGACTGAAACCAGCAAAAAATAAATAAATACTTTAGTGGCAATATTGGTTATTTTCTTTAAAAGGGGGCGTTTGGTTTTCATCCTGGTTGATCGCGTTTTAGCCATGAGGCAAAGGTAATAAAATCTTTAATCTCCCCTTAATCAACAAAAAGTCTATGTTGCGCAGAGAATGACATTTTTATAACCAAAAAGCAATTTCCTTTAAACATATTTGTTTTCTATCCGTTAAATAAAAAAAGAAAATCAATATGAATATAAAAGTTGCCCTCATTACCGGAGGAAGTAAAGGAATTGGTTTTGGAATAGCAGAATCACTTTTAAAGGACGGGTATAAAGTTGCCATAACAAGCCGTTCAAAACAAAGCGCCCAAGAAGCACTTACGGCCCTTGGAAACCCGGCTGATGTAATGGCATTGGAAGCTGATGTAAAAGATTATGCCTCACAACAAAATGCCCTAAAAGCAATTATTGATAGGTGGGGACAATTAGATGTTTTAATTGCAAATGCGGGTATCGGACATTTTGCACCGATTGATGAAATGGATATCAACTTGTGGCAGGAAACGATAGACACTAACTTAACAGGCGTATTTTATAGTATAAAAGCTTGTGTAGAAGAAATTAAGAAATCTAAAGGACACATATTTACCATATCCAGTTTAGCAGGAACAAACTTTTTCGCTAACGGATCTGCCTATAATGCAAGTAAGTTTGGCTTAACGGGTTTTACTCAATCGATTATGCTCGATCTTCGTAAATACGGAGTAAAGGTGAGTACGATAATGCCAGGATCCGTTGCAAGTCATTTCAATGATCATAATCCAAATGCAGAAGATGATGCCTGGAAAATACAACCGGAAGATATGGGCCAGCTTATCTCAGATTTGCTTAAAATGCCTGCCAGAACACTTCCAAGTAAGGTAGAAATCAGACCGACCACTCCTAAAGGGTAAACAGGTTCAATATATTTTCTCCAGAGGAGTAAAACCTATAAACACAAATAAAAAAGCCTCCGGATATAATCCGAAGGCTTTTGAAATATTTTTCCCCGATAATTGAGGATAGAAATTTACTATTCAGCTACTACTTCAAAAGGAACCTGAACTTTCACTTCTTTGTGTAAGTTTAAGTTAGCAACATATTCGCCAACAAATTTAGGTTCAGTTTCGAAAGTAATACGACGACGGTCTACATCAAAACCCTGAGCTTTTAATGCTTCAGCAACCTGGATAGTATTAACAGCTCCAAAGATTTTACCGCTTTCGCCAGCTTTAGCACCGATTGATAATTTAACGCTAGTTAAACGCTCAGCGATACCTTCAGCATCTTTCTTAATTTTATCTTGTTTAAATGCTGCTTGCTTTAAGTTTTCTGCTAATACTTTTTTAGCAGAAGAAGTAGCCAAAGTAGCAAATCCTTGCGGAATCAGATAGTTACGGCCATAACCAGCCTTTACTGTAACGATATCATCTTTCTCGCCTAATGATTTAATATCTTGTTTTAAAATAATTTCCATATCAAATCCTCCTATTTTAATTGGTCAGCAACGAAAGGTAACAAACCGATGTGACGGGCACGTTTAACTGCCTGAGCCACTTTACGTTGGAATTTTAACGATGTACCAGTTAAACGGCGTGGTAATAATTTACCTTGATCGTTAATAAATTTTAACAAAAAGTTTGCGTCTTTGTAATCGATATATTTAATACCATTTTTCTTAAAACGGCAATATTTTTTACGGTTATCCTCTACTTTAGGGGCAGTAACGTATTGAATTTGTTCTCTTGCCATTACGCTGCAACCTCCTTAGTTTTTTTGTTAAAAGCACCACTACGCTTTTTCTCATTGTAAGCAACAGCGTGTTTGTCTAACCTGATGGTTAAGAAACGTAACACACGCTCATCGCGTTTTAATTCAAGCTCTAATTTGCTGATCAACTCTCCTGAAGCTTTGTATTCAGTTAAATTGAAGAATCCGTTTGTTTTTTTGTCAATCGGATACGCTAATTTTCTCAAACCCCAATTATCTTCTTGGATAATTTCGGCTCCGCTACCAGTAATGATGTTTTTGAATTTAGCTAATGCCTCTTTCGCAGCTTCATCTGATAACAACGGGGTTAGAACGATAACAGTTTCGTACTGATTCATTGTTATTTAATTAATTTTTTTGTTTATTTCCGATATAATTCGGGCTGCAAATGTAGTAATATATTTCTTAAAATCAAATGATTAATCAGGAAAAAGATAACAAAAAAGTATGAGCCTCTAAGGTTACCTCTTTTTATTTTTAAGTTATTATTACTATTGGCTTATAGTTGTCTACTATGCAAAATAAAAATTCATAAGAAATCAGGGTATTATAAATTGATATAATCGAAATTTTATCTAAAAGGCCGAATAAAGTTTTAGTCAGGTACTTAAATTGAGTTCGTGTTTATTTTTCAACAGAACACCTTTTAATATTTGCAACAACTAAATTTTTCCTATTTTCGTGGCGATGGAAAATTTTATTGTTTCTGCCCGTAAATACCGTCCAGCCACGTTTGAAACCGTTGTTGGTCAGCAGCACATTACGGGTACATTAAAAAATGCCATCAAAAACAATCAGCTGGCTCAGGCATTCCTGTTTTGTGGTCCGCGTGGTGTTGGTAAAACCACTTGTGCACGTATCCTGGCAAAAACCATTAACTGTACCAATCCTACAGCAGACATGGAAGCTTGCGGGCAATGTGATAATTGCCTTTCTTTTCAAAATGGGCACTCTTTTAACGTACACGAATTAGATGCGGCATCCAACAACTCCGTTGATGATATACGTAGTTTGATTGAACAGGTTAGAATACCGCCACAAGCCGGAAAGTATAAAATTTATATTATTGATGAGGTGCACATGCTTTCGCAAAGTGCCTTTAATGCTTTTCTTAAAACGCTTGAAGAACCACCTTCTTATGCTATATTTATTTTAGCAACAACGGAGAAACATAAAATTTTGCCAACCATTTTATCGCGTTGTCAGATTTTTGATTTTAACAGAATACAGGTTGAAGATATTGCCAGTCATTTGGCAACCATTGCACAACGTGAAAACATTGCATTTGAAACAGATGGCTTACACATTATTGCTCAAAAAGCTGATGGTGGTTTACGTGATGCACTTTCGATGTTTGACCAGATTGCCAGTTACGCCAATAAGAACATCACTTATCGGGCTGTAATTGATAACCTGAATATTTTAGATTACGACTACTTTTTTAAACTTACTCAATATTTAACCGAAGCACAGGTGAGTGAAACCTTGCTTTTGTTTGATGAAATATTAAACAACGGTTTTGACGGAAATAATTTCATCAATGGTTTATCAAGTCACTTCCGCAACTTGCTTGTGGGTAAAGATGCTGCAACCATTAAATTATTAGAGGTAAGCGAAAATATCAAACAGAAGTACTTGGAGCAATGCAGGCAAACAGAACTTTCTTTCCTGTTAACAGCATTAAACCTGGCCAATACTTGTGATTTAAACTATAAGAACAGCAAAAATCAGCGGTTACAGGTCGAGCTTGCACTCATTAAAATGTGTCACATCCGCTCTGTTGTCCAACTTGCTCAACAACCTTTAAGCCCGGCCTCAAATACAGCAACTGACCAAGATCAGGATAAAAAAAAAACTAATTTAGTTGAGGTAAGCAACGAAACCCAAAAGGTGAAAACGCTTACTCCGGCAGAACAAAAACCAATAAACACGGTAACTTCACCTGAAGTAAATCCGGTGCCGGAGGTTAAAGCCGAAGCTGAAAAAAATATTCAAATAGAAAAACCTGCGGAAGCGACAAGACCGGCATTAGCATCATCTGCTACTACGATTAAGATTAATATTCCTAAAAATAATGCCGGAAGTATTTTAATTCCGTCCTTAAACGATTTGGATCGCATTGCAAATGGTGAAGAAAATAAAGGGCCTAAAACCGTTACGGGAGAAGCACGTGAGGAATTTACTTATGAAAGATTGCTTGAAGTTTGGAGCAATTATGCTGAGAAGTTAAAAAAGGAAAATAAAATCAATCTTTATACCATTTTAAACAATTTTGCTCCTGCTTTAAAAGGCAAAGAGCATATTGTTATTTCCGTAGAAGGCAAAGCACAGGAAGATTTTATTCAGGGAGAGTCTGTTGATTTAATGAATTATCTTCGGAATAACCTAAATAATTTCGGTGTTGAAATTTCTTACCAGCATGCCGAGCGGGCGCACGAGAAAAGATTATATACTTCTAAAGAGCGTTATGATTACCTGGTTAATAAAAACCCTAAACTGGAAGATTTACGCAGAAAGTTCGGCCTAGATCTTATTCCGTAATCTATTTACCAAAAAACCCTCGTACAAATAAACTGAGGTAATTATTTTAACGGATTGTCATTAACCGGATATCCCTCTTCATCCAAATCATCACGATTATCTTCAGGCGTACGGGCTAAAATTTCATCTTCAGGGCTTAATTTAACACTTTCTCCATTATCAACATGCATACCCAGTGCTTCTAAGTTATCATTGGCAATTTCATCATTGTTTGCATATTCATCGCCCACATATGGGTTTGCTTCATCATAAGTAGAATCATCATCTTTTGCCCCAACTGCTACTGTTTCATAACCCATTGGGTGATCGTAATCTTCATCAGTACCTTTTACATCTAACTCATAACTTTGTTTAACCTCATCGTAGGACAGGTTTTCGTTATTAAATTTATTTGTACTGTGCAGTTTATCTTTTGCTGCTTTGTTTTCATTATTTGCCATGATTTGGTTTCTTTTAGTTTGTATAAATATAACAATCTGGCATCAATAAGGTTTTAGTAAGCTAACGGGTTAAAACAAAAAAGCGTCCTGATTTTAAAATCAGGACGCTTTCTATAATTTATATTAACTGCTTAAATTACAATGCAGCTAAAGTGGCATTTAAAGTTGCACTTGGGCGCATAGCTTTACTTGCCAGTTCGTCATTGGGGTTATAATAACCGCCAATGTTTTGTGGTTTACCTTGCGCCCCGATTAATTCTTCATTTATTTTAGCCTCATTTTCCAGTAAAGCCTTAGATAAAGGGGTAAATCTTGCTTTTAAGTCTGCATCTTTTGTTTGCGCAGCCAAAGCTTCAGCCCAGTATAAAGCTAAATAGAAGTGCGAACCACGGTTATCGATGGTTCCAAGCTTTCTGCCCGGTGATTTATCCATAGCCAGGAATTTAGCATTTGCTTCGTCCAAGGCATCAGCTAAAACCTGAGCTTTTGCATTATTTTGTGTTTGAGATAAATGTTCTAAAGAAGCCTGAAGTGCTAAAAATTCACCTAATGAATCCCAGCGTAAATAACCTTCTTCAATAAATTGTTCGATGTGTTTTGGAGCTGAACCACCAGCACCTGTTTCAAACAAACCACCACCATTCATTAAAGGAACAATAGATAACATTTTAGCAGAAGTTCCTAATTCTAAAATCGGGAATAAATCTGTTAAATAATCACGAAGTACATTACCGGTAACTGAAATGGTATCTAAACCTTTGCGTAATCTTTCTAACGTAAATTTCGTTGCCTCAACCGGGGCTAAAATGCGGATATCTAAACCTGTTGTATCATAATCAGGCAAGTATTTATTTACTTTAGCAATAATCTCTCTATCGTGTGCCCTCTTTTCATCTAACCAGAAAACAGCCGGAGTAGCCGATAAACGGGCTCTGTTTACCGCAAGTTTAACCCAATCCTGAATAGGTGCATCTTTAGTTTGACACATGCGGAAGATATCGCCTTTTTCTACTTTCTGATCAAAGAAAACCTTTCCACTAGCATCCGTTACACGGATAATACCATTTCCGGTAGCCTGGAAAGTTTTATCATGAGAACCATATTCTTCAGCTTTCTGTGCCATTAAGCCCACATTAGGAACGGATCCGATTGTGGTTACATCAAATGCACCGTTCGCCTTACAGTCATCAATAGTTGCCGTGTAAACACCAGCATAACTACGATCAGGAATTAAAGCAATTGTATCCTGCGATTTACCAGCTGCATTCCACATCTGTCCTGAAGTACGGATCATGGCCGGCATAGAAGCATCAACAATTACATCAGATGGAACATGCAGGTTGGTAATTCCTTTATCAGAATTTACCATAGCCAAAGCCGGACCATTTTCAATAGCCGCAGCAATTGCTGCTTCTACCTCTGCCTGTTTAGCGTTGCCCGCAATTTTAGCATACACATCACCCAAACCATTTCTGGTATCAATATTAAGTTCGGCGAATAAATCAGCATATTTTGCGAAAACATCTGCGAAATAAACCTCTACAATTGCACCAAAAATAATCGGATCAGAAACCTTCATCATGGTTGCTTTTAAGTGTGCAGACAATAAAACGCCTGCAGCTTTAGCTTCAACAATTTCTTTGGCAACAAAAGTTTTTAAAGCAGATAAGCTCAGTGCAGAACTATCAATCACTTCTCCGGCTTTTAATGGAGATAATCCTTTTAATTCTGTTACGGCACCGCTTGCATCAACAAATTCTATTTTAAATTGAGTGGCATCTGCTACAGTTACAGATTTCTCCGAACCATAAAAATCGCCTTCAGTCATGCTTGCAACCTTAGTTTTAGAATCTGCCGACCATGCGCCCATTGAATGCGGATTGGTTTTTGCATAATTCTTAACTGCTTTAGGCGCTCTGCGATCTGAATTACCTTCACGTAAAACAGGATTTACTGCTGATCCTAAAACCTTTGCATATTTAGTTTTGATTGCTTTTTCTTCTTCAGTTTGTGCATTATCCGGGTAATTTGGAATTGCAAATCCCTGAGCTTGTAATTCGGTAATTGCATCTACCAGTTGTGGAATGGATGCCGAAATATTTGGTAATTTTATAATATTTGCTTCAGGAGTTGTTGCCAATGCACCTAACTCAGCCAATGCATCGCCAATTTTTTGATCGTCTTTTAAATACTCCGGGAAGTTTGATAATATTCTTCCAGCTAAAGAAATATCTCTGGTTTCTACATCAATACCAGCTGAAGCGGTAAAAGCTTGTACAATAGGTAAAAATGAATAAGTGGCCAGCATAGGCGCTTCATCTGTTTTTGTATAGATGATTTTTGATGTGTTTGACATATATTAATTTTTTTCTATTAAGTTAATCTATCAATAGGTTTGTATAAACCATCGATTTCAAAATCGCCTAAAGATAAAATAAACGAATGAATTAAGTAACATACCCGGGCTAAATTAGTTCAATGATACTTGTCATTTTTACAAACAGACTTCGATTTTATAAAAGTGAATCTGCACAATGAACCGGCAAAAATATTTTTCGCCATTATTTTGCGATATCGAAATTTAAATTTATAATTGCAGTGTACTATTCAACTAGTACACTAAAAATCATTCATTAAGTTTTAGCGTCAAAATCTATATTAAAATGAAAAAGCTACTTATTTTAATTTTACTTCTGTTTCCTGCTTTTTATGGCATTTGTCAAAACAACGATCCAACTAAAGACGACAAACCATCAAAAGCCAAATTGGATACTGCTTTTAATTCAGGTTCTAATATTTCTATTAAAGCTGTTTCTCCCGCTCAAATTGAAGACCTCACCGTTTTAGGAAAGGTTTGGGGCTTTTTAAAATATCATCACCCCGCAATTTCAACCGGAGATTATAACTGGGATTATGAATTGTTCAGGGTTATGCCTAAAGTACTGAGCAGTAAATCAAAAGCAGAAAGGAATCAAGTCTTATCTAAATGGATTAGCGCATTAGGTAGTTTCCCGGCCTCGTCTAGCTCCACCAATACAGGCGAGGCCAGATATAAACCTGACTTTGCCTGGTTTAATACCTCAGGTTTTGATAAGGCTTTGATTGCTAAATTAAATGCCATTAAAGGTGCTAAAAGACCAGAAGATAATTACTACGTTAAATTATACAACGAAGAAACACCGGTAGCCATATTTAAAAATGAAGCACTTTATTTAAAACCTGTTTACCCCGATGCGGGCTACCGTATTTTAGGCTTATACCGGTTTTGGAATATCTTTGAATACTTTGCGCCTTACAAGAACATAACGGATAAACCCTGGAAAGATGTTTTAAAAGAATATATTCCAAAATTTATTAACGCTAAAAACGAACTTGACTATAAACTGGTAGCTTCTTCATTTTTAGCCGAAATCCATGATTCTCACTCAAATCTGACTTCAACCAACAATACTTTAATTGTTTATGATGGTATTTTCAGGCCTAATATTGAGGTTACATTTATTGATAAAATGCCAGTAGTTAAATATAGTAATGATGAGGTGATTGGTTTAAATAATTCATTAAAGAAAGGAGATGTTATTCAGAAAATCAATGATATTCCAGTTGCTGAAATTATACGAACCAAACTTCAGTATGTTACAGCGTCTAATTATCCTACATTATTAAGAAAACTTGCACCTGGTTTTTTAAGAACGGGCGATTCTACACTTCATATAAGTTATCTCCGCGATAACAAAGCCGGAACGGCCACTGTAAAATGTTATTCCGTTTACAAGGTTAATTATAAAAAACCTGCAAAGCCACTTGACACAGGTTTTAAAGTGATTAATGACATTGCTTACATTGATCCGGGTGTTTTGAATGTTAAACAAATACCATCGGTTATGCCAATAATTATGAAGTCGAAGGCTTTAATTATAGATCTCCGCCCCTATCCAAAGCAAACGATGTTTGTTTGGGAAATCGGCAAATACCTCTTTACCCAGCCTATGGATTTTGCCAGGTACACAGCGGCGAGTGTTAAAACTCCGGGCTTATTCACCTATTTATCTGATGATTACATGAAGAATATTAGAATTGGGGAAACTAAAAATGATAACTACAAAGGAAAAGTAATTGTTTTAATTAATGAGGAAACACAAAGTTTGGCAGAATTATCTGTTATGGCTTTAAAAACCAGGCCAAATACAGTCGTTATTGGCTCTCAAACTGCTGGCGCAGATGGGTCTGTTGGGATGCAGATTCCACTGCCTGGCGGAATAAGCACTGCTTTTACTCAAATCGGTGTATATTATCCTGACGGAAAAGAAACACAAAGAATCGGAATTATTCCCGATATTGAGGTCCATCCAACCATTCAGGGAATTATACAGGGTAAGGATGAGTTGCTGGAAAAAGCACTTGCCACAGCAGCAAAAAACTAAGAAGAAATTCTTGATAAATTTAAACCATGATTCGAATTCAAAACTTAACCTTTGCTTATCAAAACCGGGAAACCGTACTTGAAAACCTTAGTTTAGAAATAAAACCAGGTCACATTTATGGATTATTAGGCCCTAATGGAGCTGGTAAAAGCAGTCTTTTGTACCAGATTTGTGGTTTAATTTTCCCTAAAATAGGTAGCATTGAAGTTATTGGAGAAATCCCTTCCAAAAGAACCCCTTCATTTTTACAATCTGTTTATTTGTTACCGGAAGAAGTTGATACCCCTAATATTTCTATAAAAAGTTATTTAAAAATTAATAAACTTTTTTATCCGTCATTTGACTTAGATTTATTTAACCAGTTGCTGGCTGAATTTGAAATTTCTGAAACCGCCAATCTCAGTGAAGTTAGCTATGGACAAAAGAAAAAAGTAATGATTGCATTTGCCATTGCTACCCAAGCTAAAATATTGATTATGGATGAACCAACCAATGGTTTAGATATCCCATCTAAAAGGCAATTCAGAAAGGTAATGGCTGGTATTTTGCAGGATGATCAAACCATTATTATTAGTACTCACCAGGTTAGAGACCTTGATCAGCTTATTGATTATGTTTTAATTCTTGATGATAAAAAAATTCTGCTTCACGAATCTATCGATACCATTACCGAAAAACTGGTATTTAAACAGGTTATGAATTTAGACCTTATTTCTAAACCTTTTTATGTAGAAGGTGGTTTAAAAGGCTATGTTGTTGTAGCCGCAAATGAGGAACAGGAACATTCAAAACTAGACATGGAGCTTTTCTTTAATGCTGTTTTATCCGAAAAAAATCAAATTCTGCCAATTTTTAATCACCAATAGTTTATGCACTTCTCATTTCCAAGGTTTTTTAATTTGTTTATTAAGCAATGGGCAGAAAACAAAAAGCTCTATTTATTAGGTGCAATTGCTGTACCCATTATTTTAGCAACCATAACTCTCTTCTTTCCTATAACCGACAGCCGTTTAACAAGTGAAGTACAGAATATAATTTTTGGATTTAGCCTGTTTATCTTCGGTGGTATTTTTGGCAGCTCTTTGTTAAGTGTGTATACACCCAAATCAAGTGGCATCCGGATGCTTATGTTGCCCGTTTCTTCATTAGAAAAACTTTTAGTAGCCGTTATTTATGGCCTGGTACTTTTTCCTTTGCTATATTTTATCCTCGGATATCCCGTTATGTTATTGGTTCATCAACTCGATTCGGAGGTTTTTGGAAATCTGAATAGATCCATTTCCGTTACACCGAGAAATATTAAAATCATATACTGCCTTTTTTTAATGATTCAATCCTTTGTATTATTCTGTTCTTTATATTTTAAAAAATTTATATTCCTAAAAGCATTTCTATCATTCATTATCATCTTTTTATTCTTCAGCCTCTTAAATGGTTTGATTATTAAAATTATTCTTTCCGATACACAGCCTACTGAATTTTCACAGACTTACCAGAAAAAGATGAATGAAATGGGGATTGATCCAAAGAAAATAAATTTTGAAAACGCCACAGATAATGCATCATTATTTTCTGATATGGTTTTTAAATCCAAATATTCAGATCATAACAAAATTAAAGCAGATGAAACGGTCAACTGGATTCCCTTCTCTTTGTGTGTAATCATTTTTATATCATTACTTACGGCGAGTTTATTTAAATTAAAAGAAACTCAATTGTAGCAAACATGGATTTTAACAATACACAAGCCATCTACCTGCAAATTGCTGATTACGTAAGTGATCAGATCTTGATGAAGAAGTGGCTTCCTGACGAAAAAATTCCATCTGTTAGAGAACTGGCAATGAGTTTGGAAGTTAACCCAAATACCGTGATGCGATCTTACGAGTACCTGCAAAATCAAAATATTATTTATACCAAGAGAGGCATGGGTTATTTTGTAAACAATGATGCGGCAGAATTACTGAATAAATTAAAAAAAGAACAATTTTTATCAGAAGAACTTCCTATATTCTTCCATAAAATGTATATAATGGGCATTGAATTATCTGATCTGAATACTGCTTTTGAAAAATTTAAACAACACAACAAGGAGATTACAAAATAAGCATTATGAAAACCAGTTATAAAATTTTAGTTGCCCTTGCTTTTTTGATTGTTGTGAGCTTATTTGGTTTTAACTTAATGATGAGGGCAAAATATAAAAAAGGAGCCTTTGCAGAATACCCGTCGGCCTTAAAAGAGGAATGGAAATATGACATGGTGATTAAAGAAATTCCACCTTTTAAACACCTTGTAATTGATGGCGCCGTCATCACTTCGAACGACAGACGTGTTCTTTGGAATCCGGTTTGTTTAATCAACAGCAGTAATACCAGCAAGAATGCGCTGGGCATTATTAAATATCTTGAACCCTTATTGAAATATCACATTGACAAAGACACTTTATACATTACATTAGAAAAAAACAACATCAACGAAAAAACGTTGACCAGTCCTGTTTACGACCCAACAATTTTTTTAGCTGTAAATTCGCTTCAATCTGCAACATTAAAGAATGTTTCTGCCAGAATTGATTCTTTAGTATCTAAGCAATCTTTTAAAATTAATACGTTAAACAATACCAGTTTTTTAGTCAACGATCTTAAAACAGACAGTTTGTTTATAGATGCAAAAGAAAAATCGAGCATTACCCTGAATAATACTTCAACTACATCAGCTCCAACAAATGTTGCTATCGCAAATCTTTATTATCATGTTCAGCAACCGGCTTCTATTTACATAGAAGACACTAAAAGACTTGGAAAAATTTCTGCAATTGGATTAAAAGGAGATCAGACTGAATTCAGAAATGAAAGGTTAAAAATTATTTCGACTGGTAAATAGACCTTGATTTTAAATTTCAAAGCACTCCATACTTTAGAATGCATACCTTTATAATATGTATTTTTAAAATCCTTGTTTTGAAATCAATTTTTACATCCCTGCTCCTCTTTTTATCGTCATTTGCTGCATTTTCTCAAGCTTTACCTCGAGATACCCTGAAATTAGATGAGGTTACTGTTAAAGGTTATTACAACAAACAGCCCATTTTAAGATCTGTTTCGGCAGTATCTCTAGTTGATAGCAATCTGATCAGAAATCAACAAAACAGTTCATTGGTAAGCATTTTCAATACTGTTCCCGGAGTAAGAATGGAAGAACGTTCTCCCGGCAGCTATCGTTTATCCTTAAGAGGAAGTTTATTAAGATCGCCCTTCGGCATTAGGAACATTAAAATATATGTGGATAATTTTCCTTTAACTGATGCCGGCGGAAATACTTATTTAAATGCATTGGATGTTACCGCTGTTGGTTCACTCGAAATATACAAAGGACCGGAAGCCAGTATTTTTGGAGCCAATACCGGAGGTGCTATTCTAATTTCTACCGCTGATTTAAATCAAAATAAAGTTGAAGTTTCTGCAACTGCAGGTTCATATGGCTTGTTTCATCAAACTGCAAACGTTCAGCAAAATTTCAAAAATTATCGTTTCAATTTTACCGAAGGTTACCAAAAAAGTAATGGCTACCGCGAAAACAGTGCTTTAAGCCGTAAATATTTTCAAACCATACATCAATGGGATTATAACAAAAGTGGAACTTTAGAAGCATTCATATTTTACAGTGACCTGGATTATGAAACGCCCGGAGGATTAACCGAAGTACAGGCTGGAGAAAATCCCAAATTGGCCAGACCTGCAACTTCAAAAACGCCAGGCGCAATCACACAACAAGCTGCGATTTATAATAAAACTATTTTTGGGGGTCTGTCCAACACCTATCAAATCAATTCTAAATTTAAGCATGTCATCTCTTTATTTACTTCGTATACAGATTTCAAAAATCCATTTATAACCAATTACGAGAAAAGATACGAAAGTACACTAGGCCTGAGAACATTTTTAGAATTTGCGGAAACAGGAAAACTTATAAACTGGACAGCGCAGGCTGGTTTAGAAAGTTCAGGAACAAAAAGTCAAATCAAAAACTATGATAATAATTCAGGTACCCCGGCGGCAATGCAGGCATTTGATCATCTAAAAGCAAATCAGGATTTTGCTTTTATCCGGTTAAATTTCGATCTTGAACGTAAACTTCTTGTCGAATTATCCTCCAGTTTAAATTTCTTTAACTACAAATACGAAAGTTTTTACCCGCTTATTACAGCACAAAAACAAAGGAAATTTACCGGACAGTTTATGCCTAAAATTGCTGTTTCTTACTTAATTAATAATGAACTTTCAGCAAGAGTTTCGGTGGGCAAAGGTTACTCGCCTCCTACTACTGCCGAAGTTCGCCCTTCGGGCAATTTAATTAACAATGATTTACAAGCAGAATCAGGATGGAATTATGAAACCGGGCTTAGATTTAAAACAATAAACAACCGATTTTATGCAAATGTTAATCTTTTTCAGTATCGATTAAAAGATGCAATTGTAAGGCGCTTAAGGGATAATGATGCAGAATATTTTATAAATGCTGGAGGGACGAAACAACAAGGAATAGAACTGGAAACATCATTTTGTATCGTTCAAAATCGCAAAGGCTTTTTAAACAATCTATATCTTCGGAATGGTTATACCTATAGCCATTTTAGGTTTCAGGATTTTATAACTGGAATAACAAATTTTAACGGAAATAAACTTACAGGTGTTCCGGAACATACTCTGGTAAATAGCTTAGAGTTTCAATTTAACAAAGGATTGTATTTCTTTGCGCAGCATAATTATACTTCTGCTATTCCGTTAAATGATGCAAATACCACTTTTTCGAATCGTTATCACCTTGTTGAAGTTAAAACCGGAATCAGATCTTTAGAAATCAAAAATACTCACCTTGATATTTTTGCCGGAGTTAATAACTTGCTTAACGAGAAATACAGTTTAGGAAATGATTTAAATGCAGCTAATGAAAGGTATTTTAATCCGGCTGCAGGCATTAATTTCTATAGCGGAATTTCAATAAAATTATAAGAATACAAATCAGGAAATCAAGTATAATTTTACCTGATTTCCTGAAATATTTGTGTATTGAATCAGCTTAATTTGCGATTTCGGGTACCTTAAAAGTAATTTCATTCACTACAATTTCTGTTGTTAAACGTTTGCTGCCATCTTTTGCACTGTAGCTGCCACACTGCAACCTTCCTTCGACGGTTATATTTGTGCCCTTTTTTATCTGAGTTTCTGCTAAATCTGCTTTAGCATTCCAAAAGATTAATGTAAACCACTGAGTCTTTTTCACTTCCTCACCAGAAGAGTTTTTATAACTTTCGTTTACAGCCAGGTTAACCCGGGCTAATTTTAAATTTCCTGATAGTTTTTTTACTTCTGCATCTGCTCCTGCAAAACCACTTAATACTACTTTGTTTGTTGCACTTCCCATGATCTTCTAATTTAAGTTTCTGATTATTAACGAACAGTAACCGACTTGGCTACCGACATCACAAAGGTGGAAAAGAGTCAAAATATTATCCGTATAATAAATATTTATAGTCGTTTATAAACGTTTGCACACGGATAATATGCAATTACAGTATCCGAACATATATTTTTTTTGGAGGATCGAAACATTTTATTAATTTTAGAAAGCCATCCCATATGATATAAACCTATATATATGGATCGATTGTGCCAAGATTGCGCACTACCTTTAAAAGGGCGTGCAGATAAAAAATTTTGTGACGACTTCTGTCGCAATAATTATAATAATCGTTTAAAGAGTGAGGATAGTGCTGTTTTAAAACGAATCAACTTTATTTTAAGAAAAAACCGAACTATTCTATCTAAATTAAATCCTAAAGAAAAAGCCAAAGTTCAGCGAAAAAAGTTGCTAACGGCAGGCTTTAATTTTGATTATCATACGCATACTTATCTTGCCCAAAACGGAAATCTCTATGTTTTTTGTTATGAGTATGGCTACTTGGCAATTAATGAGGAAGAATTTTTATTAGTTAAAAGAGAAGAATCTCTGTGGTTATCTTAGCCTGGCAGGATTGCAGTTCCAACAGGTTTATTACTTTTAGTTGAGAACCAATTTTCATTTCTATGAAAACTTAATCGGCGTGTTCGTAAATTGGCAGACTGAAGCATTAAACTTATCAAAAAACTGCTCAACGGAATGAAAATATATGCAGAGACGGAAAGGTTAATTTTAAGAGAATTATTACCGGACGATGTTAACGGAATACTGGAACTGGATTCAGATCCTGAAGTACACCGGTATTTAGGAAATACAACTATAAATACCACTGAAGAAAGCAGTAATATTATAACCCACATCCGAAACCAATACACAAAAAATGGCATTGGACGCTGGGCTGTAATAGAAAAAGAAACCGGGCTGTTTATGGGTTGGTCTGGGTTAAAACTAATTACAACACCTACTAACAACCATATTAATTATTATGACTTAGGCTACCGGCTAATTAAAAAGTATTGGGGTAAAGGTTATGCAACAGAATCGGCCCTCGCCTCAATAGATTATGCCTTTAAACAACTTAATGTTAATGAAATTTATGCAATTGCAGATGTTAATAATCAGGCCTCAATTCGCATTCTGGAAAAGGTTGGCTTAAAGCGAATCGAAATTTTCGATTACGGGGGTGTACCCCATTACTGGCTAAAGCTGGAAAAACAATAATTTGGTTATTAAATATATATTCTAATTTTGCCACTTTAAAACACAATTACATGGAAGTAAAAGATAGTAACGGCAATATTTTGAACGAAGGCGATTCGGTAACCGTAATTAAAACCTTAAAAGTAAAAGGAATGTCGTCTGATATTAAACAAGGAACTGCAGTAAAAAACATCAGGTTAACCAACGATCCCGGCGCTATTGAAGGTCGTGTTAATGGTACAGTTCTGGTACTTAAAACCATGTTCTTAAAAAAGAAAAACTAGTCTTTCAGATAAATCCAGGCATTTTAACCTGCATAAAAATTTAATAAACCTGATTGGATTAGTTTTTGTTAATAAAATATAAAAATCGTTAACTATGAAAAATCTAATGATCTGTGGGTTGGTTATTTGTTTGTTTAGTGCCTGCCTTGAAAAAATTAACCCATCTAAGCTCACTAATACCAAATGGGAGTTGGTGGAATTGCCAGGTTTAAAATTGCCAGCGACGAGCAAGGCTACTTTAAATTTTGGTGAAGGATTAAAAGTTAGTGGAAAATCTTTCTGCAACAATTATGGCGGTCAGGCGGAAATCAAGGACAATAAAGTTGCATTAAAAAATGTTTTCGGTACAAAAATGTTCTGTCAGGAAACTGCCGATTTAGAGCACGCTTATTTATCCGCATTAAATGAAACCAGCGGCGCCAAAATGGTAGATGGAAAATTATATCTGTTAAACGGCGAAAAAACACTTTTGGTTTTCAACAAATCAGCCGAGTAAATTAACATTTACAAAATAAGCCGGACAAAATTTTTTAGTATTTTCGGGCTTTTTAGTTTACCTATAAAGGATGTCATTATCAATTAAAGAAGATTTAAAATTCTTTTTCTCTACTGCAAGAAAGGCTTTTACCCTATTCCAAAAGAATGACCCTTTGCGATTAGCAGGCGCAACAGCTTTTTTTACCAATTTTGCGCTTCCGCCAATCTTAATTATCCTGATCAGGTTATTTGGAATGTTTACGGACAGGCGTTTGCTGGTTACCCATATTTTTGAGCGTTTGGCTAACATTTTGGATGAAAGTAGCATTGCTCAGATTAAGCTTACTTTAAGAAACATCAGGGGAATAGATCAGGCCTGGTATGTTACTTTATTTAGTTTTATCTTTTTTCTTTTCGTTGCCACTACCCTTTTTAATGTAATTAAGAATTCGCTTGAACAAATCTGGACCATTGGCAGAGAACCCGGAAAGGGGATTTTAGATACTTTAAAATCAAGGGCAATTTCTGTTACAATTATTCTGCTTGCCGGAATTTTGTTTTTCATTGGTTTACTTGCCGATAGTTTACAAGCCATAATCGGTTCCTTTATAAATACCAATTCTCCATCTTTTGAGTTGATTATGACCTCTATTATCAATCAAATTGTTTTTGTAATGATTGTAACCACCTGGTTTACCATGTTGTTTAGATTTTTAACCAATGGAAGACCAACCTGGAAAGCGGCACTATCCGGAGGATTGCTTACAGGCTGTCTTTTTACCATTGGAAAGTACTTGCTCCGCATTTTATTACCGCTTAGTAATATCGGAAATATCTATGGGTCAGCAGGTTCAATTATCGTAATTATGCTTTTCGTGTTTTATTCGTCACTGATATTTTATTTTGGCGCATCTTATATTAAAGCTTTAAGCGAGCAAAGAGAAACACCAATTATCCCGAAAAATGGTGCATTCGCTTACGAACTCACTCAAATTGAACATCAGGTTAAATAAATAAAATAAAAAATGGGCAGATCAAATTCATAATCTGCCCACTTTCATTTTTACTGGTTTGAGAGAATTTTTATGCAGTTACCTTTTCGTAACCCTGCATTTCAAATACAGCCAGTTTATTTAATAAATTGTAATGTAATGTACCAAAAAGATTTATCAATCCTTCGTTACTTTTGCCTTCTATCCACACCGTTTCTTTAACCACTTCATTGTTTTGATGAGATTGATTATTAAAAATTGTTTCCTCATCTTTAATAATCAAATCGTTCACATCAATCCTGAACTGATTAAGCAAGGCAATAAAATTCTGGCCTTTCAATAATAATTCTTTTACATTCATAGGGCTGATATTTTGATTAGATTTATGTTATCAATTACAATTATTAGTCCAAATCAGCACCTGAAGCCCAAAATGTGGATAACTTACAAAATCCTGTAGCCCAAACCGATAGTAAATAGATTTAGCTTGGTTCCAGGATATCCGGCTTTATTCACTTTAGACAATCCAAGTTCATAACGGGCATCAAAACTGAGCTTTTTAATATCCAGTCCGGCACCAAATTGCCACGAAATAGCCTGATCCTTAAAGTCAGCTCTGAAAACGTTCCCTGCAGCCTGGCTAAAACTTTGTTTATCATCCAGTATTAAGGAAAACATTGGTCCCGTATTTAATCTTAGCCCCACTCCGGCAGCACCAAATTTAGTTCCTATTAGTAAAGGCACATCTAAACTGGTAAAACGAACTGAGTTAACCTGCCCGTTTGCGTCTACTAAATTTGTTTTTTTACCCGACACATATAATTCCGGTTGAAAATAAACACCCGCCGCACCAACTCTTGCCCAAAGTCCGCCATAAAAACCTGTCCGGTTATCGCTGCTAAATGTATTTTCTGTATCAAATTTCGAAAAATTTGCCCCAGCTTTAACGCCAAGCTGGAATGAAGGTAACACCTGTGCACTTGCGCCATAGCCAAGAAATACACAGGTCAGGATGATGTAAATTGATTTCATAAAATAAAAAAATAGGGATTAATAGGGGTTAAAAATTAACTTGTAGCGTCGTTAATAGCTTGTTGCTCTTTTAAAGCATCAATATTATTTTTATCGCCAAAGTTACTTGTTTTGTCAGCAAAATAATCTAAGATGGAAACAATCGTATCTAAGTTATCCGCTAAACGCTGGTGCATATCCGGTAAATCTTTCTCCAGTCTTTTATCACCAAGTTCAATATTATCTACCTCTATTTTACCAATTTTTTGAATCAGTGCCTGTTGAGAATTCTGTAAATCTTCCAATTCACGCACAATTTTCTCCATTAATTCGAACTTCTTTAAAGTATTCATAGGTCTTTGTTTTAAAAATTTATAATAACATCTATAACCAATAACGTCTCTTTTTGTTTTTATGTATTAAAAATCGGGTATATAAATTTGCATTTCATCAAAACAACTAATAACTTAGTTCAAAATTAAACCTGTATGAAAAAGCTCTGCATTTTGTTGTTTTTACCGCTTTTAGGTCTTTATACCTTTGCTCAAAACAATGCTGTTATTGATAAAGAAAAACTTTACGATTTTTATCAAACCCAACGTTATGCAGAAGCTGCACAATATTTAAAAACAATATATGGCGAAGATGCAACAGATTTTAAAGGCGTAACACAAATGGGTTATTGCTTTTTAATGGCTGGCAATTATGCAGAAGCCGAAAAGTATTATGTAAAGGCCTATAAACAACAACCTCAAAACCTACCCATCCTATTTAGTCTGGCCAGTATAAACTCCAGGCGTGGCAATAATGACAAAGCCAAAACCTATTACAAGGAAATTATTAAAATAGATAGTAATAATTTTAATGTTTATAAGCAACTGGCTAATTTATACCCAATACCTACCGATAGCTTAAGGCTTTTATACTTGCAAAAGGCCAATAAACTAAACCCGCTGGAGGGCGATATTGCATACGATTTAGCAGAATCATACCAAAGGTTAAAAAACAATAGCTTAGCCTATAAAACGCTTGATGTGGCGATTAATGCAGATTCCGGCAACCTGATTTTACAACGGGCAAAGTTGCCTGTTGCCAATGCATTGAAAAAATATGATGAGGTGATTAAATCAGGGGAAAAACTTTTGAAAGATGGCGCTGATGGCAATGTTTTGAAAGATGTGGCAATGGCTTATTATTATACAAAGAGGTATCAAAAAACCATTGACCTGCTTAAACTTTTAGAATCACTCGGGATGCAAAATGAGTCCACCTTATATTATACTACTTTAAGCTACCGCCAACTTAAAGATTATAAAACCGCCGGCATTTATGCAAAGAAAACCATTGATGAAGGCATTTCGCCCAATACATCCAACTACTACGATTTGCTGGGGCTTATTTATAATGAAAACAATCAGCTTAACCTCGCCACTGCTGCTTATAAAAAAGGGCTTCAATTTAAAGCAAACCCAAGCATTTATTATCATCTGGGCATACTTTACGACTTCAAGTACAAAGACAAGAAAAATGCACTGATTTATTATGGTCAGTACCTAAAAAATAAGCCTGATGCGGAAAGGGATGCTGAAGAAATTAAATATACAAAGGCCCGGATTGGGCAGTTAAATCAGGGAGATTAACTTAGATTTTCGAATACAGGTTTAACATTATCCCAAAAATCATCCAGGGCAATTATTCTGGGTTTGAAGAATGATATGAGCTGGGGCCAGTGTTGCTGGTTGTAAATATTTATGCCTTGCAATTCGGTAGAAATCCGGCTAACAGTTTTTCCGTAATCATCTGTAGAATTTAAATTCCAATCCCATTCTTCATTCAGGGTATTGGTTAACATGAGTTTAAATTCTTCAAACTGGTTAAAAATCAGGTGCCGGATTTCTTCATCAGGGTGCGAAAGTTGAATGGCAATGGATGCCTTTTTATGATCTACGTCCATTTTAAAAAAAATGTGTTTAACACCTGTTTTGTAATTAATCCAGTTTACGGTGGATCCGCTTGCCGAAGGAACCGGTTTCATATACTGTCCAAAACTAATCCAAAATTGCTGACGTAATTTTGCCGCCTCCTCTTTACTGTACATTTTATTGAATTTGAATGGAAACCGAACCGAAGTCAATTGCAAAATCCCGAATAACCTAAACCCGGTAGCAGTGGTTCCGGTTTTTACCGGAAATAACGGGATTAACGTTTAATTGAAAACTGCAATTGCTTTCAAAAAATAATTTATGTTTTGAAATTACAAATGATTTTATACCTGCGTTTATTTGTTCCCCATTAACCGGGCAACATATTTACCAATAATATCAAATTCAAGATTTACGGTATCGCCAACCTCAACTTCGTGTAAATTGGTATGCTCAAAAGTATAAGGAATAATAAATACCGAAAATTCATCGCTTGCAGAATTTACAACGGTTAAACTAATGCCATTTACACAGGCAGAACCTTTTTCTACAGTTACGTTTCCAGCACCGGCATTGTATTTAAAGCGATATTCCCAACTGCCGTCCAGCTCTTCCCTTTTCACACAAACCGCCGTTTGATCTACATGGCCCTGTACAATATGACCATCCAAACGGGCATTCATCTGCATGCAACGTTCTAAGTTAACTTTGCTGCCTACTTTTAAACTGTTAAGATTCGTTTTACCAAGGGTTTCATCTATTGCTGTAACGGTATGTGTTCCATCATTTAATGCAACAACGGTTAAACAAACTCCATTATGGGCAACACTCTGATCAATTTTAAGTTCGTTGCTAATGGCTGATGAAATGGTATAATGAACGTTGGTATGTTCATTTTTTATGGCGGTAATTTCGCCTAAGGTTTCTATAATTCCGGTAAACATTATTTTTAATTTATTTGCTGTCATCCTGACGAAGAAAGGATCTGCCTTGTTTAACAGAGGCTTCGTGCCTCAGCATGACAGGACGGCTCAAAATCAGTACTTCAATCTGTTCTTTCTCCAGTCTGACGAATTTTTATCGTTTTGGCTGTTAGCCACTACGTCCGCATCTTTCTGAAATAGTTGTGCAGCAATTACTGCAGCAATTAAGGCTTCGGTTTCATCTTCAGCTTTTAAACTTTCTGCATTGAAATACTTGTTTACAAAATGAGTATCAAACTTACCTGTTTTAAAAGCTTCGTGCTGCATTACAAAAGTACCAAAACCTAAAGTAGTTTCTATCCCGGTAATCTCATATTCTTCAATGGCCCTAACCATTCGTTCAATCGCTTCTTCCCTATCTTTACCAAAGGTGATGAGTTTTGCAATCATCGGATCATAATAAATCGGAATTTCCATGCCCTGTTCAAAGCCGTCATCAACCCTTACACCATTTCCTTTAGGGGTTTTATAGGTTTGCAAAGTACCAATGTCTGGTAAGAAATTGTTATTCGGATCTTCAGCATAAACCCTTAACTCAATGGCGTGTCCATTTATTTTTAAGTCTTCCTGACTGAAGCTTAAGGCTTCGTCTGATGCAATTTTAATTTGCTCTTTCACCAAATCAATTCCGGTAATTAATTCGGTAACGGGGTGCTCTACCTGCAAACGCGTATTCATTTCCAGAAAGAAGAAGTCAAGGTTTTCATCTAAAATAAACTCAACCGTTCCGGCACCAGTGTAATTTACCGACCGGGCTACATCTACCGCACATTTCCCCATTTTCTGTCTGATCTCTTCTGTAAGCACTGATGATGGCGCTTCTTCAATAACCTTTTGGTGGCGCCGCTGAACAGAACACTCCCTTTCAAAAAGATGAACAATATTGCCGTGGCAATCTCCCAGAACTTGAATTTCGATATGCCTTGGAGAAGTAACATAACGCTCAATAAACACAGAACCATCGCCAAAGGCAGAAGTTGCCTCGCTTACCGCCAATTGCATTTGTTCCTCAAAATCTTCTACTTTTTCAACAATGCGCATGCCTTTTCCACCACCGCCTGCCGCCGCTTTTATTAATATTGGGAAACCAACTTCAATGGCTCTTTCCTTTGCTTCGTTTACATTGGTAATGGCTTCTTCGGTACCCGGAACCATCGGAATGTTATACTTTAAAGCTGCTGCCTTGGCCGAAAGCTTATTTCCCATAATTTCCATCGCTTCAGGCGAAGGGCCAATTAAAATCAGTCCTGCATCTGCAACCATTTTTGCGAATCTGGCATTTTCAGATAAAAAGCCATATCCCGGATGTATCGCTTCGGCTCCGGTTTGTTTACAGGCATCAATAATTTTTTCGCCCAGCAAATAAGATTGATTGGAAGGTGCCGGTCCAATGCATATAGCCTCATCCGCATAACGAACATGCAAGGCATTACGATCGGCTTCAGAAAATACAGCAACTGTTTTTATATTCATTTCGCGGGCCGAACGCATAATACGCAAGGCAATTTCTCCACGATTGGCAATCAGAATTTTTTTCATAATTAATTAACAGGTACAATGTAGATAACTTAATGAAAAAATCAAAAAGAAGATGTGTTGGTCAAAGCAAATACGGTGTTACTCAAATAAAGGTTTGGACCGTCTTTTATTTTTTTATACTCACAAATTATACTACAAAATCATAAAGCTTCCTTTTTCTCAAATACCTTTCATTTCTTACCTACTCCTATTGAAGATGCGTTATAATATCAATTGCACGATCGATCATTGCTGCACTTATATCCAAATGTGTAACCAAACGAATAGTACTTGAACTTGTTGTATTGCAAAGCAGCCCTTTATCTTTAAAATGCTGAACAATTTTTGATGCCGATCCATTGGCAACTTCAAAAATTACAATATTGGTTTCAACCGGCATTACAGACTTTACGTAGCTGGTTCCAAGCAATGCATCTGCCAAGGCGTGTGCATGCTTATGATCTTCTTTTAGCCTTTCTACATGATGATCAAGTGCATAAATACCAGCCGCCGCTAAAAATCCGGCCTGACGCATACCTCCACCAAAAGCTTTTCTAATTTTAATGGCTTTTTTAATGGTTTCTTTGCTTCCTAATAATACAGAGCCTACCGGAGCACCCAAACCTTTAGATAAACAAATGGAAATCCCATCAAAGTACTGACCGTAGTCATGTGCTTTATCACCTGTTGTGGCTAATGCATTAAAAATCCTTGCGCCATCTAAATGCAGTTTAAGCCCTTTTATATTACACAAATGATGAATAGGTGCAATTTGATCTAAGGTATAACAGCTGCCTCCTCCTTTGTTTACCGTATTTTCCAGTACAACCAAACTGGAGTTGGGGTAATGAATATTCTCTTCGTTAATTTCAGGCTCAATAAGTTCTGGTGTCAAAATTCCACGTTCTCCATAAAGCAATCTAACCGACGCTCCCGAATGAAATGCAATCCCGCCAATTTCATAGCGGTAAACATGTGCCGTTTGATCGCAAATGACCTCATCCATAGGCTGGGTAAAACATTTAATCGCAATTTGATTGGTCATAGTACCTGAGGGGCAAAAAAGACCGGCCTCCATATTAAACTTCGCCGCCAGTTTTGCTTCAAGCGCATGAACCGTTTCGTCCTCGCCAAAAACATCATCCCCAACTTTTGCATGCATCATGGCATCCATCATTCCGGCTGTTGGTTTGGTCACCGTATCACTTCTAAAATCTAAAAAATCGTTCTTCATGTTTTCTATGAATTGTAAAAAGTTTTTGATATTCAAAAAAAAGACCAATGCCTTTTCTGGTATAATTTTAAGGTTTTTAGGTATTTAAACCGCCTATATAGTGTATTTTTTACACACTTAATTTTCAACAATAACAAATTGTTAAAAAATTATTAAAAAAAAAGATACAAAATATAAGAGTTTTTATACTTTTATCATGCTAAAACCAAAAATAAATAAAATGATAGTAATTGCAGACGGTGGATCTACCAAGACAAATTGGTGTTTGATCAACGAGGCCGGCAGAAAAATTTATTTTAATACAGAAGGTTACAATCCCTATTTCTCAAAAACGGAGTACATTGTAAAATCATTAAATGAGACTCTACCAGACCACTTGGAAAGAGAGAAATTAACGGGTGTTTATTATTATGGTGCCGGTTGCTCTACTCCTGGGAACGTAAAAATTGTGGCTGATGCTATGAAACAGATTTTTACAAATGCCAGTGTTTTTGTTGGTCACGATTTACTTGCCTCTTGCAGGGCATTACTTGGAAACGAGCCGGGTTTTGCTGGAATATTGGGTACAGGAACGAACTCATGTCTTTATGATGGTACCGACATTACCCTGAACATTGATTCTTTAGGTTACTTTTTAGGTGACGAAGGAAGCGGTTCTTACATTGGCAAACGCATTTTAAGCGATTACATGAAAGGTTATATGCCTAAAGGTTTGCGTGAAGCCTTTTACGATAACTATGCTTTAACAAACGAAGATATTTTTGATAATATTTACAACAAACCACTTCCAAACCGTTTTTGCGCAAGCTTTAGCAAATTTTTATACGACTTTAAAGAAAGCTATGAAGATTATACTTTCAGTACAATTGATTATGCTTTTACTGCATTTTTTGAAAACCTGGTTATTCACTATCCAAACTACAAAGACCATAAACTTAACTGCGTAGGTTCTGTAGGCTATAGTTTCCGTGATATTTTAAGCATCGTTGCAGATCGTTATGAAATGGGCGTTGGTAAAATTATCCGTTCACCAATAGATGATTTGGTACATTACCACTTAGAACTGGCTCCGAAAGAAGGATAGTTCGATATTTGGTTAACCTTGTTCAGTTAACGATAAATAAAAGCCCCGGTTCGAATATCAAACCGGGGCTTTTGCTTTTTCAGCTTTATTCTTTAGCTTAAAAAGATATTTCCTTACCAAATAGCTTGGCATATTTACGCTTATCAAATCTATACAGGGTAGCTGCACGATAAGAAACACCTTTTTGTTTTTCGTCAAGCTCCTTCAAAACACCAAAACTGGTGATCTTTTTCCTAAAATTACGCTTATCGAGTTTTTTACCAAGCACCAATTCGTAAACATGCTGCAATTGAGTTAGTGTAAATTTTTCAGGCAGCAGTTCAAAAGCAATGGGCTGATGTTTAATTCTTCTTTTAATTTTCTCTAAACCTTTATCATAGATTTTTTGGTGATCAAAAGCCAGTTTAGGTAAATCAGAAATTGGTAACCAGTTTGCCTGTTTGGCATAGTTACTCACCGGTCTGAGTTCTTTATCCCCTCCCAAACGAATCAGTGCATAATAGGCTAAAGTAATTACCCTGCCCTGCGGGTGCCTGTGCGGATCGCCGAAAGCATAATATTGCTCCATATAAATTCCACGCAAACCCGTAAGCTCGTATAAAATTCTGGATGCAGACTGATCCAGGCTCTCATCAGGACCAACTATATTTCCAGGCAAAGCCCACCAATCTTTAAAAGGCTCTTCATTTCTTTCGATAAGTAAGATTTTTAATTCCTTCCCATCAAACCCAAACAGCACGCAATCTATAGAGAATACGGAATCTAAATGTGGTAAAATTTGTTCCAAAGTAAAATTTCGTTATTTTGAGCAGATAAAGGTAGTACTTTCAATATTAAGTAAAAAAAATAAAAAAAATTACTTAGTGTAAAAATTACACACTATATTCGTATTATAAAGATGAAGCCAAATATTAAAAACATAGCTGTACTTACTTCTGGCGGAGATGCCCCGGGAATGAACGCTGCCATTAGAGCCGTGATTCGTACGGGTATTTACCATGGACTAAATATGTTCGGAGTAATGCAAGGTTACCAGGGTCTAATCAGCGATAATATAAAACCAATGGACGCCCGTTCTGTTAGTAACATTTTACACCTGGGCGGAACCGTATTAAAAACTGCCCGCTGTTTAGAATTCAAAACTCCTGAAGGCATGGAAATTGCCTATAATAATTTAAAAAAGAACGATATAGATGGATTAGTGGTAATAGGTGGTGACGGTACTTTTACCGGTGCAAAACTTTTTTCGGAAAGATTTGGCGTTAAAGTAATCGGAATCCCCGGCACGATCGACAATGATTTAAGCGGATCAGATTTTACCTTAGGGTACGATACCGCCATTAATACAGTGATAGAGGCTATAGATAAAATAAGAGATACTGCAGATGCACACGACAGGTTATTTTTTATTGAAGTAATGGGTCGCGATTCTGGTTGTATTGCCTTAAGAAGTTCTATAGCCAGTGGTGCCGAAGCAGTATTATTGCCTGAACGTGCCACCAGTATTGAAGAACTGATTACTAAGTTAGCTTTAGGGGCATCAACCAAAAAAACATCAAGCATTGTTATTGTAGCCGAGGGCCACAAACAAGGCGGTGCTTACGATATTGCTAAAAAAGTAAAGGAAACCTTTGATCATTACGACACCAAAGTAACCATACTCGGGCATTTACAAAGAGGTGGAAGCCCAAGCAGTTTCGATCGTATTTTAGGCAGCCGGTTAGGTTTTGCAGCCGTAAATGCGCTTCTGGCAGGAGAAACTGAAAAAATGGTTGGCCTGCATGGCAACGAAATTAAGTTAACCACCATAGAAGATGCCTTAAGTG
This sequence comes from Pedobacter punctiformis, assembly GCF_027213715.1. GTDB lineage: Bacteria > Bacteroidota > Bacteroidia > Sphingobacteriales > Sphingobacteriaceae > Pedobacter > Pedobacter punctiformis. The sequence continues at coordinate 538,131 of NZ_JAPWGM010000003.1, forward strand.
CTCATACCTTTAAGCTTGAGCCTGATTTAATGGAAATGACAGAAGTACTTTCTATATAATAATATGATAGCAGTTGTTTATAGCGGATCGAGAACCGCATTTTGGAAACTTACTCAAAATGGACAAGTGGTTGCTCATTGTAATACAGCGGGTATTAACCCTTGTTTTGTAGATGCTAAAACCATCCTTCAAATTTTAAATAAAAAGGTGGCTTTAGTAAACAATGCTGAAAGTATTAAAAAAATATATTTTTTTGCCGCCGGTGCTTCTTCTCCTGAACGGAAAAAAGAATTAGCAGATACTTTATCTTCCTTTTTCAGATACAGTAAGGTTATTGTAGAAGATGATTTATTTGGCGCAGCAAAAGCGGCCTGTTACAATAAGCCAGGCATCGTTGGTACATTGGGCAGTGGTTCGCACTGTGCTTATTTTGATGGTAAAAAGCCAATAGCCAATAACTATGGTTTAGGTTATATTTTAGGTGATGAAGGATCAGCAAATTATTTAGGCAAAATGCTGCTTAAAAATTTTCTAAGCAAAAAACTACCTGACGATCTGGAAGCTAAATTTATCCGGATGTATAACCTGGACCGCCCTCAAATATTAGAAAGAATTTATAACAAACCTCAGGCAAATATTTTCTTAACTTCGTTTTTTGATTTTTTTACACAAAATACCGAACACCCCTACATTGCTAAAATGATTGATGAAGGATTTGAGAAATATTTCCAAACCTATATTTTACCAACAATTGCAAAATATGGCCATCAGGACCTGCATTTTGTAGGTAAGGTAGCTGCAGAATTAGAAGACAGGTTACAACTTGCCGCTGCCAGACACAACCTTCAAATTAAAACGATTATAAAAGAACCAATACTTAATTTATTAAAACATTACACTAATTAACAAAAACAATGAGCAAAATTGGAATAAACGGCTTTGGCCGTATTGGCAGACTGGTTTTCAGAGCTGCATTAAAAAGAGGATTAGACATCGTAGCTATAAATGACTTAATTGAGCCGGATTATATGGCTTATATGTTAAAATATGATACTACCCACGGCAAGTTTGATGGCACGATTGAAGTTGTTAATGGACATTTAGTTGTTAATGGTAAAACCATTCGCGTAACTGCAGAAAGAAATCCTGCTGATTTGAAATGGGATGAAGTTGGTGTTGAAGTGGTAATCGAATCAACCGGTTTATTTTTAACCCGTGCCGATGCAGAAAAACACATTGCTGCCGGTGCTAAAAAAGTAGTATTCTCTGCTCCTGCTAAAGATAGTGACATCCCTACTTATGTAATGGGTGTTAACCATCATAAATTAACTGCAGACCAAACTATTGTTTCTAATGCATCTTGTACTACAAACTGTTTAGCACCAATTGCTAAAGTTTTAAATGATAATTTTGGTATTGTAGAAGGCTTAATGAGCACCATCCACGCCGTAACTGCAACTCAGAAAACAGTTGATGGTCCATCTGCAAAAGATTGGAGAGGTGGCCGTGGTGGTTTCTCTAACATTATCCCTTCTTCTACTGGTGCTGCTAAAGCTGTAGGTATGGTTCTTCCTGAATTAAAAGGAAAATTAACCGGTATGTCTTTCCGTGTTCCTGTTGCAGATGTATCTGTAGTAGATTTAACCGCACGTTTAGAAAAACCTGCTACTTACGAGCAAATCAAAGCCGCTATGAAAGCCGCTTCTGAAGGTGAATTAAAAGGTGTGTTGGCTTATACTGAGGATGAAGTTGTTTCTTCTGACTTTATCGGCGATGACCACGCTTCAATTTTTGATGCTAAAGCAGGTATCTCATTAAATGATAATTTCGTTAAAGTGGTATCATGGTATGATAATGAGTGGGGATATTCTTCTGCACTTGCTAAATTTGTAGAATACTATGGTAATTTAAAATAGTAAAATCGCTTAAACAGCATTTTTATAATATTAAAAAGGCAGCATTAGTAAAATAATGTTGCCTTTTTTTGTTCAATGTATTTTTTAAGATCTTTTTCAATCTACAATCTCTACCAAAAATCAATTTCACACTCAAAATTTTTCTTAAAAAGCCTTAATAAAATAAAAAACCCTGTTTTAAAGCGTTAAAAATTAGTCAACTAACCACTTTAAGTTAAAATCGGTATTATTTGAATATAGGACTTAATTATTTGACATTATTTAACAATTATGGCTTTGTTTTTTAAACTATATTTGCTCTACAGTCGTTTTTAAATCCTAAACACACTTAAAAAAGTTTTTCAATTAAAAAATGACAAAAAAAATACGCAAAATTTTCTTAGTGTATTTTTTACACTATCAAATTTTTTCCTATATTTGTAGAGTAATAAATGAAGAGATTATTTATTACGCATTAAAATGATAAATCATTTCGTACAGAACGGAAGTTTTGAACAGAAATTTAAGACAAAGCCTGGCTCATAACAGGTTTATATTTGGTTAGAAAAAAGAGACAAGTCTGGATAGATTGTCTCTTTTCTTATTTTAAGAGGTTTTTATAATTATAGGTTCCAAAGTTTAAGTTCCTGATATTAATTCCTACTATTTGGGGTTATCATTTTCTATGTAACTATTCTTTTATTTCCTTTGGCCACCCTTAAATTTTACTTTGCCGATCCATCATTCTTTTGGTTGGTGTTTTATTTCATTTGGTTAATCACATATTACATAACAAATGTTAAAAATAACATTTCGGTCTTCTGCTCTTTTTGGTCACCAAATAATAACCTACAGAAATTTCGTGCGAACCGTAATCATAATTACTCAGTTTATTTAAGCTATAATCATAACCATAGCCCAGTCGCAAATTTGACCTTACAAATAACTCACTGATAAAGCCTACCGCAGCCTTACTGGTTAAATTACTTTGTAAATTTTGTTTAGGATAAATTTTAACCGAAGTCCGGTATACCGCACCAATCCAAAAGCGCTCTTTAACCAGTAAAAAAGCATTTAAATCTAATGATGTTGGTCCGTGCAAATCATCTTTGATTAAAAAAGTAGGTTTAAAAACAAAGTCCTCATTTAAAGGAAAGGCCATACCTGCACTCAAATAAAAATGTGGTTGTACTTTAACATTAAGGGCTTCATAATCCTTAAAAACCGATAATTTTTTGGATAAAAGGTTATCAGCAGAAAAACCGATGAAGAATTTTTCGTTCGAATAATGAATTCCTGCACGAATATCAGGCATAATCTGGCTCACGTATCCGGCCGGAATCCGGTTATCCCCCTGCTCAATAGGATCAAGCATATTTCCGTTTAGCGAAGCCTGCACCACACCAACGCCCAATCCAAAAGCGAGAATGTTAGTTTCCGTACGGTCCAGTTTAATGCGGTAAGCAAAATTTGCCGATGCATCTAAAGAACTCTGCGCACCTATCCTATCTTTAGTTACCATTAGTCCAATGCCAAGACACTCATTGTTAATGGCTTCATCAGCCGATATAGACAAAGTTTGTGGTGCTCCCCTAACACCTGTCCACTGTGCTCGGGCAAATGCCTGTAAATAAAGTTCTTCTTTATAACCTGTATAACCCGGGTTAATGTACATCCCATTAAAAACATACTGACCAAACTGTGCATCCTGCTGCGCTAATAGTTTGATGGATGATGTAATCATGATCAAAACAAAAAATATCCTTTTCAAAGTCTTCATACCTGATTTTGTTTTATTACCTGATAACCGTAACATAGCCCTTATACTCTAGCCAGGCAGATGTTCCGTTTCTAACTTTCACTACATAAAAATAAGTTCCGTCGCTTAATCCCGGTGCTGTCCAATCATTAAGGTAACCGTTAGATTGGAAAACAGTGCTCCCCCAACGGTTAATTACTGTTACTTCATTAGCTTCAAAAGAGTTCAGGTTCTCGATATAAAAACTGTCGTTTTTGCCATCCCCATTAGGCGTAAATACATTTGGTATTCGTAAACCCGAAATCTCTTTATTGTCTGTCGAAGTATTATTAGACAGGTTTGGATCATATTCATTTGCCGTTACAGTTGCTGTGTTAGTCACTGTTCCTGGCAGTTTAGACCTTACTTTAATCACCAGCTCTGCAAATTTCTGATTGGCTAAAAATGCAATGTTCCAATTGATCGTTTTTGTAGCCCCATTATAAACGGCTGTACCATCAGTGGGTTCGCCAAGACCTTCAAAAATCAGGTTATCCGGTAAGGCATCTTTAACATTGATCTGGCTGGCATCATCAACACCGTTGTTTCTCACATTCAGATAGTAATCAAAAACCTGATTACTTAGCACAGTCCTTGTTTCCGACCGTTTAGTGATGGAAATATCCGCAGCTATTTCCGGCAAAATAAGCAGTTTAATATTGGCCGAAGCATCGGATGTACATCCAAAATTATTAATGGCAACCACTTTGTACATCCCTGCCGTTGCTGTGATGAGTACATCTTTATTTTGGCCTTTTATTAAAACATTATCCTTAAACCATAGGTACGAGCTTGCCCCACTCGAATTTGCATGCAAAACCGCCGACGATCCTTTTCTGATCGATACGGTTTGCAGCTCATCGTGCGTGTTTTGGCTAAATCCTGTTTTTACAAAAAATAACAGGAATACCAAAAGCAGAAAGGAACAAAGCCTTTGCCTCATTTATGGTTTACCTTAAGAAAAATATTTCTTAAAAAGTAACAGCAGCAGCTGTACCATTAGCCGTTCCAACCGTAATAGTTGGTTTACCTGGTTTAGCAGTTACCGTAACATCATGATCTATAAACTGAGGGCAATATTTATTACCATTAATCACATAACCTACTTTTAAACGGAATGTAGTTGTACCTACAGTTGGCGTAGCGGGTGTATAGCTACTATTGGTTGCGCCAGCAATTATGGTTTCTACACCGCCAGATACGGTATACCATTGGTAAGCAAGTGTGGTAATGGCCGGGTTTTCAGGATTGGTAACGGTACCCACCTGTGCCAATGGAGTTTCCACACAAAAACCTGCAGGGGTAAATACCGGTACTAAAGGTTTAAGAACATATACCGGAATTTCCTGCATTTCGGATTCACAGGCACCCGCAGCGGTTGATTTAGAGCTTAAATAATAATAACCGGTTTTTAAATCTGCTGAAGAAATCTTGTTTCCCGATACCAGCGTAACTCCGGTTGAAGGTTGTGTAGTTTGTGTCGCACTGTATTTTACAATCCAGTCTTCGCCGGGTGTAGCCGCTGGTAAAGTAAGTTCCGATCCCTGACAAAATAAGTTTACACCCGCTGTTGTTGGCGTAACTTGTGCAGAAAGACGATAAATGTTGCAGATTAGTAAGCATGCAACCACTAAGATTGTTTTTGAAATTGTACTGTTCATGGGGATTGATTTTTTAGTTTGTTTGTTTATTTAATATTGTGAAGTTGGATGCACCAGCACATGTGGTGCTGGTGGTTTTGGATTAATTTTTACACTAAAATTGATTTGCGTACTGCAACCAGCAACATTTTTAATGGTTAAAATTCCATTGTAAGTACCCGCCGCGGCATTTACCGGAATATTAAAAGGAATGTTGCCTGCTGGTAAAGGTTGATTATTAATGGGATCAAAGCCACCGCTAACCCAGCTTATGCTATAGGTTAGCGGATTATTTACAACATCAGTATAGGTTAATGATGAACTTGCGGAACCAACGCAAATCTCCGGATCGGTACCCAGTGTTAAGTTTGGCAAGCCACTCACGATAACGATAAAATCTTGTTTTTTCTCTTCACAACCGGTGGCTGTTGCAGTGATGGTGGCTGTGCCGGTAAAAGTAGCCGACCATGTTACCTGCCCCGTTGAAGAATTTATAACGCCTGCCTGCAAGGGCATTAATGTATATACAATTTCCGTTGTGTTACTGGCCGTAGCTGTATAAGTATTGGTTCCGGCACCAATACAGCGCTGATCTGTAAGGCCACTATTAAAAACAGGCAGGGTTACATTATCGTTAACTGTAATTTTACCGGTAATACTTAGGGCAGCACCTTGCGTGGCTGACACTGTATAAGTCATTCCGGCCGTTGTTACGGTAGGTGTTCCGCTTATGGTTAATTTTTTAGTGCCCGAATTATAAGATGCAGTTACCCCGGCAGGCAATCCGGTAATCTGAACATTCGTAGTTGCAGGCGGAATATCGTAAACAATAGGATTCATCACAGTGTTTACACAAACTATCCGGTCGCCTGATCCGGTTGTGGTTGAAGCCGAACTTTGATCGTTGTTACTAACCTGATCGGGTTGCGATCCTGTTATAGTAGCAGTATTTACATTAACCCCGGTTTGAACAACTTTCGCAGTAATTTTTAAAGTTGCTACGGCCCCGCTTGCCATATCTCCAATCGTCCAGATTCCTGAAGTAGCATTATAAGTTGTACCTGCGGACGGAATACTGGATACATAATCATATCCTGCCGGAAGTTTATCCGAAACTGATACACCTACCGCGTTACCATTTCCTAAATTTTCAGCTTTTAAAGAAAAAACAACATTTGTATTGAGTTCCGGGTAGGCAATATCAACTGTTTTGGTAATCGACCGGTCTATATTACAAAGCGAAATGGTTAAGGGTAAAGAGGGCGCACTAATGCCGCATTCCAATTGAGTTGTAACCGTATAATTACCCGATGTAGTGGCAACATAAGTATCATTGGTTGCTCCATTTATGGCAATACCATTAAGATACCACTGATAAGGAGCCGAGTTTGCTGTGGCCGTTAAGGTTGCTGCAGAACAATCGGTTTGACTTAAAATGGGTTGTTCGGCTTTTTCAGGAAAACGGGAAATAAAGTTAGACATCGAGAAAGCACTGCTCTGCTGCACCATAGAAACTGTAAGTCTGCTGGTACTGGTGATAATGATGGTATTTGGCGAGCCAATATTAGTTTGAGTAAAACTGATTAGCGAAAGCCCGGTGCTGCCCAAAGGTTTGCGGGTACCTATACCTGCAATGGTTTCTATGTCTTTATTGGTATAAGGAGAAGATCCTTTGGTAGTCAGATAAATTTTATCCGTGCTTTTAATAATAATATATCCAAAATAAGGCAAATCGGTGCTTTGAACATAAGCTGTAAATTTTGAAGTTTCGACTCTCTTAGAGCCCGAACAACTCGATATCGGGACCAATGTGGCCACATCTACCTCACAGCCACCACCACTGGACACCCCTGCTGTACCTGAAAAAACTTCAATATTTTTGGTGGCTAAAATCCAGCTTGACGAATATCGCCCTGTGTTGGAATTTTTATCATAAGTACCATTAATATAGCCATGATTGAAAGTTTGTTTATCTCCTGGTTGTGCCAAAACATAGGTTGTTGTTCCTTTTTGTACACCGTTCTGATCAAAATTTATAACGGTAAAACTGGTATTTGCCTCAGTAGCAATTACGGTCGTTTGTTCTGCAATTAAATTCCCTTCGCCCCTAACCACTACATATTCGGCACCAAGCGAGGCAATTGGAGGAATTGGATTGTAAGCACCATCACCACAGCCTCCGGGCGCATCAAGATCTGCTGCAGTATTCATTACAGCCGGGGCTGAAGCCTCAACCAAAGTACCCATTGCTGCAGTGAATAAATAACTCTGACCGGCATTTAAAGTCGCTGTAGCCAGGCCGCCTATTTTAACAATGGTATTATTTTCTATAGCCATGATGCTATAGATTGGCGGATGGGTGCTGCCTGAAAGATTTCCATCCCGGTAATAACCTACACGAAAAGAGGTCCCGATGGCGGCATCACCAAAACTAAAAAGAGAAGCATTACCTTTAATATCAGCATCTGAGCCATCAGTGCTGCCCAGATTATCGGAGGCTACGTTTCTTAAATTTACTGAAACCGATCCCGTAGCCTGTACAATTAAGCCTGCACCGCTAAGTACAGTATTTAAAGCATAGGCAGGAACATCTTTAGGCAATCCCGAAAAACGATAAACATAGGGCGTACCCTGAGCACAGGTAAAAGAGGTGATTAAAGTTCCATCACTTTTGGATATCGTTCCGGTAACGGTTCCATTATCAGAAGTAATTACAATTTCGTTGGCCTTGCTCCAATATTGCCAGGGCGCAGGTGCAATATAATGTTTAGAATAACTTGGGGGTAAGAGTTTACTTTTAATTGTGCCCTTTAACAAAGAAGAAAAATCCAACCCGTTTTTTAGTGTTAAATCAGTATTGTTTTCTGATAAAACAGGATAACGTGCAGAGGCTATATTTACTGTTCCCAGTAATATCAAAGCCATTAATACGTTATAAAAAAAACTAAGTAGATTTTTAACCATAAGCAACTGATCAAAATCCACAAAGCAGCGTCATTTTTATTCCTAAAATTTAATCAAAAGCGGTTAAGCAACTGAATAAATTTTAACCTAACAAACTATTAATCAAAAACTTGATTTTAGTAATTGTTATGCAGTACTAAATATGTCAAAATAGGGGATTTTTCAGCCGAAAATAATCAAAAATCCATTAATAAAAATATACTTAATATTAAATTTTTAAATAAGCTAACTAACTGTATAACAAACATTTACATAAATTAAAAATTATGTATTTTTAGTGCTACAACAATCGGAAATATTTGTTTTTGCCAATCTTTAGCACCAATAAAAATGCTTCCTCCTAACCCCTGTATCCATCAGGCTTTTAGCTTACAAGCTGAAATAAAACATCGTAAATTATCGGGCACAATTAATTTATTTTTTTATTTCAAAAACAATTTTGCCGTCTTTCTTTAGTTCCATATTTCCCTGATGTTCTGTATAAACATAGTTTTTATTACTGTATTGGATACCTGAGCCTGTTGTATCTCCTTTTAAATGAATGGTTTCTCCATCCAGTAAAAAAGTGGCTTTATTTAAGGTATTGTTAAACGACATTTGCAATTTTTTCCCTGTTTTATCAATCACCGTACTCTCTACAACATCATCTTTATGTTTAAAAACAACCTTATCGTCTTTGGTTAATTCTAAATCGCGGCCTTTTCCCCTCAATTCGTAATGATCGTTTTTGTACCAGATACCCGAGGCTGCTTTCTGTCCTTCCAGTTCTATCTCTTCTCCATTTAAAAGAACAGTTGCAGTGTTTTTGCTGTTATTAAAAGCCATGCCCAGTTTTGAACCATCCTCATTTATTATCGAATCCGCAACAATTTCCTCTTTAACAGTGGTCTCTGTAGCCGTGGTTTCTTTAGAATCTTTTTTTGACTCCCCGTTGCATGAAGCTAGAAATAAACCACTTATAATTGCTGCTGTAAATACTTTCCTTATCATAAAACTTTTATTAATTGATGTGATATAGAAACAACAAAAAACTGACCAAAAAGTGCAGGTCAATGTTAAGTTTTACTTCCACCTGCGGTGAGACCATAACCAGTATGCCCGTTTAAAACAAATGGTTTCCTGTAGTTTTTGAATAAAATACAAAGGGGTAAACGACTAAAAGGATAATGAAGAGGAGCACCAATCCAATAATGCCCCTAACATGAAAAATTTCTTTGGACAGATCATAAGACATTATTTAAGAAAGAGACACGATAATCTTACTTTACCCCTACACTGAAAAATAATTTAATCAAAAAATTATTAAGCTAATCTTTGAGGCTAAATAATGCTTTAAAAGCATCAAGCTCTTTTACTTGCTTTTAAAAATGACTACTGCAAGGGGCGGTAAGTTAACAGAAATAGAAAATTTCTGATTATTATAACCTTGTTTATCCGGAATAAGATCTCCACTGTTTAACTGTCCGCTGCCATAAAATTCGGTTGCATCGGTGCTAAATAATTCTTTCCATTTGGTTTGAAAGGGCACCCCTATTTTATAATTTTCACGAATAACAGGTGTAAAATTCAGCGCAATAATTAATGTATCTTTTGCTTTTAATCCCTTACGCATGTAAACAAATACAGATTCGTTACCATTATCGGCATCAAGCCATTCAAAACCTTCATAGCTAAAATTAAAATGATGTAGTGCAGGTTCTTTACGGTATAAAAAATTTAGAGCCTTAACCGTTTCCTGCATACCTTTATGCGGAGCATATTGTAATAAATGCCAATCCAGAGATTGAGTAAAGTTCCATTCGTTGGTATCACCAAATTCGCTACCCATAAATAAAAGCTTAGCACCGGGATGCGTAAACATATAACCATAAAGGGCCCTCAAATTGGCAAACTTCTGCCATTCATCTCCAGGCATTTTATATAACATCGGCGATTTTCCGTGTACCACTTCATCATGCGAGAAAGGAAGCATAAAATTTTCAGTAAAAGCATAAGTCATGCTAAAACTTAACTGGTTATGATGATGTTTTCTGCCCAAAGGATCAACTTTGAAATATTTTAAGGTATCATTCATCCAGCCCATCATCCATTTCATACCGAAACCAAGTCCGCCAGCATAAACCGGATGCGTTACACCAGGATAAGTACTGCTTTCTTCGGCAATGGTTTGTACCCCTTCAAAGTTTCCATAAACAGCTTCATTCAAATCTTTTAAAAATTGAATGGCCCCCAGATTTTCACTTCCGCCATATTCATTGGTTGCAGCATCTGCTTCTTCCCTCGAAAAGTTAAAATAAAGCATAGAAGCTACGGCATCAACCCTCAGTCCATCGGCATGGTACTGATCCAGCCAGAATAATGCGTTACTGATCAAAAAAGACCTGACTTCGTTGCGGTCGTAATTAAAAATATAAGATTTCCAGTCTGGATGAAAACCTTTGCGCATATCGGCATGCTCGTATAAGTGTGTGCCATCGAATTCGTATAATCCGTGCCTGTCGCCGGGGAAATGTGAGGGTACCCAATCTAAAATAACGGCAATATTGGCTTTATGTAATTCATCAATCAGGAACATTAAATCCTGAGGGGAGCCATAACGGGAACTGGCACCAAAATATCCGGTAATTTGATAACCCCAGCTTGGAAAATATGGAAATTCCATTACCGGCATCAGCTCTACATGGGTAAAGCCCATTTCGGTAATATAAGGAACTAATGTTTTTGCAATTTCCCTGCAATTTAAAACCCTTTCAGGATTACCGGGATCGCGTTGCCAGGAGCCTAAATGTAACTCATATACCGAAATTGGCTGATCAAGGGCATTTAACTTCGGTCGTTTTTTTAGCCAGGACTTATCTTTCCAGCTGTAACCGGTATCCCAAACTATAGAAGCGGTTTGTGGCGGATGTTCCCACCTTGTTGCATAAGGATCTCCTTTTTCGTGTTCAGATTCATCAAAACCTTTAACAAAATATTTATAAACTTCTCCTTTACCTATATTCGGAATAAAACCTTCCCAGATGCCGGATGCATCCCAGCGCTTATTTAAAATGTGGCTTCCGCGGTTCCATCCATTAAAATTACCAACAACGGTTACTTTGATGGCATTGGGTGCCCAAACGGCAAAATACGTTCCGGCTGTATTTTCTACAGTTAACAGATGAGCCCCCATTTTTTCGTAGAGGCGAAAGTGTTTTCCAACCAAAAACAGGTCAATATCGTAATCACTGAACAAGCTATACGCCCAAACGGACTGGCTTTGATCAATTTGTGGTACTACTGCTTTTTTTGCAGGAACTTTTTTTACTGCTGACATATGTATTTTGGCTAGATAATTAAAACCCCAAATGCTAAACAGCATTTGGGGCTAAAAGATTTACAGACCGAAAATCTGTATTTCTGAGAAGTTTTTATTGCATTTAAACTGTACGCAATTTTTATCGTCGGTATAAAAATCTTTGATCTCTTTATCATCAACCATTATTTTTCTAACCTGGAATTTAACCCCCATCAATTTGCAGGCATATAACTCATAATTAGGCGTGTATAAACCTTCAATTAATTGAGTAATTTTTAAATGCTGAGCATCTCCTTTTACGGTGAATTTTTTCTCCAAATAGATATCCTGTTCGTATGCAAAAGTATCACCGTGATCTTCGTACATAAACGAATTAACTTCGTAATTGCTGTAATAAATATTTAAAGTTACTTCAGTTATGGCTTTCTCGTCTACATACTGCATAACCGGATATTCAGGAATAACTGAACCTGCCCTTACAAAAATTGGCATACTGTCTATTTTAGCTTCTACCGTATGCTCACTTTCTCCGTCAAGTATTTCATTAGTCCAGTAATTATACCAGCTGCCTTTTGGCAAATAAACCACTCTTGAAATAGCCCCTTGTTCTAAAACAGGGCAAATTAAAAGTTTATCGCCATAAGTAAATTCGTCCTGACGGAAATGATTACTGATATTTTCCTGCTCCAGCATCACCAACGGCCTTAATATTGGAAATCCGTAGCGGTGATGTTCCCAGAAAACGGAATATAAATAAGGCATTAAACGATACCTTAATTCAATAAATTTACGGTTAATATCTTCAAAAAATTCTCCGAAACTCCAGGGTTCACGTTCTGCGGTATCTCCGGCAGAGTGTGCACGCATAAAAGGAGAAAAAGTTCCTAACTGAATCCAGCGGGAGAATAATTCTCCATCTGGCTCTCCGCTAAAACCACCAATATCGGTACCACAAAAAGGAACACCTGATACAGATAAACGCTGACACTGTATATTTCCGATTTTTAAATGTTCCCAGGTGGCAATATTATCACCTGTCCAAACACTGGCGTAACGCTGCATACCCGAGTAACCGGCTCTTGTAATGGTAAACGGACGCTTATTGCGCATCAGTTTTTTCAGCCCTTCGTAAGTAGAACGAACCATTTGCATCCCATATACATTATGTGCCTTACGGTGCGAACCGCGGAAACCGTCATAGTTGTGGCGAACATCATTAGGGAATGTTCCTGAGCCAAATACGGCAGGTTCGTTCATATCGTTCCAGAAACCTGCAACGCCCATTTCAACCAATTCTTTGTACAGATTACCAAACCAGGTGCGTACAGCAGGGTTAGTAAAATCAGGAAACTGACAACGCCCAGGCCAAACATGCCCTTCCATATAATAATCATCGCTTCGGCGACAGAAGTACCTGTTTTCCTTACCTTCTTTGAAAACCCAGTAATCATCGTCAACTTTAATTCCAGGGTCAATCATTACTACGGTTTTAAAACCATCATCAGAAAGCTCTTTAATCATCCTTTTCGGATCGGGGAAGTATTTTTTATTCCAGGTAAAACAACGGTAACCATCCATGTAATCGATGTCCAGATAAATGGCATCACAAGGAATTTTACGGGTTCTGAACTGTTTTGCAATTTCTTTTACTTTGGTTTCAGGATAATAACTCCAGCGGCATTGCTGATAACCTAAAGTCCATTTTGGCGGCATTGGGTGTGTACCAGTTAAACTTGCATAACGTTTAACCACATCCATCATATGCGGGCCATGGATATAATAGTACTGTAATTCGCCACCGTCAGACCAGAAACTGGTTTTATTTACATCTTCACTACCAAAATCAAAATAAGATTTAAAGGTATTATCGAAAAATATACCGTAAGCGGCCTGATTATGAATACCCATATAAAATGGGATGGTTCTGTATAGCGGATCCTGGTTCCAGCCAAAAGAATAGGCATCGGTATTCCAGTTTTCAAATCTGCGGCCACGTAAATTAAAGTTGCCTGATTTATCTCCTAAGCCAAAGAAATTTTCTTCGGGATGGCATTTTTTAGTTGCATAAATATAATAACCACCGAAATCAACATTTTCTTCCCAGTGCATAGAATTGGCTTCATCAACCATAACCAGGTTGTTGATATTATCATGGAAAGAAATATGGAAGTTGGCTTTTTCTATTTTACAGGTTACAGAGTGTGTAGATACGGTATAACTATCATCATCTTCCTGCATTTTAAACAGGGATACTTTCTGATCTACTTCAGGCACGGCATAAGAAAAATCATCCAGAAAGACACCGTGTGGTGCCAGACGAACCCGGATAATATCATCACTTACCACGCGGATTTCCACGCGGGCATCTCCATCAGAGAAATAAAATTTGTTTCCTTCTTTTTCTACCTTTTTTACTGCGCCAAGGTATTGTTTTACAATTGGCTTTACAGATATATCTACGGGGTTATTTAAGTGCTGTATTTCCTGCTCCTTCTCAATTAACTCACTGATCTCGTCTTGTTTGTCGTTTTGCGATTCCATCCTACTTTTTCAAAAATTTAAAAATATCTTACTCTCAAACCGGGATGTGCTTAAGAAAGTACTATAATACAAATATTTTATAAAAGCAGGTTACTAATTCATAAAAAAAGCCTCCAATACTTAAAAAAGTACGGAGGCTTCAGAGAGAAAAAATAAGCTTAAGGGTTAAATGTAAAGCCTAAATAGTAAATGGCACCTGCTTCAGGGTTTCCGAAAGATGTGCTATAGTATTTATTCAAAACATTTGAACCGCCTAATTTAATTACAGACATGATTGAAGGTACTTTTAAGTTAACCTGCGCATCCAAAGAGCTGTAGGCAGGAACATCACCGGCAGCAAAAGAAGAATTCCAATAGAATTTATCCTGCCATCTGTAAGAAACATTAAAACCGAAGTTTTTAATAATTTCCCTGTTTCCTAAGCCCAGGTTGTAACGAATTTTTGGGGTATTAAAATCATTGATATAATTAGCTGGCAAATCACCAATCTGATTATAAGAAACGTTACCGCTGATGTTGTATTTACCTATTAAATAATCAAGACCTAAAGCCGCACCGTAGGCCGTTACTTTACCCTCAGCATTAACCGGAACACCATATTTAACATAATCTGTAGTTGAACCTACCTGCTGGTAAACATTTACAGCGGTAATAAAATCTTTATATTGATTATAATATGCATAGGCATCAATTAAGAATTTAGGGCCCAATAAGCCTTTATAACCCAGTTCGAAAGCTTGTACACTTTCAGGTCTTACTCCTCTGCTGTCGAAAGTATATTTCTGTAAAATTCCGGTTGTAGGCGCTCCGGTTACTTGTGCCATTTGGTAAGCTCTGTAACTGCCCTCGGTATATCCTTTAGTGGCTTCGGTACTTAAACCATATTTAGCTAAGCTTTCTGGTAAACCACCGATTAACCGTTGAGAACCGCCACCAACAGAAAGATCTATATATTGATTTTGAGTGGTTGGGTTACGATAACCTGTTTGGTAAGACAGACGAATGTTATTATTTTTTGCTACAGTAAATACCCCGGTGATTCTTGGCGTAAAGCGGCCTTCAAAATTGGTGCTTTTATCGTATCGACCGGCAACCGTTAATTTAAAGAACTCTCCGAATTTTTTTCCGGCTTGCGCAAATGCACCATATTCATTAATGTTGATCTTGCGGTTTAAATCATCGAAGATTGTTCCTGCAGATCTTAACTGATAAAGTCTTGAAGATGCACCAACCTGAAATTCAATTACATTGTTAAAAGCATTTGAAAAATTATACATTCCTTCATAGTGATAAAGGTTTGTTTTATCATCGAATTTAGCACCATAAACACCAGTAGCAAAGTTTGTTGCACTAATATTCGTTTTCATAATGGCTTGTTTGTTTGTTTCAAAAGCTGCCGAACCTGGTAAAGCTCTGTTTGCATCTGCAACTGATCTTGCCGCTGCATTTGCCGCTGCATCAGAAGCACCCTGAGCTTTAGCGGTTGCATAAGCTACAGTATAAGTTGGGAACCAACCCGTTCTTGAAGGGTTTGTTTTTTCATTAATATAACTACCCAATATTGAAGAAATATATGAATCTCCTGAACGTTCCTGGGTGGTATAGGCTTTAACAAAGAAGTCTTGTCCTTTTAGTTCCAACTTGTATTGACCGATATTAAAATTTCTCAAAGAATAACGGTCCGATCCGGTATAAACTGATGTACCGGTTCCCCAGTTTGCCTGTGCAACCAATTGAATAGTTGGCGTGAAATTATAATATAAACCACCAGATAATTTCATTGATTTAGTATCATAATCAACTAAATCTGCTTCATTATAACCCGTACGGGATACTGCCTGATTGGAAATTAAGCCATTCTTTAACCCATAAGCTAAACCAAGATATGGCAAGCCTGGCCTTAATGCTGCGAACGCAGGATTTGTATTAATTAAACCAGCCAGACTACTATAGTTTAATGTAGGAAAAAGAGTCATAACATTATTAAAGCCTGCAATAGCCGGAGCAAGTTGTGGGTTTGAGGCTACTCCTGCAGCCACAAAGCGAAGATTAGCACTTACCTCATCACCATAACTGTTTACACCATCGTAATTCGGATCTGAGTTACGGTCTCCCGGTTTAACACTGTTGGCCACCCGGTCATAATTAGAATAATTATTTGCAAACCAATCTTTCGCCTGTAAATAAGAGAAAGCGGCTTTCATACCAAATTTATTGTTCCATGATTTTGCCAAACGTACATCCAGCTGGTTAAAAGGTCGTACACTACTATTATTATCATTTACATGGTTAACACCAGTTTTATATTGAAAACTTGCACCCTGATATTTAAAAGGATCTTTAGAAGTCATTAACAAAGTTCCGTTAATACCACCAGCGCCATATAAAGCAGAAGATGCACCAGGCAAAAGTTCTACATTATCAATATCAAGTTCTGTAATACCCACAATGTTACCAACCGAGAAATTTAAACCCGGTGCCTGGTTATCCATTCCGTCTATATACTGGTTAAAACGGGTATTTCCATTAGAGTTAAACCCACGTGTATTAATGGATTTGAATGTTAAACTCTGCATACTTGTTTCCACGCCTTTCATATTACTCAAAGCATCGTAAAACGAAGGTGCTGCAATTTCTTTTATGGAAGCTGCACTTAACCTTTCAATAGAAACAGGTGATTCTAAAATACGTTCAGGGGTTCTGGATGCAGAAACCACTACATCGCCACCCAAAACAACAGCTGCTTCCATTTCTATAGTAATGTTGCTGGTATTACCGCTAACCTGCTGTTCTACCGTACCATAACCTACTGAAGAGGCTACTAAAGTAAAAGGAGTTTTTGCTGTGGTAGTAAAAGAAAACATACCACTGCCATTAGTGGCTGCACCACCAGACTGACCTTTTATAGTAATACTAATCCCGGCCAAGGCCTCTTTTGATTGCTTGTCTTTAACGGTTCCACTCACCGTAATGCTTTGTGCATGTACCACAACTCCGGTTGCAAATACAAGAAAAAGCACAAAGAAGATCTTTGTAAAAATTCTGCTCATAAATATTATAGTTTGGTTATTGGTTTTTAGTTATATAAACTTAACTGCTTTTTTTCGTTTAAACAAATTATGTAAGCATAATAATTTGAAAGTCAATTATATTTTTCCTACACATTTTTTTTGTATTTTGCAATTTATATCCATCAGCGCATAATTAAATGACGTCTGGATTTTTACCTAACCATATGAATAAAATTAAAGCTGTCTTTTGTATCCTTATTCCAATCACAATAGCTTTCCTCTTCAACACAAAAATAGGCAGTACGCCACCATTACTTAAGTTTCTGAATCCTTTTATGGGTTTTTGGCAAAATGCCGAGAATAATCATTTTATGTTTAACCATAAAGCGAAGATTAAAGGCGCCATTTCGGAGGTGCAGATTGTTTTTGACGACCGCATGATTCCACATATTTTTGCACAAAATGATCATGATCTTTACCTTGCACAGGGCTATGTTACCGCTATGCACCGCCTTTGGCAAATGGATTTCCAAACCCGTTTTGCAGCAGGAAGAATAAGCGAAGTGGTTGGCGATAAGGCTATTGAAGTAGACCGTTACCAGCGCCGCATGGGTATGGTTTATGGCGCTGAGAATTCCTTAAAAGGCATGATGGCCGATCCAAAGGCAAAAGAGATGATTAATGCCTATACCGATGGCATTAACGCTTATATCAAAACGCTGAATCAGGCCAACTACCCAATTGAATATAAAATTTTAGACTTTAAACCAGAAAACTGGACGCCCATAAAATGTGCTTTGCTACTGAAACAAATGTCGGCGGTTTTGGCTATGGGTTCGGATGAATTTTATATGACCAATATTTTAAAAAAGTTTGGCCCTGAAGTAACCAGGGATCTTTTTCCAGATTATCCTTTTCGCGAAGATCCGATTATTCCGGTAGGCACTAAATGGGATTTTACTCCCCTTCCTATTCCAAAAACACCTCAATCTTTTACACAAGCCATAACCGGAGAAGTAAAAACAAAAGAAAAGGTTGAAGGAATCGGCAGCAATAACTGGGCATTATCGGGTGCTAAAACAAAATCGGGCTACCCAATTTTAGCAAACGATCCGCATTTAGATTTGAGCCTTCCTTCCATCTGGTATCAAATTCAGCTTCATGCGCCCGGTGTTAATACTTACGGGGTTTCGCTTCCGGGTGCACCGGGTGTAATTATTGGTTTTAACCAAAAAATTGCCTGGGGTGTTACCAATGTGGCAGCAGATGTACTGGATTTTTATCAGATTAAATTTAAAGACAGCGCCCACAACGAATATTGGTACAATAACAAATGGAATAAAACCACCAAACGTTTAGAAACCATCAAAATCCGCGGTGGCAAACCTGAAATTGATACCGTCTATTATACACACCACGGACCGGTTGTTTATTTCCAAAAACCAAAGTATGGTAGAGCTAATAATGTTCCTGTGGGGGATGCATTAAGGTGGATTGCTCATGATGAATCGAATGAGCTGATGACGTTTTACTATTTAAACCGTGGTCAAAACTATGATGACTACCGCAAGGCTCTGACTTTTTATACTGCCCCCGCCCAAAATTTTGTCTTCGCCAGTATAGATAATGATATTGCCATTACACCAAATGGTAAGTTTCCTTTAAAATGGAAAGATCAGGGCAAGTTTATTTTGGATGGTACGGATGCGGCTTACGACTGGCAGGGATGGATTCCGGCAGCACAGAACCCAACGGTTAAAAATCCGCCGAGAGGTTTTGTCAGTTCGGCAAATCAATCTTCTACCGATCAAACTTATCCTTATTACATTAATTGGGAGTTTTCGCCTTATGAAAGAGGCAAAAGAATTAATGATCGTTTGGCTGTAATGAACAAGGCTACAGCTGATAGCATCAGGTTAATGCAAACCGATAATTACAGCATAATGGCACAAAATGTATTACCGGCTTTAATGCCACTGGTTAATACAGAACAACTTAATGCAACACAAAAAGAAGCCCTTAATTACCTGAGCAAATGGGATAAAAGGTATGATGCGGATAAAATTGCAGCTAGCGTTTTCGAAATCTGGACCAAACGGCTGTCTTTCGATATCTGGAATGATGAATTTGAAGTAGAAGGCGTACCTATGCGTTACCCTTCAAGAGACCGTACCGTAGAAATGATTTTAAAAGAACCTAATGCCAGGTGGTACGACAATATTAAAACCAGCAAAAAAGAATCACTCACAGATTTGGTTAATGAAGCTTTCAAATACAGCTGTGATAGCTTAGAAAAACGCTTCGGGCCAATTAATAAAGACTGGAACTGGGCAAATGTAAAACAAACCAATGTACCGCACTTAGCTAAAATACCAGGCTTTGGTTCAAAAACTTTAATGATTGGCGGAGCAAAAAGTACTATAAATGCCATCAGCGAAAGCAATGGCCCCTCATGGCGTATGGTTATTGAGCTTGGCAAAACTCCAAAAGGCCATGGCGTTTATCCGGGTGGGCAATCCGGTAATCCAGGCAGTAAATTTTATGATAACATGGTTGATACCTGGGCCAATGGCAAATTATACGATTTGTTTTACATGCAATCTCCTGATGATCAGTCAGGTAAAATTATTTCTCGTTTAAAAATATCTAAAAAATAAAAATGGTCTTCATCGTTATATTAATAGTTTGCTTTCTTTTACAAATGATTTTACCCTGGTGGGTTATTATTGTAATAGCTTTTGCCACTTGCGGCATAATCGGCAAAACAGGCAAAATCTCTTTCTGGCAATCCTTCTTTGCCATATTCCTCTTATGGATAGGCTACGCCTTGTTTAAAAGTTTACCCAACGATAATATTTTAGCCAGTCGCGTTGCCATTATGACGGGTGTTAAATTGTGGTGGTTGTTGCTGCTGGTTACGGGCATTCTTAGTGGTTTAGTAGCCGGAATAAGCGGTTATTGTGGTTATCAATTCCGCAAAGCGATGCTTGTGAAAAAATCTGACGCTTAAATAGCATTATGCTTCGTATTTTTGTTGTGTGATAAAGCATTCCGAAGATATATTTTCCATTCAAAATACAGTGCAATTTAACCAAACAGCATTGGATATATTTAAGTTTCAGGCAGAAAATTGTTCTGTTTACAAACAATATATCCATCATTTGGGGGTAAATGTACAGGCAGTTGAGCGCATTGAACAAATTCCTTTTTTACCCATTGGATTTTTTAAAACCCACACTGTATTAAGCAGTACCAAGCCTGTCCAAATTACGTTCAGCAGTTCGGGTACAACCGGAATGGTACAAAGCAGCCATCAGGTAACGGATGTAAAATTATACGAACAAAGTTACCTTCAGGCTTTTAATCAGTTTTATGGCAATATTGAAGAATATAACTTTTTAGCTTTGCTCCCATCTTATCAGCAACGGTCAGGTTCTTCTTTAATTTACATGGTGAATGATTTAATTGAAAAAAGTAAACATCCCCAAAGTGGATATTTTTTGTATAACCATGATGACCTGCTGAATACCTTGCTTGATTTAAAATCGAAAAACCAAAAAACAGTACTCATTGGGGTTACGTATGCGCTGCTTGATTTTGTAGAAAAATATGACATCAGTTTTCCTGATCTAATTGTAATGGAAACCGGAGGTATGAAAGGAAAACGGAAAGAGATGGTTCGCGAAGAATTGCATAATCAGCTAACCAAAGGTTTTGGCATTAAATCTATCCACAGTGAATATGGAATGACAGAATTACTTTCTCAGGCTTACTCTTTGGGGGATGGTATTTTTAATTGTCCAAACTGGATGCAGGTTTTAATCCGCGATACCAACGATCCTTTAACTTTAATTGAAAATGGCAAAACTGGTGGCATAAATGTAATCGATTTAGCCAATGTAAATTCCTGCTCTTTTATCGCCACTCAGGATTTAGGCAGAATAAATAAAGATAACAGCTTTGAAGTTTTAGGCCGTTTTGACAATGCCGACATCAGGGGCTGTAACTTATTGGTACAATAAAAAAAGCTCCGGTATAGAACCGGAGCTTTTTTTATTGTTGCCTTTCATATTTTATTATCCGGCGATTAAAAGGAAATAGTTTTTCTTACCTTTTTGCACCACAATAAATTTATCGTTTATTAAATGATCTGCATTAAAGATTTGATTCGCATCAGCTACTTTTTCTTTATTTACAGAAACACCACCACCTTGAATTAATTTTTTTGTTTCTCCTTTTGATGGAAATATCGCCGATTTCTCTGCCAGTAAAGTCGCAGCATCAATTCCGCCAGCAAGTTCTGTTTTCGAAATATTAAATTGAGGAATCCCTTCAAACATTTCTAAAACCTGCGCAGCAGATAAACTTTTCAAAAACTCAAGAGAACCGTTTCCAAATAAGAATTCGGAAGTTTTAATGGCAGTTTCCAAAGCCTCAACGGAGTGCGTTTTTACCGTAATATCTTCCGCAAGTGCTTTTTGTAAAATGCGCAAATGTGGCGCTGCATCATGCTCTTTTTCCAACGCTTCAATTTCTGCTCTTGTTTTAAGTGTAAAAATTCTGATCCATTTTTTCACATCATCATCTGTAGCATTTAGCCAGAACTGGTAAAATTTATATGGCGAAGTTTTTTCTGCGTCCAGCCACACTGCACCACTTTCTGTTTTACCGAATTTAGTACCATCGGCTTTTTTAATTAACTGTGTTGTAATGGCATAAGCGGTTCCGGCATCTTTCCTTCTAATCAATTCCGTTCCGGTTACAATGTTTCCCCACTGATCAGATCCACCCATTTGTACCAAACAGTTATTGTTTTTCCATAAATGGTAAAAATCATAGCCCTGAATTAACTGGTAACAAAACTCAGTAAAAGAAAGCCCTGAATCACCTTCCAAACGCCTTTTAACACTATCTTTTGCCATCATATAGTTTACGGTAATGTGTTTACCCACATCTCTGATGAAAGTAAATAAATTCATATCCCTAAACCAATCGGCATTATTAACCATTACCGCACCGTTACCACCCTCTTCAAATTTTAAGAACTTGGCAAGCTGGCGTTTCATACCCGCAAGGTTGTGTTCAATCATTTCTTCCGTTTGCAGATTACGCTCATCCGATTTGCCCGAAGGATCGCCAACCATACCCGTTGCACCACCAACCAAAGCATAAGGCTTATGCCCTGCCTTTTGAAAATGGATTAAAGTCATGATCTGAGTCAGGTGGCCAACATGCAACGAATCTGCGGTCGGGTCAAAGCCAATATAACCAGAAGTCATACCCTCATTTAACTTTTCTTCAGTATTCGGCATAATATCGTGTAACATGCCCCTCCAACGTAACTCTTCAACAAAATTTGTCATGGTATAAAATTAATTGGGCAAAGATAATTATTAAGCTGAAAGGTAAAAGCATAAAGATTAATGTGATTGCCAAAAACCCTAACAATTGCAATCTTTATTTTTTTGCTGTTGGCCAGAAGAAAATTAAACGTTTAAAATATTATCTTGCCTAAACTATTCTGGCTAACCCGGAGGTTTTAATTATAACGAATGAATTTCCTATCGCATTATTATTTCGACAGATTAACTGACAATCCAAATGTGGTGATGGGTACTGTTTTGCCTGATTTGGTTAAAAATGCAGCGAAAGATGCCAATTTATATCCTCAAAAAAACGAATTCCTTTTTAAGGGTAATCCTGATGAAGAAAATTTATTAAAAGGCTGGAAACGTCATTTGGCTGTTGATTTATTTTTCCATTCTTCAGATTTCTTTATGGAGAAAACAGCTGAATTAAAAACGTTAATTAAACCTGCGGTTGAAAATACGCCAATCCGACCTTCTTTTTTAGCACATATTGGCTTGGAGTTACTTTTGGATCATTTATTAATTGAACATAATCTAATTCAGGTTGCTCACTTTTACAATCACTTAACGGAAGTAAAAAAGGAATCCCTGTCGGACTTTTTGGAACATTGCGATTTTAAACAGCCTGAAGTCTTCTTTAATTTTCTGGAAAGATTTATCAGCAGCAGATATTTATTAAGTTATCAAAAACTGGAAAACATCAGCTACGCATTAAACAGAATCTGTATGCGCCTTTGGCCTCAAAGCCTGGAAGAAAAGCAATTAAACGAGGTGACGCTTCAACTTGATTTTTTCAAAAAAACTCTTGCAAAAGATTACATAAACATCTTTCACGAAATTGAGGAAAAACTACGAAAGTAAAGCCTAAAAAATTAATACAGGATTTCAACCAGGTAATACTTTTTGTTTTCCAAAATCTTAAATCAATATTTCCTTTTTTTATCTTTGTTTCATGTCGCTATTTACAGTTAAAGAAGAAATGGATGCCCTGGTTGCAGAACTAAACCAGCACAACTACAATTATTATGTTTTGGCTATGCCAACCATCGGCGATTATGAATTTGATAAAAAACTGAAACACTTAGCCGAACTGGAAAAATTAAATCCGGATTTTGCTGACCCTAACTCTCCTACCCAACGCGTTGGTGGAGACATTACCAAAAATTTTGTTACCGTAAAGCATAAATACCCAATGTTATCTTTGGGCAATACCTACAATGAACAGGATTTACGTGATTTCGATGAGCGCATCCGCAAAGCAATCGGTGATAATTTTGAATATGTTTGCGAGTTAAAATTTGATGGTTTGTCCATTAGTTTAACTTATCAGGATGGTAAACTTTTAAAAGCTGTTACCCGTGGCGACGGTACTCAAGGTGATGATGTAACCAATAATGTAAAAACAATCCATATCGTTCCCCATCAGATTAGGACTAAAACAGCACCTGATCACTTCGAAATCCGGGGTGAGATTTTTATGCATAAAGCGGCCTTCTTAAAATTAAATGCAGCCCGTGAAGAGTTAGGAGAAATTCCTTACGCAAATCCGCGAAATTTTGCCTCAGGCACAATTAAAATGCAGGACAGTAAAGAAGTTGCAAAACGCCCGTTAGACGGCTTTATTTATTTCCTTTATACCGATAAAAATGAATTTAAAACGCATTGGGAAAGTTTAAATGCCGTAAAGGATTGGGGCTTTCATGTTTGCGAACATACTAAACTGGTTAAAAGTATTGACGATGTTTTAGACTTCATTCACCATTGGGAAAATGAACGTTTTAAATTAAGTTATGATATTGATGGCATTGTAATTAAAGTTAACAGTTATGCCCAGCAACAGGAATTAGGCTTTACGGCAAAATCTCCGAGGTGGGCAATTTCCTATAAATACAAAGCTGCAGAGGTTGAAACTATTTTAAATCAGGTTACCTATCAGGTTGGCCGTACCGGGGCCGTTACGCCTGTTGCCAATTTGAAACCCGTTTTATTGGCTGGCACTACCGTTAAACGGGCTACTTTGCATAATGCAAATGAAATAGAGCGTTTAGATCTTCACGAAGGAGATACCGTTTTTGTTGAAAAAGGTGGAGAGATTATCCCGAAAATCATTAAGGTCAATCTGGATAAACGTTTACCAGGCGCTGTTAAAGTACATTATTTGCACAATTGCCCTGAATGCGGAACAGAGCTCATTAGAAAAGAAGGCGAAGCCGTTCACTATTGTCCTAATGACGAAGGCTGCCCACCGCAAATTGTGGGTAAAATTCAGCATTTTATTAGCCGTAAGGCCATGAATATTGATGGTTTAGGTGACGAAACAATAGAAACCTTTTATAAAAATGGCTTGGTGAATCACATTAGCGACCTATACAAATTGTATGAAAAGGCTACACAACTTAAAACATTAGATCGCTTTGGCGAACGCTCTATTGATAACATGCTTGCCGGAATAGAAAAATCTAAGGAAATGCCATTCGAAAAGGTATTATTTGGATTAGGAATCCGTTACGTAGGCGAAACTGTTGCCAGAAAATTAGCTGCCGGTGTTAAAAATATTGATAAGCTGGCTACCGCAACTATAGAAAAATTAATCGCTATTGATGAAATCGGACAGCGGATTGCAGAGAGTATTGTTGAGTATTTCGAAAAAACAGAGCATTTAGAGCAAATAAAATTATTAAAATTAGCAGGATTACAGTTTGAAATTGAAGAAAAGGTAATTACACTCGCTAGTGATAAACTTATTGGAAAAACATTCGTAATTTCGGGCGTTTTTGAAAACTTTAGCCGCGACGAGCTAAAAGACTTGATTGAAGCTAATGGTGGTAAAATTTTAAGCAGCATTTCTGGTAAATTAAATTACCTGGTTGCTGGCGATAATATGGGACCATCAAAATTGGAAAAGGCAACGAAGTTAAATATTCCAATGATTAGTGATACAGAGTTGCTTGAAATGATAGATTAAACCTCCATCCCAAAAATAAAAACACTAAGACACAAGAACCATAAAGGTTTTTAAATCCTGGTTAAATTTAAAATGGGATGACAGAAGATGAAATTGCCAAACTTATTGTTCAGGCGGCACACAATGTGCATGTAGAATTAGGCCCTGGTTCATTAGAATCGGCTTATAAGGCCTGCTTAATATATGAACTAAAAAATTTAGGGTTAAAAGTTTCTTCACAGGTAATGCTTCCAGTAGTTTACAGGGAAGTTAATTTAGATTGTGGTTACAGAATTGACATTTTAGTTGAGGAGAAAGTAATTATTGAAATGAAAGTAGTGAGTGAATTGAATAATGTAGATTTCACTCAAGCCTTGACGTATTTAAAACTCTCAAACTGCAAACTTGGGCTGTTAATCAATTTTAATGTTTCAAGAATAAAAGATGGAATAAGGTGTATTGTGAATGGGTATCTCTAAATCTAATTTCTTATCTTTTATCGGTTTGTAATAATTTGAATAAAAAAGTAAAATAACATAATGAACAAATTTCAGGGTACTGGTGTAGCTCTTGTTACACCTTTTAACACAGATGGATCAGTTGATTATAATGGCTTAAAAAGCCTGATTAATCATTTGATAGATGGAGGGATAGATTATCTCGTTTCCTTAGGTACAACCGGCGAAACCGCTACATTGACCAAGGACGAGAAGAAGAAGATCTGGGCCTATACTGCTGAAATTAACAATAACAGATTGCCTTTAGTTGCTGGTATTGGTGGTAACGATACACTCGCTGTTGCTGAAGATATAAAGTCTTTTGACGCTACAGGTTACAGTGCAATATTATCTGTGAGTCCTTACTACAATAAACCAACACAGGAAGGCATTTATCAGCATTATAAATACCTGAGCGAGGTTAGTCCGCTGGATTTAATTTTGTATAATGTACCTGGGCGTACAGGAAGCAATATGAGTCCGGAAACAACCTGCCGTTTAGCACACGATTTTAAAAACATTATTGCAACAAAGGAGGCTTCGGGAAGTTTCGATCAGTTTAACCAGATTATGAGGGATAAACCGGAAGATTTTCTTTTAATTTCCGGGGATGATCCGATTACTTTACCAATGGTTGCTTTAGGCGCTTCAGGAGTTATTTCAGTTATTGGAAATGCTTTACCTAAACAGTTTTCTGATATGGTTAATCTTTGTCTTGCCGGAGATTTTAAAACAGCAATACCAGCTCATTTAAGCCTGATAGATTTTACCAGAATGGTTTTTGCTGAAGGCAATCCTGCTGGTGTTAAAGCGGCTTTAAAACACTTAAATGTTTGCGGGGATACAGTTAGACTTCCTTTGGCTAAAATTTCAGATTCTCTTGAAAAAGCCATTGTAGCTGAAGTAGAAAAATTGAGCCAATTGGTTTAATCCAAACTCAAAATAAAATTAAAGAAAAGCATCTGATAGACCATCAGGTGCTTTTTTTGTTATAGGTAATTGCCTCTCCTAAAACCTTAAGCATAATAAAAAAGACCTTGAAAATTCAAGGTCTTTTTGTGGTTCAAATATTTTTAATTTGTTTAGGCTTTGTTTTTAGTTTCCTGAACTTCTAAACGGATTGATTGCGCTAAGTTTTTTAAGTCTTGCATTCCTTTACGAATACGGGTACCAGCTGCGCTGTTTCCTTTATTGTAAAACTTATCAGCATCTGCTTCTAAAGCTGCGATCAGACCTTTTACTTCTTCAAATTTTTTCATGTTTAATAACTCCTCTTAGTTTTTAAGTTAATTTAATAATACTTACTCTAATTTAATGTGTTTAATTAAATAAAAAAACTTTTACCAAAAGAAAAAACAGCCTTAAAAGTGCTTTTTTTCCACATTCCCTTCATTTATAAACATTAAACGCAATAAAACACAAAATAAGTCATTGAAAATCAAAAACTTACAAATAAACACACATAAAAAAGCCCTCTGAATTAATCCAGAGGGCTTTTTATTTTATTCTTTCAATTACACCGTAGCAAATTGATTTTCTTTATAATAACCGCTTTCCAGTTTTTCGGCCACTTCACTAAAAGCATCCAGAGTACGCTGAACATCTTCTAATGTATGTACAGCTGTTGGAATTAAGCGTAATTCGATCATACCTTTAGGAATTACCGGATAAACAACGATTGAACAGAAAATACTGTAGTTTTCGCGTAAATCGTAAGTAATAGCTGTAGCATCAGTTAATTCGCCTTTTAAGAAAACAGGTGTTACTACTGAATCTGTTACGCCTAAATCAAAACCACGTTCGCGTAAACCTTTTTGCAGGGTCATTGCAATTTCCCAAAGTTTATCTTTTAATTCAGGTTGGCTTTTTAATAATTCTAAACGTTTTAACAAACCAATTACCATTGGCATAGGTAAAGCCTTGGCAAAAGTCTGCGAACGCATGTTATATCTTAAGAAGTTGGTAATTTGCTCTGTTGAGGCTACAAATGCACCAATACCCGCCATTGATTTTGCGAAAGTACCGAAATATACATCAATACCATCAATACAATCCTGTGCCTCGTGTGTACCCGCACCGGTTTTACCCATTGTACCAAAACCATGTGCATCATCAACTAAAATACGGAAGTTGAATTCTTTTTTAAGTTCAACAAGCTCTTTTAATTTACCCTGAGCACCGCTCATTCCGAAAACACCTTCAGTAATTAAAAGAATACCGCCACCGGTTTCTTCAACCAATTTAGTAGCACGCTCTAATTGTTTACGGGCACTTTCAATATCATTGTGTTTGTAAACAAAGCGTTTACCCATGTGCAAACGTAAACCATCTACAATACAAGCATGAGATTCAGCATCGTACACCACAACATCATTTCTATCCACTAAAGTATCAATAATTGATACCATACCCTGATAGCCATAGTTTAATAAAAATGCATCTGGTTTACCTACAAAAGCAGCTAATTCTTGCTCCAATTGTTCGTGGTACTTGGAGTTACCGCTCATCATGCGGGCGCCCATTGGGTAAGCCATACCAAAATCTGCAGCTGCCTGCTGATCTGCTTTTCTAACCTCTGGGTGATTTGCTAAACCTAAATAATTGTTTAAGCTCCATACCAGATGCTCTTTTCCGCGAAACTGCATGTGTGGTGCAATTTCTCCCTCTAACTTTGGAAAAGAGAAATACCCATGAGACCATTTTTGGTGTTGACCAAGCGGCCCCATGTGTTTTGCTATTTTATCAAATATATCCAATGTAATATGTATTTATGTACTTTAAAATGTTGCAAATTTAATGTTTATTTGGCTCAAAATCAATATATTCTTTCTGAGTTACGTCAATTTCGCGATCATATAAGCTAATTTTATGCCAAAAAAGCCCCGATGTTGAATCGGGGCTTTAAAATATATTTGGTTGGTTTTAATCAACGTTATCGTGTAAAAAAGAATTGTTCGGTCTGATCTCTGTTCCGCCTTCCTGATCATTGCTTAAAGTAAAGCGACTCACCTGCGATTCTGACGAATGCTGAACCTGTTGTAGCTGCATTTGTTTACGTTTATAAGCAGGCTCATTTTCTAATTCCTGTAAACCATTGGTGGTACGCAACTTCATGCTCAAATCTTTTAAACGTAAAATACGTTCTTTAGATTTTCTAAGCTGCTCTTCCATTGATTCGTCATTTTTATCGTCATCCAAACCAACAACAGGCATTTCAATTTCTGGTTCAGGCTCAGGTTCAGGCATTGCCGGAATTTCTGCAACCGGTGTTTCGAATACAAAATTGGTTTCTGCCAGCTTAACTTCAAATTCAAAACCAGTTTCTGCAGGTGCTTCCGCTTGTGGCTCTTCTTCTATTAAGGTATGGCGGACAACATTATTTTCATGCTCCTCTAATTTAGGTGCTTCAGGTTTGTTAAATAAACCACCAAATAAGTCAGCTTGTGAAGTTTCTTCTTTCGCTTTTAAAACCGGCTCGTATGAAGGAGTGGCTTTTGGCTGGATAAAAGAATTAACAGGCTCAACAACACGCACTAATGGTGCTTCTTCAGGTGTTAATAAAGAAATTTTCTTTTTATTTTTTTCTTCGTTAACACGTTCTTCTGAAGTTTGGAATCCGGTAGCAATAATGGTTACTGAAAGGCGGTCTCCTAATGATTCATCGGTACAGTTACCCCAGATTAAATCAGCAGATAAACCTGCTTTTTCCTGAATGTAATCAGTAATAATGGAAACTTCATCCATTGTTACTTCACGTACGCCCGAACTGATATTTAATAAAATATAACGGGCACCTTCAATTTCGTTATCTTTTAATAGTGGTGAAGCTAAAGCGCCTTCTACAGCTTGCAATGCTCTGTCATCACCTTCTGATGCAAAACTACCCATGATGGCTACACCGCTATCTTTCATAACGGTACGCACATCTTTAAAATCCACGTTGATGTAACCCGGTACGGTAATAATCTCTGCAATACCTTTAGCTGCAGTGGTTAAAATATCATCAGCCTGACCAAAAGCAGAGCCTAGGGTTAAGTTTCCGAAAATTTCACGCAAACGGTCGTTTGAAATTACCAAATAAGAATCTACATACTTTTTCAGCTCTTCCATTCCTTCGTCTGCCTGCAAACGACGTCTTTTTCCTTCAAAAGAGAAAGGCGTAGTAATAATGGCCACAGTTAAAATGTCAAGTTCTTTAGCGGCTTTTGCAATAATCGGGCTTGCGCCCGTACCTGTACCACCACCCATTCCTGCTGTAATAAACAACATTTTGGTTGTGCTGCCCAGCATGGCTTTAATATCGTCTATATTTTCTATAGCTGAGTTTTTACCAACTTCAGGAATAGAACCAGCTCCCATTCCTTCGGTTAAACTAGCACCTAATTGTACCTTGTTAGGTATAGGGCTAGACTCGAGGGCCTGGGCATCCGTATTACAAATAATAAAATCCACACCAGTAATACCCGACAGGTACATATGGTTTACTGCGTTGCCGCCACCGCCTCCAACACCAATTACTTTGATGATTGATGACTTATCTTTTAACATTTCGAACTGCATAATCTTATGAATCAGTTGTTTAAAAATTCTTAATTCCTGTTCATTACTCAATGTAATATTAACACTTTTTCAACACACGTTTTCCACAAGTGTTAAGAATGTGGAAAACTCATCTTTTGTTGAAAAATAATTAGCTTTTCAGGTAATCTTCGTCGCTAACATTCATATCATCCTGAATGAAAGTTCTTGTTTTTGCCAACAATTTATCGAATAGGCCAGGTCCGCGTTTTTCTTTATCCTTCGCTATTTTCGCTTTCTCAACAAATACGCCCGGCTGTTTCATTTCTTCAATCAGCTCTTCTGCTTTCAAAATACCTTTAATTAACAAACCAACGCTGGTTGCATACATCGGGCTTTTTAAATCGTCGTAAATGGTTTTTGGCATATCTTCGTATTTAGATAAATGCTCATTCGGATAACCAATCCGGCAATCTAAACCGGTAACATACTCCACCAACTGGCTTAAGTGTTTCAATAAAGCACCACCGCCAGTGATTACAATACCACCAATTAATTTTTTCTCGTAACCTGAAGATTTAATTTCATAGTAAACATGTTCTATGATTTCTTCCATACGGGCCTGAATAACATAAGCCAGGTTTTTTACCGAAATTTCTTTTGGTTCGCGGCCACGTAAGCCCGGAACACAAATAATTTCGTTTTCTTTATTTTCTTCAGCTAAAGCTGATCCAAAACGTGTTTTTAATAACTCAGCCTGATTACGCATTACAGAACAGCCTTCACGGATATCTTCTGTTACACTGTTACCGCCAAATGGAATAACTGCTGTATGACGAATAATTCCCTCGTGGAAAATAGCAATATCTGTAGTACCCCCACCAATATCAACCAAAGCAATACCAGCTTCTTTTTCTTCATCGCTCAACACCGATTCAGAAGAAGCTAAAGGCTCAAGAATTAAATCCTGAGTTTGTAATCCTGCGTTGTTCACACATTTGATAATGTTTTTTACCGCCGTTACCTGTCCCGAAATAATATGGAAGTTGGCTTCAAGGCGAACCCCAGCCATACCAATCGGATCTTTAATACCCGGCTCGTTATCAATCGTAAACTCTTGTGGCAGCACATGGATAATTTCTTCTCCCGGTGGCATCACCAGCTTAAACATATCATCGATTAATTTATCGATATCTTTTTTTCCAATTTCGTTATTTAATTCCCTTCTGGTTAAAATACCGCGGTGCTGTAAGCTCTTAATGTGCTGACCGGCAATCCCTACATTTACCACCTGTATTTCTACATTGGATTGACCGCTGGCCACTTCTACTGCCTGCGCTATCCCCTGCACTGTTTTTTGAATGTTAGATACTACCCCACGCGTAACACCCGCCGATTCTGCCTTTCCAATTCCTAAAATTTCTACCTTACCGTGCTGCGTTCTACGGCCTACAATAACACAGATTTTTGTAGTACCGATATCTAATCCTACTACAATGGGAGACTGACTGGTAAATTTTGCCTTGTCCATATTCGTTAATTTTGTTGAGTTATATATATTGTTTTTCTAGGGATCTATTTGTTATTTCTTTTGTGTTACCGGCTTCCGCTGTGTTGCATCGGGTTTTGCTGGTTTTGGTTTTTCAACTTTAGGCTTTTCTACCGGTTTTGGTTTCACTGCCACAGGTTTTTCTACCGGTTTAGGCTTCACTGTCACCGGTTTTTCAGGCGCTGTTCCAGCTTCATCGTTTCTTATCGCATCACCAATCACATCATTTATTAATGAATCAGCAACCTTATCTCTTAATCTTGAAATATCTTCTGCTGAAACTGGTTTTACTTTCTTCAGGGCTGTTGAATCTCTCTTTTCGCAAACAACCTGGTTGGTATATTTAATATTAATCGTTTTGTACTGTCTGGCGATGACCTGAGGCATAGCCCTTTTATAAAAAATATGCAGGTTTTTCATTTTAACATCAAGTGAATCTGCATTGCCCAATATAATATGTTCATCACCGACCCGCGGAATCAAAACCATGTCGTTTTTATCATCTACAATAATTTGTTCAATCTGAGAATCCCATAAAGTATCTCTTTTGATGTATTGCGCTGTTTTATACAAATCTCTGGCCAATTGTGTATGCAAAGTATCCACACGACTGCCAAATACCTCTGCAATATTTCCGGTAGCGACCAGAACATTTGCCGTGAAATTTGATGAGATCGGCATTTTTAAACCATCATTATCGATATAAAAATCTTGTCCGCCATTGTTTAAAATTCGCAGTATTGGCTGTCTTTGTTTTACCTCAATGTGCATTACCCCATCCATATCTACATACACTTTTGCAAAACCGATGTATGGATTAGACCTTAATTTCTTTTCGATTTGATGAATGTTGATATTTTCAAGGTTCCTGCCCAAAAGCACTCCCTGATCTTCTCTTAGGATAGCATCAATTTCTTCACGTTCAATAAAATTATCTGCACCAGGAATTAAAATCTTAACGTTGGTACATTTAACGGTTTGTTTTTTAACATTGATAAAACTCAATAGTACAACCACTCCGCACAAGCTAATCAGCCATGCAAACCCAAAATATATTGCTTTCCAGTTAATCCGTTTAAGCATTGTTAATGGTGTTTTTTAAGGGTTCAATTAATGTGTCTATATCTCCTGCTCCAACGGTTAAAATCAGTTCGGGTTTTGTTTCTTTAACGTATTTAACTACAAATTCCTTTGTACAAACCTGTTTATTATTCAATGTAATTTTATCCAGCAGGTAAGCAGCGTTTATGCCTTCAATGGGTAATTCCCGTGCAGGATAAATCTCCAGCAACATCAACTCATCTGCAGTACTTAATACTTTTGCAAAATCATCGGCAAAATCCCGGGTACGGCTAAATAAATGCGGTTGAAAAACTACTGTTAATTTCTTATCCGGGTATAACTGCCTAACGGCATCAAAGCAGGCCTTTAATTCTTCAGGATGATGTGCATAATCATCGATATAAATTTGCCTGTCGTTATTAACCACATATTCGAAACGACGTTTAACACCTTTAAAACTCGCTACTGCCTGTTTAACCTTTTCTGCATCAATACCCAACTGTAAAGCAATTGCAATTGCTGCGGTTGTATTTTCAACATTGTGCTTGCCGGGCAACATCAGGTTCAAATCTTTTATAGTATGCGAAGCATCTGTATAATCGAAAACAAATTTTGAACCTTCAACTCTTAAGTTTTCTGCCCGGGCAGTTGCCGTTGAGCTTGCTGCATAAGTGATTGCTTCTTTTAATGGCAATCCTTCATGCGCATATAACTTGCCGCCCTCTTTTAGCTGGTTAGCAAATAAATGAAATGATTCTTCTAAATGACGCTTATCACCGTAAATATCCAAATGATCCGCATCCATCGAAGTAATTACAGCTACATCAGGATGAAGGGTTAAAAACGAACGATCGTATTCATCTGCTTCAACAACTACAACATTATTTTTGCCAAACAGTACATTACTGTTATAATTGCTGGTAATGCCGCCTAAAAAAGCAGTACAATCGTAACCCGTATCTTTTAAAAGATGAGCTACAATGGATGATGTAGTAGTTTTACCATGTGTGCCGGCTACTGCAATGCAGAACATGCCTTTACTGATAATTCCTAAAACCTCTGACCGTTTTTTTAAACTAAAGTTTTTGTTTTTAAAGTGATTTAAAATTTTGGAATCTTTTGGAATGGCAGGGGTATAAACAACCAGTGTATCATCATGTTTATCCAGAAATGCGCATGGCAATGCAGCTGCTTCATCTAAATAAGAAATTAATATCCCTTCCTGTTCTAGTGTTTCGGTTAATTTGGTTCTGGTTTTATCATAACCGCAAACCGCAACACCCCGCTTAGCAAAATAACGGGCAAGCGCACTCATCCCGATACCACCGATACCCACGAAATACGCTCTGTTTATTTTGTCTAATTCCATTTCTTCTTAACTAAGCTGAAAGATGAAAAACCAAAGCTTAAAGCTGTCTTTCTTTCGTTCAGGTATATTATCTCCAATTATTATTATCTATTATTCTAGTTTTTTATCAACTTCAAAACTTCATTTGCAATAATCTCATCTGCTTGCGGCAGAGCCATTTTACCAATGTTTTCGGATAGCTTTTCGCAAAGTGTTTTATCTTTCAACATTTTTAAGGCTTCTGCAACCAATGTATCTTCTGCTGAACGATCGTTTATTAAGATGGCCGCATTATTTTTAACCAAAGCCATTGCATTTTTGGTTTGATGATCTTCTGCAACATTTGGAGAAGGCACCAAAATCACCGGTTTTTTAATTAAGCAAAGTTCTGCAATGGTTCCTGCACCTGCCCTGCTGATGATTACATCTGCAGCAGCATAAGCTAAATCCATTTTATTTAAAAACTCCAGAATCCGGACGTTAGGGTGATAATCCAGTCCTAATCTTTCCATAATTCCTTTGTAGTAAAACTTACCTGTTTGCCAAATTACCTGCACATCTTCGGCAAGTATTTCGGGCAAATGTTTTTCAATACTTTTGTTTAAAGTTCCGGCGCCAAGACTTCCGCCTGTAACCAAAATAATTTTCTTTTGAGGATCGAGCTTTAGCAACTCTGCACCTGCATAATGTTTTCCTTTAATATCAACAACTTCGGTCCGTACCGGGTTTCCGGTTTTCAATATTTTATCAGCTGGAAAAAACTGTTCCATTTCATCAAAAGCCACACAAATTTTTGAAGCTTTTTTACCCAGCCATTTATTGGTTACTCCTGCATAAGAGTTTTGTTCCTGTATTAAGTATGGAATACCCTTTGAAGATGCGGCATACAATAAAGGCCCTGATGCATACCCACCTACACCAACCACAACATCCGGTTTAAACTCTTTAATAATTTGCATAGCCTTACGCACACTGCCAATTACTTTAAAAGGGAGCGCCAGATTTTTAACAATCGACCCTCTTTGTATTCCACTAATATTTAAACCAACAATCTTATATCCGGCTGCAGGAACTTTTTCCATTTCCATACGGCCTGTGGCGCCCACAAATAAAATTTCACAAGCGGGCACAATACGCTTAAGCGCATTGGCTATGGCCACGGCGGGAAAAATATGCCCGCCAGTGCCACCACCTGATATGATAATTTTTGGGGAATTATTCATTTTTAATTTTCTTTCTATTTATTACTATTCAACTAAAGCCTGTCTCTGCTTTAAGATTGCTTCGTTCCTCGCAATGACGTGGAGATGAAACATTCGCTTCAATTTAAGCTTTCAGCTTTTACGCCATTGCCGGAATTTCTCCAACAATGACTTTATTTTTTATTTTTTCTTTATCTTCTTTGGTACCCACTCCGGCATTTTCTTCAACATCCCGGCTTACGCTCAAAATAATACCAAAAGCCACACTGGTAAAAATCATAGATGTACCACCCATGCTTACTAATGGCAACGGCACACCCGTTACCGGACCTAAACCAACCGCAACAGCCATATTGGCAAATGCCTGTATGGTTAAACTAAAACTTAATCCTGCGGCCAGCAAAGCCCCAAATGCCTTGGGGGCCTTTGTTACTATTTTTATACACCGGTATAAGAGCACCAGGTAAAGCATCATAATTATAATTCCCCCCAGTGTTCCCCATTCTTCAATAATAATGGCGAAAATAAAATCGGAATATGGGTGCGGAAGGAAATTACGCTGTGTGCTATTACCTGGTCCTTTACCAAAAACACCACCAGTAGCCAGGGCAATTTTTGCCTGATCTGCCTGGAAAGTTTTATCTGAGTGCTGCATCTCCGGATGCATAAACGAGTTAATACGCGACATGTACGTTTTTCTCCTTGGTCCCAAAAAGAACACGAACATGAGCAAAATCAATCCGCCTGCACAAACTATTGCAATTTGTTTTATACTAATTCTACCTATAATAAGCAGTAAAATACTTACACCAAACAACATTAAAGCTGTTGATAAATTGGCCAGCGCAATTAACACGAAAACCACACAAACAGAACCCATAATTGGAATAAATGATTCTTTTACATTCTTGATGTTTTCCTGTTTCTTGGTCAGCATCCTGGCTAAAAAGGTAATTAAAGCCAGTTTAGCCAAATCGGATGTTTGAAAGGTTAAGCCAATTACCGGAATTTTAACCCAGCGTGATGCATCGTTTAAGTTTGTACCAAATATTAATGTATAAATCAATAAAGGTATGGTTACAATCATCAATACCTTAGAAATACCTGCATAGTACCGGTAATCCAGTAAGTGAGCGATGTAAATCATGCCAATACCCAAAAGCACAAAAATAAGGTGCTTGGTTAATAATAATTTTTCTACCCCAATACCTTTTTTATAGGCTAAAGTTCCAGTTGCGCTATATACAGCCATCACTGATATAAGCGAAAGCAGGATGATGATCAGCCAGATCCATCTATCGCCTTTTGTTTTATTAAGTAGTGCCTGCAACATATTACAACCTCCTTCTATAATTCTCTTACTGCCGCTTTAAACTGATTGCCGCGGTCTTCATAATTTTTAAACAAATCAAAACTTGCACATGCCGGTGATAATAAAACAGTATCGCCACGCTTTGCCAGATGATAAGCTATTTGTGCAGCTTCATCAGCCGAAAAAGTATTCACAATCACATCCACATCATCTTCAAAAGCATCATGTATCCGTTTGTTATCTTTACCCAAACAAACAATTGCTTTTACCTTACTTTTTACCAAATCCTTAAGCATGTTGTAATCATTTCCCTTATCAACGCCACCCATAATCAGTATTACATCGGTGCTCATGCTTTCTAAAGCATACCAGGTAGAATTTACATTGGTAGCCTTACTATCATTAATAAAATCTATTCCTGAAATTTTGGCTACGTGTTCCAATCTGTGCTCAATATTCTTGAAATCACCCATACTTTCGCGAATGGAATCATTTCTTAATTCTAATACTTTTGCAACAATGCCCGAAGCCATAGAATTGTAAATGTTGTGCTTGCCTTGTAAGGCTAAATCTGAAATAGACATGGTTAGTTCGTTATTTGGTTCTATAAGGATGTGTATGGTATCGTTCTCTAAAAAAGCGCCTGTCTCTACTTTCTTAGTGATTGAAAAGGGATAAGTTTTAGCCTGAGGCTTAATATTTTTTAAAGCTTTTAAACTTTCTTCGTCATCAGCGCAGTAGATAAAAACATCGTTTCCGGTCTGGTTTTGAATAATCCGCATTTTAGATGCCGCATAGTTTTCCAGCTTATAATCGTAACGGTCTAAATGATCTGGTGTAATGTTAAGCAAAACAGCTACATCAGCCTTGAACTTGAACATATCGTCCAGCATAAAGCTTGAGATTTCTAAAACATACCAATCGAAATGTTCGGTAGCCACCTGCGCTGCAAAGCTTTGCCCGATATTGCCTGCCAAACCCACATTTAACCCAGCTTTTTTCAAAATATGATAAGTAAGCAAACTTGTGGTCGATTTCCCGTTGGAACCGGTAATACAAATGGTTTTTGCATTAGTATACCTTTTCGCAAACTCAATTTCTGAGATCACAGAAATACCTTTTGCAACCAGTTTTTTAATGATAGCTGCTGTTGCAGGGATGCCCGGGCTTTTAATTACCTCATCTGCATTCAGAATTAAATCTTCTGTATGTTTTTCAGATTCGAAAGCAATAGACAATTTTTTTAAGGCTGCTTTATAATGATCTGTAATTACACCGAAATCGGATACAAATACATCAAAGCCTTGCTGTTGTGCCAATTTTGCAGCACCAACACCGCTTTCGCCGGCGCCTAAAATAACTACACGGCTCTGCCCTGCCATTTCTGACTTCGCTTTGCTTTGTGTTAAATTAGGATTGATGCTCATTATATTGTCTTTTTAATATTTTTATGTTTTATCTTAATTTCAAGGTTACAATGGTCATAATGGCCAGCATAATTCCGATAATCCAAAACCTGGTTACAATTTTAGCCTCGTGATAACCTTTCTTTTGATAATGGTGGTGTAAAGGCGACATCAGGAAAATCCTCCGGCCTTCGCCAAATTTTTTCTTTGTGTATTTGAAATAGGAAACCTGCATAATTACAGAAACCAGTTCAACCAGGAACAAACCGCATAAAATCGGGATCAAAAGTTCTTTGCGGATCATGATGGCAAAAGCAGCGATGATTCCTCCAATGGCTAAACTTCCGGTATCGCCCATAAAAA
Source organism: Pedobacter punctiformis (assembly GCF_027213715.1). Taxonomy (GTDB): domain Bacteria; phylum Bacteroidota; class Bacteroidia; order Sphingobacteriales; family Sphingobacteriaceae; genus Pedobacter; species Pedobacter punctiformis. The sequence goes on from NZ_JAPWGM010000003.1 coordinate 576,848, forward strand.
CCTGAGCCGGATAGGAATTATACCAAAGAAAGCCAACACATGCCCCAACAAAAGCACCAGCAAAAATCATGAGCTCTCCCGAATTGGGGATGTACATAATATTGAGGTAATCTGCAATTACCGTGTTACCCGAAACGTAGGCCAAAATTCCGAGTGTTGTACCAATAATAGCTGATGTTCCTGTTGCCAGCCCATCGATACCATCGGTTATATTAGCCCCGTTTGATACTGCTGTAATAATAAAAACGGTAAAAGCCAGAAACACAATAAATGCATATTTTTCATAACCATCGCCTAAAAACTTAAGCACCTTTGCATAATCAAACTCATTATTTTTATAAAAAGGCATATTGGTTTTAGTCGATTTTACATCCTGCGTATAATAGAATGTTTCGCCTTTCTGACGCAAAACCATCGGTGCTGCCGAGGTATTTTTAACATTATCCTGAACGGTTTCTCTAACAACAATGTTAGGATTGAAATACATCGTCCAGCCAATAATTAAGCCCAAACCTACCTGACCAACCACTTTAAAACGACCGGCTAGACCTTCTTTATTCTTTTTAAATACCTTGATATAATCATCAAGGAAACCAATTGCACCCATCCAAATGGTGGTTACAATCATCAGGATAACATAAACATTGGTAATATTGGCGAATAAGATTGTTGGGATCAAAATACCAAGCAAAATCATAATACCACCCATAGTTGGCGTACCTTGTTTTTGCATTTGCCCTTCCAGACCTAAGTTCCTAACCGTTTCTCCAACCTGCATTTTATGCAGAAAATCGATAATTCTACGGCCATATACGGTTGTAATAATTAAAGAAAGGATAATAGAAATAGAGGCACGGAAAGTAATGTATTGAAACAACCTTAATCCGGGTATATCGTAGTGCTTATGCAGGTATTCGAATAATAAATATAACATCAGCTTAAGGGTTTAGTTGTTCCATCAATAGTTCTTTATCGTCAAAATGGTTTCTTACCCCATTTATTTCCTGATATTTTTCATGGCCTTTTCCGGCTACAAGAATAATATCTCCGCTTTGTGCCAAATGGCAAGCGGTTTTTATAGCTTCCTTTCTATCCAAAATGGATATCGTTTTACGTTTATTTGTTGGCGATACACCGGCTTCCATTTCGGTAATAATACTTTGCGGATCTTCAGTGCGTGGATTATCGGATGTAAGGATTACTTTATCACTCCAATCGCAGGCAACCTGAGCCATAATCGGGCGTTTTGTTTTATCACGATCGCCACCGCAGCCAATTACTGTAATCACCTGTTCCGTTCCTTTACGGATATTTGCAATGGTGCTCAATACGTTTTGTACCGCATCAGGCGTGTGTGCATAATCTACAATACCAATAATATGATCTGCAGAAGTAATGTAATCGAAACGACCCTCTGCACCACTCAAACGACTTAACAGAGTTAAAACCTTAAGTTTATCCTGCTCCAGCAGAATGGCTGTTCCGTAAACGGCAAGCAAATTATATGCGTTAAAAGAACCCACCAATTTGAAGTAAACATCTTCATTATCAATATCCAGGTGTAAACCACTAAATTGGTTTTCTATAATTTTTGCTTTAAAATCTGCCAGTTGTTTTAGCGCATAAGTCTTTTTATGAGCCTTTGTATTTTGCAACATGACCATACCGTTTTTATCATCGATATTGGTCAATGCAAAAGCAGATTTAGGTAAACCATCAAAAAATGCTTTTTTGGCTTTTAAATAACTGTCGAAGGTTTTGTGAAAATCTAAATGATCGTGTGTTAAATTAGAAAAAACGCCACCAGCAAATGTTAAACCTTCAATACGGTGTTGCGAAACCGCATGCGAGCTTACTTCCATAAAACAATAGTCGCAGCCGGCATTAACCATCTCCTTTAATAAAGCATTTAATGCAATTGGATTAGGCGTGGTATGCGTAGCCGGAACTACAACATCATGAATATAATTTTCAACAGTAGACAGCAAACCTGTTTTATAACCCAGATCTTTAAACAACTTAAATAAAATGGTTGCAATAGTTGTTTTACCATTTGTTCCGGTAATGCCAATCAGTTTTAAGGATGCCGAAGGGTTTCCGAAAAAGTTACCGGACATAATTCCAAGGGCTACTGAAGAATTTTGAACTTTTACATAGGTAACTTCAGAATCAATATTTTCAGGTAAAACCTCGCAAACAATTACCGCAGCTCCCATACCAATTGTTTGACCGATATAAGTATGTGCGTCAACCGCAGTACCAACGATGGCAAAGAAAACATCGTCTTTTTCTATTTTACGGGAATCAAAATTTAGCGCATGAATACTTCTATCGGTTTTGCCAACCAATTCTTGTATTGTTACACCATAAAGTAAATCCTGTAATTTCATATTTTTAATTTTGAATGAATGAATTTTGAATCAATGGCCTTAATACCCTATAATTCAACTAATTCCATCATTTACTATTCTAACATTATTTCTACACCCAAACCCTTGCCCACTCTTGTTCCGGCCAGTACAGATTGAGTAACTACTTTTCCTGAGCCAATTACCTTTGTTTTTAATCCGGCATTCCCTAAAAGATATAAGGCATCTTTTAAACCCATACCGGCAACATTTGGCATCACTCCTTTATGCTCATTGTTTTCCTGAAACACGGTACCTGCACTGGTATCAATGGTATTATAATATTCGGATTTAGAAGCAAAAAGTGGCTTAAATCCAAATGCTTTATATACTTTTTGAGTGGCCTTACTTTGTCCGGCTTTAGTTGGCGGATTACCAGTATTGCCCACCAAACGGGTAGGTACATCATTATACATTTGCATATCGCTGGCATAAATACGGTCAGCAATCTCTCTAAAAACCGGCCCCGAAACCAAAGCACCATAATAGCCACCTCTGGGATCGTTAATTACAACAATCATTGAATACTTTGGCTTGTCGGCAGGAAAATACCCCACAAATGAAGCCTGATATTGTTTATTTGCTTTATAACCTTTATTAGCATCAGCCACTTGCGCTGTACCGGTTTTACCAGCTATTTTATACAAAGGATTATAAACATATTGCTTACCACTACCCTCTATAACTACACCTTCGAGCATGTTTTTGATTTTGCTTAATGTAACATCCGAACAGATTTTTGGATTAATTACACGTGCCTTAAACTGCTCAATAGGGTTACCCAGTCTTCTGATCTCTTTTACAAAAATTGGCGCTATGTATTTTCCGTTGTTAGCTACAGCATTATAAAATGATAACATTTTCAACGGCGTTAATTGCATTTCATAACCATAAGCCATTTGTGGCAAAGTCATGTTTTTGTTCCAGCTTTTATTTTTTGGGCTTTTAATAACTGGCTGTGCTTCACCCGGAATTTGCAAAACCATTTTTTCGTTCAGGTGCCAATCGTATAAATGATCGGTAAATTTAGATTGATCATCTTTATATCTATTGTTAACTAAATAAGCAACAGCGGCATTAGAAGATTGTTCAAAAGCCTTTTTAACCGTAACCGTACCAATACTTCCGTGAGAATCCTTAATCGTATGACCGGGAATCTGATAGGTTCCGGTTCCTACTAAAGTTCCGGTATCAACCAGTTTATCCTCAAGTAAGGCCATATAAGATGCCAGTTTAAAGGTGGAACCAGGATCCTGATTACCTGCTATTGCATAATTAAATTGTTCTTTGTAAACACCCTCTGAGACCTTTGAGAAATTGGCTACCGCTCTAACTTCACCGGTTGCAACTTCCATTACAATCACTGCACCGTGATCGGCCTGGTATTTAATCAACTGCTTTTCTAAGGCACTTTGTGCCAAATCCTGCATATTGATGTCAATGGTCGAAATAATATCCGCTCCATCTTTTGGCGCAACCTCTGCCTCCTCATTAACCGGAATGTAAACGCCACCAGCAATACGCTGCATTAGCCTTTTTCCGGTTTCACCGTTAATGTATTCTTTGTAAGCGCCTTCTAAACCAACACCATTTTTTACATTTTCATTTTTATACCCAATGGTACGTGCCGCAAGTGCTTTAAATGGCAAAATGCGCTTGTTTTGCTGCACAGCAATTAAACCACCACTAAATTTGCCAATGTTATACAAAGGAAAAGTTCTGATCGTTTTCAAGTCAGCATAACCTACTTTACGGTGAATCAATAAATAACGGGCGCTATCCTGGCGTGCTGTGCGCAGGTAACGTGCATATTCTTTAGGTGTTTTATCCTGGAATAACTGAGCTAACCTCATTCCTAAAGAATCGACTTTCTCATTAAAAATTTTATCATCCTGAATTCCACCGGCGTACATGTCCATACGCAACTCGTATTCAGGAACAGAGGTTGCCAGTAAACTTCCGTCGTTAGAATAAATGTTGCCACGGGTGGCCTCAACATTTACATACCTTGTAGAAAGACTATCTGCCATAGCTTTCCATTTATGCCCCTGTACAAATTGTACCTGCCCAAGGCGAAGAAATACCGCCAAAGCAAAAAGCACAATTAAGCCAAATGCCAGATATACACGAAGCAATATGTTTGCTCTAATATTCATCGCTTTTAACAATTATTTTTTTTGGTGGCTCAATTAGTTCTTTTATTCCAAGGGTATCTACCTTTTTAGCAACCTCTGTTAATTTGCTTTTAAACATAAGGTCGGCTTTTAAAGATTTATACTCCCATCTTAATTCTTTTACTTCTTTATTTAATTTATCAATGCGGCGCACATTATTTACCGCAAAGTGGCTGTTAGCAATATAAATCATACCCAACAAAGCCAAAAAACACAAATAAGGCAAAGCATTTGTTGCGGCTTCTTTGGTTACTAATCCATCATTAAAAAGCTTGCTGATAAATGAATTGCTATCCATTTTTTCTTCAGCAGTTTTTGGCCTTTTGGGAGGTGCCTTTAACTCTGGTTCAGGTCCTAATTCCTCTTCTTCTATATCTTCCCTAAACCTGTTCATATTTTTTCTGCAATTCTTAATTTTGCACTTCTGGCTCTGTTATTCTGCGCTATTTCTTCATCAGTTGCCACAATTGCCTTACGGGTAATTACATTAAAAGGCTTTTGCTGGTTACCAAAAAAATCTTTATCTACCTCGCCCTGAAATTTCCCTTTAGCCATGAAGTTTTTAACCGGCCTGTCTTCTAATGAATGATAAGACATCACCACCAAACGACCTTCAGGCTTTAAAACATCTGCGGTTTGCAATAGAAAATCTTCCAGAACACGCATTTCAGCGTTTACTTCTATGCGTAAAGCCTGAAACACCTGAGCCAGATATTTATTCTCCTTCCCTTTTGGGATAAAGCTTGAGATAGCAGATTTAAAACTATCAATATCAGTAAAAGGCTTATCTAAACGGGCCGTAACTACAGCACGGGCTAAAGATTTTGCATTTTTAACTTCACCATAAATGCCAAAAATTTTATGCAATTCGGCTTCCGGATAGGTATTTAAAACTTCGGCAGCAGTTAACTTCCCGTGCTGATCCATACGCATATCCAAATCGGCATTATAACGGATGGAAAAACCGCGTTCGGCCTGATCAAACTGATGCGATGAAACACCAAGATCAGCCAGAATACCATCAACCTGCCTGAAACCTTTTAAGCGAAGGTTATTTTTAAGAAATCCAAAATTCTGATCAATAAAAATAAACCGTTCATCTGCCGGGATATTCTTTTGCGCATCAAGATCCTGATCAAAAGCAATTAACCTGCCTTTAGATCCTAAATGTTTTAAAATTTCTTTTGAATGACCTCCTCCACCGAAAGTAACGTCAACATAAACCCCATCAGGCTTAATATTTAAACCATCAATGCAAGGCTGCAACATCACCGGTACATGATAACTATTCTCCATCTGCAGCTCCTTTCTTTCCACCCATCACTTCCTCTGCCAGATTAGCAAAGTTTTCAGGCTCATTATCAAGTAAATCATCGTAAGCCGATTTAGCCCAAACTTCAATTTTATTAAACTGACAAGCTAAAACAACATCACCACTGATGCCGGCAAATTCCAATAAAGATTTCGGCAACAATACACGTCCGGAAGCATCAAGCGTTAACTCGGATGCACCACGTGTAAAAAAGCGGATAAATTCACGGGTTTTCTTTTCGTACTGATTTAACTTACTTAAATCGGCTACAATTTCATCCCATACTTTTTTTGGATAAATAACCAGATGTTTCTCAAAACCACGGTTAATTACCAATCCATCACGCTCCGCTTCAGGCAATTGCTTCTTAAGCGAAGCAGGCACCATAAGGCGGCCTTTCGCGTCAAGTTTACAATCAAATTCTCCTAAAAGTTGAGTCATAGTGGTATCTACACTTTTTATGTAGTGTAAAAGTAAATAGTTCTACCACATTTTACCACTTTTTACCACAAAAAAGTTTTCAACACCTCTTTTCTCCCACCAGACCGCTAAAAAAGTGCAGCAAAGTACAATAAAAAAACCGCCAAATCGATATCAATTTGGCGGTTTTTAAAAAGCTGGAGCTTTAAAAGCCAATAAAAATAAATTTTATCGACCTGATATTAAATTAGTTATTCATTAATTGCTTTTACACCTGGCAATTCTTTTCCTTCCATATATTCTAACAAAGCACCACCCCCGGTAGAAACGTAGCTTACTTCATCTTCCAAACCGAATTTCGCAATTGCAGCGGCAGAATCTCCACCTCCAATTAGCGAAAATGCACCATTATTTCTGGTTGCCGCCACTACTGCCTCAGCAACAGCTTTAGTGCCAGCCTGGAAGTTTTCCATTTCGAAAACACCCATTGGGCCATTCCACAATAAAGTTTTAGATTTTTTAATAACGTCTTCAAATAAAGCAACGGATTTTGGACCGATATCCAGGCCCATCCAGTCTGCAGGAATTTGACCAGAATCCACATCTTTTTTAGCTGCATCGTTCGCAAATTTATCTGCAATAACCGTATCAACAGGTAAAATTAAATTCACACCCTTTGCTTTAGCTTTTTCTATTAATTCTAACGAAAGTTCTTGTTTATCAGCTTCTAAAAGTGAAGTACCGATTTCTCCTCCCTGCGCCTTTGCAAAGGTATAAGCCATACCACCACCAATAATCAGATTATCTACTTTTTCTAATAATTTCTCGATTAAAAGAATTTTATCAGAAACTTTTGCCCCACCCATAATTGCCGTAAATGGTCTTTCAGGATGATTCAGGATTTTTTCAGCATTTGCAACTTCAGCAGCCATTAAATACCCGAAATATTTGGCGTCAGGGAAAAACTGAGCAATTACCGCTGTTGAAGCATGTGCACGGTGAGCGGTTCCGAAAGCATCGTTCACATAAACATCACCCAGCTTAGATAATTTTTCAGCAAAAGCAACATCGCCTTTCTCTTCTTCTTTGTAAAAACGAAGATTTTCTAATAATAAAACTTCTCCGGGAAATAAATTTTTAGCCTGATTGACGGCACTTTCACCGATGCAATCATCTGCAAATTTCACTTCCAGGTCCAACATACGTGAAAGATCTCCAAGTATGTGTTTTAATGAATATTTATCTGTAGGACCATCTTTAGGGCGACCTAAATGCGACATTAAAACCACTGAACCGCCATCATTTAAAATTTTAGTAATGGTTGGCAAGGCAGCACGCATTCTTTTATCATCTGTAATTTTAAAATCTGCATCTAAAGGCACATTAAAATCTACCCGAATCAACGCTTTTTTATCCTTAAAGTTTAACTGGTCTATCGTTTTCATATATTTTATTTTGTGATTATTTTAAGTTTAATTTCATTTCGTAATGGAAGCCGATCCCGGGAATATCAAATTCAGGTGAATCTGTTGAAAAACCTAATTTCTTATAAAAAGATGCCGCACTGGAGCGTGCATTACACCATAAATAATCTATTTGATACTCTTTTAAGTAATCAACAGCAAAAAGAATAAGCGCTGCTCCATAACCTCTTCCATTAAAATCGGGATGCGTGGCCATACCCCGCAGTTGGTATCCGCTGCCCATATCAGGAAAAAAATCATTTTTCATGAAACTGGCGATTGATCTGATCTGGTCGTCGGCAACAAAACCGAGATGGAAAGTATCATATCGATCATCTCCTTCAAAAACGCATGCTGAAAAGGGTTTCCCATTGCGCAACACCAAACTTCTTAAAGGCAATACTTCTTCCGGCTGGATAAATTTGACCATTTCTCTTAATTTACACTTCTTTTGTTGCTTCTATCTTTTTAATTAAATCAATCAGGCGGCTGCTGTAACCGTATTCATTATCGTACCAACCCACCACTTTAACTAAATCTCCAACAATTGAAGTCAGCTGTGCATCAAATATACAAGAATGCGGGTTATCTATAATATCAACGGATACGATTGGATCTTCAGTATACTCCAGTACGGTTTTCAATTCTCCTTCCGCAGCTTTTTTAAATGCTGCATTAATTTCTGCAACAGATGTTTTTTGCTTTAAAAGACAAGTAAAATCTGTTAAAGAGCCATTTAAAACAGGAACCCGGATTCCTGCTCCTCCTAAACGACCATCTAATTCAGGAAAAATATGTGTTATTGCTTTTGCCGCTCCTGTTGTAGTTGGAATAATCGACGATGAGGCCGCTCTGGCCCTGCGCAAATCCTTATGGTTGGCGTCATGAAGATTCTGATCGCCCGTCATAGAATGGATAGTGGTAATATAACCTTCCTCAACTCCCCAGTTATCATTTAAAATTTTAATCATGGGCGCAATGTTGTTGGTTGTACAACTTGCATTAGATAAAATTGGACTACTTAAATCTAATAACTGATCATTTACACCTAAAACGACCATTGGGATATCTTCAGCAGCCGGGGCAGATATCAAAACCTGTTTAGCACCTGAGGTTAAATGTTTCTGAGCAGATTCACGATTTAAGTTTTTACCTGTACAATCTATTACTAAATCTACCCTTAGTGCTTCCCACGGAAGTTCATCGGCATTTTTAATTGCAAAAACAGGAATAGAAGTTTCATTAATCAGAATAGCATCGGGTGCGGCATTGATCTGCCCTTTAAAAACACCATGAACGGTGTCGTACTTAAAAAGATGGGCCATTGTTTTAGCATCAGCTAAATCATTAATCGCTACAACCTCAAAACCTTCGGCTAATGCCAAACGCAAAAATGTTCTGCCTATCCTTCCGAAACCATTAATTGCCAGTCTCATTCTTATAAAATTAGAGCGCAAAATTAGTGTTTATTTTGGTATTTGACTTGCCAAACCTACTTATTAAGTTAAGCATTTACACTGTTGTGAATTATAGAAATCGGTCGATATGTAAACCATTAAATTACAGCAAATTAAAGCAAAATCAAATCATTTTTTAAAGCTTTTTTTATTTAACCAGACGGTAATAATGGTATTAAATACCACGCAGACACCAATGAGCAAAAAGATTAACAGAAAATTGCCCAGATTTTGAAGTAGAATAGTGGATATAATAATGACCACGTTTAATCCAGCGGTTAGCCAAACAATTTCGTTCGGTTTTAACCCTAAACGCTCCAGGCGGTGATGAATGTGATTTCGATCTCCTCTGAATGGAGATTTTCTCTTTAAAATACGGATACAGAAAATCCTTAATGAATCAAAAATAGGAACAATCAAAATCGATACAGCAATTGCTGGTGCAGAAAAATAATCAGGGGTAAATGTGCTTGTAAATTTATTCATTTCGATAAATTTTATGGCTAGGGCAGCACAAATCAAACCCGTAATTAAGGCACCTGTATCGCCCATAAATATTTTAGCGGGATACCAGTTAAATTTCAAAAAACCTCCTATTGCACCCATGAGTGCAAAAGCAATAAAGGCATAAGGTATTGCCCCCATCAATGAAAACAAAATACCGAAGGTAAGCGTAGCAATAATACCTATTGTAGCAGCCAAACCATCAATTCCATCAATTAAATTAAATGCATTATTTAAGAAAATAATCAGAATCACAGAAAAAACACCTCCCCAAAACATATTCATATCCCCGATATTGAATACACCATAAAGACTGGTTAGCCTAAAACTTCCAAAAGAAACTAATATAATGGCAACCAAAAGTTGTAACACAAACTTGGTGCTGGTGCTGGTTCCGTAAACATCATCTTTTAAACCCAAAGCGGCTAATATAATGCAGGAAACAATTAAAAAATTAGCTTCTTTAAAATTAATTAGTGCTGAAAAAAGCAGAATACTGATGGTAAAACTGGCTACAATTGCCAAACCTCCTAAGCGTGAAATATTCCTTTTGTGGTTCTTCCGGTGTAAATCATTGCTATCAAATAAATTATATTTTAGAGAAGCATAAATAACAGATGGGATACTAAACAATACGATTGCAAAGGCTAAAAATGCTATAGCTAAATAGAAAAATTCGGGATGAATATTTAGAAGATCTTTATGCAAAACGAAAGAATTATGACTAACAAATATACTAAATTAGCTAACTAATCAGACTAAAACCCACTAAACTGGCCTAGCTTAGAAAACTTTTTCCTAAATAAAGCCAGTAATGGCCAGCGAATTTTATTTCTTTTCAGTGCTTTATAATCATAAAATGCGGCATCTATCCTGCTTTTTAACGATTGATTACTAACGCCACCCGTACGCATATTTACCATGAGATAAGGTAAATAAGTGGTTTTAATTTTATGAATATAAAAATACCTTAATATTAAATCATAATCTGCAGCAGTGCCAAGATCCAGTGCATAAACTCCAAACAGATCAAATAGCGATCTTTTTAAATATAATGTTGGATGTGCAGGCATCCATCCCCGCTCAACATCATTAAAATCAGCCGGTTTTGAACGCCAGTTTCTGATTATTTTCTTTGTTGCCGGATCAACATAATTTAAGTCGCCATAAAGCCCTTCAATCTGTGGTTCTTTTATAAACGCATCTGCAACCAAACTTAATATATCTTTTCCGGCTAATACATCATCCGCGTTTAACAAGCCAATTACCTCTCCGGTAGCCAGTGCAATGCCTTTATTTATGGCATCATACAAACCCTTATCTTTTTCGGAAACAAAATGATGAATTTTAGATTTATACCTTTCTATAATTGAAAGTGTACTGTCTGTTGACCCCCCATCCACCACAATATATTCAACATCGGCATAATCCTGCGCTAAAATGGATTGAATACAATCTTCTAAATAAGCTTCGGCATTATAAACTACAGTGATCACAGATATCTTCATTTCAAGCTTAGCCTATTAAAGTAATCAGGTATTACTGAGGTAAAGATAATAACTGAAGGAAAGTTTAGGGATAAATACCCAAAACAAAGTTAATTAAATTCAGTGTCGTTAAAGTTTTTTCTTTTCTGAATCCATATAAAACCAATTAAACCGGTGGCTAAACCTAATGGCAGGCAATAATCATCGAGATCGCAGGCAATCATATTAAACGTACCCTCATATCCGTAAGTAGTAGTACCCAAACAAACACAAATGCCTGCCAAACATAAACCAAGGCTTGAACATACTGCACAAGTATTGCCAGTTGTACTTACCGCTTGCCAGCTACAATAATTAGTGGATAAAGAAGTATTTGAAGAATTGTTGTATAGCACATATCCACCCGTTAATAAATTAATATTTTTGGAAGTAAATACCTTATTATAGTTTGCTCCGGCATCAGTTATTAAACAGCCCGTAGCTGTCCCCTGGCCGAATAGGGCTTGTGGAAATATAAATACAAGCGAAAGCATCAGCAGCCTAAAATTCTTCATCACAGTACTTATTATAAGGATATTATAAATTTAACGACTAAAGCAGATGATCTTGTCGTTCTTTTTGTTCATTCCTTTAGTGAATAAGAGAAATAATAAAAATAAACATGGAAAGTTATATGGATCTATTCAGAATGTTCTACATGCAAACGAAATTCGCTACAGATGCAATAAAATATCTAATCCTAATAAATGACACTTATTTAATTATGCTAAAAATGATTTTCTAACTAAAAAGCAACCTATACCACCTAATGAGAAAAGTAGAAATAATGTATTGTTATCGATCGGACAATTAGTTACTGGTCCGGTAAAATATCCATAATCGCCAGTTAAATAAATTCCAGTGCCATAAGTGGTTCTGTAATAACATCCACCGGCAGAAACAAGATTCCATTTATAACATGGGTATTGCGTGATGTCATACTGTACTGTCCATTCTGAATATCGACCGGTTGAGGATGGTTGATACCGTGGTTTAGAGGGAATGCCTCCGTTATCAACATAGGTTTGATAAACACGTTTAGGCGAGGTTTGAGACATACAGCCATTTCCAACAATAGGCTGAGCATAAGACGATATAAATAGCAAGCAGATTATGCCTGTTAAAAATAGGGATAAACGATTCATACGATAAGGAGATAGACAACAATTTTTTTCGGCATTTATAAAATACCAAACTAATAACGCTTTAACACTTTATTATTGCTACAAATGTATTCAAAACACGTAAAACAAATATTACAAAACCTAAAAATATTGACAATTATCAATACAAAAAATGCACGCTGACAGCTTCCTTAAAAGCCATCAGTTAAGGTCTACTTTTGAGCTATTACCTGATAAAAAACAGTTTAATTAAGATTTAGTTTTGTCCCAGTTGTATTAAGTTTCTTCTTCTTAAAACAAAAAAACCTAAGCCGCCGGTTCCTAATAAAAGAAATGGGATAGAATCATCTATTGGACAGGGAACCATACTAAAGTTAGCTGCTTCAATCCCAATCTGCGAACCAGTGAGACAGATACCAAAAAACAAACCCGTATTACAAACATTACATGATGGACCACTTGCAGGCGTCCAATTGCAATAACCTGCAGAGAGCGAAGTTGATGCTCCAGGATCATAATAGCCACCACCACCTTTTGATGTATAAACTTTCTTATCTGGCAACAAGCAGCCGCCTACTGCATAGCTGAGCTTGCCATACATAACAAAGCAAATAATCAATATATATTTCAACTTACTCATAAAATCAAATTCAAAATTAAACAAAATAGCCTTTAAAATGTATCTATAAGAAGACAAAAAGCCTAATTATTGACAATAGTCAATACAATTATTTCAAAATACATAAGCCTTTCATTTAATCACCTTACAGAAATCTTAATCTTCTAAGAATCAATATTTTCAGCGTCTAAAATTATAGGGCTCTCAAAACTTTGCTCAGTTGAATAAGGCAAAGCAGGCGCCAAGAATAGCTTCTACTATTACACGGGGTAAATAAGCCCCTTAAATACACATTAAATAGAATTAACGAAATATCTGGGCTTATTTCGGAGTTTTAAAAACTCAATAAAATCTGTGGAATTTTAAAAATAGAGGATTTTTTTACCCAAAAAGCCCCAATCCAAAAAACAGAGTTGTTCATTTTGATCAGATAATTTAGATTTTAGTGTGGTTTTGGAGATACCATTTCTTTTAAACATCTTTAAATCTTATTTTTGTTTAACATCCTATTTATTCAATCCTATACTCCAGGAATATTAATATGCAAAGACCTCATTATTTAAAACATTTTTTATTACCCGTAATTTGTCTATTAATACTTACGTCGTGCGGTGTACGAAAAGAACACAGTCTTTTTAATGCCCCGAGTGATATCGTTACCGATACAATTAAGCAGGTGTATGTTGTAAATGATCAGGGAATTAGCGATGCTTATTACAAAATTAAACCGAACGACCAGTTAGCGGTAAGAAATGTTCAAAATCCAGAATTTGGAGCTACTGCTCCGGGGGCTCCCTCTAATAATGTATCTTATAGTTCGCAACAAACCGGAACAGCTCAAAATATACTGTCCTATCCGGTAGAATCCGATGGAATGGTTAATTTACCAGCCATTGGCAAGGTAGAAGTTGTGGGCTTAACCAGAAGAGAGGCAGCTATAAAAATTCAGGATATTTATAAAAGTAAGTTACTTAAAGACCCTATTATTGAGCTGAGTGTGGTAAATTTGAAAGTAACGTTACTTGGCGAATTTAATAAACAGGGAAATTTTCTTTTAGAGCGGGACAATACAAGCTTAATTGAAATTATTGGTGCAGCAGGCGGGATTACTAAAACAGCTGACCCTAAAACATTAAAAATTATTCGTGGCGACCACAGCCATCCGGAAATTATTTATGTAAACCTGAATGACATTAACAGTTTAGCCAGTCAAAAACTTATTCTTCAAAATAATGACATTATTGTCTTACAGCAAACTAAAGGAGCAGCAACCAGCGACAAACTTCAAAGCTTTAACAATATTTTACAACCACTTCTTGTTGTTGTAAACCTTGCTGTTTTAATTTTTACAATTACGCGTTAAGATGGAAAATACAGAACAGTATACACAAAAGAAACCCGTAAGTCAAAGTATAGATTTCTATAAAATATTTCGTGTTTTTTTTAGCAGATGGTATTGGATCGCGGGTACGGTGATTATTGCTTTATGTGGTGCATGGCTATATCTTTGGTACACCCCGCCAATTTACCAAACCGGGGCATCGCTAAAACTGGAAGAAAGTAGCCCTTCATCTATGGGTTCGGGCAGTCAAACACCAATGCAAAACTATAGCTATACAGATAAAATTCAGGCAGAAAGTTTTACTATCCGAAGTAACGAAGTGATAATGAATGCGGTTAAAACACTCGATTATAAAGTTAGTTATTATTTAAAAGGCCGTATCCGTACACCAACGGAATTATATCCTAAAATTCCTTTTATTATTGAAATTATTAAGCAGGACAGCGTAAATTTTAGCCGCTCTCTTTACGAAATTACAGCCGTTGATGATAAACATTTTGAGCTATCCTCAGAAGAAAACAAACAAAAAACAACCTACGCTTACGACCAGCAAATCAATGCTGGTAACATGATTTTCCGTATAAAAGATAAGGTTCCATCAAATGGTGTTTACCAGTTTAAGTTTAACAGCAAAGAAGATTTTATTGGCCGGGCTATGGGTGGGTTAAATATTGGAGAAGCAGCCCGTTTTACTAATGTAATGAGTTTGAGCCAAACGGATGGTAATGCCGTTTTTGCCGCTGACATTTTAAATGCCATCATGAAAGAGTATGTAAAGTATGATGTAATTCAAAGAAGGAGATCGGCAAGGCAAACTGTTGATTTTATTGATAATCAATTGGGTTTTATCAATACCGAAGCCGGAAAATCTGGAAGTAACTTGGCGAATTACAAAACACAGAACAGAATGGTAGATATGACTTCATCTACCACCATGACTGTAGGCAAATTATCAGATTTCGAAAAACAGAAGACAGAACTTAACATTAAACAGCTTGGCATCAGACAACTGGAAGAGCAGATTAATAATAACCGCAGTAAAGTTGAGATTGGCCTCGATTTGGAAGGCGATATCTCGAACGGCCTGGGTATTCTAGTTGGCCAGTTAAACACGCTTTTGGCTAACAGAGAAATCAAGCTTAATCAGTTTAATGCAGAATCGCAACCGGTTAAACAAATTGATCAGCAAATTGCAAATGTTAAAGCCAATATTAAAAGCAGCATCCAGGGAATGCGTAGCCGGAACGAGCAAACCATCCGGTATATAGACAATCAAATTGCAGGCGTAAACCAAAGCATTAGTACCATACCTGTTAAGGAGCAAAATTTTGTTAAACTTCAAACAAACTTTGAAGTAAATAATAAAGTGCGCTCCTTTCTTTCAGAAAAAAAGCTGGAGGCACAAATGAATGCAGCAGCTATTGTACCAGGAGCATCAATTGTAAACCCTGCCTACCCTTCTTACTTTTCAATTTCGCCAGACAGCAGAAAAATATATAGCACAGCAATATTTTTTGGCCTGGCGGCCGGTTTTGGGCTTATTTTGCTGGTCCGTTTCTTAAACCCATATATTTATGATAAAGAAACCGTTGAAGGATTAACACATACCCCTATTATTGGGGTTATTCGGAAATTTCCGGATTATATTGATCAGGATAGCAGACAGGCACTCTCAATATCAAAACCTAAATCTGTTTTCGCTGAATCTGTTCGTTCTGTACGTACCAACTTAAGTTTTTTAGCCAGTCACAAAAAAAGTAAAACCATTTGCATTACTTCCGAGATTTCTGGCGAAGGTAAATCATTTGTAACGGTTAATCTCGCCAGTACACTTGCATTAATTGAAAAGAAAGTTATTCTTATCGCTGCAGATTTAAGAAAATCAAAGTTGCATAAAGCTTTTGGCAGTGATAATAAAAAGGGATTAAGTACACTCCTTTCAGAACAACATACACTGGAAGAAGTCCTTGTTCATGATGAAATGCACCACATTGATTTTATCCCGTCGGGACCAGTGCCACCAAACCCTTCTGAATTATTGCATACTGATGCCATGAAAAAACTATTGGATAAATTAAGTCCTATTTACGATTACATTTTAGTTGATACTGCTCCTGTAGGCTTGGTTTCTGATGCAATTCCGCTTATCCGTAAATCAGATGTAAATTTATTTGTTATTCGTTCAGGCGTATCTCAGCAAAGAGCTGCAGCAATTCCCGAACGTTTATCCCGTGAATATGGACTAAGTAATTTAGCTATTATTTTAAATGCTTTTGGCGACGATGCCCTTTATTCTAACTATTACACTACAGATTATAGTCGCGGAGGAGGCAACAGCACTTATTATTATTCTGATTACTCAGGTTATTCAGGTTCAGGTTATTATGAAGATGAGAACCGGAAATGGTGGATGTTTTGGAAGAAAAAGTAAGATAAATTAATACTTCAATTAAGAATACAGGCTTAAAAACAAGTGTTAAATACCTAATCTTAAAGGTTCTTAAACTAATTTCTGATTAAATGATTGATAATAGTTATAAGTGGTATCCGGTTTATACCAGATCGAGAATAGAAAAAAAGGCTTACGATGAATTAATCAGAAAAAATATAATTTCTTATCTGCCCTTAACCAAGAAACTAAAACAATGGAGCGATCGGAAAAAAATTATAGAAGAACCTTTAATTAAATCTTACGTGTTTGTTTACATTTCAGCAAAAGAGTATGCTGAAGTATTAATGACTAAAGGCATTGTTAGATTTTTATATTTCTCGGGCAAAATAGCCTCCATACCAGAACAACAAATTCAAGATCTGAAATTATTATTAGCAGTTGACCAGGAATTGGAAGTTTTTGAATATGACATTAGCGCAGGAGAAAAGGTAATGATTAAAGCAGGGCCATTTAAAGGCATAATTGCAGAAATGGTGTCCTTACATAATAAACAACGTATTGTTTTACGTTTACAAAATATGGGTTACTCTATAAACATAAATACGTCATTAGCTTTTATAGAGCCCTTTAAGTAAAGTAATCCTTTTCTTTACCGAGGAACAGGATAAAATAAAACCATTTGAAAGATAAGCAGTTACAAAAAATTACATGTGACTGAGCGGGCGAAGCTGTGCCCCAGCAATTCAGATTAAACCACTAAATAATGTGCCGCATAGCCGGGATTATTGATCAACACCAACATCAGGAACAACTTAAACTGGATATACAATCCATGTGTAATGTTATGGCTCATGGGGGTCCCGATGACGAGGGGTTTTATCAATCTCCGGATAATGACTTGCTATTTGGACACCGGAGATTAGCATTAATTGATCTTTCGGAAGGCGGACATCAGCCCATGGTTTATGAGAATAAATATGTAATTTCTTTCAATGGCGAAATTTATAATTACCTGATTTTAAAAGAAGAACTGCAAAACGAAGGATTTCAATTTAAATCAAAAAGTGATACTGAGGTAATTTTAGCTGGCTTTGCCCATTGGGGACTATTATTGTTTGAGAAATTAAAAGGCATGTTTGCCTTTGCCTTGTACGATATAACTAAAAAGACAACTTACCTGGTCAGAGATCAATCCGGTATAAAGCCTTTATATTATTCAACTGATCATAACCGCCTGGTTTTCGCCTCTGAAGTTAAAGCTTTCAAAAACATTGCTTATCAATATGAGGAAAATCCCGATTGGAAAATTTACTTCTTAGCATTTGGACATATTCCTGAGCCTTATACAACATTAAATGGCGTGTTTTCTCTACCAAAGGCACATTTTTTAATTTGGAACCACGAATCAAAAAAGGCGGAGATTACATCTTACCTAATTGAAAAAACATCACCAAGGGTTGCCAACAAATACGAAGCAGATACTTTAGTAAAAAATATTCTGGAAAAATCTGTAAGCCAACATTTAATATCAGATGCACCCATTGGAGTATTTTTAAGCGGCGGGATTGATAGTAGTCTCCTAACGTTGATCGCAAATCAATTGCAGCAAACAGCCAATCAAAATTTGCATACCATTTCGATTAACTTTGACCATAAGCAGTTTTCTGAAGAGCAATATCAGCAAATTGTATTGGATCAGATTAAAAGTCATCATGCCTCATATACTTTAAATGAAGCCATTTTTAGTGAGTATTTCCCTAAAGCACTTGTTGCGATGGATCAACCCACTAACGATGGCATAAACTCGTGGTTTGTTAACTTTTTTGCTAAAGAAAATGGATTAAAAGCAGTGCTTTCAGGTATTGGAGCCGATGAGTTATTTGGCGGCTATCCTTCTTTTAAGAGAATGAGGTTGGTTAAAATTTTATCCCTTCTGCCAAACTATATCTTAAGACAAAGTAAAAAAATAAATAAGCAGGGGCTAAAAAGAGCTTATTATTTAAGTTATAGAAATACAATTGGAAAGTACCTTTTTTTAAGAGGCTTTTTTACTCCAGATGAAATCAGTGCTTTGCTAAACATTTCCGTTTCTAAAGTCGACCACATACTAAAAAACCTCTCTTCTCCAGCTATTCCGCAAGGTTTAGAAAAAGAAGAACAAGCCAGTTGGTTAGAAACAAACTTATACATGCAAAATCAATTGCTTAAAGATACCGATGCCATGAGTATGCAACATGGCGTTGAAGTAAGAGTGCCTTACCTTGATTCAGATTTAATACAGGCCATAAAGTCGATCAAAAATGAGCTTAAATATAAAGGCAGTCAGCCTAAAAGCTTATTAATTGATGCCTTCAATAACCTTTTACCCCGTAAAATATGGGATCGGCCAAAAATGGGTTTTACGTTTCCGTTTCAATATTGGTTAAAAACCAATCCACATTTTTTAAATAGTTTAGCAGGAATTGAAAATAAAAAAGCGAACAATTTAATTGCTGATTTTAAAAACGGTAATTTACACTGGTCAAAGGCAATGGCACTCTATCAGGTTTTCAACACCTAAATGAGAATAAAAGGAGCTAAAATACTTTTCCTTACTTTAAATACTTTTAGTTTAACAGGCGGTATTGAAAAGGTAAACAGGACTTTTTCAAAGGTTTTGGATGATTTGCAAAAAACTGGAGAAGTAGAAGCCTGTACCTCCATGTCGATGTATGATGACCAACCAGATGTAAGGTATATTAGTGCGAATAATTTTAAAGGTTTTAATGGTAAACGTTCCCGTTTTGGAATTTCTGCATTACTAAAAGGAATTACAACTGACATGATTATTTTAAGTCACATCAATTTATTGATTTTCGGAAAAATGATCAAAACCATTCATCCAAAAAAGAGAATTATTCTTTTTGCACACGGTATTGAGGTATGGTCAGGTTTACCCGGGTGGAAAATCAAATTTCTAAAACAGCATTGCGAAATTTGGGCAGTTAGCAACTTTACTTCACAAAAGCTTTTAGATTATCAGATTCCTGAAAGAAATATTAAGATCTTAAACAATTGCCTTGACCCCTACTTTACCCCTTCGTTAAGCCTGGAAAAGCCAAAAAATCTTTTAGCTAAATATAATTTACAATCAAGCCAACCGGTTCTGTTTACTTTAAGCAGAATCTCGAGCAAAGAACAATATAAAGGTTACGACCAGGTAATCAATGCATTAAGCCAGGTTTTACAAAAATATCCGGATTTAATATACATACTTGCTGGCAAAGCAGATGATGATGAAAAAAACAGAATTGAATCCCTAATTAAACAGCATCGCTTGGAGCATAACGTGATGTTGACAGGTTACCTGGCTGATGAGGAAATTCCAGAACATTTTAATTTGGCCGACATTTTTGTAATGCCAAGCAAAGGCGAAGGTTTTGGAATAAGTTTTATTGAAGCCGCAACATCTGGTTGTGCCATCATTGGGGGCAATAAAGATGGTAGTACAGATGCACTTTTAAATGGTGAACTTGGAACGCTCGTTGATCCTGATCATTTGCCAGAGCTTGAAAATGCAATTTTTGATTTATTAGAAAAACCTAAGCCGGCTAATTATTCAGAATTGCAACAACTAAAATGCCTGAACAACTTTGGCTATGAAAAGTATAAAGAGAATGTGTCAAATTTATTATTTAATCGCCACCTAAATGCAAGTTAACGAGCATGAATGGTCTATAGAGGCCAAGTCTTCATTATTTGATTTGAAATTAAATGAAGTTTGGGCTTATCGTGATTTGTTGTGGTTATTAGTAAGAAGGGATTTTGTTTCTTTTTACAAGCAGACTATTTTAGGCCCGTTATGGTTTTTTATCCAACCCCTTTTCACAACGATCATCTTCACCTTTATATTTGGCAACCTGGCGGGTATATCAACCGATGGCTTACCAAAACCATTATTTTATATGGCAGGCATTACTGCTTGGAATTATTTCGCCGATTGCTTAACTAAAACCTCAACCGTTTTTAAAGATAATGCCAACATTTTTGGAAAGGTTTATTTCCCGAGGTTGATTATGCCTTTAAGTATTGTGGTCAGCAACTTGGTGCGTTTTGCGGTACAAATGATATTGTTCTTAATGCTAATGGGCTATTATTATTTTATTGGGGCCAATTTCAATATTACCTGGGCAATAGCTTTATTTCCAGTAGTCATTATTTTAATGGCCTTATTAGGTTTGGGTTTAGGAATGATTATTTCTGCAATGACCACTAAATACCGTGATTTAGCATTTTTAGTAACTTTTGGTGTACAATTATTAATGTATGCAACTACTGTTATTTACCCGCTCTCTACCGCAATAGAAAAATACCCCGCTTATGCCTGGATTATTAAATATAACCCCATGACGCCTATTATTGAAACGTTTAGGTATGGTTTTTTGGGGGAAGCGAGCTTTAGCTGGAATAGTTTAGGTTATGCAACTGGTGTTACATTCATATTGCTTATTCTAGGAGTTGTGATATTTAATAAAGTTGAACGGAATTTTGTTGATACGGTATAATCAACATTTAATAAAAAAATAATTCCATTAAGTAGTACTTAATTGACAGTCAAAAAGGAAATCAATAAAATTTATTTACAGCTAAATGCTCCATTTAGCATACCCGATTTCTTAGATGTGCCTTACTTTCCATCATTAGATGGCTGGCGGGCTGTAGCCATTATTATGGTAATTCTAGGTCACGCTAAACTCACAGTATTACCAACATCCCTTTATTATAAATTTGCTGAAATATTTATTTATGCGGATTTAGGTGTAAGAATTTTCTTTGTTCTAAGTGGCTTTCTAATTACTAGCTTATTAATTAAGGAGTTTATTACAAATGGTCAGATAAACATTAAACGCTTTTTCATAAAACGAGTTTTAAGAATTTTTCCTGTATTATATCTCTATCTCGTTGTTGTATTTATACTTAACCAAATCTTTGATTTAGGTTTAATTTCAGATCACTTCCTGGGGCCTATTCTTTATATTAATAACTTCAGCTTTTTTAGCGGGACCTGGCTTACCGGACACACATGGTCTTTAGCAGTAGAAGAACAATTTTACATAATATGGCCATTTCTGTTTTCCATTTTAACTAAAAAACTTTGGCTATTTTGTTTAATCATGATATTATCAATTCCATTTTTTAAGGTATTTTGGTATTATTAT
Source organism: Pedobacter punctiformis (assembly GCF_027213715.1). Classification (GTDB taxonomy): domain Bacteria; phylum Bacteroidota; class Bacteroidia; order Sphingobacteriales; family Sphingobacteriaceae; genus Pedobacter; species Pedobacter punctiformis. The sequence goes on from NZ_JAPWGM010000003.1 coordinate 598,787, forward strand.
CCTACTTATCAAGAATTAACCCTAGCTCCATTTACATCCAATGCAGATGCTATTTTTTCAGGATCATTATTGGCAATACTTTCCTACAAGAAATTCTTCAATATCAATCAAAAAATATGGAAGATAAAAGGACTGGATTTATTATTTATATCCGTAATTTTCATATCTACCTATTGTGTGCACAGAGGTTACTTTGGTTTATTATTTTACCCAAGCGGCAGTACCTTATGCAATGTTATGATTTGCCTCTTACTTTTAAGAACAATTATTAATAATAAGATATTACTGTATAAGTTTCTTAATAAAAAAGTAATGATTCAATTAGGCCTAATTTCATACAGCCTCTATATTTGGCAACAGCTTTTTTTGATGCCCCGTAATGGATATAGTAATAAATTAAGCGTTTTAAATTTTCCTCTAAATGTGATAATTGCAATTGTCGTGTCTTATATCTCTTTCAATTACTATGAAAAATATTTCCTTAAACTAAAAAAATGTATAATTATTTAAAAAATAAGATCGTAATAAAAATCAGGGGAATAATTAGTGAAAAAAGAGAGCGTTTTTTTCTTAAAACTCATAATTTTAAACGCTTTGAAGATGCGAAGCATTTTGTAATTGAAAGTGATTATTCTAAAATTACGTTAAGAAAACAAGGAAGTGATTGGCAGGTTTTTAAGCAAATTTTTCAATATAAAGAATACAGTCCTCTTCTAACAGCTATTAAATTAAATAACATTGAACTTTCATTCATTTTGGATCTGGGAGCAAATATTGGCCTAACAACTATATATATTAAAAAACATTATCCTGATGCCCAAATTGTTTGTGTAGAACCAGATGCTAATAATTTTAAACAATTAACACTAAATACCGCCCATTTCCAAAATGTACATTTAATTCAGGCGGCGGTATGGAATAAATCAACTTTATTAACTGAGGACGAACCTTTTAGAGGTGGAGACGATTGGTCTAAAAGCTTTAAGGAAGATAACGAAAATTCAGAAGTCGGTAAGATAAAAGGAATTACAATTGAAGAGATTCTAAAAATTCATTCAAAATCTCAAATTGACTTATTAAAGATTGATATTGAGGGTGCTGAACGATTTATTTTCGATGAATCAGCTAGCAATTTATCTTTTCTAGATATCACAAAAGTAATTGCAATAGAAATACATGACGAATTTAACATTAGAGAAAAAATTAATAACATTTTGATAAGTTATAATTTTGTTCTTTTTGAGGTAGGTGAATTGACAATTGGAATAAAGAAGTGAGCAAGATCATAATTAAAGCCGAAAATCTCGGAAAAGCTTATCAAATAGGACAAATCGGGACAGGTACAATCAGTAGAGATTTGGAACGTTGGTACGCAAAAATTCGTAAGAAAGAAGACCCATTCCTAAAAATTGGAGAAACTAATGCCCAAAATATCAAAAGTGAAAGTGATGTGGTTTGGAGTTTAAAAGATATTAATTTCGAAATTGAACAAGGTGACGCGGTTGGTATCATTGGCAGAAATGGCGCTGGTAAAAGCACTTTACTTAAAATATTAAGTAAGGTTACAGCTCCTACAACCGGAAAAATTACTGGAAAAGGGCGCATAGCAAGTTTATTAGAAGTGGGGACAGGTTTTCATCCCGAACTTTCAGGTAGGGAAAATATATTTTTAAACGGAGCTATTCTAGGCATGCGCAAAAAAGAGATTCAGCGTAAACTGGATGAAATTGTTGATTTTGCAGGAATTGAACGTTATTTAGATACGCCCGTTAAACGCTACTCTTCAGGTATGTACGTTCGCCTGGCTTTTGCCGTCGCTGCACATTTAGAAAGTGAAATTTTAATTGTTGATGAAGTTTTAGCCGTGGGTGATGCAGAATTCCAGAAAAAATGTTTGGGGAAGATGAATGAGGTCAGTAAAAGCGAGGGAAGAACAGTACTTTTTGTGAGCCATAATATGGGGAGTGTTAGACATCTTTGCGATAATGGTATTTTGTTAAAAAATGGAAAAATTTCCTCGGTTGGAAATATAAAGGAAGTAACGGACTCATATTTAACACAAAACATAGTTGACGTATCTAACTCCTACTCTCACAAAGAAGGAAGCAGATTGGTGGAAATCGATAATGTTAAATTGGAGAAAATAGATAAAAGTTTTAAAATACACGAAGAAATTAAATTAAGTATTTCTTTTAATAACAAACACATAGATAAAGTTACTTGTTGCTTCTTTATTCTAATATATAATTCAGAAGGAGAATGTATCGCTGGATCTTTTCAAACAGATACAGATCAAAAAATTACTTTAGAAAAAGATAAAGGCTCACTAACATTTAGTATGCCTAATTACCTCTACCCTGGCAAATATTTTATTTCAGTGGGTATTTTTGATGACGGAGGTCATTTCCTAGATTGGGTAGAGTATGCCGAAATATTTGAATCAAGTGGTTTATATATGAACAATAGCTTATTTAAAGAGCGTTTAGGAATCACAATCCCAACAAGTTCATGGAAATACAATGGCTGAGAGCTTATCAATACATTTTATAGGAGATAGCCATTCTTCTTTTTTTTCTGGAGTTAACATCATTCAGCCAGAGTATCCATTTTCTTCAAATGATACTATCTCATATTTCAGAACTTACAGATTAGGCCCTGTTTTAGCCTATAGTCTTTCAAGTAACAACACTACGTGTAGAGGTCGAGAAAAACTTTTTCAGGTAATTGACACTTTACCAAAAAAATCAAATATTGTATTGTGTTTTGGAGAAATTGATTGTAGGTATCACCTATTATTTCAGTCAGCCAAAAAAAAGATTCCATTAGAAGACGTTATAAATGATTGTTTAAACAACTACTTTAAAACTGTCTTAGAAATAAGAAAATTAAGTTATAATGTTGGGATATGGGGTGCTATACCAACATCCTATTTTAATAACAATCCTCTCTTTCCTTCTTATGGGACGCATTTAGACAGGAATCGCTGTACAAAAATTTTTAACACAAAATTAGAGTCATTATGTGAGCAGCATGGAATAATTTTCTTTTCAATTTTTAAATCAATGGTGAAAAAAAATCTTTATACTTTACCTTATGTCTTTTTTGATGGGATTCATTTAAGCCAGGTTGTAATGCCTATAGCTTTAAATGAAATTAGGAAACAATTTCCAACTATCCAATTATCTAACAATTGGTTTATGAAATACATTTTTGCTGTCAAAAAAAAACAAATCCGAATGGCGTATCAATCCATTAAACAAAAAATCAAAAGTGCTGGAAAAAAAATAGGTCTGAATATAATATATTATAAAATCACCAATGTTTTATTCCCGTCAGTTCAAATTCCTGAATATTCAGAAAAGCGAGCCATTATTTTAAGTTACCAGCGAATCTTTAAAACTAAAATATTTATCGAAACAGGCACTTTCATGGGCGATACCGTAGAAGTTTTAATAAATGACTTTGATAATCTCTATTCTATTGAACTTAGTGAAGAATTAGCATCAAAAGCTATAAAGAGATTTGAAAGTATTCAAAAAATTAAGATTATCCAGGGAGATAGTGGTATTCAAATTGGAAAACTAATTAAAGACATTAATCAACCAGTGTTATTTTGGCTCGACGGCCACTATTCTGGAGAATTTATGTATAATGATGAATTCATTAAAACAGCCAAGGGCACATTAAATACTCCTATAGAAAAAGAATTACAATTAATTTTAGCATCAGAACAAGCCCATATAATTTTAATTGATGATGCAAGATTGTTTACAGGTGAGATGGACTATCCTACTATAAAGCAAATTAAAGATATTGTGAGAAAAAATAGCAGGTTTAATCATAAATTATCTGTTAGCAGAGATATAATTAGAATAACACCTAAAATAAATTGAATAAAAAAGTAATTAAGCTTACTACTCCCTGGGGTCAATCGTTTTTCAATGATCGGATTTCAACGTTAGAACAGAATAGTGGCTATATTTTCGAAATTGATAATGATTGTGATTATTGTGATTATTGGGTTGTTTGGGGTGGACTTGGAGAAAACAATAAAAAAATTAGAGTTAAGACATCAAAAACCATCTTTCTAACAGACGAAGTACATGAGTTTAAAACTTATAATAAAAAGTTTATCGACCAGTTTGATGCTGTAATCACACCAAGGAAAGATATAAAACATTCTAAAGTTATATCTAGTCATGAATTAAATACATGGCATATCCTTAAAACATATAATGAACTTATCGAGCTTAATGAGTTGCCGAAATCCAAAAATATTTCAGTAGTATCTAGTGATCTTACTGATTTACCCGGCCATAAGTTAAGGTATGCTTTAGTAAACAAGCTGATTGGACATTTCAAAGACCGGCTGGATGTTTACGGTCGGGGCTTTAATCCAATTGAAAATAAATGGGATGCTTTAGCTCCTTACAGGTACTCAATTGCAATTGAAAACAATTCTTTTCCTGGATATTTTACTGAAAAATTATCAGAATGCTATTTAAGCTTAGCTATGCCTGTTTATTATGGATGTCCAGACATAGAGAATTTCTTTGATACCAATAGTATGCTTATTATTGATATTTATGATTATCAGCACACAATTAAACAAATTGAGCAATTACTCGAGGAAGACCCTTATCAACAAAAACTACCGTTATTAGTTAAACAAAAGAATAAATATCTAGAAAACTATAATATTTTCAATGCCCTGCCCAAAATTTTAACGAAAGAATTTGAAGAAGCCGGCAAACATGAAGCTAACCGATACGTGAGATTACGTCCTCAAAACAATTTCTTGAAATATCAAATAATAAGAAAAGTTAAGAATAGAATCTTTAATAATTTCAAAAAGTAATATGAGGGGTATATCGGTTATTATATGCTGTTATAACAGTGTAACAAGGTTGCCTGAAACCATGCACCATATAGCTAAGCAAAAAGTTCCGGATGATGTGCCGTGGGAAATACTATTGATTGATAATGCTTCTACAGACAATACAAGTAATATTGCGTTAGAAGAGTGGAATAAATATCAACTTAACAGTATTGATTTCAAAGTTATTAAGGAGAACAAACCAGGGTTAAATCACGCTAGATATACTGGGGCAAATGCTGCAAAGTATGATACCCTGGTATTTTGCGATGATGACAATTGGTTGGAAGAGGATTATTTAGCTAATGCATTTTATATTTTAGAATCTTCTCCAAAACTAGGCATTGCAGGTGCTGGTAATGCCCGGGCAAAATATGCAACCATACCAACTCCAAAGTGGTTTGTAGACTTTCAGCATTTTTGTTGTGTTTATGAAATGGGAAAAGAAAATAAAGTAGATTTAAAGTGTGACGGTAGTGTATTGGCTGCTGGAGCAGGAATGTGCATTAGAAAATCACTGCTACTCTCGTATTTCAAAAATCAGGACAAAGGGAAATTCGTTTTGGACCGAGTAAAAGAGCAGTTATCATCTGGCGGGGATACAGATATTAATTACTTTTCTCTAAAAAATGGATTTGGCATTGGATTATTTGCTAATATGAATTACATCCATTATATCCCATCGGATAGAATCAATAAAACATATTTAAAGAAATTAGCTTATTCGTTAACCTTTAGTTCGATAATTGTGGCTAATAAAAATCAAATTTTTATTCAAAAATGGAATAATCTGGGATTATTGAAGAATTTTATCCGATTATTTTTTCAAGGACAATTTTTCAGTATGCAAATTTCCTGGCAGCAATACCTTGCCCAAAAAAAAGCATTCATTTATCTTAATCAATAAAGAAATAATTTTATATGTTAGGTCAGGCTACAATATATACAATAACAAAAGGTAATTACAAGTTTGGAGTAATTGCATTAGTTAACTCATTAATACGTTTGGGGGTAAAAAATAAAGTCATAATTGGTACAGATATAATTATAGATGAACTAGTTGGACTTAACAATGTTGATCAGTTTATAATTAATTCTACGTGGAACCCGACGAATTTAAAAGGCAAGCTAATTTTAGACCATCCTTCTGATTTATTTATATATTTTGATGCAGACATAATAGTAACGGATAGAAAATTTATCGGAAAAATTGAAGAAATTATTACTGATGGAAAATTCTGCACTGCTGTTGATGGGATTGTTCCGCAAAATGATTACCGTAGACATCTTTGGCGAATAAATTCTTCGGATTTAGAATATAACCAGAGTGACATTGAGCATCCCTGGTATTATAATGCAGGTTTTTTTGCTGGAAACTTTAACCAGCACCAAAAATTATTGTTTGAATGGTATAAGCTTATTGAAAAAAATATTGATCCTGAAAAGTTCATTTTTGACAATGAAGATTTTCCTATGGCTGATCAGGACATGTATAATGCTTTGCTCCAAAATATTCCATTAAATCAATTTGTTTCTTTTTCAATGCCAGATTGGGTAGGCATTTCTACTCAATTAAATCCATTCTTCCAAATTGGAAATTTTAGACCTCACGCTTTTATTCATTGTACTGGTGAGCATAAACCGTGGAAAATCAAGGGCGTGCCTAAAAATTCCCCTAATGAGTATGACGTACATTGGTATCGAAATATATTTAATATTGAAAATCCTGTTCGGCCGAACTTTAAACTAACCCGCTTTCAACATATGTGGTTTAATTATAGTTTACTAACCAGAATTATCAGCAAATTAAAACGACGCTTTAATTTTATTTAGTTCGTTTTGGAAGTCAGCATTATTATAATTCATTATAAACGGATTCAAAAACTTTATCAGCAGCTAAATGAGTATAACAATTGGCAAAATTTAAATAGTGGGTATGAGTTTATTGTTGTAGATAACAATTCTTTAATTACTACACAAAAAGATAAAATAATAAAAGATTTCCCATGGTTAAAACTCATTTTTCTTAATTCAAACAATGGCCCATCTGAAGCAAGAAATATTGGATTAAAAAAATCTCTCGGAACATTTATACAATTTATTGATGATGATGATTTAATTACTTATGAAAAAATAAAGGCTCAAGAACAATTTCTAATCAACAATCCAAAGGTAGACGTTGTAATAGGTAAAACTCAAAAGGGAACTTGGACAGAAAATGAATTGCCAAAAGAAGATGTATCAAAAATAACATTTCCTGATTTTGATGAAATCAATTATTGTAGCCAATTACTTAAAACTAATGGTTTTTTTCAAATTGGTTCTGCACTTTTCAGAAAAGATTCTCTAATTGCCGTTAATGGTTTTGATGAAGATAGGTGGCTTATTGAAGATGTTAACTTATACCTTAAACTTTTTAAAAATAAAGCAAGGTTTAAAGTAGATAAAAATTCACCTTTTGGCTTATTCTGGAGAAGCAATGAAGTGGATTCATTATCAAAAAATAATCAGGTTTTGTTTTTAGAAGGCTGTTTATTAAACTACATTTTCTGTGTAGAAAAAAGTATGTTAAAATCTCCCGAAGATCATATTGTAATATATAGTGGCATTTATAATATATTAAAACAAGGAGTTAGTTTACATAAAAAAATAAATGACTCAGCATTAGCCATACTCAACCAATTAAGTCCTACTAAAAGACTCAAATATTTACCCCGAGAAGCCCTTTTGGGTTTTTTCCTTGGGTTTTCTAATCTATTTAAATTAGCATATACTTACCGACAAATCAAAAACGCATTAAATAAAGGTGGATATCCTATTAGCAACACATAATTTCTTACCTCACCATACTGGCGGCACAGAGATATATGTATTGAATTTGGCTAAATTTCTAATAAAGAAAGGTCATAAAATCACGATTATGGCTGCGATTGATTCAAAATCTATAAAACAGCATCGAATTATATATTATGATAACAATCTTGAAATTTGTAGTTATTTATATGATGAATTAACGGTGCTTGGAGTAGAATATAAACAAATATCTACTGAACAAATCTATTCTAAAAAATCTAACAAACACAGAGACAGTTTGATATCGTTTTTCGCTAATATGCATTTCGACATATTACATATTAATGGATTTACAGCTACTATTGGTCTTGATCTTTTATATGCTTTAAAAGAAAAATCTTCAGATATCAAAGTAATCAGCTCTTTTCATACTGCTATTTCTGATCCTAAAGAAACATTAACATTTGCAAATATGCTTACCGAGCAAGATGGAAAAATTAATCCAACTGCAGATGTTTTAAGCTATCGGTTTAATATCCCTTATTGGTTAACAAAAACAATATATAGATTACTTCCAAATCATAATTTCTCCTTTTTGCCGGCATTATTTAATATCAAATATTTAATAAATCAAAATGTTAAGAGCTTTGAGCAATTAAAAACAGGAACTGATGAATGGTGGGTTTATTCTAATGGCATTAGAAAGCATTTGATAGCAAGTGGAGTTAAAGAAAATATAATAAAATTTGAACGACACGGCATATCTTCCATATTTATAGGAAATAAAAACATTGCTACCAAACCCATTAAGTTCTTATTTAATGGACGGGCTGTAAAGATTAAGGGGTTTCATACTTTATTAAAGTCGTGGTTAAGCTTACCTGATAATGATGACAAACAATTATGGGTAACGGGCGAGCCAGTTTCTAATGACCGCTCAATTGAACTATTGATAAAAAAAAGTAAGATAAGAAAAGACGTAAAGTGGCTTGGTGTACTCAGTCAGGAGCAATTGGCTGAAGTCTATTTACAAGTCCATACCGTAATTATTCCTTCTGAGTGTTATGAAACCGGCCCTTTGGTTTTTCATGAAGCTATGGCATGTGAATGTAATGTAATCGCATCTGATATAGGCGGTTGCAAAGAACTTGCTCAACTTTACCATGATTCAGCTGTTATGTTTAAAACTGGTAACAGTACCGACTTACAGCTTAAAATTCAGTCGTCAATAAAAAATACAAACGTCAATAAAAATCGAAATCCTATTTTAAGTTTTGAGGAGCACTTTATCTCCTTATTCAAGCAATCATCCTTTTATGATTAGAACTACAATTTTAGTCCCAACGTATAATGCTGAAAAAACAATTTCAGAAACGCTAAAATCAGTAGAGAAATATCTTAAAATTAAACACAATATTGCAACCGTGTATATTGCTGACGATTGCTCAACTGATCTCACTTTATCAAAATGTAAAGAGACATGGAGGCATGAAAATACTGAATTGATCATTTTAAATAGCGATACCAACTTAGGGGAACGAGGAAATGTAAATCGTGCTATAGCAAAATTAAAAAACAACTATGATTGGGTTTTACTGTTGCATGCTGATGATCTTGCCAAACATAATTGGCTCGATGAAATGTGCACTGCAATTGAAAGGGCAGCCTCAAATATTGCAAGTATTAGTAGCAGTTACGATGTATTGCACCTCAACAATAAAATTGAATGTGGAGAGAATCAAAATACAACCACTATAATTGAAGGAAATCAAAAGAGCATAAAGGACACCTTAATTTCGGGAACCTGGTGGCACATATCCGGTTGCGCAATTAATTTAAGATTATTTTTGCTTTCCGGAGGTTTTCATAATCACATGCCTCAGTATGGAGATATGGAGTGGGTCCTCAGAACTTTTGATCTGGGTTTTGGAATTATGTATATCTCAAAATCGCTGACAATCTATAGGCAAATCGATAGTAGCGTATCTTCAAAATCATTTAAAACTCATATTGATATTTATGAATTTGCCAATTTGATCATTAACTATCAGAATTTATTTAGCAAGGCTGAGTTGAGAAAAATTTATTTTAAGTTTAACAAACAACTATTCAGCCGGAACATAAGGGCTTTAATAAACAGAGATGGTCAAAGATTAAAATCATCTGCTAAAATGTCTGCCTATTTATTTAAGCTCTTCTTTTTCACTAAAGAACCAAAGATTAATTTCAGAGACAACAACTTTATTAATGGTTAAAAAATCAATTTTAATACTTGGTTCTTTTTCATCGGGTGCTTTAGAACTTCAGTATGCTAAAAATCTGAAAGCACAAGGTTGGTTAGTAAAATGTATGGATATACAAGAGCCCGTAAATTTGATCAAAAACAAAAATTTGTTAACAAAATCTATTCATTTTGTTTATCCATCTGCTTATTATGAAGATTTAAACAAAGTTATTTTGAAAGAAGCCGCTTTATTTAAACCAGTGGTGATTTTGATCTTTAAAGGAATGGAGTTATTCCCTGAAACTGTAGAAGAATTAAAAAATCATTGTAAATTTCTTTGCAATTACAATCCCGATCATCCTTTTGAGTTCTATTCCAAAGGAGCAGGGAATTCAAATGTTGAAAAGAGCATTAAATTTTTCGATACTTACTTTTCCTACTCCAATTCCATTTGTGAAAAACTAAAAAATAGCTATGGTATTGATTCCTTTTGCATCCCTTTTGGATATGATGCTCAGCTTCTTCCGATAAAAAAACATGAAAGCTTTATAACGGATCAATTCCTATTTATTGGCGCCTGGGATAAAGAAAGAGAACATAATATTAAAAAACTGGCAGATATTGATTTACAGGTTTATGGTCCTGAAATTTGGGCTAAAAAACTCAGGTTTAAAAAGCAAATCAAGTACCATTCAAAACCTTTATATGAGCAAAAATATGCTGACGCCTGTTTAAATGCTGGTGGTATTTTAAATTTTCTAAGACCTCAAAACATTCTTGAACAATCGCACAACATGCGTACATTCGAAGTACCTGGTTATAGTGGCTTATTGATCTCTGAACGTACGGAAGAGCAGTTATCTTTTTTTGAAGAGGACAAAGAAGCGGTTTATTTTTCCGAGATAGAAGAGTTAAAGCAAAAATTAAAATATTATGCTTCGAATAGATCATCTGCAGCAAAAATTAAGGACAGTGCTTTAAAAAGATCACTAAAATCAAACTACAGCTATAAACACAGAGCTGAACTTTTAACTACATTTATCTCAAACCAAATTGATTAGTCGCAAAAATATCGTTGTAGCAAAACTACCAAATGCTGGTTTAGGAAATAAGCTTTTTGTTTGGGCCAGAGCAATGTCCTTTGCGTATATTAACCACCTGCCATTATATGTAATCGGTTTAAATCGAGTTCATATCGGACCTTTTTTAAGAAAAGAACGTGTTAAAAGGTTTTATTTTGGTCAATTCAAAAGAAATTCGTTCTCAAGTTATATCAATTACCAAAAACATATTTTGTTTAAAAGTAATAGTATTGTAGAGCCGGAAATTAAATACCATCCCACCAATAAGCCAACACTATTTCTATTTGATAAGATTCCTTCATGGAAAGACTATTTTAAAAGTATTCATGAACATCGGGAATTGATTAAAATGGAATTCAAAAATATTTTATCTGAAAAAGTAAAAAAAAATCTGAGTTCTCAGCAAGATTTGGAAATTGGTGTCCACATTAGGATGGGCGATTTTAAGCCCCTTCCAGCTGGCGAAAATTTTAAAAATTTCGGCGCTACAAGAACACCATTAAAATATTTTATTGATTGTATTATGGCTATTCGTAGAAAATGCGAAAAAGAATTAGATGTCAGAATTTTTAGTGACGGCTTTAAAAGTGAACTTAAGGAAATTTTAATACTAAACAATGTTAGCCTTCAGGAGCCTGATTTAGATGTGGTTGATTTAATTAAATTAAGTAAAAGTAAACTAATTATTACTTCTGCTCACAGTTCTTTTAGTGAATGGGCAGGTTTCCTCTCTGACGCTCCTATTATTAGACATCCAGACCATATTCATGGAAAAATTAGAAATGAAAATGAATTATTTGAAGGAACTATTGAACAATATTTAGCATGAAAATTTCAATATGTATACCTCAATATAATAGGATTCAATACCTCAAAATATCATTATTAAAGATAGCTGAACAAAAAGAAGCAGAAATTGAAATTGTAATTTCTGACGATGCAAGTACCGACGATACATCCTTACAAATTGAAGAACTAAAAAAAACGTACCCCTTTCCAATAAATTATTTCAGATTTGAAAGTAATCAAGGTTACGATAGAAATCTAAGGAAGAGTTTGGAACTTGCTTCTGGCGATTACTGCTTTATTTTAGGAAATGACGATACCCTAATAGATGATAAAGTAATTAATAGATTGACTAAATTTATTCAGGAAAATAATTATCCTGATATAGGGTTTTGCAACAGTGCAGATTACTTAAATATTGATGATGCTCAAATCAGGGCACAACAAACAGCGAATATTGGAACAGGAGCTAATATTGCGTTAAAATACTATTCCAGTTTCAGTTTTGTAGCCGGCTTAATATTTAAAAAAAGTGCTTTTGATTCTGTTAACACATCGAAATTAGATGGAAGTATTTATGTTCAAATTTATTTGGCAACATTGATTATTATTAGAGGTGGTTATTTATTTACAATCAAAGAGCCTCTGATTTTAAAAGATATCCGCGTAAATAACGAAAAAGCCAATTCTTATTTAGACACTTTGCCCCGGACAAAAAGCGAATACAAAGTTTTAGATGCGGGTTTACCATCTTATGCAAATGTTTGCGCAATGGCATTTAAAGATGCCGGGTTAAATGAAACCGAATATTACTTCAAAATTATAAAACGGATATACCAGTTTACTTATCCATTTTGGCTTCTCGACTACCGCAAGCACTCAGCATTAATAGCATCACGTGGTTTAAGAGAGGGTTTGAAATTAAAGCACTTTAAAAATCATGAATTATTTAGTGTCACAGACAAATTAAAACTCAAAGGTTATTACATGGTAAGTAGCTTTTTAGGCCTTAACATGCCATTGTCTTTATTTGAAAAATTAAAAAAATCTTTGTACAACATTGCCAAATCATGAGGATTAGTGTTTTTGTGCCTGGAAGACTGCATGGTTTTGAAATGGCACTTTATTTTCAAAAGATGGGTATACTAAATGAATTGGTTACCGGTTATCCTAAAAAGTATGTTGTTCCATTTGGAATTGAAAAACAGTTTGTAAAATCAATATACTTAAATGAAATTATTAATAGAACAACTAATTGGCTGGGTTTAGGTTATCCTCTTGATTTTTTAGCATGCGAAGCTTTTGATTATTTAGCATCAACCATTATAAAATTTGATAGCCATGTTTATTTCATCTGGTCAGGTTACGGTTTAAAAACAATTAGAAAAATCAGACAAAAAAATCCAGCAGCTAAAGTTATAATCGTTAGGGGATCTGCACATATTGATGAACAGGAATATCTATTAAAGAAGATCAATAATAGTACAAAGCAACAAATCAATCCCCGCATAATTAAAAAAGAATTAGAAGAGTATCGTTGCTCAGATTATATTACTGTTCCAAGCTCATTTGCTTTTGATAGTTTTATCAATCGTGGAATAAATAAAGAAAAACTTTTTCTTAACTTTTTGGGGGTGAATCTTGAGGAATTTCCTTTTAAAGAAAAAAATATCGATAGACATAAACCCTTAATATTTGGTAATGTAGGAACACTTAGCAAGAGAAAAAATGTTTTAGCAATAATAGAAGTGTTGCACAAACTTAATCTTAACGGACACAATTTTAAATTGATACTTGCCGGACAAATTGATCATGAATCTTTTGATGCCTCCATTTTGAAAAAATACACTTTTATTGATTACAGAGGAAAAGTTGATCAGAGAGAATTGCATCTTATTTATGCAGAAATAGATGTTTTTATAATAAACAGTATTGAAGAAGGACTAGCCATGGTACAATTACAGGCAATGTCTTGCGGTTGCCCTATCATTGCAACAACAAATACAGGAGGAACAGACATTGTTAAAAACTATGAAAACGGAATTATCATCTCAATATTAGATGACAATGCACTTGAAAAATCTATTATATGGTTTAACGACCATAAGGATGATATCCATCAAATGAGTATTAAAAGTAGAGAAATTGCACAAACAGGCTTTACCTGGGATGATTTTGGCAAACGAAATCTAGATTTTATTAAAAAAATCCTTCAGAATTGAAAATTGTAGCTGCTGTTTATAGTCATCCGGAATATTACCCTCCGACATTAAATGCAATTAATGTTCTATCTAATCATGTAGAAAAAATTGAAGTAATTAGCAGAAATGTAAAAGAAAATGAAATTGTATTTCCAGGCAATGTGAAGTTAAAGAAAAGTGGGGATTTTAAAAAAATCAGGGAAACAGAAACAGCCGGTTATTTTTGGAAGTTAAAATCGTTTATTCTTTTTTCTATAAAATTTTATCAGTCCATATCCAAAACCTCACCCGAATGGGTTATTGTATACGATCCAATCCCCTTACTATCTTATCAATTATTTCGCCGATTTTTAAGGTGCAAGCCAAAATTATGGTATCATAACCATGATGTTTTGGATATGATCAAAATAAAAAAGTATTCCATCTCCTGGTTTGCTAAAAAAGCAGAACAAAACTCTTTTAATCAACTTAACGTATTCAGCCTACCTTCAGAAGAAAGAAAGCAATATTTTCCATTGGATAAATTTAACGGAGAATATTTCTTTTTACCTAATTATCCATCCTTAGCTAGTGGATTTAAAAGAAATTACATAAAAGCCCCTAGCAGTTTAAAACTAATTTATCAAGGTCATATTGGAGAAGGGCATGGATTAATTGAAATTATAAAATATTTAAAAAATCAAAAAACTGGTCTGAATATTTCATTAACCTTAATTGGAAATCGCGATAATCACTTTGAGAATATATTATTAAATTTAATCAGAGAACTGGATTTATCTGATGTTGTAAAGATAATGTCTCCCGTTCCCTATTTTAATCTTAAGGAAATTACAGCATTACACGACATAGGATTGGCAATACATGAGCCGGTAAATTTAGCTTTTAATACAGCTGCAACTTCTTCTAATAAAATTTATGAATATTCAGCTCTAGGATTACCTGTTTTATTATATGATAATATTGCATACCGTAAAAAATTAGATAGGCGAGCCTGGGCTTTTTTTACCGATCTTACTGAAAATTCATTAGAGAAAAATATATTAGCAATAAATGGCCAATATTTTAATCTTTCTAAATCAGCAATTGAAGATTTTAGCCGGGATCTAAATTTCGAAAATAACTTTTCTAAGATCTTATCTTACCTACTCACTAAAAAGTAATGTACTATATTTTATTTTTTCTCCCTTTCGTTGCTACGCATTTCATATCAGATCCTATAACTTCTTATGTTGTTTCCTGGTTTGGAAGTATACTGATTATGGTGTACAGTATATATTTGGATTATAAAAAAAATGGAGAAAAGTTAAGGTTTTTTAGCCCTCTGATATTATCTCAGGGACTATTTTGGGGTTATACAGCAATTACCACTATCTTTTATTTTTTAGATCAGTTAGGGTATGAATTTTTCGAACGCATTAGTTTTCCGAATATACCTGAAATAGAAAATTTAGCAAAAACACAGAAATACATTGTATTTGCACATGCTTGTTATTTAACCGGATATTTTCTTTACAAAGGCAGAAAAACAGAAAAACAAGAATATCTACTCAATATTGAACCTGCTGATTACATTAAACTCTCAATTGGAGCAATAATAATTGGGCTTTTATTTTTAAAAACCCCGTTTTCACAACTTACCAGTTATTTAAATATCTTTTCTACGATATGTGCTGTAAAGTATTTTGGTTATTCTTTAAATAACAGAAGACTGATCTTTAAAGGTTTTTTATATTTTGCCGGGATTTTAATTATCGGTTTTCTATCAGGGATGAAAGAAAGCACTCTTTTCCCTTTGATTTATCTCGGTGTAATTTTGTATGATAAATATGGGATACCCAGAACAAGCTTAGTGTTTGTTCCACTCATTGCAATCTATTTTTACTTTATTCCTACACTAAATGGCGCAGTAAGAGATTCCGTTTGGTATGGAAATAAAGGAGCTGTAGAAACCCTGTCTTCACTAAATAATCCGAATATTTTTAATGTAGAGAAAATAAAAAGTAATAATTGGGTATTCTTATCCACCAGATTTTCAGAAGTATCTATGCTAAACCGTTATATAGAATCGGTTCCAAAATACCGGCCCTATTATGGTTTAGAAATTTATAAATACGGGATATCAAGTTTGGTTCCCCGTTTTTTATGGCCAGGGAAGCTGAGTCCGGATGCAACAGCACAAAAAAGAGCAGTAGATAATGGTGCATTGGTATTAAATTCTCCTTATGATTCTACTTCAGCTAAACCTCAAACCATCGCGGATGCATATATGAGTTATGGATACATAAGCATCTTCATTACATTTCTAATTTATGGTTTTTTAGTTAATTATTTTGCAGCTTTATTAGAGAGGAAGCTTGGATATGAGTTTGGTTTATCCATTCTCTTCTATAGTCTGTTTTCTGTATTAAGTAAGGGTGGATGCTTTGAAAATTTATTTAATACCACATTTTATGGCTTTGTTTTGGTGTACATTGCCATTCATATTTTAAAAAGAGTAAACCTGATTGAGCCCAATTTTAATCAGTAAGTCTCGATAGATGCTTTTACATCTTTAATTTATCAAACAGATAAACTCCGAAAAAAATTAAGTTAATTGAAAATATTTCAAGTTACAGCTTCTTATAAACCTGCATATATTTATGGTGGCCCAATCATGTCTGTTGCCAGGTTATGCGAATCTTTGGCACAAAACAGTACTAATGAACTTGAAGTATTTACAACTACTGCAAATGGCAAAGAAGAGTTAAAAGTAGCTGCTAACGAATCTGCAATTGTAGATGGCGTTAAAGTCACCTATTTTAATCGATTAACTAAAGATCATACACATTTCTCACCTTCATTATTAAGGAATTTAAGAAGAAAAATTAAGGTGGCAACTAACAAAGAATTGATAATACACATTCATGCCTGGTGGAATACCGTTTCTATTTTAAGTTGCTGGATTGCCAAATCATACAACATTCCGGTTGTGTTATCGCCGAGGGGAATGCTCACCAATTATTCCTTAAATAATCGCAATAGTTTTTCTAAAAGGTTAATCCATAAACTGATTGGGAAACGGCTTTTAGAGTATTGCCATATACACGCTACCAGCGAAAAGGAGAAAAATGATGTGCTCGAAATCATTCAGCCAAAGGGCATTGAAGTGATTTACAATCAGGTTAATTTACCTAACACACCTGTTTCTTTAACAGATCTTCTGGTTGAACCGTTGCCGATTTTTAAACTTATCTTTTTATCAAGAATTGAAGAAAAAAAGGGTTTAGAATTATTATTTAAAGCTTTATCTGATTTATCTATTAATTGGACCCTAACCATAGCCGGTTCAGGAGAAACAGCTTATATAGAATATTTAAAAGCAGAATCAGTACGATTAAACATTGATAAAAAAATAGTTTGGGCTGGTCAAATCAGTAATGACGAAAAATTTAAACTGCTTGCAGCACATGATTTAATGGTGTTAACTTCTTACAATGAAAATTTCGCCAATGTTGTAGTAGAAAGTTTAAGTGTAGGTACTCCTGTACTGGTTTCGGAACAAGTTGGTTTAGCGAATTACGTACGGGATAACGACCTTGGATGGATAACCACCCTACATACCGATAATATTAAACAACAAATTACCGAGGCTTGTAATGCACAATCAAAACGACTGGAAATTAAGCTAAAGGCTCCGGCATTAGTCAACACTGATTTCGATTCTGCTGTGCTTGTCGAAAAGTATCTCGATTTATATAATAGAATTGTTAAATAACCCAATGCAAAAGGATTTCAGCTTCATTATTCTTACTTACAATGAAGAAATTCATTTACCAGGGCTATTAAATTCTATTAAAGATTTAAATGCTCCATTATTTATTTTGGATAGTGGAAGTACGGACCAAACATTAAAAATTGCAAAAGAATTTAAAGCTGAAGTTAAAACCAATCCTTTCGAAAATCATCCAAAGCAATGGGATTTTGCACTTCGCACTTTTGAAATCAAAACACCCTGGATTATTGGCCTGGATGCAGATCATATTGTAACGCCGGAGCTTTTTGATCTGCTGGATAATTTTAAAGATGAAGATTTTAAAGACGTAGATGGAATCTATTTTAACAGAAAAAATTACTTTCAGGGAAAATGGATTAAACACGGTGGATATTACCCTTTCTACCTCTTAAAAATGTTCAGGAACAAAATTGGTTATTCAGATTTAAATGAAAATATGGATCATCGCTTTATCGTTCATGGTAAAACTACGATTTGGAAAGAAGGTTATTTAAAAGAAGAAAATTTAAAGGAAAATGATCTGCAATTTTGGAAATCTAAACATGAACGGTACAGTGATCTTATTGCACAGGAAGAACTGGATCGTGCAAATAAAATCAGAACGCAGACTTTAAATCCTAAATTCTCCGGAAATCCTGATGAACGACGGGCCTGGTTTAAACGGATATGGTGGAATTTACCGCTTGGTGTAAGACCGTATTTGTATTTTAGTTATCGCATGTTATTTAAACTCGGTATCTTAGATGGAACAAAAGGCATTCAATTTCATTACCTGCAGGGCCTATGGTTCAGGCTTTTAGTAGACCGAAAAATAAAAAAATTAAAGCAACAACAATATTAATCTTCCCCTATAGTATGACCGAAATATCCAATGTTCAAGCAAAAAAAGAAGCTAATAAACAGGCTGTAAAGTTTATCTTAAGTTTATTTATTCTATATATCTTATTCAGCCAGGGTAATATATTTATGAATAGTGTAATGAGTCCTGATGGAAGATTTTACAATGCTTTTATTGCCAATCACTTTGATTACATACAGGGTTTAAAAAATGCCATAATTATACCCGCTGTTTGGGTTATTAAATTATTTGGTTTCTATGCGATTCACAATGAAATGGATGTAATGGTTGTTGACGGACCTTATTTAAGAATTAACTATTCTTGTTTAGGTTTAGGGGTAATGAGTTTTTTAGCTGCTTTTGTTTTTGCATTTCCAACTTCATGGAAATCGACCTTTAAAATGTTAATTATAGGGCTTATTACCATTTATGTACTTAATATTTGTCGTATAGCGGGTTTAGGTTTACTATTTGCCACCTTTCATTCACAACGCAATTATTTTGAATATCATCATGAAATTTTTAATGTACTGGTTTACATTGTTATTTTCATCATGTTATACATTTGGATTAAGAAGAACACTAATAATTCTAAACCAAAATCTTTATAATCCGATTTTTAATTGTTTTTCCTTTCAACTTACCCAGTTTCTATTTCTGACTCATCATGTATATCCTTGGCATAAATGCTTATCACGGCGATTCTTCAGCATGTATTTTTAAAAATGGCGAGTTAATTGCCGCCTCCGAAGAAGAACGTTTCAGAAGGATAAAACATTGGGCTGGTTTCCCTTCCATGGCAATACAATTTTGCCTCGATGAAGCTAAAATTGGCATCAAAGATTTGGATTATATCGCCATATCACGCGATCCTAAGGCAAACTTTAAACAAAAAGTTTTTACCGCTTTAAAAAACAGGTTAAGCCTTAAAAATATAGCCGATCGTTTACAAAATCTTAAAAAGGCATCTTCAATACAAAACGATTTTATCGACCACTTTAAGGTAAGTGAGGAAGATTTAAAAGGTAAAATTATTAATGTCGAGCATCACAGAAGCCATTTAGCCAGCGCTTTTTTTGCTTCGTCCTATCCTAAATCTGCTTTGCTTTCTATAGATGGTTTTGGCGATTTTAGCAGTACAATGACCGGTATTGGCAAGGATTTAAGTATTGAAGTTTTAGATACAGTTTCCTACCCGCACTCTTTGGGTTTATTTTATACACTTTTTACCCAATATTTAGGCTTTTCGCATTATGGAGATGAATATAAAGTAATGGGCCTTGCGCCTTATGGCACCCCAAAATATACCGATCAGGTTGAAAAGGTAATTAAAGTTAAGGACGATGGCCTTTTTGAATTAAACCTCGATTACTTTAATCATCCAAAAAAGGGAGTGCAAATGGTTTGGGAAAATGGAATTCCGGCAATGGAAGCTTTGTTTACGACCAAACTTATAAGTGATTTTGGCCCTCAGCGTAATTCTGACGAAACTTTAACGCAATACCATAAAGATTTGGCTTCTTCTGTTCAAAAAGTTACAGAAAAAGTCATTATACATATTCTCAATTACCTGCATAAAAAAACCGGACTTGATAGTATTTGTATTGCTGGTGGTGTAGCACAAAACTCTGTTGCAAATGGTAAAATTTTAAATGCTACGCCTTTCAAATCCATTTACATTCCTCCTGCCGGACATGATGCCGGAACCGCCATTGGTGCAGCATTATGGCAATACAATCAGGTTTTAAAAAAGCCCAGGATTAAACCAATGTTACACGGCTTTTTAGGTAGCCGATTTGATAATTCTTATATTCAAAAGCTATTAGAAGCAAAAAATATAACCTATCAATGTTTAGACTGGGACGAGCTGAACAATCAGGTTACGGATTGTTTAATTAATGGTGGTGTGGTTGGCTGGTTTCAGGGGCGTGCTGAATTTGGACCAAGAGCCTTAGGGAACCGTTCTATTCTTGCAGATCCGAGAAGAGATGATGCCAAGGAGATTATCAATTCCAAAATTAAGAGAAGAGAATCTTTCAGGCCATTTGCCCCTTCCATTTTAAAGGAATATACCAGGGATTATTTCGAGCAGGATGACACGGTGCCTTTTATGGAAAAAGTTTATTCTATCAAACCTGATAAAAGAAAAGAAATTCCTGCAGTGTGCCATGTAGATGGCTCCGGACGTTTACAAACGGTTGATCAGGACGTTAATCCACGCTATTATAACCTGATTCAAGAGTTTCACAGCAAAACTAATGTGCCCATCTTATTAAACACTTCTTTTAACGAAAATGAACCTATAGTAAATACACCCGATGAGGCTTTAAACTGTTTTTTAAGGACCAATATGGATATGCTGGTTTTAGAAAATATTGTGATTACAAGATAATTAATCACAACAAGTAATTGGATAATTTGAAAGTAAAGAACGAGCCCGAATAATTGCTATCCTGATATAATTTCCGTAAATTGACATAACCAAAATATAGAAATTATGAACTTGCTCAAAAAAATCCAAAACTGGGGAGATCATCATCACCCAAAATGGCTTGATTTTTTCAGAATGGCATTAGGGATTATATTAATTTGGAAGGGTATAGCTTTTGCTTTAAATCTCGAAGCTTTTAATAACCTGATGCATGGTGCCATGTTAGGCACGGCCATTTCCATAAGTCTTTTAGCTCATCTAATTATTGTACTGCACATTATAGGTGGCCTTGCCATTGCTTTAGGTACGCATACTCGATTATTTTCTTTGCTTAATTTACCTGTGTTAATAGGTGCTGTATTTTTTATTAATTTATCTCAGAATATTTTCAGACCCTATTCTGAATTTTGGTTTTCAGTAATTGTGTTACTAGGTTTAATCTGTTTCCTTATTGAAGGTAACGGTATATTATCCATTGAAAATCAAAGAAAACTCAGCGTCTGAAAAATTACAGGCAATAAAAACATCCAGTTAATTTGCTTTTACCCTAAGCAGTTTTAGTAAAACACCGTTTGTCCATCCGAAACCATCCTGTAGGGGATATTCTCCCCCACCGCCTAGGCTTTCGGGGGCTGAGGCATCGTATTTTTCCATCAATTTTCCGGTTTGCTCAAATACCTTTACGTTCAGGTTAATCCAGCGGTTGGAAACGGTATCGGCCAGTTCATTATAACCATAGTTTCTCATGCCGGCAATACTGATCCATTGCAATGGTGCCCATGCATTTGGATTATCCCATTGTTCTCCAGACTTATTTAAAGTCGTAATCAGGCCCCCTTTCTTCAGAAAATCTGCCTGAATCTTTTCTACGACCGCAGCCGCCTGAACATTTGTGGCTATTTTGAAAAACAGAGGTGATGTAGCCGCCAGTGTAAGCTGCTTAGATGGTTGTTGCTTTTTCCAATTGTAATCAGTAAAAAATTTTAAGGAAGGATTCCAGCAGTATTTCAAAATGGCTTGTTTCCTTTTTATAGCTCTAGTTGAAAATAACTTAGCTTTTGTTGCATCGCCTTTTTGTATATAAGCGGTCGCAATTACATTTTCTAAGTTATAAAGCAAACCATTTAAATCAACAGGGATTAAGTCTGTGGTAATAATTTGTCCAAAGCTTTTACCATCTGCAAACCATCGGGTGCTGAAATCCCAACCCGATTCTGCAGCAGAACGTACATTTCTATAAAAATCCGGCTTTGCCTGTAAAGTTTTTTGAGCAGATTTTAAATCCTCCGCGTAAGATTCTTCTCTTGGTACTGCTCCTGCATCATAATACCTGTTTAGCACTGATCCATCTTTAAGTTTTACCAAATGGTTTAAAGCTTTTCCCTTTTGCAAATTTTCAGTGCCTTTCATCCAGAAAGCGTACTCTTTTTCCAAAACATCACAATAATCACTAATTTTAACAGAAGGATCGCTTTCGGCAAGTAACTGAACCATTAAAGAAAAAAATGGGGGTTGAGATCTGGTTAAATAATAAGTCCGGTTTCCATTTGGAATAAAGCCATAATTGCGGATTAGCCAGGCAAAATTATCAACCATATTTTTAATCAATACCTTTTTGCCCGCCTCTTTCAAACCCAGCATTGTAAAGTAAGAGTCCCAGTAATAAATCTCTCTAAACCGGCCTCCGGGCACTATATAAGCATTTGGTAATGGAATAAGTGAAGTTTGATGCCCAGAAATTATATCCGGATTTCTTTTAAGTACGCCCCACAAAGTATCTAAATGTTTTTCTATGCCAGCAGAAATATCTGACGCATAAGCTACATTATGATTTTCGGGCACTACAAAATGCTCATCTACAAAATGCCTGAGGTTAAAATCTTCCGCATTTTTCTGCAATTGATAGGCTTTCATAATCTCCGTAGGAGACTTTTTAGGAAGCGCATCTACAAAAGATTTCCCATCCGGATAAATTCCTCCAAGTTGCACCTGATCAAAAAGTCCGGGGTAAAGCTTGCGGGGACTTAAATTCTTTTGCGCTGAAACAGAAAAACAAAGTAAAAGTAGAAATGGAAACAGAATTCTTTTCATAGCAAAATGTCATTTATGACTAAAATAGTTAATTGCACCAAAGCTTCATTAAACCAGCTTAGTGTAGTTGTTTTATTGTGGAGGCCAAAATCATGTCTGCCCATCTTGGTAAATATGTACTTGTGCTGATTAACGCTTAAGAAAACATATGGGCGGGTTGTAACAAATTAAACCCTGCATAATGGCTGCAGGGTTTAATTGGAATTAAAATTTATAGGAGGCCGTTAAAAAATAGGCTCGTGGTGGTATGGAAACCGTAGAATATGGAGCATTATTTTGTACTGCCTGATTATAAAGCGTTTGAGTAAAGGCATTATTGCCTTCCAATGTTTCCAGTATACCGCCTGGCCTAACCCAACTCATTGCACCATATTCATTAAAAAGGTTATTAACATTGGCGCTTAATTTCAGCCTTTTATTAATGTCGTAGCCTGCCCCAAAATCAAATTGAGAAAAACCAGGTAAGCTAAACACATTTGCAGCATTAGCCTGGCGTTTACCCAGATAAGACCAGGTTAAAAAGGTGTAGAATTTGCCGGTTGTATAAGTTGGCGTCAGGTTTAAAATGGTACGGGCATTATTATCTGTTTCATTACCAGAATAAGATATTTTGGTGTCATCGGCTGGGCCGGCACCGTTTGCTACCCAGGCTTCAAATTCTGCAATTTTAGATCGTTGAAAAGTTGCTACACCCCTAATACTAAAATGGTTGTCAATTTTATAATCTGCTTCAATTTCTACCCCTAAAGTTCTATATTTTCCATAAAGCATTGGAGGAACATAAAAACCTCCGCCAACTGCACCAAACATTTGTCCGTTCGGTACACCACTCAGGATGCTATAAAATGGAGTAACAAACAAGTTAAGTCCTTTAGTTCTCGCTTTTAAACCAACTTCTACCTGTCTGGTTGTGCGTTCCATCGGGTTAAGAAGGCCAATGGTTTCGGGTCTGTTGGCTGCAAAATAAACATCCAAATCCGGTGCTTTTTTGCCCTCAGAATATCGTCCATAAATGGCCACATTATCATTAAATTTATAATTTAAAGCCCCTGAGAACGAAAATGTATGCAACGTTTTATCAAAATTTACAGCAGTAATTTTACTTACTGTATTATTATCATAAAAAGTTTTTGGATCGCCATCTACACCACCCTGAACGCCTGTTTTCATGTAAACTCTTTCGTTATATCCGGTAACATTTACATTTTCATATCGAAGCCCCCAATCAAAAGTTAGCTTTTCAGTTATGTTCCAGGTATGGCCAAAAAACAAAGCACCTTGTTTTTGCTTTGCATTAAAAGATAGAGATGCCCCATTATCGCCATTGGCTTGTGCAATTCCATCTTTGTTGGTTACCTGATGCAACCCTGAAGTTCCGCCCAATGTTACACCGTTAAAAGTTAGAGAAACCAGTTGTGGCCTGTTTTGTATGGTACTTAATGCAACACCATCCAAACCAGAATAACGGTGAACATCAGAATAACCAAAATAACCACCAATAGTGAAATTCATGTTTTTTATACTCTTGTTTAAAGAAAACTGATCTATAAATTCTTTAACACTATTTTTATAAGCACCAAATGTGGTTAAAAACAACGAATTTGGTCTTAGCTGCTGTCCCGGCAATTCATTTTTAGTAACGGTATAAACCGGTAATCCGCCTGCACCCAATGCAGAGTTTACACTCATCAGCTCCCTACCCGATTGTGCATCCTTAAAAGAATAAGTACCAATGCCTAATCCGGTGTTACCTGTTAATAAAAAGTAAGTGGTTAAATCTGTTGCACTCATTGCTGAAACACCACCTGGTGTATTGTACAAAATTGTATTACTGGAATATTTTGCTGAATTATTTAAAGACCAGCCTCCGCCTAAATCCTGTTGCCAGTTTAATCCACCAGAACGGTAAGTGCTTTTTACCAGGTTACTGGGGTTAAAATTCAGACTTCCACCATAAATAAAGTCCTGAGATTTGTAATTAATATTGGGCATTAAAACCGTCGAATTGATATCAAAACCTATTGCTGGTTGAGGATTATCAAAACCAGTAGTTGGAATAAATTGTGCATAACCATTTCTATCGTTCAGGTATTTACCGAAAAACTTTAATGAGCCTGTTTTGTATTTTTTGACAATGTTAGCCTTAATTTGTCCGCCATTATTCATTGGATAACCAGCATAGCGACCACCCTGATCGTAACGATAAAATCCACCGACATTATAAAACCAGTTGTCGCCCATTGGGCCACCCAAGTTTAAGTCAGCTCTGGAATATCCCCTGCCATCAATCCCGACAAGACCAAGTTTAGTTCTGATTTCGCCTTCAAACACATCTCCTCCCGTTTTCGAAACATAGTTAAAAATACCTCCAGGCGCATTAGCCGCGGTAATGGATGCGGTACCACCACGAACAGCTTCCAAGCGGCCTAAAGTAGCATCAGGGCGCAAAAAGAAATCGGGGCCGTAGCCAAAATAAGTTGTATTGGTAATGGGGAGTCCATCTTCCTGCATGGAAACATACTCGTAACCAAAACTTCCATCTTGAGTACCTACGGTAATTCCGCGACTGGCCACACTGTTCCTGATTTCGCCCACTGATGAATTTACAAATACGCCGGGTACATTTTTAAGCAAATCAGCAGCACTAGCCGGAACAATTCTTTCCATTTGTACTGCATTTAATGTGGTTATAGCAACAGATGCATCCATTCGTTTCCGTTTATCAAATGTTCCTGTTACAATAATTTCATCCATTTTATTGCTTTCTTCTGCAAGCGAGATATTTATGGGTTTATTTACTGTAGCAGTGATTTCTTTGGTTTGATAACCTACGTAAGATATTTGGAGCGTTACGGTAGCTATATTTACATCAGTAAGTGTAAAAGCACCACTGGTATTGGTAGAAGTTACCCGGTTGGTATTTTTAATCTTCACACTTGCGCCGGGCACCGCGTTTCCATTATTATCCGTTACCTTTCCGGAGATGTTTCCGGTTTGTGCATAAGCCAAACCGGATACGAATTGCCATAGCAAAAGCAGAAAAATGTACCTTTTGGTCCATTTAGTAAGTAAATTTTTTCTCATGATTTATCGTTATTTGGTTAGTTCTTTAATTGGTTAGTTTACCTTATTGAAGCGCCTGATACACCAGCACTTTAAATTTATCACTCAATTCGCTGTGTTTAAATGGCCATTGCTGTAAAAACAACAAGCCTGAAATTTTTTCTTTTGGATCCGCCCAGTAGCTTGTTGCAAAAAATCCTCCCCAGGAAAAACTCCCTTCAGATAAGCCCAGTTTTGCATTTCCTTTACTGGTTGTAATCTGGAAGCCCAGGCCAAATTTGTCATCCCCGAAAGGTATATCTCCAATTTGATTTTTGGTTACAATTTCTACGGTATGCCTCGACAAGATTCTATGTCCGTTATATTCGCCTCCGTTTAAATACATCTGTAAAAAAATTGCATAATCTTTAATTGTCGATACCAATCCGGCACCCCCTGCAAAGTAGCCGTTATTGTTAATCGGGTAATTGATGGTGCTTCCCGGGAAAGTGTCATCTTTCCATAAAACCGGTCTGTTCGTTTCTTTATCGTCCGTATATACCTGCACCAGACGTGACCGCTTGTTAACCGGTAAATTAAAGTAAGTATCTTCCATACCAAGCGGTTTAAAAATCCGCTGTTGTAAAAAAACATCCAAACCAACACCAGAAACCACTTCGACTAAACGACCTAAAACATCAATGCTCAAACTATAAGTAAACCGTTCTCCCGGATGATGAATCAGGGGTAAAGCGCCCAATTTGTTAATCGCATCTGCAAGTAATTGTTTATGATCTGAAAATCCAGCCTGAATACCCGCTTTAGCATAAATGGCTTTCATTTTAGGCGAACCAATCTGGGCATAATCAATACCAGAAGTATGGGTAAGCAAATCTCTGATGGTAATTTCTCTTTTTGCAGGTACAGTAGTGTATGTGCTGTCTTTTTCATTAAAAGTATCCAACACATTTGGTTTGGCAAATGATGGAATATATTTTGAGATCGGGTCGTCCAGTAAAATTTTTCCTTCTTCAAACAGAATCATAACTGCTGTACTGGTAATGGCTTTTGTTTGCGAAGCAATGCGAAAGATTGCATCCTTTTGAAGCGGTGTATTTTTATTTACGTCGTCTACTCCAAAAGATTTGTAATAAATAATTTTGCCGTTGTGTACCACCAAACCAACTGCTCCTTTAATCCAGTTGCTATCTACATAACTTTTAATAACCTGATCAATTCTGTTTAAACGATCCGGGGAAAAGCCATTGGCAGCAGGATCGGCATTTTGTAATAAAATACTTTGTGCAGATGCGGCCTGCTGAATAAGTATCAGCAGCAATAGAAATTTAAAGAATCTAGTTTTCATGATCTTTTTGTTTTCCAATTAAAATTCTATTTATAATATTGATGCATAAAGTCGTACACTTCGGGAAATACTTTATCAGGAAGTAAGCCATGTGGATAACCGGGAAAATTATGAAGCTCTACCGGAATACCTGCCAGAATAAGATTTTGTCCGTAAAACAATCCTCCATCTCTAAGCGGATCAACACCACAGGTAGCAATATAGGTTGGTGGTAAACCTTCAAAACTTTTAGTAAGTCCCGGCAATGCGTTTTCAGGAACGTTTTTCAGGTAATCATCGCCAATATACATTTTAAGCAAAACCGGAATATCAGCACCTTTTACTCCCGGAATGCTCCACAATTCGCGAACAGAAACCCGGGTTGTATCTACATCCGCTGGTGGAAAAAACAAAACCTGAAAATCTATTTTTGGCCCTTTTTTATCCCTGTTTACTAAAACCATACTTCCAGCTATCCCTGCTCCTGCGCTGCCGCCGCCCACACCAATATGATCCGGATTACCACCAATTTCTGCAGCATGTTTTTTACTCCACAAAAAAACAGAGTATGCATCATTAACACCTGCAGGAAATTTATTTTCGGGTGCCAGACGATAATCTACAGATATCACAACTACTTTCGCCCTTACGGCAATATTTGCACAATTTTTATGATCCCAGTTTAAATTTCCATATACGAAACCGCCGCCGTGAAACCATAAAAATATAGGGGCCTTATCTGCGTTTTTAGGTTTATAAATGCGGATGGGAATTTCCGGATCGCCACTGTTTAGGCCCGGAACATTTACATAACTAACATCAAGGCTATCGGCATTGCTTAATTTTGGAATAACTGAAGCTTGTTCTTTTTTCCTGACTGATTTTATATTGTCGTAATCCAATTTTGTAATTGGAGCAAAAGCCAGGGGACTATATTTAGAAATTAGTCTTTTACTTACTTCGGCTGCTGTTAACGGTTTAATTTCTGTTGCCGATTGAGCCTTCAATAACAATGCAGAAAATAAGGCAAACCCGGTTAGTAATATCTTTTTCATATTGTGTTTATTTAAATTTGAATTATTGGCCATTTTGAAGTATCCAGCTTATGGCTTCCCGGTAAACCAATTGCCTGGTTGTGGTATCTTTTAGGTTTAAGTCATGTCCGGCGCCCTTTATAGTAACCAGTTTATGTTTAATATGTTGTTTGTCCAGAGTATCGCTTAGTTGCTGCGATTGAGAAAAATTAACTACCGGATCTGCTGTACCATGGATGATTAAAACGGGAATATTTTTAATTTGGGTAATGGGACTTGATTTCGAAAATTCCGGATCGATCGCCTCTCCTTTTTTATACGTTTTCCCGGTCATTTTCTGGATTACATCCATCAAACCCACTTTACCGGCATAGTTTAATATCGTGGTATCAGTTAGATTGGTTGGACCGCAAAACTCAACAATTGCATTTATCTTTTTTGTTGTGGTGTACGCATACAAAAGGGCCAGGTGTGCTCCTGAACTTACGCCAGCCATCACAAATCCTTTATCTCTGATATTCCATTCTTTGGCATGCTCACTGCAGTAATTTAGTGCCGTATTTATATCATCGAGCATTTGTGGATAATGAATATCAGTATTGTTCGCATAACGATGGTTTATGCTTGCTGAGGCGATTCCATTTTTCAGTAAGGAATCCTGATAATCCCTTACATACTCCTTTCCGGCCATTGTCCAGGCGCCACCGTGAATAAGGATAACAAAAGGTATTTTAACACTGCGATTTGCCGGGAGATAAACATCCATTAAATTTCTGTCCTTATCGCCATAATGAATATCGCTGTATTTTTTTTCTATGCCGTTTCCTTTTAACTCTTTTACCGGCGCACAGCCGTATAAAAAAAACGGAAGGATAAATGATAGTATTAGTTTTCTGACCATATTGTTTTTATTAAAAGATGGGTATTGAATTATAATCTGCTTTTTTCTCTGAGGTCTTTTTTTAATATTTTTCCCGTTGCAGAAATCGGTAAATGCTCCACAAATTCAACTTTCCGGGGGTATTTATAAACAGCCATATGCGCCTTTGACCATAAAACAATCTCTTCTGCATCAATAACCTGCTTATCTTTAAGTACAACAAAGGCCTTCACTTCTTCTCCCATTCTTTCATCCGGAATACCGATTACGGTTACTAAAGAAATGGAAGGGTGTTTCATCATAATTTCTTCAACCTCCCGGGGAAAAACATTCATTCCACCGCGAATAATCATATCTCTGGTACGATCAATGATGTAATAAAATCCTTCTTCATCCTTTACCGCAACATCACCAGAATGCATCCATCCATTTCTCAATACATCAGCGGTTTGCTCTGGTTTTTCAAAATAACCCTTCATCACATTGTGGCCTTTGTAAATCAACTCACCCTTTTCTCCTGCAGGCAATTCTTTTCCTGTTTCATCAATAATTTTAACTTCTACACCCCAAACGGCAGTACCAATAGAGCCTGGTTTACAACCAATGCGAAAATCGTTAAAGGTTACAATTGGTGAGCCTTCACTCATTCCATACCCTTCTAAAACAGGAACATCAAATCTGGTTTCAAAATCCTGTAAAACCTTTAAGGGTAAGGATGCGCCGCCCGAAATACACAGACGCAGGTTTTTCTTAATACAATCATCCGCGATGCTTTCGTGATGATAATTAATCAGCGCCCAATACATGGTAGGTACCCCGGCAAAAATGCTGACGTGAAAAGTATCAATCAATTCCAGAACCGTTTTAGGATCAAATCGTGGCAGTAGGATGTTGTGTGCACCCCGGTAAATCCCGGCATTCATTAAAACCGTCATTCCAAAAATATGGAACAACGGAAGCACAACCAATTGTTTATCCTGATGGGTTGTACTAAATAAATCTGTTGCTAAAATTGCATTACAAAATAAATTAGAATGACTTAGCTGGGCACCTTTTGCCTGCCCTGTTGTGCCTGATGTATAAATTAATAAGGCCACATCGTCAGCTAAAGTTTCTGCTGTTTCAAAGGTTGAAGGCTGATTGGCAGTTAAATCGTTAAAACTATTAACGGTATAAGCTTCTTTTTTTGTTTTTGGATTGATTAGATAAAAATGCTGGCAAAGCGGGGCATTGTAAAAAGCCTGAAATCCATAATCTCCGATTGGTAAATCTTCTGATCCTGAAAAACAAAAGTAGGCCTTAGCTTTACTATCATTAAGGTGATAGGCAATCTCATCTGCTTTTAGTAAAATATTAAATGGAACAATAATGGCACCCGTTTTTAAAACGCCAAAATATATAGCCGGAAATTCAGGAATATTTGGGCAGGACAATGCAATTTTATCACCGGGTACAATCCCAATCTTTTCTAATCCGTTAGCTACCTGATTAGCCAGATGATTCAGCTCTGCATAACTTATTGTACGGTCGTTAAAACTTACAGCCGGTTGATTTGCAAAACGTTTTGCACTATCTTCAAGAATTAAAGACAAATTAAACATTGAAAAAGATATTTGGTTAGTTCAGGGCCAGGCCGTGAATTTTATTTTACTAAGCATAAAGTTATATGCACAGGTATCATAAAAAATATCTAATCGGGAATGATTTGATACGAAACGGGAATAATTTAATGTGTATAGTTTAACCTGTCATTTAGCGGCGAAACGCCAAAATAACGCTGATACAAACCTGCAAAATGGCCCCGGTTTGCATAACCTAACATCGTACTGATTTCGCCAACGGGTAAATCTGTTTCTTTTAGCAGCTTTTGAGCAAAATCCATGCGCTGTTTAATGATATATTGCCGGATGGGCAAACCAAAAGCTTTTTTAAATTCACGTTTTAAATCGCATTCATTCAAACCTACTTTTCTGCTGATGTATTTTATGGATGGACTTTGATAGGGGTTTTCATCCAAAAGTTGTTTCGCGTTCTCTATGCAGGAAAAATGACGGTCTGAAATACTTTCAAAATGTTTTTCCAGGTTATTGGTTTGCAGAAAATCCATCCAGAAATAAATAAATTCAAGCATTTTAATTTCCAGTAATAATGCATTTGAAATTTGTCCTGCCTGAATCTCAAAAAGTTGTTTTTGTAAATTGATGATGTTTCTGTTGAAGCAATATTTCTCAAAACGATCCGACAATTGATTTTTTTCCAGTTTAAGGTATTTTCCAGGTATAAAAAAGCGAAATCCATCAACTTCTGTAATTTCCCATTCAAATTTTTTATCCCCCTCTATGGATGCTGAATGAATTTGTCCGTCTTTACTCAACCTGAAATCAATCAGTCCCTTTTGCCCTACGGGATCGTGTGAGAGAAAAGTAGAATCTTCCTTAAATTTCCATTTTCCCCTAAAAAAATGGATATCATCTCTCATAAATAGTTGTAATGAGCCTACTCCAACCTGTTCGGGAAGTTCGAGATGATGGGAATTCCAACCTTGATGAATATTGAAATCATAATCGTTAACCAGTGTATTTGCAAATTTTACTGGATTGATATAGGGCAATTTCAGTTCCATATTATTGCATATTAGGATGTTATAATATTATGCCAACATACAAAATTCTTGTTACATCTGCCAATTATCTTTTGGTAAAAGAAAAAATTTACCATGATTATTATCAATTAGTTTTAGTCCGCTTGCGGGACAAAAGCTATCCGTTTGCAAAAAAACGTTCGTATAAAGCATTATCCTTATATTTACTAAATGATTAGATTATTTGATGAAATGCCGACCGAAATTTTGCAGGATGTTAAAGTGGGCGATATGGTTACCGATACTTTTAGTAAAACCGGATTAGTAGAAAAGATTGAAATCAGTGATGATGGTTTGTACCGCATTTACGAATTCATTTTAGTTACTGGCCGAAGTATCACCGTCAAAAAATAATCTTCTATTCTGATTCTCTAATTTACATCCCCAATATGTCGCTGTTTATTGTTCTTTTTGGAATTTTACTGCTTTTTGTACTGATTTTAAAGAAATTAAACCCTATGATTGCCCTGCTTGCTGTGGCCATTGTTACGGGTTTATTACTGGGCATGCCAGCCACCAAAGTAATGGCTTCGGTAAGTGAAGGGATTGGAAGCACTTTGGGCAGTATGGTTATGGTGCTGGCCCTGGGTGCCATGATGGGTAAATTGATTGAAGACAGTGGCTCGGCAAAAAAGATTGTATTTATTCTTATTCGTGCATTTGGACAGAAAAATATTCAGTGGGCAGTTTTATTAACGGGTTTACTGGTTGGTATTCCGCTTTTTTACAATGCAGGTTTTGTGGTTTTAATTCCGCTTGTATTTGCTATTGCTTCTGCTACAGGTTTATCAAAATTATACATCGGCATTCCTATGGCCGCAGCTTTATCTGTAACGCATGGTTTTCTGCCTCCACATCCCGGTCCGGTGGCTTTAGCAGGAATATTCCATGCCGATATAGGGAAAACTTTAATTTACGGCCTCATTTTAAGCATTCCAATAGCCATTATTGCAGGCGTTTATTTCCCAAGGTTAATTGTAAAACGAACAGCGACCACAACTTCATTCAGTATCGATGAGGAGCTCAATCTCCCTTCTGGTTTTAAGAGTTTTATTACCGCCTTACTTCCTGTTTTTTTAATTATTGCCGGAACTATTGGTAATGGGATAAAGGCAGACTATATTTTAAAACCCTTTTTCACTTTCCTTGCAGATCCAACTTCGGCACTACTGATTTCTGTTTTATTAACCCTGTTAATTCAAGGGGGAAGCATTACAAAAGCGATGGAATCTTGTACCGAAGGTGTAAAAAGCATTGCCATGATTGTACTGATTATTGCTGCGGGTGGTGCATTTAAACAAATTTTAGTCAATAGTGGTGTTGGAGAAACCGTTAAAATACTAACTGCCGGTTTAAATCTGTCGCCGCTTTTACTGGCCTGGCTTATAACGGCCTCCCTTCGGGTAACACTCGGCTCGGCAACCGTAGCCGCACTTACGGCTTCGGGCATGGTACTGCCGCTCATTGGACCAACAGCTCCGCCAGAATTAATGGTATTAGCGGTTGGTGCAGGAAGTTTGATGTTTTCTCACGTAAACGATACGGGTTTCTGGATGTTTAAAGAATATTTTAACCTCAGCTTAAAGCAAACCTTTAGTACATGGACCATGATGGAAAGTATTGTATCCATATTGGGCCTGGCTGGTGTACTTCTTTTAAATCAGTTCAACTTTCTTTAAACAGGTACTATTAATATAACCGTTTACTATAACAATTATATTATTTCAGTTGATCTTTCAGGATTACCCAAACATTTTCGGCCAGTATTTTATCTCCCTCTGCTGTTGGATGAATGCCATCCGCCTGGTTCAGCTTTGGAATTCCCCCTACTTTATCTAATAAAAAAGGAATCAGTGCCATATTATTTTTCTTAGCCAGATCAGGAAACATGTTTTTAAAATCTGAAGCATATTGAGCACCCATATTCGGTGGAATCTGCATACCGGCCAACACCAGCTTTGCATTTGGATATTTGGCTTTTACCCGATCAATAATATCCTGCAAATTTTTAATGGTTTGGGCAACAGGAAGTCCTCTTAAACCATCATTTGAACCCAGCTCAAGTACGAAAACATCAACAGGTTGTTTTAGTAACCAATCAATCCGGCCTTTACCGCCCGCAGAAGTTTCGCCGCTTAAACCTGCATTAATTACTTTGTAAGGAAGTTTTAAAGAATCTATTCTGTTTTGAATTAAAGCAGGATATGCTTCTGTCGGATCAAGCCCATAACCAGCGGTAAGACTTGTACCGAAAAAAAGTATATTTTTAGTTTTCACTTCAGTTTTTGCGTCCGTATGGTCAGCTGAATCTAAAGTTTTATCGTTATTGGTTTTATTCTGCTGATTTCCGCATGAAGCAAAGAAAACAGTCAAAACAAATAATCCCATCAGGCGTTTTCGTAACATATGCAACTATTTCTGTCTAATAATAAATTAGTAAATTAACAGGCCGCAACCTCATTATGTTTGTCGCTTAACCTTCATTTAAAATTAAAATACTCATCAATTGGAAAGTATCCTAAACATTCGAAATGTAAGTAAAATTTATCAAAGTGCCGGACGGGAATTAACAGTTCTGGATCAAATTAACTTTTCAATTACAGCAGGTTCAACGGTAGCCATTACCGGGCCATCCGGAAGCGGCAAAACAACTTTACTGGGTTTATGTGCCGGCTTAGATCAATCGAGCAGCGGAAGCGTTGAACTTAATCAAATTGCTTTAGAAAAATTAAATGAGGACGAGCGTGCGGCAGTAAGGAATAAGTATGTAGGCTTTATTTTTCAGAATTTTCAATTGCTGCCTACTTTAACAGCTTTGGAAAATGTAATGGTTCCGCTTGAATTACGCGGAGCAAAAAATATTAAAAACCAGGCGCTTGAGCTTTTGGATAAGGTTGGTTTGGTTAACCGTTCCCATCACTATCCGGTACAATTATCAGGAGGCGAACAACAAAGGGTTTCTTTAGCCAGAGCTTTTTCCAATAAACCAGCCATACTTTTTGCAGATGAACCTACAGGAAATCTTGATGCAGAAACCAGCGAAAAAATAATTAAACTTTTATTCGATTTAAACAAGGATGCCGGAACAACGCTGGTAATTGTAACCCACGATTTGGAACTTGCTGCCCGCACCAACCGCATCATCAAAATAAAAGGGGGCTTAATTCAATCAGACGAAAGCCAAAGCCATGACTAATCAAGCCGTTGCCCCGCAAAAAATCAGTACATCCTGGCTGTTTAAAATGGCCGGGAGAGATAGCCGCAGAAACCGGTCGAGGTTGCTCCTGTTTATTT
Source organism: Pedobacter punctiformis (assembly GCF_027213715.1). GTDB lineage: Bacteria > Bacteroidota > Bacteroidia > Sphingobacteriales > Sphingobacteriaceae > Pedobacter > Pedobacter punctiformis. Next base: position 634,117 of record NZ_JAPWGM010000003.1, read on the forward strand.
CGTCTATCGTTTTAGGCATTGCGGCTTTAGTAGCTGTGTATTCTTTCAAAGATAATCTGCAAAGAGACATCGATCAGCAGGCCAAAGAATTAACCGGAGCAGATTTGGTAATAGAAAGCCGGAAAGCCATCAGCAAAAATTCCCAAGCCATGCTGGATACCCTTGGTGATGAACGGTCGCAGGAGAAAAGTTTTGGTTCTATGATCTATTTTTTAAAAGGCTCAGGAAGCAGATTGGTGCAGATAAAGGCTTTAAAAGGCAAATATCCATATTATGGTTCTATTGAAACCAGTCCGGCAAGTGCAGCAACAACATTTCAAAATGGCAGAAACGCACTGGTAGATCAAACACTAATGCTTCAGTTTAAAGCTAAAGTTGGAGATTCAGTAAAAATTGGTGAACTTAATTTTCTAATTACCGGAATATTAAATAAAGCACCGGGACAAACCGGAATTTCGGCTAGTGTGGCACCCATTGTCTATATTCCATTCCAATATTTAGATCAAACCAAATTAATCCAACTGGGAAGCCGGGTAATTAACCGTTTTTATTACCGTTACAATAATCCTTCTTCAGTTGATGCATTTGTTAAAAAAATACAGCCAAGATTTGATAAAGAAGGCCTTGATGCGGAAACTGTAGAATCAAGAAAGGCCCAAACCGGACGGTCATTTAGAGATGTAAACCGGTTTCTAGCTTTATCAGGATTTATTGCCTTATTGCTAGGTTGTATTGGGGTGGGCAGTGCCATTCACGTGTACATTCAGGAAAAACTCAGTGCCATTGCTACGTTAAGGTGCTTAGGTTTAAAGGCCAGGGATGCTTTCTTTATCTATCTGATTCAGGTTGCGATTATCGGATTTATTGCTGCTGTTTTAGGCGCATTGCTCGGTATGATTATTCAATTTTTGTTCCCTTTGGTGATGAAGGATTTTATTCCTGTCGAAGTAACCATGCAAATTTCCTGGCTGGCCATCGGACAAGGTGTATTGCTTGGATTAATCATTTCCATTCTTTTCGCCCTCCCTTCTCTCCTTTCTGTTAGAAAAATTTCTCCATTAAATGCCATTCGTGCTTCCTTTGAAAAAGCTGCAGGCAAACGTGATTTTTTACTATGGTTTGTTTATTTTTTGATGATACTCTTTGTTTTTGGCTTTACCTACCTGCAAATGAAAGGTTGGATGCAAACACTGATGTTTACCGTAGGTATTTCAATCGCATTTTTATTACTGGTTTTATTTTCAAAAATATTGATGTTTCTGGTTCGCAAGCTTTTGCCAGACTCTTTAAGTTATTTGTGGCGGCAAGGTTTTGCAAATTTGTATCGTCCGAATAATCAAACTTTAATGCTTACGGTTTCTATCGGGTTATCTACAGCATTTATTTGCACTTTGTATTTTGTTCAGGTCATTCTTATTAACCGGGTTACATTTTCTTCAGGAAAAAATCAGCCGAACATGGTTTTGTTCGATATTCAAAATACTCAAAAAGAGCCATTAAATAAACTGACAACTTCTTATCACTTACCACTCATGAACCAGGTGCCGGTTATTACCATGCGGATTGAGGAAATTAATGGCAAAAAAGCCAATGCTGACAGCAGTAACCGCAATGCTTTCAGAAACGAGATCAGGGCTACTTATCAGGATACATTAACGGCGGCAGAAAAAATAACTTCGGGTACCTGGATTGGAAAAGCAGACCCGGGAAAAACCATTTATATTTCGCTGGATCAAATGTTTGCGGAGCGGATTCGTGTAAAATTGAAGGATACGATTTTGTTTAATGTACAGGGGATGATGATTCCAACGGTTGTTGGCAGTTTAAGGGAAGTAAACTGGAGCAGATTGCAAACCAATTTTCGTGTTGTATTTCCTTCAGGTGTACTGGAAGATGCACCACAATTTCATGTATTAATGACCAAAGTACCATCTAACGAAGTTTCGGCCCGCTTCCAGGCTGCAGTTGTTCAGGATTTTCCAAATGTTTCCGTTATTGATCTCGATCTGATCTTAAAATTACTGGATGAATTGCTCAGCAAAATTGGCTTTGTAATTCGGTTTATGGCCGGTTTTAGTATGGCCACCGGGTGGATTGTTTTAGTTTCGGCTGTATTAACGAGCAAAAATCAACGTACAAAAGAAAGTATCTTGTTGCGGACGATGGGTGCAAGTAAAAAGCAAATTTTAACCATTACAGCAATAGAATATTTCTTTTTAGGCTTTTTCGCCTCTGCAGCAGGATTAATTTTAGCACTGGGTAGTAGCTGGGTTTTGGCTAAATTCCTTTTCGATGTTTCTTTTGTTCCACCACTAATTCCAACCTTAATATTATTTGGTTCGGTTATTTTACTGGTTTTAATAACGGGTGTTTTAAGCAGTCGAAATGTATTAAACCAACCCCCATTAAAGATTTTAAGAAATGAAGGAAATTAAGTCTTAGCGTTCAATAAAAGGATTGTCACATTACAGAACTTTCATTCTGAGCCTGCGGAGAGTTTCGGCAGGCCCAGAATGATAAATATTCCTTAGTTCTTCACCCTGTTTTTTTCTTCATCAGCACCTGATGATTCATGTTTGGATGGTGTAGAAAATGCCTTTCCAAAACGATAACTATAACTTAATACTACGGTTCTGGAATCTCCCCGATTGGTCCAGTTGGCTTCTGTTTTAGCCAGGTTATTAATTACCCCAACAAATACACGGTCTCTAAAAATATCGCTGGCAGAAAGTTTTAAAGTACTTTTTGGCGAAAGTTTTTTCTGAACAGCGGCCCCAAATTCATGTACTGCGCCCACCAGAAACTGCACATTTGATAGCTTACTTTGGTATCTGAAATTTGCCTCTGTATTCCAGGTCGGACTTATTTTCATTTGTAAGTTTGGCGTGGTTCTAAAATAAGTTCCGTTTGTAGATAAAAAGCCCGTGTAAAAATCTGTCTTCGAAATAATATTACCCAGTTCCAAATAGGCATTTAACTTAAGCCATTTTGTAATGTCAATTTCTCCGTTTACCGAGATATTTTTAACTGTAGTTTTACCCACATTTGCTGGTCTGCTGTAGTAAGTACCATTTAAAATCTCAATGGTTTCATTTACCTCATCTCGTACCCAACTATAACCGAGTGTTGTGGTTATTTTATTTTTAAAAATATGAGAAAGCTCCAGGCTCTGGGTAAATGCCGGCTTTAAAAACGGATTTCCCACATAGTAAGTAAATTTATCCAGTGGAGAAAAAAATGGATTTAAATCCTGATAATATGGCCGGTCTATTCTTCTTCCATAATTTAAACCCAGTTCATTATTTCCTGCGGTATCCAGTTTGTAAGTGAAATAAAATGTTGGAAATAAACTATTATAGGTTCTTTTAAAACTAGAGTCGGGTTTTACCAGGTTACCTAGCTGGTGGCCATTAGAAATGGTATTTTCATACCTTAAACCAGCCTGTAAGGAGAACCTTTTGCCTTCCCGGCTAAAGTTCAGGTAAGCAGCATTAATGTTTTCTTTATAAATAAAATGATTGCTTTTTTCGTAATCGGCTACCGTTTTATTATTTGCTGTTATCGAATAGTCGGCAATATTATTGGTTTTGGTATAAGCGGTTTTTAAACCTGCATCTAATTTCCAGTTATGGCTTAAAGGCTGAGAATAATCTGCCTTTGCAGTATAAATATCAATGTTTGAAGGTAAATTACCGGATAAAATATCCTGTGATTTTAAAGTCATATCAGACAGGTAACTATAATTATAATAAGCCTGATTTGTTTGGTTTCTGTAAAGCAAATAATCTGCATCAACGGTTAATTCTCTGCCTGCTTTATCGAATTTATGCCGGTAATTTAAATTGACACCTGCATTTTGATAAAGAATGCGATCAATATTTTCTGCTTTAATTACAGAATCCAGTTGTCTGCCGGCATTTGACAAATTACTCGTATTATTATTTACCTGTTTTGATTTTCGGTTCATACCCGTAAAAACCATTCCCCAGGTTGTTTTGTCAGATGCATAATAATCCAGTCCGGTTTTTAGATTTAAAGTATTTCCGTGTCTTCTGAAATATGAATTCTGATTAAAATAGTAATCTGCACTTCCATCATCCTTTTTATATTTCCGGTTTAAATCCAGATCGGTAAAACTATTGTTCAGATTGTAACTTAAATTTCCAAAAACATTAATTTTATCCTTCCTGTAGTTGAAATTGAAGCTATTGTTAGACCGTGTCAGCTCGCCTTGATTCAGACTCAGATTTACACCGCCGTTAAAACCGGTAATCTTTGTTTTTTTAGTTTTAATATTGATTACCCCTGCATTACCCGCGGCATCATATTTAGCAGGCGGGTTGGTCATTAATTCAATCTGATCCAATGAAGATGAGGGTAAAGATTTTAAATAGTTTTCAAGGTCGGCTCCGGATAAATAAGTTGGTTTATCATCAATAAAAATGCTCACCCCGTTTTTACCCTTTAAAGTGATGTTCCCGTTTTGATCTACATTTACACCCGGCGATTTACTTAAAACATCCAGTGCTGTGGTTCCGGTATTGGATATTAAAGCATCAACATTTACAACTGTCCGGTCTATTTTTCTTTCTACAAAAGCTTTTTGTGCCGTGATGTTTACCTCCTTTAGATGGGTAGCAGCAGTACTTATTTTCAAATCGGCCAGGTTAATTTCCGGGTGATTTGCATCCAGCAAAAGAATTCCTGTTTTATAAATAGGTGCTCCTAAAACGGAGATTTTAATCTGGTATTGACCATAGCTTAATTTTTCAAAGCTAAAAAGTCCATCAGCCTCTGTAAATGTAGTTTTAAGCAAAACAGAATCTTTCATTAAGGCTACTGTTGCAAATTCGATATTTTTCAAATCTGCATCTTTCACATGTCCGTAAATTTTAGTCTCAGGTTGCTGGGCTTTAGCTAAAGTTGAAGCAATACAAAGACACGTGACTAAAAAAGCCATTAATTTCAGTTTCATATAGAGTTTGTGAGGGTATTCTGGTTAGAATTTATTTTTAGTATCAATCTCGTAGTTGTACATTAAAGAGTGGTTATCTCTTTTAAGGTATTTTGATTTGTACTTTTTATGCAAACCCGATGATTGTTTCACCCCATTTACGATCAGATTATCCTTATCCAATTTATAAGATAACTTAGTAGTTTGACTAATTATACCATCTTTCATCAGTTCACTATTAATCTCATCTGTGTAATCCGTTCCGTCGCCGTTGGTTACACTTACAGACTTAACAGCATGCTCTGTGCTGGTTTTAACTTTAGCTTCTCCTTTTGGAGAGGAAGTAATAGAATAAGTCACTGATGATGGCGGTGCAGGAGGCATTACTGGCGTAACAGGAGTTGGTGGAGTTGCCGGGGTTGGAGGCGGCGTACCTAAGTTTTCAGGCATAGGAATAGAAACCGGTGTTGGTGGTGTTGGCGGAACAGGTAAATTCCTTCCTTCTTTTGCATATCGTTTAGTATCTTCTACATACTGCACAGCATCTTTAGCAAATTGTGCTGCATCTCTGGCATATTGCGCTGCATCAGCCGCGTAACGCTTCTGATCTTCTTCGTATCTTTTTTGATTTTTACTATATTTCGCATCGTCTACAACACGTTGTTTATCTGCAGCTTGTAAAGCTTTATCATTTGCTAATATCTGCTGATCCATAGCACGTACTTTATCAGAAATTGCTTTTTCAAGATCCTCCGCTGATTGATTTTTTCCAGATGTGCTTGCTTCTTTGTTTTTAACAGATTTGTTCTTTTTAGTTGTGTCTTGTACTATTGTGTTTTCAATAGTGGTAGTCGCAGTCGAGATGTGTTTTTTAATTGCAGTTTTTGCCTGTCCTGCATTTTTAAACGCAGCGGTACACAGCACTACAGAAACGAGTGCTAAGGTTAAAATTGTCTTTTCCATTTTATTTAATGTTGATTTGGTATCGAATAACATCCTGCTGGCACGGTGCAACAGGTTATTTCTTTTCCCGGTTATGGCCATTGCATATTGAGGAGCTGTTTGTTTAAATTCCTGACAAAAGATTAAGGCTTTAACATAATTTTTGCGGTCGTTAACACAGGCAATTGCTAAATCATCACAACAGTGCTCCCTTTCTGTTTTAATTAATTTTGAAACCCATAATACTGCCGGGTTAAAAAAGAATACGATTTCGATAAAACTTTGAAGAAAGTTGACCAGATAATCTTTGCGCTTAATGTGTGCCAGTTCGTGAGCAAGAATTGCTTCTACTTCAGTGCCTGAAAGACCATTTAACAGGCCAAGCGGAATCAGAATCAGCGGTTTAAAATGACCTACAGCCATGGGCACCTGGGCAATTCCGGATTGTAATATTTTAACAGATTGATTAACACCTAATTTTGCGGCAAGTTCATCAAGTTTTTCATCCCATTTACGGCCGGCAGCATAAATTTTATTGGTTCTTAAATGATAAATGGTATTAACACCAACCAGTAGCTGGATGCTTTTTGCACAAATAATTAAGAACCAAATCAGTACAATCTGGTAATTATAGGTGTTCCAAATGGAGCGTATTTTATCTAAATTTAATTGTAAATCTGTTTTAACACCCCCTACAACCTGTTGGTTTATAACTTGTGTTACATTCCCAATCTGTTTTGGATTATTCAAAACAGATTGCACAGTATCTTGCGTAACCAGTTCATTATAAAATACAACTCCAATAGCAATTACAAAAAGGCTTAAACAGGCGGTTAGTAAATTATACCTGGTTGCCGCACTCGATTTACGGGTACTAAACATTACCAAGCCACTTAGCAACGCCAGTACAACACCAAGCCAAAGAGAGTGAAAAAGTGTTGTACCCAGGGCATTTAGCCAGTTTTCGGGTAAAAGATTAACTATTTTAAATTCCATAATTGTGGTTCTTTAGAATCTTATATTTCAATTATTAATCCATGCTATCCAATAGCCTCTTAATCTCTTTGATATCTGATTTCGATGTTTTTTCATTGCCCAAAAGCTGCATCATTAGTTTCGAAGCTGAGCCTTTGTAAAGGGTATTTACAAAACGATCCAACAGCTGATCTTTAGTTTTTTCTTCAGCTTCAACCGGAATATAAATGTGTTTCATCTGACTTTCATCACGTTTCAAAATTCCTTTCTCGGTTAAAATCTGCATTTGCTTCAAGGTCGAAGTATAATTGACTTCCCTTTGCTCATTCAATTTATCGTTTACAAACCGAACTGTAGAGGGACCAAATTCCCACAGTACCTGTAATATTTCCAGCTCAGCTTTAGTTGGTTCAGGAAGGTTATTTTCAGTCTGGTTACTTTTCATAATCTAAAGGTACGATAGTTTTCGTACGAAACAAATATTAGAGAAATTATTTTTTTACAAAAATTAAAACACAACTTATAAATAACTAAAAAACAATACGATACAAATCATAAATTCATAAAAAAAACCTGACAAAAATAAATTCTTTTTATCAGGCTTCCTGATGACTGCATATATTCAGAAAATCAGTTGTTTTTCAAGGCTTTAATTATGGCAATAATATCTTCTTCACCATAGCGACTTTCCGCATCTTCAAAAGTTTGTAAAACTGTTTGAGCCAGAGGTGACGAAAGCCCTTCATTTTTCGCCAGTTTCAAATCTTTAACAATATGTTTCAGCGCAAATGCCGCATTAAAGTTATCCTGAGTAATGGCATCACCTTTAATTTTAGTAAAAGTGTTGCCAATTGCGGCATTATTGATCAGGTTTAATAAATCTTCGGTTTTAACCCCCTGTGCATTGGCAAACAATACCGTTTCGGCTAAACCCTGTGCATAATAAGCCAACAGCGAATTAATAGCCAGTTTTGTACTGTTACCAGCTCCGTTATGGCCAACCAGCAGGGCCATTTTCCCAAGTTTTTCCAATATGGGTTTGGCCTTATCAAATGCCTGTTTGTCTCCACCAACCATAATCACCAGCTGTCCGGTTTCTGCTTGTTTTACGCTTCCGGAAACAGGGGCATCTAAATATTCATTCCCGCTTTGCTTACAAATTTTTGCCATTTCTTTCGAAATACCCGGCGAAACGGTGCTCATGTTGATGATTATTTTTTTTGAAGCTTGAGCTTTTAAAAGCCCTCTTTCGCCTCTAAAAATTTCATCTATTGCTTTATCATCTGAAACCATTATAAATACCACATCTGTTTTTTCAATTAACTCTGCCGGGCTCGAAGCTATATCAGCACCGATATTCTTCAGCGAAGTTTCCTTTTCTTTGTTTCGGTTATAAACGGTAACCGGGTAAGCAGCTTTTATTAATTGTCCGGCCATGGGTATGCCCATATTGCCTAAGCCAATCCATCCTATTTTAGTATTATTCATTTGTTTTTATTTACAAGTACTTGTTTAACAAATTTGGCAAACAAAAAGCTGAAATCTATTAGTAAATGGTAAAAATGCTATAGAGGTAACAAAATATAATTTAAGGTTTAACTTTGTTAATAGATTTAAAAAATATGAGCAGCCTTCTTAAAGATTTATATTCTCCGGCCTTTTACGAAAGATTAAGTAATGTTTTAGCGATTACTATTCCGGATTTTGATAAGCCTAAGTTTATCAAAGAAATTTTTACGCCTGACTTTGAGGCTAAGGAATTAAAGGAAAGGATGAAACATACTGCTAAAGTATTGCACCAGTTTTTACCCGCTGATTATTCGCAAACTATTGCACTCCTTAAAAAATTAATTAATCAGCTAAGGATAAAAGGCATTGGAGAAGATGGTCTTGCTTACATGTTTTTACCAGACTATATTGAAACTTATGGAATTGATGATTTTTCAAATTCAGTAGAGGCATTGGAATTTGTAACTCAGTTTGTAAGTTGCGAGTTTGCAGTTCGTCCATTTATTTTGAAATATGGTGATGATATGATTCATGCAATGGAAAAATGGTCATTGCATGAAAACTATAAAGTACGCAGATTGGCAACCGAGGGCTGCCGGCCAAGGTTACCCTGGGCAATGGGTATCCCGGCACTAAAGAAAAGTCCCGCTCCGATTCTTCCCATATTGGAAAACCTTAAAAATGATCCTTCTGAATGGGTTAGACGCAGCGTTGCCAATAACTTAAATGATATCGCGAAAGATCATCCTCAAACTGTTTTAGAAATAGCTAAAAGGTGGTTGGGCATAAGCAAAGAAACAGATGCCATTATAAAACATGGCTGCCGTACTTTATTAAAACAAGGCCATGTTGAAATATTAAAACATTATGGTCTTTCTGACGAAGGAATTCTATTGTCTGATTTTAAAATCCTTACTCCTGAAGTTAAAATTGGCGAAAGCCTGGAGTTTTCATTTTCCATAGCAAATACAAATCAAACAGCGCAAAAAATCAGGTTGGAATATGCTGTTTATTATAAAAAGCAGAATGGAGAGAATACGAAGAAAGTATTTAAAATTTCGGAACGAATTTATCCTGCCCATTCGAAAACGGCAATAAACCGAAAACAAAAATTTGTTTTAATTACGACAAGACGTTTTCATTTGGGTACCCATCAAATTTCAGTAGTTATTAATGGAGCAGAAAAAGACAAGATGAGTTTTGAGTTGCTGGTCTAAAGGATACTTATCAATTGATCTAAAAAAGCAATTTGCCTTTCGTTAATGAGTTTTGATGCTTCTGTGTAATTAAACCATCCCGCTTTATCTATTTCAGGAAAGCTTTTCATTTTTCCGGAACGGGGTGGCCATTCTATTTCGAAAGTATTGCTTACCATTTTTGTATGATCGCAATCTGCCTCAATTGCCCAGCATAATACTTTTTTCCCTGCTTTTTGTACAACAGGGTTTAATTCGATGAAACTGCCATTCAACAAAAAACTGGTTTCTTCTTCAAACTCTCTTATTGCAGCGTTTAATGGTTTTTCATTTTCCATAATTTCACCTTTAGAAATTGTCCACCAACCTGCATCTTTTTTAGCAAAGAAAGGGCCGCCGGGATGAACCAGGAAGAACTCTGTTTCGGTTTTTGTTTTACGGAAAGGTAAGAGACCGGCGCTTTGTTTCATTGAAGCAAGTTAGCCGTTTTATTTTAGATTGGATAATCGTATTTAAAGCTTTTGGATAGCTTTAGATGATTTAGCGATTAGAAATACCTTGGTGTACCCATTCTCAGGCTCTTGCGGTTGAAGAAATAACCCACTGAAATCTCATGGGTACCCCCGCTGTAACCCTGCAAAGCCCCGATTGAGAAATCATAGGCATAACCGATCCGTAAATTGCTGTTAGCAAAAAACTGGGCCGCCAC
>NZ_JAPWGM010000004.1 GCF_027213715.1 Pedobacter punctiformis
AGCCCACCAGAGCCGATGGTACTGCGGTAACACGTGGGAGAGTAGGTCGGTGCCAAATCTTAAACTGCTAACAGCAGATTAATAAGAAACCCTGTAACTATCAGTTGCAGGGTTTTCTTGGTTTATAGCCGTTCAAGCTAAAATCCATCAATTGAAATGATTTGTGCATTGTTCCTATAAAGCACAGCCTTTGGTTAGTTAAACCTGACCGGCATGTAAATCCTTTTTGGTGAAGAGCAAATTAGTTTTAAAAACAAATGCTCCCAAAAGATTGCAATAAAGGGCAGGGCGACTGGTACCGATAAAACACTGACACTCGTTTCCTGATCCCCAATGAAAAAATCCTCTCCCGAATTAATAGACTTTTAATATAATACAATAATATTACATTGAATTATGCCACAGCTAGATGTATGGAATAGTTATTAAGCTCTTATTTAAAACTGATTACGTGCAAATGTGTTAATATAATAAGGTTTGCCATATTATTTGGTTATCTTTGACAATAACAAATATATAAACACAACAATGAGTTTTTTTGCAGAAAAAAGAAGGGAAGTGATGTTGCATATTGAGAAATATATGCTGGAGATGATGGATACCTATCTTAAACCAATTGATACTAACTGGCAGCCATCTGATTTCTTACCGGATTCTACAAGCGAAACATTTTATCAGGATATTAGAATTTTAAGGGATAATGCTAAAGATCTTTCTTACGATCTGGTAGCCGTTTTAGTAGGGGATACAATTACTGAAGAGGCTTTGCCTACTTATGAATCGTGGTTGGCTATGGTTGAAGGACCAAGTATGGCTGAAGATGGTGGCTGGATGAAATGGAACAGACACTGGACTGCTGAAGAGAACCGACATGGCGATCTTTTAAATAAATATTTATACTTATCTGGCCGCGTTGACATGCGCCAAATGGAAATATCTACTCAGTATTTAATTGCTGATGGTTTCGACATTGGTACCGGACACGATCCTTACCGTAATTTTATTTATACCAGTTTCCAGGAACTGGCAACAAATATTTCGCACAGAAGGGTTGCTTCTTTAGCGAAAAAGGACGGGGATACATTATTATCTAAAATGTGTGGTGTGATTGCTTCTGATGAGGCCAGACATGCAAAAGCTTACAAGGATTTTATGAACCGTATTTTTGAGGTTGATCCTAATGAAGCGATGCTTGCATTTGAAGACATGATGCGTAAGAAAATTGTAATGCCTGCTCACTTTTTACGTGAAGTAGGTTTAAAAATTGGTCAGACTTTTGGCCATTTTACCGATGCTGCACAACGTTTAGGTGTATATACTGCAATTGATTATGTAGATATTATGCAACAGTTAATTATCGACTGGAAAATTGAAGGAATGCGTGATTTAAATGAGGCTGGTGAAAAAGCCCGTGATTATATTATGAATCTGCCTTCGCGTTTATTGCGTGTAGCAGAACGAATGAAAAATCCTTCGATTGATTATAAATTTACCTGGATAGCAGGTTAACATTATTAAATAATATTGAAAAGCCCCGATTTTGTCGGGGCTTTTTTGTGTCCTGAAACTATAAATTAATAAATGATTTGACCTTGTCTGGCCAAATTAAAACCATTTTTTAAGACTTCTTTTTGGGTGTTTACATCCCACAATAAAGGGTTGGTGTGATTAAAGTGAATAAAGTAAACCTTGTTTTTTGTCTGCAAATCCTCGGTTTGAAGCAATTTTTCAGTTTCCATCACTAGCGGATGCGGAACTTCAGCAATTGCCCTGTTTCCAAGTTCTGTATTGGTATAAAAGGTCGCATCTATCATTGCAACGTCTACTTTCTTTACTTCATCTATTATGTTTTTGTTCCACTTATTCCATTTATCTACGTCAGGTATAAAAAGATATTTTTTGGTTGGTGTTACAATTTTGAAGCCTGCAGTTTCTGAATATTCATCACGATGCGGAACCGTAAAAGCAGTTATACTATTATTAATTACAGACACTGGTTTATCCGGACTGAGTTCTATCAGATCAATGTTATTAAGCTTTACGAGTTGACTCCAGGGGCCATTTTGCTCTAAAAATGCTTTTAATTTTGGAAGAACGTATACCTTTAGCTTATTGGTGGCCATTACTTCACGGCCAAATTCCATGAGCCCGGTATAATGACCTATATGCGCATGGGTAATAAAAACACCTTCTGGAAGGTAAGGATATTGCTCTTTTGTTTGCAATTTGAAATCCTGAAGCTGTTGTTTGATATCTGGTGTGGCTTCAAATAGCCACCATTTTTTATTTACCGGATCAACTAAAGCTAAAGAAACCACATTTTTCCTTAAAACAGGGTTATTCCAGGCCATTTTGCAACAGTTTTTCTGGCAACCCATGTGCGGATAACCTCCATCCTGAGCAACACCAAGCACAATAATGTAACTTGATTTTGGCTCTTCAGCCGACCAGCCTTTTACCTGCAGAATGAGCAGGAACACAACAATGAATATTCGTTTCACAACCATTTACATATTTCTTCTATATTGACCGCCAACTTCATAAAGTGCATTACTGATTTGCCCTAATGAACAAATCTTACAAACTTCCATCAGCTGTTCGAAGATGTTATCACCGGCAACTGCAGACTTTTGAAGTGTTTTTAACAATGCAGAGGCCTGATCTTCATTACGGTTTTGGAACTGTTTTAAAGCCTCAATCTGGTATTGTTTCTCCTCTTCGGTTGCTCTGATGACTTCGCCCGGAACAATAGTAGGGGAACCATTTTTATTGAGAAAGGTATTTACACCTACAATAGGATATTCTCCCGTATGTTTTAAGGTTTCGTAATAAAGACTTTCTTCCTGAATTTTACCACGCTGATACATGGTTTCCATGGCACCTAAAACACCTCCGCGATCATTAATTCGCTTAAATTCTGCCAATACCGCATCTTCCACCAAATCTGTTAATTCTTCGATAATGAAGGCACCTTGTAAAGGATTTTCATTTTTTGCCAGACCCAATTCGCGGTTGATGATCAGCTGGATGGCCATTGCTCTGCGCACAGATTCTTCTGTGGGGGTTGTAATGGCTTCATCGTAAGCATTGGTATGCAGAGAATTGCAATTGTCGTAAATGGCATAAAGCGCCTGTAATGTAGTCCGAATATCGTTAAAATCAATCTCCTGTGCATGTAAAGAACGCCCTGAAGTTTGAATGTGGTACTTTAATTTTTGCGAACGATCATTTCCTTTATATTTATTTTTAATGGCCTTGGCCCATATTCTTCTGGCAACGCGACCAATCACTGCATATTCAGGATCGATTCCGTTAGAAAAGAAGAAAGAGAGGTTAGGCGCAAAATCATCAATGTGCATGCCCCTGCTTAAATAGTATTCTACAAAGGTAAAGCCATTACTCAGGGTAAAGGCAAGCTGAGAAATTGGATTTGCACCGGCCTCCGCAATGTGATAACCAGAAATGGATACAGAATAGAAATTTCTTACTTTTTCATCAATAAAATACTTCTGGATATCACCCATCATGCGCAATGCAAATTCAGTAGAAAAAATACAGGTATTTTGAGCCTGATCTTCTTTCAAAATATCAGCCTGCACGGTTCCTCTTACTGAGCTGATTGCGTAAGCTCTTATTTTAGCGTAAACATCGGCTGGTAAAACCTGATCGCCAGTAACCCCCAGGAGCATTAAACCCAGGCCATTATTTCCCTCTGGCAATGATCCGTTATAAGTTGGTCTTTTTATTTTTTTAGCTTTATAAATGGCCTCAATTTTAGCCTGAACTTCTTCTTGCAGTTCATTTTCGATAATGTATTTTTCACATTGCTGATCGATGGCCGCATTCATAAAAAAGCCTAATAACATAGGTGCAGGACCATTAATAGTCATGGATACCGATGTAGAAGGGGCGCAAAGGTCAAAACCTGAATACAGTTTTTTGGCATCATCCAGTGTGGCAATACTTACCCCAGAATTACCAATTTTACCATAAATATCGGGGCGGATATGAGGATCTTCACCGTAAAGGGTTACCGAATCAAAGGCCGTAGACAAACGGTGTGCCGGCTGACCTAGAGAAACATAGTGAAAACGTTTATTTGTTCTTTCAGGGCCACCTTCTCCGGCAAACATCCTGGTAGGATCTTCTCCATCACGCTTTAAAGGGAAAACCCCTGCTGCATAAGGAAATTCTCCGGGAAGATTTTCGGTTAACAACCAGCGAAGAATATCTCCCCAATCTTCATACCTTGGTAGGGAAACTTTTGGAATATTTAACTTGGAAAGTGACTCGTAATAAAGCGGCTGTTTAATTTCCTTATCCCGAACTTTATAAATGAAAAATTCCTGCTTATAACTTTTCTTCGTTTCAGGCCATTGACGAAGTAACCGTCTGCATTCGCCGTCTAATTGTTCTTCAAAAAATGAGTAGGCTTCTTCTAATCCATTGGAAGATGGGAGTGAAGTTCCTGTTTTTTTCAGGTTGTGGTCATTCAGTAGATCGATTACCCCTTTAAGCTGATACATTTTTCTGGCAATACCGGTCTGTTTATCAACCCAGTCATTATAACTTTGACTGGCTTCGGCAATTTCAGCTAAATAGCGAATGCGATCGGGTGGGATAATGTAAATTTTTTCAGACTGATCTGAAGTAAGTTCCATTTTGGCCTTGAAATCCGTTCCGGTTTTAACTTTGATTTGCTGCATTAAAGCTACAAACAAGTTGTTCATTCCCGGATCATTAAACTGGGAAGCCATGGTGCCATAAACCGGAATTTCCTCGTCTTTAGCATCAAAAATATTGTGATTGCGTTTGTATTGTTTGCGTACATCACGGAGGGCATCTAATGCACCTCTTTTATCGAATTTATTAATGGCCACGAGATCAGCGAAATCGAGCATATCAATTTTCTCCAGCTGGGTTGCCGCACCAAATTCGGGTGTCATTACATATAAAGAAACATCACAATGTTCGGTAATTTCGGTATCAGACTGACCTATACCTGAAGTTTCGACAATAATAAGGTCGTAACCAGCAGCTTTACAAATGTCGATACTTTCCTGTACATTTTTAGATAGGGCTAAATTTGCCTGGCGGGTAGCCAGCGAGCGCATGTAAACCCTGGGATTGTTGATTGCATTCATGCGAATGCGATCGCCAAGTAAGGCACCGCCTGTTTTTCTTTTAGATGGATCAACGGAGATGATAGCCAGTGTTTTATCTTTCACCTCAACTAAAAATCGTCTGACCAATTCATCTACCAAAGAGGATTTACCAGCTCCACCCGTTCCGGTAATTCCTAAAATCGGTGCTTTATTATTTTCTGATAATTTTTTTAATTCGTCTACAAAAGCTTGTGCGCCTTCAGGATCATTCTCTGCAACGGTAATGGCTCCGGCTATGGCTTTAATATCTTTTTTAGGAATGGTATTTAATTCTTCGGTAATGCTGGTTTTGGTTACAAAATCTGTTTGACGAAGCATATCGTTAATCATGCCCTGCAAACCCATCTTACGGCCATCATCCGGAGAATAGATTTTAGAAATCCCATAGGCTTGTAATTCCTCAATTTCTACCGGTAGAATAACGCCACCACCACCTGCAAATATTTTAATATGACCTGATCCGCGTTCCTGCAAAAGATCGTACATATATTTAAAGTACTCAATATGTCCGCCCTGATAAGAAGTCATGGCAATACCCTGTACATCTTCCTGAATGGCACAGTTTACCACTTCATCAACAGAACGGTTATGGCCTAAATGGATAACTTCGGCCCCTGATGACTGAAGGATCCGTCGCATAATATTGATGGTGGCATCGTGTCCATCGAAAAGGGAGGCTGCTGTTACAAAGCGGATTTTGTTTTTAGGCTTATATATTTCTACTTGTTGCATACTAAAGGGTTTTAAGGATCTGAATTTTAACAGTACCGATCCCTGTTCCAATTTATATTTGGTCTGCAAATGTACTAAAATAAGTAGTTTACCACAGCGAATACCCTAAACCGTTATGGCTTTTAGTTCAGGTTTATTTCTTGCCCAAATTGTAGTAAGTAGCCATTGTTATCATAAATGGCAAACTCTCTCATACCATGCTCAAAATCTTCCAGTGGATAACAGATTTGACAAACATCTTTTAAGCTTTCCCATAATGTTGCTACTTCATCTGTATAAATGTATAACGAGCCACTCATAATGGATTTAGGAAGGTTACGATGTTCATTAGGGCTGCAGAACATTATTTCTATATCATCCTTAGTAAGTGCTAACCAGCTCAAATCATCAAATTTTACTTTACAGGTAAAGTTTAAAATTTCGGTATAAAAGGTTAATGTTGCTGACATATCATGCGATTCCAGCATGGGTGTCAACCGGGTTGCTGTATATTTTGACATTACGTTAAAATAAAAAAAACTATGCTGAAAAGCATAGTTTTTTTTTATTATTTGTTCGTTATTTCCGTAATGGGCTCTCCAACGCAGCCGCTAGGCATTTGGATGTGGAGCAGCGCAGCTAAAGTTGCCGAAATATCTGTCATGTAATGGGTTTTGTTTGAGGCGCCCGGTTTAATTCCCCAGCCCATAAATACCAATGGAATATGAGAATCATAAGGATTCCAGTTGCCGTGTGTTGTACCGGTAGGGCCACCATTAAACCAGTTTGGATTTAAGATGTAATAAATGTCGCCACTTCTGCGAGCGTTATACCCATTGGTAATCATTGTTTTTTGAATTTGTGGTAAAGTGCTTGAAGATATTTTAGCAATGTCAACAGCATTAGCAAAACCATCTAATCTTTTTAGAAATTCAACAGCGGCAGATTTAATTACATCAAAACTTACTGAGCCGTTATCTGTTTTATCGTGATCGAAAATAATCTGATTGTTCTGTGATTTTAAAACAACGTTATTCACTTTAAATTTATCGTTAAGATAAGTATTTAACTTACTGGCAATTTCTCTGTCACTAACCACACCGCCCGGCAATTTATTTTCCTGCATAAAACCAGGAACATGTGCTGCACCATGATCTGCCGTTAAGAAAATCGTATAATTTCCTTTTCCAACTTTCTTATCCAAATAGTTGAAAAACTCTTCAAAATCTTTGTCTAAACGCAAATAAGTATCTTCTGCTTCAATAGAGTTAGGACCGTACGCATGACCAACATAATCTGTAGCAGAGCAACTCACTGCCAAGAAATCGGTGATGTTATCCTGACCTAAATCTTCTGAAAGAATAGCAAGTTTAGCTAAGTCAAGTGTAATGGTATTTCCGTAAGGCGTACTTCTGATGGCATCAAAATTACGATCGACAAATTGTGTAAGGTTATGTGGGAAAGTACTGTTTTTACCTTCATACGCTTTTTCATCACTTGTACTGTTTACATAAGTGTTAATCGGGTAGAGCGTTTCCCAGTTTTTTGCATAAAACTTATTGGCAAGTTTTAATTTATTGTAATCCGCTATCCAGGTAGGTACTTCTTTCATGTAATAGCTGCTGGTAATCCAGTTGCCGGTTGTACCCTGATACCAGTAAGCCGCATTTGCAGCATGCCCTGCCGGAAGAATAGAACCCCGGTCTTTTAAAGATATCCCAATTACTTTCCCTCTGAAATTAGTTGCTAATCTCAGTTCGTCAGTAATGGTTGTGGTCAGCATATTTTTAGGAGACATTTCTCCTTCAGATGATGGTGTACTGCCCACAGTAACTACCGATGTATCTTGTGTGCAATACATATTCTTTTTGGTTTCCGGATCGTACCAATCGTTACCAATAATACCATGAACTGCGGGAACAGAGCCTGTATAAATACAAGTATGACCGCAAGCAGTATAAGTTGGTGTGTAAGGGATATAAGTGTTTTCAACAGAAAAACCTTCGTTGATTAATCTTTTAAAACCACCGTTTGTATATCGGTTATAGTAACGGTATAAATAATCCCAGCGCATTTGGTCTACAACTAAACCTACTACCAGCTTTGGACGGGCAACTTCTGCCGGAAAAGTTTTGGCTGGTGCGGCAACTGTTTTCTTAGTTTGTCCGATGGCTACTGAAAGCGAAAAAACGGAAAGAGAAAAGAATAAGTAAGCGGTTTTTTTCATTCTATGTGGTTATTTGTTTGGTAAAGAAACGGACTGTTTTTAACGGACCATTATCTTCGGTTAAAGGTATAAAGTAACAACTTTTAGATGAAGTATCTCTGAAGTTATTGTAAAGTTTTTATATCGATTCTGCAACTACAAAGGTGCTTCCGCCAATAAAAACAAGGTCTTCTTTCATTGCTTTAGATAGGGCTTCGGCCTTAGCTTCTGCAACAGAATTAAAAGTATTGCCTTGTAAACCAAAGGAAATTGCTTGTTGTTGCAGCTCATTAACGGCTAATCCTCTTTCTAAATCCGGCTTGCAAAAATAGTAAGTTGCTTTCTTTGGTAAAATGGATAAGACCTTTGAAATATCTTTGTCTTTAACCATGCCAAATACCATATGTAAATTTTTATGTGGCGTTAAACTAATGTTTTTAACCACTTCTGCTATACCGGCTTCATTATGCCCGGTATCACAAATAACCAGTGGGTTTTTACCAAGTGTTTGCCATCTGCCCTGTAAGCCTGTTCGTTTCTTAACCTGTTTTAAACCTTTAAAAATACTTTCAATGCTTATTTTAAGTTGAGTTTTTTGATTCAAAACTTCCAGCGCTTCCAGTACCGTTAATATATTTTTAGGCTGGTAAATACCTGTTAAATCACTTTGGAGTTTATTATACTTTAAGTTGTTATTTTGATAAACGGATAAGGAGAGTTTACCATTTTTAATGTTTATGTCTTTAGCATTAAGTTGCTGATCGGCAAAAACAATGCTGGCATTCATTTCTTTAGCTTTATTGATAAACACAAGTCTGCTTTCTGACTGAGTTTCACCAATAACGGCCGGAATGTTTTTTTTAATAATGCCCGCTTTTTCTCCGGCAATTTCTGTCAGGGTGTTTCCCAGCATATTCGTGTGATCGATGCTGATGTTGGTAATTACCGAAATTTCGGGTGTAATGATATTGGTTGAGTCTAACCGTCCACCTAAACCCACTTCAATAACAGCAACATCCACTTCATGGCGGGCAAAGTGATCGAAAGCCATTGCAACGGTTACTTCAAAAAAAGAAGGTTCAATTTGTTCAATCAATTGCTTTTGCTGTTGAACAAAAGAACAAACTTCCGTTTTACTCATCATTTTTCCGTTAATGCGTATACGTTCGCGGAAATCTTTAAGGTGAGGAGAGGTATACAACCCGGTTTTATAACCTTGCGCCTGCAGTACGGAGGCCAGCATATGTGATGTTGAGCCTTTACCATTTGTACCGGCCACATGAATGGTTTTAAATTTCGTTTGCGGATTATCAATCGCTTCGCAAAGTGCTATGGTGTTGGTCAGGTCTTTTTTAAATGCTGACGCACCTATACGCGTAAACATGGGTAATTTACTGTATAAAAAATCAAGCGTTTGCTGGTAGTTCATCATTATAGTTCAAATATAAGCCGACTATTATTATTATAAAATGAAATGCTCAATAATTTACTACAGGAGATGAATATTTTTATCCGGGTTGCATTAATTTCAAAAGCAGTCTTTGAAATCCGTTATTAAATTTTATTACTATAAACGAAGAATAACCTAAAATTACCCCTAATCTTTAAGATTTTTCACCCTTCGCTTTTTTGAAAATAGATAATATTTGATTGAAAAATTTTTAACCAAATTCTATTAAAAAATGAAAAACTTATTAATTACCTGTTCGGCATTAACTATGCTGTTACTCGGTGGATGCAAAAAAGCAATTGTACAAGGTGCAGATGGCTTATCAATCCAAAAACTAAGCAGCAATACCAGTAACCTTGTTGGTATTGCAGGGACTGTTTATTATGTGGATCCGTTGGGGGATGACAACAATAACGGTACAAGCACAAGTACTGCCTGGAAAACCATAAACAAAGTAAATACAGTTACTTATGCGCCAGGGGACCAGATTTTGTTTAAAGCTGGTGGGGTATGGACCGGAAATCTTGCTCCATTGGGTTCAGGGAGTGCCTCAGGCTCAATTGTTATTGATCAATATGGATCTGGGAATAAGCCTGTTATAAATGGTGGGGGATTAACCAACGGTTCAATAACGGTTTTGCTTAACAATCAATCCTTTTGGGAAATTAATAATCTTGAAATTACCAATACAGTAACTTCAGGACAACAATATGCAGTAACGGGTATTAAAGTAAATAATTCAGGTGCTACGGCTGCGAGTAATATTACCATCAATAATTGTTATGTGCATAATGTAAATTCAACAGGATATGGTACACCCAATTATAATAAGGGGTCGGGTGGAATTATTTTTACCGGCCTGATTAATAATGTATTGGTTTTAAACTGTCATGTTAAAGATTGTGATATTGAAGGAATCAGAACATCCAGTTCGGTAAAAGCAGATAATGTAGTATTTGAAGGTAACTTAATTGAAAATATTTATGGCGATGGCATTGTGTTTAATGGGGTGAAAAATTCGAAAATTACCCATAATATTTTGCGCAACGTATGTAAAAGTGATGCAGCAAATTATGCCGCCTGCTGGACGTACGGAAGTATAGGAACGATTATATCTTATAACGAAGTTTCGGGTATTAAAGGTGGTGGACCTTATGATGGACAGGCCTTTGATGCAGATATTGATACCAACGGGGATATTTTTGAATATAACTATTCTCATGATAATGATCGTGGTTTTATGTTGTTTATGCCTAGTGCCCAAAATATTATTGTTAGGTATAACATCAGCGTAAATGATGTAAAGCATGCCAATTCGTCTCCAAGTGGCTCTAAACTTATTAATTATACCTCAAACTATACAACCAATAAAATATACAACAATACTTTTTACACAAATGATAGTTTTACCAGGATATTTCAATACACCAATACGGGTAGTACTTTTGCCTTTAACAGTAATTTCAGCAATAATATAATCTATGCAACGGGTACCATTACTAGGTTTTCGGATAAACCCATAATGGCCTCTGCTGTTTTTAAAAATAATTGTTTTTATCCGCAGTCCATAACAGCTGTAAACGGTCCGGCTGGTACGGTTTCAGGTAATACTTATACTGATCCGAAATTTAACAACGCTTCTGCAACCGGTACACCTGCTGATTTCAAATTGCAAAAAACATCTCCTTTGATTGCCGGAGCTGTTAATTTTACCGATAATGGAGGCATTGATTATTTTCAAACGGCTTTGCCACTGAGCAACCCGGATGTTGGTTTTGCACAAAGCTCGTATTCATTTACAGGGTTTGTTTCTAATGCAGATACTTATGTAAGAAATGGTACCTATGCCGGCAATAATTATGGTACGGAAAGCACTTTGATTGTAAAAACGGATGCAAGTTCTTATGCCAGAAAAACCTATATTAAATTTGATTTTTCTGCACTCTCCGGCTCTGCAGTTTCTAATGCAAGATTAGTTTTAAATGCGGCTTCAGTTAATACCGATCCTTCCAGAACAATTAGTGTATATACTGCAGCGACAAATACGTGGACAGAAACCGGATTAACCTGGAATAATGCACCACTATCCAACCCACTGGTCAATAGTTTTGTGGCGTATGGAGTAGATAACTATTCGATTGATGTAACCAGTGTAATTAATCAAAATCTAAGTGCAGGAAATAAAATTATAACCTTTGTGTTAACGAATGAAGCTCCGGCAAGCAGTAAAAATGATATTTACTTTACCAGCAGGGAACAGGCAAGTAATAAACCTCAGCTTAATATTATTTTATAACTACCGCTTAAAGAAAAAGCCCGATATTTTTATCGGGCTTTTTTATGTTTTAAAGATTAGCTGTGTTGTGATTTCAGCCTATTTCACTTTGAAATTAAACATAACCACACCAATTTGTACATCGGGGGCTGATTCCAGTTTATTTAAACTTGCACCTAATACAGCCTGTTCACATTTTCTCCAAAGGGCTAAATCAGATAGGGTAGTTCCTTTTGCACCAGCGCGGGCAAATACGACTGTTCCATTTTTATCAACCCGAATTTGAACGGCAATTTTACCTGCACTTTGTCCATCATCCTGAATACGCGGAATATTTACAAATCTTCTGCTGGCCAGCGTAAGCTGTACATTTCCATTGCCAGAGCCACCTTCGCCATAATTATTAGCAAGTGGATCTCCATTTACTGAACCTTGATTGCCCGGTGTATTACCCGTACCATCTCCCTGTCCCTGACCTGTATTTTTCTTCCCTTTGTACAAGGCATTTTGATTAATAACAGGTTTTGAGGGTTTATCCTCTGTAGTTGGGGTAGGCGTAGCGGTAGTTGGTTTAGTCTTTTTAGTATTTACACTAATTGCGTCTTCTGTATTCTGGGTCTGGATTTCCTTATCGCTTGATTGTACAGAAGTAGTTGGTGTTACCTTTTCTTCCGGTACTACTTTATCAGGTGCCTTATTATTTGCATTAGGATCTGCAGAAGGCTCTTCTATGCTGGTATAATCATCGCCCATACCGGTTTCAGCTGTTCCGTAATTTACAACCATGCCGCCCATGCCTACCTCTTCAGGTGGTTGGAAAGACCCGATGACGATAAAAAAGCTTATTGCAAGCAGAAAAACCATTATCCCTGTAGAAATGGCTATCGCTTTTGGGTAATTATTTTCCTCTTTGTAAGTCATTATTTCTTAGGCTCAACAGCTAAAACAAGTTTTAATTTTAGTTTGTTTGCAACATCGTAAGCAACCATAATATTTTCTGCCGGAACATTTTTAGCCACATATAAAATAATGGTCATATCTGGTGCCAGCTTTTGAAAAGTTTCGATTGCTGGCAACAACTGATCTGCAGGAGTTGGCTTCTTATCTACAAAATACTTTAAATTTTCGTCTATCGTTACTGTAACTGCTTTTTTGGCTGTAGATTGTTGACCGCTTGATGATTGAGGCAATAACAATTTAACCACTTGCGGGTTTACAACCGCAGAGGCCAGCAGGAAAAACAGCATCAGGAAGAACATAATGTCGTTTAATGCCGACGTATGTACTTCTACACTTCCTTTTGTTCTTTTTCTTAAATTCATTATTTACCTGGTTCTTCTAATAAGTCAATAAAATCAATTGCATCAGTTTCCATTTTAAGGATGATCTTTTCAACCATGATGTTTAAAATGTGGTATAAAACATAAGCGATAATACCGATAATTAATCCGGTAGCCGAAGTAATCATTTTAGTATAAAGACCACCTGAAATGGTACCTATTTCGATGGCACCTTTAATGGATACCTGGTGGAAAATGGTAATTACCCCCACAATTGTACCTACGAAACCAAGCATTGGTGCAATACCTGCAACAATACCTAAAATACTGATGTTTTTTTCAAGTTTTGAAACTTCCAGTTTACCAACGTTTTCAATAGCACCTTCAATATCTTTAATTGGGCGGCCGATACGCTTTAAACCTTTTTGCAACATACGCGAAAGCGGAGAGTTGTTGTTTCTTAAAAGTGCTGTTGCGCCTTCAAGATTTCCGGATTGGATGTATTGCCTGATTTGAAGCATTAGATTAGATTCATCTTTGGTCGATTTTCTAATGGTTAAATAACGCTCAACAAAAATGATTAACGCTAAAAAGGCTAAAAAAGCCAGTGGAATCATTACCCAGCCGCCTTTAAAAAGCAGGTCAATAAAGTGAAGTTCGGGAGTTGGCTGGCTTAAGTTTGAATTAGCTGCATTTAAAGTGTCTTGTAATGCTTTTGAGGTATCCTGAATGGTTAATAGTGTAATCATTATGGTGTGTTGTTTATCTGTTGTATGTAAAGTCCTTTAATGTTTATTTTATGCTCTAAAATTGGTCTCTGTGCTCTTGCTTCAGTTTCTGTTTTAAATGATCCCACGCTTACTTTGATCAATTTGCCTGGCAAACCTTTAATAATTTTAGCATCAATGCCATATTTTTTCATGGCATACACAAATTGCTCCGCTCTTCTGTTTGTTTTTACAGAAGTTCCAATTACTTCAAACGTAACAGGGCCGGTATTTGGTATAGCCGTAACTGCAGTTGCAGCAGGTTTAACCTTTTTCAAACTATCTGTTTTTACAGTTTTTGAAGCATTTATCTGGTTGGCTTTTAAAATGCTGTCTGTTTTGGCAATAGAATCCTGTTTTATTTTTGCAGTGTCGATGGCTACTTTATTGGTATCAACAATTGCAGCAGCTGGTTTAGTTTCTACTGTTTTGGCTTTTCCAAATAATTCAGGTTTAGCATAATACAAGATTGCTGCAATTACGGCTAAAATGATTATTACAAAAAGAACTTTAATCCAGGCCGACATTTTTTGCTGCTCTTCTGCATATTCAGGAGCTATCGGATCGTGGCCAAAGCGGTTAGGATGTTCTGCATGTTGTTCTTTTATAAACTCTGGGGCTTCATTAATAACTTCTTCTTTCCGAAGCTCATCATGCAGGTTGATATAAGTTTTAGGAGCATCGGCCTCCGGTACAGAAGAGCTAACAGTTTCTTCAACTTGATCTTCAACTATTTCCTGCTTTTCTGTATGGTGATGTTCCGGTTCAGACTCTGGTTTATGTCCAAAGCGGTTAGGGTGCTCTTCATGTTGCTCTTTAATAAATTCAGGTGCTTCAACATGATCATGCGTTTTTTCAACTCCGGCTGGTTCTTCATGTTCCGCAATTGTTTCGGGAACTTCAAACTCATTTTCGACCGACTTCTCTGAATGTTTTAACGTGTTTTTTAAATCGTCATTAACTTCATCCAGTTCTACGTTTTCAATTTCAGGAACGGCTTGCGCTGTTTTATCAATATTCTGATGTTCCGCTGCAGTTGGTGCTTCTGCTATTTCTTCATAAACATCATCCTCTTTAGAAACAGGTGTGGCAGGTAAATCGGCCGGTTTTTGAATTTCAGCTTCAGTCAATGCGGGCAGTCCAAAAAACTCCGATCCGTAATTGATGTTTTTTTCAGCCTCAAAACTTAAACCTTCATGTTCGGTATAAAATAAACGGCCCAGGTTTTCAAGGCTGGCTTCATGCTCTAATTCAAGCTTGCTGTTTATCTCTTCTACAAACTGCTGAATAGAGTATTGTGCGCTTTCTGCAGATATACTTTTTTTAGCTGCAACAAAATTTGCAAGTGCGTTTTCTTCTTTAACTTCTTTTGTAAATTGAAGGGCATAGGCTGGTGGTAAAAACGATTGTTTTTCTTTATCGTATCTCCCCGGAAATTTCTTTTTATAAAAAGTGCCTAAGCCGGTAATACCAACTTCTTTGCTTTGTTGCAAGAGTTCTAAAAGGTATGATAAGATATCCATTCCGGTAAAATTAAGCGTTTTATATTTATAACAAGTGTTTAGACTATATAAAACGATATTTTATAATATTATTTTAAAAATAAGTCTGTTTAATTTAGTTGTGCACAGGTTTAAACCATTAATGTTCTCCAAATTGCTTAATTTCAAATATAACAGATACAAAGATAAAAATGGTATACTTCTAAGCAAATTGCAGTAAATCGTGGGTTCAATTGTCCTGTTTCTTCAAATCATTTTTTCCATAACAATAAGTTCTATCAATTGTCTTGGTTGTCCAAAACGTACATTATCGTGAAAAGGTTGTATCTCTCCTGTAAAAGAATAACCGCGGCGTTCGTACCAGCTAATTAATTCTTCGCGACCTTTAATCACCGTCATGGTAATCGTATCGCAATTTTGTTGTTTTGCAATTACTTCTGCTGCCTCAATTAACGCTCTTCCAACACCGTTTCCCTGCAAGGTTGGCGATACACTGAACATGCCCAGATACAATTTTGGCGTTTTAAGTTCCAAATAAACGGAACCTATAATTTTTCCATGGTCATTGGTATACTTTAATAGGGTAATGGCTTCGTTTTTAAAATATTCAGCCAAAGTTTCTTCATCTATCCTGATGCCATTGAGCAGATTGGCTTCAGTTGTCCAGCCTTTTTTAGATTCCTCTCCGCGGTAAGCACTGTTAACCAACCGGTTTATTTCAGGAATGTCTGCTGATGTGGCTCTGGTAATTGGCATAATGATCATTTAACAGGTAAGGGTGCCTGCGGATTATAAATAACAAAAAGCCAACTTTCGTTTAGAAAATTGGCCTTTTGTTTGGGTTAAAATTATTAAAATGAATAACTAAGACCTCCAAAAACATTTATACCATTTACCTGATAATAAAGGTATCTGCTATAGTTTTTATTTAAAAGGTTATTGGCCTTTGCAAAAACAGAAAACTTGTTATTAATACGGTACTCTGCACCTAAACCTAAATCAACATAACCTTTAACTGTTACGATAGATTCTATTGCGGTGTTAGGGGAAACGTATTGTAATGCCGGTACCGGATTAGCGGTATAAATTTTTGCTTTCACATCATCCTGAATCACCACGGCAGCATTAAAGCTTAATTTTTTATTGTAGGTATAGGTAAAGTTAGAGCCTACTTTTAAACCTGGTTTAAACCAACTGTACGTTTCAGCTGCTGGCTTGTAATCATCTATGTTTAATTTACCTGTCCATTTTAAAGCATCACTTACCTGAACTGAAATTTCGCCTTCTAAACCAGTTATTTTACTTTTTCCGAAGTCGTAAATCACATCAAACTTGTTAAAATCTGTAAAGTTGTTTACAAATAAAGGCATATCGTCCATTTGTTTCATGTAGAAACGGGCTTTATAACCAAAACCAGGACCGCCTGTACCTTTAATACCTGCACTGATGCTTAATTTTTCAACCGTGTTTTTAACCAGGACATTGCTGTTTAACCATGGGTTTTCATCCGTAAAGCTTTTCATTGAATTTCTGGTTACATCGCCTTTAACTTCTCCAAACACCTGTAAGTAATCAGGAATTAGGGTAAAATCTGCAGTAACCGCCGGGAATATCCTTGAGCTGCTATATGCGCCAAATTCCTGTACAAAATTAATACCTGCTGTAATTTTAGCACCTTTAACCTGCAGGCGGATGTATGGATTTAAACGTAACAAATTGTTTCCAACACTGGTTAAAGCATCTTTAGTATTTCCAAATTCGGTTGATGCCGCAAGACCAAGGTTTAAAGAGTTAATGCGTTTGTTTAAATAGCCATTTAAGCCGATGTAGCTTTCTTTTGCACTGTATTTATCACTCCACAAATAACCATTTGCTTTAACTGCATAGCTTAACGCATCCTGATCTTCAGTATAGTTTTTAACCAATTCGCCTTCTGCCTCAAGTAGGGTTAGGGCCTGTTTTTCCGGATTGGGGTTTAAAGTTGGTCTGTCATTATCAATACCGTAAAAATATAAACCATTACGTTCAAAGTTAATCCGGCCACTTACTGTATTCTGATCTAAAATGCTCCGACCGAATATGCTTACTTGCTGGCTACTGCTATTTTGTTTATTCAGTTTACCTTGCTGACTGAAGTGCTTAAAATAACCACCCAATTGCATGCCTTCATCTTTACCTAAATTAATATAAGCTTCGCCCAGTATGGTTCCTAAACTACCAATGCCACCTTTAACATAGTTATTAATTAATTCGGTTTGTTTTTCATCGGCAAGTTGCTGTGCCTGCAGTTTTTTAATGTCGCTGTTTAATTCCAGCTTTCTATCCGTAACGCTGTAATTAAGTTTAGCTTTATAAATTTTAACATCATTTAAATCCGGACTTCTTCTCAGTTTTACAGCTTCTGCTAAAATTGGTTTGTATGGACGTACAACTTCAATTTCTTCATTTACTACTGCCTTTTCATCCGTTTTTTTATCCTGCGCCTGGACAGTCATCATTCCGGCAACTAAAAAAAACAGTGAACTATATATATATTTAATCGACTTCATAATTCTACTTCTTCTGGTTTAGTTTTTCTAGTTTCTCTTTGGCTGTTGGGATAATGTCATCCTTGCCGTCGTAATTATCAATAATGCTTAGAAGCGTACTTTTAGCCTGTAAATTATCTTTTAATGCTACATAGTTATCTGATAGCAAAATGAATGATTTGGCTACCCAATAATCGTAAGAAGGCATGTTGTTAATTAGATCGAAACAGGTTTTAGATGAGGTTTTGAAATCTCCTTTTGTATATTCAAGTAAAGCCAGGTTGTATTTAGCTTCTGCCGCCGCAACTGTTTTGGTGCTGGCTACCACGTTTTTAAATTCTTTAACCGCTGTTGTAGTATCTCCCTTTAACAAATAAGCTTTACCTGCAAATAAGCCAGAACTGTTTTTCTCCTCTTCAGAAGCTTTTTCAGATCCTTTGGTTAATGCTGCATATTTAAGCATATCATCAGGCAGGTTTAGTGCCGTGTAGGCTTTTAGCAAGTTGTTAATGGCATAACTGTAATGCGATTTATAATCAGTAGTGGTTTCTAATCTTTTCAAATAAACGATGGCTTCGTTGTATTTTTTCTGATCCAGAAACACCTGAGAAATACTTAATAACGAACGTTCAGTATAATCACTGGTCCAGTCGTTTAAGATAAACTCATAATCAGGAATCGCTTCATCCGGACGTTTTAATTTTACTAAAGATTCTGCACGGATAAACTTAGCCTCTTTTTCATGGATGGCTTTAGGGAACTTATCAAAATAAGCATTAACCGCCAATAAAGCGCCATTGGCATCACCTTTTAGGTATAAGTTGTTGGCCGCACTAAAAATAATATTATCCTGCTCAGCATTTGAATAGTTGCCCAGCGGGGTAGTGCCTGCATAAGTAATAAATCCATTGGCATCACCACGATCTACGTAAATATTTTTAATGGATTCCAAAGCTTGTTTGGCCTCATCAGCACTTGGGTAATCGCGGATTACCTTTTTAAACGATTCTAAAGCCGCATCGTCCTGATCCTGGTTGTACTGAACCAAACCGATGGTAACCAAAGCTTTTGGTACATAACTGCTGCGAGGATATTTTGCAACCAAATCAACTAAATCCGATCTCGATTTATCAAAATCGCCTTTATTGAAATAGGTATAAGCTGTTTCGAAACCTGCATCATCCGCATAATTTGAATTGGGAAACTGTTTCAATAAACTTTGCATGGTTGCAATTTTGGTGTCGTATTGATTTTCCAATCCCTGGATCATTCCTTTTTGGAAAAGGGCATAATCTTCAGCCGTAGTTTTGCGGCTGATAATTTTGTTATAGTTTGCCATTGCATCGCCATAGTTCTTATTTACGAAGTAAGAATCGGCTAAGCGGATGGTTGCATCATCAATTGTTTTTTGATCTTTATCGTTTCCTGCAAGGAATTTTTCAAAGTAATTTGCTGCCTTACTGTATTTTTCATCTTCAAAAGCTGCATAAGCCAGGGCGTAATTTGCAAAATTGTAAACCCCTGTTTTATCGGCGTCAGGCATTTTTAAAAACTTTTCGAAGGTTGAAACAGCTTCTCCATACTTGCGCAATTCGTACATCGATTCTGCTTTCCAATACATGCTTAAGGCACTGATTTCGTTGTCTTCAGCAAATTTTTCTGAACGAAGAAACATAGCCAAAGCATTTGGAAACGCTCTTTCGTTATAAAACTCAAGTCCGCGGAAATAAGTTACTTTTTGATACGCTTCTTTGGCTTCTAAAGTTTTATTCGGAATAGGTTCCAGAATATCAACTGCGGCCTGGTAATTTTTTGTAGTTAATAAAACCTCGCCTAATAAAGTTTTCGCTTCGTTGGTTTTTTTAGAGTTAGGAAATTGCTTTAAGAAGTTTTGCGTTGCATCCAGAGCTTGCTGATGAAACTCTAGTTCATAGCTTAATTTAGCATAATTTAACCAGGCTTCTTCCTGAATGGCTTTATCAAAATCTAAACGCGAGGCTCTGAAAAATGCACTCTGCGCTTTTTGTTTATTGCCTAGCTGAATAAATGCTTTACCTAAAGTGTACATACCGTTTTGCAGGTAAATATCATCCGAGTTCAGTTTTTCTAAAACAGTTACAGATTCTTTATATTTTTTGTTTTGAAATAAAGAGTAACCATACTGATAAATGAACAGGTTATTTTTGGTTTCGCTTTTATCTTTAGCATAAAACTCTGCAAAATATTTTTCAGCATTTTTAAATTCCGATTTTGCAAAATAAGAGGCTGCAACCAAACTCAACATTTCCGGTTCGAACTGTTGCTGCGTTTTTTGCATTGCCGGAATCGCATAATCAATTACGTCATCATAACGTTCATCCAGATAGTACATTGAAGTGATGTAATACGGATAACTGGCTTCATAGGTTGGCGAACCTTTTAACTTTTCGAAGTTTGCTAAAGCTGTTTTATACTCCTTATTCAGGTAGTTGATGTAAGCGAAATAGTAGGTTGCACTTTCCTGAAATTCGCCACTTTCTTTCTTAACTTTTTCAAATAAAGGTTCGGCTTTTTCATAATCTTTCAATTCAAAATAAGCGTAACCTTGTTTAAACTGGTACTCTAAACGTTGCTTGCCAGAAAGGGTAGAAGGATCAGTTTTTTCAAACCATTCTAAAGCTTTTTTATAGTTTTTTTGGTTGAAATAAGTTTTTCCAACATAAAAATAAGCCAGTTTGGTATTTGGATTTAAAGGATAATCGCGGATAAAAGCCTGAAATAAACTCTCTGCATCACTATTGGTTAACTCTAATGCGCATACTGCTGCATAAAATTTTGCATTCTCTTTTAATAATGACAATTCAGCATTACTTTCTGATTGTGTTGAGGGTTTAAAACGTTGTTGCTCAACTAATTTAAATTGTTGTGCAGCAGCAGTGTATTTTTCTTTGTCTAATAATTCTAACCCGGTTTGATAGTTTTTATTGAGGTTTTGCACGGCGCTTATCTGCGCATAACTGCTAAAACTTCCTGCTAAAAGTAGCGGAATTAGTAAATATTTTTTTTGCATCGGTTTCAAATATGGTTGGTACTAAATTATAAAATAGTATCAAAGCTTATCAACATAAGTAATTAACATCTGTTGATAACACAACTTTAACGAAGGGATTTTGGAATTGGTATGAGGAAAATACGAATGTGTAAAAAAGTAATTTTATCGAACCGATTAACTATAAAATTGATTAACGGGTACAATTTATACCATTAACAATTCAGAACTTTAAGCTTAATACTAACCCTGGCTAGCCAATAAATACAGCACGGCCATTCTAACTGCTACACCATTTTCGACCTGTTCGAGGATGATAGATTGTTTGCTGTCAGCCACATCACTTGTAATCTCCACGCCTCTGTTTATAGGGCCGGGGTGCATCACAATGATCTCTTTATCCAGGTTATCCAGAATTTGTTTATTTAGGCCATACATCATAGCATATTCCCTTAAAGATGGGAAGTATTTGATGTCCTGACGCTCTAACTGGATACGAAGCATGTTTGCTACATCGCACCAATTCAGTGCTTTAACTAAGTTGTGCTCAACTTTTACTCCAAGTTGATGAATGTGTTTAGGAATTAATGTGGTAGGTCCGCAAACCATAACTTCGGCACCCAAACGCTGTAAGCAAAGGATGTTGGATATGGCTACACGTGAATGCAGAATGTCACCCACGATGACTACTTTTTTTCCGGCAACATCACCTAGTTTCTGGCGGATTGAAAAGGCATCCAGTAAAGCTTGCGTCGGATGCTCATGAGCGCCATCGCCGGCATTTACAATCTGTGCTTTTACATGTTTGCTTAAAAACTGACCTGCACCCGCATAAGGATGGCGCATAACCACCATATCCACTTTCATAGATAAGATGTTGTTTACGGTATCGATCAGGGTTTCGCCTTTACTTACAGAAGAAGAAGAAGCGGCAAAGTTGACCACATCGGCCGAAAGCCTTTTCTCCGCAAGCTCAAAAGAGAGTTTGGTACGGGTAGAGTTTTCGAAGAAAATATTGGCAATGGTAATGTCGCGGAGGGAAGGCACTTTTTTAATAGGCCTGTTAATCACTTCTTTAAAATTATCTGCAGTTTCGAAAATTAATTCGATATCATTCCGGTTAATATCTTTAATGCCTAAAAGATGTCGGGTTGATAATTTGTCTGCTGCCATTTTCTGCTATTGCTTATCTGATAATAATAAAACTTTGTCTTCACCTTCTTCGTTTGCCCAACTTACTTTTACCTGTTGAGAATCTAAGCTATCTACCTGATGCCCAATGTAATCAGGCTCGATAGGTAAATGTCTGCTAAACCTGCGGTCAATTAAAACCAGCAGCTCAACTTTCTCGGGTCTGCCATAAGCCAGTAAAGCATCAAGTGCTGCTCTGATGGTTCTTCCGGTCCAAAGTACATCATCAATTAAAATTACTTTTTTGCCTTCAATAATAAAGTCGATTGAATTACTGCTGGCGGTAACCAAGCCATCTTTTCTCCGAAAATCATCCCTGAAAAACGTAATGTCAAGGTTACCCTTAAGTATTTTTTTGTGTTTAAGAATAATTTGAAGTTCCTGTTGAATCCGCTCGGCCAAAAAAATACCTCTTGGTTGGATGCCAATTAAAACGGTATTCGCGAAATCGTCGTGGTTTTCAATTAATTGATGGCAGAGCCTCTTAATTGTAATCTGAATTTTTTGTCCGTCAAGAAGTGTTTTCTTTTGCATTGAAGAAGGATTGGGCAAATATATAAAAATGTTTCAAGGTTAAAAAGTTGAAGATCGATTGTTTTTAATTTCAGTGCTAAAATGTTCTGTCACAACCTTTAAAAATCAATTGCTCGGGCTTCCATATCAGAGATGGCCAAAGTTCAATATCAGAAATTTTAAACCAGCTGGTCTTTCTCAATTAACGCCAAAAGCTGTTCATGAATGAGGCTGGTTATTTTATTGTTCCCATCCCCAATTAATTTTCCATCAACTTTATACACCGGAAAGGCATTTTTGGTTGAGCTGCTTACAAAAGCCTCTTTGGCATTATAAACTTCATCTAAAGTAAAATCTCTTTCTGTAAATTTATAATCCGGAATATTCAGACCCAAAATTTTACTTCTGGTAATTCCCTTTAAAATTTCATTATTAGTCGTGATAATTTCATTATCAGTAACAATAAAAAAATTAGCACGGGGGCATTCTCTTACCATTCCATGATTATGATAAAGCAAATCATCGGCATCATTTTCTTTTACAAATTTTTGCAAACGAATGGCTTGTAAATAATCAATTGTTTTTACCTGCGGAATTTGCCGCTGATGATTGTAACTGATTAAAGAAAATCCTTTTTGGGGCAAGCTTTGACTAATTTCTAAAGGAGTTTGGATAATAATCAGATTTGGTTTTACCAGGGTATTGCCGTCTTCTGAATAACCTCCCGTTAGGATAATTTTTATGCCCGAATTGGGTATGTTATTCTTCTCAATGAGTTTTTGAATCGTGCCGCTCAATTGAACTCTGTCTAAATCAACTTCTAAATTCATCTCTTTTGCCGAGTTGTAAAAGCGATCCAGGTAATTTTCAATAAAAATAGGCTTGTTGTTGATGGTTTTTAAAAAATCGAAGATTCCATAACCTCTTTGAATAGATAAATCCGATACCGAAATTTTGGCATCTTCACTGGCGAAAAATTGGTTGTTAATAGAAATATACATGTTAGCTTCAGCTTTAATAAGTTAAGCTAATGTACTGGATTATTAATTTTATTGCCAATAATTAAGGCAAAGTGTGTGAATAAGACATAAATCTGATTTTTATTAAAGTTTTAAATATCTAACTTTATTTATGGACCAACCCGTAATTTTATTTGATGGTGTTTGCAACCTTTGTAATGCATCGGTTCAGTTTGTAATTGAGCATGATTCAAAGCAATTATTTAAGTTTGCAGCGTTGCAAAGTGATTACGCCAGGGAAGTGTTAAAGCCTTTTAAGGTTAATCCTGAGGAGCTGAATACGACGATGCTGATTGAGAACGGTAAACTTTATAAAAGATCTTCTTCGGCGCTCAGGGTTGCGAAACATTTAAATGGCCTGTGGCCAATGTTATATGGATTTATGATTATTCCTAAGTTTATTCGCGATTGGGTTTACGATATTATTGCAAACAACCGCTATAAATGGTGGGGAAAGCAGGAAAGTTGCTGGGTACCAACACCCGAGCTGAAAAGCAGATTTTATTCCTGAGGTATATTTTCTCCGTCAATGGTTTTTCTTTTGGGCCTCCAAAGCCAAAGCGTAAATATAAATAAGGGGAGCGTTATGCTAATTGCCGTTAAAATAAGCTGGGGCCTCTGACTTATTATATCCGCATCTGTTGTTGTAAAAATGTAAACACATTCTTTAATCGCGAAAATGGTAATGAGGGTAAAAATAACAGCTAAAACTTTACGCATAAATCATCTAATTTTCAGCAAATATACATAGAATTAAAAATCACCTGTCAGGTATCTTTTGCTGTAAGTTATGCCCATTAAATCGTAACGTTTAAATTGCGTATTCAGGCGTTTTTTAAAGTCGGGATAATTTCTTTTACCTTTCGGACTCCATAAAATTTCACTCAAGGCATCCAGTCTCGGAAAAAGCATATACTGTACTTTTGCAGGATTGGTGATGTACTCGCTCCATAAACACCCTTGTCCGCCCCAAATGTATTTAGCTTGTTCTGCCGTTAATTCTGCCGGAATTGGTTCGTAATTGTAAACATCAATCAGTGGAGATAACTTATTAGCAGTTAAACTATCCTCTTTAACAAATTGTGCATGATTGAAGTACATTTTATTCTCTGGAGTCATAATGGCTTT
Source organism: Pedobacter punctiformis (assembly GCF_027213715.1). GTDB lineage: Bacteria > Bacteroidota > Bacteroidia > Sphingobacteriales > Sphingobacteriaceae > Pedobacter > Pedobacter punctiformis. The sequence continues at coordinate 24,764 of NZ_JAPWGM010000004.1, forward strand.
GTGGCCTTGTTTTGCGGCTTCAATGCCCCCTTTTTCGCCCTGCCAACTCATTACAATAGCATTTGGAGCAAGGCCACCCTGTAAAATTTCATTCCAGCCAATAATTGTTTTGCCTTTACTGTTTACAAATTTCTCCATTCTTCTGATGAAATAACTTTGCAGTGCACTTTCATCCTTTAAATTATTAGCTTTCATAATTTGCTGAGCAACAGCAGATTGTTTCCACCAGGTTTTTGCTGCTTCGTCTCCGCCAACATGGATGTAAGGCGCAGGGAATAAATCCATTACTTCAGTTAAAACATCTTCCAAAAAAGAGAAGGTTTTTTCTGTTGGCTGCAAAACATTGTTAAACTTATTAAAGATGCCCCAGGTTTGGGCTACTTCATATTTTTTTGAAGGTTCTGTACCCAATTCAGGGTAAGAAGCTAAAACGGCCATGTTGTGTGCGGGCATTTCAATTTCGGGAATGATGGTAACATAGCGGTCGGCAGCATATTTAATAACCTCTTTAATTTGTTCCTGAGTGTAAAATCCGCCGTGTTTTATTCCATCATTTCCGGTTCCTGGATACAAACCAATAATACTTCCGTTGCGCCAGGCACCAACCTCGGTTAGCTTTGGATATTTTTTAATCTCTATTCGCCAGCCATGGTCATCAGTTAAGTGCCAATGAAAATAATTCATTTTATGCAATGCCAGGTAGTCAATGTATTGTTTTACAAAAGCAATATCAAAAAAGTGACGGCTTACATCCAAATGCATGCCGCGGTAAGCAAAACGAGGATAATCTATAATGGAAACCGAGGGAACCTGAACCGGAAAAGCTTTATTTGAATAGGGCAGAAGCTGAATTAAAGTTTGTATACCATAAAAAATACCTTTGGAAGATGTGGCCTGAATGGTGATTTGTTTAGCATCTGAATTTAATTCGTAGCGGTCTTCATTTTCAGTCTTAACATTGCTTATAACTAATTTTATAACACTGGTTTTGCGATCAGAAACTGCAGACTGAGTAACGTTGCTGCCAAGGTATTTAAATAAGTAATCCTTCAAAAACAAAGCATTGTTCGATAAAGAATCAGCAGCTATAATTTGAGTATTGCTATCAATGATAAAAGGAGAGTTTTTGGATTTTATTTCGACTTTTACCGGTTGAGGAATAATATTGATTTCCTGAGCAGAAAGATTAAAGGTAATCGCCAGTAAAAAAAGAAATGTAAAAACTCTCATATGGATAAGCTATTATTTTTTCAAAAGTAAGAAAAAACACTTTGGGATAAAAGTGAACGATTTATAAGCTTAGGATATACATTAAATAAACATTGTTATTTATTCATAATGAGTGTGTTATAGTTATTTTTTTCAAATGGGAGGTTCTTAAATGCTCTTATATTTCTTACATGGTTCAAAACTATAGCTTCAAATAATTGCCATATAAGACATTAAGAAAATATAAGACTGATGACCTTTGTTAAATAAACCCGAGAGCATGAATGCCGTTTTTCACGGCAGGAAGTATAACGGGGCTTGGCTCTTGCTTTCGTTTTCTAATTATTATTTTATACCCTATAAGTTATTCTTAAATGCTTTTACAATTTTTTAGATCGTTCAAAATAAATCCGTGAATTCAGTATTTCCGTGGCAAAAAAATCCACAAAAAAATCCACAAAAAAAGCCTCCGATTTTCATCGAAGGCTTTAATATGATCAGTTAAAAAGAACTAGCCTTTTTTAGCTTTGCTCTCTTCGCCTTCTAATTGCGATTTCAATTGAGCTAATACGTCTAAATCTCCTAAAGTAGATTTCTCTACAGAATCTTTAACTTTTTTAACAGCAGTTACAGCAGCTTTAGCTTCTTTTTTCTTAGTTGCTCTTTCTTCAGCAACAGCTTCAGCTTTAACCTCTTCCCAAATGCGGGCGTGAGATACTACAATGCGTTTTGCTTCTTTGTTGAATTCAATGATTTTGAAGTCATTGGTTTCTTCAGCTTTAACCGAAGTACCATCTTCTTTAACCATGTGTTTAGTTGGTACGAAACCTTCTACGCCATATGGTAAAGCAATAACAGCACCTTTATCAGTTACTTTAACAACAGTACCCTGGTGAACCGAATCTAAAGTAAAGATCGTTTCGAAAGTATCCCAAGGGTTTTCTTCTAATTGTTTGTGACCTAAGCTTAATTTACGGTTATCAACGTCTAATTCTAAAACAACTACGTCTAATACATCACCAACTTTAGTGAATTCGTTAGGGTGGTTAACTTTTTTAGACCATGATAAGTCAGAAATGTGGATTAAACCATCGATACCTTCTTCAATTTCCACGAAAACACCAAAGTTAGTCATGTTTTTAACAACAGCTTTGTGTTTGCTTCCTACAGGGAATTTAGCAGCAACTTCTTGCCAAGGATCGTTAGATAATTGTTTAATACCCAAGCTCATTTTGCGCTCGTCTCTGTCTAAAGTTAAAACTTCAGCTTCGATCTCATCACCAACTTTTAAGAATTCCTGTGGATTTCTTAAGTTTTGTGACCAGCTCATTTCAGATACGTGGATTAAACCTTCAACACCTGGAATGATTTCTAAGAAAGCACCGTAATCTGCAACAGTTACGATTTTTCCTTTAACTTTAGAACCAACCTGAATGTCAGCACTTAAATTTTCCCAAGGGTGTGGAGTTAATTGTTTTAATCCTAATGCGATACGTTTTTTCTCATCATCAAAATCTAAAACAACAACGTTGATTTTTTCATCTAATGATAATACTTCTTTTGGATGCTCTATGCGGCCCCAAGAAATATCAGTAATGTGAAGTAAACCATCAACACCACCTAAATCGATGAACACACCGAAATCAGTAATGTTTTTAACAGTACCTTCTAATACCTGTCCTTTTTCTAATTTAGAAACGATTTCTACTTTTTGGCTTTCTAAATCGTCTTCAATTAACACTTTATGAGAAACTACAACGTTTTTAAACTCATGGTTAATTTTAACAACTTTGAATTCCATTGTTTTACCAACGTAAACATCGTAGTCACGGATAGGTTTAATATCAATTTGAGATCCTGGTAAGAAAGCCTCAACGCCCATAATGTCAACAATTAAACCACCTTTAGTACGGCTTTTTACAAAACCATTGATGATTCTATCATTTTCAAGCGCCTCGTTAATAGCTTCCCATGATCTTTGAGTTTTAGCTCTTTTGCGAGAAAGAATCAATTGACCGTTAGCATCTTCTGGTGCTTCAACGAAAACGTCAACTGAATCGCCGATTTTTAGATCTGGTGTATCACGGAATTCTGAAGTAGAAACTAAACCGTCAGATTTGAAACCTACGTTTAATACTACGTCTTTGTTGTTAATTGAAACAACAATACCGCTAATGATTTCACCTTTAGTGATCTGATTAAATGTTCCGGCATACATATCTTCAAACTTTTTACGGTCTGCATCATTGTAATTACCGAATACTTTTTCATCTGCATCCCAATCAAAATCTTCTGTTGGTGTTGCTAATGATGATTTGATCGATTCGATCGAAACTGAATCAGCTTCTGATTCAATAGTTTCTTTTTCAGTCAAGCGTCCGCCTGCATCCTGAAGCTCAGCTGTCTTAGCTGCTAGTTCTTTTTCTGCTACTTGTTTTTTAGCCATTAATTAATTATCTCCTTTTTTCCCTATTTAGGGACTGCAAAGGTAAAACTTTTTTTAATTATAGAAAAGATTTTTTTAATAAATGTTGCTGATTTTTAGCATATTAAGAAAGCCCGGTCCTCGATTCTGAATTTATTTCAGAATACCAGTCGTAAAGACAAGGCGTTTAGCGTACTGCTTTTTGTAATGATTTGAAAATGAGCATTTAGCCGCTCTTCCCAAACAGCAGTCCTGCTTTTGCTCATAGTCCTCTCCGGATGTAAAATCGGAATGTGGGCTAATCCGCTCCGCCAGGTTTAAGAATCCAGGCTTACTTAAGAAACCTAAATCCGGTTTTAATAATTACTTCTTAATAAAGGTTCCTTTGGTAAAGCCTTCACCTATTAAAGTATTTTCATCTCTGATTAACAATAAAATAGTATTTTGTTCCTGTTGCAGTTTAATCATATCGCCCTCAATTACGTAATGAGCGATAAATAATGAATCAGAATAAACATCTTTTACCACAACAGAATCTTTCGTTTTAAAATCAAAAGATTGGTATTGAGTATCGCTGTCACTTGCAAATGTACCCGTAACCACTTTTTCTTTTATAAAAGTGATAAAACAAAAATAACCGGTTACCAATACCACAAGGGTAGAAAACGCAATTAGAATCCTGTTTTGCCTCAAATATTTAAATATAAAAAACAAAATAGTGATCAGTATTAAGGCTACAATTGAAAAAAAGATCAGATTGGAGTTATCTGTTATAGCTTTTGGTGTAGCTACCGCTGCCGGTTTTACAACTGGTTTTGAAGGAACGGGGCTAACCCTGATTAAATATTCTTTACTTACCCAACCTTCGCCATTTGTTACCTTAACCTTAAAATATTTCGCATCCGCCGAATCCAGCACTGCCACATTTTCATCCTGACGGATAAAGCCAATAACTTTACTTTTCGGATCGTTCGTTGCTCTGACATTTAATTTGTCGGCTTTAACGCGGTACATATCTTGTGCACTTAAATTCATCGAAGAAATAAATAGCGCAACAAACAGGAATAATATTCTGGTCATAATCATAGGTAATAAAAAACATTAACGAATAGCCAATGCAGCAAAAATTAACGCAAGAAGTAAGCAGAGTGTTAAATGCCTCAAAAGTATAAAATACTTTCAATAAGGCTAAAGAAGATTAAAAAAAGATAATTTGGACTAATACCGAAAGTAAAGAAAATCAATGAAGCTCATGGATGTAAAAAACATCTGCTATTTAAGAATTTCACCCAGTACTTTATTCAATTTAACTTTATTCTTTGCAAAAGGTTCCAGGTTGTACAGCTGAACCGTTTTGAATTCAATAGGATGGCTTTCGCTTTGTAAAGAAATATAACCACCAGTTAAAGCCTTTCCATCTACTTTTACTTTAGGATCATAATTGGCTACGTTACCGCCACCAATCTGTGGTTTGGTATATTCCAGTACAACCTCGTGATTGATAATGTGTTTGATAACAGAATCGCCTAAAACTAAAAACTCTGCAGTAACCCATTGATCACCCGCATAAGTTTTTGATTTAGAATCCAGGCAGTGCGGAGTAAATAATTTTCCTTCGTACACGATTTGAGTACCCGGGGTACAAACATTACTGGTATGGCGTTCGTGCTCACCGTCGCCACCTAAAATTTGTCCTTCAATAGATATTGGGAAATCCTGATCTTTCAGCATCGTTTCAGGTGCCTGACAATGCAGCATGGCACCGCTGTTTCGCAATGCCCAGCCTTCACCACCTTTAACCTGGTCGCCTACAAAACGATAGGTTACCTTTAACAAATAATAAGAAAAAGGTTTTTTATAGAAAATGTGTCCGTATTGCTGATCAAAACTTTGATAACCATCGTAACTTACCTTTAATAAACCATTTTCTACGCGAAAAGTATTTGCATAGTTTTCTTGATAGTTATGCTTAGAAATTTTAATATTCCAGTCTTTTAAATCTTTTCCATTAAAAAGATTAATCCAACCTTTTTGGGCTGAAACCTGATTTACATATAATAAGGTAACAATTGCAAGCAGAGATAATTTTAATTTCATATTTAAAAGCAGTGGTTTGCTGTTAAAAATAAGAAATTAAATTATACCAGTTATACTTTCAGTAAAGGATTAAGCTGTTTTAGTTAAAAAAGGTTCAACTCTTTCTAAGGCAAAAGCCAATTGTTCTTCCTGTGTAAGTTCTGTATTATCCAAAATTATGGCATCATCAGCTCTAACCAAAGGACTTTCCTTCCTGGTTGTATCTGCATAATCTCGGTGAGCCAGGTTTTCAAAAACTTCTTCCAAAGTGGTTTCATTATTGCCTTTACTTTCCAGCTCTTTAAATCTTCGTTCAGCCCTGATTTTAGGGTCAGCAGTCATGAAAAACTTAACCGGTGCATCAGGAAAAACAGTTGTGCCTATGTCACGGCCATCCATTACAATATTTTTAGATTTCCCCATTCTTTGTTGTTGCTTCACCATTTCGTGGCGCACAATTTTATGAGCAGAAACCTCACTAACATTTTCCGAAACAGGCATCAAACGGATTTCATCAGAAACTTCTTCACCGTTTAAAGTAATATGAGATTGATAATCACGTGAATGGAAATTCAATTCAATGTGTTGTAAAGCATCGGCGACGCTGGCATCATCTGCAACATTGATTTTATTTCTTAGAAAATATAAAGTCACAGCCCGGTACATCGCACCACTGTCAACATAAATAAAGCCTAATTTTTTAGCCAATGCTTTAGCCAATGTACTTTTTCCACAAGATGAATAACCATCTATCGCTATTACTACATTTTTTCTCATCGCAGGCAAAGGTAAAAAAATAGAAAGGTATTGATGAATTTTTTAGGCGTATAAAGAACAATTCTAAACAAAAATGGCATGTAGATAAGCAGGAGAATAAATCTTTTTAAATTGTTTCAGCAATTTATACTTTTGTGGCATGTTACCCACAAGAGAAGAAATATTAAAGTCGGCTACCTTCAAAACATCACGCAGCGGAGGTAAGGGTGGGCAGAACGTAAATAAGGTTTCCAGTAAGGTTGAACTGATTTTTAACCTGGAAGAAGCTGAATATTTTACCGATGAAGAAAAAACGTTGTTAAAATCCAGACTCGAAAACCGTCTCGATACAGAAGGTTTTTTGCACATCGTTTCTCAAGAAGACAGAAGTCAGCTTTTAAACAAAGAAAAAACGGTAGCGAAGTTGCTGGATTTATTAAAACGATCTCTTTTGGTTGAAAAGAAACGTAAGCCAACGAAAATACCCAGGGCAGTAATTCAAAAACGTTTAAAAACAAAATCTGTCACCGCTCAGAAAAAAGAAAGCCGTAAAAAACCAAATTTCGATTAGTTTTACGGCTTTTTTTATTAAATATATCTATTTATATTTTTTCGAACCGGTAATACAAACTTAACCCGCCATAATTCTGTGCTTTTGCAGCACTTTCAACTTCTTTAGTTTTGAAAATAACATTAAAATCGGCTGTAAAACGTTTCGAACTATAATTTAAACCGAATTGCTGCTCAAAAACAATTGGTTTAACACCAAAAGTTACCGGGCTATTATGGTTAAATAGACTGCCCTGGATAGTTGCATCATAAGCCACAACATTTAATTGCGGTTTTAAATAGAAGAAAAACTCAGATTTGTTCAGGTTTTTGGTTTTAGATTCGCCAATTACCGCGTTATGGTAAGCGCTGTTAAAGAGCTGATTTAATTTTCCGGCTCTGAATAATATGGAAGTACCCAAACCGGAAAAAGTGGTTCCTAAATTGGCGTAGCCCTGTCCGCTAAAATCAATAATATTATCAGTACTGCGGTATAGTAATTTACTGTAATTTCCAGCCAGGTTAAGTGCACAATCATTTTTAATCTGATAATCCCAGCCAGCCGGGGCATAAAAACCAACGGTTTGATGTAAAAACTTTTGTGCATTGCGTGCTAAAGAGCTGGGGCCAATCATCCCAATTTCTGCACTTAACTTTAAAACTGTTTCTTTTTTATAAAAAATAGAATAAGCTCCTCCGGCATATAAATATCCTGCAAAAGGTCTGTCCTGATCTTCTTTGTTTGGTACTGAACCCCAATAGGGCGTATACATTTTTTGGCCTAGAGAAATTTCGTAGATTTTCTTTTCTATTTTATCCGAAAACTTTTCAGGATTTAATGCGCTTCTGAAATAGATAAATAAGCCATTGGTATAGTATCTGTCATTCAATGTAGCCAGATAGGCATCATTTTCTGTTTTAAAGCCAAACTCGTTTTTAAAACTTTGGGCATTTACGCTTAAAGAAATAAAGATAATGAATAGGGAGGATAGGATTGATTTCATAAAAAAGCCCGGAAATATATCCCGGGCTGTAAAAGTATTTATTGTAACTGAAATTATGGACTGTTAAGCCAAAAGATTACAATTTAGTTTACAATTGGAGCAATTTTAATACTTAAATCCAATGGCTTTTTAACTTTGTTTTTGGTTAAAGCCAAATCAATTACTTCACTCATTTCGTTAACATAATGGAATTTTAAATCCTTAATGTAACTCTCTTTAATTTCTAAAATATCTTTACGGTTGCTTTTGCAAAGAATAATTTCTTTAATATTCGCTCTTTTGGCGGCCAATATTTTTTCTTTAATCCCACCAACAGGAAGCACTTTACCACGTAAAGTAATTTCGCCCGTCATGGCTAAATGTTGTTTTACTTTGCGCTGCGTAAATGCTGATGTTAAAGCGGTAAGCATAGTTACCCCAGCCGAAGGGCCATCTTTTGGCGTTGCACCTGCAGGTACGTGTACGTGAACATCCCAGTTATCAAACAACGAATAATCAATGCCGAATTCTGCTGCATGTGCACGTAAATAAGCCAAAGCAATTACCGCAGACTCTTTCATTACATCACCCAAATTACCGGTTAAAGTTAATTTGCCTTTACCCGGGCTCAAACTGGATTCAATAAATAAAATATCGCCACCAACACTTGTCCAGGCCAAACCGGTAACCACGCCTGCAACTTCGTTACCTTCATATAAATCCTTATCGTAAATCGGGGCTCCTAAAATACGTTCTACATCCTCATTTGTTAAATTTGGATTATATTCTTCTTCCATTGCAATTTTTGTTGCAACGCCACGCACCAGCGAACCTACTTTTTTCTCTAAGCCACGTACACCAGATTCGCGGGTATAATCTTCAATTACCTTTTCAATTAAAGCAGGTTTCAGATTGATGTCTTTATTTTGCAAACCATGATTTTCCTTTTGTTTAGGTAAAAGGTATTTCTTGGCAATTTCAATTTTCTCTTCAATCGTATAGCCGTTTACTTCAATAATTTCCATACGGTCAAGCAGGGCAGGCTGTATGGTGCTTAAAGAGTTTGCGGTTGCAATGAACAGGATGTTCGATAAATCGTAGTCCATTTCTACATAATGATCGTAAAAGGCACTATTTTGCTCCGGATCTAAAACTTCCAGTAAGGCAGAAGAAGGATCGCCACGATGGTCTGTACCTACCTTATCAATCTCATCCAGTACAAAAACAGGATTATCCGCACCTGCTTTTTTAATTGACGAAATAATACGACCGGGCATTGCGCCAATATAAGTTTTACGGTGACCACGAATTTCGGCTTCATCGCGAATACCACCCAATGCCATACGTACATACTTACGGCCCAAGGCTTTTGCAATAGATTTTCCTAATGATGTTTTACCAACTCCCGGAGGGCCAACCAAACATAAAATAGGCGCTTTCATATTGCGTTTCAGCTTCAAAACCGCTAAATATTCTATAATACGCTGTTTAACCTTTTCTAAACCGAAATGGTCTTTATCTAAAATGCGTTGTGCTCTTTTAAGGTCAAAATTATCTTTGGTGAACTCGCTCCATGGTAAATCCAGAAGTAATTCCAGATAATTTAACTGGATAGAATAATCTGGTGCTGCCGGATTCATGCGGCCCAGTTTATCTAATTCTTTATCAAAATGCTCCGCAACAGGTTTAGCCCATTTTTTCTTTTTAGCCCTTTCCTGTAAAGCATCAAACTCTAAATCGGCAGAGTTACCACCCAATTCTTCCTGAATTGTTTTTAACTGCTGATTTAAAAAATAATCGCGTTGTTGCTTATCCAGGTCGGTACGAACTTTAGATTGAATCTGATTTCTCAGTTCCAGCATCTGTAATTCGACCATTAAAAGCTCCATTACTTTTTGAGCCCTTTCCTGCAATTTATCCATTTCCAGGATTTGCTGCTTATCCGCCATTTCGGCATTCATGTTTGACGAAATAAAATTGATCAAAAATGAATTACTTTCTATGTTTTTAAGGGCGATGCTGGCTTCACTTGGAATGTTTGGCGAAAGCTGAATAATTTGAGCAGACATTTCACGGATCGAAGCAATTAATGCTTTAAATTCTTTGTCTGTTTTATGTTTTTGCTCTTCAAATTTCTTAACGGTTGCCTTAATGTAAGGTTCGTTTTGCACTTCTTCCAGTAACCTGAAACGTTGTTTACCCTGGATAATCACGGTGGTGTTTCCATCAGGCATTTGCAACAACTTAATAATGTTGGCAACCGTACCAACGTTATTTAACTGGTCAAAAGTAGGATCTTCAATTGAAACGTCTTTCTGAGAAACTACGCCAATAATCTTATTTCCTTTGTATGCTTCTTTAATTAATTTGATTGATTTATCTCTGCCTACCGTAATTGGAATTACCACACCAGGAAACAGAACCGTATTTCGCAAAGGCAGTATAGCCAATCTTTCAGGAGTCTCCTCATTGTTCATATCTTCCTCGTCCTGCTGAGACATTAAGGGAAAAAATTCGGTATCCTCGTTTATCATGGGCATTGCAGAATTGAAATCAAATATATCGTTTTTACTCATTCTCGAATTTATATATCACGACAAACTGGCAGTTTAATCGTTAACAGATTGTTTAAATTACTTAACAGGATAATAAATTCAACTCTTGTGCCAAAGTGAAAATTATATTAATGTTATGTTAAAAAGGCAGTATAATTTTAAATATTTGTATTAAATATCATATAAACCAATATTTAACGTTTATGTTGTTTAAACGAATGAGTTTAGTTAAAGAAAAATAAAAATCTTTTAAATTATCGGATTTCGATTATATTGCAAAATATATCTATGTAAATCTTAACTGATGTGTTAGATTTGTTAACTTATTATTAATACATGAACTATTTTAAACAAACCATTTTAGGGTTAATTATTTTCTCATCAAGCAGTGCCATAGCTCAAAACAATTCAGATAAAAGCATGCAGGCTATGATGAAAGGCGATTATAAAACTGCAATAATGCAGCTGGAAAAAGCCGATGCTAAAGATCCTAACAATGCAGATGTTTTAAAAATGCTGGGTTATTCTTATTTTCAAAAAGGAGATTATGAAAACTCTATTGCTATTTACAGCCGTTTGCTTATTCTAAAACCAAACGAAGTTTCTGCATACTATTACAGAGGCAAGGCGAGATTAAACATTGCAAATGATCCAAAGGAATCGTTAAGCCAAATGCGGGAGAGTTTTTACACTACAGCCATTAAAGATTTTACAAAAGCGATAGAAATTAGTGGTGAAGAAGATACACAAGGCCTTCAAAACAGAGCCTTGGCCTATAAAGATTATGCAATTTTCAGGTCATATAAAGTTAAAAAAGGACCAGATAAAGTAGCTTGTATTGCACTGTTTAACAACTCTATTGCCGATTTTCAAAAGGTTTTAACCATGCAGCCTTTAAGAAAAGACATTATCGACTGGATTACTTATGATAAAGCACAGATTGCCAGTTTAAAATAAAAGAAATTAATCATAAAAAAGGGGCTTTGAAATTTTCAAAGCCCCTTTTTTATTTCAGCTTACCTGTAATAATATATTTTTTAGGATTAAGTAATTTGATTTTTTGCTGCTTTCTTATTTCGTATAAGCTGTCTGGATAGTAGAGTAAGGTATCAGTTGATTGATATACCATGTTTTTATTTTCTCTGATAATTTCAATGCTGGTTACTTTACCATTTACTTTAACAATAATAATTCTTTTTACAGGGATTTTTCTGTTGTCAGAAGTGTAGGTTTCTGTATCAGCCACCTTATTTATTTTAAAACTGCCTCTCCAGGAGGTTTTGTTAATGTCGGCATCGGTAAATATGGTAAGTTCTTTTTCCCAATCATTAATTTTTGTGGCTTTACTTTCTGCATCACCATTAAGATTTACCAATTTTTGGACCAAAGGTTTTACTTTTTGCAAATGCAAAGCTTCATTTTTAAAATAGCCTTTAACATCAAAGTATAATAAATCGGTATTTGCTTCTGCATCTTTTCGTTGGTTGCACGAAAAGAAAGCCAGGGCAAATACCAAAATACAAAGGTTCTTCGTCATTATATTAAAACGTTTCCTGTCATTTCTTCCGGAATAGCAACACCCAATATTTTTAAAATAGTAGGAGCAATGTCTCCTAACTTACCGTCAGTAATACTTTTATAGTCGTTATCAATTAAAATACAAGGAACAAGATTAGTCGTGTGTGCTGTATTTACCGATCCGTCATTGTTAACCATATATTCTGAGTTGCCATGATCTGCCAGTAAAATAAAAGAGTAGCCATTTTCCAACCCCTTGTTCACGACAATTTCTGCACATTGGTCAGCAGTTTCAACAGCCTTTATAACGGCATCAAATACGCCCGTATGACCCACCATATCAGGGTTAGCAAAATTTAAACAGATAAAATCTGCCCATCCGGTTTCCATTTCCTTTGTAATGGCCTCGGTAATTCCTGCAGCACTCATTTCAGGTTGTAAATCGTAAGTAGCAACTTTTGGTGAAGGAATAAGGATTCGTTTTTCGTTTTCAAATTCAGATTCTCTTCCACCGGAGAAAAAGAAAGTTACGTGTGGGTATTTTTCAGTTTCGGCAATGCGGATTTGAGTTTTTTGATTTTCGGCCAAAACTTCACCAAGCGTTTTACTTAAATCATCTTTCGTAAAAATCACATTTACCTTTTCAAAGCTTTCGTCATAAGTGGTCATCGTTACGTAGTACAATGGCAATTTATGCATTTGTTGCTCAGGGAAATCTTTTTGAGTTAAAGCAGTCGTAATTTCACGACCTCTATCTGTACGGAAGTTAAAGCAAATTACTACGTCATCACTTTGAATGGTTGCAACAGGTGCACCATTATCCTGCGTTAAAACAATCGGTTTTAAAAATTCATCGGTAATGCCATCAGCATAAGATTTTTGAATGGCAGTTAAGGCATCCTGAGTTTTCTCCCCAATACCATTCACCATTACATCATAAGCCTGTTTAACACGTTCCCAACGATTATCTCTGTCCATGGCATAATAACGGCCAATTAATGAGGCAATTTTGGTTGAAGAACCCTGTATGTGATTTTGAAGATCCGAGATGAAACCCAATCCTGAATTAGGATCAGTATCACGCCCATCTAAAAAGCCATGGATAAAAACCTTTTCTAAACTGGCTTCCTGTGCAGCATCGCTAAGTGCTTTTAAATGCTCGATGTGTGCATGTACACCACCGTTTGAAACCAAACCGATAAAATGTAGCGCTTTATTATTTTTTTTGGCATAATCAAAGGCTTCCAATAAAACCGGATTACGGTGTAATTCGTGATCAGCTATTGATTTATTTATACGGCCAAGTTCCTGATAAACAACTCTGCCGGCACCTAAATTCATGTGGCCAACTTCCGAGTTTCCCATCTGCCCAGCAGGTAAACCCACTGCTTCGCCAGATGCTTCCAGTTTTGAATTAGGATATTTTTTTAACAATGAATCAAAAAAAGGCGTGTTGGCGGCAAATGCAGCATCTGAACTATCTTGTTTTCCGTAGCCCCAACCATCTAGAATAATAAGTGCGAGTTTTTTATTTTTTATCATGTTTATTCAAATAATTATAACAATACTCAAAACAATTTGGTGCGTAACCTGTTTTAGTATTTTAATTTATAAAGCAAATATAGCTTTATTGAAGGTTATACAAATTAAGAAATCCTTTTTTTGATAAGCTAATGGCATAATTTTAGCTGTGATGTTCAGTATAAAACACAGAAATGATCCGGAGCTTATTATTATTGTTTATCAGTATAACTTCAATATATCGTCCTACAGCCTTTCAGGCAGATATTATCGATGATTTGTCTGCGTATTTTAAAACCAGTAACTCCAAAGAGATTGCTAAAAATTTTGCTTCAACAATTGAATTGATCATCGTAGATGAAGAAGATGTATACTCTAAAGCACAGGGAGAGCAAATATTAAGAGATTTTTTCATCAAACATCCACCGGTTAAAACCAGTATTTTTCATAAAATAAATACCAATCCAAGTTATCGTTTTGGCGTTATTCTTTTAAGCACTTCTAAAGAAACTTTCAGGATTTCCATAACCTTAAAAAAGTTTAATTCTAACTTCCTGATTACAGAATTAAGAATAGAACCTGCCAAAGGCTAATTATTCTATATAATCTTACCAGAGCGACTAAAGCTCAATCATAAATTGCCTGATAACAAATAATTCTTATTTTTACGGCATAAATATTTCTATTTTGGATAAACAATTAGTCGATCAGTTTATAAAAAATGCCCTTACCGAAGATGTTGGTGATGGCGATCATACTTCATTATCAACTATTCCAGCCAGTACTCAGGGCAAAGCCAGGCTCATTATTAAAGAGGATGGCGTGTTAGCAGGAATAGAGCTGGCTGTTGAAATATTTAAAGTGGTTGATGCCAGTTTAAAAGTAGAGGTTTTATTGAAAGACGGAACCGAAGTTAAATTTGGTGATATTGCGCTTACCGTAAGCGGAAGTACACATTCTATTTTGATAGCCGAAAGGTTGGTTTTAAATTGTATGCAGCGCATGAGCGGCATTGCAACTAAAACCAGCAGAATTGTTGCTTTACTTAAAGATACCAAAACCAAAATTTTAGACACCCGAAAAACAACTCCGGGCTTGCGCTATTTAGAAAAATGGGCGGTAAGAATTGGTGGTGGCGTTAACCACCGCATTGGTTTGTACGACATGATTTTAATTAAAGATAATCATGTGGATTATGCAGGTGGAATTTCAAATGCAATTCGGGCTGCTCGAAAATATTTATCTGATCAGGGTAAATCATTACAAATTGAGATTGAGGTGAGGAATATTGAGGAATTAAAACAGGTTTTAGCAATAGGTGGGGTAGATCGCATTATGCTGGACAATTTTAATTTTGAAAATTTAACAAAAGCTGTTCAAATCATCGATGGTCGTTTTGTTACCGAAGCATCAGGTGGAATAACAGAGGAAAATGTTACCGAATATGCAGCATGTGGTGTAGATTTTATCTCCATGGGCGCACTTACCCATTCAGTAAAGAGTCTGGATATGAGCCTAAAAGCATATTAACTGTGACAGGCTATAAAATAAAAGGCTTATTTTTTGTATCATTGTAGGCTATGGTTACGGTTTATTCTCTCAGCGCTCTTCTGGTCGCGTACTTATTTGGATCAATACCAACTGCTGTATGGTTAGGCCAGGCCTTTTATGGGGTAGACGTTAGAGAATATGGCAGCGGTAATGCCGGTGCAACCAACACTTTTAGGGTTTTAGGGAAAAAAGCGGGTATAACGGTTATGATTATCGATATCGCAAAAGGTTATACCGCAACAAATCTGGCCTATTTGATAGGCATGTCCGTAACCGGGCCTCAAAATTCAGTCGTTTTTGTCAATTATCAACTTGCGTTAGGCGTAACCGCTGTAATGGGACACTTGTTTCCTGTTTTTGCTGGTTTTAGAGGAGGAAAAGGAGTGGCCACACTTTTTGGAATGATTTTGGCAGTTAACTTTTCGGCATCTATGCTTTGCGTTCTGGTTTTTGTAGTGGTATTACTTTTAACGAAATATGTTTCATTAAGTTCGATCTGTGCAGGCTTTACTTTTCCGCTCAGTATTGTGTTTTTGTTTCATGTATCCATAAAGTCTGAAGTGTTATACGGAATGGTTGTATGCATTTTGATCCTGGTTACCCACCAAAAAAATCTTGAAAGATTGCTGAAAGGCAAAGAATCCAAAGTGTATTTGTTTAGAAAAAAAACTAATTAACTAACAAATAATCAATTTAATTAAATTGATTAAGCACTCTTTTGAGGCTTTAACTAAATTGACAGATAACGGATTAATAACTAAACTTATGAAAAAAATATTATTAACAGCTGGTGTTGCTGCAACACTATTGTTTAATTCTTGTTCTACTGTACCTTTAACTGGTCGCAGTCGTTTTGACCTTGTTAGCAATGAGCAGGTTTTACCAATGGCCTTCCAGGCTTACGGTGAGTTTTTAACTGAAAATAAATCTACCGTTTTACCGGCTTCCAATGCACAAACTTTAAAGGTAAAAACCATTGGCAGCAAATTAATTACAGCGGTAAAAACTTATATGAATAACAATAACTATGGTAATCTGATTAAAGATTATCAATGGGAAGTTAATGTAGTTCAGAATAATGAGAAAAATGCATGGTGTATGCCTGGTGGTAAAATAGTGGTTTATACAGGAATTTTATCAGTTACACAAGATGATGCTGGTTTAGCAACTGTAATGGGGCACGAGATCGCACACGCTATTGCAGGTCACTCAGCCGAGCGTATGTCTAATGAGATGGTAGCACAAGGTATTGGCGCTGCAGCGGGCGTAGCACTTTCTAAAAACCCTAAAACCCAATCTATATTTAATACACTTTACGGTGTTGGAACGCCTGTGGCGATGTTAAAATTTAGCAGAAACCAGGAATTAGAAGCAGATCGTTTAGGCCTTATTTTTATGGCAATGGCTGGTTATAATCCACAAACATCTGTTAATTTCTGGCAAAGAATGTCTTCTTCTTCAGCAGGAGCACAGAAACCTGCAGAGTTTTTAAGTACACACCCTAGCGATGCAACACGTATTGCTCAAATACAAAAATACCTGCCAGAAGCACAACAATATTATAAAAAATAAGGTTTTTAACACCTTAAATTGAAGGTGGGAGGCTTACAAATAAGCTTTCCACCTTTTTTATTGATCATGAGACCGAATTTACTTCAGCACTTTTTTAGCTTAGTACTTTTAAAATAGCACTTGCTTTTAACAAGCATTCTTCATATTCCAATTCTGCATCACATTGATAGGTAATTGCCCCGCCAACCTGAAAAGACAAGTATTTAGCCGTAGCGTTATATAAAATACTTCTGATGACCACATTAAAATCAAAGTCGCCATTAGGACTAATACAGCCGAAAGAACCTGAATAAACGCCTCTTTTAGTTACTTCATATTCTTCAATAAGTTTCATGGCTTTAACCTTTGGCGCACCCGTCATAGAACCCATTGGGAAAGCATTTTTAATGGCATCTATAAAATGTACACTTGGATCTAAATCGCAACTGATGGTCGAAATCATTTGATGTACCTGAGGAAAGGTGTAAATGCCAAAAAGTTCATCAACTTTAACAGAGCCTTTAACAGCAGATTTGGTCAAATCGTGACGAACCAGATCAACAATCATTACGTTTTCTGTTTGCTCTTTAATATCGGCCCTTAATGCCTTTTTAATACGTAAATCTTCTGCCTGATTTAAGCTTCTTTTTGCAGTTCCTTTTATGGGTTGAGAAATTAGTTTTTGATTTCTTTTACACAAAAAACGTTCTGGCGTAGCCGATAAAATATACTGGCCATGCGATTTAAAATAACCTGCAAATGGAGTAGGAGAGACATCATTTAATAATTCGAAAGTATGAATGGGATTTATTTCCGCATTTTCTGCAAAAAACTCCTGACAAAAATTGATTTCATAAATATCCCCACGCAAAATATGCTGTTTTAAAGCTTCTACTTTTGCTTTATAAGCATCTTTTGTTAACCGCTGCTGAATGGTTAAGTTTTTAGACTTGCTTTGCTGCGGAAGTTTAAATGCTTCAATCTCCTTCAAAACTGTATTATCTCCAATCAGGATTTCTATTTTACCATTTTTAGATGCGATAAGGTATTCAGGAATAAAGAAATAAGCATCAGGGAAAGTCAGGTAATCCGGATTTTCAGATTTTAGATCTTCTGTTTCATTTTTAAGGTCATAACTGAAAAAACCGAAAATCCATTGTTTATTTTGGTCGTAAAAGGTTTTTAATTCTTCGAATGTTTGATTTGCAGATGCATTTAACTCTTTTGCAGTTCCTGCTGCCAACATAAAATCATAAGCAGAATAGATATCTTTATATTGATTGGAATCTAAGAAACAGCAAACATCGAACTGATTGGCCCAGTTTAGTGCTTTATGTTTAAAATCTGATATGTTTATTTGGTTTTTCAAGCTGCGGCAAAGGTAACTAAACCCGACATAAGTGGAAAGCGCCGGGATGCATAAACTTTAATTGATTGATGGTTTTAAACCCGGGCTTGAAACATTGGCGGGACTCAACATTAAAAATAGCGATGGGCTGGCTTTCCAAAAAAAGATATTAATAAAAAAAGCAATCCAAATTAATGAATTGCTTTTATTCAGCTGAAATAATTCAACATGATAATTATTTTAGTACAATTCTAATGTTTGGGCCCTGTCTGGTCCAACGGATAAGAATTTAACCGGTACTTCTAATTCTTTTTCAAGGAATTTGATATAATCAGTAAGTGCAGCTGGAATTTGGTCAACAGCTGTAATTTTAGTTACATCTGTTTCCCATCCTTTAATGGCTTTTAATACTGGTTTTGGCTGGATCGAAATAATATCGTAAGGCATATAATCGATTGTTTCGCCATTATGTTCGTAATGTGTACAGGCATAAATGGTATCAAAACCATCTAAAACATCCGCTTTCATCATAATTAATTCGGTTACCCCGTTTAACATGATTGCATATTTTAATGCAGGAAGATCAATCCATCCGCAACGGCGTGCACGGCCTGTTGTTGCCCCAAATTCATGACCAATCTGGCGTAAATTTTCACCAACTTCGTTATCTAATTCTGTTGGAAAAGGACCGCCACCAACACGTGTGCAATACGCTTTGAAAATACCATAAACTGCACCAACTTTATTAGGTGCAATACCCAAACCTGTACAAGCACCGGCAGTTGTGGTATTACTTGAGGTTACAAAAGGATATGATCCAAAATCAACGTCTAATAATGTTCCTTGTGCGCCTTCAGCTAAAACAGCTTTTCCTTCTTTTAAATAACCATTTACAAAATGCTCGCTATCTACATGAGGAATGGTTTTTAAGAATTCAATAGCTTCAAAGAATGAAGCTTCTTTTTCGGCCAATTCATATTCAAAATCATAGTGAGAGAGAATCTCAGTATGTTTTTCTACTAATCTGGCATAACGCTCTTTAAAATCAGGAAGGGTAGTATCACCAACACGTAAACCATTACGTCCGGTTTTATCCATATAAGTTGGGCCTATACCTTTTAAGGTTGAACCAATTTTATTTTTACCCATTCTTGCTTCATTTGCAGCATCTAATAATTGATGCGTAGGCAAAATTAAGTGTGCTTTACGTGCAATAACTAATTTGCCTTCAGCAACAGGGTCATGACCAGCTTTTTTTAAATTATCTAATTCTCTTTTTAAGATAATGGGATCTATTACCACACCATTGCCGATAAGGTTCATGGTTTTTTCGTTAAAAATACCTGATGGAATGGTGTTTAGAACAAATTTTTTGCCATCGAACTCTAATGTATGCCCGGCATTTGGTCCACCCTGGAAACGGGCGATAAGATCATATTTTGGACTTAGAACATCAACGATTTTTCCCTTTCCTTCATCGCCCCATTGCAGGCCGAGAAGTACATCTACTTGCGTCATTATTAATAAATTAAGCTGGTTTTATTTTGTGTATTATTTAATTTGCTTGAATTTTTGCAGCCTCCGCTGCATTTTCGTTAACTTTTCTTGCCACACTGCAATCAGAGCAGAAGCCATAGAGATTTAAAGAATGGTGTTTGATGTCAAATTTAAGCAAATCGCCAACCATCGTTTGGATTTGATGGATACGGGGATCGCAAAATTCAACAACTTTACCGCATTCAATACAAATCACGTGATCGTGCTGACGGTAACCATAAGATTTTTCGAATTGAGCCATATTTTTACCAAACTGGTGTTTGGTAACTAAATCACACGAAACCAATAGCTCTAAGGTATTGTAAACCGTAGCCCGGCTTACGCGATACTTTTGGTTTTTCATGTGAATGTATAGCGTTTCAACGTCGAAGTGATCGTTACGTGAATAGATTTCCTCTAATATTGCGAAACGTTCCGGCGTTTTCCTAAGATTTTTGTTTTCTAAATAAGCTTCAAAAATCTTGCGAACGAGCTCATTTGTTTTTTGTTCAGACATAGTTTTTAAACTCCATTCAAAGGTAGTTAAATTGTTTGATTGTTGTAGCCTTCAATTGTTTAATTGTTGTAAGAATTATTGGGCTGTTTTAAAGTTTAAATGTTGTAAGATTATGAAATAAGTGGCTTATTAATAACAGGTACAAATCTTTTATGATAATTTTATTTCTATTAAATATGCCTGGTAAACTGTCTTTAGTAATGGCGTATAGGTTTGTTAGTTCCTGTGGTGTTTTGATCGGTAAGTTTTTTTGTTGAATTGGAATGGTTTGGTATTCTCTTCTCAGCTTGTTTTCAAAACAAGAGTAACGCGATTAGGATTAAGAATATGCCATAAATATTAATTGATGTCAGGAGTCATATTTGCTTTTATTAATTTTAAAATATAAGTGTTGTTTTTAATTTTTATTAATTTAAAATAACATTTATAAGTGTAATTTCCACCTTCTTTACCTTTATAATAATCTTCTGAAGTAATATTATTGTTTTTGTCTAATAAAAGCCCGTTCTCATTTCTGAACTCTATATTATCTTCTTTATAAGATCTAATTACTCTCGCCGAAGACCTTATTTTGTTTCCGTCAACCAGGTTTGCTTTACCAGCGCTTAAATCTAATGCATAAAGCTGTCCTCTGAAATGACCATGACTATGGATGGAAGTTATATAAATAAATGGATGCCCAGATAGGTACACTACTTTTATATTATCAGGATGATAACCATCATAATCATAGGTTAACAAAACCAATTTCTTGTTGCCATTTTTTATATAAATAGTTGTATATACATCATCGTAACTGTAAGAGATACGGTCATATTTGATTGATTTACCTTTAACGCTTCCCAGGGAAATATCTTTTTCTTCAATAGCTTTGGGTTCTTCATCCTTTGGTTTTGCCGTACTTACTTTCGTGTTTTTTGAAACGTTATTACTTGAATTAATTTTATTTTTTGAAAAAGTTTGTTTGTCGACTTTTTGCTTACAGCCCAGCCCAAATAAAATTAGTATGAGAATTAGTATTTTCATTTACGTAAATAATCATATAAATATCTAAAGTCTTTGTAGTCTTGATATTTAGTGCTGAATGCCTCTGGTCTTAAGCATCAAATCTGGTTACACCGGTTACGCCTCTAACTTTAAGTAAATTTTTAATCAGGTTTTCGAGATGTTCAGTATCATTTACAAAAATCATGATGGAACCATCAAATATACCCTCGTTTGTATCTACCGTAATGGAACGCATATTGACCTTAAAATCGGTAGAAATTACACGGGTAATGTTATTAATTAAACCAACATCATCAATACCCACAATGTGTAAACCGGTTAAAAAAGTAAGTTCCTGCTGTTTATTCCATTTTGCTTTTACAACTCTATAACCATAATTGGCCATTAACTGGGCTGCATTAGGGCAGTTGGTTCTGTGAATTTTAATGCCTTCGCTTACCGTAATAAAGCCAAAAACATCATCACCCGGAATAGGGTTACAGCAAGCTGCAAGGGTATAATCAATGCGCTGCATATCCTCGCCAATCAGCAGAATATCAGATTCTGAGCCTTTAATTTTACTCTTAACTCCATCAACGGATAAATTTTCAGGACGTTCAGGACCGCGGGTTTCAATCTCCTTTTCGCTTGACAGGTATTCTTTAATGTCTTTAAGTTCTATTTTACCTAAAGCAACGTTCACAAAAAGCTCCTGAGTAGAGGGCAGTTTGAAGAAATAACTCAGTTTATTTAAATTATCGGTGTTATACGTAATTTTCAATGATTTCAGCTTACGCTCTAAAATTTCTTTACCATTCTCTGCAATTTTTCGCTTTTCTTCCTTTAAAGAAGATTTAATTTTGGATTTAGCTTTCGCTGTAACCACAACATTTAGCCAGTCTTCTTTAGGCGTTTGCTTATTGGAAGTAATAATTTCTACCTGATCGCCATTTTGTAATTTGTAAGAAATAGGAACCAGTTTGTGGTTTACCTTAGCCCCAATACAGGTTGCACCCACATCGGTATGAATTTCAAAAGCAAAATCTAAAGCGGTTGCACCCAAAGGCAATTGAATTAAAGCACCTTTAGGCGTAAAAATGAAGATCTCATCAGAGAAAAGATTCATTTTAAAGTCGTCCAGAAAGTCTAAAGCATTGGCTTCAGGGTTGTTTAACATTTCTCTAACCTTCTGAATCCATTGATCCAGACCGTTGTCATTCGTCGATTCTTTATATTTCCAATGCGCAGCGAAACCTTTTTCAGCAATCTCATTCATGCGCTGGGTACGAATTTGTACTTCAACCCATTGTCCTCTGGGCCCCATAACTGTGGTGTGCAAACTTTCGTAACCATTGCCTTTTGGCGAAGAAACCCAGTCGCGTAAACGATCCGGATTAGGACGGTACAAATCGGTTACAATAGAATAAGCCTTCCAGCAATCGGCTTTTTCATTTTCAGGAGCACTATCCAGAATAATACGGATGGCAAAAAGATCATAAACCTCTTCAAAAGGAATATTTTTTTTCTTCATCTTATTCCAAATGGAATGGATAGACTTTGGCCTGCCGTAAACATCGGCAACCAAACCCTGTTCGTGTACGATTTCGTCAATTGGCTCAACGAATTTTTTAATAAATAAAGCACGTTCCGCTTTTTTCTCATTCAGTTTTTTAGCAATAAATTTATAAGTATCAGGGTCGAGATATTTCATGGAAAGATCTTCCAGCTCTGACTTTATTGCATATAAACCTAAACGGTGGGCAAGAGGTGCATATAAATAAATGGTTTCTGAAGCAATTTTTAGTTGTTTATGGCGAGGCATAAAATCCATCGTCCGCATGTTGTGCAAGCGGTCGGCCAGTTTAATTAAAATTACCCTTACGTCATCGGCCAGGGTAAGCAGCATTTTACGGAAGTTTTCGGCCTGTAAAGAGCTGTTTGTATCAAAAACGCCTGATATTTTAGTTAATCCATCAATAATTTTGGCCGTTTTCTTGCCAAATTCACGTTCAATATCTTCAAGGGTAATGTCGGTATCTTCAACTACATCGTGTAATAAAGCACACACAATAGAAGTGGTGCCCAAGCCAATTTCTTCTGCAGCAATTTGGGCCACAGCAATTGGATGATAAATATAAGGCTCGCCAGATTTGCGGCGCATGTCTTTATGGCTTTCGAGCGCCATATCAAATGCTTTCCTGATTTCTTTTTTATCTCCACGTTGTAAAGTGGATTTGCTCGCCCGTAATAATGCCCTGTATCTTTTTAGAATTTCTTGTTTCTCAGCCTCTAAGTCAATCACTAACTCTGTTTTCATTTGTATTTTTTGCGTAAAAAATTGCGTCTTATTATTGAATAAAACTTATATTAGTTCTATGAAACACCTAATATATGAAATAACACCTAACTTTGTCAAAGTATAAATTTATGAATTTTAAAGGGCTCTTTTTTCTGTGTATTGTAATCCTTTTAGGCTTTTCGCTGAAAGCGCAGGAGAATGTAGAGCCTGTTTTCCCAAAGATGGGTAAGAACGATACCATTAGGGTGGCTTCTACCAATGATAACGGAATTATGATTCCATGGATGCAGCTTAATGATGTAAGTATTTTTGCAGCCCGGATCTGGAAATCGCCGGCAGAACAAGCAGCTTATAACCGTTTGCGTTACAATGTTTTAAAAGTTATGCCTTATGCTTTGTTTGCCAAGCGCAGATATGAGCAATTAGAGCAGGATTTAATTGTTAATACCGAAAAGAGAAAACAAAAAGAACTGGTTAAAGCCTGTGATAAAGAAATAAAGGAAATGTTTAACCGTGAAATAAAAGAGTTAACCATTGCCCAGGGACAGATATTAACCAAATTGATTGACCGGGAAGTTGGAAGAACAACCTACGATATTGTTAAACAAACAAAAGGCGGTTTTGCCGCATTTTCATATCAAATTATTGCACGTGTGGTTGGTCATAATTTAAAAAGTACCTACGATGCAAACCAGGACCGGGATATTGAATCCATTATTCGCACTTCCGGTTTCTATCAATAAATTACCCTAATGAAGGAAAGCATTCCAAATATTTACCCGTTCAAGGTAAAAAAAATTAACGGTGAGGATCAACTCTTATCGGCATACAGAAATAAAGTTCTTTTAATTGTAAATACAGCTTCAGAGTGTGGTTTTACGCCTCAGCTTAAAGAATTACAGCAACTAAAAGACGAAATAAATAGTCCTGATTTTGAAATTTTAGGTTTTCCAACCAATGATTTTGGTAAACAGGAACCTTTGAATGGGGAAGAGATCAGTTCATTTTGCGAAATTAATCATGGTGTCCAATTCCCGGTTTTTGATAAAATTATGATTCGTGGCGATCACGCCCACCCGCTGTATCAGTTTTTAAGTGACAAAAAACAAAATGCAAAGCTGAGCTCAAAACCCAGGTGGAATTTCCATAAATTCCTGATTAATAAAAATGGTGAAGTGGAAGATTATTTTCTTCCTTTTACAAAACCTTTAAGCTCAAAAATCAAAAAGAAAGTTCAGCGCCTGCTGAATGAAAAATAACATTTACCCATTTTCAATCCCCTGCCTTGAAATTTTGATTTTCACATTATGAATTGTACAGGTAATAAAACAATTTGCGCTCGTTTTTAAATCCAAAAATAGACATGAAATTAGATATTTTAGTTATAGCTGTTCATCCTGATGATGCTGAACTTTGCTGTTCAGGAACCATTTTAAAACACATTGCCCTGGGTAAAAAAGTTGGCCTGGTTGATTTAACAAGAGGCGAACTGGGTACGCGTGGTACTGCCGAAACCCGTGATGAAGAAGCTAAAGATTCAGCTGAAATTTTAGGTTTGCATGCCCGTGAAAATTTAAGATTCAGAGATGGCTTTTTTCAGAATGATGAATTTCACCGTTTAGAAGTAATTAAAGCGATTCGTAAATATCAGCCGGAAATTATTTTAAGTAATGCGCTGCACGACCGTCATCCTGATCATGGCCGGGCCGGTGATTTGGTTTACGATTCGGTGTTTTTATCGGGCTTACCTAAAATAGAGACCGTTGTTGAAGGGATAAATCAGGCAGCTCATCGGCCCAGATTATTATTGCAATACATTCAGGACAGATACATTAAGCCTGATATTATAGTAGATATTACCGAGCAAATGGATACCAAAATTAAATCGATTAAGGCCTTTAAAACGCAGTTTTATAACCCCGATGTTGATGGTTTGGAAACTTATATTTCTTCTCCCGAGTTTTTTGAAAGCGTAATTGGCAGAGCCAGAGAATTTGGAAAAAGTATTGGCACCACCTTTGGCGAAGGCTTTACATCAAGAAAATTATTGGGTGTAGATAACCTGTTTGATTTAAGATAGTATAGTTTTATTTGTCATTCTGAGGCACGAAGAATCTTCATTAGATTCTTCGTGCCTCAGAATGACAGTACAGCCCAACAAAATCAGCCTTTATTTGTTATTCAAAAAACAAATAATAATGGCGAATATATTTTCTTCTCTAAAAAACGCTTACAACCTTTTTAAGCATGTAGATTTTGATAAGCTTGAAGCGCTTTCAAAAAAAGTAGATCTGCCTAAAATGGTCGAAACCATTTCTAACCTGGATGATAAACAAATTCAGGGCATGATGAAAATGATGGGCGGATCTCACAAAAAAAAGGAATTGCCACCCATTGAAGGCGATTTTTATCATTTAGGCGACGAGGCATTGAATGATGAAGACCGTGAGCTCCAATTAAAAGTACGGGCATTTTTAGAGAAAGAAGTAAAGCCAATCGTCAATCATTATTGGAATAAAGCCGAATTTCCTTTCGAAATTATTCCAAAACTTGCCGAATTAAATATTTGTGGTTTAACCTACCAGGGTTACGGTTGCCCGGGTAAATCTAATTTAATGGAAGGCATACTGGCAATGGAAATGGCCCGGATTGATACCTCAATTTCAACTTTTTTTGGCGTGCAGAGTGGCTTAGCTATGGGCTCTATTTATTTATGTGGCTCAGAAGAACAGAAACAACAATGGCTGCCTTTAATGCAGCAGTTTAAAATTATCGGTGCCTTTGGTTTAACAGAGCCCGAAGTGGGTTCGGCTGCGGCAGGCGGTTTAACCACAACCTGTAAAAAAACAGGTGATAAATGGATTTTAAACGGACAGAAGAAATGGATTGGCAATGCAACCTTTGCCGATATTTTAATTATCTGGGCCAGAGATGAAGACAGCAGCGAAGTAAAGGGTTTTATTGTTAAAAAGGAAAACCCCGGTTTTTCTGTCGAAAAAATGCAGGATAAAATGGCTTTGCGTATTGTGCAAAATGGCGTTATAACTTTAACCAATTGCGAAGTTGAAGAAACCGATCGTTTACAAAATGCCAATTCTTTTAAAGATACAGCCAAAGTTTTACAAATGACAAGGGCAGGAGTAGCCTGGCAAGCGGTAGGCTGCGCACGTGGAGCTTACGAGAATGCGCTGGATTATACCCGTACCCGCAAACAATTTGGTAAACCAATCGCTTCCTTTCAGTTAATTCAAAATCATTTGGTTGAGATGTTGTCTAACCTTACTGCCATGCAAACTTTATGTTACCGGTTATCGCAGTTACAGGATCAGGGTTTACTTAAAGACGAACATGCTTCGTTAGCCAAAGTATTTTGCTCTTTGCGTACACGCGATGTGGTGAGTAAAGCAAGGGAAGTTATGGGCGGAAACGGCATTTTGCTCGAATATAATGTGGCCCGTTTTGTAGCCGATGCAGAGGCGATTTATTCTTACGAGGGCACCAAAGAAATTAATACCCTAATTGTGGGGCGTGCAATAACTGGTTTCTCCGCATTTGTGTAAAATATTTTGTCATCCTGTGAAGGAGGATACTTAGGAAGGTAAAATTCTATTCTCAGGTAGGGCATTTCATTGCAAAAACTTTGTATCTAAACCCGATTGTATGGATCCCGATTTTTCATCGGGAGGAAGGAAAGCGGGACTGAAAAGGCCAAACGCTCAGAACCATTCATTTCCAAATCAATAATAATTTGAAACCTGCATATCTTATAATTTAGGTTTTGGAAACGGATGTCAGTTTTTCATCGTTTACAGCATCCCCGCCCTTTGCTAAATCCCGATAGAAAAAATCGGTATACCGCTGCCGGTCAGGTTTATTAAACTCAGGTAAGGTGTTTCGAGACAGGAACTTTGTACCTAAACCTATAGACTTTGTCATCCTGAGGAGACGAAGGATCTCAAAGGAGTTAAATCAAATATTAGTTTAAAACCTATATATCGCATGGTTTATATTTCGGAAACGAATGTCCGCCTTTATTATAGGAATGCATTTACTGAAAAGGATGTTGATTAAAAGCAACCTGACTCATGGCACTTTTTTCATATAAGGCAATGCACGATTGATTAAATTGAGGATCAAAGTTTACTTCTCCCGGTTGCAATGCTTTTGGCAGAGCTGTATTTTCCATAAAGAAGTAAACTTTGGTATTGCCGTATTTGGTATGGGGCATTAAATTGCCATAATCTTCCAGCTCTTTCCAAATACTATCCTTAACCGTTACCACATAAATTCTTTGAACGGGTCCGGTATTATTGGCATTTCTATATTTAACTATTTCGGTAAAACCTGCTTTCATATCCGCTACGCCAGGCTGATTAAAAGTATCTTTCACGATAAAGAAAGTTAAAATTAAAACAGCGGCAGCAATAAGGTAAGAAAGCACTTTTTTGTTCATGCTTACAATAAAGGCAATATTTTTTCCATAACTGTCAATCCCTCGTCAATATGTTTTTGCTCAATACATAAAGCCGGACGGAAGCGAATGGTTTTATTGCCGCAACCTAAAAACATTACATTGTTTTCCAGTCCTTTGGCTATAAAAGCATTGCGCATCTCTTTGTTAGGGAAATCGAAAGAACATAATAAACCACGGCCACGTACATTACTCATTTTATCGAATTTATATGCCAGGTTACCCAGGTTTTCTTTCAGGTAATTACCCATTTGTACCGCATTATCGCAAAGTTTATCCTCTTCTATAATCTGTAAAATCTGGGTAGAGCGTACCATATCCACTAAATTTCCGCCCCAGGTTGAATTAATCCGGCTCGGAACTTTAAATACATTGGTTTCAATCTCATCAACTTTGTTGCCCACTAAAATACCGCAAACCTGCATTTTCTTTCCGAAAGCAATAATATCAGGTCTGGCTTTTTCACTAAAATGTTGGTGACACCAGAATTTACCCGTCAGGCCAACGCCTGTTTGCACCTCATCGTAAATTAAAAAAGCTTCATTTTCATCAGCCAATGCTTTAAGCTGAATTAAAAATTCTTCACGCAGGTGGTTATCGCCACCTTCTGATTGAATGGGCTCTACAATAATGGCGCAAATGTCATCTTTATTATCAGCAAAGGCTTTTTTTATCTGTTGGATAGATATTTCTTCTGTTTGTATTGCATGGTTTAGGTTATCGCCCTGCAATGGAAATTTAACTTCCGGGGTACTTACGCGTGGCCAGTCAAATTTGGCAAACCATTTGGTTTTATCGGGTAAGGTATTGGTTAAACTCAATGTATAACCCGTTCTGCCGTGAAAGGCTTTTTCGAAATGTAAAACCTTAAAGCCTTTTTCTTCTGTATAACCTTTGGCAAAGTTTTTTTGAACTTTCCAGTCCATAGCCACTTTAATGGCATTTTCTACTGCAAGGCCACCACCGGCAATAAAAAAGGCATGTGGTAAATAATCAGGAATACCAACCTGAGAAAATGTTTCTACAAACTGTGCATATTGTTGGGTATACACATCAGAATTTGATGGATTGGCTATAGCGGCTTGCAACAAACTGCTTTTAAAGGCTTCGTCGTTAATCATTTTAGGGTGGTTGTAACCTAAAGGAACGGAAGCAAAGCAGGTAAAGAAATCAAGTAATGTTCTGTTGTATTTCGAATCGTAAATGTAAGCGCCATGGCTTTTTTCCATGTCATAGGTTAGGTCGAAACCATCAGCTAAAATATGCTTTTTAAGAGACTCGTTAACGCGATTAGCCGGTACTGTTAATTGATACATAAATTTGGTTTTGGTGTATTTCAAATTTAGTAAAAAGCCCCTAATTTTAAAATTTAGGGGCTTTTTGTACCCGGCAAGCAAAAAATAGGTTTAAACTGTTTAAAGTATGATTTTGGCAAAAATATGACTGAATGCCTAAGAAATGTGGAAAACTTTTTTGTTCGGATTCAGAAAATATGGAGCCTGCGGGTCGATTTTTTACCATCAATCTGCATCCTTCATTACAAAAAGGTACGATCGGGGTAATCCCCTTTTAATATCCTTACTTAATCCTGATAATCATAAATGTATTTGTCGGCCGTTCGTAATTTTGGTAGTCTGATTGGGTATAAGTTCTTTTTGATGAGTTGCTATCCTTGCCATTTACACAGCCGCACCGTACCTTTATTTAATAAAAAAGGAAACACATATGAATACTGAAAAAGCCATTTTGGCGGGCGGTTGCTTTTGGGGTGTTGAAGAGTTATTTCGTCATTATCCGGGTGTAATCTCTACCGTAGTGGGTTATACAGGCGGAGATGTACCTAATGCAACTTACCGCAACCATGGTACACATGCTGAAGCTATTGAAATTACATTCGATCCTGCGCAATTATCTTACCGTAAACTACTCGAATATTTTTTCATGATTCATAACCCAAGTACCCGAAACAGACAAGGAAATGATGTAGGTACCTCATACCGTTCGGCCATTTTCTTTACCGACGAAGTGCAACAGGAAACGGCAAATACTTTAATTGCTGAAATGGAAGCTTCGGGCAAGTGGCCGGGTCAAATTGTAACAGAAGTGGTTGCCGCAACTGATTTTTGGAATGCCGAAGAAGAACATCAGGACTATTTGCAAAAGAACCCTTACGGATATACCTGCCATTTTGAAAGACCGGAGTGGAAATTAAGCTAATTAATAGTACAAGCCGTAAATTTTACCCGGATAATTGCGATAACACATGAAATGGATAACCAGAGAACGACCAAAAATAGACAGAATAGCCTGCCCCTGGTTAATTAAGAAATTTGTAGATGATCAGGCCGAATTTATTTATGTTCCATTTAACGAAGTTATTAATAAGGCAAAAGAACTGGATGCCATTCCTTTTGATATTCCGGATGTAGAGTTTACCCATTATAATGAACAAAGTACTTTCGATTATATCGTAAAAAAGTACAATATAAAAGATCCCGCTGTTTTAGTAATGGCTGGAATTGTTCGCGGAGCAGATACCGACCGACATAATATTGCAAAAGAATCTGCAGGTTTGTGGGCAATTTCTGCTGGCCTTGCGTTTAATATTAAAAATGACTATAAGCTACTGGAAACAGGTTTACTCATTTATGATGCTTTGTACAGTTGGGCTACTCATTTATATACAGAAAGACACTTGCAGAATAGTCCTTTTGAAAACTTATTGTACGAAGCTTATGATAAATTTTTAAAGACAAAAAAAGCAGATAAAAAGAAAATACCAAACTGGGTTAAAGAGTTAAAAGAAATTATTCAGGATCAGGTAGATACCCAACTTGCCTTTGATATGAAAAAAATTTCGAATGATTTAGAGCTTAATCCTTCCTATTTGTCGAGAGAGTTTTCGAAATATTTTGATGATCTTAATTTTGGCGATTATATTAGAAAAATACGTATTGAAAAAGCAATAACCTTAATTCAAAGTTCGAACTACTCTTTAACCAAAATCGCTTACCTCACCGGTTTTTCTGATCAGAGCCATTTTACAAGAATATTTAAACTTCATACAGGTAAAAATCCATCCGTTTATCGGAAAAACCTTATAAAAAGTAAACCAGATACAAAAGGTAATTAACCTGCTATTTCTTTTGTTTAGCCAATAATAGCTTTGCTTGTATTAGATGCAAACATATCATGGCGCAACTTCGGTTCATTTTTCTTATTTTTTTTATCTCAATCAGTTTATCATCGTTTTCACAAACGATTTATCCTAAAGTTAATGGTTATGTAGGCATCGTACATCCAATTGTTAGCTTCAGTAAAGATGAAACTATAACCAATTTTAAAAACTATTATCAAGTTGGTTTTCCAACAGGTATTAACATTTGGAAAAGCCAGAAGATTGGATTTTCCCTTGAAGTTGTTCCTTTTATAAAAGCAGAAAACGGAAGCAGTAAAATGAATAATTTCCTGTTTCATCCGGGCGTATTGGTATCATTAGGCAATGGCTATACATTTGTAGGTAGACTTGCATTTGAAACAGCCGGACGATATGGCGTCACTCCGGTATTTAACAAAACAATTAAAAAGAACACCAGCAGCAGCTATTATGTTGCTATTCCATTACCAGTGAGGTTTGGCAATGATAAGCCAGCAACATTTGGATTGGCATTTCAGCTTGGTTTTGCTTTCTAAAACCAATTTGATATGGATGAAAAACCTGCATATACACTTAAACAACTTATTTTTTATTTTCTAAAATTAGGTTCAACGGGTTTTGGTGGTCCTGTAGCATTAGTAGGTTATATGTATAAAGATTTAGTCGAAAATCGAAAATGGATTTCAGATGATGAGTATAAGCAGGGGCTGGCATTGGCCCAATTAGTTCCGGGGCCTTTAGCTGCTCAACTGGGCATTTATTTGGGCTTTGTTCACTATCGTGTTTTAGGTGCAACCTTAGTGGGTATTGCTTTCGTTATTCCTTCTTTTATTATGGTTGTATTGCTGGGGATGGCATATAAACTTTATGGCGGGCTTGCCTGGATACAGGCCGTTTTTTATGGAGTAGGCGCTGCTGTAATGGGTATTATTGCAAATAGTTCTTATAAGCTAACTACAAAATCAATAGGTAAATTTAACCTCGAATCTTTTAAACAAAATTGGTTACTGTGGTTGTTCTTCGGCACTGCGGCGGCAATAACTTTTTGGACTCAACAAGAAAATATTTTACTCTTTATTGCCACAGGCCTTCTGTATATGTTTGTTAAAGTACCACCGAAATGGTTATCTAGTAAAACAAGCAGCATCTTCATCTTGCTTAAAATTGCTTTTTTGACTGATGAAAATTCTACACTTACCAAAATTGCACTCTTTTTTGCAAAGGCAGGAGCATTTGTTTTTGGTAGTGGTTTGGCAATTGTCCCATTTTTACATGGTGGGTTAGTAACCGAAAATCATTGGCTAACAGAACAACAATTTGTAGATGCAGTTGCTGTAGCAATGATTACACCAGGCCCGGTAGTTATTACAGTTGGCTTTATTGGTTATTTGATCGCAGGTTTCCAGGGTGCTTCTGTTGCTGCGCTGGCTACCTTTTTACCCTGTTATTTATTTACGGTTATTCTGGCGCCATTCTTTAATAAAATAGTTAAAAATAAATCTATAAAGGCTTTTGTAGATGGTATAACCGCAACTGTTGTTGGAGCTTTGGTCGGTGCAGTTATTGTTATAGCCAGCAGAAGTATATTAGATTTTCCAATGGCCCTAATCGCAATTATTACAATATTGGCCCTGCTGTATATTAAGAAAATTCAGGAACCTTATGTTATTATGGTTGCAGCAATTTTAGGGGTTTTTATAAAACTTATATTGTATTAAATTGCTCTAAGCGCCCAGGTTTCTCTGATTTTTCCAATTGTACCGGCCTGTTTAACTAAACTGTTCATCAATTCACGGCTTACATATTTAACCGATGACAGCTGATGCCAAACCGAAGTAGCTTTAGTAACCAGTTTAAACCCATGCGTCTTAAAAAAAGCTTCAGCCTGCTCAAAACTCTCAAACTTATTGTCTTCTACATGGTGTGCATCTAAAAACTGACCAAAAGCGTCTGATTTAGCCGCCTGCCCCAAATCTTTTTTTATGTAAATATCAGCTGTAATCCAATAACCGCCCCGCTGCTTTAATGCCCGGTGTATAGTTTGGCAAAGCGAAGCTTTTTCTTCGGGATTTAAATACATGAGCAAACCCTCGTTAATAATACTCAGTTTACCCGCAGGCATTTGATTAACCACTTCATTAAAGGCACTTTCATCCATTGCATTAAGAATTTTGGTTTGCAGCTTACCCTTTAAATGCAATTGTTCCTGACGGATCAGTTGTTCAGTTAAATCCCGCTTAATTTGAATCACTTCTGCTAAATCCGTATCGAGGTAAAAAACATTTGGATGGTTAAGCGCCATGTTCAAACCTCTGAAAGAGAAACCCGAAGAGATTTCGAGTACGTTTAAGCTGCCTGAAGCAAAAAGTAAACTATCTAAAGATAAATACCGGCTCTCAAAATGCAGCAACCGTTTTAAAAAGAGATCATCATGTTGATCACCCGCCAGCTGATCAACTACATCGTTACCCAAAATTAGCCTGGCTGCATCCGCTATAAAGGGAATAGTAGTTAAGCTTTTGGTAAGCAATAAAGCTTTAGCCGATGGACTGATGGAACTGTAATCGCGGTTCATTTTGGATTGAAAATGTGAATCAAAAATAGCATAAAATTATAACTATATCTTTAAAGCACTGTTTCAATATTTATGCTCATTACAGCTGTTAATATCTGAATTACAAAATCAATAAAACGTTTAAATTAAATAATTATGGATATAGGAGATACTTTGCCCGTATAGCCTTAAACTTCTGCAATCCAGGTTCCCAGCTTTTTCTGATGTCTGCTTCCGATACGCCTGCTATAATCTGTTTTCTTAATTGATCGGTACCAATACGTAAATCAAAAGCTGATATATCCTGGTTCTCTCTTCCTGGAGCAAAGAAATTAGCCTTATCCGGGTAAGCATTATATAATTCAATTAACCACGATAAATCAATTTGGCGGTTTTTCCGAAGCTTGTTAATATCATAATTGCGAAAATCGAGGCCATAACAAACAGCGTCTTTGTGTCGTGGACTCTCGCTCATTCCGGGAATACTTACCGGTTGGTACGAAAACGAATACTTGCCTTTTAATGCGGGCGCTCCCAAAATAGTAAACGGCATATAAGTTCCCCGGCCTTCATTAATAGCAGTTCCTTCAAACATGCATAAACTTGGAAAAAGCATAACAGCTTGTTGTGTATTTAAGTTTGGTGAGGGGTGTATCGGTAATACATAAGGCATCTCGTGATTATAGTTGGCAACCTTTATAATATTTATTTTGCATTGTTTTTTCAGGTAGCCTTCGCCATTAAGGTATTGTGCAAATTCACCAATAGTCATACCATGTGTCATCGGGATATAATGGATCCCTATGGCAGATTTGAATTTATCATCAGTCATTACCGGCCCATCTATTACATATGCATTAGGATTAGGCCGGTCAAGAATTAGCAGTTCTTTGTTGTTCTCTGCACAGGCTTCCATTACATATTCAAGCGTATTAATATTAGTATAGTAACGGCAGCCCACATCCTGAATATCAAAAACCATAAGATCAATATCGGTCATCTGGTCTTTTTTTGGTTTTTCGTTTTTGCCATATAAAGAGATTATTGGAATACCGGTTTTAGCATCTATTTCATTACCCACTACAGCTCCATTACTGGCATTGCCTCTAAAGCCATGCTCAGGTCCAAACACTTTTACAATTTTGATCCCAAGGCTTACTAAACTGTCTACACTGCTTTTTTTGCCGATTATGGAACTCTGATTTGCAACCAGACCAATTCGTTTTCCTTTTAGATATGGTAAGTATTTTTCAGTCTGGTCGGCACCTGTAATAATTCCCCGCTTACCGGATGTACTTTGATTTGATGATGCAATTTGTGCAATGCACGTAATGTTGCTGATTACCAGAAGCGTTAAAAAAAGTATAGAAATAAATCTCATCATTTTTAAAAGGTTTATAATTTCTTTATGACCATTAGTATTTGCATGATGTATCTATAAGCCACAAGGACTAAATTAGTAAATTTGGCTAAAGTATCATATATATGCCGTAGGTTATATACTAAATTATGAAGGTAGGCGGAGGCTTGTATGCGGTAGTGTTATTTTAAGTTTATCACTTGCAAGATGAGGAATGTACCTGATTCCTTTATTGTAGCTGTTTACGATGCGGTTTATAGTTAATGTAGTTGGTGTTTTTGTTACTACCAGCTATATTTTAGCCCTGTATTACTCAAGTTTTTCTTTCATGCCCAAAATACCCAACAATCCACCTGTATGGATGGCCAGTATTTTATCTTCTTTTTTGATTATCCCTTTTTGTTCCAGATCAACAATCGAATAAAACATTTTTGCTGTGTAAACCGGATCAATTAACAAACCAGTTTTCGCTATGAAAGTTTTCATAAAGCCAGTCAGCTCTGGTGTTGTTTTGGCGTAACCACCAAAATGGTAGTCGGTATGCAGAATGAGGTGCTCAGATATAGAGACATATTTTGCAATTTCATCCTTAATAAAAAGTCCTCCTTTTAAAACAGGAATCATATGCAGTTTAGTTTCCAGGTTATTTTGTTGTATGCCTTTTAATAAACCTGCTGCTGTAGTACCCGTACCGACAGCACAAAAAATGTGATCGTAAGCTAGCGGTAATTCATTAATAATTTCTGCACAGCCGGAGATAGCTTCAGCAGATGCCCCGCCTTCATCAATGAAGTAAGCGGCCTTATCATTACCAAAATGTGTTTTATACAGTTCAATTTTGTTTTTATAACTTTCCCGGTCTGTAAAAATCAGCTTCATTCCATACAAAGTACAAAGCATCAGTATTTCATTTTTAACAGCTTCACCCCGCACAAAGGCAGTCGATTTTAAATTCAGTCTTGCTGCTGCGGCAGCTGTAGCCAATAAATGATTGGAATAAGCGCCTCCAAAAGTTACAATATGAGATTTTTGTTCAGTCTGGAGTTTTTGAATGGCGTACTTCAACTTTCTCCACTTATTGCCCGAAATATAAGGATCAATTAAGTCATCCCTTTTTACAAAAAGATTGTTAAAAAGAGCAAACTCTAATTTATGTACAGGACTGTATATTTTTTCAAACACGTGTAAAAATAAAAAACACCTGCAAATTGCAAGTGTTTTTATAATTTTTTAGGGAATTATTACTTGAAATAAATCTTTCTTACCAGATAAGGAAAGAAATTAAGCACGATTTTAACGTTTTGAGTAAAATTTTTCATATCCGTTATTATTAGGTATTCACGATACACAAATAACAAGCCAAATATTTATAATGTATTGATCTGGATTAAACTTAACACAAAATTAATATTAAACCAGTTTTTCGATGATTAGATTGGAGGATGTAAGGTATCACTATATCTAAAAATAGTATTATGTATTGTCTAATTGTATACAAAATAGAACGATCACTATATCAATTGGATACAATTTTATAGATGATAACCTGTCTAATTAATTCCTCAAATTTCGCCATGCATATTGAATGAAGTATTCAGGTTAAAATTGTTTTCCAATTCTAAATCATTTAAAAAAAATCTTAGCCTTAAAAGTTTATTTTTGCAGGATGGAAAATGAGGTAGAGCTTCAGGAATCAGAAGAACAGGATTTATATGAGCACTTAAGGGTAATTGTTGACAAGGGGCAATCCTTGTTAAGAATTGATAAGTTTTTAATGCACCGGGTAGAAAATGCTTCCCGAAACCGTATTCAAAACGCGATTGAAGCCGGGAATGTATTGGTTAACGAAAAACCAATTAAGGCAAGCTATAAAGTAAAACCTGCTGATGAGATTTCGATTGTTTTACCACATCCACCACGCGATACTGAGGTTTACCCCGAAGATTTACCTTTAGATATTGTTTACGAAGACAGTGATTTGCTGGTTGTTAATAAAGCCGCAGGCATGGTTGTACACCCTGGTTTTAATAATTATACAGGAACCCTGGTTAATGCTTTGGCATTTCATTTTGAGCAATTACCACAATTGCCGGGCAACGATGGCAGGCCAGGTTTGGTACACAGGATTGATAAAGACACCTCGGGTTTATTGTTGATTAGTAAAAATGAAAGATCAATTACTCATTTGGCCAAACAATTTTTTGACCACAGTATTACCAGAAAATACATCGCTCTGGTATGGGGCGATATTGAAAATGATGGTACTGTAACCGGTTATATCGGCAGAAGTGTGAAAGACCGTCGTGTAATGGATATTTACGATGATGAAGAAAAAGGAAAATGGTCGGTAACACATTACACTGTTTTAGAGCGCTTAGGCTATGTAACTTTGATTAGCTGCCAGCTTGAAACCGGACGTACACATCAAATCCGGGCACATATGCAGCACATTGGGCATCCTTTATTTAACGATGCAACCTATGGCGGAGATAAGATTTTAAAAGGAACAACGTTTAACAAATACAAACAATTTGTTGAAAACTGCTTTCAGTTATTGCCAAGACAAGCGTTACATGCACAGTCACTGGGTTTTATTCATCCCACAACAAAAGAATATATGTTTTTTGAATCGGCTTTACCCGAAGATTTTAAAGCAGCATTAAATAAATGGAAAAATTATACCGCTACCTCATAAAATATGCCCCAGGACTACCTTTTGTTTAATGATGAATATTATGCGGCAGACGCTCCAATTATAAGTGCCTCAAACCGGAGTTTTAAATTCGGTGATGGCCTTTTTGAGAGCATGCGAATGATTAATAATAAACTGCAATTTGCAGATTTGCATGCTGACAGGCTTATTGCCGGAATGAAAGCGCTTAAAATTGACGGACACGCCTTGATGGACGATTATTTTCTGCGTCAAAAAACAGCTGACCTTTCTAAAAAAAATAAGTGGAATGGAAATGTACGTTTTCGTTTATCTGTATATCGTTCAGGTGCGGGTGTTTATACCCCTGAAGCAAATAAAGCCGGTTATGTTTTAGAAGGCATTCCTTTAAAAAGTAATCTGTATGATATTAATGCCAAAGGTTTAATTATCGATGTGTTTGATGAAATGACGAAACCCGTTAACAAACTGTCGAACTTTAAAACAGCCAATGCCTTGCTGTATGTCATGGCCGGGATTTTTAAAACCAATAACCGCCTGGATGAAGCCATGATTTTAAATCAAAATGGTTTTTTGTGCGAAAGCATCAGTGCAAATGTTTTTGTGGTATATAATAAGCAAATTTATACACCGGCCTTAACCGAAGGTTGTATTGGTGGTGTAATGCGTACCGCCGTAATGCAAATTGCAAAAATGAATAATATACCTTTAATTGAAGCGCAGATCAATCCTGAGATTTTAAAAGAAGCAGAAGAGGTTTTCATTACTAATGCTACACAAGGTATACAGTGGATAATGGGCTATGGCCGAAAACGCTATTTTAATGAAGTTTCAAAATTTTTAATCGAGAAATTGAATAGTTTTTAATCTCGTGCAGGTTCAGTTTTATCAAACGGAAAATGAATTATTAAAACCTTATTTAGAAGGTAACTACTTTCTTTTCAAAGATAAAACGGAAGAAGATATAAAATACCTTACTTTCCTGAATAATTTACTTAACCTTTCAATTTACCGGAATGCTCGGCAAAAATGAAAAGTCTATTTTTCTAAATATTCCTTTAAACTTGTTCTTACAATGTGATTCCATCCTGCCTCAAAGCTTTTACGGGCAAAATTCGGATCATCCTTAGGAAAAGTTTCTGTGCCGGTATGTGTAAGCTTAACACGGCTGCCTGTAGCCGTTTCAAAAATCTCCCAGGTTACAACCGAATTGCCTTCATAGTTATCATATTGCCAGGTATATGATAGTTTTTTATTTTCTTCCACTTCTGTTACCTTACAAAGATGCAGGTATTGCTTGTATTCAGCCCCGCCAAGAAAATCAAATTTAAATCCAACCTGAGGTTTGAAATCCTTTAACTCAAAATACCAGCTTTTCATCTCGTCCTTATCCGTTAGGGCCTTCCAAACTTTATCCGTTTTTACATCGATTAGCTGTTCTACTATAATTGGGTCCGTTTTCATAGCTTAAATGTTTAATATTGACTAATTATAACCTCATTCCTCTTAAAAAATCTTCAACAGGCATTCTTTTTTTGCCTTCATATTGTATATCCATAAGTTTTATAAAACCATCTTTGGTGGCAAATTTCAAATAAGTTTTACCGTCCGTTAAAAAGCTTCCGGCAGAAATGCCTGGCTCTTTATCTTCATATACCGCTTTAAAAATTTTAAGGGTTTTATCATTCAATGTGGTAAAGGCCGTTGGATAGGGACTTAAACCCCTTATTAAATTGTAAACCGATTGAGTGGTATTGTTCCAGTCTATTTTACAATCTTCCTTAAATATCTTTGGTGCATGTTTTAAGTCATTACTCTGCGGTTGTGGCTGTTCGGTAAAGTTATTTTCTTCAATGGCCTTAACCGTTTTAACCAATAATTTAGCTCCAACCAACATCAATTTATCGTGCAAATCTCCTGCGGTTTCATCATCAGCAATGGCTACACTGTCGCTCATAATTACATCTCCGGTATCAATCTCCTGCTTTAAAAAGAAAGTAGTTACCCCGCTTTCTTTTTCGCCGTTAATAATAACATGGTTAATTGGTGCAGCACCGCGATACTGAGGCAAAAGCGATCCATGTAAATTAACAGTTCCCTTTGGAGGCATATTCCAAACTACCTCAGGCAACATTCTAAAAGCAACAACAATTTGTAAATCCGCATTAAAAGCTTTAAGCTGAGCTAAAAACTCCGGATTTTTAAGTCTTTCGGGCTGTAATACCGGAATGCCTTTTTCCACGGCATACTTTTTAATAGCACTTTCATTTAATTTTTGTCCGCGGCCAGCAGGTTTATCTGGTGCGGTAACCACCGCAACCACATTAAAATTGGCCTGTACAAGTGCATCTAAAGAAGCAACGGCAAAATCGGGGGTACCCATAAAAACTATTTTCATCAGTATATGTTGTGTTTCTAGCTGTTTATAAAAAACGTGTGTATCTACATTTAAGTTTTACAAAATAACTAAAAAATAAATCATACTTACAGGTTAAAATGGTACAAGGCAAAGAAGTTGTTAAAGCGAACGGATTGGTTTATGTTACCGATGTGATGCCCGGAATTTACCGGAAAGGAAAGGCTGGAGAATTTTATTATGAGGATAAAGACGGACATAAAGTTACAGATGAAAAACACCTGGACAGAATTAAAGCACTCGTTATTCCACCTGCCTGGCAAAATGTATGGATTGCCAATAAACCCAATGCCTATTTACAGGTAACAGGAATTGATGCTGCAGGAAGAAAACAATATAAATACCACGCCAAGTGGACCAGCAGGCGTTCTGATCATAAATACTATCGTTTATACGAATTTGGAAAGGCTTTGCCTGGAGCACGCAAACAATTGGCTAAAGACCTTAAACGTAAAGATTTTGATGAACGTAAAGTACTGGCAATTTGTGTGGATGTGCTCCAAAAAACACTTATCCGTGTGGGTAATGAAAATTACAAACAGCTCTATGGTTCTTTTGGATTAACAACGCTTAGAGATAAACATGTTAAAATAAACGGAAGCAAAATTAGCATGGATTTTGTAGGTAAAAAGGGGGTATTGCAACAGGTAGAATTGAATGACCGCAACCTGGCAAAGCTGGTTAAAAAATGCAGGGATATTCCCGGGCAGGAGTTATTTCAATTTTATTCTAACGGAAAAGAACATAAAAGTGTTGATTCCGGTAAGATTAATAACTACATTAAAGAAATTACCGGTGATGATTTTACGGCTAAAGATTTTAGAACCTGGGGTGGTACATTGGAAGCCTTAAGGCAATTTGCAAATTGCAGTAGTGACGAAAATGTTAATACAAAAAAAGTAATGATTACTGTGCTGGATTGTGTTGCAAAAAAACTGGGAAATACCCGGGCCGTTTGCAAGAGTTCTTACGTATACCCGCTTTTGCTTACCGCTTATGAAAATAATGAATTGAAAAAATTTATGGAAAAGATGAATTCTAATCAAAGTATAACCAAAACGGGTTTGGGACATGATGAAAAGGTGTTATTGTCTTTTTTAAAATCAACAACTAAATAAAAGAAATTATATTTGCGATCCTAAATCTTTATGCAGCTTGACCTTGATAATAATTCAGATTTATTTAATCTTTTAATAGAAGAGTCGGCTATGCCGATAGCTTTATATGAAGGGGAAAATATGGTAATTAAGGTGGCTAATAAAGCCATATTAAAAGCCTGGGAAAAAGATTGCTCTGTAATTGGAATGGAGCT
This sequence comes from Pedobacter punctiformis, assembly GCF_027213715.1. GTDB lineage: Bacteria > Bacteroidota > Bacteroidia > Sphingobacteriales > Sphingobacteriaceae > Pedobacter > Pedobacter punctiformis. The sequence goes on from NZ_JAPWGM010000004.1 coordinate 66,086, forward strand.
AGCCAAAGCTCTTCCTGAACTGGATGGGCAACCTTTTATGCGCATTTTAGAAGATGTTTATACTACTGGAATTGCCTACGAAGCCAAAGAAGATAAAGTGCAGTTAATTCAGGATGGCGTTTTAAAAACCTTTTATTTCGATTTTACTTACAAGCCTTTAAAGGATATTAATGGGAAGGTTTGTGCTATTTTAAATAATGCAACAGACGTAACCGCATTGGTAACGGCCCGGTTGAGGGTAAAAAGGAACGAAGTTCTTTTTAGAAAAATTATCAGAAATGCACCCGTAGCAATTGGTATTTTAAGGGGAGAGGATTTTGTAATTGAAGAGGCAAATAATGGGCTCCTAACTTTGTGGGGCAAATCCAGAGGTGTAATTGGCTCTAAACTGATAGATGGTTTACCTGAATTAGTTGGCCAACCCTTTTTAGATTTGCTAAGTAAAGTTTATACCGAAGGTACATCTCATTACGGTAACGAAACTTTAGCAAGAATAGAACGAAACGGGGTGCTTGAAAACTGTTTCTTCAATTTCGTTTATGATCCGATAAGAGATGAAAATAATCAGATTACCGGGATTATGATTGTGGCCAATGAAGTAACCAACCAGGTAAAAACAAGAGAACGTATTGCGGAAAGTGAAGAGCGGTTTAAAAATTTGCTGCTCGAAAACCCTATGCCAATGGCTCTGTATGAAACCGAAGATATTATCATCAGGCTGGCGAATGATGAGATGCTAAAAATGTGGGATAAGGATAAAAGTGTGATTGGGAAACCAGTGGCGGAAGGCATTCCTGAATTGGTTGGACAACCATTTGTTCCCATTTTGAAAGAGGTTTACCGAACTGGAGTTCCTTACCACGGCGACCAGCAGGAAGCCAATTTAATGATGGACGGAGAGCTGAAAAAAGGCTGGTATAATTTTACCTATAAACCTTTAAAAAATGCAGAAGGTGTAACCTATGGTATTTTACATGGTGCTATTGATGTAACCAAACTGGTGCAGTTACAAAAGCAAAAGGATGAATTTTTAGGCGTTGCCAGTCATGAATTAAAAACACCCGTTACCAGCATCAAAGCATATACCCAGGTTTTAGAGAAACTGATCCGGAATGAAGGGGATGAAAAGAAAGCGAATATGGTGCGCAAAATGGACCAGCAGTTAAACCGGTTAACAGGCTTAATAGGCGATTTATTGGATGTAACTAAAATTCAGTCCGGAAGAATGGTATTTAATCAAACGCAGTTTGATTTTGATTTGGCCATAGAGGAAGTAATTGATGAAATACAACATACCACCAGCAAACATCATATCAATGCAGATTTGCAAAGCAAGGCACTAATTTATGCTGATAAGGAAAGAATAGGGCAGGTGATTATTAACTTCCTGTCAAATGCCATTAAATATTCTACAGATTCGCATCATATAGATGTTAAAAGCTATTTGAAAGATGAAGAGGTGGTTTTAAGTGTACGCGATTATGGAATAGGTATTTCTTCTGATTTATTGCATTTGGTTTTTGACCAGTTTTACAGGGTTGGCGGACATCTTTTACATACTTATCCCGGATTGGGTTTAGGACTTTATATCTCAGCCGAAATTATTAAAAGTGAAGGTGGCAGAATATGGGTAGAAAGCGACGAGGGTGCCGGATCTACATTTTATTTTGCCTTGAAAGTTTAATAACATTAAGCCGGATTATCCAATTTAATCAACCGATATAAGAAGTTATTTCTGTTTATTGATCCTTTGGAGCCTTTTTTATAGGATGAACTGGCTGTTCACTTAGTTCGCGCTCCTTTGCAAGGTTTTTAGAATCAAGCTCTTTTATATTCTGCTTTTCTTCTTTTTTCTTAACCGTTTTATGGTCAACAGGTTCCCGTCCTTTAGGTATCTCCTGCTCGTAATTACTTCCTGGTTTTTTACTTTTTTCTTTTGGTCCGCTCATGTCGAATTAATGATTAAATGCGTAAATAGCGCCATTACAGAAGCCTTTTACGCACTCTATAATTCGCCATTATTTATACAACAAATATTTCTTGCGCATTGTTTTATATGCGCTTAAACCAGGTTCCCAGCTGGCTCTGATTTCTTTTTCTGATTTACCATCAATAATTTGTTGTCTGAAATCAGCAATACCAACCAAACGCTCTATAACACCCATTTCCTTACTTAATTTAGAATTAAAAAAGTCGGCTTTATTCGGTGAATTTTTATAAAGTTCAATCATCCATTGCAGTTGTATGGTTTTGCTTTTTCTGATTTTTTCGATGTCTGCATTTCTTAAGTCTAAGCCATAACAAATCTGATCCTGAAATAAAGGCGTTTCTGACATGCCTTTAATGCTTTTAGGTGTAAAGCTAAAACTGTATTTTCCTTTTAAAGCAGGTGCCCCAACAATAGTAAAAGGATACATTGTACCGCGGCCATGATTTAAATAAGTGCCTTCAAATAAACAGGTTGTTGGATACAACATAATAGATTGTTGCGTATTTAAATTTGGTGATGGCTTAACCGGTAAGGTATATTCCATATCGTGATTGTAGTTTGCAACTTTAATAATATTGATTTTACATTTTACCTTGCCTTTTAGCCAGCCTTCACCGTTTAGCATTTGAGCATATTCTCCAATGGTTAAACCATGGGCAATAGGAATAGGCTGAACCCCAATACCCGATTTAAATTTTGGATCTAAAATAGGCCCGTCAATTAAATAACCATTAGGATTTGGACGATCAAGGATTAAAAGTTCTTTATTGTTTGCCGCACAAGCTTCCATAACATACTGCAGCGTATTGATGTACGTGTAAAAACGAACCCCCACATCCTGAATATCGAATACCATAATGTCAATATCGGCTAAATCCTCAGCAGTTGGTGTGCTGTGTTTGCCGTATAATGAAATTGCTTTAATTCCGGTTTTGGTGTCTACCGCGTCATCAACATGAACACCGGCGCTGGCATTTCCTCTAAAACCATGCTCCGGACCAAAAATCTTTTCAATTTTAACACCTCTTTTAAGTAAACTATCCACTACGGTTTGATTACCAATAATGGAGGTAGGGTTAACCACCATACCAACACGTTTCCCTTTTAAAAGAGGCAGGTATTTTTCAGTTTGTTCAGCACCGGTTTGCATAGTGCCTGCTTTTGCAATCGCTCTCTCGCGGTCTATTAAAGTTGTACTGTGTTTAGTTTTTAAATCGCCGTCTAATGGTTTAGGCTGTCCGCACGCAGAAAGACAAATAAAGCCCGAAAGTGCAATGCCAATGTAGGTTCTCATCATTATATTAGGTTCTGATCAATTATTCCTTAAATATTTATACACTAAGGTATCAAACAATAAAAGGATTTTACGGTTAAACTTCTGCTTTTTCTAAATAAATGCCTTTATTTAAAAGGAATTAAGCATTTTTGCTAAGTTACAAATTTATCAAATTGAATTTCGAATATTTTATAGCCGGGCGGATTGCCATTAAATCTGAAAGAACTTTTTCTAAGTTGATTGTTCGTATCGCCATTGCTGGTGTAATGCTTAGTCTTGCTGTAATGATTCTTTCTATTGCTATTATTAAAGGCTTTAAGACCGAAATTCAGGATAAGGTACGCGGTTACCTTGGCGATGTACAAATTACACGCTATGATTTAAATAATTCTTTTGAGCATTCCCCATTTGTTTTAGATGCCACAACAAAATACCGGCTTAATCATAATTCTGCTATAGATTATTACTCTTTTTTTGCCACCAAACCTGCAATTTTATCTGCCAATAATGAAATTGAAGGCATTAATTTTAAAGGCGTTGATAAAAATTACAACTGGGATTATATAAAAAAACACCTGATTAATGGCCGCGTAATCAATTTTGCTGATAGTACAAAAGCGATGCAGGAGTTATTAATTTCTAATTATACGGCAAACAGACTTAAGCTTAAAACAGGTGATGATTTTGTGATGTATTTTGTTCAAAATCAACTCAGACCACGCAAGTTTAAAATTGTGGGTATTTATGATATTGGGGTTGAGGATATTGATAAAGGTTTTGTGCTGGGCAACCTGAATATTGTTAAACGGTTAAACAACTGGAAACCGGATGAAATAGGAGGGGTTGAAATTAAAATTAAGGATTTTGACCGGTTAAATCCCGTTGCAGATCATATTTATGAGAACCTGCCGACCACACTTCGATCCTATTCTATTAAAGAAAATTTTCCGAATATTTTTACCTGGCTGGGGCTTTTAGATATTAACACGAAGGTTTTATTAATCCTGATGCTCATTGTTGGGGTAATTAACATGATTACCGCTTTGCTAATTATGATTTTAGAGCGAACCAATATGATTGGAATGCTAAAAGCTTTTGGAGCAAGTAATTTCAGCATTATGAAAATCTTTCTCTATAATTCTGCTTATTTAATTGGTATTGGTTTATTACTCGGTAATATTTTGGGTTTAGGTTTGGGTTTTTTCCAGCAGGCCACTCATATTTTTAAACTAAACCAGTCTTCCTATTTCCTGGCTTATGCCCCAATAGAGTTTCATTTTATAGATGTATTGCTGTTAAATGTGGTTACTGTAGTGGTGTGTTTAACTGTATTGCTTGTTCCATCTTTATTAATCAGTAAGGTGTCGCCTTTAAAGGCCATTCGGTTTAAGTAACGGGCTTTTTAAGCTGAAAGTTTGATTATTGATTCAGTTCAGTTAAAAATACAAACCGGGGCAACAACCACAATAAAAGGAAAGAATAAAAATCACCTTACAAATTCCAAACTTATGACGCCCCGGTTTGTATTTTGCAAAAATCGGAGAGCGCATCATGCACTTATCAGCCTCCTATTAGGTAAGCACATGCCAACTCTTTTTAGCTTATATGGATAAATTATAGGCAGGCCATCAACCGCAGGGTTACCCGGTTAATCAGTTGTCTGTCATTATGAATACGAATGAAAGATTAAAAACGCTACAGCATCAACAAAAAATTAAACGGAAAGCCAATCAATGCCTTGCATGGCGTTTAAAAACTCAGTTCTGGGTGGCAGGTTTAAATATGGATAGGTCACTTTTGAAAGATATAAACCTGTTGGGTGTGCGGGTTCTAAAAGTTTCGGCGTTTCCAGTGTAATCAACAGATTTTCAAATTCATCTACACTTAAATCTCCTTTACCGACTTTTAAAATTTTCCCCATTAAAATGCGGATCATTTTGCTTAAAAAGCGATTACTGGCAATATGAAAACGAATGCGGTCGCCCTTGGCATTTACAAATAAACCGGCATCCATTACATTACAAATGGTGTGTTCGTATTTATCTGGCTGGGTACAAAAAGCCCTGTAATCTTTATATTCAGGCAACAGGTTTACTGCTGCTTTCATCTGCTGTAAATCGAGTTGTTCTTCCAGATAAAAAGAACTTTGAGTACTTAAAAAGGGATCTTTATAGGTATGGATAAAGTAATCGTATTGCCTTTGTACGGCATCAAAACGGGCATGAGGTAAACCCTCCATTTTAATAATATCAAAAATGGCAATGTTTTGAGGCAGGGCCTTATTTAAGCGGTAGAGCAGATCAAAATCATAACCCTGTTCTATATCCGCATGGAAAAAAAACTGACTGGCGTGTACGTGTGCATCCGTACGTCCGCAACCAATAATCGGAATCGTTGTTTTAAAAATCTGTAAAAGCGCTTTTTCCAAAACATCCTGCACACTTAAAATGCCCGGTTGTTTTTGCCAGCCGTTATAATGCTGGCCCTGGTATGCGATGTGAAAAAAATACCTCATTTATAATTTCTTCGCCTCATTCCAGTATATATCCATTTCGGCCAATGTCATATCAGCTAAGGCCTTTCCATTTTCTTTGGCTTTGTTCTCTAAATACTGAAAACGTTTAATGAATTTTTTATTGGTCTTTTCCAGTGCATTTTCGGGGTTGATGTTAATGAAACGGGCATAATTAATCAGAGAGAAAAGTACATCTCCAAATTCCGATTCTGCCTTTTCCTGGTCTATAATGGTGTTATTGTCGACATTAAATTCTGCCTTAAACTCCTGCAACTCTTCCTCAACCTTTTCCCAAACCTGGGTTTTATCTTCCCAGTCAAAACCTACACCACGAGCCTTTTCCTGAATCCTGGATGCTTTAACCAGTGCCGGTAAAGAAGCCGGTACACCTGCTAAAACAGATTTATTGCCTTCTTTTAGCTTAATTTGTTCCCAATTGCGTTTAACATCTTCTTCATTTTGTACTTCTACATCGCCATAAATATGCGGGTGTCGGTTAACGAGTTTATCACAAACGCCGTTTAATACATCAGTAATGTTAAAATCATTGTTTTCCGAAGCAATTCTTGAATAAAAAACCAAATGCATCATTACATCACCCAATTCTTTTTTAATCTCGTCAAGGTCGCCTTCTAAAATGGCATCCGAGAGTTCGTATGTTTCTTCAATAGTCAGGTGGCGCAGGGTTTCCATGGTTTGTTTCTTATCCCATGGGCACTGTGTACGTAAGGTATCTAAAACGGTAAGTAAACGTAAAAAAGCATCAGCTGGGTTACTGGCACTGGCAGGAATCGGATTGTTAGGCATTGCAGATTTTTTAGACCGCTAAATTACCAAAACATAACACAGCTACCAAAGTAAATGATTTGATATAGAAAATCAGTTTTTGGTTACCTATATCCTGCCATCGTTCAATTTTTAATTTCATAGGTAATGTTAGTGTTTCTGCAATTAGTGTTGGTGCTCCTGCCATCAGTGTTATTTATTCGCTCAAGTTTTTAGTATTCTATGATATGATTGCATTCTTCATACGCGTACGCCAACGCCAAGGGCTTTGCGAAGTTGCGGCAATTTCGAAGCCGAGTACTTTCGGTGACTGTGAACGAAGTTATGGAAAATATTAGTACAATTTTGCACAAGAAGGTCGCAATTTTGCCAAGCCCATGTTAGCGGTTCGTTGTGCGTTTACCATTCTTGAATAATAATTCCCAATTGTTTGTCCATTAAAGCAAATTCTTTCGCTTTCCATGGGCGAAGAGTAATTTTTGATAAATTAGGGTGTAAAAACTCGGGATGAGATTTTGAAACCTTTTGATAAACTTCCTCAATATTATTGGTTATTAATCTAAATTCCGGATTATGCTCTTTGGCTAATCCGTCATCTTGAAAAATATTAATCCGTAAATCATTTCTAGAAACTACACAAAAAGGGTTTTTAGAATTCAATTCGTTGTGTTCGATTTCGAATTCTAGACAATCTACAAAGAGTTTTAATCCATCCTTAATATCGATATAGAAGATATTGGGCACTAATTTGGTGAAATTCATGAAATATAAAGTTTAATTAACACAAAATTTAATTACAATCACCGCTAACGTTTTGGGGCTTTGCAATGGTGGGGCAATCGAAGCACAAATCTTCAATTTTTTACAAAAGTTCAATTGAAAAACTGCCATTGAATTTTGCACTTCAGCCCGCCTGGCGCAAAACCCTTGTTACTTGCCGTATTTTTTTCTTAGTATATTCAGTAGCTTAAAAATGCTTTCTTGTGTTTCTTGTGTTGCACTATTTGCTACGATAATGTATGCCAATTTTTTGTTTTTGTCCAATAGAGTGTAACAAAAAAATGTCCCTGCCGAACCCGAATGTTCTGATAATTGTTTTTCTTTATTATTTATGTTTCCCCAACCAATAGAATAGTCCTTTAGTCCAAAATGAAGAAAATTATAGGTGCCCGCTTTCAAAATATTGTCACTTCCCAATAAGCCTTGTAAATTAAGTTGTATAAATTTAGCATAATCAGGTAAGGTCATACAGATATCTCCTGCTGGTTCTCCAAGTGATAAGTTATAGTCAGTATCAGACAGAAGTGGTTTTAAGGTGTCATTTTCAATCCAATGTCCATACGGTTGATTTAAATTAATTTTATTAGGCCAACTAAATCGTACGTCAACATTCAGCTTTTTTTTCATTATTTCTTTTATCAATTCTTCCCAAGTTTTCCCTGATACTTTTTCAAGCATTAACGCTGCTATGCTATAACCCGCATTAGAATAGTTGTATAGTTTTTCATTGTTTTTTACAGGTTTTTCAATGAGTAAATATTTTGAAAATTGCTTACGTTGTTCTGATTTGTCTCCTTCAAATTCTGGTAGTTCCTGAAACTCTAAGCCGCTTGTATAGGGTTGGATTTTAGCTCTGTGTGATAATAAATCAGCCAAAGTAATATTTAAATATTTTGGATTGCTTTGCTTTTTCCAACTTGGAAATAAATCAAAAAACTTAGTTGTCCATTGTATTTTATTATTTTCAACAAGATAAGCAGCTATGAAACCTGTAATTGCTTTTGTATTTGAACCTAAATGAAAGTAATCATTAATATTAGCTTTCGTTTGCTCATTTTTAATGTCTATCCTATGAAACCCCAGTGTTTTTAATTCAAGAACACTGTCTGCCGAAACGACAACAAAACCAAGTTCTGGGATTTGATTTTTAAGCATTAGACTATCAGCAACGATTGATGTTTCTTGTGCCTTTATTTTAAATGAAGCTGTAATTATTAATATTGTCGTAAATAGTCTTCTCATATTTTATGGTGTCGTTTTAATATGGCAGGTAACGTTTTGGGGCTTTGCGATGGTGGGCAATCGAAGTACAAATCTTCAATTTTGTACAAAAGTTCAATTGAAAAACTGCCATTGAATTTTGCAGTTTCGCCGCACTACTGCAAAACCACTGTAAGCTGACATTTTATTTTACTCTTATATGCCGGTTTTTCAAGGTTTTTTATCATTTAGGAAAGGGTATTTTTTAAAATATTGTCTAACCCCAAAATACCTATACCATTTCCAAAACATCCAAGGACTAATGTTATAGTATTCGCTTGTTCTGTACAATACTAAATCTTTATATTGAGGATTGTTTTGTTTAAATTTATTAAAATCATTATTTAAGGCTAATAATGCCTGTTCTGCAGTATTACTTCCTTTTGATATCACCACCAAATGCTCGAACTCACCATTTAAAGTCTTAAAATTTTCAGAAGAGCCATAAGGAGTTCTACCACTAAATGCTCCTCCCCACATCGTTAGTACATTGCTAAAAAAAATAAAAAGTAACAAACAGATAATTAAATGTTTTGGACTTCTTATCAATTCTCCTGGAAAAAAAGTTACCGTACCAATTTTGAACTTCATCCGCTGTGTTTAATCGTTTTGTCTTATTGTTTTCAGGCTAAATTACTACTACCAAAAGTTTTTTCTGCATTTGTTTTTTGTTATTATAAAAATACGATCAGCGCCCAAATTGAAGCAATCCATTTACAATTCGCTGGGTTTGGCTTACAATTCGTTAAAAAAGTGTGATTTGGAATCAGCTTGGCTGAAATAAGCTATGTGGTAATAATCTAAACAATTGAAAAATAATGATTTATGCAAACAATTTTTGACGGTAATGCTTTTATTCGTTTAATTTATTTTGGATTATTTTCCAAGCTTCTTCTTCATATTCAAATGCAATTTCTTCGATTGTAGTTATTTTTTTATGATTTAGTAATTGTATACTTAACGAAAGATTTTCTGGCTTTTTAATTAATTTCTTTGAAATAATGATGAAAGTATTCACTCTTAGTCCATTGTTGGTTAGTGCATTATTTTTGGTTTCGGGTTCTTTTGTAAATTCAAAATCTACTGATGCTCTGCCTGTTGAGTGTCGGTTTTTTGTCTTTAATAACTTTGCAGATTTCATTTCGGCCCATAATATTCGTCTTTTCCAAAAAATTGAATAGGCAAAAATTCCATAATCATTAATTTTTATGATGGGCAAAAATGTTGCCGTCAAAATCCAAATGTCAACGATTAAAATAATTACAAATAAAATGACGCCTAAAAAATTGTCGTTTAGATAAAATTTAATTCTGTTTTCTGCAATACTTATAATTCCTATTACTGCAAATTGCAAAGTAAAAAGCATCATAATCATTGCGATAATGTTTAAAAACCAAACCTTTGAAAAAATTCTGTAAACCGTTTTCAATATTTCTTTCTTTTAAGTGTTGGGTTTTTGTCAGCATTATTGCTAACGGTTTTCGGTTTGGCGTAGTGGCGGATTTTCAGCACAAAAGTTCAATCGAAGTACGAAAGTTGAACCTTGCACGAATGTTCAATTGAAAAACGTCAACCGCCATTACCTTGTTAGCGGTAGTACTTTTATTCGAGCGATTGTAAATTTATTTCCTTCATATAACAATCAAATACTCGATATACCTTAATTTCGGGTCGCTCGGCTAAGTATGGCTTTATTTCACTAATATTTTTGAACTCTTCATACATATCATATTCGTCTTTGCAAAAATATTGATATTCAATTGTATAAATTCCCTTTTCAATTCGTTCTTTGTCTTTTGAATTTTTATTGTTTTCAATTATGATTTTGGTGTTAGCTTCCAACAAATCAAAATCTCCATTCAAAACAGCTATGTGTCTTTTCAATATTTCACTTAATTCTTTTAAATATTTGTCATTTATTTCTTTTCCACTTACTGCATATTGATTCGATATCTTGTCCAAAAAAATCGTTTTTTTTGTCTTCAAATATTGTTCAAAAAGATTGTTGTAATTTTCTCTCAAATCAGTTCGATAATTCTCTATTTTTTTGTTTTTTGGTTCAAGATTGTCAATATAATATTCATTTATTTTCGCCCAGATTGGTGTAGATGTAGTTGCCTCAAACCAAATGTCAATACTAACAAAATCGTTTTCCGTTTCAAAGTGAATTTCGTATGCCAGTTGTTTTTCAACGAATGCGGAAAACTGAAAGTCAGATTGAAGAAAAGAAAAATTTTCTTCAATGCTTTCTTTGATGTCAGTAAAAAAAATATTTTCCTCCATAATCCATTTTAGGTCAGGCGTATTACCGCTAACGGTTTAGGGCTTTGCGTTCGGGCGGGAAATCGAAGCACAAAAGCCGGTATTATTACTAAAGTTTAATTGAAAAACTGCCGTTGAATTTTGCAATCAGCCCGCCTGACGCAAAACCCTTGTTAGCGGTAGCTTTTTAATATGCTTGCAGTTCAGCACTATTTTTTGGGCGATACAAATAAAGTTGAATGTAAGTTGTAGTTCCAATATCTTTGTCTTTTCGCTTAAAACCTCCCCAAAGTGCAGATTTTTCGTTATTTATTTTTTCTAAACAGACTAATTTTCCATTGGCATAAAAAGTCATTTTGTATTTTTCTATGGGTTTCAAATCAAAAAAATTAAGATTATCATCTGTTCTAAATTGATAATCATTGTCCCATCGATATTTAATTTCGGTAGATGATTGATACAATTGTTGGGAAAATCTTTTTTCTGTGTTATAAAAAACATTCGCTAAATCATTTTTTGTTCCTTTCAAATAGATTTCTCTTATTTCATTGTATTTTGCAACAACTTCCTTTTCTAATGCTTTTAGTTTGTCTTTATCATTCGTAAAAAGTGTTTCGGCATTATCTAAAGTGATAATTGTATAGGGAACATTTGCTTCAAAAGTAAAACTGTCTTCAAAATAATTCTTTCCTTCAAAAGTTGCAACTTCTCTACCTTCAACCATTTTCTGAGGCGTTGTATAAGTTTTTACTTCTTCTTCATCGCCCCAACTATTATCTTTGTTTATGAAAGATTCTTCTATAATTATCCGAACACCAGAGTTCCTCATTAATGTTGTGTGCATTGAATTGGTGGTTTGATTAAATCCAGGAGACAAACGAATAGTTATTTTTTGTGGACCTTTTTGGGTGATGTCCCAATTCAGCGGAAAATACGAACCTGACAAACCGCCTCCAGAATTATCTTTGTATTTAATTATGGGAACGTCATTAATTAGAATTTCAAACGAGCAATTACTCGTTGTAATACTTGCTCCGTAATGCGGTTCTTTACTGAAATGTTTTATTTCGTTTCCGATTGTATAAATATCTTTTTCTGATTTTGTGTTTTTATTTTGTCCGTTACAGCCTGTGAATAGAAGTGTGAAGTTTAGAAAGAAAAGTATTTTGTATAATTTCATCATTATTTGTTGAGTTATTTCATTTAGTTGGGTCGGTCTGTAAAATTACCGCTAACGTTCTAGGGCTTTGCGTTCAGGCGAGAAATCGAAGCGCAAAAGCTGGTTTTATTACTAATGTTCATTTGAAAAACTACTGTTGAATTTTGCAATCAGCCCGCCTGACGCAAAACCCGTGTTAGCGGTTCGGTTTTGTTTATCTGTCATTTCTTGGTGACGTGTCGGATTTACTTACAAGTTTAAAAGCAAATAAATCATCGTCCCTTTCTTCACACTCTACAATGTCCAAATGTTTAAACTCATCAAGTAAATCATTGTCGTATAGTTCCCAAATTTGATACTGGTTATTTGGCAAGCATTCGGCCTGAACTGTCATCCATGCATTGTCCTTACTTTTAACTTGAATAGTTGTTATAGTCGAGAAGCCTTCTGTCCAATTGTCTTGGTCAAGTTCGTATTCAGAAATTTCAAATGCCTCTGGTCTGTACTTGAAACCATTTTTGTCTTTAAGCCGAGTTATTGCTAATTCAGCTTGCTCTTTTGTCGAATAAGCACCAATTAATTTTGTCTCGTTACAGCCTCCAAGTTCGTAGGAATGATGTAAAATAAAAACTGTTCTCATATTCTTATACTGTCTGTAAACTGACCGCTAACTTATAAATATACGCAAGTTTTTAAGATAGAAAAATAATTAATGTACCCCCAGATAGGTTGAGCCTAAGCTTTTTATATTTCTTTTATGCGTATTTGAGTACAACATTTTTAAAAGCCTACTTAATAAATGCAAGTTTACTACCCATTTAATTTGTCTAATGGACTTATTGCTTTCACATCTTTTACCAACTTGTGCATAAATGAGGGTGGTTTTAATATCATGATGTCCCACTCATATTTTTATCATACTATGGATTGCACTCTTCATATGCGATACGTGTGCGTCAGCATGTGGCCAATATGGTAGGGATTTAGATTATCCTGATGCTGAAATACCATACCCATGCGATTAAGAAGATTTGAAATGGAATTCTGAACCATAAATATTTCAAACCAGGTCCGCGTTTATGCAAGTCTTCATAATTAATATGGTGTTTTGCAGCATGAATATTTGCCGGCAACATGGCGATTAAAAAAATAATTAAAGCTATTCCGGTATAATAACGGGTTGTTTCAATAACCAGGCCAATGGCAAAAAGTACCTCAAGGCCGCCCGTTAAAATAACGATTTCAACTTTTTTTGGGATAAATGAGGGAACCATTTCGGCCATGCTGGTTTTAAATTTAAAGTGGCCTATAGAAGTAAAAAGCAGCATAATACTCATTGCTATATTACCAGCAAAGAAATTGTTCTGATCAAAAGCAGCATACTTTCCAATTAAAAGAATAACAATGAAAGAGCATAATAAAACAACGAGGGGTTTCATAAAGCTTAGGAAATTAGGTTAAAAGCAATTAAAAGGGTTGCAATAAACAATACCACCAGCCCGGAAAGAAAAATTAGATCTGCTGTTTTTTCCAGGCGCTTGCTCGCCGTTTGTCCCCGGCGCATGGATAAAAAGGAAAGGATACAACTGGTCATAAAAATTATGACCGCCAGAACTGCAAATTCGTCAATTAAAGATCCATCGCTCAGGTTTAGTTTTTTCAGGGAGGTTAATACAATAAAGCATATGCCCAGTAAATTAGCCGATGTACTTAGAATATGAGGAGATCTGTTTTCGGGCATTTATTCTTTCTCTTCGAGTTTAATTTTCTTCGTAATCTGATAAACCCTTCTTTTCTTTAAAGGTTTAACACCTTCGCCCATTAATTGCCCCCATGGTTTTAGCTCGTCAATTCTGTCGAAAATAATTTTCATCATGGCCAGGTAAGGGATACACAAAAACATGCCGGAGATGCCCCAGACCATTTCGCCAACTACAATACCTACAAAGGCAATTAAGGCATTAATTTTAACTTTAGAACCTACTACCAGCGGCATCAGGATATTTCCATCAACGGCATGTACGGCCACAAAAGCAATTAAAACCAATAAAACTTTAGCCGCACCTGCGGTAGCGAAAGTAATTAGACAGCTGATTAACAGAGCAGAAAATATGCCCAGATAAGGTACTACATTGAAAATGCCTGCCACTAAGCCAAGCAAAACGGCATATTTTACGCCTAATATTGATAAAACGGCAATCATTAAAACCGTTACAATAAGCATTTGCAGAAATAAGCCAATGATGTATTTTTTTATAATGCTTTGAATCTGGCTCACAATTTCGGATACTTTTTCCCGGTGTTCTTCTTTAAAAACGGAGGTTAAAAAAGTATATAAAATGTGGCGGTAGTTTAAAATAAAGAAGGTAAAAAGTAGGGTAAAACCTAAAAATAAAAACGTTGACGATACCGTTGCAAGGGTTGCTGCAACTACGGTAGCACTTGTTGCCAAAGCTTTTTCAGCACTGTCATTTAAATAAGAAATCTGTTTTTCTGTATTTACATGGAAAGTGGATGAAATCCAATGCTGCAATTCATGAAAAGAAACATTTGCCTTTTCTTTAAGTAAAGGCCAGTCCTGCCATAAATCAGTAAGCTGGTTGCCAAAAAAAAATATGATGCCACCGATTACTGCAATCATTAATACAACCGCGAAAATGGTTGATAAACCGCGTTTAAATCTAAGTTTTTTCTCCAGAAAGGTAGCTGCCGGCAAAAGCAGAAGTGCCATTAAAAAAGAGAATAATAGGGGTGCCAGTAACGATTGACCCAGTATAGCAATGTACGTTAAGCTGATTAAACAGAATAATACAAGGGCAAGTTTAGGAAGGAATGATAGTCCGGTTGTTTTCATAGAATTTTTATGTCCCGTTATATACAAAATGCCTGACTAATTTGTTTTAATCAGGCATTTAAATATATAATATTTTTTCTAATAGATACTGGCTTTATCTAATGATGAAATATCTGCAGGACTTAATTTTAAGTTGGCTGCATCGGTGAAAGATTTTAGCTGATCCAGATCTGTCACACTTGCAATTGGGGCCGTAATTGAAGGATGATAAATTAACCAGGCCAATGCAACGGCTGCAGGTTCGGTGTGGTGTATTTCAGCAACCTGATCTAATGCCTTTAAAATTCTGAAACCACGTTCGTTTAAGTATTTTTTGATGCCACCACCGCGTTTACTTTTGTTTAAATCGTCTTCGCTACGATATTTTCCGGTTAAAAAGCCACTTGCCAGAGAATAATAGGTAACTACGCCTAAACCATGTTCTAAACATATTTTTTCATGTTCCTGTTCAAAACTTTCGCGGTCGAATAAATTATAACCGGGCTGATAAGCCTGATATTGAGGCAGGTTATGCTGATTTGAAAAGAGGAGCGATTCTTTCAGGCGATCTGCTGAAAAATTTGAAGCGCCGATCCAGCGTACTTTTCCTGCTTTAATTAAAGTCTCATAAGCACTCAAAGTTTCTTCAACAGGTGTGGTTTCATCGTCGTAGTGAGAAAAATAAAGGTCGATATAATCTGTTTTTAAGCGGGTTAAAGAGTGTTCGACTTCATTAATGATGTAATCTTTTTTTAGTGTTTTGCCATGGCCCATATCCGAACCAACTTTGGTTGCAATAATTACATCATGACGTTTATTTTGCTTACTCAGCCAGTTGCCAATAATTTTTTCTGATTCGCCACCTTCATTACCGGGTACCCAACGTGAGTATACATCGGCCGTATCAATAAAGTTAAAGCCTTCGCCTACAAAATGATCCAGTATTTCAAATGATTTTTGTTCGTCAACCGTCCATCCAAAAACGTTTCCACCAAAAACAACAGGTGCTATATTTAAATCCGACTTTCCTAAAATTCGTTTTTCCATAATATGAGTTCTAATGTTACTTTAACAAATCTAAGCCACATGGGTTTTGCCGGGCAGTCTGAAAAGTGTCAATTTCTAATGGGGGCGCAGGAAAAGATTCTTTTAACGCCCTTAACATCTCCCTTTTGCCTGGTGCACCCGGAAGTTTCTCAATGGTAAAGCCACTGGCTTTAACGGCTCTTTTTAGTTTTCCGGTAATGGCGTAGGTTACAAAAGTTCCACCCGGTTTTAAGAAATTGCAGGCCTTCGCAATAATTTCATCAGTCCACATTTCTGGCTGGTGCTGAACGGAAAAGGCATCGTAGTAAATTACATCAAACTTTTTTTCTGTGTGAAAACTGGCAAGAGTAGTATGCGGAATTTCCAAATTGCAAAACGCCGATAAACTTTGTGAACCCTTTAGTGCCATATCATAATTATTGATGAAATTGTTCCATATTTCTTCAGGAACATAAGCGGCATAACCGGTTTGCTGAATAACTTCTGTTGACAGTGGAAAGGCCTCAATGCTTGTATAATTGAGTTTTATATTTTGTTCGGTGCAATATTCAAAGCTTAAAATAAAGTTTAATCCGGTACCAAAACCAACTTCTAAAATGGAAATTTCAGATTTTCCATTGCTTGCAAATTTTAAGCCTGCATCTATAAAAACATGTTTACTTTCCTGCAGTGCTCCGTGTTTGCTATGGTAATGTTCGCCAATGTTTTCGTTGTATAAAGTGTTGGATCCATCGGCAGTTGGTGTAAGAATATTCATGATTCAAAAATAAGTTTTTAATTTAGCATTTGCTTTTGGTCGTGTTTTTTGTGCTGATCAGTCTTCAAGGCCTCTTAAAATGTTGTTTGGTGTAATGATTTTTTGCTAAATTGATAAAATGGATATAGAAACTTTCAGAACGTATTGTCTAAGCTTGCCGGGTACAACCGAGGGTCTGAAATGGGAGCACCTTTGCTTTATGATTGAAGAAAAAATATTTGTAATCATTGCCATTGACGAAGGAAATAGTTTCTCCATTAAATGTAATCCTGATGATTTTGATGAACTAACTGCGAGACATGGTATTATGCAGGCGCAGCACATGGCCAAACGACAATGGGTGCGGGTAGAAAATCTGGAAATTTTTCCGGATGCTGAACTGATGAAACGGGTTGCGGATTCCAGGGCATTGGTATTGGCTAAACTGCCCAAAAAAACGCAGGCGAAATACAGTTAATCAGACGAGTTTTTTTAAAGCCAGCAAGGTGTTTTACTGCTCCTTTTTATTGTCATCTTTTTTATCCTCTTTTGAATTTTCCTGTAATTCTTTTTGCTTCGTGATGTTGAATCTATACAGGTCTTCAGTATCGACTAATTTTCTGGTACATTTTTCAATGTCTGTTCCTTCTTTTTCCCATAAGTAGGGGCGGAAACTGTAAGATTTATTTCCATCTAAATTGGCTATAAACTGATTCCATTTGGACCATCTTAAGCCCTTATAAAATTTATTCAGGTCGCTGTCGAAACAAAAAAGGATAAATTCTCCATAACCTGCACCTAAAGATTCCCAGTTTAAGCTGTTTGGTGCTAAGTAATAAACATTTTTGATGTCTTTGCCCAGGCTGCCATAATTAATCGCAAAGAAGCCACCAACTGCATCGTCAGCCACTAAAAGATACCCGGGTTTATCTCCATATTCGGTAATGGTTTTATCTTTATTCCATTCGGGTAAAGAACGGTTTAATTTTGCGCTACCCGATCCTAAAATCCTGATCCAGCCATTATCGATCATTATTCCACCGGTGTTATAAACAATTGCACCCAAAGTAGAGTAGGTTGAAATTTGAGCGTTGTAAAGTGCATCTTTTGCTTTTGCCGAATCTACTTCAAGGATTTCAACTTTATTTTTAGCAGAGTCGATCCATTTTTGAACGAGCGGCCAGGCCGGATCGGTTTTGTTGATCAACTCATCAATGCTTTGCATTTTATTTTGAGCAACGCCAAGTAAAGAAACAGCTGAAAGGCAGAAAATAGAAATGGCTTTAAATACTTTTATCATGGAGGTGATGTTATTTTAATCAAATATAGAATGATAAATCTGAACCTGATTAAAAACCGGGCTAAAAAAAAATCGCCCCGATTGTTCAGGGCGATTGTAATATAGGTTTGATATTCCTCTTCGGGATGAATTATTTTAGGGAAATAAGATTTACCACATTCTAATTCTATCTTCAGGTTTTTTATATAATTTATCTCCTGGTTTAACATCAAAGGCTTCATACCAGGCATCCATATTTACCGGTGCTCCAATTGTACGGAATTCACCAGGAGAATGTGAATCGGTTTTAATTAACTGTGCCGCATTATCAGGCAAAATATTACCTCTCCAAACCTGAGCCCAGGCTAAGAAGAAACGCTGATCAGGTGTGAAACCGTCAATTTTTTCATTGCTTTGGCCTTCTTTAGTCATTTTGAATGCAGTATAAGCCGCGTTTAAGCCACCTAAGTCGCCAATATTTTCGCCCATGGTTAGTTTACCAATCACATGGATGGTATCTAAAACCGTGTAGGCGTCAAATTGTTCGCCCAATGCTTTTGTTTTTGCTTCAAATTTAGCTTTATCTTCAGGTGTCCACCAGTTTTTTAAATTACCAGCTGCATCATACTGACTTCCGCTATCGTCAAAACCATGGCTCATTTCGTGACCGATTACTGCACCAATGCCGCCATAATTTACGGCATCATCTGCATTTGGATCAAAGAACGGGAATTGTAAAATTCCGGCCGGGAAAACAATTTCATTTAAAGTAGCGCTATAATAAGCATTAACTGTCGGAGGGGTCATGCCGAATTTTTTACGATCTACCGGTTTACCCAATTGATCTACCATATCGTTATATCCCCAAATGCCAGCATTTTTTAGGTTTTGAAAATAGGTTCCTTTGCTAATTACCAGGCCATCATAGTTTTTCCATTTCTCAGGATAACCTACTTTTGGAGTAAAAGCATGCAATTTTGCCAAAGCTTTTTGTTTGGTTTCAGCACTCATCCATTCTAAACCATTAATTCTGATTTCAAACGCTTTACGCAAATTTACAATCATCTGGTTCATGCGTTCTTTCGCTTCAGGTTTGAAGTATTTGGCAACATAAAGCTGACCAAGTAATTCGCCAATTGTGCCATCGGTTAAAGATGACATGCGTTGCCAGCGGGGAGTTTGAACTTTTTGTCCGGTTTGTGCCTGGTTAAACGCAAAACTAGCCTTAACAAAAGGAGAGCTTAAGCTTGATGCTGAGCCTTTTAATATATTCCATTCCAGATAAGTTTTCCAGTCTGCAACTGAAACACTTTTCAACAGGCCATCTAAGCTGGCAAAAAACTTAGGTGAAGAAACTAAAACAGTGTCCTGACCTTTGATTTTAAATTTAGGCAGGTAAGTATTCCAGTCAATATCAGGGGTTGTTTTATTAAAATCAGCAATGGTAAATTTGTTATACGTTTTATAAGGATCACGCATTTCCAAACGGCTCATTTGCGCTTCAGCAAATTGCTTTTCTATTTTGAAAACGGTGGCTGCCTTTTGTTGTGCTTCTGCAGGGGTGCTTCCTGTTAAAGTAAACAAAGTAACCATATAGGTATTGTAAGCCTCACGGATTTTTACGCTGCGGGTATCGTCTTTTAAGTAATAATCACGATCTGGTAGAGTAGTGCCTCCCTGACCAAGACTAACCATGTATTTATTTACGTTTTTGCGGTCCTGGCCAACGCTTAAACCGAACATTCCGCCGCCCATGCCGTTTGTGCGCATGTAAGCAACCTGATCTAAAATACCTTGAATATCTTTAATCTGGTTAATTTTTTGAAGTTCCGGTTTAATAGGGCTATAACCTAATTTTTCAATAGTTAGGCTATCCATCGCAGCGGCGTAGAAATCGCCAACACGTCTTTTAACAGATCCGGCAGGAGCCGATTTATCTGCTGCAGCCTCTTCAACAAGGCTTTTTACAGCGTTAATATTGAAGTCGCGAAGTTGGTTAAAGCTTCCCCAACGGGTTTCTTTTGGAGGTACAGGGTTGTTTTTTATCCAGGTGCCACTTGCGTACCGGTAAAAATCATCGCCAGGTTTAACGGAAAGATCCATGTTAGCTGGGTCAATGAATTTTCTGGGTGCTTGTGCATTTGCCGAAAAACTGGCTGCAACAATGCCTAAGCCCGCAAAGTATCTTTTTAGATTTTGATATTTCATTTGCTATTAAAGTTAGTTATAACAGCGAAAAATATGAAATACTAAATGATATATAATAATATAATAGAAATATTACTTATTGAACCAATAGTATATTTTGGCTAAGCCCAGACGTCTGATAAATTCTGCGGGCGAAAATATGGTCTTAATAGATTTCATGATTTTTTAAATCTTATACACTATTAACACTTTTTAACATTATTTATTGTGCAAGTGTTATAATTTTTCTTATCAAGAATGATTCAGGATAGCAATTATATTTTGACTAATTTTGAATATTAGACATAAAGATGAATAATTCAGGAGCCCTACCTAACGATGACAGCTGCTGCGGCAGCAAAGCGAAACCAACCCACCAACACAACCATGATCATGACCATTCTCACGATGATGATGATCACGGGCATGACCACAGTCATTCAGAAGATCCTTCACAATTTAAAGCCTATCAACCGGCAATCATTACCTTAATCATGTTGCTTATAGGTATTGCCTTAGATTCAGTTTTTAAAGTTTCTGCTTTTAATATTATTAGGCCTTACTGGTATATTTTAGCCTATTTGCCGGTAGGTATTCCTGTGTTAAGGGAAGTTTGGGAAACTTTTAAGTCAAAGGATTTTTTTACCGAGTTTTCTTTAATGTCTATTGCTACTATTGGAGCGTTTTGTATCGGACAATATCCTGAAGGCGTTACCGTAATGCTTTTTTATACCATTGGTGAGTTATTTCAAATGGCTGCTGTTAACCGGGCCAAAAAGAACATCAGGGCCTTGCT
The DNA here is from genome assembly GCF_027213715.1 of Pedobacter punctiformis. Taxonomy (GTDB): domain Bacteria; phylum Bacteroidota; class Bacteroidia; order Sphingobacteriales; family Sphingobacteriaceae; genus Pedobacter; species Pedobacter punctiformis. Next base: position 86,992 of record NZ_JAPWGM010000004.1, read on the forward strand.
TGATGTGCGACCAGATGCTGCAAGTGTTTTAAGAAATGATAAATATGAAAGCGTTAAACCAGAAACTGTAAATATTGGCGAGACCATACAAGTAAAAGCCGGAGAGAAAGTGCCGTTGGATGGTGTATTATTATCAGATAAAAGCAGTTTTAATACAGCGGCTTTAACAGGAGAGAGTAAACCGAAAACCATTAATCAGGCTGAAAATGTGCTGGCTGGAATGCTTAACCTGGATCGGGTTATAGAAATTAAGGTGACTAAATTGTTTGAAGAAAGTGCCATTTCTAGAATTTTAGAAATGGTGCAGAATGCAACTACCCGCAAAGCAAAAACCGAGTTGTTTATCCGCAAGTTTGCCAAAGTATATACGCCAATTGTTTTTTTTATGGCACTGGCATTGGTCATTATCCCTTTATTGCTTTTAGGACACGATTATGATTTTCGTACCTGGTTATACCGGTCGCTGGTTTTTCTGGTTATTTCTTGCCCTTGTGCATTGGTAATCTCTATTCCTTTGGGCTATTTCGGTGGTATTGGTGCGGCATCGGCCAATGGAATTTTATTTAAAGGGTCTAACTTTTTAGAGCTGATTACTAAACTGAACACAGTAGTAATGGACAAAACCGGAACATTAACCAAAGGTGTTTTTAAAGTACAAAAAGTAGAAAGTAAGATTGATGAAAGAGATTTTCTAAATCTTTTAACTGCGGTTGAAGCCAAGTCTACACATCCGATAGCAAAAGCAATTGTTGAATATGCTGCCGGAAAAGAGATTCATCTGGCAGAGAATATTGAAGAAATTGCAGGAATGGGTTTGAAGGGAAATGTGCAGGATAGGGAAGTTTTAGCTGGTAATGTTAAACTGCTCGAAAAATTCAATATTGATTACGACCAGAGTTTAAAGGATATTGAAGAAACTATTGTGGTTGTTGCAGTAGATAAAAAGTATGCAGGTTATGTACTAATTGCTGATGAAATTAAAGAAGATGCTGCGGAAGCAATAAAAGCATTGCATGCCAATGGAGTAAAACAAGTGGTTATGCTGAGTGGAGATAAATCATCTATTGTTAAAAAAGTAGCTGCCCATTTAGGCATAGATTCTTTTTTTGGAGATTTATTACCTGAAGATAAAGTTGCAAAACTGGAAGAGATTAAAAAAGATAAAAACAAGGTTGTTGCGTTTGTAGGCGACGGTATAAATGATACACCTGTTTTAGCCATAAGCGATGTAGGCATTGCTATGGGGGCCATGGGAAGTGATGCAGCAATTGAAACCGCCGACGTGGTGATACAAACTGATCAGCCTTCGAAAATTGCTACTGCTATAAAAATTGGCAAAGCCACTAAAAATGTGGTTCTTCAAAATATAGTACTTGCCTTTGCAGTAAAAGCCATTGTATTGATTTTAGGTGCAAGAGGTCTTGCAACTATGTGGGAAGCTGTATTTGCAGATGTAGGTGTAGCCTTATTAGCCATATTAAATGCAGTGAGAATACAAAAAAAGAAATTTTAAAATACTATTAAAATTAGTATATTTGGGAGTGAATAAGCCAATTCCATATCCAGAATTAGATGATGAACCTGTTGAAAAGTTCGAAGATATAGATGCGTCATTAACTTACAGCTATTCCAATTATTTAAAATGGCTTTTTGATGATCGTGTAGAACTGATTAAAGGTAAAGTGTTTAAAATGAGTCCTGCCCCTTCAAGGATTCATCAGGAGATTTTTGGGCGTATTTTCAGGCGCATTGGTAACTTTTTAGAAAATCAATCTTGCAAAGTCTACGGCGCTCCATTTGATGTTCGTTTTCCAAAAGAAAGCATTGATGATAAAGCCATTTTTACCGTTTTACAACCTGATATTTGTGTAATATGTGATAAAACTAAACTGGATGACCGGGGTTGTGTCGGTGCGCCCGATTTAGTAGTCGAAATATTATCTCCCGGAAACAATAAAAAGGAATTGCTTTATAAATATCAAATTTATGAGGAATTTGGTGTGAGAGAATATTGGGTGGTGAGCCAAAGTGATCAAAGCATTTTAATATACACTTTGCAGGAGGGGAAATTTTATCCTTCAAAGATTTTTACCCTCAGTGAGAAAGTCACATCATCTGTATTACCGGGCTTTGAGTTACTTTTGGATGATGTTTTTACAGAATAAATAAGCTCAACTGCTATTTTTCAAAATCCTTCTACCTGTATCAGTCACATGCTAAATCCGGTTCATTTTGTTTGATAATTTTTGGATGAAATTGTAAATTTTAGCGCAATTTTATTGAGCTAAACCCGATAAAATATAATTCAGTAATTGCTTTTCAAATTATTTTTCAGCTTATACAGTGAACTTGCAAGAAGGCTTTTCTGCATTACAGCTCTATGCTTTTTCTGCTTTAAATTTTGCCCTTAAAAACGTATTTTTGCTGGCTCAAACAGATATTGAATAATTTTCATGAGCATATCCACTAAGTACAATCCTGCAGAAACCGAAGATAAATGGTATAGCTACTGGCTATCGAAAAAGTTTTTCCACTCCGAACCAGACGAACGTGAGCCTTACACAATTGTAATTCCGCCGCCAAATGTTACGGGAGTGCTGCACATGGGGCACATGCTTAATAATACCATTCAGGATGTTTTAATCCGTAAAGCCCGGATGCAAGGTAAAAATGCCTGCTGGGTTCCTGGAACAGACCATGCTTCTATTGCAACTGAGGCCAAGGTTGTGGCTATGCTTAAAGAGCAGGGGATTAATAAAAAAGACATTTCGAGAGAGGAGTTTTTGAAATATGCCTGGGAATGGAAAGAAAAATATGGCGGTATTATTTTAGAACAGTTAAAAAAATTAGGGGCCAGCTGTGATTGGGATCGTACCCGTTTTACAATGGAAGATGATCTTTCTGAAGCGGTTATCGATACCTTTATTCACCTGTATAAAAAAGGATGGATTTATCGTGGCATCCGCATGGTGAACTGGGATCCTGCCGGTAAAACAGCAGTATCTGATGAGGAAGTAATCCGCAAAGAAGTAAATCAGAAACTTTATTACATCAAATACCTGATTTCGGGTACTGAAGATCAGTTTTTAACAATTGCAACTACCCGCCCGGAAACCATTATGGCGGATGCAGCGATTTGTATTAACCCAAATGATGAACGCTTTACACATTTAAAAGGTAAAAAGGTTTTCGTTCCACTGGTTAATCACGAAATTCCGGTTATTGAAGACGAATATGTGGATATTGAATTTGGTACAGGATGTTTGAAAGTTACCCCGGCGCATGATTTAAATGATTACGAACTTGGTGTTAAACATAATTTGCCTGTAACGGATATTTTAAATGAAGATGGTACCTTAAACGAACTGGCTGTTATTTTGATTGGCGAAGATCGTTTTGTTGCCCGTAAAAAAATTGCAGTTTTATTAGAAGAGGCGGGGCATTTAGAAAAAGTAGAAGATTATAAATCACAAGTTGGCTTCTCTGAGCGTACCAACGCTGCTATTGAGCCAAAGCTATCAATGCAGTGGTTTGTTAAAATGCAGGAAATGGTGAAGCCAGCCTTAGCCGATGTGTTAAATGGTGAAGTAAACCTGATTCCGAATAAATTTGAAAATACTTACCGCCATTGGATGGAAAATGTTCGGGATTGGAACATTAGCCGCCAGCTGTGGTGGGGACAACGTATCCCGGCCTGGTATGATGATAAAGGGAATTGGGTGGTAGCCAAAACTAAAGACGAAGCTCTAGAAGAATTCTGGAAAAAGAAAAACCTCGATCAAACTTGCTCTGATGCAGAAAAAGTAGGGTTTAAAACTCAGTTAGAACCATTCTTAAGACAGGATGATGATGTGATGGACACCTGGTTTTCGTCGTGGTTATGGCCAATTTCTGTTTTTGATGGCTTTAAGAACCCTGATAATAAGGATATAAATTATTATTATCCAACAAATGATTTGGTAACGGCCCCTGAAATTTTATTCTTTTGGGTAGCCCGTATGATTATGGCCGGACATGAGTTTATGGGCAAAAAACCATTTACAAATGTTTATTTAACGGGTATTGTAAGGGATAAATTAGGCCGGAAAATGTCTAAATCTTTAGGAAACTCTCCTGATCCGATTGAATTAATTGAAAAATATGGCGCCGATGGGGTTCGTGTTGGAATGTTAATGTCCTCTCCGGCAGGAAATGATTTAATGTTTGATGAAAGCCACTGTGAACAAGGCCGTAATTTTGCCAGTAAAATATGGAACGCTTTCCGTTTGGTTAAAGGGTGGGAAATTAATGAAAACCTTGAAAATCCAAATGCTCAGGCCATATCCTGGTTTGAAAACAGGTTTAATGAGGCTTTAGTTGAAATAGAGGATAATTTTAAGCAATATCGTTTATCTGAAGCGTTAATGATTACCTATAAACTGGTGTGGGACGATTTTTGCGCATGGTACCTGGAAATGGTTAAGCCGGCTTACCAACAACCAATTGATGCGGCTACCTATCAGGCAACAGTTTCGTTTTTCGAAAATATTTTAAAATTACTTCATCCTTATATGCCTTTCTTAACCGAAGAATTGTGGCATGATGAAGTATTTGGCGAACGCTCGGAAATGGATTGCTGCATTGTTGCCGAATATCCAAAAGGAGGTTCATTTGATCATATTTTGTTAAAAGATGCTGAGGTTATAAAAACAGTTGTTGCCGAGATCAGGAATATTCGTAATCAAAAACAAATTTCTCCTAAAGAAGCTTTGCCATTAAATTTGAAGGTAAATTCAGGTTTGGATTATAAAAAATGGTTAAATATTATTTTCAAACTGGCTAACGTGAGTGAAGCAGAGTTTGTTAATGATAAAATACCAGGAGCAACAGCTTTTATGGCCGGAAAAGATGAATTCTTTATCGTTTTGGCTGATACTATCGATGTAGATGCAGAGCGTATTCGCTTAAAGGCCGATTTAGGGTATTTACAGGGCTTTTTGAAATCTGTTGATGCTAAATTGAGTAATGAGCGTTTTGTGCAGAATGCCAAACCAGAGATTATTGCCAATGAGCGTAATAAAAAAGCAGATGCTGAAGCTAAAATCAAAATTATTGAAGAAAGTTTAGCCCTGTTGGGATCATAAATAAATATTATAAATGATTGAGCCTGTTAGAATTAATTTTTAACAGGCTTTTTATTTTTAAGGCAGTCGTCACTCTGAATTTATTTCGGAGTCTTTTTGATAATTAAGATGCGGAAATGAATTCAGCCTGATGAATGTGTTAAATCGATTCAGTTCTTCCCGTTTCTAAATTGTTACCTCCTTTAAATACAATTCTCTATTAAAAATCTTATTTTGGGGCATGTTAAATGCTGAAATTGAAGTGTTTATGCAGTTTAAATTTCTAACCTATATTAACTTCATCCCCAATGGAGAATTCCAGAAGAACATTTATAAAGCAATCGGCAATATTTGCTGCGGCAACCTACGCAGGTACAATGGGCCTGAGCGCTAAAAGTTATGGTCGTATTATTGGTGCCAATGATAGAGTAAGAGTTGGTATTGTTGGCTTTTCAGACCGTTTTAAAGACACACTTTTACCTTGTTTTCTCAACCACAGTAAAGAACTGAACTTTGATGTTGTCGGACTTTCTGATTTGTGGAACTACCGGCGGGAGCTGGGCGTTGCTCATCTTAAAGAAAAATTCGGGCACGATATTCAGTCTTGCCGAAACAATGATGAACTTTATGCGATGAAAGATCTGGATGTTGTAATCATCAGTACAGCCGATTTTCAACATGCTTTGCATACAATTGAAGCAGTTAAAGCAAATTGCGATGCTTATATAGAAAAGCCCTTTGCCGAAACAATGGATGATGCGAAAGCGGCATTAAAGGCTGTAAAAGCGAGTAAACAAATTGTACAAATTGGTTCTCAGCGCAGAAGCGGAGAAAATTATTCCAATGCTGCAAAATACATTCAGGACGGAAAATTTGGTCCAATTACAGCAGTAGATTTAGTGTGGAATGTAAATCAGCCCGGAAGGTGGCGCAGACCTGATTTAGTGGCTAAATTAAAAGAAGAAGATATAGACTGGAAACGTTTTTTACTGAACAGACCAGCTGATGCTTATGACCCAAGAAAATATTTGGAATACCGCTTATTCTGGCCTTACTCATCAGGCATGCCTGGACAGTGGATGTCGCATCAAATTGATACCGTACATTGGTTCACTAAATTACATCATCCCAGAAGCGTGGTGGCTAACGGAGGAATTTATACCTGGAAAGATGGCCGTAAAAATTGGGATACGATGGTTGCGGTATTCGATTATGGACAACCAAATACCACAGATGGTTTTCAGGTAACTTTCACTTCGCGAATGCAGAACAGTGTAGGTGATGTTGGTGAGGTTTATTATGCTAACGGTGGCGAACTAAATTTAATTACCAACAAAGTTTCGCCAAAAGGGGGCTTAAAAGAAAAGGAAGCTGCTGCGATGGGTATGAAAGCTAATTTATTGCCCGATTTTGACCTCACCAAAACTGAAATTAAAACAGCAACGGGCGCAAACATGGGTGGTGATCCTTTAACGTCAGCCCACATGCGAAACTGGATGGAATGCATCCGAAGTCGTAAAACACCAAATGCTCCTGTTGAAGCTGGTTATTCACATTCAATTGCAAACATTATGACAAATGCGGCAGTTAGAACCGGAGCAAAAGCAACCTTTGATGAAAGCAGACAAGAAGTAATTGCTAACGGAAAAGTTTTTAAATATTAAATCTCAAAAATTCGTCATTGCGAGGAACGAAGCAATCTTTTTTGTAAGATAGATTGCTTTGTCATTCTTCCTCGCAATGACGGCAAAAAAGTAAAAACCCAAAATTAATATGTTAAACATTAAAAAATATAGCATTTTAGCCCTTTCCTTAATTAGTTTATCAACTTTTGCACAAAAAACCAAACCTCTTTTTGATGGAAAAACTTTAACAGGGTGGAAAGCTGTTGCCGGAGCAGCACCTTACAAAGTTGAAGATGGAATGATTGTAGGCACGATGACTAAAGGAACGCCAAATTCTTTTTTAATTACTGAAAAAGAGTATGGAGATTTTGTTCTTGAACTTGACGTTAAGCTGGAAGGGGAGACGACTAATTCGGGAATCCAAACGCGTAGCCACATTAAACCTGAAGGAAATAATGGAAAAGGCTTGGTTTATGGTCGCCAGGTAGAGATTGATCCAACAGCCAGGGCATGGACGGGTGGTGTTTATGACGAAGCGAGACGTTTATGGCTTTATCCTCTGGAATTAAATCCAAATGCCAAACCTTTATATAAAAAAGAAGCATTTAACCATTACAGGATTGAATGTATTGGAAACGAAACTAAAACATGGGTAAATGGAACACCTGTTGCTTATGTAATCGATACGCTGGATAAAACAGGTTTTATCGGTTTACAGGTTCATGGCATTGGTACCAATCTGGATAATGATGGTAAAAAAGTCTATTTCAAAAACATCAATATTCAAACGGAAAATATTAAACCCAAAGCTTTTTCTAAAGGAATATATGTGGTCAATTTAACGCCAAATGCTTTATCAGATTATGAAAAAGCTAATGGGTATAAATTGTTGTTTGATGGAAAAACGAATAATGGATGGGTTGGAGCATATAAAACTACCTTTCCGGCAAAAGGGTGGAAGATTACCGATGGTATAATGAGTGTTGAACCCTCAACCGGTGCAGAATCGACTAACGGTGGCGATATTGTAACTAAAGATCAATATTCGGCTTTTGATTTATCTTTCGAATTTAAGCTCACACCCGGCGCAAATAGTGGAGTTAAATATTTTGTAACGTTAAGCGAGAATAATAGCGGTTCGGCAATTGGTCTCGAATATCAGGTATTAGATGACGAACTCCATCCGGATGCCAAATTAGGGCGTGACGGGAATAGAACATTAGCATCTTTATACGATTTAATTACCGCAAAAAAAGAGGCAAGATATCTTCGCCCTGTTGGAAGCTGGAATAATGCAAGATTAGTGGTTTATCCGGATAATAGGGTAGAGCATTATTTAAATGGGGTAAAGGTTTTGGAATATGTGAGAGGATCGGAAGCATTTAAACAACTGGTTGCCATAAGTAAATACAAAGACTGGAAAAACTTTGGCGAGGCACCGAAAGGACATATTCTGATTCAGGACCATGGAAATAAAGTTGACTTTAGAACGATTAAAATTAAAACGTTATAAAATCAGAGCTGCAAATATTCGGGTAATTCCTGTACAAAATCGAAGCTGCCGTTTAGGTGGTCTATTTTTGCATAAACATGCTGTAAACCATTGGTTAAGGCAATCCATCTTGCCTGGTGAATGGAATTGTATCTCGCTGCCTGATCAAACACAGCTTGCGTAATTTTAACCTTTGGTGCTTTACATTCTATCAGCATTAATTTTTCACCTGCAGTATTGTAAACTAAAATGTCGCTCCGTTTTTGCAATTGATTTAAAATCAAACCGCCTTCAATCTGAATTAAGGTTTTAGGGAATTTGCCCTTTTGAATCAGGTTTTGGATAAAATGCTGGCGAACCCATTCTTCGGGTGTTAACACCAAATGCTTTTTTCTTAACTCATCAAAAATAAAGATCGTATTATCCTTTTGGGTAATTTTAAATGGATAGGGCGGAAGGTTTAATGGTGTTGGATTAAAAGTCATTCGTTCATTGGCTCAATGGTTTATTAATTATTAACCATCATCCATTGGCCAAAGTTACCAATTTTGTGTATAAACAATTCCCTAAAAATATTTAATGTTGAAACCTAAATTGTAATTTTACGGGCAATGACTGCTGCCGAAATTATCAAAGATCTTAAAGCCCGAAAGTTTAAACCTGTGTATTTATTGCATGGAGAAGAATCTTATTATATAGATGAAGTAACGGATTATATCGAAGATAAACTGTTAAATGATGCTGAAAAGGGCTTTAACCAAACTGTTTTATATGGCAAAGATACCGATATGGCAACAGTTCTGGGTGCAGCAAAGCGCTACCCGATGATGTCGGAATTTCAGGTTGTTATTGTTAAGGAGGCACAGGATTTAAAATGGGCTAAAGAAGAAGGGAATAGTAAAGAGGCAGAGTTTGTTTTAAACTATTTTGAAAAGCCTCTGCCAAGCACCATTTTGGTATTGGCGTTTAAGTATGCCAATTTCGATAAACGTAAAAAAATCTATAAAGCCATTAGTAAAAGTGGGTTAATTTTTCAGTCTGATCCTGTGCGGGATTATAAACTGGTACCCTGGATTGAAGATTTTGTGAAGGATAAAGGCTATAAAATCGATCCACAGGCTTCGGCGCTAATGGCTGAATATCTGGGTACTGATCTTTCAAAAATTGCCAATGAGATTGAGAAACTGATGCTCAACATTTCTAAAGAGGTAACCATTAATACCGATTTGGTTCAGAAAAATATTGGAATCAGTAAAGAATATAACGTTTTTGAATTGCAAAAGGCTTTAGCCATTCGTGATGTTTTAAAGTGCAACCGCATCATCACTTATTTTGCAAACAACCCTAAAGCCAATCCAACAGTGATGGTTTTGGCTAATCTGGCAGGTTATTTCACTAAGATATTAAGGTACCACTACTTACAAAATAAAGCAGAGGCTGCATCAGCATTAGGTATCCCTCCATTTTTTGTGAAGGATTACGAAGTTGCCGCAAGAAATTACAATACAGGAAAGGTTTTTCAGATTATTGGCTTACTCCGCGAATATGATTTAAAAAGTAAAGGTTTGGATAGCAGTGGAAATGTAAACGATGGAGAACTTTTAAAAGAGTTAATTTTTAAGATGATTCATTAATTTTAAGCAATATGTTACAAGGATTACGAACTATAGTTTACTACGTTGGCGACCTAGAAGCTGCCAAAGAATGGTATAAAAAGATTTTTGAAATTGAGCCGTATTTTGATGAACCTTATTATGTTGGTTATAACATTGGTGGGTTTGAATTGGGCTTAAATCCGGATGATTCTGGATACAGTAACGGAAACCATTCTATTACTTATTGGGGCGTTGAAAACATAGCGCAAACTTTTGCCCGGTTTGCCGAACTTCAGGTAGAAATCCATCAGAAACCTGAAAATGTTGGCGGGAACATTTGGGTAGGCAGTATTTTTGATCCGTTTGGTAATGTAATTGGATTAATTGAAAATCCGGAATTTAAATTACCATAACAACTATCTTTTTAAAATTCTGTAATTTCTGAATATTTTCTTTCTTCCGTTAACGGCGTAGATGATTGCGGTTATCACACTGCATATAATCAAACCGGAAGTCCACATCACCTTTTCGGAAGAAGTGAACTTATCCGAACTATTCACTTCAAACAGACAAAGGATAATAAAACCTAAAATAAGGAAAGCGCTGATTGAATTTATAATTTCTGTGAAAGGTAGATGGAAAACCTTAAAGACAATGGCAATAGCCAATGTTCCGTAGGTTAACAGAAAGATTGAATTAAAATACTTTAGAACATTCATGGCTTTTAGAGTTAGCGGTTAACCAAATCTAATGTTTTGATTATATTTTACAAGAATCTGTCCCGTTATTTGAGTGCTTTTATTAGTTTTGAAACAAATAAAATTCTATGAATCATTGGTTAGTAAAAAGTGAGCCTTTTAAATACAGTTGGGAGAAATTTAACAAAGATGGCCGTACCTTTTGGGATGGCGTTCGTAATTATCAGGCTCGTAATAACCTAAAAGAAATGAAAGAGGGCGATCTGGTACTTTTTTACCATAGCAATGAAGGTAAAAATGTAGTTGGTGTAGCCAAAGTTGTTAAAGAATTTTATCAGGATCCAACCACGGACGATGCAAATTGGGTGGTAGTTGATTTATCTCCTGTAGAAAGTTTGAAAAACCCGGTTTCGCTTGAACAAATTAAAGCCGAAGAAAGCCTGAAAGATGTTTCCCTGGTTCGTCAGGGTCGCTTATCGGTTATGCCTTTAAAAGCGGAAGAATTTGATAAAATTTTGGAAATGGGGAGCTAATCACTCCTGAATCTGCGGGGGGATTTGTCAGCGTTTAGAAGTAAAATATAGTAATAGGTTTTGAACAACTTCTTACTATATTTATGAAATCTTAATCATCTATGTATGAAAGCTTTCTCTCTAATCTATTTGTTCTATGCATTTGCTTTTGTTACCCACGCACAATCTGTTAAACCTTTTTTAGCTGTAATTAAAACCAATGATGGGCAACAAAAAGGCATACTACATAAGGTTGATTCTAATTCAGTGGTGATTGATGCCAAGGATGGATTTATGCGTATTCCGACTGAAAGTATAAAATCTGTTAAAATAAGAAGGGCAAAAAAAGGCTATAAAATGCGCAACTATATGGCCTATAAAGAAGATAACAGTAAATACAAACTAAACAGAGAAGGCAAATTTGTTGACGATTTTGGACATGAAATGCCATCGTTGAAAGACGAGGCTATGGCCGCCATATTTTCGCCATTCTTTAACGGAATAATAAATGCCATAGCTTTACCCATCCACGCTATAAATCCAAATGTAAATAGTTTTAAAATGAATAATGATAAAGCGAGGCGTGTGGTGCAACTTAATGAAATAAGTTATTATTCCATTTATTACCAGGCTAATCCGGATGTTTTAGCTGAACTGCATAAGCTTAAAGAGATTTCGGCGCAAGCTAAACCTTAAATCTGAGTTTCTTTCTTTCGGTTGCTTAACATCAGGCCTATTGTCATCACTAAACTTGACCCTAATACAACCAGAAATAAAAATGAGGTGCCTACCTGGGGTATTTTTAACGAATTGGGCAAATTAAAGTATAACAAAATACTGATTAAACCCCTTGGTGCGATATAAACGATGGGTGATGGTATTCCTTCTTTGAAAAACTTTAAGCAAACCCAGCGAATGGCATAGATGGAGATTAAGATAAACAGACCATTTGCCAGTACAGGTTTATCATTTAATTCGTAAATATTCATGGTAAACCCGAAAATTACAAAGAAAAACGTCCGTAAAATAAAGGCACTTTCAGCGGATAGCTGATACAGCTGGGATAAATCTGCACTTAGGTTTTTATATAAAAATACACCTCTGAACCAGGCATTTTGAATCGTATCTGCATTGTTCAAAAATAATCCTGTGCTTAAAATCAGGACTAAAGATGATAAATGGTAGGATTGGCCAATTGCATAGACCAAAATCAGTATCGAAATAATAAGGAAAAACTTAATGTGGTGTACCAGTTTGCCCATTATATAAAGCAAAACCACACATGCGATTGCAGAGAACAGAATAATCAAAAAGGTACTTAACCCAAGGCTTATAAACGAAGAATAGGAGATTGCCGGATTGGTTATGGCGAAATTAAAAATGATAATTCCCAAAATATCGGAGAAGGAAGACTCGTAAATTACAAACTCTTTATCCTGATTATTCAAAGCTGCGGCCGAAGGAATTGCAATTGCCGAGCTGATTACGCTAAAAGGAATGGCGTTGGCAATACAAACGTATAAACTTTGGTGACTGATTTGGTAGATGATAAAAGTAATCAGTGCAATGGTACTGATTAAAATGAAAAACGCGGATAAGAAAGCACTTCGAATAATCTTATTCTTTTCTTTGTCGTACTTGAGTTCAAGCGAACCTTCAAAAACAATTAATATTAAACCAACTGTTCCTAAAGTTGGCAAAATAGAGAGAAAATTGAAAGTATGAAGTTGTAAATTATCAACCAATAAGCGTAGGCCTATTCCCAGCAATAGCAGCAATAAAACCGAAGGGATTTTTGTTTTACTGGCCACTAAATCAAACAGATAAGAAAATATTACTAATCCGCTTAAAATAATTAATATCGTATAAGTTGTCATATTTTTAGCGTATTGAACACCGCTAAAATAGCACAATCAAAATAAGTAGCCGAAAAAAAGTATAAAATTATGCTTTAAAAAACAAAGCTTTTAGCTCACTTGCATCATCAGGATTCATTTTCCCGCCAAGAACCAAACGCAGTTGTCTGCGACGCAGAGCGCCTTCAAAAAGCTCAATTTCCTGCTCGCTTTCAGGTACTAATTCAGGTACAGGAATAGTTCTTGCACTTTGGTCAACAGCTACAAAAGTATAATAAGCTTCGTTGCTTTTTTGTCTGGCACCACTTGGAATGTTTTCTGCCCAAACGTCAAGTCTAACTTCCACCGAAGTGTTAAAAGCACGGGTTACTTTGGCTTCAATGGTAATTACATCGCCTAATTTAATAGGGTGTTTGAATGAAACGTTATCTACAGAGGCTGTTACCACAATACGATTACAATGTTTTTGAGCTGAAATTGCAGCGGCAATATCCATCCAGTGCAGCAAACGGCCACCCATTAAGTTATTCAGCGTATTGGTATCATTTGGCAATACCAATTCATTCATTATTGTAAAGCTCTCCCTGGCAAATTTCTTTTTCAAACTCATAACTGGCCGCAAAAGTACATAAAATTGTGTTAAAACGGCAGGTAATTACAAATTTGAAACGGTTAATTGAAACTTAAAATCACATGTAAATCAATAAAACAATTAAAAATATATCCTGTTATCTTAGCATAAAATTGAATTAATGCAAAATCAAACCATCATCCAGTATTTTCATTGGTATTATAACGAAGAACAAAACTTGTGGACTAAAGTTGCGGCAAATGCGGCACATTTAAAAGAAATTGGAGTTACTTCTGTATGGTTGCCACCAGCCTATAAAGCCAGTACCGGCGGTTATTCTGTTGGTTATGATGTTTATGATCTATTCGACCTGGGCGAATTTGATCAGAAAGGCAGTGTAAACACTAAATATGGTTCTAGGGATGAATATATCAACGCAATAAATACTTTACATCAACAAGGTATTTCAGTTTTGGCCGATGTGGTGTTTAATCATAAAGCCGGTGGCGATGAATTAGAGAAAATTCCAGTAAGAACAGTTAATGAAGAGGACCGAAATGAATTTACCAGCGATGTTTTTGAAATAGAAGCCTGGACAAAGTTTACATTTCCCGGCAGACAGGGGAAGTATTCTGAGTTTATCTGGGATCATCAATGTTTTAGCGGGGTAGACTGGGCCGAAGATTTAAAACAAACTGCCATATATTCTATTCAAAACCATGCAGGAGAAAGCTTTGAACAGGTTCCATCTACAGAGTTTGGAAACTACGATTACCTGATGTTTAACGACATTGATTACCGCAATACTTCGGTAGTAGAAGAATTGAAATATTGGGGCGAATGGCTTGTTGAGACTGCTAATATCGACGGTTTTCGCATGGATGCTGTAAAACATATTAATCCTCAGTTTATTAATGACTGGATTGATCACCTGAATCAAAAATTTAATAAAAAGTTTTTTATCGTAGCCGAAAACTGGGACATTGTGAGTACAGAAGCAATGTCGGAATATATTGACTTGACACAGGGAAGGGCACAGATATTTGATTCTCTTTTACATCATAATTTTTATCTGGCCAGTCAGGACGGAAATAGTTTTGACATGCGTACAATTTTTGATAACACCTTGATTCAGCTTAACCCCGAATTGGCCGTTACCTTTGTTGATAACCATGATTCGCAACCTCTACAAGCTTTAGAATCTTATGTAGAGTTCTGGTTCAGGCCAATTGCCTATGCTATTATCTTGTTAAGAATTCAAGGAATACCTTGTTTGTTTTTCCCGGATTTATATGGAGGAATTTATGATGATAAAAACAGCGAAGGAGAAGATGTACACATTGAATTAGCCATTTTGCCCTTGCTTGAAAATATGTGTAAAATAAGATCTGATTTAGCTTATGGAGCTCAGCGGGATTACTTTGATCATGGAAATTGTGTGGGATGGGTACGTGAGGGCGACAATGAATATGAAAACAGTGGTTTGGCGGTAATTTTGAGTACCAGAGAAGAAGGATTTAAAGAGATGGAAATAGGAGAGAAGTTTGCTGGTAAGACTTTTATTGATGCTTTAGGCCATCGTGAGCAAGAAATAGTTGTTGGAGAAAATGGCTGGGCCGAATTTCATTGTAATCCAGGCAGTGTAAGCATATGGATTTTGAAAACAGATTAAATAACCTGCTGGATAATAAAGTTTACCCAACAGGTTTAATTTGTTAAGGTAAAAAATTATCTACTTCTCTGTAAGCTTCAATGACCCTTAATTCGCCAGCCTTATCTGGTTTAGAATTGCCGTGTTCCATACCCATTACACCTTTATAACCTTTGCTGTAAAGATGTTTAAACAGATTTTTATAATTAATCTCACCAGTGGTTGGCTCTTTTCTACCCGGATTATCTCCAATTTGGATGTAAGCAATCTCATCCCAGCACCTGTCCATAGTTTTAATTAAATCACCTTCAGTACGCTGCATGTGGTAAATGTCATATAGTATTTTACACGAAGGACTTTTAACTGCTTTACAAACGGCATAGGTTTCATTTGTTTTTTGCAGAAAGAGTTCAGGTGTATCGCTTAAGGTTTCTAAAACCATAATTAATCCATGAGGTTCAAAAATCTCTGCTCCGGCACGCATCGCGTCAATTACATTGGCAAACTGATTTCCGTAAGGCAAATTGCGCTCATAAAAACCGGGCACAACTGTTAACCACTTTGCATTACATCTTTTGGCTGCTTCAACAGACTTTTTACAGGTTTCTATAAATTTATCTTTAAATTCCTTTTTGCCCGTTGTTAAAGAAGTTTTCCAGTTATCGCCGCCATCAACAACAAAAACACCCATCCTCATGCCTAATTTGGATAATAAATTACCAATTTTCTCCTGCTCATCAACCGGGCGGTTTAGATAGCCATTATCTTCAATAGACCTGAAGCCACGATCATACATAAACTGAATTTGATCGATAAAATTTTTACCTGCATGGTTTTGGAACATGCCCTGATGGGGGGCATAATCTAAGTTAAATGTTTTATCCGCTATTGCACCACTGGTTTTTTCAGCAGCAAAGCTTTCAGAAAAAGCTGTTCCGGTTGTTATAGCGCCTGCAGTAAGCAAGCTGTTTCTTATAAATTCACTTCTTTTCATCTGTTTGATTTTTAAACTGATTTATGGTGTGATTAATTTTTTAAATCCTGTGGTTAAGATGTCGGCTACTTTTCCATCCTTGCGGTGATAAACGAAATAAGCTTCCAGGTCTTTTCTATGCTCTACAAATTTAATAGCTTCCTGTAAATGCATGGCCATTAATGCATTATCGTATCCATCAGCCGTAATAGCATCATGAGCATAAACCGTTACACTAATCATTTCATTGTTTAGCGGATATCCTGTTTTCGGGTTAATCAGATGGCTTATCTTTTTTGTACCGTTTTGGTGAAATTTCCTGTAATTTCCAGAGGTTGTTATTGCGCCATGATTTAGAGCAACAACGTGCCTGATGGCAGGTGTACCGTTTTCGTCTGGTCCTTCAATGCCTATTTTCATTGGGTCTCCATTGGGTTTCGGGCCTAAAATTCTAATTTCTCCACCAATCTCAGCAATATAATGCTTTATGCCTCTTTGTTCAAGGTAACTGCTCACTAAATCAACACTGTAACCCTGTGCTATTCCATTTAAATCTATTTTTATACAGGGCTTGAGCTTTCTGAGTAATCCTTTCTTAAAGATCAGATTTTGCATGCCTACACAATTTAAAATAGCTTTAACTTCAGCACTATCCGGTTCTTTTAACTCTTTTTTAGGTCCAAAGCCCCAGGCTTGTACTAAAGGCTCAACCGTTATATCAAAAATGCCTTTTGTATCTTTATTAATTTCAAAGCTTTTTTTTAATACCTCACTAATAAAACGATCGGTTTTAACTTCCTGATCCGTATTGTTAAACTGATTTATCAATGAACCTTTTTTGTACAGGGACATTGATAAATCTATTTCATTTAATAAACTGTCTATGTTTCCTTTTGTAACAATCTTATCGTAAGCATAATAACTTATAGTGTAGTCTGTTCCCTGTGCATAGCCATGTATTTCATATTTGCTCAATTCGTTTTTAAAAAAGTAAGCGATGAAAACCGGAAGAAGGAGTAACAGAAACTTATAATTTACCATGATGGATATAAAGCTTACTACAAAACTTTGGTTTTACCCGGCATGGCATAAGGATAAATTCCATTTGCATCCGGTAATACCTTTGGCATGGCATCCCAGGCCAATCTATCAGGCAACAAACTGTTATTTGCTGCTAAGGCTTCATCCCATTTAATGGTTTCACCCGAGTAGGTTGCGTACCGGCCTATAATCGATGTAAATGTACTTGTTGCAGCATAATCGACATTGTTAAACTTATATTCGCCTTTAAATATTGCTTCAAACAACTCATCATGTTCCGTTTGATAAGGGTTGGCATTTCCTTTAGTAACGTGATTGTAGAGCTCTTTTCCGCTATAATCTTTCATAATGGCCTGATTACTTCCTGAAAGATAAATTTTGCCTTTTGTACCCTGAAAAGATTCATCAACCCGATTGCTAATGCCTTCAAAATGGCGGCATTGGCTACTGATCACCGCACCATCGGCATAAGTCAATTCAATAGAGTGATTATCGTAAATTTCTCCATAATCTTTACCCGTTCTCCAGGCCCTGCTTCCAGTTCCCTGTACAGATACCGGATGTGCATTTTTTACCCAGTTGGCAATATCGATATTGTGTACGTGCTGCTCTACAATATGATCACCACAAAGCCAGTTAAAATAATACCAGTTTCGCATTTGGTATTCCATTTCTGTTTGACCTGCCTTGCGGGGATTTACCCATACGCCACCACTGTTCCAATACACCTGGCCAGACATAATATCGCCTATTGCGCCATCATTAATCCGTTTTATAGATTCGCGGTAATTGGTTTGATAACGTCTTTGTAAACCAACCACAACATTTAATTTTTTTCTTTTTGCTTCTTCAGCAGCTGCTAAAACTTTTCTGATACCCGGCGCATCAACTGCAACAGGTTTCTCCATAAAAACCTGTTTATTTTGTTTAATAGCCTCTTCAAAATGTATAGGTCTAAATCCCGGAGGGGTAACCAGTAAAACCACATCGGCTAAAGGAATTGCTTTTAAATAGGCATCGAAACCTACAAACTGTCTTTCTTTTGGAACATCTATTTTTGCTGCAAATTTAGTTGATAAAGCCGTGTAGCTTTTATCAATTCTATCCTGAAAAGCATCGGCCATGGCCACCAGTTTAATGTTATATTTTGTGCTCAGGGCTTGAAATGCAGCACCCGTTCCACGATCGCCGCAACCAATTAAAGCGATTTTAATAGTGTCTGATCCTGATGCATAGGCCCCAGCTAAAGGAATGCTGCTTAACATAGCCCCGCCTGCGAGCAGTGCTGATGCTTTTAAAAAGTCACGACGTTGTTGTAAGTCGATGTTTAATTTTTTCATTGTGTGGTTCGTTTAATGTTTAGGTTTTAATAATCAGCGATTGGTTTTTTATTGTAATAAGCTTCTATTTCTTCTTTGGATGGTGTTTTAACTGGTCTGACTAGCCGGAGGCCAACAAATGGTGCTTCAGGAAACCACCAGTTACTTTTTGGAATTTGTGGATCTAGTTGCTTCCACGATGAATCTGAAGCTAATCTTACGGAAGAGGTTAATTTATCTGCTGTTTCATCATAAGAACCTCCGCGAACACTGTTTGGGTAAAGTTTATCTGGCAATGCAACTGGATTTTGTACTGTTTTGTCTTTAGTGTAAAAATCTGCTAAATATTGGTCGTAAGTCCACTCACTCACGTTTCCATGCATATCGTATAAACCCCAGGCGTTTGGCTTTTTTTGACCAACAGGATGCGTTTTATTGGCACTGTTTTCTTTGTACCAGGCATATTCGGTAAGCTTTGAAGCATCATCTCCGAAAGAGAATTTAGAATCGCTACCCGCTCTGCAGGCATATTCCCACTCGGCTTCGGTAGGTAATCTGTAAAAAATGCCTGTTCGGGCATAAAGCCATTTACAAAATTGAATGGCGTTATACTGAGTCATGGCTATAGCGGGTTGATTTTCTTTCCCCATTCCAAAAGTCATGTCCAGATAGGGCTTCGTAGGTCTTGTCACCGCATCTACATTGGCCGGAATTTTTCCATCACTTGCTTTAAGTTCGTAATCGCGGTATAGGAAAGGTTCGAAAATATTCCAGGTTACTTCATATTTACTCATCCAGAAAGCATCCAGCTTAACTTTATGAACCGGTAATTCATCTGGTTTTCCATTTTTACTGCCCATTTGAAAAGTGCCTTCAGGGATGGCCTGCATTTCGAACTTTAACTGGGTGCCGTTAATGTTTTGAACATAAGGACTGGTTGTATTTTGTGCAAAAATATGCACGCAGGGGTAAGATATTAATGCAACAGCAATTAACTTTTTGAACATAATGATTGGTTAGGGACGCTTGTTTCCATGCGTTTGTCAGTTTTACTTTTCTGAGGATTAAAAGTAATTAACCGCTTTTAAATCAAAGAGCATTTGTGTAACAATAAAGTTATGAATTAAAAAAATAAGATGATGACAAATTTATCTTCTTTCCGAAATTTTATTGCTAATCTGTGCAAAGCCCATTAAGCTGTCCCATCTTGCACCAGGCCTGCGGTAGTATGCAAAAATTTGATAGGTGTTTTCAGTTTCAAAAAAAGAACCCTCAAATGGTTTTGTTTCTGTAGTATTTGTGGTTTTATCCAGCCAGGTATACTCATAATCGTAAAGCCCCTGTTTAAGCAAAATATTACCATAAAACTGTTTTCTGCCCGCATCATAAATAAGTTTGTTTTCGTTCGATAGCGTATAATTATTGAAACGGCCAACTACGTAAGCATCTCCATTGGCAGAAGGTGCAAGTGCATTTAAAGTAAACAGCACACCTGCATATTCAGCTTCTGTACGGTCATCACGGCCATCGGTATTGCGAACAAAAAAGTTTCCATTTTCGTCAAATTGATTAGCAAAAGCGCTCGTGTTTCTTGAAGCATCCTGAAACAGAATTACATTAACAGCTTCGTTATCTCTGTATATGCCTTTTACATTATCGGCTTTATATCGTAAACTTCGGATATCAAATTTTCTAAATTCATTATCAGCCCAAAAATCATTGGTATTAATGTCATTATAAACCAGTTGATTTGGCCGGATAAAAGATGGTTTGGTGTTAACTTGTGCTGTGTTGGCATTAAAATTTTGCATAACCACCGCTTTTAAATCCTGATAGGGATTAGAAATTGGAATTTTATGGTTAATGGTGAAGTTAATTTTTTGCTTTAAATTTCGATCTGCAACCTGCATAGAATTGGTTACTTCCATAGCAATGGCAAACTGACTGTCTACAATGTAAAAACGCTGAGAAATAACCGGTTTTTTTAAATCGCCGTCTTCATAAACTTTAAGCAAATAATTACCACTAATTTTTGGCTTAATCTGGTCATTCGGTAAACTTAATTCATAATGAGTATATTTTCTGGTTGTATTTACCGAATAGCGGTAATTAATTATCCGGTCATCGTTAAAACTTTCTAAATAATCGATACTTGAAATGCGTGAAGATTGCCAGTCTGATGTACAATGCTCTACCGTATACCAGTAATTTTTTGTTCCGCCAAGTAAATCATCAAATGAGAAATTTATGGTTTCGGCAGAATTTAGGTTAATAAC
The DNA here is from genome assembly GCF_027213715.1 of Pedobacter punctiformis. Lineage (GTDB taxonomy): Bacteria > Bacteroidota > Bacteroidia > Sphingobacteriales > Sphingobacteriaceae > Pedobacter > Pedobacter punctiformis. The sequence goes on from NZ_JAPWGM010000004.1 coordinate 107,703, forward strand.
AGGCAGTGATTGTTCTTTGCTGTTGTTAGAGCAGAGTACTGTTTTAATGTTTGGCTGGTATATTTTGTTTTCGTAAACGAAAGGTGTACCACTTTGCGCAAAGGTTAATGTAGAGATGAAAAATAAAATAGGCAGTAGTATTTTTTGCATCGCTAAATCTACATTTTTGAAATGAAGAGACAAAGTCAATTTTTTATACCCTGCCGGCAGACTCTTTTCTTTTGACAACAAAAGAAACAAAATTACCCGCTTGTAATTTTCTATTAAAGTTAGGAACTGGGGCCGGTCATTGTATTCCGAAAAATTGACCATGCCGGGCCAAAGTAAAACGTAGAAACAATGCTTTGGCTTGGTTAACTATAAATACGAAGAGTTTGATCATAAAAAAAGCCGAAGGCGTGCTTCGGCTTAATCATATAAATAATCAGGGTTGATCGGTTTTACCCCTCAAGCTCCATAATTTCAGCGGCTAAACTTTCCCATTTGTTTTGGGTATTGTCTAAATCATGTTTTGTAGCTAAATAACGTTTATTGGCTTCAGCTAATTTATCAGCCTTGCTGTACACATTTTCATCTGCTAATTCTGTTTCAATGGTTTTTACAGCCGCTTCCAGATCAGCAATCAGCTTTTCTGTTTTCTGCAATTCATCATTTAATTTTTTCAACTGATTAGCCGTATTCGGAGCAGCAGGTTTTGGCTCTTCTTTCTGTTTTTCAGGTAATTTAACCGGGATAGGCTTAGAAACCGGAATTACCCTTTTACTATTCCATTCCTCATACTCCGCATAAGTACCTGGGTATTGTTTGATTTTTTCTTCTTCAATGAACCAGATCTTGTTAGCCACATTATCTAAGAAATACCTGTCGTGAGATACAGAAATAAAAGTACCTTCAAACTGTTGTAAGGCTTGAATTAAGATGTTTACCGATTGGATATCCAGGTGATTGGTTGGCTCATCCAGAATCAGGAAGTTCGAATCTGTTGTTAAAGATTTTGCCAGTGCAACCCTTGATTTTTCACCTCCGGAAAGGACTTTAATTTTCTTAAAAACATCATCACCTGTAAAAAGGAAACAGCCTAAAATACTGCGCAATTCTGTATCGGTATGTTTTGGCGCAAAAGCCTGTAATTCTTCTAAAATAGAATTTTCCAGATGCAAAGATTCCAATTGGTGCTGTGCAAAGAAAGTAGTTGTTACATTATGTCCGGTTTCACAGAAACCATCAAAACCTTCGGTACCGGCAATAATTCTCAATAAAGTAGATTTACCTTTACCGTTCGCACCGATCAGGGCAATTTTGTCACCCTTTTCAATCACACCTTCAGCATCTTCTAAAATATGAACGTTAGGGTATCTTTTAGTTGCGTGCTCAATTCTAACCACGTGTCTGCCCGACGGCTTGGTAAATTTAAAGCTGAAGTTAACAGTTGGATTATCATCATCCACATCATCCACACGCTCCATTTTATCTAAAGCTTTCATCCGCGACTGAGCCATTTTGGCTTTGCTTGCTTTAGCTTTAAAACGTTCAATTAAGCGTTCTTCCTGCTTAATTTTGGCTTGCTGGTTTTTAAATTCTCCTTTTTGAATCTCGCCCCGTAAAGCTTTTTCTTCTACATAGAAACTGTAGTTGCCCGCATAAACCGTTAATTTTCCTTTGCGGGATTCTACAGTACGGTTTACAATTTTATCCAGGAAATATCTATCGTGAGAAACGATTACAATTGCCCCTTCAAAACCCATTAAATAGTTTTCTAACCATTTAATTGAGGGTAAATCCATGTGGTTGGTGGGCTCATCCAGTAATAAAATATCAGGATTTTGAAGTAAAATCTTCGCCAGCATCACCCGCATACGCCATCCTCCCGAGAAGGTATTAAGTGGCCTAACCTGGTCTGCTGTGCTAAAACCCAAACCGGCTAAAATTTCATTTGCACGATATTCTATATTGTAACCATCAAGGGCTTCAAACTCTTGTTGTTTGTCACTTAATTTATATAAAACCTCTTCACTATAGTCGGTCTCGATTTTTTTAAGCAACTCCTCAATTTCATCATGCAGCTGGTTTTGGCGTTCAAAAGCCTCCATGGCCACATGTAAAATACTATGGTGAGAATCGTAAGAAAGTAAATCCTGGTTCAAATATCCGATTTTCAAGTCTTTAGACATAGAAACCGTACCCGAACTTGGCGCATACTCACCAACAATTATTTTTAAAAGTGTAGATTTTCCTGTCCCGTTAGCACCAATTAAGCCGGCTCTATCGCCCGGTTTAATATGCCAGTTCGCTTCATCATATAAGGCTCTTGAGCCAATCAGGAATGTTAAATTATTTATTGAAATCATTTCGGCTGCAAAAGTACGAATTTTAAAGGCTATTTTTTGCTTGAAAATCAAATTCCTGATCGCATGAATTAAGCAAGCGTTTAAGCTGGTCAGATCTGACCAAAAGGGTTAAAAAGAAAATCAAATTTTATCAGTTTTGAATGATTAAAATGTATAGGTTTGAGTTATAAATTACCTATAGAAATGAATAACGACAATGTAAAAATCCTTAGCACAGAAATCCTTTCAGATAACTGGTATACCTTAAATAAGATCACTTTTCAATACCAAAAGAAAGATGGCAGTTGGCAAACTCAAAATCGAGAGGCTTATGACAGAGGCAACGGCGCAACCATTTTACTGTATAACAAAACAAATAAAACCGTTATTTTAACCAGGCAATTCCGGTTGCCTACTTATATTAATGGAAACGAAAGTGGCCTGTTGATTGAAACCTGTGCAGGCTTGCTGGATAAAGATAATCCTGAAACAGCAATTAAACGCGAAACGGAAGAAGAAACAGGTTATAAAATTACCGAGGTAAAGAAGGTTTTTGAAGCCTATATGTCGCCAGGCTCGGTTACAGAAATATTATACTTTTTTGTAGCCGAATATTCAAAAGAAATGAAGGTAAGTGAGGGTGGTGGGCACCATGAAGAACAGGAAAACATAGAAGTAATGGAAATGCCTTTCGAAGAAGCGGTGAACATGATTGAAAGCGGAGAGATTAAAGATGGCAAAACAATTATGCTGCTTCAGTATGCTCAAATTAATAACCTGCTAGGATGAGGAAGTTAATTGCAATTTTAGGTGTAGTTGCGATGCTTGGAGGCATGGCCTACTTCTTTTTGTTTAAAAAGGACAATGAAAGATTTTTAACCCAGGGGGATTGATTATTTTCAGCAAGAAAAATACAATGAGGCATTGGTTTATTTTAATCTGGCCGAAGAATTAGATAATACAGAAGCCTTAATATATTCAGGAACCATTTATTTAGAATCAAACAACCCCAAACAAGCGATTCCTAAACTTGAAAAGTACATCAGTAAAATCAGCCCTGATCATGAAAATTATAAAATTGTTTTAAATGATTTGGGTGTTGCTTATTTTAAGATAAACAATATCGAAAACGCTAAAAAATATTGGGAAAAGGCAGCTGCTGCTGGAAATCCAACCAGTTTAAATAATCTAAAAGAGTTAGAAAAAAATAACCTTTAACGGTTAAGCTAACAACTCAGATTGACAATTTTTTAAAATAAATATTTGAAAATCTAAATATTATCTCTACTTTTGTACTGTAATAAAAATAATTACAGAATGAATAACAGCCGGTTTTCAATTTCTTTACACATACTCACGCTCCTCGATCAGGCGAAAGGTGCATTAGTGTCTTCTGACTGGATTGCAGGTAGCATTAATATTAACCCTGTTTTGGTACGTAAAGAGATTATTAACTTGCGTAAATACGGTTTTGTTCAAAGTAAAGAAGGCAAGGGTGGGGGAAGTACTTTAGCTAAAAGTGCAGCTGATATTAATTTAGGTGATGTTTATCTGGCCATAAAACAGAAAAGTATTTTAGGCGAGAGCAAAAATGAGCCTAATCCAAATTGTCCTGTTGGAAAACAAATTAATAAACACCTTGATCAATTATATCATGATGCTGAAAATGCATTAATCAGAAATCTTTCGGGCCAGAATCTGTCAGATTTTAGTTCAAAATTTAGTTAAATTTTTTTATGATAAACTGTAATAAAATTAATTACAATATAAAATAATCTCTATGAAAATCAAATCAATTTTAATGGCCTGGCCTTTGTTTTTGCTATTTTATTTACACCAAAATATCTGAAAGACTTTGAGATTGAACTGACGAGACATAAAGATTCAAAAGATTAATTAAAGCCATGGAAATAAAATATCCGGATTTAGGCGATAAAGGAAGTTTAGACGCAGGTGCAAAAATGAATACCGGCGAAATGAAGTGGTAACTATTAAATTAAAAGAACAAAATTCAAAACATAAAAATTAAAATAATATGAAAGTAGCATTAATTGGAGCCTCAGGATTTGTAGGAGCCGCAATTTTAAAAGAATTATTAAGTCGTGGAAACGAAGTTACCGCTATTGCACGTGATGTAAATAAAATTGAAACCGAAGGTGATAAACTGACTAAAAAACAAGCAGATGTTTTAGATACAGATAAATTGGCGGAGGCAGTAAAAGGTGCTGATGCCGTTGTAAGTGCATTTAATGCCGGCTGGGCCAATCCAAATCTTTATGCAGATACGATTAAAGGAGCAGAGGCGATTCAAAAAGGGGTAAAAGTAGCTGGCGTTAAACGTTATATTTTTATAGGAGGAGCCGGTACTTTACAAATCGATGGTAATCAAATCGTGGACGGCCCAGATTTTCCTGAAGCTTATAAACCGGGTGCAACTGCCGTTAGGGATTATTTTAATACACTTAAAAATGAAACGGAATTAGATTGGTTGTTTTTTAGTCCGGCTATAGAAATGCACCAGGGCATAACCACAGGCCGTACAGGTAAATATCGTTTAGGTAAAACCAGTCCTGTTTTTAATGAAGATGGCCGTTCTATCCTTTCAGTTGAAGATTTAGCAGTTGTTATTGCAGATGAACTGGAGAATAATGCGCATTATCAGGAACAATTTACCGCTGCGTATTAAAATTCTGAAAACTGCTTAAATTTCAATTAGATTTTTGCATGTTAGTATGAGCCTGTTGAAGACCTTATATGCTTTGCAAAAATTCAGCATAACAATTTTAAGGAAATTATTTTAGTTGAAATTTAAGCAGTTTCGTATAATTGTAAACTGGATAAAGGAATATTGGTAGAATTATACTTCTACCTTTTCCATTTTACATTTAGTTATTTTATCTTCGTTGCATGTATCGCCTTATTAAACCAATTTTCTTCAAATTTGATCCCGAAAACGTGCATTATTTTGTCGTAAAGCGGTTAAAATGGTTTAATGACAGATTTCCACTTGGAAAAACCATTATCAGAAGCAGTTTTGATTTTCATGTTAAAGGATTGGAAAAGGAAGTTTTCGGAATTAAATTTAAAAACCCTGTTGGTTTGGCGGCTGGTTTTGATAAAAATGGCGAGTATGTTGAGGCTTTAAGCAATCTGGGCTTTGGTTTTATTGAAGTTGGAACCGTTACCCCGATGCCACAACCGGGAAATGATAAGCCACGTATGTTTCGCTTACCTAATGATGAAGCCCTGATTAACAGAATGGGTTTTAACAATAAAGGAGTAGATGTAATGGCCGAACGTTTGCGGATTTTAAAGGATAAACATCCTGATATTGTTGTAGGTGGAAATATTGGTAAAAATAAAACTACACCTAATGAAGATGCAGTAAGTGATTACATAAAATGTTTTGACAGATTATTTGATGTTGTTGATTATTTTGTGGTTAACGTAAGTTCTCCGAATACGCCGGGTTTACGCGAGCTACAGGAGAAAGGACCATTAAAAAATATTCTGAATACCTTACAGCAGCGCAACCGTAAAAATGATATTTCGCGTCCAATCTTATTAAAAATAGCACCCGATTTAACGGATGCGCAATTGGATGATATTATTGAAATTGTTTCAGAAACTAATATTGCCGGAATTATTGCCACTAACACCACCATTAGCCGTGAAAACCTGGCAACAGAAAAGGAACTTACAGATGAAACCGGTGGTTTAAGTGGTAAACCAGTTAAAGATCGTTCAACGGAGGTAATCCGTTATTTATCTGAAAAATCGGGTAAAGCGTTTCCAATAATTGGGGTTGGAGGTATTCATTCTCCGGAAGACGCTCAGGAAAAATTAGATGCTGGTGCAAGCCTGTTACAACTGTATACAGGTTTTATTTACGAAGGCCCTGGCTTAGTTAAAGACATTTGCAAAAGCCTGGTTAACATACAGGTTTAAAATAATGAAGCGCAAATACCATTCACGCTTCAAACCTAATTTTATTATTTTACTGCAATAAAGATATCAACTTCGGCCTGTTCAGGATTTTGTGCTTTTTCGCCATACACCTCAAAATCAGCTGTAAAAGCTCTTTGTATGTCAGCATTCCAGATTTTTACCCATGCATCAAACACCAGTCCTTGTAAAATATTTCCCTTCACTGCATATTTCGCATAAGCAGCCTGTTCAATGGTTTTTTCGATCATGCCTTCAGGAACAGATGCTGAATTTGAAACTTTGCAACCAATAATCGTTGTATAAGGTTTTGTATGATCTTTCTCGTAATCTGTATAAATAACATAAACCGCATTACCGGTTTTATTTGGGATTTTCTCCGAAATATTCTCAGTCATAAACCTGTTCCAAAGTTCAGGGATATCTTTTCCGGATTGTCCGTTTTCATTTGTTGTCCTTACGGAAATTCCAACTACGCAAAATTTTTCAATGGTTTGACTACTCATTTTGATGGTTTTTAATTAAGCCCAAAAATATAATTGAGTTACGACAGCCCTATGTCAGGGGTTGAGAAGATTTTTCAAGGCAAATTTTAAAATATTCCTGTAATGACATTTTCTGCGGTTCAAATTGTTCATCAAGCAGGTTCAACGTTTTTATTCTGTCAAGTCTGAAAGATCTAAAATCCATTCTTAAACGACACCATGCAATTAAAAGCCAGTTTTCTTGTGTGCTGTATAAAGCAAAAGGCTCAACTAATCTCTTTGTGGTTGCATCATTGTCAGGAGAATAATATTCAATTTGAGTTAGTTTATAATTGGTTAAAGCCAGTTGCAGATATCCTCAGCTACATTTTGCCTGAAAACAATCCGGTTTGCCAGCAAATTTGCTTTGTCTTTAGTATTGTTTTTTAAAACAGATTTTATCTTAAAAATTGCGCCTGTATATTCTTTTACAAAAGAAGCATCTTTATTTTTTAAAATGAGTTGTTCTGCGGTAATCAGTGCATTGGCCTCACTTTCAGTAAACATTACAGGAGGAATATTGTAGCCCTCAATAATAGAGTAGCCTTTACCTTCTTCGGATAAAACAGGAACACCTGCTTGCTCCAGTGCCTTAATATCTCTGTAAATGGTGCGTACGCTTACTGAAAACTTTTTGGCCAGTTCTGTCGAAGTCACCAACCTTTTGGTTTGTAAGTGAATTAAAATAGCCGTTAATCTGGAAAGACGTTTAGTGTCATTGTCAATCATAAGGTTTAAAATGTCAACTTAATACAGGTAGGGCAAAAAGAATAGCTCCTGCTAAAAAGATAACGGTTAAAACATGTATCTTATAATGATTTGCCCTTAAAAAAATGAATTGTTGTACGGTCCGGATGAGCCAAAATATGGAAGATCCTGTTAAAAACCAATTTCCAAGTTTAGTTGTCATAAGTTCCTTTGGAAAAACGAAACAAATAATGGCGGTCAAAATGAAATAATAACTAATTTGAATGTTTAAAATTTGCATGATTCCTCTATTTGCAAAGCTTAATTTTTTCAAGTCATTGTCCCACCGAAATATTTTCCAAAATCCGAAGTGGAAAAGTGCAAATGCAATATTGTATAGGCCACAAATAAATATTACTGTTTTCATCTCTTCAGTTTCTTGTGAATCCCGTACCGCTAATTCTTAATGTATTTAATTTAGAATACCCTTTTAAGGTTCTTTATCATTATTCAGGCAGCACTATATCATTCCAATCTTTAATTGCGAATGATTTTATAATACCTTCCAGAATAAATGGGTCTTCCTTTGTAAACTGTTCGGCTGCTGCACGGGTTTTAAATATAGCCATACTTCCCATGTCAGAAAATGGCCCAACGCCAATTATCTCACCACTCTCAATATATTTATCGACAATAATTTTATGTCTGGGATAAACTGTCATAATGGTTTCCATTGATACACCAGACGGTTCTCCAATTAATACTGCTTTCATTTTAGTTGGTTTTTAAAAAACTTCAGGCAATCTTAAATGCCATTTTTCATTTTTTCAACATATTCTGCGTTGAATAATTGATTAGGCTTCAAATAAACAACATTGTTTTGGAAATCAAGAAACGTGTTGAATCTTTTTAATATTTCATTACCTAAAATGTGAATATTTTCACCTCTCATAGGTTTGTTAGCTGTAATTTGCTGAACGGGAACATTTTTTAATTTATAGTTTCCAATTTTCAGTAATTCCAAATTAGAGGTAATTACAGGTATTTCATTTCCCTGAGCGCCTTTCATCATTACTTTTTTTATCACTTCCATTTTTTCTGCAGGGAAGTTACTCAATTTCAGTAAATCATTGTCAAGCATCGCTGTTCGTTGGTAGCCTGTATCAAATAAAAATAAACTTGTGTTTTTAATGCCGTTTTGAGAAATAGTGCCCTCTATCAAAAAAAGCTCTTTAAAGTATTTAATGGGGAATTTTTTGAACTTACTATCTTTAGATACGTATGCAGGCAGTTGATTGTGAACGATTAATGCATTTTTGTCGTAGTTGAGCTCAACAGTCTTATCTTTGAATAAATCCCAGCCAAATCTTCCGTCAGTATCATGCCCCGTCAATTCTGCATCGTAGATTTTTGTTTTATAATCATGGTTCCCGATTTTGAGATTGTAAACGGTATTGTAAAGCTTTGGGACAGATTTGAGTTTATTTTTTAAAACATTATTTGTAAGTACAAGTTCGGTGGTTCCGGTATCGAAATTTAAGTTTAATGTATCACTATCATTAAAAACAGCCTTTACATAGATCGTATTTTGTTTATTGATAATTAGCGGGATAGTGTCACTTTCCAGTGGTTTATTTTGCGCAATTGCATGAGTTGATAATAAAATGAATGCTATAAACAGGTTTTTTATCATGAATGTTGTATTTAAAATAGATGTGTTTGCTTAGAGGAAGACTTTGTGTGCTTTAGCACGATTTTATTTGGCCGTGTATTTTTCAAATAATGCGTAATCAAAAGGAATTTTCATGGTTAAATCTTTGGCTTCCCAATCCTCACCATTCGAAGCCTGATAAAAATCATATGCGTTTTTCATGAAATTGTCGCCATTTGGGGCTTCCTGCCAATCTTTTTTCTCCCGGTTGTAAAGTAAAATCATGCAGCTTACACAGTTAAAATTGCCTTCCTTCTTTGCATTTTCGTAGCATTTGCCAATTTTAATGTTCAGTTTTTGGCGGATAATGACGTCTGTCAATCTGCTATTGGTCAAATGAGTAAGTGCAACCTCTGCATCCTTATCGGATGGTGAGTTTTTAGAGATTCTTAAGTTTTCAAAATGTGCATTTTTGATGGCTTCTAACTCCGTTTGCTTAGCATGTGCATCTAATATATTGATATCTGCCGGATAGAAATCTTCTACCGGCAAAACTGCAGTTGAATCTGAAACACCAGCAACATTTCTTTTTACTATTTCTGTTGCAGGTTTCGAATTAGTATTCCCAAATAAATAAGATTTTAATTCTGTAAGATGAAAGCCTATTTGGTTAAAACCAACCACAAATTTTAAAAATAGAACTACCGCTAACAGCGTTATTCCGAATATCCAAAGGTATTTTTTCAATTTCAAATTGTTTTATAAATCGTGTTCAAAGTTTATCCGTGTATGTATAACAGAAATCAGTTAGTCCCCCTCGTTTTAAACTGCCACCGGTTAATGTTATTTTATTTCTCTGTTTAATACAATTAACTTATTGTTTTTTATTCCCCGGTCTGCCATCGGGTAAAACACAATTGCATAAGCGTTTTCGGTTGTTTTATTTATGCCTGAAATAACCAGCTTATCATCTTCCATTTCTAAAATTTCATTTGTAAGCAAATTCTTATAACCTTTTACGCCTTTACTGAAAAATATTTCCAATAATGTATCTTTTTTTGTCGTAAACCAACCATTTCCAAACTCTCCGTTAAATCTGGTTATATAAGTATCGTCAGCAAGTTTAACAGGTTGCCAGGTATTAAAGAATGGATCTTTAATATCGATAAGTTTAATTTTTTCGCATTTTCCGTTGATGTCAATTTTTTCAATAATAATTACACCCTTTTCCTGCGTTAAGAGATAAGAATCTTTTTCAAATGACAAGCTTAAAATTTGTCTGTAAAATTTTTGTCTGTTATTAATTTTTCTGTGTCTGATTTCATTTCCTTTTTCATCAATTTGTCTATGCAACCAGGCATTACCATCTTTTGCTAATAAATGAATTTCGTGATTTGAGATAAACACTTTGTTATTTCTCGGTAATGAGACTTTTAAATTGTATTTTTTTTTTATCATTCCATTTTTGAATTCAATGGCAAGAAGCTGATCTGGTTTTGTGTCTGACCAAATATCTACATTATAAAAGACTGAATGTTTTTCAGTTGAACCAATAAAACTGCCCGTAAAAGGCTTATCACCTTTTGGTACATCTATATTTTCCCGGTTAAAAATCGGTATGCTTATTTCCAGTTCTTTATTGGTATAAGGTGGAATAATGGAAACATATGCTTTGTTATCCGAACTGAAAAATAATGTTGGTAAAATGCCACTATCTTCTACAAAACTTTCTTCTTTACCATCATTGTCTATAATGGTATAAACTAAATTGTAAGTTTCGTTTTTATTATAAACATAGTTTGCTAAAAGAGATTTATTAGCAAATGAAATACTTTCTTTAGCCGAAATTCCTGTGTCAGCAACTAATGTTGTTAATATTCCAAAATCAGTCTTTATAGTCGATGATTCGAATAACTTTGCTTTGTCTACATTTTTCATAATATGTCATGTTATTTTGTAGTTACACTACTTGCTAAATAAACAATACTTTATAGCCATTCTTCAAAACCATTTACAATTCGCTGGAAATGATTTACGATTCGTAATTTTTCAAAGAGAAATGATCGTATTCCGGGTTTGATTTCTATTGATAAATGCGTGTTTTAAATTGCTGGCAGAAAGCCTAGGAGGGGTGCTACCTTTTGTTAAAGTGTTGCTGTTATCGCTTTTGAAATATTCTGTAACTCCTTTGAAGAAGTCATGTTTGTTAGTTTATTTACTTTTAAGCGTAATATTTTATTGTTTTTCCTGACTATAATCATCAGAAAATTTTCATTGTCAGTGTGTAAAAATGCCTGGTCACCGGGCTCATTTAACTTTTTTAACCCGGGCATATTTTCATTTTGTTTTAAAATGCTGGTATATGTCTTTTGTGCAGAAGTTATATTTTTAAACTCTTCAAGCAGATAATATAAATTACTTATTTTAGAGCCGGTGATATTTGTAGTATAGGTACATCTGAATTTTGTAATTCCATTTTTGCTTTCAGAAGAATTTTCAGTCAGTTTTGCAGATTGTCCTAAAATTTTTTCGGCATCAGCTTGAGTAATACAAACGTTTTGTTTTACTATTTTCTCCTGACTTGTTAAGTTAAGATTTTGCCTGATATTGTCATTATCGGATTGATAACAGGTGAAAAATGCCAATAATATATTCAAAGAAAAATATATGATCGTATTCATATCATTTAATATTTTAATTAGACCTGTTATCCCTGATTCTTTCTATTATTTTATTTTTTCGCTTTTTTTATTGCATCAAGATATTTTTTCTTAACCCCATTATCTTCCTCAGCTTCAGATAATTTTTCCAAAACAGGCATCAGTTTTATATTACGACTCGTTTTTAATTTTAGTATCTCGCCAAGAGCCAAAGCTGTTGCCCAGCGAACAACAGTTCCGTTATGAACCGCGTTTTCAAGCAAATTGGTGGTTGCAGAATCAAGTTTGTCAGAATATTTACTGGAAATATTTGCAATAACTTTTGCACTTTCCCATTTTATTCGTGGTTCATCTTCTTTCAAAGCTTTAGTTACAAAAAAGAAAACCGTTTCATCTGCGAGATTTGGATTTTTCTTCGTTGCGTATTCAATAGCTTCGATACAAGTTGCTCTGTTTGTTGCATTTTGTGTTTCAGCAAAGGCCAGTAATTCATCACTTGGTAAAGTGTTTTCCAATAACCACTCACCAATTTGGGCTACTTTTGCCTTTGCTTTTACTGATTTATCCTTAAATAATTCTTCGATGGTCATTATTTCTCGTTTAAGCGTTTTTTAGAATTTAATTTTAGTTTATACAAAATATACATTACAAATGAATAATCGAAAATAGAAGGCACAAAAAAAGCATCCTGTGATCAATAGGATGCTTTAAATTTTTTAAGAGTTTCTAAAAACTATTTTGCCAATGCAGCTAAAACAGCATTGTTTTTAGCTAATTGATCGTTTTTAGGTTGTGCAGAGCGACTTCCTAATTCGATATTAGTTGCTCTTTTTAAGAAATCTACTTCCTGATGAGCAAAGTTTTTATTTCTTCTGTCTTTTCTTTTTAATCTGGTAACTGCCATGGTAATAACCTTTTATTATATTTTATTTGTACAAATGGAGGTCGAGAGCGGATTCGAACCGCTGTAGAAGGTTTTGCAGACCTCTGCCTAGCCACTCGGCCACTCGACCTGATAAATTCAAGGCTGCAAAAATAGCAATTATTACTTAGCTAACAAATATATTGAGCTTAATTTTGAATTATATTCGATGTTATTTGCTATCTCTCACTATTTCAGTACAAAAAATTGCAGCACTGACTGCAACATTTAAAGATTCTGCCTGGCCAATTCTTGGAATGGTAACCGGATAACTGATTTTTTTTATAATTTCTTCTGTAATTCCTTTTCCCTCATTACCTAAAATAACCAATCCTTCTCTCTTCCACTTGGTTTTGTAAATAGATTCTCCGTCAAGCAAAGCCCCATAAACCGGTATTTTAACTTCATCAAGTAAAGAAGAAAGATTTTCGTAATAGACGTTTACTCGTGCAAGCGAGCCCATGGTGGCTTGAACAGTTTTTGGATTATAAGCTTCAACAGTATCCTCAGAACAGATAATATTTTTAAAACCAAACCAGTCAGCTGTCCTGATTATAGTACCCATATTTCCCGGATCCTGTACTCCATCCAGCACAAGTGTAAACTGGCCATCCAAATCTTTAATGTTTAACTTTTTGTTTTCCTGAAACTTCACCAGCGCTAAAAAGCCCTGTGGAGTTTGTAATGTACTAATCTTCGCTAACTCAGCGTTGTTTACTTCAAATAAGTTTATATTTGCAGCCAGTTTGGGTAACAAATTGTGTTGTTCACTGCTGTAAAATATAGAGTGGATCTGGTAGCTTGATTGTATAAATTCTTTTATAGATTTTATGCCTTCAACAATAAACAACCCATTTTCACGGCGATATTTTTTTTGATGTAACGATTTAATAAAACTAATCTGAGATTTTGAAAGCATACAAATACTTAATAAATTTTAAACTGAAAAGCCCTGCAATATTACTTATAATTATTGTTTTAATGCAGGCTTGTTCATCAACTAAATATATTGCAGACTACCAGGCTATTGTTAAAAAAGTTACGATAGATAGTGTTGATTCAAAATTTAAAGAGCAGGCTTATAACTATGTTCAAAAGGACATCAGGCCAACTTCTCCTTACAGCATTAACGTTCCACTGTATAATTTATTCAATACTAAGGATGGCCGTTATAAAACCAATAACATTAAACCTTTTGGAACACCACCTGCTATTTTAGACAGTACACTGGTTGAGATTTCGCGTAATCAAATTCAAAAATTTCTTAGGGGAAAAGGATATTTTAAGGCAAAAGTTACTTCAGATATTAAGGTAAAAGATAAAAAGGCAGAAATTAAATTTAAGGCTGATCCGGGACCTGCTTCTTTTATCAGCCATATTACCGATTCTATTTCTAATCAAAATATTAAGAATATTTACGAAACCAATAAACCTGGATTAACGCATTTACACAAAGGAATGCAATTTGATACGGATTCGTTAACTTATGAAAGGGAACAGATTTATAAGATTATGAAGGAAAATGGTTATTTCTATTTTCTACGGCCTTATGTGAATTTTGATGTTATTGAAACAGCAAATGTGAGCGATGTTAATTTGCGGTTAAATATAACCAACCCGCCAACAAAAGATGGACACAGGCAATATAATATTGGTTACACACACATGATTATTGCTCCAAATCCGGACGGTTTCCCTGATTCGGTTCGTACAAAATTGAGTAAGGATACTGTAAATGGGATTATTTTTACCGATTTTTCTAAACGTTACAGAAAAAACCCGATTGTGCGTTACGACTATTTGAAACAGGGCGAATTGTACGACATCAGAAAGGAAAATTTAACCTACGACCGTTTATACGAACTGAACATTTTTAAAAATGTTAAGATCGATTATTTTAACCGCGATAGTACTTCAAATAAAATTAACCCGATTATTCTTTTAACACCTCAAAAGGTAATGAGCAACCGCATTGAGGGAGAGGTTCCTTTTAATGGTGGTACCGTAGGTTTTAACTTAAGTAATACCTATACCAATAACAACCTTTTTAGAGGGGCAGAGCGGTTTGAATTACAGGTTAAAGGCGGTTTGCAATCCCGCATAGGAGATGGAGCAAAGCCATTCAAAGACATTTATCAGCGTGATTTCTCCATCAGTGCGAGTATAACGGTGCCAAGGTTGCTTATCCCATTTTACAACCCTGTTTTGGGGGCTAATGGAATGCCGCATACAACTTTTTCATCCAGTTACATTTACGCATTACAAAAGGATGTTTCGGTAAGACGGATTTTTATTAACTCCATTACCTATGACTGGGTTGAAACAAAATCTAAACTGCATTCCTTTACACCTTTAAATTTTGAGTATAGATTTGGAAATCTGGACCCAAAAATTCCGGAAGAAATTCTCCTCAACAACTTATACTATGGCCTCTTGTTAAATAGAAAAGATTTAACCTTGGGAATGAAATATGCCTATACCTTAAACGCCAATAAACTAAATGACCTGAGGAGTTTTATATATTTTAGAGGTAATATTGATATAGCAGGAAACCTTTTACAAGGCATATCCAGCTTAACGGGTGCCAAACATGATGCTGCAAATGGAGATTATGCCAAAATTTTAGGTTTACCATTTAATCAATATGTGCGTCCGGAAATAGATATACGCTGGTATAAACATTTAGGTGAATCAAATCAATTTGTTGCCAGACTAAGCGCCGGTATTGGATATGCCTACGGAAATTCGGAAGAAAGAGGAATTCCATTTGAAAAATTATTTTTTGCAGGTGGTTCAAGTGGAATAAGGGCATGGCAGGCCAGAACCTTAGGTCCGGGTAATTATAACCGTGCTGTAATTGCTACTGAAGCCGGAAGAAAAGCCTTGTTTGGATTGGATCAATTGGGAGAGATGAAAATTGAAACCAATTTTGAGTATCGCTATACTTTATTGAAGAAGTTTTTTGGAGGTGTTTTAAAAGGAGCTGCTTTTGTTGATATGGGAAATGTTTGGAACATTAATGGAAAAAGTACATTAAGTGGTGGTATAAGTGAGGAAGTGAAACAGGCAACTTTATTTAAATTAAGTAAACTGGCGCAGCAAGCCGCGATAGGAACGGGTATGGGCTTTAGATATGATGTACAATATTTCGTATTTAGATTCGATATTGGCTTAAAACTTAAGGACCCACAGTTCTCGGGTTCTGATCAATGGGTGGTTAGTAAATTTCTATCTGGAGGACGGGCCTTTAAAGACGCATATAGCTTAACCAATGGTCCGGATACTTACCGTTTTATTCAGTATAACTTTGGTATAGGAATGCCTTTTTAATCAAAAAGGCTTAATGGCTTAGGCTTATTTTCGATATGCTTAAATTGAAATTCTTTGTAGGGCCGCCATCTTTTATCCATGTATTTGTATACGGAGAAGTTATTGATTGTAAAAGTTCTTTTAAATTGCTTTTCCTGATATTCATTCATAATAGATTCAAATGTTTCAGGCTTAACATCTTTAAAAGCAATGGTTAAGTGTGGCGTAAACTTAAAATTATTTTTCTCTGGTAATAAAGCCAATGGTTTAAGTTCTTTTTTAATCTGGCCCTGAAGTTTCATAATTTCATCATTCTTCTCTACATCGATATAAATGGTATGTGGAGCAAATGCACTAAAATTCTTTAAAACCTGTTCAAAGGTATTCATAAAACAAGCCCGTTCTAAAGCATCAAAGAACTTCTGTTCCTGTAAAGCTGAAGATAATTTTACAGGATTGTAAAGCGTAATATGTGCTGGCCTTTTTAAAGATTCGTGAACATTATACTTTGCAGAAATGTCATTTCTGATGAGATCGATATCCTCTACTATACTTACTGGTGGGATAATACAAACTAAAAATAAATTTTCCATAGACTAAAATTACTAAAAATATTAGTAATTAATAGGCGTTTATGAAAAAAATAATTCCTTATGTCAGTCCTCAAAAAAGATTTTTTAATCCATCAAACGTACTTTCAAAAAACGTAGAAAGATTTAAGCCGTTACTGTGATTAAAGTAAATAAATATGACGAATACAATTGCCACAAATATGATGAGTTTCCTGAAAGCAAAGGCAATTAAGATCAGTACGATAGGAATAATGAAGAGCCATAAACTATTAATGGTGTAAGGGCTTAAATCAGTATCTTTTTTATACACGTAAACAAGCTTGCTGTGCGTACCTGTATCGTTTTGATGTTTGAGGTAAACAAATGTAGAACGTTCAATAGGAAGCGGTAATACTGCTACACCATCATTAAATTTTAAGCTTTGCGTAAAACCACTTACACTAAAGGTATAAATACCGTTAATGTTTTCGTTTGGCTTATTTAAAGAGTCGGCGGCAATAATGGCCAGTTTATTATTTTTAAGCAAATTTTCTTTAACAAGAAAATTATTAATGGCTGCGGTTTGGGCAAAGCCAAAAAAGCTGATTAAGCTGAGAGAAAAGAAAATAAATAGTCGTTTCATTCTATAGAACGTTTGTTGTAAATTAAATAGCCAATGTGCAATAATACACCATTTCTTTTAACTGCATCATTATATAAATTATAACTTAAGCTTACAGGGCCTACTGGCGTGTGATAAACCAAGCCGGTGGTGCCTGCATAACGTATTTTACTAATTGCCTTTGCATAATCAACATCCTGAAAATTATTGAGTTCGAATTCTTTATGCGGCAGGAAAAGATATCCTTCCAACCTGAAATCCAGATTCTTTTTTAAGCTATAAATATTTTTCACACCCCCGGCAATATAGGTAGTTGCTCTAAATTTATCCAGAAATAATGAACGGCTGTCTTGAAGTGGATAAAATGCCGGAGACATGAGTAAGCTAGAGTAATAATTTTTAAACAATGGCTGATTGGAGATTACACCTTCAATTAAATAGCCAAATGTATAATTTTTAAGGTGCAGGAAATAATTTTCCTGAGTTAATTTGATGCTTCCCCAATGTCTGATCTGCTGTTCTGGTAAGCCTTTGATAAATCCCGGCGTATTTCTGAAAATATTACCGGGGTTATAATTTTCACGTCCGGTGGTGTAATTAAAACTCAAAGAGAAACTTTGACCTCTGGTTGCATATTGCTTTCTGTTGAGTGAGTTCTTCTCTAAATTTAAGGAACCTTTAAAGCCATTAAAAATCGTTTGGTCTAAAATATCACCCACTGCAAACGTATTATTCGGACTGTAACGGTCATTATTATTGATGAACGTAGAGTGTAATACAATTTTAGTGTTGTGGTTTAGCGGCATACCTATCATCAAATCAATTTTACGATCAGATTGTTCGATGTAAATAGGGCGGGGGTTTTCAATAAAAATTTGACTGGTGTTGTAAAAATTCCAGTGATTATAAGTTAATTCTGCTGCTAAAAAGAGGGGTAAACGGGTAGGGTAATCTACACGGCCATTAATTTGTACGGATTCATAAAAGCGGCCAGAATAAAAACTGGTACCGAAAGTATACGCCTTTCTGTTTAAATAGTTGTATTCGGCACCTAAAAAAACATTGCTGATTGGCCTGGTGGAGATATTCCCGCCTAAATCAAGCTTGAAACTTCTTTTCGGTTTGGCAATTACTTCAAAGGTATAACTATCTGTTGCAGCCTGATAAGATATTCTGGGATAAATGGTTTCAAAAGTTTGATCGGCAACCAATTTATAATAACCACGCTTAATATCCTGAAGATTGAAAGTTGTTTTATCGCTTTTAAAAAGCCGTTCAACATATTTTTTCTGATCGTTGTTAACCCCCGATACCGTTACATTGCTAAATAGAAGGTCTGGTTTTTTGGCATTAAACTGTGCCCGTTTCTTTTCCAATTCCTCATCGCTTACTCTGTTGCTGATTAAAGCCTTAATTTTAGGCATATTAGCCATGGTTGCTTCGTAACCTTTTTGAATGAGCTCTTTTACCGGTGAGAAGTTAGAAACACTGTAATCGCCTACCTCCGGTTGAATGTAAACCCCATTTTTACCAATCATAGTAGAATCAGACTTAGATAAAAACATGAACACCAAAAAGCGGTTCATCAGTCTGTCATCTATATTTTTAGGGTATTCGTTATACGTTTTAGAGGATACATTGGCTCCAATAATATAATCCGGCTTAAATTCTTTGGTCATTACATCCACCGGGAAATTATTGTAGAGCCCACCATCAAAAACATATTTGTTATCCAGCTTAATCGGGCGATAAATAACCGGAACCGTCATGGTTGCCCTAACTGCTTCGGCTAAACTGCCTTTGCTTACAGTAATGCTTTCTTGCGACAATACATCGGCTACCATACACCTGTAAGGAATGAAAAGGTTATTAAAATTATCTTTTGAAACCGCAGATGCCTGAGAGAAAAGCTCCAGAAAGGCAAAATTTAGTGGAATATCATTAATCAGGTTAGACCTGAAACTGAAGTGAAACCCGGTATCAATGGCAACTTTAGCGGTAAGCATAGAAGCATTAGGTGCGTTTTTTTGAAAGAAAAAAGTGTAATCGCTTGTGTAACGGCCATTTACCCAGTTTTGAAAATCGTTGCTCAAAGCAATTTTTTCTATTTGTGCCGGAGAATAACCCGAAGCATACATGGCACCAACAATGCCTCCCATTGAGGTTCCGGTAATATAATCTATCGGGATATGGTTTTCTTCCAGTGCTTTTAGCGTACCAATATGCGCCAAACCTTTTGCACCACCGCCACTAAAAACAAGACCTACCTTTTGCGCATGTAACTGGATACAGCACAGGAAAAGAAGCATCAGCAAAAAACATCTAAAAGTAAGCACCCCTAAAAATAAGGTTTTACTTTTAAAGTTTAGTTCAATATAAAGATGTTATATGTTAAAAATGATGCAAAAGTTACCCAAAGGATGTATGGAATGAAAAGTAAACCTGCCCATTTATCAATTTTGTAAAATACATAGGCATTTATAAGAATTACCAGTAATAACAGAATAATTTCTGCCAGTGCAAAACCAATTTCGTGCAGATAGAAAAATATAAACGACCAGCTTAAATTTAAAACCAACTGAATCAGATAAATGGCAACAGTTCGGGGAAAGTGAACAATTTTATCTCTTTTCATCCAAACCAAATAGGCTGCAATACCGATCAGGATATAAATTGTTGTCCAGGCGTATGGAAATACCCAGTTTGGCGGGTTAAATGATGGCTTGTTAAGGATTGGATACCAGGTTTTTACAGATTGTGCCGTTGCCCAGCCGCCCAATGCACCAATTCCAAGGGTTAGGGCAATGCTAAGGATAAGCGCTAAAGGTTTAAATTTCATTTTGCTAATTTGACTTTAAACAATAATAAAACCTAAAAGTTTTACCTAACGGCCAATTCCCGGTACTACCGGTAAACTTTCATTATCTTCTGATCCAACACTTTGAACGGCAAATAAATAATTGTCTTTACTATAAGGCAAACGCAATTCTGTAGCCGTTGTATAAAACTTTTTCTGCCAAACCGGACTGCTTGTTTCGCGCATAAGCACATAATAACCTTTATTTATACCTGCTGCGGGTGCTTTCCAATATAAAAAAGTAGAGTTGCTCAAATTTTTAACATCAACTTTTACCTCTTGTGGGGTAGCGGGCGCCTTAGCTAAATTGGCCAGCACTGAAATGTTTACTGCAGTATTTTTCCTCAGGTATTCAAAGTCCATATACTCTATTAAATCGCCATATTTAATGCCGTTTTCTGTTCTTAAGTCCTGATGCTGATGTTCGAAATTTTCGTTCATTTCAGTAATTCTAACTGCAGTAAAGCCATTTTCAACAAAAGGAGTATGGTCTCCACCACGTAAAAAACGATCGTTTCTGTAAATTAATTTTACCTCCAGCTGATCTACATAACGTTCGCCAATTTCTTTTACATAACGAGCCAGCTGTCTGCTTTTTCCATCATTCTCTAAACCAAACTGCCTGATGTTTTTTGCATTTTTATCTAAATCCAAAGCTGGCAAACCTTCGCTAAAAACCCGGAGTTTGGTGTTGTCTATAACCTGGGTTTCACTGCTGTTGTTGCTGCCAATCATGTCGTTATTAAGCATTGCTTCAATTTCCCAGCCTTCTTTCTTTGCTTTTCCGGCCATAAAACCAGATCCCAATAGCGATTGTTCTTCGCCACTTACGGCAACAAAAATTACTGTTGCAGGAAATTTATATTGACTCATAATTCTTGCTGCTTCAATTACTCCAGCAACGCCGCTTCCATCATCGTTGGCACCCGGCGCATCACTAATGCGGTTCATTACATCGGTAACCCGGCTATCTAAATGCCCGCTGACTACAAAAACACGTTTATCATTGGGGTCGGTACCCTTTAAAACCGCTACTGCATTACCTAATAAAGTGGGTGCATCAACTCTTTTTCCATCCGCTTTAATGGTCACCGTATCTAAAAAGGCTGAAAGACGACCATCACTTTGTTTTGCAAACTGGCTAAACTTACTTACCACCCAGTTTCTTGCTGCGCCAATGCCATTTTTCTTGCTTTTTTGATCACTCAGTGTATTTCTGGTACCAAAAGAAACCATTTTGGTGATGTAAGATTTTAGGGAATCTGCGTTAACCGCTTTTACCATTTTTTCAATGTCTGTATGCCGTTTAACAATAGTTTGGGCATTTGATACTAAACTAAAACAGGTAAACAATAAAAGAATGCAGCATTTTTTCATATGGAATCAAATTGAAAGGCTAATGTATTAAATGATTGGTGATTACTATTAGTGTAGGGCTGTAACAATTTGAACATAAAAACCTTTTAATTGAAAGGGATCAGCCATTTGGCATAAATGTACATTTGATCAGGATGTATTTATATTAAAGAATTACAACCCTTTAGTGAATCTCTCCTTTGTTTATGCAACTTAGACTAAGCAAACGTTTGCGCTAAGTTTGTTATTATTTAGTTTCCAACCTGTTTCGATTTTTAATCAAGTGCTTAATTTGTAGTGATTTATTTTGATGTTTGGCCATAGGCGTAGGTAAGTTTACCTAAAAAAACAAAAAAGTAAGAATATGGAAACATTAAAAACAAAATTCTTCTTGTTATGCCATAATAAATTGTATCCATAAGCTTAATGTTATATGTGCGGTTTTCTCTGTTGGCTCTGTTTTTAGGCAAACGTTTGCGTTAAAAAAAATAAAAATCGGGTTTGTTTAATTTTTAACTTGGATTAATAATAGGGCAAAGAAGTATATTTTTTTGCTGATAGGACTTAATAAAATATTGCTTTTAACCAGGTATAATAACAACGAAACTACCTCTGACCAGGGTAGATTTTAAAAACAAATAAAGATTTTCTTTTCTGCTGCAACAGTTAGAGATCAAAACATAAACCATCAACTTAAACCAAAACCAATGAATAAAAAATTTACTCCCTATTACAAAGAATAACAACATCCTAAAAAATACCCAGGTATTTTAATTTTTTAAGCAAGCTTAATAAAAAATATACCCTTAACTAAGGTATAGTTGAGCAAGAAAAGCAGGAGAATTGAAATGCCTTCACTCCCGGGTTTTTTAACAAACAAACAAAAAGCTTTTAAACTTATAAATAGTTATAAAAACAGACACTAACCTTTAAACCAAATTCTATGTTCAAAAAATTTACTTCTTTTTCTATGGCATTGGTGTGCCCAAAAATCTCAAACAGACATAATTGGCCCCGAAAGTTTTAACAGATCAATTATTCCTTATTAATAAAACTTAATTAAACTAATAAAAATGGTTAAAATCATTAAAGGTATTTTTTGTGCCTTGTTGTTATCTATTTTTGGTTTCTCAGTCGTTCAGGCTAAAACTCTTGTTGGGAAAGATTTTAAAATTAATCTTTATAACAGGGTGTGTAAAGGAGGTGACCTGATAAAGGTAAAGAATCAAACACTTGCTATTGATACAAATAAGAAGCAAAAAACAGCAAAAGATTCTACATTAAAAGTTGCTGGCGAAAAAGATACTTTAGGCCGAAATATAAGGCTAAACAGGCTTTTTAAGGGTAATAAAGACTCATTATCTGTTGGAATATCCAGAGCGATACCAAATTTATCTTTACAGCAGATGCTTAAAGGTAATATTGCCGGATTATATGTTCAGGAAACCACCGGAGAACCCGGTACGGAACAAAGCATGATTATTCAGGGTACATCCTCCCCAATTTTTAATAAGAGAGATATTTATAACGTACAACCTGTTGTATATATTAATGGGATTCCTTTAGTTCAGGATAATCCCTTTGCTTATGATGTTCAGAAATACGATTACAACAGAATCGGACCTGCAACCAATCTATTATCTTCCATAGATATAGATAACATAGCTTCGATTGAAGTTATAAAAGATCCGGTTTCATTGGCCAAACTTGGTCCAAATGCCGCTAATGGAGCAATTTGGATTACCACCAGGGCTGCAAAGAGCGGAACAAGAGAAATTAGTGTTAATTCTTACTTCGGGATGGTACAAGCCAGTAATGTAAGTACGGTTAATGGTGTATTTGAAAACAACTTCAGAAAGCCTTTTTATCAAAAATATGCTACCGCTGACAACTATGCCAATTATGCTTCTTACTTAAAAGATTCTACCAACACCGATTACTTTGGGAAATCTAACTGGAATGATTCATATTATAAAACCAATCCGACTTACTCCGTAGATTTAGGTATTTCCGGAGGTTCTGATCGTGCAAATTTTAGATTTTTTGGTTCAGGAACAAAGAGCGCAGGCAATGCCGATGCAACTTCTTTAACCCGTTATAATGCTTCGTTTGCTATTAATATGGCACCATTTGATTGGGTAACGGTTTCAAGTTTTATTAATGCATCGAGGTTGGACAGGGCTAGAAACAGAAGTTTGAGAGATCGTTTTGCTGAGGTTAGGTATTTACCGGATCTTGTAAATCCACTTTCGCCAAATAAAGACAATTATCAAACTTTTTTAGATGAGTATGATAAAGTGGTTGATGATAACCGTAACAATCTGGTAAACGGATCGCTATCTCTAAATTTTAAATTAACACCGAGGTTAAATTTTGTTACCAGTTTATTATTTGATTATAATGAAGGTATCCGTGATGCATTTTTTCCTTCTACTTTGATGGAGAAAGTAAATTATGTATCTAATTATTTTGGTTATAACCAGCGTTTTGGACTTAATAATGTATTGACTTATAAATATGATTTAAATAAGGATCATAAATTTCAATTTGGCTTAGGGCAAACCACTCAGGGCGATACCTATAAATACAATTACGCCAGAGCTTATAACGGGCCTAATGATTTTATTAAAATAAATGTAGTTAGTGGAAACTCGAATGCAGGTTATGATAAAAATGGTAATATTATTTACTTAAATACTTTAGCAGAAAAGGCTTCTGGTTTTTATGTGTTCAGGTATACGGATAAAATGAAAAACGGTTTAGTGTCGTTTCATGCATCGGCTAAATATGAATATAAAGACTTATTAACTTTTGCAGGTATCATCAGAAGAGATGGATCGTCTAACGGGCAACCAGATAGCAGATGGATTACTACTCCTGCGGTTAGTGCTGAATGGAACCTTAAAAATCAATTCCTTAAAAACAACAATTTCTTCAATTCGTTAACTGCGGGTGTATCCTGGGGGCGAAGTGCTAAAATTTTTACAGATGACAGATTTGGTGCAGGCCCGCAATACCGGGTAGAGTATGGCTGGAATGAAGAACCTACTATTCCAACTTTTGGTGCTGCAATGGGGGTTTCAAGACCTTATAATACAGGTTGGGTTGGCTACGGAATCACATTGCCTTACTCAGACAGATTTAACTTTACCCTTGCATCATCTTTATTTCGCGGAAGAATAGACGCTGCTGTTTCACTTTATAACAGAGATGATAAAAATCAGTTGTTAAACTTACCTGTTGCGGCCGAGAGTGGTTATGCAAGCATTTACAAAAATGGGATGTGGATTAATAACAAAGGTGCAGATGTGCTGATTAGTGCTCAAGTTTTAACTAATGAAAATAAATTAAGCTGGTCTTCAACTTTAAACTTTGGCTTTAACAAAAATACCCTTAAAGCTTTACCTGATAATTTAAATTCATTGGTTATCGGTGATAATAAATTAACCGTTGGCCACTCAGTAGGTTCGTATTGGCTTTACAGCAATGCAGGTATTTATAATTCGGATGCTGAAGTTCCGGTGAATCCTGCAAACAATAAAAAACTTGCATTTAATGGTATTGCTTTAAAAGCAGGTGATCCGAAATGGGTTGATTATAATGGCGATTATAATGTAACAGATGCGGATAAAGTTATGAAAGGAGATCGTTTACCTAAACTTACAGGAGGCTGGGGTAACACCTTTAACTATGGTAATTTCACTTTAAATTTTAACTTCTTCTTTGCTCTGGGCCAAAAAGCAATCAACCAGTTTGATGCTTCGAGATATGATTTTGCAAACCGCGAAACGGCAAGTGATATTAACTCAATAAAAGAAATCACAACCTGGCAAACCAGTGATAATATTAAAACTTATCCGATATATAATACCTGGAGTAATGTTGTTCCGTATCGCGTAGATCAGGATTTATTTTTGGAAAATGCTTCTTATGTAAAATTAAGATCATTAACATTTGGTTATGATCTGTCAAAAGCACGTTTCCTTTCAAAATCAAAGCTTGGCTTTAGAAAAGCATACGTATACGTAACCGGAAGTAATTTATTTACAATCACCAATTTTTCAGGTACAGATCCGGAGTTAATCAACTACAATGGTACTTATGATGGAACAAGTTTGCCTATAGCCAGAACCTTTACAGTAGGGTTTAAAGTTGATTTATAAAATTAATTGATAGAAAAATATAATATGATATCATTATTAAATATGGGTGCTAAATTAAATAAGTTTTTAATAGCGCTATTATTAATTATTGTAGTTTCCGGTAACTATTCCTGTAAAAAAGTCATAGATATTGAGTCTTCACGTTTATCGGACGAAACAACACAATGGACTAAACTGGAAGATGCGAAAGCCGGATTGATTGGTATTTATGCGTTAATGCGTACTGCAATGGTAGCCGATAATACGCACTGGCTGATTGGAGATTTAAGACAGGGCGATTTTGCATCTACAAGCCGTCCCGATTTAAAATCGATTGTAGATGGTCAGTTAAATGCATCTTATCCACTTTTAACCAGGGTTACCAACTGGAGAAGATTTTACTCTGTGGTTAACGCGGCAAGTTTGTTTATTGAACGTTCAGGTGAAATTTTACCATTGGATAAACGCTATACAACGGTAAATCATGATGTAGATATTGCACAGGCAAGAGCTTTAAGGGCGTTTGCTTATTTTTATATGACTAGAATCTGGGGCGATGTTCCTTTATTAACCTCTTCTCACGATGGTGATTTTGAACAACACGCACGAACCAGCCAGGCTAAGGTTTTAGCATTTGCAACTTCCGAATTACTTTTGGCAGCTAAAGTTTTACCATTTCGTTATGGCGGTACAGATGCTCAGCTTCCGGGGCTTTATTATGGTGCTCCATGGCCTACCTGGAATGGTGTTTTATTTACCAAACTGGCAGCTTATGCAATTCTGGCACACATTTCTGCATGGCAAAGCAACTACTTTGATACAGAGGTTTATACTAAATTCATCGTTGATAATTACACCAAATTAAATGGTGACGGAAGTTTTGGTATTCGCTATATTGATATGGATGCCTTAACCGAAAATAATAATGGTTACAGTCCATTTGCATTTAAAAGAGCTACGCAGGTTGTTGGTTTTGGTTTCGAATATGGTAATGGCGAGGCAACAGCCAACGGTCACCTGGAGCAATTAACCTTGGCCAGTCCGTTAATATCAAAGGCTACACCTGAAATTTATGTACCAAAAGACACTATCCGTAAAGTATTTACCGATCCTGGTGACCTTCGCTTTAGCATAGACCCACTTACAAAGTTATACCGTACTAACTATTTCCTTAACTACAGTACTGAAAAACCAATGTTCAGTAAAATTAAGGTTGTTGCAGATGCCAGAACCAGTGGAGACTTTGCCTTATTTACTTCTGCCGTTTTATTTACCCGTTTAGAGGAATTAACCTTATTAAGAGCAGAGGCTTTGGCTGTGTTGGGACAGAGAAACGAGGCTATTGATAATTTAAACCGTGCGACAAACCTTAGAGGAATTATTCCTTATGGCTCAACATCATCAAAAGACCTGATTGATGCCATTTTTGAGGAAAGACGCAGAGAGTTAATGGGAGAGGGCTGGAGATGGTTTGATCAGGTTAGGTATAACAAGATTAAGCGTAATAATGCTGCATTTAACACATTGATAGACAGAAATGGAATTTATTGGCCGGTATCTAAAGATGTAATTAATGCCAATCCAAGTGTTACACAAAATGGCTACTGGAACTAAGTTTATAATGAATAATCAATTGATAATAGAAATACAGATGAAAAATAAAATAAATAAGCTTTTGTTTTCGCCTCTTGTAATGCTGTTTGTTTTTTGTTTGGGCATAACAGCCTGCAAAAAAGATTCGGCCTACCATGATTATGAAAATACCATTAAAGAATTTGACGGTACAGCCTTAAAATACCTTCAGGATCAAAAAAATACTTACGATTCGATGTTATTTGTTTTAGACAGAGTACCTGATTTAAAAGATTCTTTAGCAAATGATAAGCTTACCCTGTTTGCGGTAACTAATCAAAGTTTTCAGGTGGCGATAAAAAACTTAAACATTGAGCGTAAAGCACAAAATAAAACACCGATGTATTTAAAAGACGCTAATGTAGCACAGCTGGATACATTGCTTAGCCGGTATATGGTTAAAGGGATTCGCAGCACTGAAGATTATAAACCTTTTACGGATGGTGTAACCTTAAAAAGTATGAAATACAATTACCAAATGCATGTTCAATACAAAAAACTGGATGCGTCAGGTTTTGTTGAAGGCGGCCCGCAATCAATTATTTATAGCGATCCCAAGAATTCTATTTTTCAAAAATACTGGGAAAACGCAACGACTAATGCAGTAAATATTAAAACAAAAAATGCCATAATCAATGTTCTGGCACCTAGTCACGATTTTGGCTTTAATGAATTTGTAAAAAGAATTAATCAATAAGGTTTAATAAAATGGATAATAAAAGATATTTATCATTATTTGGTGTATTGCTTTTTGGTTTTGCCTTCGCAATTACAGCCTGTAAAAAGAATTTGCCTGATGCCCGCCTTTCTTTGGGCTCCGATTCTCAGTTCACAACAACCGTTTATAAACCTGTATTGGGTAGAAATACTTTATTCTCGAATAATTTTAATGCAGCGAGTTCAAGCTTACCACTTAGCTTTAAAATTATTAATATGCGCAGGTTTAACGGTGATCCTGCTCCCGAGCTGACCGAAAACTTCCCGGTTACTGTATGGAAGCAATCGTATTTGGGTGACGAAAAATCACTGGCAGAGATTGAAGCGAAGCGTACTACTGAAAACCACCCTCTTTTTGAAATAAGAGAACACTCAGGTCAGTTTTTAATGTGGGCAAAAGCAAAATCTGATTTTGTCAGGGCACAACCTGATTCGGGATATGTTTTCGATGTGGAAATGACCAACTCAGGTGGAAGAAGGTATTTCAAAAACTTTAAGCTTCAACCTTATAAAGAGCGTCCTTACGAGCTTTCGGCAGCTGATCCTATTACCGGACAAATTAGTTCTGGTTACATTTTTCCAGGCATTTTCAACAACATACGGGGTGAGCGTACCAACAGGTATTTATCTCCTGTGGAAGTACAGGTTTTAACCAGAAAAGTAAATGATACAGGAAATTCTTTAACCTTTAAGTTTGTGGATAGTCTTTACAATCCGATTGATCCGAACAAATTTGCGGCTACGCAATGGCCAACAGTTGTACATGGCTTTGATATGGTTAAAACTAATGAGGCGGTTAGCTATAAAGTGGCCTATCCTGTTCCTTTAGCAGCTTACCCAACAATATATACTGATGGTAGCGGACAAGCGGCCAGAGCTGTATTTAGATATGACAGACAAGGCTTTGGAAATGTAAAGGAATCGGCACAGCTGGGCCTCTATTTTCAGCTGTTCGAGAAAGGGGATTGGGAAATTACCTTCTGGTTTAGAACGGAGCGCCCCAAATTCACAAATGACTAATTAATACATCTGTTTTAAGAAAATATAAGTATCTGATATGAGGTATCTTTACATAATAAGTTTTTTGTTCCTGCTGTTTTGTACAAACGAAAAATTAATGGCTCAACAAAAGAAAATAATAGTTAAAGGAACTGTTATTGATAAAGGAGACAAAAATGATGGAACACTGCCAAGCGTGAGTATTCTTTCAGGCGATCCTTTAAAACCCATTGGTATGACTGATGGCAATGGAAATTTCTCTGTAAGCGTAGATGAGAATGCAACATTGGTTTTTAAATACATTGGCTACGTAACCCACAAAGTTGAGGTTAAGGGCAGAACAAAAATAACTATTTCCCTAAACCCTGATAATAACCAGTTAAAAGAGGTTTCAATTGCCGGATATGTATCCAAAACAAAAGAAACTTCGGTAGGATCAAGTATAATTATTTCGGGTAAAGAGTTGCAGGATGTTCCGGTTGCAAATATTACAGATTTACTTCAGGGTAAAGTTGCCGGTTTAAATATTCAGCAAAATACTGGTTCGCCGGGTATCAGGGGATCTATAGCCATCCGTGGACTTTCTAACCTGACCATTTCCGGCTCTGGTAACGAAGCCTTTTTAACGCCAACAACGCCACTCTTTGTTGTGGATGGTATTCCGGTTGATGATAATTCAAGTTATCAATACGGTTTCCAGCAGGCTGGTCCCGGAATTAGCCCGATATCCTTAATTCCTCAGGAAGATATTGCGAATATGGAGGTTTTGAAAGATGCGTCAGCAACTTCGCTGTACGGTTCGAGAGGAGCTTACGGAGTAATTTTAATTACCACGAAAAGAGGAAATTCAAAAATTCCGGTAATCCGTTACAGCGGTAAGTTTTTCGTTAGTGCGGTGCCGAAACTTCGTTCAGTAATTGGTGGAAAGGGTGAAAGACTTCTTCGTATTGATCAAATTATGACCAGCGATTCCAGCTATTATCACGCTTTAGGTTTAGTAAACGGTACAGAATTTTTGTCAGATAGTTTAAATGCCTACTACAACAATTCAACCGACTGGCAATCTTATTTTTACAAAACGACCTATAATCAAACCCATAACTTAGATATATCGGGTGGTGATCAGACATTTAACTATAAAGCTAATTTAGGATACTTTGATCAAAGCGGTATTCAGCAAAATACAGGTTTTAACCGCTACAACCTGAATATGAATATGCAGTACCAGCCCAATTCAAAATTTAAATTATACGCCGGAATAAACAATTCATTAGGCAAGCAGCAAAAGGGTAGTGGGAATGGTTTAATTAATAATGGTGTTGCTGAGGGCGGGGCATCATCGTCACTGCTTCCGGCTCCATCTCAGTTTACTTCTGTAAATTCGGTTTTAAGTGCCATTCAAACTGATAACGATAATAAAACGGTTAATGTAAACAGTACGGTAGAATTGCAGTATGAGTTTGTTAAGGGATTAAGATTGACCTCAAATTTTAACTATACTTATAATACAGCAACTGAAGATAATTTTTTACCAGCTGCTATTAATAATAATGTGCCCTCACTGTTTACTTACAACAGTGTGAAAAATACGGTGTATAACAGGAATTTACTGGCATATGTATACAGCATTAAAGATAAAAGCGGTGAGGATGCTCATAATTTCAACGCCTACGTTTTTACGGAAATTAACAGTGCCAACTATAAAGCTGATGCAATAAAAAGTAATAAGGGGGTAAATGACCACATCCGCGGCCCTATTATTGGAGTTGATAACTATGTTACTTCGCTCGGAGGTACATTAAATGATTTTTATCAGTCTAGATCTGTTGCCCTTGCCGGTAACTTCTCTTACAACTATAAACAAAAATATGTACTGGATCTTTCTTACCGTTTTGATGGAAATTCGACCAACGGGCCAGATGCAGGTTATACTAAAAGTCCATCAGTTGGGGTAAGGTGGAACTTCAATAAAGAAGAGTTTTTATCAAAACTTAACTGGCTTGAATATGGATCGTTAAGGTTAAGTTACGGTAGTAATATTGTGCCAAACGGAACCATTTATGATGTTTATGGTAAATATGTCTCTGGTAATCTTTATAACGGTAAGCCCACAGTAAATCTTGATACTGCCCGCTTACCCAACACAAATTTACAACCTACAAAAAATACAACTTTAAATGCGGGTTTTGATTTGGCCTTATTTAACAACAGAATCAGTTTAACTTTTGATACTTACTATAAACAAGTAGATAATATTTTCCGCACAAAAGACCTTTCTAATACAAACTCTTTTAAAAGCGTTACAACAAATGAAGCAAGTATGGTTAACTATGGTTACGAAGCCAATGTAACCGCCAGACCATTGCCGAGCAGCAGTAAAGTAAACTGGACAATATCTGCAAATATCGCCATTAACCACGATGTGTTAACGCATTTACCCGATGGTGTACGGCAATTTATCTATGTGGATGCAACAACAGGACAATCCATTTTATACAGGGTTGGATTAAACTCGCTTTCGAACTTTATTTATAATACTAAAGGTGTTTACTCTACTATTGGCGATGTTCCGGTTGATCCTTTAACAGGTTTGAGGTATAGAATTGGTGGAAATGGTGTTTTAAACTACTTTCAGGCAGGAGATCCGCGATTTACCGATTTAAACGGCGATTACGTTTTGGATAACCAGGATTTAGTGGTGGCAGGTAACTCACAGCCACAAATTACCGGTGGTATTTCAACTTTTATCCAATACAAAAGCTTTTCATTTAGTGCCCAAGGTTCTTTTACCTTGAAAAGAGATATTTTGAATAATGCCTTAGCTTCTCAATTCCAAATCTTTAATAATCCTACTGCTATTGATAAAAATGGAAACAGGATTTTACCTCAGGGATTGGTGCCTTTAAGTTTATATAACTATTGGCTGGCTTCAGGTGATAATGCTACCTATCCAAACCCTTATGATTTTACAAGAAGTAAAATTGTAGATCCATTCCGTTTTGCCCAAACATTGTTTCAGGAAGATGGATCTTACTTTAAATTAAATCAGGTTACATTAAGTTATTTAATCAACCAGAAATTTACAAAACGATATGGTGTTAACCGCTTAAATGTATCTCTTACTGCAAGTAATGTATTTATGATTTCAAACTACTCAGGACCAAGTGCAGAAAATGTGAGTGCACTGGGG
Source organism: Pedobacter punctiformis (assembly GCF_027213715.1). Taxonomy (GTDB): domain Bacteria; phylum Bacteroidota; class Bacteroidia; order Sphingobacteriales; family Sphingobacteriaceae; genus Pedobacter; species Pedobacter punctiformis. The sequence goes on from NZ_JAPWGM010000004.1 coordinate 139,794, forward strand.
CGGGACAGCTCAGGTGGTTATCCAAATCCAAGAACATACACCTTTGGACTTAACGTAGAATTTTAATTTTCAGAACTATAATTATGAAACAATTTAAATATATCTTTCTTATTGTTGGTTTGTCAATATCAACCATAAGCTGTAAAAAATTTCTAAACATAGTACCAACTGATAATTTATCTGGAAATAACTTTTGGCAAACCAGAAAGGATGTTGAAGGCTTTACCAATGGTTTATATAGAATTTTAAGAACAAAAACAGCACAAAGTGGAGGTTTCTTCCCTGTAGCTGATATACGTTGTACGCCTTTAAACTCTGTAACAGGTAATCTTTTTATTTCTCAGTTGAGCACCAATAACTTAAGGGGTTTAGTAGCTAGTAACCAACAATGGACAAGCGGTTATAATTTTCAAAATATGACCTACTGGGTTAGCTTTTACGATATTATACAAGGGGCCAATATTTTATATGCCCAGGTAGATAAAGTTCCCGATCCTTCATTATCCGAAACAGATAAGAAACGTTATAAGGCCGAGGCCGTTTTTATGCGTAACCTGGCTTACTTTTTTATTGTGCGTTTATATGGTGATGTGCCTTATTATACCAATGCATACAATGAAGAACCCTTACCAAGAACACCGATGCTTACGGTATTAAATAACTGTATTGCAGATATGAATGCAGTTAAAGCAGATTTGCCATGGACTTATTCAGATCCTTCTTTAGTAGGTGTAAGAGCCATGCGTGGTGGTGCAATTGCACTTTTAATGCACATGAATATGTGGGCTGCCGGCTTTGACGAAGTCAATAAAACAAAGTATTATACTGAAGTTAAAAATTTAGGCGCCGAAATAACCAGTACGAACGATTATAGTTTATTGCCATTAACTGAAGACAGCAACAAACAGTTATTTAAGGGACGCACTAAGGAAAGTTTGTTCGAAATTCTTCAAAATGCAAACTATGGCGAAAAATTTTCTACACAGGCTTCTTTTTGGAATTTAGTGAGCCATTACCCACTTAAAGGAGCCATTACCAATACAAATAGCCTGGCCTACTACGATAAAAAATTCATGGATCAAATTTACTCAGATGGTTTACCTGATTTAAGAAAAGATATTTGGTTTGAAAACAGATCAGCTTCAAATGGTACTTTCCAGTTTAAAAAATTTGCCAATGTATATGTGTCTGGTACAGAAGTTTTAAATGATGATGATATTATTGTTTTCCGTTTGTCGGATGCATTATTATTAACAGCTGAAGCAGAAGCGGAACTGGGAGAAGAGGCAGAGGCAAAAAGATATGTTAATATGGTTAGACAAAGAGCTAAAGCAACTGATATTACTTCAAGCGGTAATGATTTGAAGGATGATATTTATTTTGAAAGAGTAAGAGAACTTATGGGAGAAGGTCATTATTACTATGATCTTGTAAGAACTAAGAAAATTTTGGATTCTAAATATTGCTATCGTGTAATGACAGTGAGTGATTATAACGCGAGAGCCTGGACCTGGCCTATTGATCCGTCAGCATTGCTGAATAACCCTAACATGACTTTAAACAATTTCTGGAGATAACCTGATTAACTAAAAAGATGAAAATTATGTTTAAAATATTTATAAAAACCGCAGTTATGGTATTACTTGCTGCGGTGTTATTTGCATCATGTAAAAAGAACGATTACTATTACGATACGGGTGTACATGCAGCTGAATATAATGGTACCATTCTAAGTTATCTGAAATCAAAACCTGTTTATTTTGATACCCTTACAAAGGTGATTAATATAGCCGGTATGAACGATGTTTTTGAAAAAGAGAATGTTACCTTTTTTGCGCCAACAAGTTCAACCATCTATAAATCTCTTAACAGGTTAAATACTTACCTTAAATTAAATGGCAGGGATACCGTTTCACAGCTTACGCAAATTAAGCCTTCTGTTTGGAAAGAAACATTGTCCATGTATGTTTTTAAAGGCACCAGCCGCTTAAAAGACTATCCGCAAATAGATACCTTATCTTTATTGGCTTTCCCAGGTCAGGGTTATACTTCGTATCAGGGCAGAACAATGAATATTGGAGTTTTATACCGTGATGCCGGAGGTGTTAAATATGCAGGTTACAGACAGTTAATCCTGTCTTTTATTCCTGATTATGCCAACCCGCGGGTCGGTTTGGTAAATGTACCAATTGCCTCATCAGATATTGCTCCAACAAACGGTATCGTACACGTTTTGGTTCAAAACAAGCATAATTTTGGCTTTAATACCGATCGGTTTATCAATACTGCAGTATCAAGCGGAATATTACCACCAACACCATAATTTTTAAAATAAAGAAGATGAGAATTATAAATCATAAAAATTTTGTAAGCCAAACAATGGTGTTAATGCTTTTCTTAACACTGGCTATATTTTCTTGTAAAAAGCAAGAGCTGATTGGAGAAGATCCTTATGCCGGAGGAAAGCAGCCGCTGGGTATAAAATTCTCGGCAGATGTTCCTGATCCGGAGATAGGTACGCAGGGTGGCGAGGTTAATGTAAATGTAAGAGGATTACTAAAATACAAGGACAAATTTAAATTTCTGATTAATGAGGTTGAAGCAACAGTATTGGCTTTAACGGACAGTACAATCAGAGTAAAAATACCAGATAATGCCAGTACCGGAGGCTTTTCTGTAATGCTTGATGGCCAAACCTTTTTTGGCCCGAACTTTACAATTGATGGAAAAGTAAGTCTGGATGGCTCCTTTTTAGCAGTCAACGGTTCTAATGGCAGTATATATGATATTTTAAAACTACCTACTTCTAATTACTTTCTGGGTGGTTCATTTACTGATTTTGACAATAAAGCAACCGCTAAAGTGCCAATTGGAGGTGTAGCGCAAATAACAGCACAGGGCGCCTATGCAAGTACACTGAATTTTGGTAAAGGGGCTAATGGTGTGGTATACAGTGTTAACCGGTTACCTAATGGCCAATATATTATAGCCGGACTATTTGGCAATTTTAACAATAGAAAAAATATAAATAGCATTACCCGCTTAAATAGTGATGGTACATTAGATTCGACCATTATTCAGGTGATTAACCCAACTCCGTTAGAAATCAGAAAAAATGTAGATACGGTACCAACTTTTAATGGTGGAGTGGATGGGGTAATCAGAAAAACCTTTGTTCAAAATAACATGATAACCATAGTTGGAACTTTTCAATACTACGCTAGATATTTCTACGAACGTTCTACTTATGATAACAAAGTATTGGATGCAACCAGAATGAGGCAGCTTGTTCGTGTTAAAATTGATGGAACGATGGATTCTACTTTCAATTTTGATCCTGCGGTTAGACAAAGCTATGCAGGAGGCAATGGTGCAATTAACGATGCATTTATGCAGCCGGATGGAAAAATTGTTATTGTAGGTAGTTTTACAACCTTTAACGGATCTCCGGCAAATCATATTGCACGGATCAATACCGATGGAACCTTAGATGCTAGTTTTAATGCAGGCGCAGGTACAAATGATGATATTACATCTATAACCTATAATTCGGTTACCCAAAAAATTATCATCTCCGGATTATTTAATAGTTATAATGGTACCTCCAGATCGGGTGTTGCCATGTTAAATGCTAATGGTTCAATAGATAATTCATTCTCATTCAGTAATTTATCAGGTGGCGTTCCAACGTTTGCCTCGCAACTGGATAATGGGAAAATAATTGTTTCCGGCCAGTTTAATAAATATAATGACGTTGTCAGACAGGGTTTTATGGTGCTAAATGCTGATGGAAAGCTAGCATCGGGTTATAATAACTCAGGTGCTTTCCAGGGTCAGATTTACAGAATGGTTGAAACCACATCATCTTTAGGTAACCCTGCGGTGATTTTAACAGGTTTCATTAGTAAATTTGACAATAAGAAAGTTGGCAACATTGTTCGTGTAGAACTTAAGCCTTAACTATTTAAATGAATATTCATAACCACGAAATATGAAAAATCTAGAAAAAAACACAGCAACAAATGTCTTCCGGTCATTAACCGCGGCGGTTTGCCTGGCATTTGTGTTATTATTTGGATCGTCTTGTAATAAAGATTTTCCAAATACCTTAAACACAAATTATAAAAACGATACGACAGGAATAAATAATAAAACCCGTAAGGTACTATACATTATTATGGATGGTGTTAGAGGCAAGGCTTTACGAGCTTTAAATCCTCCTGTTCTGGCTCAGATAGTTAAAAAATCTATTTATGCCTATGACGGATTAACGGATTATCAAACCTCAACCATGACAAATGCAACCGCGTGGTCTAATATGATTACCGGTGTAACAAGTGATAAACATAAGGTTACAACAGAAAACTTTTCAGGAAATCAGATCGCTTCTTTTCCCAGTTTGTTTACACGTTTTAGGCAAACAAATCCAAATTTGAGATCGGTATCCATTGCTGCATCTAAAATTTTTAATGATAATTTAGCTAAAGATGCAACAGTAACGCTTAATTATGAAAATGATGATGCAAAAGTTAAAGATGGCGTAATAGAAGAATTCAAAAAAGATGATGCAGGTATTGTAGTTGCACAATTTCATAGCGCAGAGGTGGCTGGTGCAGCAAGCGGTTATACCGATGCTTCAACAAATTACATTAACGCAATAAAACAGCAGGATACTTATATAGGTGAAATTATGACAGCACTTCAAGGCCGGAAAACTTTTGCTTCAGAAGACTGGCTAGTGGTAATTGCTTCAAATAAAGGCGGTGTAATTCCTGCAATTCCGAACAATCCGGATAAAACCGTTTATGCTGATGACACCCGTAATAACTTTATTATATTTTATAACCCGAGATTTGTATCTCAGTTTGTGCCTAAACCTGATTCTGATAAATTACCGTATAGTGGCGCAGCTCCGAATTTTACCGGTACAAACAGTGCATTTTCTTTTGCAAAATTACCAAATGCGACCATTGGAAATTTTGGAACCGGTGATTTTACCTTCCAATGTAAGATCAGGTATGATGGCCCCGCTAGTAATTACCCTTCATTTATTTCTAAAAGGGCAAGTTTTACCGCTGGAGTACCTGGTTGGGTTTTATTTTTAGAAGGAGATATCTTTCAGTTAAATATGAGCCAGGTTGGACAAGGAAATACACAGGTAAGCGGTGGAACAATCAGAGATGGTATATGGCACTCCATAGCTTTTAAAGTTTGGATGAATGGAAGCGTACGTACTGTAACCATGTATAAAGATGGTGTAAAAGGTCTGGATAAGGTGATAACCAATGTTGGTAATTTTGATTCGCCAGCTCCGCTGACTCTTGGAGGTAATTTTATTTCAGGAGAAGGGGGAACAATAGACCTTTTAATTAAAGAAGTGGCTATGTTTAATGTGGCTATTCCTGATGCAGCAATTTTAGCCAATATGCGTAAAACAACTATTGATGCAACATTTCCAAACTATAATAACTTAGTGGGTTACTGGCCGGCAAATGAAGGTGGAGGAAGCACATTGGCAGACTTATCTGGTAAGGCTGGGAACTTTACAATGTCTTCAACCGCGAAATGGAAAACTTTTACAGATTTTTCACCAAACCTTGATCCAACAGTAAGTGAAGCCACTTATATGGTTGTTCCTAATAATGTTGATATTCCTTTTCAGATTTATACCTGGATGGGGGTGATTATTCAACCTTCATGGCAGCTAAAAGGCAAATCATGGAAACCTAATTATACGGATGTTAGGATATAATAAACAAATTAATACTTAAAGGCCTATTATTTCTTAAATATGAAACGTAACAAATTTTTACTCCAAATAACATTCCTGATTTTACTGCTCAGCACGGCTGCCTGTAAAAAATATGGATATGAAGTTGAAGATGGTTATACTGATGGTTCCAAAACGCCAAATACTTCCTCTTCAATTGATACCAACATGTCTGTAGTAGACAGGACAATGTATGCTAAAGCGCGTATTTTTCCCGGTTTGGTAGACAACAGCGAACCTCGTGTAAAGGATCAGAAATTTACACTTGATCTGAATTTTTCAGCTCAGAATGCGAGTAACCTGCGTATTCAGGTAGCGCCTGAACCACAATTTAGTACGGGTTATTATGCGGCCCCGGGTGAGCTGATTAAAATTATTGTACCCGATGGAATTAATGGTTTAAGCATGCAAATTGGTGGTCATACTGATAATTTAACCGGTAAAGTTCCATTACTTAGAGATCCGATTATTTATAGTGTAAAACAACTATATCCGGGTGTTAATTATGTGCGTAATTTATATGGCGGTACCATTTACATAAGGGCGGCATTTGCTTTCCCAAAACCGGTTGAGTTCACTATTTCTGGTGCGGTTGTTTCTCCTGATTTTGTATTGGGAGTTACCCAGGATGCTGCATGGGTAGCGCAGGTTAAGGCATCTAATGTGCCATGGCTAGAGATGCGTGCCAAAAGAGTTGTGTTTTTGATTCCAAGAGATTTTGTAATCAGAAAATTTACTTCCAGTGAACCACTAACTAATCCAACTGCAGTAATGACAGAGTGGAATAATAAGTTTGATTTGGATTATAATGCCTGGATGGGACTTTCGGATAATGCTCCGGATGTAAAAGACAGAAGTCCGCAAGGTCCATGGAGAGGCGTTTTAGATATTCAGTTGACCGCCGGTTACGGACATAGCGGTTTCCCTTTTGTTGGTCAAATGGACGATGAATGGTTTAACAGTTTTACCAGTTTAAAACAACTTTTAACAGGCACCAACTGGGGTACTTACCATGAATTCGGTCACAATTGTCAGCAACCACTTGTATGGAGCTGGAGCACTTTGGGTGAAACGACAAATAACCTGTTCTCATTTAAAGTGGCTAAAAGAAATGGTGTTGCTTTTAATATTTTACATGGAGTAAATCACGATTATGTGACTGCTGCACTGGCATTCGCGGCAAGTACACCTGCGGCTGGCGTAACCAAAAATTTTGACACTGATCCATTATTCGTGGATGTAAATGAAGGCCCTTTCAGAAAAATCAATCCTTTTATACAGTTATTTGAAAAGTATGGGTACGATATGATGACTTACTTTTATACCAGTGCAAGACATGCATCCCGATTATCATTTAATGATATTGATAAACATGATTTTACTTATGAAAGAGCATCTGAATATGCCCAAACAGATTTAGCTGCTTTTTTTGAAGCATGGGGTATCTTAATAAGTACACAATCTCAGGCTAAAATTTCGGCAAAATATCCTCCTTTAAAAGTTAAGCTGTGGACGTATAATATATTTACTAAAGCCGGTGGTACAGCAGCTATAGTACCTACAATGACAGCAAGTTCTGAAGAAACAAATGGTGAAGGAGCAGTTAATGGCAGGGCTGCAACCTTACTTGATGGCAATACGGCAACATACTGGCACTCTGCATGGCAAACCGCTCCAATTGGTGCATTTCCTTACACTTTAACTTATAATTTAGGCTATTCACAAACTTTAAGAGGCTTGTACTTTACACCGAGGGCAAGTGCAGGACAAAGACCAAAAAATGTTGATATATTAAGTAGTGCAGATAACGTAACTTTTACGGCAGTTGCATCTACTCAAATACCAAACGCGGCAACGCAGTATAACTTTATTTTCCCTGCACCGGTAAAAGCAAAATATTATAGAATAGTGATTAAAGATTCCTGGAATACTGGAACAAATGCTTCATTATCTGAAGTAGGTGCAATTCAATAATGGTTAACAATTAATTAAGAATTAAAAATGAACAACATAAGCAAAAACATCAAAGTATTATCCTTTGCAATACTTTGCGTTGGATTAACCATTGTTGGTTGTAAAAAATATGATAATCCACCACCCGTTTTCGAAGAACTTGACAATAGTGACAGGGTGATCCAAAGAAAAGTTCTGGTGATTAGCATTGATGGGGTGACGGGGTCGGAATTGAATACCATTGCTCCGCCGATAATTACAGATTTAGCAAAAACGGGGAAATACACCTATAATGTATTGCGTGGTGCAGTAACCACCGATGCAAGTTCATGGGTATCTATGCTTACCGGAACAAGTTACAGTAAACATCAGATTAAAGATGATGTTACGTTTCGTCGCCCGCCTGCTGATGATGAACATGGTGCAGTGGTTTATTATCGTAATGTACTGGATTATGTAATGCAATATAAAAGCATAAAGACAGCCTTTGTTACACCTTGGTCTCAGCTTAGAGGTTATATGAAACAGGCCGATTATGCTCCGAATGTTTCAACCGATATTGCTGTAAAAGATTCGACAATTAATTTACTTAATACAAGTAACAGCTTAGGAGCAGTTATCGTTAATTTTAAAGATGTGCAAACAGCAGGCTTAGCTGGTAGTTTTACGGCATCTAATGCAGGCTACAAAGCAGCAATTTTAAAATCTGATGAATATGTCGGTAATATTTTAACAGCATTAAAAGCGAGAAAAAATTATGCAGCTGAAGACTGGCTGGTAATTGTAACCACTAACCATGGGGGTAGCGAAGCAGATTCAAAACCTGGTTTTATAGTGCTTTCGAATAAAAATTTTAAAGGACAGGAAGTCAAAAAATCCGGTTTTAATACTGTTCTATTTAATAATACGAGTATTAATGCTTCAGTTCCGAATGATAACGGTTTATACGATTCGGGTTCAAGTAAAGATTTTACCGTTCAAATGCAGGTAAAGTTCAACTCGCTTACTTCGTATCCAGGCTTCTTATCCAAAGGATCAAATTTAGATTTATCAAAAATGACCGGGTGGTTATTTATGGAGACCGGAAGTAATTGGGCAGCTGTTTTGGGTGGAACTGGAAATGGAGGTACTGGAAAAACTCAGATTAACGGGGGCGCTATCGGTGATTTGCAATGGCACACGTTAACTATGACAGTAAAAACCGTTAATGCTACTACCAGAACAGTGAGTACCTATACTGATGGGAATTTAAACGCAACAGCTAATATTTCAAACACCAAAAGTTTGGCTACTACCGAAAAACTAACATTGGGATATAAAAATGTTGATAACGGAGGTGGTGCTTTAAATTTCCACGGAGCAGACCTGATTTATTTTAATACAGCCTTAGATGCTGCAACCATTAAAGCAAACATTGCCTTAAAAGATATAACTAAACACCCTAATTATGCTAATGTTACGGGTTACTGGCCAATTAATGAAGGTGGAGAAGGCTTGGCTACAAATGCAGCACCTGGAGGTTATGATATGTTTTTAAATGGTGGTTTTACCTGGAAAGGATTGGGTATTGATGTGCCTGCTTCGGTAACACCTGATGCAAATGCTACCGGTAAATCTATTATTGTAACTCCGGCAACTATTACAGCAGCAGCAATGTATTGGCTGAAAATTCCAATTTTGCCTGAATTTGGAATTGATGGAAATCCGGTTCTAAATCAATTTGAAGTAGAATTTTTAAAATAAATCAATCATTTAGTTAAAACAGATGCTGTCTGTTGAACGCTTAAATATCTCTCTCAAAAAAGGATGCTCACGGGCATCCTTTTTCGTTATAAAATACTGAACCGGGTATCATTTATAATCGTATAACATCAATATTTCAGAGCCTTTTATTTATTCATTTCGTTCATTTTGGTTGCTTTAAATTAATTGATAATGGTTATACATAAATTTATTACAGACATTATTTGACCGGGTGATCAAAAGGCGTTTAAGTATATTTCAAATTTAAGCGTTCAATAATAGGTTCAAATTTATACGGAGCAATTGAGAACTGAAAATGAGTGAGAAAATGATTTTAAATAACAGACCCGACAATGTGTTACTGATTTCCGAAAGTCAGGAAACCGAAAAATTAATTTCAGCGTATTTATTTGATGCTGAAATAGAATTTAATGTCGCGGAAAGTATAGAAGATGCCTGCGAATTATTGAAGAAAAATAAATTCAAACTGATTTTATTGGATATTCATTTAAACGATTTAAATGAACTCTATGCCATTAAAATGTTAAAAGACAAAAATATCAATGTTCCAATTGTTGTGCTTACTGATGAATTGCAAGGGTTGGAAGTCGGAAAATATTTTAACCTCGGGATCAGCGGTTGTATATCAAAACCAGTAAGTAAAATGGATTTAGCTGGAATAACTACACAGTTTCTGCAATACGAATATGCTGCTACTCTTTAATTATAAATCTTAAGTTCCTTATTCTAAAGTATCAAATACTTGAAATTTGTCACAAAAAAGGAGACGAAGTAATTAAACCCCGTCCCCAATCTAAATTAACGCTCTCAGGAAACAAAACTGGGCAATTTGTATGAAGATTTTATGAATTAATCAGGTTTGATTCATAACAATTGGATTAATTTTTAATTTATTTAAAGCAAAATGTAATTGAAAAAGTTATTTATTGATGTAACTAATCGATTAAAAGCATAGCTTTATTTTATTAAAAAATCATTGTAATGAAAATCGCTACCTATAATGTTAACGGTGTAAACGGAAGACTTCCGGTGCTCCTGCGCTGGCTGGAAGAAACGACTCCGGATGTTGTTTGTTTACAGGAATTAAAAGCGCCGCAAGAAAAATTTCCTGAACAAGCTATAAAAGATGCAGGTTATAATGCCATTTGGCACGGACAAAAAAGTTGGAACGGTGTGGCAATTCTTGCCCGAAATGTGGAAATTAAGGAACTAACCAGAGGTTTGCCCGGTGATGAAGAGGATTTACACAGCCGCTATATTGAAGCCGTTGTTAATAATGTAATAATAGGCTGTTTATATTTACCCAATGGAAATCCGGCACCAGGGCCAAAATTGGATTATAAAATGGCCTGGCTGGAAAGATTGAAAATTCATGCTGCACAACTTTTAGAACGTGATTTACCAGTTGTACTTGCCGGAGATTTTAACGTAATTCCCACTGAGCATGATGTTTATAAGCCGGAACGCTGGGTTGAAGATGCGCTGTTTCGTCCGGAAGTTAGAGAATCTTTTAATAGTTTAGTCGGACAAGGGTGGACCGATGCAATAAGAAAGCTCTATCCAACAGAGAAAATTTATACTTTTTGGGACTACTTCCGTAATGCTTATGGTCGCGATGCGGGATTACGTATTGATCATTTTCTGCTTAGTCCGAAGCTTAGTAACCGCCTTTTGGCCGCAGGAGTTGACCGTGAAGTACGTGGTTGGGAAAAAACAAGTGATCATGGCCCGGTTTGGATCGAATTGTCAGATCAATAGAGGTGTTTTAAGGTCAATATGTAGTTTTTAGCTTGTTTTGTATCGATTTTGTTTCCGTAGGAAGCTACCGGTAGCCAAATAGTATTCTATATTTGGATAAGGATTTGCGGGTTTAATTACATTTATTAATTTCGCGGCTCGTTTTTTGTAATGAGGAATGAATCAATTTAAAAATTTAAAATAAATAAAATGGACAAGTTTCAAAAAGTTAAAGAGTTGGTTTCTGCAGTAGAAGCTGATGCGACTAAATTTTATGATGGTGGAAATGCAGCAGCTGGTACTCGTGTACGTAAAGCAATGCAAGATTTAAAAGTTTTGGCTCAGGAAATCAGAGCTGAAGTAACTGAAAAGAAAAACAGCGGAAAATAATTTCTATAGCGTTTTGGGAAAATAATAAAGCCCCGTCCAATTTGGTCGGGGCTTTGTTGTTAATGCTGTTTTGAAAAAGAACTTTTAATTATTTTTTTCTGGCTTTCTTTGTTTCCGTTTGTTCGCTAACTAAAAGTGTGGCCAGCAAATCAAATTTTTCTGGATTAGCCTCGTAATCTGCCGATATTTCCTGCCATTTTTTAAGTTCTGACTGTGCATTTTCGAGTTCGGTATGCAGTGCTTCTATTTTATTGTTTAATAATTTTTGGATGTTACTTTGTGTCATGGTGCAAAGGTAAATACTCTGATATTAATTTTTTATTAAACCTGTTGTGTATGGATTAAGCTATTTGCAGATCAACGGTTTAATTTTTTAACATGACTCTTTATTAAATTTGATGTAAACCTTTTTCCCTGTAACTACGTTATATTGAGCCAACAACATTTGTTAAATTAACGAAATCCTGCAGGATATTTGTAAAGCTAAAAAAACGTGATAATTAATGCGTTTTATACAGGTTTTTCTTCTATTTTTGCAGGCTAAAGAAAATGCTCCCGTAGTTCAATGGATAGAATTATGGTTTCCGGTACCATCGATATGAGTTCGAATCTCGTCGGGAGCACAATTTAAGCCACTTAATGATTAATTAGGTGGCTTTTTTAATTTTGACTCTCCTTATTTAAATACTAAAAATCTCTTTTCCATCAGGTTAATTTAATGTTTCATTATTGCTTTAAGTTGGCTTTTTTAAAAATAAAAACGCACATTTGCAAACCGTTAAATAAAGGTTTAGGCATGTAATTATTTTAGTTTTTTGTTATGGAAGAATTGGTTGTAGATGAGATTAGAGAACTACTTGAAAAAGAGAACGATAAGGGCTTAAAGCAATATCTCGACCAGTTAAATATATCAGATGTTGAACAACTGATAGATGAACTTCCACAGCATGCCGCTAAATTTATTGAAACCCTTTCTTTAAACCGGGCGGTAAATGTTTTCCGTATCCTTGATTTTCCTACACAGGAAAGAATTATCAAAAAACTTTCGGGCAATAAACTTAATCAGATTATAAAAGATCTTCCGCCGGATGATCGTACAGCCTTATTTAGTGAACTGAAGGGGGATGTGGTAAAGAAAATGATTACGCTTTTGCCTCCTGAAGAACGTAAAGAATCATTGGCACTTCTGGGTTATAAAGAAGATAGTATCGGACGTTTAATGACGCCTGATTATATCGCTGTTAAGCCTGAATGGTCTATTTCCAGGGTTTTGGCTCACATCAGGCGTTATGGGAAAAACTCGGAAACCATTGATGTAGTCTATGTGATCGATAAGGAAGGTGTTTTGCTTGATGACATCAGGATTCGTGAAGTTTTGTTAGCCGATCCGGAAGCCATTATTGGTGAACTTACCGATAAACGTTTCATTGCTTTAAAAGCGAACGATCCTCAGGAAGATGCCATTAATATTTTCAGGATGAATAACCGTGTGGCGCTGCCTGTGGTTGATGAAAGCAATATTTTGCTTGGTATTGTAACTGTTGATGATATTTTATGGATTGCCAACGAAGAATATACCGAGGATATGCACAAAATAGGGGGTACAGAGGCTTTAGATGAGCCTTACCTGGATATTCCTATTTTAAAACTGGTTAAAAAACGTGCCGGCTGGTTGGTGGTTTTATTTTTAGGTGAAATGCTTACCGCTACGGCCATGCAACACTTTGAGATAGAGCTGGAAAAAGCCGTAGTATTATCGTTGTTTATCCCCTTGATTATGAGTAGCGGAGGGAACAGTGGCTCTCAGGCCTCTACATTAATTATTCAGGCCATGGCACTGGGCGAAGTCACGATTTCAGGCTGGTGGCGGGTGATGCGCCGTGAGCTTGTATCAGGTGCCTTACTTGGAATTATTTTAGGAAGCATTGGTTTTGTACGCATTATTACCTGGCAAAAACTTCATTTATACGATTATGGCCAGCATTGGTTTTTAATTGCAACAACTATATTTTTTACCTTAATCGGCATTGTGCTTTGGGGGAGTTTAATTGGCTCAATGATGCCCATTATTATGAAGAAGCTTAAACTCGATCCCGCTACTTCTTCGGCGCCATTTGTGGCCACAATGGTGGATGTTACCGGTATTGTAATTTATTTTACGGTGGCGGTGCTTATTCTAAAAGGTGTATTGCTCTAAAATTTAAGTCTGGATTGTCGAATATTTAATAATTTGATGACATTCTTTTTCCAAATTAATGCCTAGCTTGTTATGGAGTTTAAACCAAAATTAAACTCAATTATTCTGATTCTAAATCAGTAAAAAAACAAGGAATTAAACAATGGATAAAAATAAAATAACAACGCTCTTTACAGATATTGGCGGTGTTTTGCTAACCAATGGGTGGGACAGGCAGGCAAGAGCCGAGGCCGCTATAAGGTTTAACCTGGATTCTGTCGAAGTGGAAGAACGTCACCACCTTACTTTTGATACCTACGAAGTTGGCAAAATAACATTAGATGAATATCTGGATCGCCTTGTTTTTTACGAAGACCGTAATTTTAGTCCGGATGATTTTAAAGACTTTATGTTTAAAAAATCGTTGCCATATAACGATATGATTAAGCTGATTTGCGATTTAAAAAAGAAGTACAACTTAAAAGTCGCTGTAATCAGCAATGAAGGTCGCGAGCTTAATCAATACAGGATCAATACTTTTAAACTAAACGAATTTATTGATTTCTTTATTTCTTCAAGTTTTGTGCATTTCAGAAAACCCGATGCAGACATTTTTAAAGTGGCAATTGATATTTCTCAAAGCGATATAGAAACCAGTATTTATATAGACGACAGAATGTTATTTGTGCAAATTGCTGAAGGATTAGGCCTGACTGGAATTTGCCATACCGATTACGAAACGACCAGACAAAAACTGGCTGAATTTGGATTAGAAGCCTAAATAATAAGATTATTACAAGGCATGGAATTGGATTTTAACAAAAAAAGCTGCCTTTTTGAGGCAGCTTTTTTTGTTACTATTTATTCGTTATACGTTAAACCTGAAGTGCATAATATCACCATCTTCAACGATATAAGTTTTTCCTTCAACACCTAATTTACCGGCTTCTTTGCAAGCATTTTCAGAACCTAAGGTTACAAAATCATTGTATTTAATTACCTCAGCACGGATAAAGCCTTTTTCAAAATCTGTATGAATTACACCAGCTGCCTGTGGTGCTGTAAATCCCTTAGTAATTGTCCATGCTCTAACTTCTTGTACACCAGCAGTAAAGTAGGTATAAAGGTTTAATAATTTATAGGCTGCACGAATTAATTTGTTTACACCTGATTCTGTTAAGCCTAAATCTGCTAAAAACTCCTGACGTTCTTCATAACTTTCCAATTCGGCAATTTCAGATTCGATTTTTGCCGAAATAACTAAAACCTCTGCTTTTTCGTCTGCAACATTCGCTTTAACTAAATCAACATATTTATTACCAGTTATTACCGAAGCCTCATCAACGTTACAAACATACATTACAGGTTTTTGAGTTAATAACCCTAAATCTTCAATAAAATCAAAGTCGTCTTGCTCAAGAGGTGCGGTACGGATCGATTTGCCACTTTCCAAATGCTTTTTAACAACCGTTAAAATCTCATAAGTACGTTTAGCATCTTTATCGCCACCGGTTTTAGCCATTTTCTCTACCTTTTGAATGCGTTTTTCAACAGTATCCAAATCTTTAAGCTGCAACTCTGTATCAATAATTTCTCTGTCTCTGATCGGATCAACAGAACCATCAACGTGGATCACGTTTCCATCATCAAAGCAACGTAAAACGTGGATAATGGCATTTGTAGCACGGATATTTCCTAAAAACTGATTACCTAAACCTTCACCTTTTGATGCGCCTTTAACTAAACCGGCAATATCTACAATTTCAATTGTATTTGGCTGTACCTTATTTGGCTTAACCAGTTCAGCAAGTTTGGTCAATCTATCATCTGGTACTGTAATTACACCAATATTAGGTTCTATAGTACAAAACGGGAAGTTTGCAGCTTGTGCTTTTGCGTTAGATAAACAATTAAAAAGAGTTGATTTACCAACATTAGGTAAACCTACTATACCACATTGTAATGCCATTTATTTATAATCTTAAGTCTTTAGTATCAAGTTAGGAAGGTTGTATTTCTCCCTTAAAAGTCGGCAAAGATAAGCTTTTAAAACCTTTAATAAAACTTATGCATTTGCATCAAATCTATATTTTATCTAAGTTTAACCCAAAATCAATAGAAAGATGGAAGAATTAGATCAGCAAGTGCCTCAGGAAGTAAAACTAATAGTGAGCG
Source organism: Pedobacter punctiformis (assembly GCF_027213715.1). Lineage (GTDB taxonomy): Bacteria > Bacteroidota > Bacteroidia > Sphingobacteriales > Sphingobacteriaceae > Pedobacter > Pedobacter punctiformis. The sequence goes on from NZ_JAPWGM010000004.1 coordinate 155,759, forward strand.
AAGAAATGCGCAGCTATATTTACGAATTGACAAAATGGGCAAGATTTTTATCCATTGTAGGTTTTGTGTTTGCTGCTTTTCTAATTATTGGTTCTTTTGGTATTGGTGCTTTTTTATCCAGTAATCCAGCTATGCTCGCACAGTTAGGCCCGCTGGCAAAAAGTGGCAGTACCATCATTACAATTGTTTATCTTTTAATGGGTTTGTTCTATTTTTATCCAAGCTTACTATTGTTCAGGATAGCTGGAAGAGGGCAGCAAGGGGTTTTATATGGCGATCAGGAAAGTTTAAATGCCGCTACACTAAACCTTAAATCACTTTTTAAATTCTGGGGTATTATTACTATTGTTGTTATTGTAGGTTATTTTGGCCTGATCTTTTTGGCTGGTGCAAGTATGGCCATACGCTAATCTACTTAAAGTATTTTTGCATACCTTCTGGTTGTTTCCAGTTATAGTTGGGCTCGTAATAATTCCATAAAGTTTTACTCAGGTTTCTGATCATTGCCCAGCCTTCGTTGCTGTAATTCCATGAAGTATCCTTTTGGTTTTTAGTGGTAATGCAAAAAACATAATCGCCATGCGGTGCATTTACAAGTACAACTTCAGATCGTGCAGCATCTACGGCGCCTGATTTAGAGGCAACCTGTACGGTTGGTGGAATCTGCGATAAAGCTTCTGTATCCCAGTAAATGCGGATTAGATTTCTATAAATACGTTCAGAAGCTGCAGGATTAATCATCTTTCCATCCCTGATTAAAGTTAGCAAAGTAGCCATTTCTCTTGGTGTGGTTTGTCCCCAGCCATATTTTAACTGGTTTTCTCTGCGCCCAGGCGTACGCGAATTTACTCTTGTAAATTGCATTCCATTATTGGCCATGACCTCATTAATAGCCGTTCCGGTTCCGGCCATTAACTGGCTCCATAAACTTGCGGTATTATCGCTTGTCGTAATCATGAGCATTAATACTTTTCCAAGTTCTATTTTTTCGCCATCCTTAAACGAGCCTAAAATGTCCTCACCAGCATATAGCAAGCTATCGCAATAGGTTAATTTGGAATGATAATCTAATTCGCCTTTTTCTATTTTATTAAAAATTCCGCAAGTAATGGGTACTTTAATCATGCTGGCCGTGGGGAAAATGCCGTCGGCATTTATACTTGCAGTTTTTCCCGTTTTAAGGTTTTTAACATAAATTCCTACATCGCCCTGAAACCCTTTAACAATTTCATTTAATTTTAATTGCAGTTTTTGGTCTACTTTTTCCTGAGCTGATAAGGTAAAAATGGATAAACACAAAAGCAGGGAAGGAATTATCTTTTTCATGAGCAGATTGTTTAAAATAAATTCATAAAAAAAGCCTTTGTAATTAAACAAAGGCTTTTGTATTGTAAATATATTACTTAAAAAGAAAAATCATCTGATGATTTTGTGGAGTGTTCTCCGTTTTCAGAGTACTCATAACGTTTTTCAACAACATCCTGGTGAGTTTTGATGTAATCAACCGTTTCATTAAGACCTTCTGCAAATTTTTCGAAATCCTCTTTGTACAAAAAGATTTTATGTTTTACAAATACACCGTCTTCTAATCTTTTCTTGCTCTCGGTAACTGTTAAGTAATAATCACCTGAACGAGTAGCCTTCACGTCGAAAAAATAAGTTCTTTTACCTGCTCTTACTTTCTTTGAAAAAACTTCTTCTCTCTCTTTGTTGTCAAATTCTCCCATGGTTGGTATTGATGTTGGTTTTTTGGTTTCGGTAAATATAAAGCAAATATTTAAAGTTCAAAACAGAATTTAACATAAATTAAATACTGCGGCTTTCTTCTTCCAAAAGTTGATTGTTATACAGTTCGGTATAAGTCCCATTCAGGTTAAGTAGTTCATTATGTGTGCCTTGTTCTATAATGCTGCCGTTATCTAATACCAGGATTTTATCTGCATTTTTAATTGTTGATATCCGGTGTGCAATAAGAATACTGGTCTTTCCATGCATAATTTTACCTAAATTTTGCAAAATTTCCTCTTCTGTTTTGGTATCAACAGCCGAAAGGCAATCATCAAATATTAAAATTTTAGGCGATTTAATTAGTGCTCTGGCTATAGATACACGTTGTTTTTGCCCACCTGACAGGGTAATTCCACGTTCGCCGAGCATAGTTTCAAACCGCTCTTCAAAATCCATAATGTTACTGTAAACCGAAGCATTTTTTGCAGCAAGGTGTACTTCTTCATCTGTTGTCTGATCTAAACCGAAAGCAATATTATTTTTAATGGTATCCGAAAAAAGGAAAACTTCCTGTGGTACAAAACCAATCTGGCTACGGTAGTTTTTTAAATTCAGACCTTTTATATTGCTGCCATCTATATCAATTTCGCCTTGCTCCACATCGTACATCCTCATAATTAAATTGGCTAATGTGGATTTTCCTGAGCCTGTTTTGCCAATAATAGCAACAAATTCGCCACTGTTAATTTCAAAACTTACATCCTTTAAAGCCTGTATTCCAGTATCGGGATAAGTAAAGTTTACCTTTTTAAAAACGATGTTTCCATTAATTTCCCGTTCGGTTTCATTGGTAGATTGAATATCTGAAGAGATTTCTAAAAACTCATTAATTCTTTTTTGTGATGCCGCGGCCCTTTGAATAAGAGAAGTTACCCAGCCCAGCATGGTTACCGGAAAAGTAAGCTGATTGATGTAAATAATGAACTCAGCAATATTTCCGGCGGTAATACTGCCATTCATCACTTGGATTCCTCCGATGTAAATGGTTAAAATAGTGCTTAATCCGATAAGTAAAAGCATTGTTGGGTAAAATAATGCCGAAACCTTAACCAGGCTCATCGAATCTTTTTTATACTCGTTACTTTGAATTTCAAACATCGTACGTGTGTAATCCTCCCGAACATACGATTTGATAATCCTGATGCCTGAGAAACGCTCCTGTACAAAACTGGAAAGTTCAGAAAGCCTTTCTTGTATTTTACCGCTTTTTTTAAATATAACCGTGTTTACATAATATATAATAATCACCAAAAGGGGCAAAGGGGCAAGGCAATAAATGGCTAGTCTGGTATTTACATCAAACATGGAGTAAATTATCAATACCGATAAAACCAGCGTATTGGCCGTGTACATAATGGCCGGACCAACATACATTCGTACCCGGTTTACATCTTCTGTTGCACGAGCCATCAAATCGCCGGTATTGTTGCGGCGGTAAAAACCCAAACTCAATTCCTGGTAATGGTTATAAATATCATTCTTCATGTCAAATTCTATATGTCTCGACATTAGAATAATGGTTTGACGCATAAAGAATAAAAATAAACCTCTAAGTAAATAGAGTGCTATAACCAATAAGCCGAAATACAGCAGGCTGTTGCTGAAAATATCATAAATAATTTGCTGACGGTTAAATCCGTTAAAAAGCATATAGATTTGAATGTTTTCAGTAATCAAATCAAAGGCATAACCAATAACCTGGGCCGGAATTACACCGAAGATGTTAGAAATAACAACGAAAATAATTCCCGGAATAATCCACCATTTATATTTATAGAAATACTTATTTAAATGACGAAGATGTTTCATGTAAAGCAAACTTAGATAAAACCTCGAAGCATTTACGAAACCAGTTGAAAAAAAGTCTAAAAGTTTACAATAGTTTATAAAATAACAGCATTTGACCTGTATTCTTTTTATTTTATAAATAGGTTGAAATGAATGGGATTAATTAAAACATTAAAGTAATTTTGTTATAGTTTAGCGAAAAGCGTGTAATAATGGTTTTTTATTTTAATTTTGCAGCAGGTTAGCTCTACGTAAATTATGCCAGCGAATTCTTCATCCGAAACTTCAATTTTAGATCAGTTAAGTGTCTATGGACATAAGAAATTGGTTTTCTGTAACGATGCAGACACGGGTTTAAAAGCCATTATAGCTATTCATGATACTACATTAGGTCCTGCATTAGGCGGAACCCGTATGTGGAGTTATGCTACAGAAGGAGAAGCCTTAGAAGATGCCCTTCGTTTATCTCGTGGTATGACTTATAAATCGGCCATTACCGGATTAAATTTAGGTGGTGGTAAAGGGGTCATTATTGGAGATTCCAGAAAAGACAAAACCGAAACTTTAATGCGCAGCTACGGCAGGTTTATTAAAAACCTGAACGGAGAGTTTATTACTGCTGAGGAGATGGGCACCAATACCCGCGATATGGAGTACATTCGGATGGAAACCAATTATGTTACCGGTGTACCTGAATCAATTGGTGGCGCCGGAAATCCTGCTCCGTTTACGGCTCAGGGTGTGTATTTGGGTATCAAAGCCAGTGTTAAAGAAGTTTTTGGTACGGATATGCTGGCCGGAAGAACAATTGTAGTACAGGGAATTGGTAATGTAGGAGAGCATTTAGTAGCTTTGCTGAGAAAAGAAAATGCCGAAGTACTAATTAGCGATATTAACCAGGAACAACTTACTTACGTTGCTCGTAAATATAAAGCGAAACCAATTGAGGCGGATAAAATTTTCGGCATCGATGCGGATGTATATGCCCCTTGTGCAATGGGCGCAACCGTAAACAACAAAACGATTGAGAAAATGAAATTTGCAATTATTGCAGGCTCGGCAAACAATCAGTTAAAAGATGAACTTGCCGATGGCGAATTGCTTTTAAATAAGGGAATTTTATTTGCTCCTGATTATTTAATTAATGCCGGAGGATTAATTGCATGTTATTCTGAGTTAACAGGTTTTGGTAAAAAAAGAACTGTACAGCTTACAGAAAATATTTATGAAGCAACCAGAAATGTAATTAAATTAAGTAAAACAGAAAAAATTTCAACCATTACAGCTGCAAACCGCATCGCCGAAAAGCGGATTGAAGACATTAAAAAAATTAAATCATCATATTAAATAATTATAAAAGGTCTAAAAAACCATATTCGTTCTTACATTCATGTTAAATAGAAGGCACCTAAGAATCAAAGCTTTGCAAAATATTTTTGCTTGGCACATGACAGAAAAAAAAGACATCAGAGGCTACTTAAAAACCCTGATGCAAAGTATCGACAGCGTATACGAAATGTATATATGGATGCTTTCCTTATTGGTAGAAGTTACAGAGTTTACAGCAAACGATGCTGCTGAACGGGCCAATAAGCATATTAAAACAGCTGACGATATTAATCCAAACTTAAAACTACTGCACAACAAGTTCAGTGTTTTAATGCAGCAAAATCCTGAATACATTTCGGCGGTTAAAAAATATAAAGTAGACTGGGGTTTCGATCCTGAAATCCGTAAAACCGTTTACAATTCATTAAAAGCTTCAAAAGAATATGCAGAATACCTTGCTGATCCAAACGAAAGTTTAGAATCATCAAAGGACATCATCAAATTTATTTTCAGAAAAATTCTTTTAAAAAATCAGGCGATTATCCAGGTTTTTGAAGAGAAATTTATCAACTGGCAGGTTGATCATGAAGTGATGAAAGGTATGGTAGCAAAAACGTTAAAGAATTTCACTTCGGAGGATCCTTTTAAAAACAAACTGACCGAAATTAGTGCAGATTGGATTGAGGATAGCAAATTTGTTCAGGATTTATTCCTTTACACTTTGCAAAATGATGAGAAATATCAGGAAATGATTGCTGATCGTACCAAAAACTGGGAATCTGAGCGTATTGCTTTAATGGATACCATTTTAATGAAGATGGCAATTTGCGAACTGCTTAATTTTACTTCAATTCCGGTAAAAGTAACGATTAACGAATACCTTGAATTATCAAAAGATTACAGTACGCCGAAAAGTAATTCATTTATTAACGGTATTTTGGACAAAATTTTAAGCGATCTGAAGAAAACCAATACCATTAAAAAGATTGGCCGAGGTTTAATTGAAGAATAAAAGATATTTAGATAATGAAAAAAATATTTATCCTGGCTATTGCAGCATTATCATTTACAGCCTGCCACAATGCAAATAATCAAACAAAAGAAGAATCAACCGGCGTATCTATTGGTAACGATACTTCTAAAACCGCTTCGAAAATAGCGCCGGCTGATGCAGCTGTGATTTCTTTTGATCGTGAAATTTATGATTTTGAGAAAATTCAGCAGGGAGAAAAAGTTCAGCACGATTTTAAATTTAAAAACACAGGTAAAAGTCCCTTAATTATTACAAATGCCACTGCCACATGCGGTTGTACTATTCCTGAGTCGCCAAAAGAACCAATTTTGCCGGGTAAAGAAGGGGTTATTAAGGTTGTTTTTAACAGTGAAGGTAAATTCGGAATGCAAGATAAAATCGTTACGGTTACTTCTAATGCTAACCCTAACGTGAGCACTGTACATTTGGTAGGAGAGGTTTTAGCAAAGAAATAGCTAAGCCCAAAAGATAAAATTTAAACAACACAAATAAATAAGAAATGACATCAACAGTAATTTTACAGGCCGCAGGTGGTAGCAATATGCTAAGTACTATTGTGCCAATGGTATTAATCATGGTAGTTTTTTACTTCTTCATGATCCGTCCGCAGGTTAAAAAAGCTAAAGACCATAAAAAATTGGTTGAAGAATTGAAAAAAGGAGATAAAATTGTAACTACTGCTGGTATTCATGGTCGCATTGTTGACATGAACGAAACAACTTTCTTAATTGAAGTAGAGGGTGGCGTTAAAATCCGTTTTGATAAAACTGCAGTATCTTTAGATGCAACTAAAGCTGTAGCTCCAAAAGATTTAGGCCCTAAAGCTTAATTTTATATACGCTTACAAAAGGCCATCTGAATTTCAGATGGCCTTTTTTGTTATAAATTATTCTGGTGTGATTGGAAGCTCAGCACCTTCCTCTTTTAAAATTTTACTACATTTGGCTAAATTGTTGCATGGTTGAGCATTAAAAGCCTCTATCATCCATTTTCATAGCATATGCCCTTTATTAAGTTAACCCAAATAGAAAAAAGACGTGTTTTTAGCTTACTGGCTTGCCTGGTACTGGCGGTTGCGGCATGGCTTTTTATGGCGTTAAACAACAAATATGTGTATACAGCTAAAACGGTATTGATTTACAAAAATTTCCCACAAAAACGGGCCTTTCATCCTTTGCAGTCTGATACAGTCGATTTACAGGTAGAAGGCACTGGCTGGCAGCTTTTATTTGCCCGTTTAAGAATTAATCCGCAATCTATTGCTGTAAGTTTAAATCAATTAAACTCAAAAGAGTTTATTGTGTTCTCTGATCAGTTGTACAACATTAATAAGCAACTGGAAAGTTCACAAAAGGTTATTTCGGTAAAACCAGATACGTTATACTTTGACTTTACTAAAAGAACCGTTAAAAGAGTGGCAATTAAATTGATTAAGAAGATTGATTTTACCAAACAATACGGAATTTCCAGTGACATATTGCTCAATCCAAAATACGTTACCGTAACCGGCCCGATTGAGGAGTTGGATAAAATTACAGAATGGTCAACAGATACCTTAAAACTGAGCAATTTGCAAAACAATGCAACGGTTAGGGTGCCCATGCAACACAGTACGCACAAAAATGTGAGTATTTTCCCATCGACTGTAGAAGTTAAATTACCGGTAGATGAATTTACAGAAAAGACAATAGAAGTTCCTTTAAAGATTATTAATAACCGCAATTATAATAGCATTAAGCTTTATCCGAAAAAAATAAAAGTTACCTTTTTGGTGGCTCTAAGTAATTATGAGCAGGTTGATGAAAGTTTTATTCAGGCAAGTGTTGATGCCGATGAATGGTCAAACCTGCATCATAATCAATTTACGGTGAAGATTACCGAATTCCCGGATTATTGTAAACTAATTAACATTTCTCCATCTAAAATAGATTTCGTAGTCGAAAAATAATGTATAAAGTTGGTATAACAGGCGGAATAGGCAGCGGTAAAACAACCGTATGCAAAGTTTTTGAAGTATTGGGTATCCCCGTTTTTTATGCAGATACCGTTGCCAAAGAAATTATAGTGGAAGATGCTTTACTGATAGAGGGTATAAAAAGTACTTTCGGAAAGGAGAGCTATTTTGAAGATGGCAAATTAAATAATAAACATATTGCGGCTATTGTATTTAATAATGAAATGGAGCTGGCAAAGTTAAATGCACTGGTTCATCCAGCAGTTTTCAGGGCATTTGATCATTGGGAAAAGCAAATTGATCCTGCTGTGCCCTATACTTTAAAGGAAGCTGCCTTATTATTTGAGAGTGGCTCTTATAAAATGTGTGATACCAATATTTTGGTTACTGCACCATTGGAAGTTAAGCTAAACAGGGTGATGCTACGGGATAACGTTTCTGCTGAACAAGTAAAAGCCAGAATGGATAAGCAGTTTAATGATGAGAAAAAGAAAGAAATGGCCAATCATTTTATAATAAACGATGAAGAACATGGAATTATTGAACAGGTTTTGGCATTACATAAGAAATTTTTAGAGGTAAGTAAAAGATAATGATACTGGAAGATTTTATTACAATTACCTCAATGGGATTGTATTGTGTGTATGGAGATTTTTATCTTGATCCTCAGCAACCGGTTAAAGAAGCCGTAATTTCTCATGCGCATGGCGATCATGCGGTAGGTGGGAATCAAAATGTTTATTGTACGGGAGCTACAACTGCATTTATGAAACATCGCTACCGTAAATTTGCTGCAGGCGATTTTCATATTAAAAGTTACCATCAATCCTTTAAATTAAAAGAGGTAACCATTACTTTTTACCCTGCAGGCCATATATTGGGTTCTGCACAGGTAATGATGGAATATAAAGGCGTTAAATACCTTTATACGGGTGACTATAAGATTGAGCCTGATATCACCTGTGAGCCTTTTGAATTTATACAGGCAGATGTTTTAATTACAGAAAGTACTTTCGCCGATCCGGAAACCAAACATCCTGAAGCAGCAGGAGAAATTAACAAGCTAAATGCTACAAACGCTAATATTATGCTTGGTGCTTATGCGTTAGGAAAAAGCCAGCGTATTATTCAGTTGATTAACCAATATTGTCCTGATAAAAATATACTGGTACACCATAGCATTATGCCTTTTGTTAAAATTTATGAAGAGCATGGCATGAAACCCGGGAAATACCAGGTTTACGATCGGAAAGTGATGAAGCAAAATACCCAGCATCAGGTTTATATTGTACCACCAATGGTTTTTCATAGTTATTTTAAAGCGGTAAATGTAGTCAGGGCATTTGCTTCAGGCTGGAAAAACCTTCAGCAGCAAAATGGAATTTCACTTTATATATCTGATCATGCAGATTGGGATGCCATATTGGAAACCATAGAAAAAGTACAACCCAAAGAAGTTTGGACTTTACATGGCGATGGAAAGCAATTAAAACAACATTTTGCAGGAAAACTGGAGGTTAAAATTTTAAACTAATGAACAACTGAGTTTTGAGCATGTTTAAAATCCGGCGATCAATCGTTTTAACAATTGAAAAATGAAAGAAGGAGAAGACTTTTATTTTAACGAAGAAGGCTTAATGGTTTTTACAGAAGTTTACCATTTAAAAAGAGGGTATTGCTGTAAAAATAAGTGTAAACATTGCCCCTGGGGTTACGGAAAGAAAAAGGAAAAGAAGTCGTCTTAATCTTTAATAGAAACCTTATTGTAAATCTCTGCTAAAGGAATTTCGAAACCCAAAGAATTAAATTTTAAAGTCTGATCTATATTTTTGTACTCCTTTAATTCCCAGTTCTGTTTCTCATTAATGTAAAACGCTTCAATTAATACCGATTCAGAATCAACCAGGATATACTCTTTCAGTGACGGGATGTCTCTGTAAAACTTAAATTTATTCCCTCTGTCGTAAGTTTTAGTTGAGGAAGATAAAATTTCTATGATTACAGCAGGCAGGATAGAGGTATTTTTATCATCCTTGCTGTGTACCAAATCGTTACAATAAATTGAAATATCCGGATAGGTAAATAATGTGTTTTCCGGAATTTGCATTCGCTTGTCGCTGCCATATGGGCGGCAGGATTTGCCTTTTAATTTTATACCTATTTCAACAAAAAGATTAGTGAAAATTTCGTTATGGGTATCACTTGCTCCGGCCATGGCAAAAATCTCACCTTCAAAATATTCATGCTTTTCGTCAGATGAATCTTCCTTTTTAAGATATTCAGCAACCGAATATTTTTGTTTTAGGTAATCTACAGCAGGCTCATTAACTTCGTTTTCCATACAAGCTAAATTAATGAAACTAAATGGGCTATCATAACTAAGTTGCCAACAGAAAAGAAGTTTATTAATGTGAATGCCCTAGGAAAAAACCAATAAGGGCAACACCAATTCCCAGCAACACGGCAATCATTTTACGAATATTTATTTTATGATCAGCGCTGGATTCGAATAAAATAGTGGTAGAAATATGTAAAAAGATACCAATTACAATACCCATTATTTTGTTAAAATAAGCCTCTACACCGCCAATAGTTCCATTGCTTAGTCCCATGCTTACATAAAAGCCCAGCGGAGCCATTATCGCAAATATGACAAGGTAAACCATAATGCTTCCCTTTTTAAAGTGATTTTGCATTAAAATGCTGGCCAGTGCAAATGCAGCAGGGATGTGGTGTAAAGAGATTCCAAAAATTAATTCATTGTGCTGATCTTTAGCCAAAGGCATTCCCTCTAAAAAAGCATGTAAACATAAGCTAATCATAATTCCATAAGGGAAAGCATGTCCATCATGATGTTTGTGAATATGTCCATGTTCTACACCTTCAGAAAACTGCTCAAGAAAAACTTGTAATAGAAAGCCAATTAAGATAAAGATTCCAATCTGCCAGCGGTCAGGGCCACTGTAGGCATCAGGAATTAAATGTAAAACGGTAATGGCAAATAAATAAGCCCCGCTAAAAGATAAAATAAGCTTAAGAAACTTAGATTTATCGCTTTTAACTAAAAATATAGCCGATCCGCCTAAAAAAGCACAGAAGAAGAGTACGCAAATTTTCCAGACTTCCATTTTTAAAAATCGGGTTGAAGTTTTTTAAATATTCTTGAACAAATAAATCCAATCAGCGTTCCCAGTAATGCCCCTGCCGTTACATCTACCGGATAATGCACACCCACGTAAACCTGCGCAAAGCTTATGATAAAAGCCCAGAATAAACCAATGGGTAAAATGGGTTTCCATCTGCTGTAAAATAGGCAAATTAAGAAAATGGCAATGGCAAAATGATTGGTTGCATGCGCTGAGGGAAAACTTAGTCCGCTTCCACAAGGAACGCGATGGATAATATCATTAGCTAGTGAAGGATCATTACAAGGCCTTAATCTGGCTACAAAAGGCTTTATTAATCTCGAAGCAATTAAATCACCCATGGCAAAGGTAAAAAGTATCATACCGATGATGTAATAGCCTTGTTTTTTATACTGTTTAATGCAAAAAATAATAATAAACAAATAGAGTGGTGCCCAAAAAAAACGGTTCCGCATTAAAGGCATCAGCCAGTCGAAAAATCCATTGGAAAGTCCACGGTGAATTTTCAAAAACAACTCTGCATCAAACTGCTGAATGCTTTCTATCATGCTTTTTTACAAATTAAAATTAACCGGTCAGAATTTTCTTTATTATAATCTTCGAGTGCATAACTACCGAAGGTTTTTGCGATCACCATGCCTGCCTTTGTTAACATTCTTTCAAAATCCTGTAAACTAAAAGCTTGTACACGCTCTTCAAAATTGTAAGTTTTGTGGTTGTCCTCAAAATTAATCTTCTTGATAATTTTTCCATCAACAACTTTTTTATCAATATTAAAAGTGATATGATCCAGGACTTTGGTTTCGTTAGAATTTAAGTTCCTGATTATTTTTTCTGTGTTAAAATAGTCGACTACTAATATTCCGTTTGCATTTAAACTTTTTCTAAAGGTTTTAAGCGCATTTACATGATCTTTTTCGGTATCAAAATAGCCAAAGCTGGTAAACAGGTTTAAAGCGATATCGAAATAATTAATGTAGAATAAGCGGCGCATATCATGCACCAGAAAATGAAGTTTTTCATTTTCAAATTGCTTCGCATATTTTATGCTTTGCTCTGATAAATCAATTCCGGTAACATTAAAGCCTTTTTTATTCAGATAAATAGAGTGTCTTCCTTTGCCGCAGGCAATATCAAGCATTTTGGAATCTGTAGCAGGATTTAAAAAAGAAGTTAAATTATCAATAAAAAATTCGGCTTCGGCATCATTTCGCTGTTGATAAAGAATATGATAATAAGGGGAATTAAACCAATATTGAAACCACTTGCGCTGCATAAAAAGCCGTATTTGTTTTTTGAAAGAGGCAAATATAATGTTTTGCAATGGCAACGAAACTTTTGAAGATCGATTTTATGCAATATTGTTGCATAATTAAATTTCGTTTTAAGCCTAATCTACTAAATACATCGTATAAACAGATATAAAGTGAATGTAAATTAAACGATTACCAATGTCAAAACTTAGACACAATCTTGAATTTTTTCTTATTTTTGGGCATATATAAAACTAAACATAAGTGACTTTAATAAAATCGATTTCAGGCATAAGAGGAACCATTGGTGGACAAGCAGGAGATGGCTTAACACCTATTGATATTGTGAAATTTACAGCTGCGTTTGGTAGTTGGGTAGTTCAAAAAACAAATAATAAAAGAATAGTATTAGGTCGTGACGCCCGTATATCAGGCGAAATGGTTAATAATTTGGTTATCGGAACTCTTCAGGGTTTAGGTATTGAAGTTATTGATTTAGGCTTATCTACCACACCAACTGTAGAAGTTGCTGTTCCTGATGAAAATGCAGGTGGCGGCATTATTTTAACGGCGAGCCATAACCCTAAACAATGGAATGCGCTTAAATTGTTAAACAACCATGGCGAGTTCATCAGCGATGCAGATGGCAAAGAAGTTTTGGATCTTGCGGAAAGTGCAGATTTCGATTTTGCTGATGTAGATAAATTAGGTAAAGTAATTAAAAACGATACTTACCTGCAAAAGCATATTGATAAAGTTTTAGCCTTGCCTCTGGTTGACGTTGATGCAATTAAAAAAGCCAATTTTAAAGTGGTTATTGATTGTGTAAATTCTACCGGTGGTATTTTTATTCCGGCTTTGTTAAAAGCTTTAGGCGTAAATGAGGTTGTAGAATTATATTGCACTCCTGATGGACATTTTCCGCATAACCCCGAGCCACTTCCTGAAAATTTAACCGTAATTTCTAAGGAAGTTCAAAAACAAAATGCCGATTTGGGTATTGTTGTTGATCCGGATGTTGACCGTTTATGTTTTGTAAATGAAGATGGCAGCATGTTTGGCGAAGAATATACATTAGTGGCCGTTGCAGATTATGTGCTTCAAAATACACCAGGAAATACAGTTTCCAACCTTTCTTCAACCAGAGCCTTACGCGATGTGACAGAGAAAGCTGGAGCAGCATATAATGCTTCTGCAGTAGGAGAAGTAAATGTGGTTAATAAAATGAAAGAAACCAATGCAATTATCGGTGGCGAAGGTAATGGTGGTATTATTTACCCTGAATCTCACTACGGAAGAGATGCTTTAGTTGGAATTGCCTTGTTTTTAACACATTTAGCTAAATTTGGTAAGCCAATTTCGGTTTTGAGAAACAGTTATCCGGGTTATTTCATCTCCAAAAATAAAATTACCCTTACTCCGGAGATGGATATTGATCATTTATTAAAGCAGGTAGAAGAAAAGTATAAAAATCAGCCATACAGCACAATTGATGGTTTGAAAATAGAGTTTGATAAAACATGGGTTCATTTACGCCGTTCAAATACAGAGCCGATTATCCGTATTTACAGTGAGGCAGAAAACGAAACAGTGGCCGAAAGCCTTGCGAAGAAAATAATCTCTGATATCAAAGAGATTTTGAACTAAACACATACAAACACACAAATGAAAAGGGTTTATTTAGATAATGCAGCAACAACGCCTCTTGATCCTGCAGTGATTGCAGAAATGACGAACGTAATGGAGAATTACTTCGGTAATCCGTCTGCTATTCATGCTTTAGGGCGTGAGGTTAGAACGTTGGTAGAGAAGGCACGTAAAACTGTTGCGGGCTTATTGGGCGCATCGCCATCTGAAATATTTTTTACTTCAGGTGGTACAGAAGCAGATAATACCGCAATTAGATGTGGCATTTCTGCTTATGGAATTAAACACGCCATTACCTCTAAAATCGAGCATCATGCGGTAGAACATACTTTAAACATGATGTTAAAGGATGGGCAGATTGACAAACTGAGTTTTGTTAATATTGATGAAAAAGGCAATGTCGATTATGCGCATTTAGAAGAATTATTGCAAAATAACGAACGCACTTTTGTTTCTTTAATGCATGCCAATAACGAGTTAGGTACGTTAACGGACATGCAAAAAGTGGGTGATATCTGTGAAAAATATAATGCAATTTATCACGCAGATACCGTGCAAACGATGGGGCACTATCCTCATAATGTTCGCGAATTAAAAGCACATTTTATTGTTTGTGCAGCGCATAAGTTGCATGGTCCCAAAGGCGTTGGCTTTTTATATGTAAATAGCAATATTAAAATCCCACCAATGATTTATGGAGGTGCACAAGAGCGCAATATGCGTGGTGGCACTGAAAATGTATATGGAATTGTTGGGTTGGCCAAGGCTTTAGAAATGGCTTATGAAGATATGGAAGCACATCAAAACCACATTCAGGGCTTAAAAGATTATTTAAAAGAACAGCTTATTGCCGAAATTCCGGGGATTTCTTTTAACGGCGAAACAGATGCAGATAAAAGTTTGTATACGGTTTTAAATGTTTCATTCCCAGAAATGGATATGGCCGATATGCTGCTTTTTAATTTAGATATCAATGGCATTTGTGCCTCAGGCGGGAGTGCTTGTTCATCGGGCTCTAATATTGGTTCTCATGTACTAAATGGTATAAATGCAGACCCAAACCGCCCTTCGGTACGTTTTTCTTTCAGTAAATACACCACTAAAGAAGAACTGGATTATGTGATAGAAAAAGTTAAAATGGTGGTTAAGCAAAATGCTTTAGCCTAAAAATATCAATAACCAAATAGGAAAGCCTTAACATTTTGTTAAGGCTTTTTTTGTAAATCAGCTTTTTGAATGCTAAGTCGTTAATGTGGTTATTGACTTGAACAGGTTAATTTTATTCTTTTAGTTTTGAAATAAGTAAATAAAAAAGAGTATATTTAAGTAAATATTAGAAAAAGGTAGATTTTAAGCTGCCAAAATATTTGCCACATCCCCGAAAAAACCTTAGTAATACTCCACGCATAAGGTTAAGCAAGATTCATTTTTTGAAATAGTTTTAATAGGTCTATACCCCAGATTGGATTAAACATTTGCTTTACATTTTATTTAATTATAAAATCTTAATCTCTTATCGTTATGGAAACCAACAGCAATCTTAACAAAGGCACGGAAAATGCCGGGTTAAAATCAGAAAAATCGAATGCTGAAAAAAGACATGTATACAATTTTGTCTTAAATTCTTTTTCAATCGAATCGTCAAGTCATTTTAGTAAAATACACAAAAGAAGATTTCACTCTTTTGGGTGCGGACACGAACCTGGAACCACCCCTGGAACAGGTTTTTAAGCCGTTTAATGCTGTTTTGCTAAATGTGCAGGTCTTTTAATAATAAAGGCCCTTGACTTTGTAATTTTTGTGCAGACATTTATAGATAATTTACCCTTGTTTATAAGTGATGGCAAAACCTGTGTGTTTAAAGATTGAGAAACAAAAACTTTTACCATTTGTTCCCTTTATACATCAATTATAACAGTTATGGAAACAAATAAGGAAAAAGGCAAAGTTGTTCAGAACGATTTGTTGGATAAAAAAACAGAAGGTGTAAGGAAAGATAAAAACCTGGATCAGAATAAATCATCAAAAATCGCAACCAATTTATTTAATAAAAACGATGGCCGCAAAAATAACTCATTTGGCCCCGGACATGAACCTGGAACTACACCAGGATCCGAGATATAGATTAATGAAAGGTTGTATTTCAAAATAAATCATTAAATTTAAACCACAGTAATCGCTGTGGTTTTTTAGTTAATCCCGTTATGGAAAGAAGAAATTTTATTAAAAATTCTGCATTGGCTATGGCTTTGCTATCCATTTATAAAACAGATGCATTTGCCCAAAGTAATTTATTAAGCGCTTATAATTTTAAGCCTATCCGCAACAATGTAGGCATATTTACAGAGCAGGGTGGTACTATTGGCTGGTTGAATTCTTCAAATGGCTTTGTTGTTGTTGATGCTCAATTTCCGGCTTCTGCTCCGCATGTAATTGAAGAATTAAAAAAACTTGGCGAAAAACCATTTAAATATTTAATTAATACTCATCATCACGGAGATCATACGGCTGGAAATATAGCTTTTAAAGGTTTGGCAGAAAAGGTTGTAGCCCATCAAAACTCATTAGTTAATCAGAAAAAGGCAGCAGAAAAAGCTAATAATCTGGATCAGCAATTGTTACCTGATGTTACTTTTGGAACCGGGTGGAAAGCTAAAGTTGGCGATGAGAAAATCAGTGCATACTATTATGGTTCGGGCCATACTAATGGCGATGCCGTTTATCATTTTGAAAATGCAAATATTGTGCACGTCGGTGATTTGGTTTTTAACCGCAGATTTCCCTATATAGATCGTGATAATGGCGCACACATTGGAAACTGGATTGCAGCATTAGATAAAATAACCAGTCAGTTTGATAACGATACCATATTCATTTGGGGACACAGTCTTGATCCTGAAAAAGTAACCGGAAACAAAGCAGATGTAAAAGCTTACCAAAATTATCTGCAAAGCTTGCTGACATTTGTAGGCGCAGAAATCAAAGCTGGAAAAAGCAAAGAAGATATTTTAAAAGCAACGACCATACCAGGTACTCCTGAATGGAAAGGGGATGGCATACAAAGAAGTCTTACAGCCGCTTATGACGAATTGAAGGGAGCCTAAAGTTTTATAATTGCTATTAGGATATATTTATTGTTTGTAAATATATTCTATAGCTTCATCTTTACCTTTTTTAAAGTTTTCGATTGAATAAGTAATTTTAACATCCGGAAGGAGAGGGCCTTTTTTTCCTTTCCAGTTTTCCCAATATTTAGTGGAATAACTGATAATAATTTTTGTTTTTGGCAATTTAAAGCCTCTTACTTCACCATAATGATTAATATTGCCACTCGTGCTTTCTCCAATTAATTTAGCATTGGTATTTCTTTTTAGGTTAACCGCATTCATTAAAGCAGAAGAGAACGTTCTTTTTCCAATCAATACAAATAGCTTTTTCTCTTTATTTAGGTAACTCGTTTTAATGCTATCTATAAAAGGCCATAATATTCCGGAGTTCCCTCCGCTATTTTCTCTAAGGTCTAAAACTATTTTCTTTGGGTGATTTATTTTAATCTCCTTAAATAAGGCTTCATTAAATTTTGCAAATGGATTATTCTGATCTTCCTTACATCTCGAATAATTGAAGTACAATATCCCATTTGTTTGATTGTATTGGAACCAGTAATTACCATTTTTCTCTGAGGAATAAGGTGTATATAAGTCTTTTGCTAACTGTATTTTCCTTTTATCGATTTTTAAGATAGATTTTAATATGATTTCAGTTTCTTTTCCGTTTGGGTTTTTAAAAGTGTATTGCGCTTCTTCATTAGAATTTAATATATCCAAACCTTTTAAAAAAGCAGGATTATTCAGGAAGTTTAAAAAACCGACTTCAAAATAAGATTTGTTTTCGCTCTGAATGACTTGTTTAAAACGATCGATAATTAGTTTTATCGGTTGACCATTAATTTGGGTAAGTTCTGATTTCAAGTGTTCTGCATGTGATGAATCGATACCAACAACAAATATTCCTTCTTTAAAAATATCGAATTGAATGGGGAGAATTTTGGTATAAGGAGGCTCTATTCTGGTATGTTCATCGCCAATGGAAACAATAAGTTTAAAAAGTTCTGTGGTAAAGGTTTCATAATTTAAATCATTAACCTTTAGTTTAATGTCTTTAATTTTATTTTCGAAATCAGATTTATTAATTTTTATGAATAAATTTTTGTGTTTTTTAGGTAATGTATCCTGAAGATACTCCAAATCATTAAAAAAATCTGTAGTCGAAGGGGTTTGAGCAAAAGCAGATTGAATAAAGAATAGTAAAAGCACAAATAAGATATACTTCTTCATTAGTTTGGGTTGGTTTTTTTAATAGACAAGTCACTATTTAATAAGTTGCATCGTTTACTACTAAATAATAAGTGATTGACCTACTATTTTTTCAATTTATAAACATTCTATATTTAAAATAATCCTTTCATCATCACTAAATTACCATAAGCTTTAGTCATTAACAGTTATATTTGTTACAATTCAAAAATCAGAACTTATGGATGATTTTATAGCTGCCCGTTCCCAAATGGCCCTCTCATTGGGCTTTCACATTATCTTTTCTTGTATTGGTATGGTAATGCCGTTTTTTATGGCAGTATCCCACTATAAATGGTTGAAAACTAATGATGAAGTTTATAAAAACATTACTAAAGCCTGGAGTAAGGGTGTAGCCATTTTCTTTGCAACAGGAGCGGTATCAGGCACGATGTTATCTTTTGAACTGGGCTTATTGTGGCCAAAATTTATGGAACATGCAGGGCCTATTTTCGGAATGCCTTTTTCATTAGAAGGTACTGCCTTTTTTATTGAAGCCATTGCACTGGGGTTTTTCCTGTATGGCTGGAATAAATTAAATAAATGGTTCCATTGGTTTACCGGGATGGTAGTTGGGGTAAGTGGTTTGGCATCCGGTATTTTAGTGGTTGCAGCAAATGCCTGGATGAATAGCCCGGCTGGATTCGATTTTGTAAACGGTCAATACTTAAACATAGATCCCATACAGGCCATGTTTAATAAAGCCTGGTTCACTCAAGCCTTACATATGTGCCTGGCTGCCTTTACCGCAACAGGCTTTGCTGTGGCTGGTGTACATGCTTTAATGGTATTGAGAAACAGCAATAAAGATTTCCATTTAAAGGCTTTTAAAATTGCCGCTGTATTTGCCTGTATTGGTGCATTGCTGCAACCATTAAGTGGCGATTTATCGGCTAAAGATGTAGCCAAAAGACAGCCTGCGAAACTGGCGGCTATGGAAGCGCTCTATAAAACCGAAAAACCAGCCCCTTTATTAATCGGTGGAATTGTAAATGAGAAAGATAAAACGGTTAAAATGGCGATTCAGCTTCCCGGAGCATTAAGCTTTTTGGCACATGGTGATTTCAAAGCCGAAGTTAAAGGTTTAGATCAGATTCCTGAAGATCAACATCCTCCTGTAGCCATAACACATTATGCTTTTCAAATTATGGTTGGTATTGGTACGTTACTGATGCTTGTTGCTATAATTTATTTCATAACCATATTTAAAAAGAAACCTTTAACCGATAAACCCTGGCTGCTTAAATTATTCGTTTATGCAATACCACTAGGTTATATTGCTCTGGAGGCCGGCTGGGTGGTTACAGAAGTTGGCCGGCAGCCCTGGATTATTTATGGTATTATGCGCACAAAAGATGCTGTAACCCCAATGCCGGGTATTGCTTATTCTTTTTATATCTTCTCTGCAATTTATATCTCTTTAAGTATTATAGTAACGTTTCTGCTGTACCGACAGATAAAAATGGTACCCATTTTATACAACAATTCATCAACAGAACCCCAAAAAAGTTAACCATGGAATACGTTGTAATCACTTTTTTATGTTTGGGCATATTGTTATACTTTTTGCTTGGCGGTGCTGATTTTGGTGCCGGTATTATTGAATTGTTTACTTCCGCCAAAAACAGAGGTAAAACCCGTAAAACAATGTATCAGGCTATTGGTCCGGTTTGGGAAGCCAATCACATGTGGTTAATTATTGCCATTGTAATTCTTTTTGTGGGGTTTCCGCATATTTATACCACCATGTCGGTTTACCTTCATATTCCGCTGCTCATTATGCTTATCGGAATTATTGCCCGTGGTACAGCGTTTGTATTTCGTCATTACGATGCTGTTCACGATAATATGCAGGAGGTTTACAATAAAATATTTGTTTATTCCAGTTTTATTACCCCATTATTTCTGGGCATTATCGCCGGGAGTGTGATTTCTGGTCATATTGATACGCAAGCCACTGATTTTGTTTCGGCTTACATTTACAGCTGGTTAAACTGGTTTTCTGTTTCGGTTGGCCTATTTACCGTAGCACTTTGTGGCTTTTTAGCTGCCATTTATTTAATTGGTGAAACTAAAGATGAACACGATAAGAAAAGATTCATAAAAAAGGCGGAGTTTATGAATATTGCTGCAGTTTTATTTGGTGCGATGGTTTTTATCGCCTCCTTTAAAGAAAATGTTCCGCTTGCAGACTGGGTTTTTAAAAATCCCATTGGACTTTCTGCCGTAATATTAGCCAGTTTATCTTTGATTTTATTGTGGTATTTACTGCTTAAAGGAAAAACGAAGATTTTACGTGTTTTAGCAGGCTTTCAGGTCACTATGATTCTATTGGCCATTAGTTATGCCCACTTTCCTAATTTTATCCGTTTAAAAGGCGGCGATACAATTTCCTTGTTTAGCGCCGTAGGCCCGGAGAAAACCATTTATAGCTTAGGCTTAGCACTTTTGTTAGGCAGTGTTTTGATTTTACCTTTCCTTGGATACTTGTTTTATAAGTTTCAGCAAAAAGAAGAAGAATAACGATTTCATTATTGTGAAATCTAATTTGTAAAATTAATAAGGAAAGCAGTTACAGTAGCGCTTTGGGTTCGAAAGCCCCGCTATTACTGCAATCTTTTTTGAACTTCTATTCTGCTGAGATACAAGGTATCTGCAACCCATGAAAAATGCTTCGTGCCTCAGCACTACAGATTTATTTAAGTTTGTGTATCAAAAAAGTATTTCCGCTTTATCGGGTTTAGAAGAGTTAGGAAAGATGAAAGAATTTAAAAAATCACACTTTAGAAGCTGATAATAATTATTTCTGTGAATATCCCTGATTTAAATAATAAAAAAGGAGCACCTGTTTCCAAATGCTCCTTTATGTAAATTATAAAATCTTTTGTTTACAACCCGCCTTTTCGGTTGGCTTTAGTTTGTACCGGCCAGGTATTTGGTTTGCCTGTACGTTCATTAACACCTAAATCTGTACTTCTCTCTGTTGATGTTTTTTCAGGGTCCTCGCAAGCCATATAAACTAAAATTGCTGCTAAAATTACATTGCTTCTAATTTCATCAAAAACAAGCTTATCATAGCTGTCACGATTAGTATGCCAGGTATAAGTTCCATAATCCCAGCTTGTAGAGCTTAATGAGAAACCAGGCGCACCTACCGCCACAAAAGAGGCAAAGTCTGAACCACCACCACCCGGAGCACCCGGAAAATTGGTTTTAATTTGATTTTTAATGGTATCGGGAACTTTAGCCAGCCAGCGGGTTAAAAAATCTTTCGCTTTAGCATAACCCTGTCCGGATAAATTAACCACACGGCCTGTACCATTATCCTGGTTAAATAAAGCCTGAAGGTTATTTACAACTTCCGGATGATCTTCGACAAAGGCTCTTGAACCGTTTAATCCCTGCTCTTCGCTGCCCCAGTGTCCAACTAAGATGGTTCTTTTAGGATTTGGATAAAATTTCTTTAAAACACGCAAGGCCTCCATCATCATAATGGTTCCGGATCCATTATCAGTAGCGCCACTTGCACCATCCCATGAATCGAAATGGGCCGATAGCATTACATATTCATTCGGTTTTTCTTTTCCTTTAATTTCTGCAATCGTGTTAAAAGTTGGTACAACACCTAATTCTTTAGATTCAGACTCAATTTTAAGTGTAGGTTTAGAGCCATATTTAGCTAAACGATAAACTAAACCATAATCTTCAACGGATAAATCTAACGTAGGAATTTTTGTAGTATTTGCCCCAAAGATTTTATCTACGCCAAAACCTTGCGACCAATTGTTGATGATAATCCCGGCTGCACCAGCATTTTCTATAGCTAAAGCTAAATTTTTGGCATTTAAGCCTGTTTTTGCAATTCCAGCCGCCCAGGCTTTTGCTGCCTCAGCTTTCTCTTTTTTATATTTTTCAAATAAGTCTTTGGTTGCAAATTCCTCCCAGTTTTTTTCCGGTCGACCCGAAAGCTGATTCATCGAAATCAGAACCAATTTTCCTTTTACGGCCGGTAACCATTTTTGAAATGAAACTGAATCGGTGATTTCTGGTAAGATAATGGCCTCAGCATTAATGGCTTTCCCATTTGTAGAAGGACTCCAGGCTAATTGTGTGCCTTCTAACGATCTTACCCTTGGGCTAATTAAATCAATATGAGTAACACCTCTTTGCCAGCCTCTCCATTCGCCCCATTTCTCATTTTTTGCAGAAATGCCCCAGTCGCTGTATTTTTTTACAGCCCAGTCATTAGCTTGTTTCATTTGCGGGCTGCCAACTAACCGTGGACCAACTACATCAAGAAGTTCATGAGCTAGTTTTTCCAGTTGAGAATTTTCATTAGCTTCTTTAACAATTCCATCGATGACCTGATTGTTTTGAGCAAACACAACAGAAGAGGTGAAAAGGAGCAGGGTAGGCAATAGTAATTTTTTATTCATAATTAAGTTCCGGTTAAATTGATTGAGCTAAATTAAGAATTAAGCGATGTTTAGTAGGAAGTTAATAGAAATGTTGCACGAAATATCCGTTTACTCCGTTTTTTTGCATTAAGAAGAATGGTTTTATTTTTTAACGAGGTGAATATATTTGTCTCCGCATTCGGATAAGCGAACATATTCATTCATTGAGTTTCCATAATTTTGAATGGAGATTTTACCCTCATTCAGAAGACCTTGTAAATCTCCCTGATTTTCATCGCCCGGTAAGCCTGAAAAAGTAATGTAATTACCATCCTCAGATCTTGAAAAGTAAATTTTACCATTTCTTTTGCGTTTATCTGTTTTCAAAAAGTAAAGGTATTCTCCTTTAACGTAGCTTATTTTGATGTCTATTTTGCAATTTCCTTCAGATTCAGTATTACTTACGCTGTAATTTCCGGCTATTTGTTTTGGAAGCGGTTTATATTTTAATTTTGATACCTGCAGTTGAACAGGCAGTTCTTTTTGAGTAACCAGGTTTTTCCACGTTCCGTTTAATACTCCATTTTTTAAAGTAGCCGTTATTTTTGCAGTTTTATTTTTCAGGTAATCGGTTTCAAAGCAGGTAAGTCGATCATTTTCAACCTTACCGTCTGTTAGGTTGATTTCTATTCCTTTATTTGCATAAAAGTAAGTGCCGGATATGGTATTGTTTCTAGCCTTTAAATTCATGTAAACCGTATACTTTCCTATTTTTCCGGCATAATTATGCTCAAAATTTTCCTTTTTAGGATTAATGGAGCCATTAAATAGTAAAAAGATAGAGGATAGTAAAAACAGATACTTCATGTTAAGCCGGTTTAGAAACTCGTTTTTTGAATTTTATCGTGAAATGGTAAGTATTCAGACAATGCTGCAGAGCCGTACCAGTTAAACAACTCCACATCCAGAAGTTTACTTTTAATGGCCGGATCTGTTTCTAATAACTGTCTGGCTTCTTCCTGTGATTTGGTATTCAGAATAAAAATACCGCGATAAGACCGGTCATTTTTACCTAATGGTCCGGCTACAACCAGTTTATTGGTTTCAACCAAGCGGCCGATATTTTTCATATGCCCGGCAAAAAGACTGTCTGTTTGTGCTTTGGTTGCTGTGGTATTGGTTCCGGTTTTAAGAATGACAAGGGTGTACATTTTCATACCATAATTATCTGCACCTAATTTTTTAGCCAGCGCCTCGTCATAGGTCGCTTTTGGCTTTTTATCTTGTGCCTGTACTGCATACCCGAATGTAAAAAGGCAAATAAGGACTACTAGTTTTTTCATCTGATTTTTTTAACTAAAATTAAAATAATTCTTTAAAAGAAACTCAAAATTAATTTTTCAATCCGGAATAAGTTCATTCAAAAAAAAAGCAGGGAAGAAGTAACCTACACTTCAAAGCCCTGCTTTTCTAAATATATAAAAGTAATACTAATTAATTATTCATCATTTTAATAAAGGCAGCAAGTTTGGCTTTCATCGCCCTTCTGTCTACAATAAAATCAAGGAAACCATGTTCCAGTACAAATTCTGATGTTTGGAAACCTTTAGGTAAATCTTTTTTAATGGTTTCTTTAATTACCCGGGGACCAGCAAAACCGATTAATGCACCAGGTTCGGCAATGTTAATATCGCCAAGCATTGCATAAGAAGCAGTAACACCACCAGTAGTTGGATCGGTTAATAAGGAGATGTAAGGAATTTTAGCCTGACTTAATAAAGCTAATTTTGCTGATGTTTTAGCCATTTGCATTAATGAAAATGCAGCTTCCATCATTCGGGCACCACCTGATTTGGAAATCATCAGGAAAGGAATTTTGTGTTTGATGCTGTAATCGATAGAACGGGCAATTTTTTCGCCTACTACTGATCCCATGGAACCACCAATAAAAGCAAAATCCATACAGGCAATTACTAAATCCTGCCCTTCAATTTTACCAACACCAGCACGAATAGCATCTTTTAAGCCGGTTTTAGCCTGACTTTCTACAATTCTTTCCGTATACGGTTTATTGTCATTAAACTTAAGCGGATCGCCTGAAGTTAGATTAGCAAAAAGCTCTTTAAACTCGTTATTATCAAATAAAACCTCGAAATATTCTTTTGAGCCTACTCTTAAATGATAGTCGCAATAGTGGCAAACGTATTTATTTTCCTGTAGTTCTGCCTGATGCAGCGGTTTTTTACAATTTGGACATTTGTTCCACAAACCATCAGGTGCTTCTTTTTTCTCTTCAGTTGTGGTAATGATACCTTTATTTTCTCTTTTAAACCAAGCCATATAATTTTTTAAAGAATCGGATTGCAAAGAAACGAAAAATTATTTTAAGTCAAGTATTTCTATTTAGTGTAAAAAGTACACCATGGATAATGTAGTTTATACACTAAATAGGCCTTATTTTGATATTAAACAGATAAAACTGTTGTTATAAAAGCTTTAAATGTTATTTTTTTTTATAACTTCGGACTTAATAAAATTAACAAGAAATGAGTTTAAAAGGCTATAAAGGCGTAATTTACGGAGATGCCGTTCAAGAATTATTTGAGCAGGCTAAAAAACATCAGTTTGCTTTACCGGCAGTAAACGTTACTGGTACAAATACAGTTAACGCGGTTTTAGAAACTGCAAAGGCAGTAAATTCGCCTGTTATGATTCAATTATCTAATGGCGGTGCTCAGTTTTATGCGGGCAAATCGTTAGATAACGAGAAATTACAAGCATGTATCTTAGGTGCTGTATCGGCAGCTAAACATGTACATTTATTGGCAGAACATTATGGTGTTGCTGTGGTTTTACATACAGACCATGCCGCTAAAAAATTGTTGCCTTGGATTGATGGCCTTTTAGACCATGGTGAAAAATTCTTCGCTGAAACGGGAAAACCTTTATTTTCATCACATATGCTTGATTTATCAGAAGAGCCGATTGAAGAAAATATGGAAATTTCTGCTAAATATTTTGCCCGTATGGCCAAAATGAATATGACGATCGAAATCGAACTTGGTGTTACAGGTGGCGAAGAAGATGGTGTTGATAACAGCGATGTAGACAGTTCGAAATTATATACTCAGCCAAGTGAAGTTGCTTATGCTTACGAAGAATTAAGCAAAGTTTCTCCACGTTTTACTGTTGCTGCAGCTTTTGGTAATGTACACGGTGTTTATAAGCCAGGTAATGTTAAGTTACAACCGGTAATTTTGAAAAACTCTCAGGATTTTATCAAAGAAAAATTTAACCTGATTGCTGAAAAACCAATCAACTTTGTTTTCCATGGTGGTTCAGGTTCTTCTCAGGAAGAGATCAGAGAGGCAATTTCTTATGGTGCCATTAAAATGAACATAGATACCGATATGCAATGGGCATTTTGGGAAGGTATTTTAGAGTATTATAAAAAGAACGAAGCTTATCTTCAGGGGCAGATTGGTAATCCTGATGGCGATGATAAACCAAACAAGAAATATTATGATCCACGTGTTTGGTTGCGTAAAGGTGAAGAAGCTTTTGTTAAACGTTTAACAACTGCTTTTGAAGATTTAAACTGCATTAACGCAAACGATAAACTTTAAGATTAAAGTTTTAGCATTAAACTAAAACTTTATCCTTTATAAAAACATTTAACCATTAAAAGAAAACGCCATAGGTATAAAAACTTATGGCGTTTTCTTTTGTTTTAGTCTTATATTTAAGCAAACAAAATGTAATGAAGAATTCTAAAAAAGAGGCGAAAAAAAATAGCTTTTTCGAACGTTTTGCCAATGCGGCAACCAAATTTACGGGTAGTTCTGTTGCATTTATTTCTGCTACAGTAATTGTAATTGTATGGGCGGTAACCGGGCCATTATTTAATTATTCTGAAACCTGGCAACTGGTGATAAATACCGGAACCACCATTATTACATTTTTAATGGTGTTTTTAATCCAAAAAGCACAAAATAAAGATGGGAAAGCCATTCAGCTTAAATTAAATGAATTAATAGCGGCACATGAAAGGGCAAGCAACCGTATGGTGGATATTGAGGATCTGACGGAAAAAGAATTGGACCAGTTGCATAAATTTTACGTTACGCTGGCTACATTAGCCAAAAAAGAAGCCGATATTCACTGTTCTCATTCAATAGATGTGGCAACAGAGTTGAATGAGTTAAAATTAAAAACGAATAAACACTTTAAAAATCAAAAATAATGAGCTTGCTGGTTCAAAAAGTAAATCACCCTGAAGATTTAGAAAAGGTTTTTGCCATACGCAAAATAGTTTTTGTAGAAGAACAAAATTGTCCGCCGGAATTGGAGTGGGAACATGAAGATGAATCAGTGCACTTTTTGGCTACACATAACGGGCAACCCTGTGGTGCCTGTCGCTGGCGCAAAACAGATGCGGGTTATAAGCTTGAGCGTTTTGCCGTATTAAAGGAATTTAGAGGAATGGGGGTTGGACGTGCATTAATTGCCGAAGCTTTATCTGATTTGCCTGAAAATGCGCATTACATTTATCTAAACTCGCAGTTGGATGCCATGAGCTTGTATGCTAAGTTTGGTTTTATTGCCGAAGGCGACCAGTTTGAAGAAGCCGGAATACAGCATTTCAAAATGGTGAAAAAGATTTAATTTCTACCACGGTTATTGACAACCGTTTTAATGTTTTATATTATCTGAAGTTGTTTAAACCCGATTGAAGCGGCATCCCCGATTTTTCATCGGGATATAGTGAAAAGCGGGACCAGCTTTCCAAAGAAGTACAGGCGCTGCTTTCCAAAAAGACTGGAAAAATACTCAGCTTTTGAATAATCTCGTTGATAACTATAATTCAAGCAATTTCAAGTACAGACTTAATAGTGATTAGGAAATGAATGGGCAGTAGTTTTTAACTTAGAGCGGTCCCGCTCCCGTTTCTGTCCCGATGGAAGAATCGGGACATTTCACTCCGATCGGGTTTAAAAACAAAGTTGCTGCCTTTACAAGTGATAGTTGAAGATTGCTTCGTGCCTCGCAATGACGAACTTAAGAGAAGAATAAGCTATCCAAATATCTTTCCGGATAAAACCATGGCCTCATTCCATTTATCCATATTCAGGTTTAAATTTTCTCCCTTTGCGTTTAAAAAGCTAATTACGTCTTCAGTCGCAATATTTCCGGTCAGGTCATCAGCGGCCATCGGGCAACCCCCAAAACCTTTTAAAGCAGCGTCAATTCGTTTTACGCCAGAATTATATGCGGCTTCAATTTTTTCGAAACGTTGAGCAGGAGTGGAGTGTAAATGAATGCCAATTTCAATGTTTTTGAACCTGGAAATTAGTTCAGGTAAAATACTTTCAATTTTTTGAGGTGTTGAAACGCCAACAGTATCGGCCAGTGAAAGAATTTGAACACCTTTATTAACCAAAACATCTGCCCATTTTTCTACAATCTCATAATTCCAATCATCGCCATAGGGATTACCAAAGCCCATTGATAAATAAACGACTGCTGTTTTATTGTTTTTAGCACAAAGAGCAAGCATTTCTTCAACTGTATTTAAAGATTGGGCAATGCTGGAGTTTGTATTGCGCTGCTGGAACGTTTCTGAGATAGAAAAGGGAAAACCAAGGTAATGGATCTGTTCGTGCAATACAGCCTCTTCAACGCCTCTTAAATTGGCTACAATGGCCAATAATTTAGTATTGGTTTGATCCAGGTTCAAATTTGCAAGAACTTCCTTCGTATCTGCCAGTTGCGGAATGGCTTTAGGAGATACAAAACTGCCAAAATCGAGCGTATCGAACCCCACTTGTAAAAGTAAATTCAAATATGCTGATTTGAGTGCTGTGGGTACGAAATCATGCAGGCCCTGCATAGCATCACGCGGGCATTCTACTAATTTGAATTGGTTTTGGCTCATTTGGTTATCGGTCTGTCGTTATTGCTTTGTACTTCACAATAACGGGCAATTATTTAAAGTGTTCTGTTTTTATAAGCATCGTAATCGGTAAGTGCTACCTGGTAATTTCCGAGCATATAGGGCGAAGATATTAAAAAATCAGCCGTTGCTACATCACAGGCCATAGGAATGTTCCAAACAATGCCAATGCGTAACAATGCTTTAACATCAGGATCATGCGGTTGGGCCTCCATCGGATCCCAAAAAAAGATTAAAATATCGATCTCTCCCTGTGCAATTAAAGCACCAATCTGCTGGTCGCCACCTAAAGGACCACTTAATAACTTTCTAACGGGTAAATTTAACCGTTCTTCAATCAGTTTTCCTGTGGTTCCTGTTGCAAGCAATTCATGGCCTGCAAAAGCATCCCGGTTTGTGGTTACCCAATTTAACAAATCATCTTTACGATTATCGTGTGCAACCAGTGCAATTCTTTTATTTGGCGTTAATGTTTTATAAGTCATCTATAAATTTTGAGATCAAACTTTTTTAACTTCTTCAACTTTAGGTATATCTGTACGATAATCAATGCTTCTATCTTTTGCAAAGGTTCGGATAATTAACCTTGCACCCCTGTCATAGCTAAAATAACACCAAAGCCAGTTTACAAAAACAATAATTTTGTTTCTAAAACCCACCAGCGTCATTAAGTGAACAAACATCCAGGTAAACCAGGCAAAAACACCCTGAAAGCGAATTTTGCCTAAATCTACCACCGCCTTGTTCCGGCCGACAGTAGCCATAGAACCTTTATCAAAATACTTGAATTTTTCTAAAGGTTTATTTTCTTTGATGTTAACCAGGTTCTTTGCCAGCTGATGCCCTTGCTGGATCGCGGCAGGGGCAACACCTGGGTGACCGTTGGGCGTTTCGTCATCTATAATTGCGGCAACATCGCCAATGGCATAAATATTAGCATAGCCGGAGATTAAATTCTGTGTATCTGTTTTTAATCTTCCACCTCTTACAATTTCAGCTTTATCCAAACCGGGTATAACCTGACCTTTAACACCAGCACTCCAAATTACTGTAGAAGCGAGGATGGGCGGTTTATCCTGTAAAGTAAGTGTTTGTCCATCGTACGCTAAAACCCGTGTACTGTTCATAACGTTAACACCCATTTCCAGTAAAAAGTCTTTCGATTTTTGCTGTGCCTGGGGAGACATTACACCCAATAACTCAGGAGAGTTTTCAATTAAATAAATATTGACTTTTTTCAAGTCTAATTCGGGATAATCATTTGGAATAACATGCTTTTTAAGCTCTGCAATGGCTCCGGAAGTTTCTACACCTGTTGGACCACCACCTACAACCACAAAGTTTAGCAGCGCTGTTTTTTTGTCTTTATTTGCCTCGATCAGTGATTTTTCAAAGTTCTGCAAAATCAAACTTCTTAAATCCAATGCTTCGGGGATAGATTTCATGGGCATTGAATTATTTTCAATTTCCTGATTGCCAAAAAAATTACTGGTAGAGCCCGTTGCGATTACTAAGTAATCGTAAGTGATTTTACCAATATCGGTTAAAATGCAATTCTCTGCCGAAATGATTTCATTCACCTTTGTAACCCGGAAAAGCAGGTTTTTTTGCCCCTTAAAAATTTTTCTGATTGGAAAAGCGATGGAGTCCGGCTCTAAACCTCCGGTTGCAACCTGATAAAGTAAAGGCTGAAAGGTATGGTAATTATGTTTATCGAGCATAACCACCTGAAAGGGTTTCTTTTTTAATCTTTTTGCTAATTCAATACCGCCAAAACCACCACCAACTATAACTACTCTCGGGTATTCACTTTTAGGAAGGTCTAAATCCATTCTTTGGGTTTTTTATATACAAATGTAACAAAAAGAGGACCAAAAGATTTAAAAACTGAGGCTTTGATTGTACAAATGAACGATTTGTATAGAAGTAACTTTGGGATGACTGATGATGAGCATCCGACCACTTTTAAACCAGTGTACATAGGTTAGATAAAAGCAGTGGCATAAAAAAAGCGTTCCGGTTTTTAAACCGGAACGCTTATATTTTTAAAAATTTTAAATCTTATTTTTTCTCCGCTGAGCTACCCAAATCAATTACGATAGGGGTAGAGATACATAATGATGAGTATGTACCAATGATACGGCCGATTAACAAGGCGAAAATAAATCCGCGGATGCTGTCGCCACCGAAAATAAAGATTACCAATAACACGAAGAATACGGTTAATGAAGTTAAAATCGTACGACTTAATGTACTGTTCAACGCGAAGTTGATTAAATGGTTACGTTCTTCACCATGTAAATCTTCTTTACCAGATTCTTTTAATTTCTCACGGATACGGTCAAACACAACAACGGTCTCTGTCATGGTATAACCCATTACTGTTAAAATTGCTGCAATAAAATCCTGACCAATTTCTAATGAGAATGGCATAATACCATCTAAAATGGTGTAGAATGAAAGTACCATTAACACATCATGGAATAATGCGATAACTGCACCCAAACCATATTGCCATTTTTTAAATCGTACTACGATGTAGATAAACATGAATAAACAGGAGATTAATACCGCGTAGAAAGCACCATTTACAATATCGCTGGCGATAATTGGCGTAACTTTTTGCGAACTTACAATCTCATATTTAGAACCTGCTAAACCTTTGTTTAAAGCATCTTCAACAAGTTTATCTGTTTTAACATCCTGATCTTCGATGTGGAAAGTCGTGGTAATTTTAACCTGACTGTCTTCGCCTGCAGTTTTAACCTCAGGCGTTTCATTACCGAATACCGGGTTTAACTTTGATTTTAAATCTTCAGTATTTACCGCTTTATCAAAGTGAACCAGGTAGGTTCTACCACCTTTAAAATCAACACCAAGGTTTAAACCTCCGTTTTTGAAATACATACCTATACCAGCAATAATAATTAAGGTAGAGATTACATAGTATATTTTACGACGGCCAACAAAGTTGAAGCTGATGTTTTTAAATGCATTACGGGTAACGCTGTTATCAAAGCTGATGTCAATTTTGCGGTTTAATAACGATTCGAAAACAACTCTCGAAATGGCTACGGCAGCAAACAATGAAGAAAGGATACCAATACATAAAGTAGTTGCAAAACCTTGAACTGGTCCGCTACCGAAAACGTAAAGGATAGCACCTAAAATAAATAAAGTAACGTTTGAGTCAATGATTGAAGGCATTGCATGTTTAAAACCTTCTTTAATTGCTGCGCTGGTATTTTTACCGTGAGCAAGTTCTTCACGTACACGCTCAAAAATCAGGATGTTTGCATCAACTGATAAACCTATGGTTAGTACGATACCTGCAATACCTGGTAAGGTTAATACTGCACCCAATGATACTAAAATACCAATGATGAAGAATAAGTTTAATAATAAAGCAAAGTTTGCAACCCATCCTGCACGGTGATAATATAACGCCATGAAGACTAAGATTACGATAAACGCAATTACGAATGAAATTAAACCGTCGTGAATGGCTTGTGCACCTAAAGTAGGACCAACTACGAAACTACCGGCAATACGGGCAGGAGCAGGTAATTTACCAGCTTTTAAGATGTTTGATAAATCTTTAGTGTCGTTTTGAGTAAAGTTGCCTGTAATTGAAGAAACACCGTTAGGGATTTCGTTTTGTACTGTTGGAGCAGAATAAACTGCGTTATCCAATACAATTGCAATTGCTTTTAAGTTATTTCTGTCAGCAGAAGCTTCGGCAGTAATTTTTTTCCATTTCGCAGCACCCTCGCTGGTCATGTACATCGTTACTTCCGGTTTACCTTTCTGGTCAAAGTCATTACGTGAATCACTGATAGACTCGCCACCTAAATCAGGCTTACCATCAGCACTAAGTGCTTTAATGGCATAAAGTTCGAAAACTTTAGTGCCTTCCATTGGTTTAACACTCCACATAAACTTCATGGTAGAAGGAATGGATGCAGCAACCTCAGGAATTTTGAAGTATGAATTTACTTTAGCGGTATCTTTTTGAGCTACCCAACCAACAATTGGTCCCGGACGTAATTGTTGTTGTCCGTTCTCTGCAGTATAAGTAGGAATACTTAATACAGAAAATAAAGGGTTAGATTTCGCTAATTCTGCTTTAACAGCAGTAGAATCTTTTTTGCCTAAGCCGGCTAATTTACCACCTTTAGCGGTTGTATCTTTAGCGGTAGCTTTTTCTAAACCAGCTAATTTACCGCCAGCAGCAGCAGTAGTCGTGGTGGTATCCGTAGCAGCAGTTTTAGTATCTTTTAAAGTAGTTACTAAAGTTTTGTTGATACCTTCTAATACAGGAAGCACTTCCTGTACCTGGTAAACTTGCCAAAACTGTAATTCAGCAGAACCTTGTAATAATTTAGAAATACGTTCTTTATCCTGAACACCCGGCATCTCAATTAAGATACGGTTGCTACCTTCTTGTTTTTGCATGTTTGGACTTACCACACCAAAACCATCAATACGCGAGCGTAAGATGATAAATGAACGGTCAATAGCACTTGTTGCTTCTTTCTCCAGGAAAGATTGAACTTCACCATTACTCGCCGTCGATTTTAACTGAGTAGCATTATCCTGGTTAGAAAAATATTCTGCAAGTTTTACACCAGGGCTTAATTTTTCAAATTCATTAACAAATAATTTGATGTAATCTTTACCGCCAGCATTAAGTTGGGTTTGTGCATTTTGCAATGCTTTGTTAAAATTAGCATCAGTAGGGCTGCCTGCTAAAGATTTAACTAATTCTGATAACGATATCTCCATCGTTACGTTCATACCACCTTTTAAGTCTAAACCCAAGTTAATCTCTTTAGATTTAACTTCCTGATAAGTGAAACCTAATAAAGGATAAACCTTAACTGTGCTCATCGAATCCAGATAAGCCTTTTCTTTGGCCATATCCCCCTTAGCATAGTTTTTAGCATCTTTCTCTACGCTGGATGATACCAGAGTAAAGGAAAGTGCATACGCACAAACGATAGCCAATACTATCGCTATAAACTTAATAAAACCTTTTCCTTGCATTGTTTGTTTAAAATAATTTGTCTTTCGCTGTTTTTTAACAAGTCGGCAAATCTAATTAAATTTTTAAATTATAGAACCCCTTAATTGATAATTTATTAAGATTAATTTTTATGAAGCATTTATCCCTAGTTTCGTTACACCAATGTGGAGTAAATATTAAGGCTTAAAGTTCAAATTTTTAGTATAAAACCATCGCTGTTTTAAGTGACGAAGCAATCTCGCCGGGGGTAATTATTGAGCTTAATTTTAATTTGGAAAGCAGATCCGGTAATTTTTCGGTTAAGTTCTGTCCCGCTAATGCTACTGCCGGAGAAAAACCGGCATTCGCGTATATCGGGTTTAAGGTGGCGCAGCCTCAGTAGCTATGAATGTTGGGGTTTAAATTAAAGCGATCATCATTGCGTAGAACGAAGCAATCTTAATGCATCCGTCATCCAAAGCAATGAGCTGATTTACACACGCTCTAGTACCGAAAAAGTATAATCATAAGGATTTTTTTCATCCGCCTGATGCGTTTCAGATCTTACTTCTTTCCATTCACTTTTATCAATTTCTGGAAAAAAAGTATCCGCATCAAAATGATGATGGATTGTCGTTAAAAATAAAGTATCTGTTTTGGGTAAAGCCTGTCTGTAAATTTCTGCTCCGCCAACTATAAAAATATCTTTTTCCTCATTTTTACTGATTGATAAGGCTTCATCCAGACTGTTTACAACCTCAACACCTTCAATTTTCAGGTTCTTATCCCGGCTAATTACAATATTTCTGCGGTTTGGCAATGGTCTGCCCACTGAGTCAAAAGTTTTACGACCCATAATAACCGTATGACCGCTGGTGGTTTGCTTAAAGAATTTTAAATCGGCAGGCATATGCCATAAAAGCTGATTGTTTTTGCCAATGGCGTAATTTTCGCCAACAGCTACTGCAATTGATATTTTACTCATAATTTTGTTCATTGGTTCATTTGCTCATTGGTTTTAAACTGTCGAGCTTTTTCCAATATATTTTATATAAGCATTCAACTTAATGTGAATAACTTCTAATTGATTTAATAGTTTTTGAAAGGTTTCTTCCGATATCAGAGCCCTATGCCTCATTTTTCTAAGAAAGGACTTAGTTTCAAGGATTGAGCCCCGGCTGTAATAGCAAAAATTTTTATTCTCTTTAAAATGGAAACGCCCATAACCTTCAGCAATATTAGCGCTTATTGAATCGGCAGCTCGGCAAACCTGTTTACCTATGGTATCTTTTGCAAAGAAATCCCAGCCGGCAGTAACATCCCATATCGCATTTGAAAAATCTTCCGCAAGAATGTAAACATCAAGGTCTTCAATTTTGTTATAGCTCATAATCGTTTGTTTAATTGAAGCTAATCAATAAACTTTAGATTTTTTTACTAATGAACTAGTGAACAAATGATGCCATTGAACTATACCGCTACAACTCCTTTAATGTGTGGATGTGCCTCGTAATTTTCTAAAGTGAAATCCTCAAATTTGAAATCAAAAATGCTTTTTACTTCAGGATTAATTTTCATTACAGGCAGCGGTTTTGGCTCGCGGCTTAATTGCAGGTTTGCCTGCTCAATATGATTATTGTATAAATGTGCATCGCCCAGCGTATGAATAAAATCGCCAGCTTCCAGGCCGCAAACCTGCGCCACCATCATGGTTAATAAAGCATAAGAGGCAATATTAAAAGGTACACCCAAAAATATGTCCGCACTGCGCTGATACAACTGGCAGCTTAATTTTCCATCGGCTACGTAAAATTGAAAGAATGCATGACAAGGCGGCAAGGCCATGTGTTCAATTTCGGCCACGTTCCATGCAGAAACAATTATACGACGCGAATCCGGGTTGTTTTTGATGGTATTGATGATGTTGATAATCTGATCAATGTGTTTCCCATCCGGCGTAGGCCAGCTCCTCCACTGCGATCCATAAACCGGGCCAAGGTTTCCATCGGCATCTGCCCATTCATCCCAAATACGAACGCCATTATCTTTAAGGTATTTAATATTGGTATCACCCGTTAAAAACCAGATTAACTCATGAATAATAGACTTTAAATGCAGTTTTTTAGTGGTCACCATAGGAAAGCCCTCCTGAAGGTTAAAACGCATCTGATAGCCAAAAACACTAATGGTTCCCGTGCCGGTTCTGTCATGTTTCTGCGCTCCATTATCCAGCACGTGCTGCATTAAATCTAAATATTGTTTCATATTATTCTGATAATTTACAAATATCTAAAATTTATAAGTGGCTGTATATTTTAGTTTTCGACATCTTCATATTTTTAAACAAGCCTGACGATTACAAAGTATTTACATTTTGTATGTTTGCAATCAGAGCCAGTTGCTTTTAGTCATCATAAGGCTCAGAACTTAAGACTTACAAACTCAAGACTCAAATGTTATCTTTTCCAAACGCAAAAATTAATCTAGGCTTAAACATTACCTCAAAGCGGGAAGATGGCTATCATAACCTCGAAACTGTTTTTTATCCGATAGGCGTTAAGGATGCAGTAGAAATTACGGATGCAGCTGAAACCACTTGTATAATTAAAGGAATAGAAATTCCCGGCAACACAACAGATAATATTTGTCTGAAAGCATTTGAACTGTTGCGAAGGGATTTTGAAATTCCACATCAGCAAATTACCCTGTTGAAAAACATTCCGGTTGGTGCAGGTTTGGGCGGAGGCTCGGCTGATGCAGCCTTTTTAATTAAGTTGGTTAATGATAAATTTAAGTTGGGTCTGTCGGTTGAACAAATGCAGGCTTATTGCAGGCAATTGGGGGCAGATTGCGCCTTTTTTATTGA
Source organism: Pedobacter punctiformis (assembly GCF_027213715.1). GTDB lineage: Bacteria > Bacteroidota > Bacteroidia > Sphingobacteriales > Sphingobacteriaceae > Pedobacter > Pedobacter punctiformis. The sequence goes on from NZ_JAPWGM010000004.1 coordinate 192,273, forward strand.
AAATAAACCCGTTTATGCTTTTGGTAAGGGAGATGAATTTGAAAAGCTGGAGGTAGATTTGTCATCATATTATCTTGTTTTGGTAAAACCACCTGTACATGTAAGCACAGCTGATGCTTATGCAGGTATAAATGCTCAAAAACCTTTGCAATCCCTGAAAGAAATCATACATTTGCCCCCAACAACATGGAAATATAAGGTTACCAACGATTTCGAGCAATCGGTATTCGATCAGTATCCCCAAATTCGTCAAATAAAAACCAGTTTATATGATGCAGGCGCTACATTCGCTTTAATGAGTGGCAGCGGCTCGTCGGTATTTGCTCTATTTAACCAACCGGTTAAATTGCCCGAACTGGAAAAAAACAACATTGTATATTATAACATTTAAAAGAGATGGAGATAAATCTCATCCGCAAAAGCGGTAAATTTAATTTTGAAGCAGAAAATGAAGGCGGTTTTACCGTACAATTAGATGCAAAACCCGCCATTGGTGGTGAAGGGAAGGGTTTTAGACCTATGGAAATGCTGTTGGTTGGCCTGGGTGGTTGCAGTGGTATTGATATGGTTAATGTTTTAACCAAACAAAAAGAACCCTTAGATGATGTTAAAATCAATATTAAAGCAACGAGAAAAGACGAAGAAATGCCACCGATCTTTGATGTGATTGATATTAACTTCGATTTATACGGAGATTTAAACGAAGCCAAAGTTCAACGGGCATTACAAATGACTTTTGATAAATATTGTTCGGTTTCTAATATTTTAGGCCGTTCAGCAACTATAAACTTTACTTATAAAATTCATAACAGTTAATCCGTTTAAACTATAAACGGTAGCTAAAATTATATTTACAATACAATGAAATCCGAAAATTTTGAAACCATAGCCATTCGTACCCAAACCGAAAGAAGCCTGCATAAAGAACATTCATCGCCTATTTACCTGACTTCGAGTTATAAATTTGATGATGCAGAAGAAATGCGTGCTCTTTTTGCAAATGAGAAAGAAGGAAATGTGTACAGCCGTTATTCAAATCCAAATACATCCGAGTTTATCGAAAAAATGTGTCTTTTAGAAGGTGCTGAAGATGGTTTTGCTACTGCAACCGGAATGGCTGCCATATTTACCACTTTTGGTGCTTTTTTAAAAAGTGGCGATCACATTATTTCCAGCCGCTCGGTTTTTGGTTCTACACACCAATTGCTAACCAATGTTTTCTCTAAATGGGGTGTAACTTTCGATTACGCAGATTTGGATAAACCTGAAGAATGGGAAGGCTTGATTAAGCCAAATACCAAAATGATTTTTGTTGAAACACCGTCAAACCCCGGTATCGATATTATTGACTTAGAGTTTTTAGGCAATTTAGCCAAAAAACACAATCAACTTTTGGTGGTTGATAATTGTTTTGCTACGCCATACTTGCAACAGCCAATAAAATTTGGAGCACACATTTCTATCCATTCAGCTACAAAATATATCGATGGACAAGGACGCGTATTGGGCGGAATTATTTTAGGTACTAAAGATTTAATTGCTGAGGTTATCGGCTTTGCCCGTCACAGCGGACCAGCTTTATCACCTTTCAACGCCTGGATTTTATCGAAAAGTTTAGAAACCCTGGCTGTTCGCATGGATCGCCATTGCGAAAATGCATTGAAAGTTGCCGAATACCTGGAGAAACATCCTAAAATTAAATTGGTTAAATACCCATTTTTAAAATCGCATCCGCAGTACGAAATTGCTAAAAAACAAATGCGTCAGGGTGGTGGTATTGTAACTATTGTAGTTGATGGTGGAGTAGAAGGTGCCCGTAAATTTATGGATAGCCTTAAAATGTTCTCTATTTCTGCAAATCTTGCCGATACACGCTCAATTGCTACACATCCGGCAACAAGTACACACTCTAAATTAACAGAGGAACAACGTAATGAAGTGGGTATTGAGCAGGGATCTGTTCGTTTATCAATCGGGCTGGAGCACATTAACGATATTTTAGCAGATATAGAACAGGCTTTGGCTTAATATCTTTTAAAAACCTGCTTAATAAAAATTAGCTAAAACGCTACTTTAGATAAATAATATGAAAAAATACTGTTTTATTTTCCTAGCCGCATTTATGTTTTCTTGTAATCAACAAAGCAATAAACAAAGTGTTTTAGCTAAAAATGCAGGTTTAAATTTGGAGGAAATAACCTTCAATGAAAAACCGCTTGATATTCTAAAATCGAGAATAGACAGCAGTAAAAATGAAGAATCAGCTTTTGTAGAAAAAGGATATTCAGAACCGTTCGATTATCCGGTGGGTTATAAATTTGAACCCTGGAATGAGAAAGATTCATTTTATGGCAAAGCTTATTATAGTAAAGCCATTGATAGTATGGCCCATTATGGTGATTTATATTTTGATCACATTGCATTTTTAGAACATAATGATAAAACAGTTGCTCTTTTGGCCACTGTTGAGGTTTACGCTGATAGTATTTACAATAATTTGGTTAAAAAACTTAATAAACAATATGGTACACCAAGCTTTAGCCCACAAACAGATATAGATGTGTTTTATGAGTGGACAGGCAAGGATAGATACATTCAAACTGATTATTACAAAGGTTTCTCGGCATTGGCAATGTCTGATAAAAAAACCGAAATGAAAGAAACATTTACAATACAACTACTGATTTTTAATAAACAAGCGGGACTGGAAATTAACAACATCCAACAAAAAAACTATTTAAAAACTAAAAATTACAAAGTAATGCCTGGTGATTTTAAATTGTATAGCCAGGATCCTGCTAAAAATTTAGAGTTGGCCAATCAGCTTCTTTCAGAGAAATTTAAGTAGGCATTACGGTAAATGGCAATATGACCGATGTAGAATTTATAACTGCTGAACTAAAGACCTTAAGCGAGCCAGGATTTTTAGAAAAAATGGCCCGTTTTGGAATTGATACCTCCAAAGCATTAGGTGTGCGCATTCCTGAAGTTCGGAAACTGGCCAAGCAAATCGGTAAAAATCAGGAAATTTCTCTGGCCTTATGGGAAACAGGAATTCACGAATCAAGAATTTTAGCCAGCATTATTGGCGATCATAAACTGGTTACCGAAAAACAAATAGATCAATGGAGTCATGAATTTAGCTCCTGGGATGTATGTGATCAGGCTTGCGGAAATTTGTTTGTTAAAACGCCTTATTTTAAGCAGAAAGCTTTAGAATATACATTAGCTGAACCCGAATTTGTAAAACGTACAGGTTTTGTTTTAATGGCTGAGGCTGCGGTACATTTAAAAAAGGAAGCGAACGAAACCTTTATCGGTTTTCTTCCAATTATAGAACGTGAAGCCGCTGATCAGCGTAATTTTGTTAAAAAAGCCATTAACTGGGCTTTGAGGCAAATCGGAAAAAGAAATGCCATTTTGCATAATCATGCCATCGATACCTGCAACAATATTTTGGATCAGCGTAATAAAAAGGCCAATTGGGTTGCCCTGGATGCACTAAGGGAATTGCAAAGCGAAAAAGTGCTGAATAAAATCGGCTAATCATTACTTATCCTACATCAATGTGCAGCAGCAAAAACCATAGTAAATTTGTATCATAAACAAGAAAGGAAATTTATGTCACAATTTATTTTGCACAAAGAAAACACCCGCGGTCATGCAAATCATGGTTGGTTAAATGCACATCACTCATTTAGTTTTGCTAACTATTACAATCCTGAAAGGATGCATTTTGGGGTTTTAAGAGTTTTAAATGATGACAGTATTGATGGTGGTATGGGTTTTGGTTCGCATCCACACGATAATATGGAAATTATAACCATTCCATTAGCAGGAGCCATAGCCCACAAAGACAGCATGGGAAATGCTGCGGTAATCAAAAACGGAGAAATTCAGGTAATGAGCGCCGGAACAGGTGTAAGTCACAGTGAGTTTAATGCTAATGCAGATGAACAATTAAATTTATTGCAGATTTGGTTATTCCCTAACAAAAAGAATGTTACACCACGTTACGATCAAATGGCTTTGGATGTTGAAGCACGTCACAACAATTTTCAACAGATTTTATCACCAAATGCAGACGATGCAGGTGTTTGGATTCATCAGGATGCCTGGTTTTCTTTGGGTAAATTTGATGAAGGTTTTGAAACCGAATATAAAATCAAAAAAGCCGGAAACGGAGTTTATGCTTTCGTAATTAATGGTGAAGTAACTATTGATGGGCAAACATTAAGCAAAAGAGACGGGCTTGGTATCTGGGATACTGATAAAGTCAGTTTTAAAGCAAATTCTGCAGATGCAGAAGTATTGTTAATGGATTTACCAATGGAATTGTAATAAAAACAATTAAATGTCACGCTAAATAGCTTAGCGTGACATTTTTTTTAAACCTTTTTATGCCACTTACTATACTTTATATTGGCAGAGATGCCGAAATTACAACAGTGATGCACCGTTTGCTTAACGAAAGACCAGAATGGACCGGGCTAACTGTTTGTAATGATGATGAAGCTGTTTCTATTTGCAAAAAACAACAGCTTGACCTGGTTTTGCTTGGAAATGGTATTAATGCCGAATGCGAAGCAACTTTAAGGCAAAAACTAACTTCCATCCGTCCGGGATTAAAAATTATCCAGCATTACGGCGGGGGGAGCGGTTTGTTGTATGGAGAAATTATGAGCGCAATTAATTAAAATTTAGCGTTTATTGGTTCTTCTCAAATCATTGTACCGTTTTCTCTTTTTAAACGGGATTGTAGCGATATCCCCGATTTTTTCTATCGGGATTAAGCGTAAAGCCCGGCTGGCTCAAATAGTAGCATAAGCATAGCTTTCCAAATCAGATTAATATTTTAAACTGGAAATTAACCTGGTTTTCTACTCGAATTACATTAATTGATGTAATCTCTATCCTCGTCACTCAAGGCCTTTTTGTTTTCTATAGCCGAATGTCTTTCTATTTCTGCATCCAGGTTTTTAACCGTTTTTCTCGGACGGCCAACGATAAAGCCAAGAATAAAACCTATAACAATACATAATCCAACAACCAGCAATTTTGATACGGCTACGGTGGTTACCAGAAAATTAAAGTCTACCGGGTCTGTATTAACCATTAAGAAAATGGTTAATAATATAGTTAAAACGATGATGAAGATGGTTTTTGTACTCATGTTTTTAAAAGCTATAATTAAATGAAAACTCTTTTGATAACTATGTAAGTATTTGGTAAACAGTTATATTGTATGTTTGTTTTTTTATTTGGTGTAAGTATGGTGTAAGTAAATGCTATTTTAATGCTTTTTCAAGTCGATCAATTGTCTTCTCGTGACGTTCAATAATTTCCCATGCACGGTTTAGATTTTTGGTGAGAATTAAAATTTCTGTTTTCATGCTATCCAAGCGATCACCTAATTCTATTGAAGTTGTTAAGCTGGTTTTCTTGCTTATGTCCTTAATCTGCTTATTCCCCTTATTGTCAAAGAGCCAAGCCTGATTTAAGTTGTATTTAGTCTTAAGTATTTTCACCACATTCACATCAATAGCATTCTCACCATTCTCCATCCGGTTTAATTTGGCTTTTGATATATTAAGCATAGGCCCCGCATTGTCGACATTATTATCCACAAACTCTTTTCTAAATTCCCGAAGTCTCTTTGCTGTTGCTAAGTCGTTTTTCATTTTGTAAAGGTAATAGCTTAATTTTTTATTGTAAATACTACTTAAGTACTAATTTTTATTGTATTATCCACTTGAACCAGAAAGAAGTACCTCCTGCAGCTGAGTGCTCGTATTCGAAAGACAGGTCATCTGTGTTGTAACCATCTAAAAGTTTTATTATTCTACTAAATTGATTTCTTATCAAATTAAAATCTGCTTGCTCAGTGTTTACCATCAACCTCCCTGAATCTAAAATGTTATCATCAAAAAATCTTGCATTAACGGTTATTACATCCCGATACCCATAAATTTTATGACTAAATCCATAACTATTTCGGAATCCACCATCTGGCCAATATTTAGACCTTTTCATTTTTTGAAGCCTGGCAAGGGCTGTATCAATAACAAATGTTTTAACCTCGTTTTGAAGCTGGCGGTTGGATAACATCAATTAAAAATTATCGCTTTTAGGATTAGATTTTATGAATTTTGTATATGATTCAATAATTGAGCTAATTTTAGAATCAACTAACACAAAAAGTTTTTTATTATTTAAAGGCCATTTTTTTTCGGCCAAATATTCTTTATACTTTGTATCAAATGATGAATAATCTGAGTCGTTTGAGGATAATCTTTTGTAACCAGATGAGCCAAACATTTTATACCGCAGTTGGTATATACGGATTCTTGCTTTATTATCCTTAACGGTAATATCTGTCATGAACGCCATGCGTTCTTGGCCGCCTACAAACCCTGGAGCAATATAATCAAATGTTCCAGTTCCGACTATATTTCCATTATTTTCGTCCTTAACTTGAATAACTTCTTTAGAATCTGCAAAGGAGTTTGCCATCCATTTTAGGGATGTATTAAATAACTCAGATTTTGATCGATCTAAACCATCAACAATACTTTCGTAGACAATTGATCCCTCTTTTATTGGCATGGCTACCTTTGCAGTATCTCGTTGCTTTTTCTGGCTAAATGCTATAACCGGTATTATTACAAGGATTAATAATATTAATTTTTTCATAGGTTTAATTTTCATTATCCGAATTTGTTATAAGGGTCCACTATATTAAAAATTTGTTCCACATCGTTTAATGATACTGTAAAGTCAGGATAGTTTTCTTTATCTGGGTTCCAAGAATGCAAAGTTATTTGAGCGCTATCAACATCATGATCTATTATGGACTTCACCACTATTCCCTCAGTCCTGTGAACTATTACCCAGGCTTCGGTAGTATTTATATGCAGCTTATATTTCCATTTGTCTCTAGACAAATCTCTACCTACAATTTTTTGGCCAGGCCATAAACTTTTTCTTGCCATTTCCTGGCTAGTTATATTTATCATGCTTTCTCCGCCCATTTCAAAAATTAGATAAGACCCAAAATGCTTTTTGTCAACAGGCAATGGGATTGTGTCTAGGTCAGCATAAAATTCTGGATCGGAATGACCACGGAGATAACTTCCCCAAGCCTTATAGGGTATTACTGGAGTCTGCATAATTAAACTGTCATCGGGTAAGGAATAGAATCTGTCACTAGTTGCTTCAAATCCTAACGGGTCGGCTAATCTTAATGGTTTAGCCTCAAGCTTCGGTTTTCTTTCAGTAACCGACTCTTCTTTATTGTTAAGTATAAAGTTCTTTATATCGTCGTTTAGTGACATTATCTTTGTGATCAAGTCAGTAGGCAAGGGTACCTTACCATTTAAAACTTGTGAAAATGACGATTCGTTGCTGTAACCCAGCAATTTACCTATCTCTTTTTGGTTGCCAAAACCAGTGGACTTTAGTTTGCCTACTGCAATTTTTATAATCTGTAAATCAGTCACTTATATAATATATGTAAAAAAGTTTATATAAAGTATTGCGATTAATATAAAGTTCTTTATATTTGTATCACATAACAATAACAAAGGTAAATATAACAGAATGAGTTCACAATACTTAATAAGTACCAAAATGAATATTCATCACATCATTAATGCAAGAGCGAGATATAAAGAGATTGGATTGAGTATGAAGGACTCGTTAGCGATTATAAAACTTAAATATAGAAGATAATGAACCTAGACCAACTTAAACAGAATGCTTGCAAAACGCTGGCATTGATAGACCTGATTGAAAGGAGTAAAAGCAGGGCTCGAAACATTTGGGCAGTACAATACTATACTTTATTCGGATCTACTCAAGAGAGGGAGGAGGCTGTAAATAAACAAAATGCAGTAACGGCAAGATTGGAAGGTTATTTAGAAAAATTAATACAATGAAAACTACTCTCAATTCAATTTTAGCTGGCAGTGGCGCTGAGTTTTTCACACACGACAATCAACCAATGGTGAGTTACCAGAGAAGGCAATACGATCTTGAAGATGCGCCAATACCAATACACAATGCTTTAGAAAATTACCTTAAAGCACATCCAGACAAAGTAATGGCATACCGAGATATGGCTGGGGCTGACAAGGTAAAAGACCAATGCGTGAAGTGCCTGTTCAGCAATCTTGATGGAATGCCAGACCTTACAGATGATGGAGTACTGACTCCTGAGTTTGTAAACTGCTCAAGCCGGGGTAAATGCAAATGGGAGGGGATTGGATGTTTAAGAGATCCATTTGGACTAAGTGAAAGGGAATCTCAAATAGCAGACTTGGCAGATTTAACCAATGAAGAGATAGCAGATAAATTATACCTATCAAAACACACAGTTAGTACACATCTACAAAATGTTCAGCGAAAAGTAGGTGTAAGAAATAAAAAACAATTAATCAAAATCAGACCAGCAATATGGAATCAGCACCAGTAGTACAAGCAATTCAGGGAAAGGGGCTAGTACAATTTATGAGAGAAATTGAATTACCCGGAGAAGAAAATGCAGTCCCATTCCCTGTTGAGAAAACCGCTTATTTAAGAAATCAGGCAAGCTCAACAATGAAGTATGAGTTTCCAGACAGGGTTTATTCAGTAAGCAATAGAGGCGATAAAACTTTGGTTTACTGGGAAAGGAGGGAGTCATGCAGGTAGCAATTATTGAAACCATAGAATGGGAAGTTTTGAAGAAAGAGATAACAGAACTCAAAGGATTGGTCAAGAAACTTATTACCAATCAAAAAACCGTATCCACTAGAGACCAAACCTACAATTTAAAAGAAGCAGCTAAAATACTCGGAACTCAATATGGATGGGTATTTAAGAATAAGCATAAAATAGGTTGCAGCAGGGTTGGGCGAGCCTGGATAATCAAACAAAGTTCAATTGACGCATACATAAACACCACTTACCATAAAGATAACTAAGCCATGAGGAACCAACACAAAAAAAACATGAGCATAATTAAAGAGGCTCAAAAGGAACTTTCAAAAATGATTAAAAGATTGGAGGGCAATAGAAATGCTTAAGGTTCACCATACAGTTTATCCATCAGGCAGAGAGCCTCAGGTAAAAAATAATGTTAAGGATGGCGGTTTGTGGTATCGTGATGAGCAGGAACAATTACTTAACCAAGCCCGCCGAATTGCAAGAAATAAACCAAAGGATGAAGTTGCTGAGGCTATGAAGATAGTGAGGATAGTATTGGCAGGAATAATATTAATAGGAGTTTTTTACTTAATCAATTTATAAAATGCAAAACGGACGTATCAAGGTAGCTAAGGCACAAAATAATGCAAGTACGCTGCCAGAAATCGGTAAAATTAAAACAGGGACAAAAGCAATCTCGAGTGGCGGTAAGGAATATCCAAAAGCAATTGACTATTTCAGGCCTACAGGAAACTTTGCAAATCAATTCACGGCATTATTTGGAGAGAAACCAAATAGCCTACAAATAGCCTTCATTAGCAATGATATCAAAGAGGTTTGTAATGAGCAATTTGAGAGTTGGGATAAAGGAAAACGGTTCGGTTGGGGTGATGGCGAAACCTTCAGTGTATTCAACGCAGCTACCGGTAAGTATGATGAAGGTGTTTCTGCAACGGACAAACGGGTAAAGGCTTTAAAATGGGACCGTACATTAACATTGCGCTTTGTTCTACTTAAAATGACTGGAGTATTAGGTTATTGGTCTTGGTCTACAAAGGCAAAAGAGGTAAGTATCCCATCAATTACCAAGTCATTCGATTTAGTTATGGAAAAATCAGGTTCTATTATTGGCTTCCCTTTCAACTTCACCATTGAAATGAAAAAGTCTTATACTCCTGGTGAAGCTAAAACTTATCCGGTAGTTTCTCTTATTCCATCATTTACAGAGGAAAATATGGAGGCTGTACGTAATTACATTGAGGCAGGGGGCTCTATGAACCGGTTAACAACTAAGATGATCGAGAGTGGTTCAATGGAGCCTAAAGTTTTAGAAATCGGGGAGGGCAAGTAATATGAGCATGACAGTAGAATTTGTCCCAACCGAGTGGTTCGACGAAAACGCAATAAAATTACCCAATTATAAAGTTGGACGTGTGAATTTTGGGCTAGGTAGATCTTATATCAAAATTGATAAAGATGGAACTTTAGCACAGCCATTTAAACTTTATACTAGCCTAACAACATCAATCGCTCAATCAATGCCAACACCAAAAGCTTTGGAAGATTGGAAGTTTTCTTTAGGTAAAAAAGAAGCTGATAGACAAATGAAGGTCCGCGCACATTTTGGAACAATGATGCATATCGAAATTGGAAAATTCATCATGGAAGGCATTTATGATCTTGATAAATGTGATGAGGTAGTTGAGAATTATACTAGTGATAACAACTTCTGGGATAATGATTGTGCTTTTTGGGCCGATGAGTTAAAAGAGGATTTGCTTGCTTTTGTTCAGTTTTACAATGACTATGAAATTATTCCGTTGGGATTGGAGTATGTGTTATTAAGTGATGAAAGAGGATTCGGAACACCAATCGATTTGGTTTGTTTATTAACGGTTGATGAAAAAGGAGAGTGGGGAGAGGTTTATAAATCAGGAGATCGCAAAGGAGATCCAAAAATCACAACTAAGCGTGTTCAAAAACGTGCCATTATCAATTTTAAATCTGGCCGTAAAGGATTTTATGAAACTCATGGAATCCAAATGGAATGCGAGAAGTTGTTGTGGGATGAAAACTTTCCAGAGTCACCCATTGATATTGCTATGAACTGGGCACCTGCAGATTGGAAAACTACGCCAAGCTATAAGATTAAAGAATGGCAGGGTACAACCAGTCAGGACGAAATAGATGCTATTTTAAAGCTTGCCCAAATACGCTACCAGGATAAAGCAGAAAAACGTCAATATATGAGTATGTCCGGAGTGATTAGTACATCAGAAAGCGTTGCAGGAGCAGTTCAATTCGAAGATGTTGAAGACTTCTGTAACAGGAAGTTTGGTAATACCCCAAACAAAAAACGTACTCACAAAGCGACCGAGGCCAAGCAAGCAGTATTAACTAAAACATTTGTTTCATCTTCTTTACCAATATAAAAATGGAATTACAAATTATTACCCCGCAAGAGATACAGTCGGCAAGCCAAGTGCTCTCTACTACAAAAAGTTGGGTTGCCGCCTACCAAAAGAAAGAAGCAATCCTTATTGCAATTGCAGACAAAGAAGGCATCAAGCTTAGCGTTGATACTGATAGCGCCATTAATGATTTTCTTGCTTCATTAAAGAAAGCAACCAAAAATGCAAATGATGCTAGATCACCATTTACTCGTAGGCTAGACGAGATCAAAGGTTATTTTACAGCAGAGGAAAATTTGCTTAAAGGACTGGAAAATAAGTTACAGGGAAAAAGGGATGCAAGTGTTAAGGCCTATACTCAGGAGAAAGCTGAGCAGGCAAGGAAAGATCAGTTGAAGCTTGATCAGGCAAAAGCGAGAATTGAGTTATTTGCAGAAGCGGAAGCGCAGATCAGAAACCAGTATGCTGCTATTCTCGCCACTGATAAGCAAAGGTTGTTAGAAGCATTTGAAGAAGCTACACTTGAAAACATTACAATATTAGAGGATGTATTTAAAGCCGATGTGCTACCATTATCTAAAGATATTTGGGATAGTTTAAAAGCTGACATAAGCAATCCACTCCTTTATCCATTAGCTTCAACTATTACTGACGAATTGGAAGATATCTGCAACCGGGCCAAAGAAGGTAAGTTTGAAAAGGTTGCGCCTCATTACCAGTCGGAGATTAAAAATTATGCTGATCATTTACTATCTCTGATTCCTGAACGTCGTGCGGAGTTAGAAGAGGGCAAAGCCAGCGCAGCAGCTGAAGAATTACGTAAGGAGCAGGAAGCAGCGGCACAATTGCAACAGCAACAATCCGAGGAACGTCAGGCTGAACAGGTAAAAACACAAATTGGCGCAGCTGTTATTGATGTGAAAATTGAGCAGGCTCATAGAGGATTGAGTATCCCAAAAGCATCAGCAATTGAATCGTATGGTATTGAGGTTTTGGAGCAGGCAGGTTGGTCAGAGATATTCAAATTTTATACTACCCATTGCGATAAAGATATCACTGAAAAAACCACCATGAACACAATGAAGCTTTTTGCTGAAGCAGAGGCTAAACGTAGTGGTACAATTATCGAAAGCGCATACTTGCACTATGAGCCTAAATATAAAGCACTAACACGTAACACTAAAAAAGCAGCGTAATGACAATACTAGAACTAATTGATGAAATTGATCGGCACTTAGGTTGGAAACTCTACTTATTTGAACAGTCGCTTAATCGCCAAATGTTATTGCTTAAATATGGACCAACATATATTGATAACTTATTGGATGAAGCTATAAAAGAATTAGACACAGATAAAATATTTGGAACCAAAAATTAACACTTAATAAAATGAAAAATCAAAAAATTACACCAACCAACATTACAAAACTAAAAAAGAACGAGGTTTTCGTTTTCGGAAGTAATATGAATGGAAATCATGCCGGTGGAGCCGCAAGATTAGCACAAGATAAATTTGGTGCAATTAACGGCCAGGCATTCGGATTACAAGGAAAATCATTCGGTATTCCTACACTAAACTATGATATGAGTAAGATTGCCATGCCTGATCTTGCTAGATTCGTATCTAAATTTATTGCTTTTGCTGATACTAATAGAAACCTTGCTTTTCTTGTTACAGAAATAGGTTGTGGAATTGCTGGCTTTACCCATGCTGAAATTGCACCCTTATTTAAAGAAGCTTATGGAGTTCATAATATTGCTTTGCCACAGTCATTCGTTGAAATACTTTCAACACAAAAAAAGGGATATAAGGTTACTGATTCAAATATGATATGTAATCCTGATGGAAAACCATTCAAGTTTGAAATAGGTAAAATTCACCATGTTGACGGAGAGATTGTACCTTGTTTAAACGGGTTTCATTATTGCCAGGAATTAAATGACTGTTTTGAATATTACGATTTTAATACAAATAATCGTGTTTTTGAAATAATCGATCATGGAATCACTAAACATGAAGGCGATAAGTCATGCACTTCAGATATTGAGTTTGTTCGTGAATTAAGTTGGCTTGAAGTGTATGATTTAGTTAATGTTGGCAAAGGAAATACTGGCCGAAAAAACGCTGGGAACTACAACGCTGGGAACCGCAACGCTGGGTACAGCAACGCTGGGAACGACAACGCTGGGTACAGCAACGCTGGGAACTACAACGCTGGGAACCGCAACGCTGGGAACTACAACGCTGGGAACCGCAACGCTGGGTACAGCAACGCTGGGAACAGCAACGCTGGGAACGACAACGCTGGGAACTACAACGCTGGGAACCGCAACGCTGGGAACCGCAACGCTGGGTACAGCAACGCTGGGAACCGCAACGCTGGGTACAGCAACGCTGGGAACCGCAACGCTGGGAACGACAACGCTGGGAACGACAACGCTGGGGACTACAACGCTGGGAACCGCAACGCTGGGTACAGCAACGCTGGGAACGACAACGCTGGGGCTTTTAATAATTTGCAAGCAAATTACATCATGTTCAATAAACCATCATCTTGGACTTATGAGGATTTTACTTCTTCAAAAGCATTTGGTTTGCTGCAATCAATAGATACTACTCTATATGTGCCTTCTGGAAATATGACAGATCAGGAAAAGAAAGATCATCCTTATCACATAACCACCGGCGGATATATGAAGCATTTACCATATAAAGAATGTTTTACCAATGCTTGGAATAACTGGACAACAGAATCACGTGAGGCTTTCACATCATTGCCAAACTTTAACTGGGATGTGTTTACTGATATCACAGGTGTTATTGAATCATAATTATGGGAACGCGTAAATCGAAAGCCGACTTATCAAGTCTACCTAGGCACATCATCAAACAAGGTCACTTTTTTGTAAACTCTCATACCGGAGCGAAGATTCACGAAAATAGGGTAAGTGAATGGCTGCCTAAACCTAATATTAGCGAAGAAAAGCATGAGTTAATTATGGAAAAAAGGTATGATCTTCGATATTAAATTCTCAAATTTGGGAATATAGAGAATAAATTACTATATTAGCGTTATAATTGGACGCGGCCACGTTCACAAAGACTTTTAATCTCTTTGGGGTAAGGCTGGCCGGCTAAACTCCAAAGAGATTTCTTTATTTAAAACTGCCACTAAAGGCGCAACACTTACAAATTATGTCAGAAAGAAACCTATCGGGCTCAATAGCCCTGACCAAACTTACTCACGTTATGATGGAGAAGAAAGGCAAAACCGGAATGATCAAAGGGATTTTTATTCCTATTGAACTGAATGCACTTGAAACTAAGGATGATGCAGTTTATCTGCCAATCCGAGTAACAGCCAAAGATGAAACAGATAGCTACAGGCAAAATGGTTTTATCTCAAAATCAGTTAAGAGAGCAAAAAAATGGTCAGAAATGACCGAGGCAGAAAAAGAAGCTGAAAAAGCATTAACACCAATACTGGGCAACCTTAAAGACTTCTCAATGGTCGGAGGTAATGATGCTGCAGGTGCGGCAAGCGGGCCAGTTGGTGAAGATGATGATCTGCCTTTTTAATCTGCTATACGGATTTGGTATATCAGCCCTGCAAGTTCCGATTTGCGGGGCTTTGTCGGTACCAGCCAATAGTGGCCTAACAAATGAAACTGGATATGACACCCCAAGAAAAGAAATCATTTATAGCTAAAAATTGGCATCTTATGGATGATGCTCAACTCTCCAAAGCCACCATGTTAAGTGAAAGATCCGTTCAACATTATAGGATGGAATTAAATCTAAACAAAACCAGATTTTCTATAAAAGAAAATGAAGGCATAGCGCTGGTACTTGAATTATTTGTAAATGGCAGCACTGTTGCTCAGATCTCCAGGCTAACAGGTGTGTATGATAGTGTTATCTCCAAGTTAATAACTAAACATTTTTTTTATAAAAAAAGATCCATAGATACAATTACCATGGTTTTGGATAGTAAAATTAATTTTACTTAAATTTTTATTCTCATTTATGAGAAACATGAGAATATTTTTTGTATAATTGTGGTGCGGCCGTCACCGAACCTTAAGACATTAAAATTCCACCCCTGTACATACTCTGGTAGCCTTACCAGAATGCTTGACGGCCATTTTGTACAGGGGTGGGGTTTAATTTAAAATAAGCAAATAATAATGAGTTTATCGACCAAACAATCCGATTTCTTGGACGCTGTTCTCGCAGGCCAAAACGTATTTTTAACTGGTAAAGCCGGAACAGGTAAAACTTTCGTTGTAAAAGAAGCAATGAGGTTGATGAAAGCGAATGGAAAGAAGATAATTGCTATTGCACCTACAGGCATTGCAGCTAATAATTTAGGGGGGCAGACAATTCATTCTATGTTTGGTTTAAACCCTTTTGGCGTAATGAATTTCGAAGCCTGCAACTTTTTGAAAGGTACGAAGCGAAGAATGCTGGATTTAGTTGATGTCATTCTTATAGATGAAGTATCAATGCTTCGTCCTGATATCCTTGATGGCATGCATTGGACTTTATTAAAAAATGGTTGCTGTGGTCTAAATACCAAACAGCTTGTTTTTATTGGAGATCTTAAACAACTTCCGGCTGTATTAAATGATAATTCTCGTTCGATACTTTACAGAACCTATAATGGAGAAGAATTTTTTGAGGCAAAGGTTTATCCTCAGCTCGCTACCGAAACAATCGAACTAGATGAAGTACTTAGGCAGAATGATGAAGAATTCATAAACAACCTAAATATTATCAGAGAAGGAGGTAAAGCTCCGTATTTTCATCAGTTTATCGGCACTCAACCCAAAGGTGTTATTCTTGCTCCTCACAACGCTACTGTTGACAAATACAATAAAGCTGGGTTGGAGTCACTCAAAGGAGATGTTATAACATTCGATGCAAAGGTTACCGGTAACATTAATGCTGACGATTTCAATCTTCCTACAAAGATAAATGTTAAGAACGGCGCAAAAATAATGTACTTGGTTAATTCTAAAGATAATGACCTGGTAAATGGCTCCATAGGCACCTTTGTTTCTCATGAAGGTTGTCATTATATCAACGTAAACGGAGTAGATTTTGCACTTAATCAGGTTGAGTTCACAAAGAAAGAATATGTATTAAATGCTGATAAGACCGATTTGGAATTGCAAGTGGTGGGAAGTATTGAACAATATCCTTTTAAGCTTGCGTACGCACTAAGTATTCATAAGAGCCAAGGACTAACATTCGAGGAGGTTACAATAGATTTAACTCGTCCATGCTTTGCTCCAGGGCAATTCTACGTTGCTGTAAGTCGTGTTACAGGCCCATCTGGACTAACGATAATTACGAATTAATCACAATTACATAATATCTAGTATATGCGCGATAAAATAAATGATTTGGCTAATGCCATTAATGAAACAAAATCTTTCATAGTAAATTTATCATCAATAGAAGATTACGGATCATGTAACTTGGATACTGTAATTGTTGATTTTACAGGTTGGAAGCAAAAGGAAATAGATTACTTGGCGTCAGTCTGCGGCTTACGAATTGGGGAAAAAATGAATGGTTGGCATAAGGGATATCGATTTATATTCTTCCAAACAAATTGTCAGGCTTCCGGCAGGACTAAGATAGTAGAATCTGCAGCAGGAAAATTGAAAGACCTCGGAATATCATCTGCCAGTGTGTGGTATAAAACGGATTGATCATGCAGTTAAGGACTTATCAATCAGAAAGCATATTCCATCTTAGAGAAGGATTTGCTAATAAACATCAACGACAGGTATTAACGCTACCAACTGGAGCAGGGAAAACTGTTGTTTTTTGTGAAATGGCCCGTATGGCTCATACCAAAGGAACTGTTACTTTGATTTTAACTGACAGGACTGAATTATTCAAACAAACCATAAAATCACTGAATAGGGTTGGCATTACTGTTGAAGAAATATCACCAAACAAAAAAAATATTTACGACGGGGCAACAATATATCTTGGGATGGTGGAGACGCTAAAACGAAGAAAAAACCTTTCGATAGAACCCAATCTTATTATTATTGATGAAAGCCACAAAGGCAATTTTACAAGCATACTTGAAAAATATCCTGACGCAAAGGTAATCGGTGCGACTGCAACGCCGGTTGGGAAGCATTTTTTTAAATATTATCAAAATATCGTGCAAGTAATTGATGTGCCTGAACTTGTTTCATCTGGGTATCTTGTGAAATGTAAAGCATATCAAATGCAAGACGATTTTTCAGACTTGGAAACAAAATCCGGCGAATACACTGATTATTCATTGCTATCGCATTTCGATAAAGCTGTTCTGTATGATGGTGTTATTGATTGGTGGAATAAATATGCCTTTGGATTGAAAACCATCTGTTTCAATGTCAATATAGAACACACTATTAAAACTCATCAGGCTTTTGTTGCTGCAGGGATATCAAGTGAATATGTTACCAGTAAAACACCGAAGGAAGAACGTGACAGAATTTTGGCAGCATTTACAGCTGGGCATTTCCAAGTGTTGAACAATTGTGGAATACTAACTACTGGTTATGATGAGCCGACAATAGGCTGTGTGATTATGAATCGAGCAACTAAGTCATTACCTCTATTCTTGCAATGTGTCGGACGTGGATCTCGTGCTTTACCTGGGATTTTGGATGGATTAAATACTAATGAGCAACGTTTGGCGGCTATCGCTTCATCTGCAAAACCTCACTTCATTTTACTCGACTTCGGAATGAACCACGATAGGCACGGGATGTGGAATGAGCCACGACTTTGGAAGTTGAAAGAGCCAAAGGAAAAGCAAGAAACATCTGCACCAGTTAAAAAATGTGGAAATGAGGAATGTGAATGTCTTGTACCTATTTCTGCAAAAGAATGTAGTTTTTGTGGCTATACTTTCCAGATTTCTGAATCGACTACAAAAGAGGGTATAATGGTGGAAGTCACACCAAAGGTTCCATCTGGTTTGGTTGGTAGACGAATAAGTGATTTAACAATTGATCAACTCATTGAATTGGAAAAAAGCAAGGCTTATAAATCTACATTCATTTGGCGTGTTATTCGATCAATGGGAAAAGATACCATCATGTACTATGCCGGCATAAAAGGTTACAAGAAAGGATGGATTGAAAGGCAGTTAGATGGAATGGATGATTGTGAGTATACAGATTATAAATTAGTTGGTTAATTATGGGAAAAATTTCATTTTTTAAATCATTTCCCAGAAAGGGACAGCCGCATGTATCGGACGAGATTACAACTGTTATAGATTTCCTTAACCAGATTAAGTATGGAAAATGGAAAGATCAAGTTGAAAAGATAAGAATTGAACAGGAAAAATCAATCCGTGATAGGCTTAAAACAGGATTGCCATCAGTTACTATTTCCGGAACTTTTGTAGAAAGGAAAGAAGAAAACCTAATTGAGCATAGCGGCTTTATATGTATAGACATAGACTATTTTACAGATAAATCTGCACTACTAGAAGATCCTTACACTTTCGCTTTATTTAAATCTGCTAGTGGTGGTGGCTTAGCTGTAATAGTTCGTATCAACCAAGAGAAACACAAAGAATCATATAGCTGGTTGAGAAATTATTATTTTCAATCGTTCGGTATTGTCGTTGATCGGGCACCTAGCAATCCCGCATCATTACGTTTTGCTTCTTTTGATCCAGAATTGTTTTTGAATGAGAAATCTAGGATTGGAAAGTATATAACTGCTAAACCAAAGAAAATTCATTCACTGCCAATTGTTATTCCAGGAGATACTGTTGGAGAAATGATAACTGAATGCATTAATCTTGGGCAGAATATTGCGCCAGATTATGATTCATATTATAAACTCGCCTTTGCTTTAGCTGATGGATTTGGAGATAACGGTAGGCAATGGTTTCATTCATTGTGCTCAGTTTCAGAAAAATATGATAGCAGGCATGCAGATAAGCAATATGATATTGCGTTAAAAGGAAATAAACAAGGAATAACTGTAGGGACGCTGTATTGGATGTTGAAGCAGGTTGGTATTCATGCACCACTTACCGACAACAAGCCTTTGCAAATCGCTGCTATGGCTAAGAAGTCAGGCAGGAATAAAGAAGCTGTAAAGCAGCAGTTAACTGAAATGAACGGACTTGATCCTGTTCAGGCTGAAAACTTGGTTGATGAAGTATTCAAGCGTGATGATATATCCATAAAGTCTGCTTCTGGAGATACTGATGAACTCATTCAGGCTTTTTTTGAATGGATGCAACAAAACCATCCCATGAGAGTAAATAGTATTACTAGAGTAATCGATGAAGCTGGAAAGGAGGTTAAAAGAGAAAGAATAAACAGCATCTACCTTCGCGCAAGAATGTTCTTCAATACAAAAGATATAACAAAAGACTTATGCGAAAGCTATATATTTTCTGATTTCATTAGTGAGTACAATCCCATTACGGAGTATATCGAAAAAAACTTGCATCGCAGATCTGTCGGTAATATCGCTTCTCTTGCAAAATGTATTCGTTCCGAAACTAAGATGAAAGAAGTGTTCGTTAGAAAGTGGTTTCTTTCTTTAATTGCAGCATATAATGGTCATCCAGTCCGTTCTGTTCTCGCTTTATGCGGAGGCCAAAATACAGGAAAGACCGAATGGTTCAGGAGACTTCTACCTACTGGATTGAGAAAGTACTATGCTGAATCGAAACTTGACGCCGGTAAGGATGATGATATACTCATGTGTCAGAAACTAATAGTTATGGATGATGAAATGGGGGGGAAGAGTAAGCAGGATGAAAAACGATTCAAAGAACTTACTAGTAAATCCGTATTCTCATTACGGGCTCCATACGCGAGAAGTAATGAAGATTTTAAACGTCTTGCTGTGCTATGCGGAACAAGTAATGATCATGAGGTAATAAATGATCCTACAGGAAATACAAGGATATTACCCATAAACGTAGTTTCACTCGATCATGAGTTGTACAATTCCATCGATAAAGATGAACTATTTATGGAAGCATATAGGGCATACGAAGATGGAGAAATGTGGCAGCTCACAACAGAGGAATTGGCGGAGCTGAATTCTATGTCAGAAGACTTTGAAAGTATACCATTTGAAAGGGAATTAATTATGAAATTCTTTTCTCCGCCAACTCCGGGTAAATATTCAGAATGGTTATTAAGCTCAGAGATAAAGGATATTATTGAAGCTAATACGAAACAGAAAATTACAAACATTAAAAAGTTTGGAATAGAATGTAAAAAGATTTTTGGTGAACGGAAGTCTAAAAAAATTAATGGAGTTGATTTGAAAAGGTATGAGTTGGTACGTTTTGCTAATACTGATCCGACCGTCGGTCAGCAAAGCGGTAGCGAAATTTCTACTGAACAAGCTGATATACAGGAACTTCCTTTTTAAGCGGTCGGAAAGTCGTAAAAAAATAAATTTTGGCATTAGTGATTATGCTATCGTGTTTGAAAATTGCATTTCTTATTAATAGTTATTGGTATTACACTAATCTCTATATATACTGACCTTACTGACCTTTTTATATATTATACTATAAAAAATATCATTTAAATAGTTATAAAGGTAATTTTTTAGGCGGTCAGAAGATTTTATTCTTATCGACCTTTAAGTGACCACCTGACCTTAAATAAAATACACAAATGAAAAATAAAGAAAACACAAGACGAACACAGAAAGAGTCAATAACAACGGATTTGATAATCTCACTTCATAAAATACTACGTAAGGCAAACTCTAAACAAATCAAAAAGCTGAAGAAAATTTTAGATAATTTTTCACGTGAAATAGATAGGGATGACGACTACTTCTACGAAAGAATGGATTTAGTGCTGAAACACTTTGATAGGAAACAATGTGATTCGTTTTTAACGACATCTCAAATAATGGAAAAAGTGCAAAGAGTAGAGAGAGTAAAGCCATTAGACCCCATAAGGACAGGTATGCTTTTAACGGAATTATTTGGAGAACCCGTTACAACAATCATTAAAGGACGAAAACAAAAAGTTTATCATGTTAAACCAAATTAATAATATGGAATTTAGAGATCAATCAGAAGTAGCAATCCAGAGTAAAGCTTATGTTAACCTGTGGAATAATAGGCCAGACCTTCGCGGAAGGGTTTTCGCGATAAATAACAACAGCCAGAACTCAATCAAGGGAGCATTAAATAAATCAATGGGGGTTTTGCCAGGAGTAGCAGATATGGCATTCATAAGAAGTAATGGGGCTATACTATGGATAGAATGGAAAACTCAATTAGGATCTCAAAGTAAGCAACAGAAGGAGTGGGAGCATACAATTACACAACTAGGACATGAATATGTTATCGTTCGCTCAGAGGACGAATTTTTATCAGTAATCGACAAATACAATGATTAAGCTATACGAATGGTATAAAGACGCCAAGCAAAGAATTTGGTGTGTGGTTAGAGTTTGGCCAACAGGAAAACCTGAAGAATGCACAATAGATATTTTGGAATTAGGAAAATCTATACCGGTTAATCAGCCAGAACAAACATTACTTAATCTTATAAAAAATGGACACTTCCAAAAATATACAAGAAAATAACCCTCAAGGATGCCAATGTGATAAACCGTTTGCCACATGTCCCTACGCTATCGAAATGCCTCATGGAGATAAATGGTACTGCGATAAAAATAATAATGGCAAATAGCCTTTTTTTTAAATTATTAATTCTCAAATTTGGGAATATAGAGAATTTATATTTATATTTGTCTTAAACACAATAAGGCAATGTTAAGTTCGCAGGAAAGAGTAGGACGTATATTGAAGGTCCTTCATCCAGAAATGTTTGAAGATCTGGCCGTCACTCATAGAGAAACTTTGAAAGATCCAAAGTATGTTCAAATTATATTTGATTCTGTAAAAGAGAATTTTCCCATAGAGGATGAATTTAATTGTATGCTTCTTTTCATCGCATCATGCTATCAGCTTTACGAACCGCTTAGTTTTTTCTTCTTACCCGGAGAAGGTGTTTCAGCTAAGTTACCAGCAGGCGTGAGAGACGAGATGTCAAGGTGCTTAAATTTTAATAATCCTGAGATGGTCAATGCATACAAAGGGTATTGTGATTCACCCATGAAGCCAAACAACAACGGCGTAGTTAAACCTTTCTATAAAAAAGTAATGACAGTGGTAGATCTTTTCGAACCATTCTCAATTCATAAAGATTCGCAATATAAATTATTCGCATAAGAATGTCAAAGAAGCAACCACATAAGGTCGGGAATCAATTCTGGAAGATGCGTGCATCACACGGAAGGGATTTACTATTTGCTTCACCGTCATTACTTTGGGAATCTGCTTGTGAATATTTCGAATGGTGTTCAAATAACCCATGGCATAAACAGGAAGCTATTAAGTCAGGAGAGCTCGCAGGAACGACGATGAGTATTCCAACATCAAGACCATTCACTATGCATGGGTTATGTCTTTATTTGGATTGTAGCACGTCTTATTTTAGAGAGTTTAAAAGAACTGCTACTGAAGATAAACGAGATTTTCTGACAGTCATTGAAAAAATAGAAGAAATCGTTTACCAACAACAGTTTGAAGGAGCCACAGTTGGCGCTTATAATGCGAACATTATATCAAGATCTTTGGGGCTGGTTGATAAGAAAGAAACTGATCATACTGTCAGGATTGGAAAAGATTTAGAGGATGAGGTGTATGACTAATGAGCTTACGTTTAGATAAAAAATGGTTTAATCCGCTTTACTTTATCATTAATGAATTAGCAAAGGATGATACCATCAGGACAATTCTGATTTTTGGAGGTAAGTCGAGTAGCAAAACAGTATCTATCTGTCAATTTCTTGTTAAAGATAATTATGTTAAAGCGAGTAATACAATCGCATATCGCAAGGAAAGCAATATAATTCCAACAACGCTTAAAAAATCTTTCAATCTTGCTGTATCATCATTGAGGTTGTCTCCAGTTGTCGAAACACAGGACAGGCGATATTTAGTTGAAAATCAAGGTAAGGGTTTAAGTGAAATTGTACTTAAAGGGATTGATGCTGAAGAAAAAGCAAAGGGCCTTGAATCTTACAAATACTTATATCTTGATGAGTTAAACCAGTTTGAACAAGCTGAGTATGAGCAGTTCGAGATGTCATTGAGGGGAATGCCAGGTCAAAAGGTTTTTGCGTCTTGGAACCCAGTTGATGAGAATAGCTGGGTTAAAAAGGAATTGGTTGATACATATGAGTTTGAGATAATGGAAGATCATAAATTACCATCTCCTGATAGTTACGTGAAGCGTTCGACCTGTGGTAAGGTAGTATTGATTAACACCAACTATAAAGATAATTATTGGATTACTGGGTCTCCCTGTGGCACTTATGGTTTTCATGATCAAAATCTGATCGCCATTTATGAAAACATGAGGTTGAAAAATTATAACAGCTATCGTGTCAATGTTTTAGGACAATGGGGAAAAACTACGTTTGGAGGTGAATTCTGGAAAGAATTTAAGCCGGAAATTCATGTAAATAATATTGGCTGGGATAAGTCAGCCCCGATTTGGCTTAGTTGTGATGAAAACGTTAATCCATATCTACCATGGACAGTTTGGCAAATCAAAGGCAAGCATGCGCAACAGATTGATGAAATCTTTATGAAAGACCCCTTAAATCGAGTTACACATGCTGCAAAAGAGTTTATGAGGCGTTATCCATTGGATGAGGTGCAAGGGTTATTTGTTGGCGGTGATCGAACTTCAATTAAGGAAGACACTAAAAAAGAGAAAGGGGAGAACTATTTTACTGATATTATATCAGTACTTAAAGACTATCGACCTCAATTGCGTATCCAATCGGTAAATCCATCAGTTGTTCAATCTGGAAACTTCATAAATGATATTTATTCAGGAGATAGCACAAGTGGTATAACTATTGGCGTTAACGCGAAGTGCAAACAATCAATTTATGATTATCAGTACACTTTAGAAGCTTCTGATGGGACAATCCTGAAAAAAACAAAACCTCATCCAGTAACAAAAGTACCATACCAAGAATTCGGGCACGCCTCAGATTGTAAGCGCTACCTTATAACTCACAACTTTGCAACCGAATACCTCGCTTTCATCAACAAGAAAAAAGGATTGGGAGTTAGGGCTTTGAATATATAACCGCAGCGTTGCTCACGAGTGGTTTCTAACCTTGAAAAATAAAGTGAAAAATAATTTACTTTTTATTTGTTTATATGTGAACTTTTGTTTACCTTTATAGTATCAAAAGAAAGGAGATGAAATCATCAGAGTTATTCAAAAAATTAAAACAAGCAGGCTGGCAAGAGATAAGCCAAAATGGAAGCCACATTAAGATGAAGCACCCCACAATACCGGGAGTCTTAATCTACCCTTATCATGGCTCAAAAGAGATCCCGAAAGGAACAGAGAAAGCAATTAAAAAACAAGCAGGGCTTAAATAGCCCCGCTTTTACATATACATACATATAGACATGAAAAAATTAGATTTTATTATCGAAAAAGGAGCCGACGGTTACGGGGCTTATCGAGAAGAAAAAGGATTGGGTTTAATTACTACAATGGGTGATACCGTTGCCGAAGTGCGAGACAATATTGTTGATGCATATAATTTATTCGCAGAGGAAGTAGGTAAAGAACCAATAACAAAAGTGCATATTAAGCTAAAGTATGACTTAGCCTCATTTTTTGAGTTCTATAAAGAGATT
The DNA here is from genome assembly GCF_027213715.1 of Pedobacter punctiformis. Lineage (GTDB taxonomy): Bacteria > Bacteroidota > Bacteroidia > Sphingobacteriales > Sphingobacteriaceae > Pedobacter > Pedobacter punctiformis. The sequence goes on from NZ_JAPWGM010000004.1 coordinate 217,132, forward strand.
AATGTATCTGCTTTAGGCAAGCGTATAGATATGCAAAAGAGCTTATTATCGGATTATAAAAATGGAAACAGAAAGCCATCAGATAAGCAAGTTAAAAAAATATTAACTGGCATAAAAGAATTAGGAAAAGAATTAAGTGAATTAGAATTGGTTTAGGCATGAAGACTAAAATTGAAATAATTGAAAAATTAAAATGGCTTGAAGATTTACGAGATCGTGGCGAGTATGAGGGGTCTGATGTAGATGAGATAGCCGCAAAAATTATTGCGTTGCAATGGGTTTTAGGTATTCAAAGTAGTATCGACAACTAAGCTTATGAGAGCAACAGAATTAAGAATTGGGAATTTAGTTAACACGCCTAATCCAAATATGAACCCTTTTAAAGTTGAGGCGATTGAAAGCGAAAAAGTAGGGGGTAACAACCGGATTAATAGTTTTATTTATTGGCATAAAGATAACATTATAGGTATACCTTTAGATGAATGGTGGTTACTAAAACTTGGTTTTGAGGCGCCTGCCGATGGAGAAAGTCGGTTTGATTATAATTATGGTGAAATTATTGTAGATTTGAATGATAGGATTTATATTGTAGAGAATGAATTCTATGTTCAAGACATGACTATTCATAGGCTCCAAAACATTTATTTCGCCTTGACAGGTGAGGAGTTAACGATTAAAGCATAATATTATGAGTTTAGATGTCTATTTAGAAAACAGAAAAGGAATTGTTTTCAGTTCCAATATCACGCATAATTTAATTAATATGGCAGATGAAGCAGGAATTTACAGATATTTATGGAGACCTGAGGAATTAGGAGTTGTCAAAGCTAAAGGATTAATACAGCCTCTGTATGATGGATTAGTATCTTTAAGAGAAAAACCAGATTATTATAGACAATTTAATTCACCAAATGGATGGGGTAAGTATGAAGATTTTTTAACATTCGTTGATGATTATTTGTTAGCATGTAAACAAAATCCTAATGCAAAAATATCGACACATAGGTAATTAACTTACCAATCCACACAAGTAAACAGCAATTCAATAGCCGGCTTAATCAGTTGGCTATTTTTGTGTTTAGCCAATTCGCTATTCACACATATGGAATTACAGGAACTTACTGATTTATTATCTGACCCAAAGAAATTAGTAGACAAGATTACAGAACTTGCTCCGGAAATACCCGAGGAAGCATTAAACTTTGAGCCAGAGTTACATAAAGTTGTGACTGATCTCACATATCGACCAGACAGGAAGGTTGATGTTGCAACCGGAGATAAAGAAGAAGATGGTAGTCCAAAGTATAGGAGCGAAACTAAGCCGGTTCATCGAATTCCATCAGCGACACAAAAGCTAATTATTGATTGGTCTGTTGATCTTGCTCTATCTGCCGGAGTAGGTATTGATTGTACTCCAAGAGAAGGATTTGCGACCGATGAAATCATGCTGGCCATGGTAAAAAAGACGTTAGAGGATAATAAGTTTGATTATTTAGCTCAAGAGATTGAGAGACTTAAACAACGATATCTTACTGTGCTTTTAGTTTGGTATAGCGTACCTGCAGAAGATGGGTATTGGTTTGACATTACAGGCAAGACCAACAACAAATTTAAAATGCGTTGTACCATACTTAGCCCCGAAGATGGTGATATCATCATCCCAATTCGCGATCAATATAAAGATATGATTGGAGCGGCTCGAAAGTATAAGGTTAAGGTCGGTGAAAAAGATGTAGAGAAAATGGATCTTTTCCTAAGTGATAAATACATAACATTTATTCAAGGCGAAACCGGATGGGCAATTGAAACGAGTACTCCTATAACTTATGGTAAAGCTAATTTTATTCTTGATGAGCAAAAGCGCACCGAATGGGCCGATGTAAGTTCAAAAATTACACGTGTTGAGGAAATAGATAGTGATACAGCCGACGAAAATCAGACCAGCGCATTCCCTATCCTTGTAGCAACCGGAAATATCGTTGCGGCATCAGGGGGAGGAACTTCCAATACCCGTAAGACCTTTCAAATGGATGGCGATAAAGCTGATCTAAAATACGTTGAAAGCAAAGGTGGGCAGGAGTCAGCAAGTAATGAGCGCAAGAATATCAGAACAGATATTTTTATTGAAACGGCTACACCCGATTTAAAGTTTGAGGATATATCAGGTGATTTGCCTGGCGTAACAATTGAAATGATGCTGCTACCATCTACCAATAAAGCCAGACGTAAGCAGCAAGGAAGTATTGGTATATTTCACCAGCGTAATCTAAATTTCCTTAAATCTGCCATGGCCATCATTAATACTGATGTTAAGCCGTCATTGGGTTTAGTTATGAAACCTAAATTTAAAATTGAATTGCCACGGAATCTAACCGAAGAATATAACCGGGTTGTCGAATTGGTTTCTGCTGGATTAATGTCAGTAAGAACCGCAATACAGACTTTAGGGTTTGTGGATGATATAGATGCGGAGATTGCGGCTATTGAATCAGAAGTTGCTAAGAGGGCATCTTTGGCGCCAGCGCCACAACCAATACCAGTAGTTTAACATGACCGGCATAACTACGAACTTCATAGATTTATTCAAAGAGGATATCTTCTTGTTGGGTGATTTTACTGACTTCTTTTGTGGCAATAGGATTGGTGAGGGGTGCAGCAGGTCTGTGTACGAATATCGTATTGATCCCCGTTATGTTATTAAAATTGATCGGACCAATTTGTTTAACAATGTTGCTGAGTGGGATATCTGGCATTCGTTAAAAGATAGTGAACACGGTAAATATTTAGCGCCTTGCTTATCAATATCGAGTTGTGGTAGGGTAATGCTGCAACGCCGTACTCAGCTCATCAAGTTTAACCAATTACCTGAGAAGGTGCCAGCTTTCTTTGCTGATACCAAATTACAGAATTGGGGCAGGATTGGTAAGAGCATCGTTTGTCATGATTATGCCAACCATGCATTTTATGCAGGCGGCAATAGAATGGTAAAGGCTAAATGGTGGGATGATAGTATTGGTCATTTTAAGGTCATTTGAAACAAAATTAAAATAAAAACTTCTCAAATTTGGGAATTACGAGAATTGTTTTTATCTTAGCATAAGCAAAAGGGAAACCAAGCAAGCAACGATCTGAAATAAGTCGTTGCTTCGACGTCAACGACACATTGCTTTTTGCATTAACAACTAAATTATTTGCTTATGCCTAGTTAATTAGAGGGACTAGCCACCCAAATCGATGACGATTGGTTGTAGGCTCTTGAGATAGATGAAACCCACTGACTGTATTAATTTACGGAGTGGGTTATTTAGGTGAGAGCAGTTAATTTAGATAGCCGTGGTTGATTTTATAAGTCGCCACGGTTTTTTGAACCCACATTAAAACTTATTTATGGTTATTACTTTGAAAGATGTTCACATTGGAACAGTAAAAGGCTATTTGACTGTTTTGAGGTTTTACAAAGGCATTCAAACTAATAGAAAAAGAGACTTCGTTGCTTGCAGATGCTTTTGCGGAAACGAGTACAATATGCAGCTTTACAATTTTGTGAATGCTTCTGAAAAAGTTTCATGTGGTTGTGCCAGAAGGATTGGAAACGACATCAACATAAGAAGAGATTCTCCAGAGTATAGAGCATGGAGGGACATGAGGGACCGTTGTTATAATCCGAATAAAAAGGACTATGTGCGATATGGAGAAAGAGGTATTGAAGTCTGCAAAAGATGGTTAGAGAGTTATGATAACTTTTATTTAGATATGGGGAAGCGGCCAAGCAAAAGCCATTCTTTAGATCGAATAGACAATAATGGAAGCTACGAACCTGATAATTGCAGATGGACTACACCAGTAGTACAGGCAAACAATAGGAGGAAAAGAACAACCGGTTATGATAATGCTGGAGCTCCAAAAAGAAGGGTTAAATGCTTAGATACAGGTGAAGTTTTCGATAGTATGACAAAATTATCAAAGCACACAAACATGACCACCAATAGATTGGTAAGAAGGTTTAAGAACAGCGACATAGCAATAATTAACAGTTATTCTTTTGTCGAATTAAGATAAGGACTAGACGAGTTCATTTAGAAACGAGCAGCAGAGAGATGTAAGGGTGCCAATAGTCCGCACCATTAAAAGCCCTGCCCCAATGGGTAATCCAATCGGGAGCAGGCAAGTTACTGACCAAATATGGTCATAGTTTAGGTTTAGGTTAGTAGTCGGGTTGGTTCCCCGGCTACTTTTTTTACACTACAACCATTTTGCAGAACCAAGTTGATTGATACTTAAAAAAAATAATATATGAAAACTGTAGAATTCGGTCAAATGAAGGGTTATCCTCATTATTTGCAAATTAAATTAAATAAAGGTGGTGGTCATATTGTAGATATGGTTTCGTCTAATGACAATGTTTTAGAAGTTGGAGATGTTATCGAAAAACTTCAGTCATCTTACACTATAAATGAGATTGTAGAAGAAAGACCTGCTAAGGGAGACCATCCAATACCTGTTACTTTTCAAAGATTGTTGACTAGTTAGTTTATGATCCAATCCAACACACCCCTAACAAACGCAAAACATATCCTTTGGTGGGTTGTGATTGCGGTAATAGCATGGTACACGAACAGTAACTAATTAAATAAATATATGAATAAGAGAAGATTTGGATTGATTGCCACGGCAATGGGTATGGCTGGGCTAATGGGATCAGCACAAGCAGCAACATCAGCTACGGCTAAGCTAACAGAGCAAGTAAACGAACTTAAAGGCACAAAAGAAGAACGCAAAAGCAAAGAAGCAATCAACATCAATCAAGATGGGGGTTTGGACTTCAATCCTTTCCTTTTCAATGATGCTGGCCTTTCACCAAAAGAATACGGTTTGCGTTTTGGCACCGGGAAGTCATTCATCTGCAAAAGTAACCGCAAACGTTTTGCAACTAACGCCAAATTAAAGAGAAGGAGGATAAAATAATGACACAATTAACCAAACTACAATTTTGGACACAAAATGTATCTGTGTTGCAAAATCACATCTATCAGCAAAATGTTGCTGCAGGTTGGCATTCAAAACCACGTGAAGTTGGAACATGCCTAATGCTTATTGTAAGCGAGGTTGCAGAAGCAATGGAAGGAGATCGAAAAGGATTGATGGACGATCACTTGCCAAGCCGTTCAATGCTTGAAGTAGAATTAGCAGATGCAATAATCCGGATCCTTGATTTAGCAGGCCGTGAAGAATTAGATGTTGCGGGAGCTATTCACGATAAATTAATTTATAATCAAACAAGAGCTGATCACAAACTAGAAAATCGTAGCAAAGAAGGGGGTAAGAAATACTAATGACACAAACAGCAATTTTAGAGAGAGAGAATAAGGTGCTTAAGTCCCAACTGCAGGAAGCGGTTGAGCTACTAAGCGGTGTTAAGTCACAGGTTGGACTAACCTGGCAGGAACCGATTTCAGAGTTTACATCAAGGGTAGGGGGCAAACGCCACAATCCGAATGATTGGTCAATGGCTGACCGGAACGGAGAGCAGGGAATATGAGCGATTTAGAATCAACAGAGCAATTTAGGTTTTGCAACCACCATCACGAACTAGATGAAAACTATGAGTTAGTTAATTTTGGTGATGGCGAGTTTGTAGCCAATAAAGCTGCGGTACCCTTATTAAAAGCACTCAATGAAGTAGGATTAAAAACCAGAACGCATCATTATACCGGTGAAGGTCCTGCGTTCATATCAATACTACTCGACGATATTCAGGTTGAAATAAAAACAGTAAATGAGATAGATGCAGATCGGACCAAATATAATGGTAAGAAAGAATTGTTATTGATGTGGAATGTTACCCATCCAGTTGACTGATATTATAACCAAGCTTTTTAAGGGCTTCTAAGGCTAGTTGTTCATCTTTTGGGGTAATGCGTTGTTTACTATTTCCTTGCACCACTTCGTTTAGCTTGTTGCTTAGCTTGTTCTTATTGTAGCGTGGCTTATCATCGCCATACATAGCAACAGCCAAATCAGCTTGACTAATCAGAGGGTTGTCCTTAAGAAACTTCTTTAAATCCATTAGCACAAATATAGTAAAATATTATACAATGCAAATGACTTATATTTAATGACAAACCAATGACAGTAATATAATGCAATCGCATTATATTTGTTCTATACAAAAAGCAATGAAGCTTTTAATAAACGATCTCTAAAAATGAATTTATTAACTAATGAAGAAGCTAAGGACGTAAGAAGAGCTCTAATCATGACAATGCAAAGGGCCGACTTAACCGAGAATCCAGCAGATAAGATTTTTGCTGACAGATTGGAAAAAATCGAAGAAAAGTTGAATGAGGGAAGCGAACGAGAGAAAGTATTACTACTCGAAATCTTTTCAAATCCGGAAGGTCTTTTTGAAATGGTAAGCAAAGACACCCAGTACTTACTAAAATGTGAAAAGAAATACACCAAAAAAGAAGTTAAAGAATTTGCTAAAAAGATTTTCGATTCAATTTAAACTAAACAGCGGGGCGTTAACCCCGCTAACTAAAACCTATAAATGAAGATTATGAAAAACCTAAATCAATTCAAAAGCACAATCAAATCATTATTCCCTTCAGATAAAATATCTTTTAAATCAAAAGGCAACGGAACAGCATTTGGAGTTGATGGTGAGATTTATATCGCGTCAATCAAAAAAGATTGGAGTTATGAAATACCAAATAACATATATAGCCAATTAGTAAAGCTGGGCTGTACTACTGGAAGCGTAAACAATATAGTTAAAGTTAATTTTATAAACAACTAATTACCGTTACTGCAATTGCGGTAATGCCAGCGCAACGCCCTAAACGGCTTGCGCATAAGGCAGTAAAAAATCATCCCACAATGTATAATCGTCCCGGAAGTAAATGCATAGTGCCTAAATGGGTGCTTGCAACAATAATGAGTATAGCAGTAGCAGGATTAATAATGATGTTCTGCTTTGGTAGAGTTTAAAGAAAAGAAGATGGAAAAGGAAACACTGCATATAGCAGCCGCCGGAATGGGGGTTAATACGATAGCTTATTTAATTAAATGCGATAAGAAAGGAATTATTTTCGATGCAATTTTGTTTGCCGATCCAGGTAAGGAAAATCCAAAAACCTACGAATACATTCCTATTTTAAACAAATGGTTAATAGATCATAATCAACCTGAAGTAACTATTGTAAGGCAAGTGAATAAATACGGTGATTTTGTTGGCCTTTATCAGGACTGTATCAACAACAAAGCATTGCCAAGTATTGTTTACGGTTTCAAAACGTGTTCATTAAAATTTAAGAAATCTCCACAAGACAAATATTTAAATAATTGGGAGCCAACAAAATTTGCATGGGATAATGGTATACCAGTATTCAAATACAAAGGTTTTGATGCTGATGAAGGACACAGAACAAAGAAAGAATACCCTGATGTTAAATATACCGATGTTCATCCTTTAGTTGATTTAAATATGGGACGTTTTGAGTGCATTCAAACAATTATTGACGCTGGTTTGCCTCTACCTCCAAAATCATCCTGCACATTCTGTCCTTCAATGAAGCCATGGGAAATAATTGAGTTGTACGAAAATAACATAAAAGAGTTCCACGATGCAATAACGATGGAAAGAAATGCCGCCGAAAATATAACTACAGTTAAAGGTTTAGGTAGGGATTTTAGTTGGTGGGATTTAATAAAAGCTTACCGGTACTTGCAGATGATCAAAACACGTAAAAGCATGGGTATAATAATACCAGAAAAAATTAAAAAACTAATGCTTAAAGTAAATAGGTCAAGGCCTATAGATTATGAAAAGCTCGCCAAAGAACGTAATGTTAAAGATGCGGTTTGCGACTTATTTAGTCAAAACATAAATATACCATGTGAATGCATGGATTAACTAATCAAAGAATATGAGAGAAATAAAATTTAGAGTATGGAATCAAGACGAGAAAAAATACTTTATTCCTTTCATTGGGGGTAGAATAGATTTAGGTCTTCAATACTATGAGACACATGTTAAATGTGCTTATCCTGAACAATTCACCGGCTTAAAAGACAAGAACGGTAAGGATATTTATGAGGGGGATATATTGCATTTTAAAACCTATGCTGGTGGTGGGTTTGCCAAAACAGGGATTGATTGTTATGCAGAAGTTGTGTTTGGAGATCACAATCTAAAGGACGATGTATTATACAGAAGTCATGGATTTTACTTGTTAACAGGTAAAAGTTATAGCCCGACATCTATTCATTATTGGTTAAAATCACATAAGGCTGTTGTTATTAGCAACATTCACGAAAACCCTGACTTAATCAAATAACCATGAAAACAGCAGAAGAAATAGCTATAAAACACGGTTTGTATCATTCTTACACAAAAGAAGCGGATGATAAAGCAATAGCCGCCATGAAAGAATACGCCAATCAGAAGCTTGAAGAGGCAGCGGACATTTCAGAGCATGAAAAATTACATTATATATGGCAAGAATCGGCATCAGATAATACACATGATAGCCTTTATTCAAGAGGTAAAGCTGTAGCGTTTGGCGAAATAAGAAAATCAATCCTTGAACTTAAAGACGAAATATAATGGAAAATTTAAAATACGCACAAGACTACATTAGAGCAAACAGCTCTGTAATGTCGGGTTTTAACATGTTTATTAATGGACATGCCCCAATAACATTTGGAGACGGGTTTAATGACGCATATGAAAGAATCCAAGGCTATGAATATGCCGAAAAAATGGCAAGAGAGAATGCCATCGCTTTTACTCATGTTTTTGGATGTAAAAAATCAGGTTGTTATCCATTTCAATATGGAGGCTTTTTTGTTTGCAATTCTTGTGGTGGAAAAGGAGTTGATAAAGATTGGTGGAAAATTAAAGTTGAAAAAGATGGTAATGAATATTGCTGTCATGGATTAGATTTTAAAAACCTTCAAGAAAGCGACAATTATGCATTCGGCAAAACTTTCGATGAAGCAATTTACAATTATGGTGAATTAATGAAATTAAAAGGATAAACAGTATTAATTATGGAAAATACATTAGAAAATAAAATTAAATTCTTTGTCTTGCATTATGGTCAAGATGTAGCTATTCAGGGAGAAGGAGGAGGATCTGGATTTTCATATCCGATTACTTACCACATATTAGATCAAGTTTACGACTCATACCTACGACTCAAACCCCTTTCATCAATAACAGATGAAGATGGTATTGAGGTCCGCAAGCATCTGCACCTTAAACCTAACACTAAAGCCAATTGGACTTTAAAAGATTTAGTTGATCTGTTAAAAGAAAAGCATGGCATAAATTCATTACATGTTTATGACTATCTCCGTTCAAAAGGCTATGCACTCCCTTACATGGGAATAAGCGTTGAAAAGCAGATTGAATATGGTTGGATTAAATTGAAGGAGGGATTATAATGAATTACGAGATTAAACAATGTCCTGAATTCCCCTTTTTTGGAGCCAGTTATCCAGATGCAAGATGTATTGATGGCTATCTATGGGATTTAGATTGGTGCGATGAAAATGGAAGATTAACGAAGGGAGGAGAATATCCATGTCCATTCTGTAATAGTGAGGAGTCTATTCAAATGGGTATTGATGATGAGGAAGGAACAAGAGAGGAAATAATTATTCAAAGAGATTTATTCTGGAAAAAATATGATTACACACCTTAACGAAAGCACTGCTATAGTAGTGGTGCCGAGATGGTTTACATCAATTTCCCATATAGACGAATCAAATATATTTTATTGGTCAAATGAAATTCATCCTTCTATCTGGGCCGATCAAGGCCATTACCAATGGGTTCTATCTGAACCGATACTTTATGATAAACCGATATTAGGTGTGAAAGGCGCTTTAGGTTTGTGGGAATGGGAAAAACCTTATGAGGTTATTGGTAGTGCTGAAATGGTAGCAATTTAATATATTTGAAGTATGGGATGGGACGCATATTGCACGCCACAATTGGCAGCAAACAATCAAGAATTCAAAGAAGCATCAAAACGAGTATTGCATTATTGCAGTTCAGCTGACGGCGGATTATCTAAAGGTTCGTTAGGACTATCGGACTCCGCAAGGATGCTCGAAAAGGCTTTTGAAAAAACAGGCGAAGATACAATAGGTTTCTTTTTTCACCCATATCAAGATGATGAAGTTACTCCTGAACAGGTGAAGATATTGTCACAAAGATTGAATTGGAATTTTTATAAAGAGATTAGATACGAACAAAGGTGGGCGTATTGGTCAGCGAAGGAGTTTATTGAAACATGCGCTTTATTAGGGTTAGGGATTAGGTTTAGTTATTAATAATATTTGAAGTATGGAGAGCCTAAAAAAATTGTTTTGTAAAATATTTAATCGGAAGTTAGAACTATTTCTTTTGGAAGTAAGCCGTTTAGCTACACAAAAAGAAATCCTATCCCATGAAGATCAGCTCAATAACCTTCACGCCTCTAAAAGATTAATATTGATATATTTTCTGAAAATTGGGTATAGTATTGAGGAGGCTTTTATTTTGACAGAGGAAGCTTTTAAAATCACATGTGAAACAATCCTTACAGATTATGAAGCTGTTATGTTTGTCAATGATTTGAAAATTAATAATATTTGCATAGCTAAATAGTTCCCCAGTTAGTTCAATGAAAGAAGGTCGTCCGTTAGTGGAGGCAAATGCGTGAATGAAAGGTAGCGCACTGGGGGATATTTCAAGGCGTCAGCAAATGCCGATTGAGCTGCACAGAAATGTGGCTTTTTTTATGTATAAAAAAACGGGCGTACAACTGAAGTCATACACCCGTTATCTAAATTAACGCTCTCAGGAACAAATATAAAAAAATTATTTTTTTCTCTTTGTTTGAGAACTGTAAAACTGGCTCTCAAAATCGATCACATGCTGAGGCTTATTGCTATCGTCCCAGGTTGGACGTTTTCCGCTACCTCGGGGTATCAGGGGAGTAACCTTCACCTCTTCGACGTATGCTTTCTTTGCTAAGTGTCCTTTTACATAAACAACTACTGGATCGTCACTTCCAGCATTTCTTAAATGCGCTCTTAATTTTTCATCAAAATTCGCTACAGCTTGAGCCACCGAACCACCCCGGCCAATAACACTACCGTGTACATCCTGAGCAAGAACGCAAACGAACCCAGGCGATTCACTGTACACTTCCGCTCCAAGTTCCTTTGGAATTCCATCTAATTCAATTTCATGCTTTTTACGTCGTGGCATGAAGGGATAACATTATTCAAACCTTCTTTGTTTTACCAACCCCGCTTGGTAATCTCGCCAGCTTTATCGCGCCAATACCTGTGGGTAAATTTGGGTTCAAATAAATACGCAAGGTGTAGAACGAGTAATTAACGGATGCAACTTAGCAGAAACCCAAAACACATTTTATGACACTTAAAGAAAAGATCGCAGCACGACTGAAAGCGAAAGCAGCAGGAGTGAACCTTTCCAAAACAAGAATTGATGCAATTGTTGCTCGCGCAGAAAAGGGATTAACGGACGAATCGGACGACACCGCTATTGATGCGAACCTTGACACCATCAACGAACTAACTCCTTTTAAAGAGATGGCCGCTTTTGATGATCATCAAAGGGCAAAGGATGCAAAGGATAAAATCGAGAAAGACAAAGCCGACAAAGAAGCTGCGGAAAAGGCTGCAAAAGAAGGTAATGTTGATGTGCCAGAAGATGCACCGGCATGGTTAAAACCTCTTTTAGAAGCACAAGCGGCAACCACAAAAGCTTTATCTGACCAGATTGCGGCTATTAATGGCGAAAAGGTGTTAACAACTCGCAGGGAACAATACGCTAAAACATTGGAGGGCACTTCTGAAGCCTATAAAGCTGAAGCGCTAAAAGACTTTGACAGATTATCATTTAAAGATGATTCAGATTATCAAGAATGGGCAACTGCAAAATCAGAAAGTGTTAAAGCCTTTATTCAAGAAGATGCTAATGGTGGGTTAGGTGGAGATAGACCAGTGGGTGGTGTTGGCGGAAATACCAGCACAAAAAAAGAAGCCACAGCAGCCGAAGTAGATGCTGTGGTTAATGCGATTATCTAATTATTTAAACAAAGACAAATGTCAACAGCAATCGGAAATTTAGCTAACGCTGCAACATCACTGGATACCGGAAACGATTCTATTGTGATTGTTGAATATATCAGCGGTAAAGTTGGCGGTGCTACTTTAGATGTTACAGGTTGGACACCGGATGTTATTCCAGGTGGACACGTAATCATCCAAGAAACCGCAACAGGTAATTTAAAGCCGTTTCCAGTATCTGGCTCTGCTTATGATGCATTACCAGCCAATCATACAATCTCCCCATATGTAACTGTAGCCTCAGTATTGACTACAAAACCATTTGTAGGATTGATGGATAGAGGTACGGTAAATCCTAATGCGCAAAAATATACCATTAGTTCAGTATTGGCAGCGGTTAAAACTGCTCAACCACAAATAATTTATAGAGCAGATTAATTATGGAACCGTCATTATTTACCGCTTGGGTAGCGAAGTATTTCAAGCCCTTAGTAGCGAAGGTTGTTGAGAAAATCAATGGCACGAAAACACCTGCAACATATTTGCATAAAACAATGTTGCGCAAAGAGTATTCTCCAACTCTAAAATGGAATTCAATTAACGTAGAAGGATCAACAGTAGCTGCTGATGTAGTTGCCATGGATTCACCTCTACCATTAAAAAAACGTGATTCAATTTCAAAGGCTGATGGCGATATCCCGAAACTGGGTATGAAATTAGCTTTGAATGAGCGCACAATGACTGACCTTGATATTCTTTCAAATAGTCCAGGTAATCAAGAGAGCTCAATTGTTCAGAAATTGTTTCAAGATACAGCTAAAGCTATCACTGGTATTTATGAGGTGTTGGAAATGATGTTTTTACAGGCCTTATCATCTGGAGTAACATTGATTGCCGATACAGCTAACGTGGGATTAGGTATCCGTATCGATTTTGGTTATAAGGCCGAAAATAAGTTTGGCGTATCTGTTGTGTGGTCAGCAGGAGCAACCGGAACACCAATTAGTGACTTTAACCGTGTTAAAGATAAAGCTGATGCTGATGGTAATTCAATTACCACGGTTATGATGGATCAGTTTGCTTTTAATAACATGTTGAAATCTACGGAACTAAAACAGGCCTACGCTGGCTCTTTAGGTATCGCAGTAAATACCACTTCGGTATTGCCAACTCCAAACATGGAACAAGCGACTTCATTTATCTTGGGCCAGTTTGGTTGGACGCTTAAGATTGTTAATCGTACTGTACGCATCGAACGTGATGGCGTTAAAACCAATGTTAAGCCATGGCAAGAGGGATCTGTTGTGTTCTTGACTTCTGAAGAAGTAGGCTCTTTAACGTGGGGTACTTTAGCAGAAATGAACCATCCAAATAAAGCGGTTACTTATCAAACTGCTGATCAATTCATCCTTGTTTCAAAATACCACAAAGTTGATCCACTGAAAGAATATACTTCTTCTCAGGCATTAGCACTGCCGGTAATTAACAATGTTGATGAGATCTATCAGTTAGACACTAAAACAGTTCAAGCGTAATGGCTAAGATACAAGAACCAAAAGAACAACCAGGAGATAAATACCTGGTTGTTCAAGAATTCAGAGATAAAGACAATTTTAATCTTCATTATAACGAAGGTGAAAATGTAAGTCATTTTCCTGATGATCGGTTAAAAGAACTAGTAGAAAAAGGATTGGTAGAAAAGAAATAACCATGACCATAAAAGAAGCCTTAACATCCACCGTAAACTTCCCTCTTCCTGATAACAGGATAAATAAAGCATTGATTGATGCTGAGTTAGTTGGTACTTCCGACTACGACAAATCAAACGAGCGGAGTGTTGATCTGTGTATGTCTGGGCTTCTCTTAACCTTGATTACTTCTGCAGATACTACTGAGGATGATGTGAGCATTAAGCTGCCAAGTAGGGATGTACTACTATCCGTTTACTCCGCACTAAGAAAAAAGTGGGGTGAAGTAGATGAACTGGCGCCTGTTAAACCAACTGTAACACAAAGATTATTTTGGTAGAATTTAGACCGCATATACTGAAGTGGACAGAAACCACTGAGGCAACGCAAGATCATGAGACTGGGTATATTATTCCGGGTGCTTCAGGCATTCAATTACAGATACCTTGCAGGTTTCATCTATCAAGTAATGGATCTGCAAAGACCTTTAGAAACGAAGACTTTACTGAGGTAAAGCAAGTAGGAACTATAAGAGTGGATGCAGGTCAGAATATTCCGGATGTAGGTATGCAGATCATTGTTGAAGGTCATTTTGAAGGAACAGTCAAAGCGGTTTACAAAGGACAACTTTCCCATAGAATTGAGGTATGATAAAGATAACGGCAGACTTTTCATTACAAGACTTGAACGACATAATCAATGATGAAACAGAATCATGGTTTGACGAGTTGGTTGATGATTACAGACGAGCTGGTAAGCAGTTTGTTGAACGTGCAGTTGCGAAAGCAACATTTAACAATATCACCTGGAATCTTAGATCATCAATTGGTTATCTGATCATGTTTGAAGGAAAAATTGTTGAATCTTATTTCAAAGACTTAAAAGATGGCACAGAAGGGCAAGAGGTTGGGCGAGACTATGCTGAATTTGTAGCCAGATTGGTTAACGATGGAGTTGGATTGGCAATGGCTCTAGTAGCAGGAGAGGAATACGCTTATTTCGTTGAAAAAAAAGGTAAGGACGTTATTTCTGGATCATATTCATTTTTTGAGACAGATCTTAAATCAGCATTACAATGAGTGATTATAAAGATGGATTTGATTTAGTGTCTGATGTGTTTAAACTCATAAATGTATCGTCTGTTCAGATATTATTGGGAGAAAAAGGCAAAGTTGAACCTAGTGTTAAGTCTACAGATTCAAGCACTAAAGGTATTGTCGTTAATAGTATTTCCATATCAAATACATCAGATCAAATTGGATTTGGAAATGTAAACTGTTATGCGCCTTCGATCTCATCAACAGTAAATGGTAAAGCCGTTCAATTGCCTGATCAAGCAACCTTAAGTAATTTAGTGAAAGCTGTTAAACCTCTTATTGATGGGATTTACAAGCCAACTTTCAGAGTTTGGATTGAAGAACTTGGAGTAATTCTGCAAGATACAGATGGAAGCTATTTTGCAAACTTAACGTTCAGATATCAGAGTATTCAAGACAATTATACAAATATTTAAAAACCCGCCTTAAAGGCAATTAAATAATAAATTATGGCAACAAACATTGTAGGCGGAGTTGAGTTGATTGAAATCGCTCCGGCAGTAACTACTGAGGCAGGCATCACCGGTGCTACGTTTCAAAGGTTAGAAAATATCGCTCCGGATAGTGTTGTTTACACTAAAAATAGTGATACAGAAACAGATCTTATTCCAGAGGATAAAGATGTGGCATTATTAACTTTTTATACTCCTGGGGAAGCAGATACAATTGCAATTGGGGTTCTTGAACAAAAGCCAGAAATTCTTGCATTATTATTTAATCAGGAATATACTGAAGCGACTACCAGAATTGTTACTCTTGCTAAGCGTAAGGTAGCAAACTTAATGATCCGAATTACTACCCGTAGTATGAAAGATGGCCGAAAACAGGTTATTGTTTTACCTAATGTTGCAGTTACTACAACATTTGTAAATAACCTGTCTAAAACGGCTGTTCAACAATTACTATTAACAGGCAAAGTTGGATCATTTAAAACTACCACAAGTTTAGAAGATGCAATTTCAGTTAAAACATGGGTTACCGAAGCTGGCGCTCCAATTGATTCGAGTACCCCATAGAAACGTTCTTTATGAAATGGGTAAAATTTAAAAGCGATCTGTTTGTAGCATCTACAGGCAAGCTACATAAAAAGGGGCAAGTTTTGCAGG
Source organism: Pedobacter punctiformis (assembly GCF_027213715.1). Lineage (GTDB taxonomy): Bacteria > Bacteroidota > Bacteroidia > Sphingobacteriales > Sphingobacteriaceae > Pedobacter > Pedobacter punctiformis. The sequence continues at coordinate 233,116 of NZ_JAPWGM010000004.1, forward strand.
TTTCAGACTCTTTTGCTCAAAAACATGGTTCAGATGGTTCTGGGCTTGTTGAAGAAACAAAAAAGCCTAAAGAAACAGTCATCCCCATTAGCAACAAATAAACAAAAGCCTTTGCTTCGGTAAAGGCTTTTTAATTAAACTTTATTTTATGACTGAAAATGAAATACTAAAAGGTGTAACTGAAACCTTAATAGAAAAGCCATTTTACACAGTAACAGTTCCAATAAAGGAATTAAAACCAATTCCAAAGAGGTCGTTTTTTGATAAGTTAGTTGGTAAACCAATTATCCATCAGGAAGTAAACCGGAAATTCACAATAAATCCGTGTGTTGTTGGAAACATGTATAGAATTGCAGGTCATGCTGTATCTTTGCCAGATGAAATATTGGAGGGGTCAATGGCTCAATCAATACTGCCAATTATAAATGAACATTTATCTACATTGGTTTATATTGTAGCGGCAGGCATTCAGAACAATAAAAGAGAGCCTGAGCAAGAATTAATTTCGTTTATAGAAGATAATTTTGAAGCTGAAGATCTTTATAAAACATTGCACCCTATTTTAGAAAATTTAGGTATGCAGTCTTTTTTGAATTCTATTGCCTTGGCGAAGGGAACAGTACGCATCCTGAAACCAAACGTAAGTCCATTAGACGGGAGCGAGTTGATAGCCTCCCACATTCCGGAATAGGGAGTATGCTTAGATTCTTTAAGGGTGCAATAAGTTCAGATGATTTGTTATGGAAAACCACATGGAAAAATTACACATTATATTTAGCATCTTTTTGTGTTGATGATGAAGAAGATAGTTCAAAACTAGAGGTTAAGGACTCAGACGACATCTTCTAACAAAAAAGCCACCCAACCAGGTGGCTTACATATTTTAAAGAAGGAAAAATAGTGTCAAACATAATATCTATTGCCGCACCCTTTTACCAACCCATCTACGTAACCACTTGAATTAATTACCCCAAAACATACAGGGTATTTTTGTTTTATGGCGGTAGACATTAAGGCAAATGGGAATAGAGGGTTAAATTTTACGGCAACTCTTGATATTAACGAGGCAAAAAAGAATGCCATAGAATTGAAAAAGGTTTTATCTGATCTTGGCATTAATACCGTAACAGAATCACAAAAGAAATTTAATCAATCCCAGATTGAATTCCAAAACCAACTTCGAAAAGCAAGGATTGAACTTGCAGCCCTTAAAAGAGAGGAACAAGAATTAAAGAATACTCAACTTCAATCTGGCGTTGCTGCTGCTGAACTTACAAGGCAGATTGCTGCTAATCGATTAGCGCAACAAGAACTTACTAAGGCTGCTCGTGCGGCAAAAGATGCACAGAAGGCTGCGGCAGGTTCCTACAAAGAAGCTACTGATAGGTTAAAAGCTTTAGGTATTGAAATAAGAAATACTACAGGTGGATTCAACAAGCAAACTCCTGAATTAAAGGCGAAAATTCGTGAATATAATGAGTTAAATGATAAACTAAAGGCTTTTGATGCCACGATGGGCAACCATCAACGAAATGTTGGCAATTATGCAAAGGCATTAGATGGTTTAAAATCCTTAGCCGCAACTTATTTAAGTGTTACAGCAATACTTGGCGGAATAAAAGCAGTTATAGATGCAAATGCAGAAATTAGCGATAGCCTATCAGATGTTCGACGTACTGCTGGATTAACAGCAGCAGAGGCTGATAATCTTTCGGAACAATTAAAAAAGATTGATACCCGTACATCCTTAAAAGGGTTATTAGATATTGCTATTATTGGAGGGCAACTTGGGATAGCTAAAGATCAACTAGCTGGCTTTACAAGCGCAGTAAACCAGTTAGCCGTAGCTTTGGCAGGGGAGCTTGCAGGTGGTGCAGAAGGAATAGCTAAATCTTTAGGAGTACTTGATAATGTATTTGGTATTACAAAATCAAATGCTGGTGATGTTGAGAAATCTTATAACCAAATTGGTTCTGCAATATTAGGATTAGGGCAATCCGGATTAGCAACCGGTGACTACCTGGCTGATTTTGGGGAGCGAGTGGGTGGCCTTGCAAAACAAGCTGGTCTATCATTGCCAATTATTCTTTCTTACGCTGCTGTTCTGCAGGAAAATGGAGTGAGCGCTGAGGTTGCAGGATCATCGTTTAAAAAGTTACTAACTGCCCTTACAACAAATAGGCAAAAATTCTTTTCTATAGCCCAATTGGCTGACGCTAACTTAACTTTAAAAAGCTTCACTGATACCATCAATAATGATGCAAAAGGAGCTTTGGATTTATTTTTTGCTGGCTTAGCAAAGGGAGGAACTACAACTACCTCCTTTAATGATATACTTAAGTCCTTAAAATTAACCGGATCAGGAGTTTCTCAAACAATTGCAGCTTTATCGCACGGTCAGGAATCTTTAAATGAACACATTAAGCAATCAACAGTTGATTTCAACGCCGCAACATTATCTGCAGAACAATATGCATTAAAAAACGACAACCTTGCAGGAAGTATCGAAAAGATAGGCAACACATTTGAAAAAGTTACTGTATCAGGGTCAATAGGAAGGTTTTTTAAAGCCATCGTGGATGGAGCTAATTGGACACTTAAATCTTTAGATGATTTATTTACTAAGATTGGGCAAGTTCAAAGAGATGCCGCCCTTAAGAATTTTAATAGAACCGGGAAAACTGGAAGCATTTTCTTTAGTGTTGAAGACGCAAAAAAGCTTCAGGAAGAAGCAAGACAAGCAGCTAATTTAGGATACAACGAGGGGTTAAAAGCTCAGGGTTTATCTTATGCAAACACTTTGGTTAGTAGGGCCAAAGATGAAATTGAATTAAATAGGACTATTGAAGCTCAGACCGCAAAATTATTAAGAATTGCAAGAGAGAGAAATAATGCATTGGCCATAAAAAAGCAATTTGATGGAATAGTCTCGACTCAGGAGCAACAAAACATTAATAAAACATCAGCTGATTATGCCAGGCAGACATTTGTTGTAGGGGAATTAACAAGAAAGAAAAAAGAATTATATCCTGATGCTAAAGCAGCCCCGGCAACTCCTATTACCCCCATTTCTAAAGCTATACAAAAGGAAATGGAGACTGCCCTTAATGCTCAGAGGCGTTTGCAAGAGCGGATTGATGAACTAAGGGATAAAGGGAAGCGTAAGGTCTTAGATGATAATCAACAGGAGATCGAAGCTGTTAGAGCTAAATATGATAAACTAAGGGAAGAAGCAGAACGGTTTAATAATGATCCTAAGAATAAGAGAAAAGGATTAAAAGTAGATGCCAGTGGCTTAGTTAAGGCTCAATCAGATGAAGAGGATGCATTACGCGATGATCAAGCAGCTAAAGCACTTAAAAATACAATAGATAAAGAGAAAAAACTTTATGCTGACTTTGAAAAGTATAAATCTGATTTTGGGTTAGAAAAAGCCAAAGCTCGATATGAAAAACTTATTAATGTAGATCAAACCTATTTAGAAAGCCTAAAAAATAAACAAGACAAACTTCTAGGGGATGACAAGGCTAAAGGTGGTGACGCAGGAGGAGGTGATTATATTGTTAAACAACAAAAAGTGTTGGAAGAGGCTACGGCAGACGCAGTTCAGGAAGAACAAAAACGTACTGACGCACTACTTAAGGAGTTTATGAGTTATGCAGATAAGCGTAGGATTCTAACCGAAATTTACAACAAAGACCTTGCTGATTTAGAAAAAAACAATGGTGATCAGGAAGAAAGAACGAAGAGATATAATAAGGATTTGAAGGAATTGGATGAAAATAATGGATCCAAATTAGAGTCGTATAAAAAAATGTTTGATGGTATTGATAAGCTGTCAACTAAGAATGCTTTAAAATTAGTTCAAAGTGCAAGAAATCAATTAGCTAAAGAACTTAAGGATGGATTAGTATTGACTGCTGATCAAGTAAAAGCTTTGAATGATTTATTCAGTAATACCGAATTAATTGTTCGTCAAGGAGCCGGGCAAGCCCTCTCCGATCTAGCAAGGCAGGTTGAGGATATAAGCTCTCTTGTTGGAGGGCTGGATAGTTCTTTTGGTAAAGTCTTAGGAACTCTTGGGAATGTTTTGGGCCAGGTAGGAAATGTAAAAAAAGGGATAAAGGATATGCAAATTGCCTCTAAAAACAATGATGTTACGGGACAATTAACTGCAGGTTTAGGAATTTTTGGGGCAGGTATATCTATATTCAAATCTATATTTTCATTCTTCGACAAATCAGCGCAAAGAGAAGAACAAGCTTCTTATGCTAGGGACTTGCAAAACAAACAAACTGAAGCATTGAATAAAGCGCTTGAAAGACAAGTTGCATTATTAGATGATGTTTATGGCAGTGAGAGAATTAAAAATTTTGATGCAGCGATAAAACAGGCAAGAGACAACCAGGCAAAGTATGCTCAGGAATTAGCTGGTCGTATCTCTTTGACTGGGAATAAAGAGTTAGATGATATTATTACAAAAATAAATAATGGTGAACAGGCTATTGTAGGAGTAACTAACGAGGCTTTCATTAAACAGAACCAAGCAAAGTTGGATGCTTTAAAACTACCAACAGACCTGGCATCACTTCAGCGTCTGTTAGATGAGGGTAAACTCGATGCAAATACAGCAACTATAGTAACAAACCTTATTAAAGCAAATGAGACCGCAGAACAATTAGTCAATAATTTAAGAGCTGAAAATGTAGGGTCAACTTTAACTCAAATTGCTGATGACTTCATCTCAACGCTCACTGATGGGACTCAAGATTTTGGTAAATCCTTTGAGGCAACTATCCAAAAGTCTATTCTTAATGGGTTTAAGGGTGAGCTTATCAGAACTCAACTACAAGCCTTCTATACCGAATTCGCAAAATTAAGCGAGGGTGGGTTGACAAGCAGTGAAATAGAGGTATTAAGGAAGTCCTATCTAACAGCCAGCGAAAAGGCTAAATCTGATATTGAAGCATTAAGCAAAGCTACCGGCATTGATTTAACGAGTAGCGGGAGTAAAACTTCCGACACTTCCTTAAAAGGCCAAATAACGGGGATTACAGAGGATACTGGCAATAAGTTAACCGGGGCCTTTAATGGCATGAGGCTTACACAACTTCAAACAAACGTATTATTAACCGCTCAAAGTAAGTCATTAGGAGACTTATTCCTAATCGCAAGGGATAACTTTGCTTTGCAAGTGAAAATCGAATCTAACACACGAAGGGGAGCGGATGCAGGAGAAAATGCATTGCCGATTTTAAGAAGTATTGCGGATAACACTAAGGATAGTTTGGCAGCACAATTAAGGGCTGGTGGCAAGTTTGGATATTAAAGATGGGAAGCAAGTTAAATAATAAGGATTTAGAATCAGTATTCGGGGTTATCATCGAAAGTGATGGCCTTAACGAGTTTCTTGCTTTTCCCAAAAGAAAAGATAGCTTAAACCATAATTGGCCGGAAGTGAATGGAAAAGATATTGATTTATCAAATCCAACATTTGAAGCCAGGAAATTTACGCTAAAGTGTGTTTTAACTGCATTAGGATCTACTGATCAAATCAGAAATGATAATTTTTGGTCGCAGTACAATGGTCTTTTTACGGAGCTTTCAGGCGTTGGAACTCATGAGATTTATTTGGCTTCTATCGATAAGACTTTTATAGCTTATTATGTTGATCAACAATCGGTAAGTAAAATTACACATGTTGATCAGGAAAAGAAGTTAATTATAAAATTTGATATCATTTTTCAGGAATCAGATCCTTTTGCCAATATTCAAAAGGTCTATTTAGTAGATCAGGATGACACCTTTTTAATCGCATAAGATGGGAAGGATATTGTCCGTATACAAATATAATGGAACGCTAAGAGCAACTGTTCATCCTGACGAAAGTAGCGGTGAAGTGTGTGATATTATGGGGCAGGATATATTTCAAATGGGGATAACTGTACCTGTTCCAATATTCTTTGAATATGGTGATTATGTCATGGTAAATGGGCGTAAGTTCAGATTAAACACGCCTCCAAATCCTATAACAAAGAATGCTGAGCGTGATTATGAATATAAGTTAACGTTTGAAAGCGATCTGCAACAGATAGGTAAAGCTGCCTTTTTATTCCTTGACTCCACGAATAGATTTACTGAACCTGTTTTTCCAATTACTGGCAATGCTATTGACTTTCTTCAGTTGTTAGTCGCTAACCTCAACCGGTTATATCCGGATTACAATTATGTAATTGGATATGTTGTCGATTCTGATACAGTTACAATTGATTTTGAGAACAACAACTGTTTGGAAGCGCTAAATATACTTGCGGAAAAATTTGAAACGGAGTGGCATGTTGTAGGAAATAAAATTAGTCTTTACAAGAGAATTATTAATAGCGGAGTCGTACTTAAATACGGTAAAGAGGAAGCATTATACCAATTAAGTATTGCGCCACAAACAAACGCCAATCCAATAACAAGAGTTTATGGTTTTGGAAGTGACCGAAACATTGGCAGTAATTATCGTAATGGCTCCAGGCGCCTAAGAATGGCGGATAAGCTGTATCTGGATAAGAATACAGGGTTGTCAGATGGAACGGGTAAGTATGATGTTGTAGAGGTGGTAAAAATATTTGAGGATATATACCCCCGTAGAAATGGAACTGTTACAAGTGTAACGACCCCATTTGTTTTTGCAGACTCGGGGATGGATTTCAATGTAAATAGCCAATTAATCCCGGGTGTTGAGGCAAAAGTTGAATTCATATCAGGTCAGTTATCAGGAAACTCATTTACAATTTCAGACTATAATAATGCAACCAAAACATTTACCATAAATAAAAACACCGAAGATCAGACAATAGATATCCCATCAGAACTATTAAGCCCTGCAATTGGTGATAAATACGTATTGATTAACATTTTAATGCCAGATCAATATATAATTAATGCAGAGGCTGAACTCAAGCAGGCGGTAAAAGATTATTTAGATTCTGTTTCCGGAGATGTTCAAATATCATTTAATGCCGTTTGCAATCCTCTTTATTTCAAAGTTACAGGGCATACTGTTTCACTGGGGCAGGTGGTGTCAGTGGTTGATACAAAGTTAAATATTAACAGACAAATAAGAATTATTGGATATACCAGAAATTGGATCTATCCATACTTATATACACTCTCTCTTGCTGATTCAGTAAAAGATAAATCATTAATCAAATTAATTAATACATAATGCCAGAAGTACCACATATAACATTGAAGATGCCTAACACTATGCCATTAGGCAGAAGTGCTGAATCAGATGATCTCATTTGGATTTGGGATTCATCAGTTGCGGCTTTAAGGCAATGTAAGATATCTGATTTGCCTTTTGGAGCCGGTGGAGGTAGTAGTGGTCCCTTGCTTGGTAGTCCTTTTAAAATCAGATTGGGAGATCCAGAAGTTGAAGTGGTTACAGTTAGTCCCGGGGTTTATAATACAGTTGTTACTGACTTAAGGCTCGTTGGCAAAACAGATTATCCAGTAAGCTGCACCCAATTAAACAATGCTTCGTTCCGTGATGGAGATTTAATTTTTGATTCTGTAAATGGCAAAGTAACCATAAAGAACTTTATTCTGATTAGCGGAGAAATATTAATTCTTTATCCTGATGGAGTGCCTGGGAGTTCAGGAGGTAGCACAGCATTATTACAGGATCAAATTGACGAATTAAAATTAATGTTAGCGCCTTTATTGCCTGATATATCTGGTAAAAGTGGAGCCAGCTTCTGGTGGACAAGAGCTATTGAGGATATCCCTGCTGGATGGGTAATTGATGAAAGCATGAAAGGATATGTTCCGGTTCAATTTGACGCAAGCATTGATGAGATAAAAGAACCGGGATTAACAGGCGGTAGCGCATCTCATGTAAATACTGAAGATGAGATGTTCCCTCACGAACATAAAATGTTTTCATCAGATGTTCGGTCTGGCCCGAATGGAACAGAAATAATTACTTCAGATAAATATGTGGCACGAGGCGCTGCATATAAAGGGCAAGAGGGATATGAATTATCGTATTCTTCATTAGAACCAACACTAGGCCGGTCTGGATTAAGTGGCGGGTATTTAGCCGATGGCGCAACTGTTAAAACAGCAAAGCCTTACAGCATAAGAAACCCTTTTAAGACAGGGTGTTGGATTAAATATATATCAGCATAGAAATGGCAAAGAAAATTTATATAAGAACTCCAAAAACAAGCGATACCATTCAAGATGATGACCTTAAGGTATTATCTGTGTTTGAATTACCTGTAATTAACGAAGATAACGAAGCTGATCAGAGAGAGGGATCTGTTGGCATTAAAGATGGTATTCCTGTTTACCACAATGGCTCCGAATTAGTTCCTTTTGGTAGCGCATTGACTTTTGGTAATGGATTAACAGAAAGCGGTGGAGTAGCTAAACTAGGTGGATCCTTAACGGAACCATATACGATAATTGACACTACAGGGAATTTCTTTATAATGGGAAATCTGTCAGGAGCTCCCGGACAAGTATATCCTTTTTTAGTATTATCGGATGTAGGACAGGGGGCTATTTTTGGAGTTCAAGATTCAGCATCTAGCATTTTAAGCAATATTGCTTTTAAAAACCCTAATGATCCTGATTTACCAACTATTGTATTAACTGATGGTATTAATAGATTGGGTGCATTTTACGCCTCTGATACTTACGATTCAGATTTAGATACCTGGATTCCGTCATTGAAGAAAGTTAAGGCTTTAATACCTGCTCCATCTGATTTAACGCCTTATCAGCAACGCTCTGAAAAGGGAACGGCGAATGGTTATGCTTCATTAGGAGCCGATGGGAAAGTTCCAAATAGTCAAATTCCTGCATTAGCGATCTCAGAAACTTTTCCCGTTAATTCTCAAGCTGCTATGCTTGCCTTATCTACCGCTGGCCAGGGAGACGTAGCTGTTAGAACAGATATAAGTAAATCATTTATTTTAACACAATCCCCTGCATCGACATTAGCTAACTGGCAGGAATTGTTGACGCCAACGGACGCTGTATCTTCTGTAAATGGACAGGTTGGAAATGTCAGCCTGACAACTACTGAGATTTCAGAAGGTTCAAATAAATACTATTTAGATTCAAGGGTTGATGCTAGGATTACAGGCAAAGCTAATCTGGTAGGCGGAAACTCATTTACTGGGGCACAAGTACTAACAGGTGGCAGTAGTTATGTTCAATTAACTGATGACAGTGGAAATCAGACAATTATAACTGGATCAGCATTAAGTACAAGAACCCCTGCTGGTGTTGGCACAGGGGTAAAGGCTGATGGTTTAGAACATATAGGCTCAGGGGCAAACAATTTTAAATTATATTTCCCTGCTTCTTTTGGGAACAGAACGCAAACCTTACAAGATAAAGATGGTTCAGTAGCATTAATTGAAGATTTTGCATCTGGGCAAATAATTGGAGCTGACACAACAGGTAAAGCTACTGGTACAACCTTACAGGATGTTACCACAGCAGGTAATGTATCAGTATATGAGTTACTTTTTCCATCATGGAAATTACCTTTTAAAAGTATAAATCCTAATAGCAGAACATGGAATTTAGCGAATGATATAGCTAGTTATGGCGATTTTGCAATTTCACAAAGTACCACACAATCATTATCTGGATTTGTACAAAGACTGTACTTTGACCCGACAGGAAACATCGGAATAGGCACTACTTCCCCTTCTGAAAAATTAGAAGTCAATGGAAATATTAAAGCGGATAATTTAGGGTCAGGAGTATACACTCCAACATTTACTGCAGGCGCAAATACAACAAGTGCCGGCGGAACTGATGCGCATTTTATGAGACTTGGCAATCAAGTTACCGTATATGGTACTGTTCAGGCAACATTAACATCTGGCGGCTCAAATAGCAGTGTTACAATTTCGCTTCCTATCGCATCGACATTAACGAATGCAAATGATGTCGTAGGGCATGGATCTGTAGGATATGCGGGTTATAATCCTGGTGTCGTTGTTACGGGCGATGTTGCGAATGCAAGAGCCGTATTAGTCATTAATGCATTCAGCTCGGCCGGGAATGGTATAACAGTAAATGTTCCTTATTCATTCACTTATACAATTAAATAGCATGTTAACTAGTAAACAAGCAATATTAAAATATGGCATGCCAAACAAAACCGGATCAGGTTATTTGGTTTCAATAAAGTTACCTTATCCTATGTATTTGAATTGGGAGACGAAAACATACATCAATAGTTTTCAGTGTCATAAATCAGTTGCGAACCAGTTAGTAGCAATTTTTACTGACATTTTAAATCATTATGGAATTGAAGAAATAAAGAGGCTTCAGATTGATGATTATGGTGGGTGTTTCAACTACCGCGTTATGCGAGGAGGTTCAGAGTTAAGTATTCATAGTTGGGGCTTAGCCATCGATCTTGATCCGGACAGAAACCTATTAAAGGAAACTTCTAAGACAGCAAGATTTGCAAGACCAGAATATAAACCTATGATTGATATTTTTTATAAACACGGGTTTGAAAGTTTGGGAAGAGAGAAAAATTACGATTGGATGCATTTCCAAGTTAAAGGTTAAAATGAAAATAACGAATGGCAACAACAACACAAAAAACTCTTACGTGGCTATTTGCCGCAGTTTCAAGCCTTGCATCATATATCGCCATTCAAAGCAGGGCAAGTTTAACCGAAAGCAGAGAACTAAGAGAACAGGATAAAGCCTATTATCAAAAGCAGATAGAGGTAAGAGATTTAATGATTACTAAAGAGAGGCATGAAAAGGACAGTTTACAAGGTGTAATTGTGAGTAGGTCGGATAATTCATACCAGGAATTAAAAAGCTTATTCAAAATTGATTCCACCAAAAAGAGTACGATCATAATTAAAACATTAAAAAAATGAAAAAACTATTAATAGTGTTCGTGACAGTTGTAATGTTGATGCCCAGCAATGGGTGTAGGATATTAAAGCATAAGACAAAAGAAAGCAGGATTGAAAAGTCGGACATTAAAAATGATGTTGCTGTAAAATTGAGCTATAAAGATAGCCTCCAATCCGTTTTAAATTATATTACTTCAAAGTCTGATCTTGACATCAATGAGGAAGTAAACATTAAAGAACCAGTTTTGATGCCGATTGAACTAACTGGAAATTTCAGGTTAGATGATAAAGCTGCCAGAGGCGACACGCTCATGAAGCTTGTCGATCCTAAACTGGGCATTTCATTAGCCATATTTGCCGGAGATAAAGGCCAAGCTACTGTAAGGCTAACTAGTAAATATGGTAGCTCTGATATACCTATGCGCGAAATACAGTACAAAAGAAATGTGTCAAGCAAAAAAGAAACGATTGACACTACAAAAAGGAAAAGTGAGGTTAAGTCAGAAGTAAAAGATAGCGTTGATAAGTCGCAAAAAAAGATTGAGAAAAAGGAAGTTAAACAAGATAAGAATAAAGATACTAAACCTACGCTTGGCACATTCGGGATAGTCATAGGTTCTATTGCTGTTATTTGCTTTTTTATATGGCTGGGTTTTAAAGGGAAATAATTTTTTTAGTACATTGTGGGATTAATACAATATACTAACTAAATTAGCATAACAATGAGTTCTCAAGATACTACTAATGTAATGGATGATTTAAAATTAAGATTTGGAACAAATTCGAATGAAATTGATGCAAACACATTAATTACAAGTATCTTACATTTTTCAAATGTAATTCAAGAAGTAAATAAAGAATTAAAAACTGATCGAAAAATTGATGTAAAAATAAAGGCTTTTGAACATGGTAGTTTTATTGTTAGCATTGTTCTTGAATCTAATCTGCTTGAAACTATTGGTAAATTATTTACAAAAGATAATAGTGATATAGCAGCAAATATCGTATCCATTGTAGGAGCTGCTTACGGAACTTATAAATTCCTGGGAGGATCACCGCCAACAGAGATTAAAGAGAATAAGGAAGAAATAAACTTAAAAAATATTAATGGAGATAACATTGTTATTAGCAAGGTAGTATTTAATGTTGTAAATAATCCTCAGGTTCAAAATAGTGTATCAAAGGGGTTGCAAGTATTAGAGAATGACAGTGATGTGCAGTCTTTTGAAATATTTGACAAGAAAAATGATAAGGTTGTCGGTTTGGATGATACTGATATTCATACATTGGCTAATATGGAGATTTCAAATAGACCAGACACTCGAGTAATAAGCAGAGAGTGTATTTTAAATATAATTTCACTATCATTTGACAAATCGAAAAACTGGGAGTTTTATTTGGATGGGAATAAAATTACAGCAAAAATTAAGGATACAGTTTTTCATGAACATATTGATAAAGGAGAATCATTTGCAAAAGGGGATACATTGTATGCTGAACTAGAAGTTAGTCAAGTTTATAATTACGATTATAATGCGTATGCTAATAAATCTTATAGAGTAATAAAAATAATTAAGCACACAAACCGCCCAAAGCAAACTGATATTTTTAATGAAGATTAAATAATGAACCCGCAGCCTAGCAGGTAAGATATAGCCTCTCGAAAGTAGAGGCTTTTTTGTTTACTAATTATTTTAGTAATTTTGTCAAATGGATAGATTTGATATTGATTATAAAGATGGGGTCTTAACTGTACGACAATCAGCAAAAAACTTATTTTCGATTGATCTTAATAATAGGTTCATTGGCTACATAGGATATAATGGAGCAATATTCAAGCTGCAGCCGGAGAGTAAGATGCAAGAAGATGCTTATCTGTTAATTGTTGAAGAATTAAAAAACAGGTTATGAAAAAATTAATCTTTGAACATGATGGCGTTGAGATAGAATTAAGGCAGCTTCATCCATTATACAAGCGCTACAGCATCTATATTAAGGGTTATATGCTTGGTATTTATTCGGCTGGTGACGTTAAGCCTAAAGGACGATTAAATGAATCTCAGTATGAGCGAATCAAGAAAGAAATTATTAATTTGGAATATGCTGAAGCTATTGAATCCAGTACACCAGGTAGTTCTACATTTAAAAATGTTCTTTGGTGCCCGGAAAAGGAACTCTTTGGTCGCAAAAGCACCTTTATAAATTTAAATCCATATTAATATCGGTTAATTAGCCGATAATTGAATTTATCGGACGTTTAGCCGATATTGAAATTACGATAAGTTTTATATCTTTACTCTTGAGAGCATTAATTTAGATGGGGCATACGACTTAGGTTATATGCCCCTCTTATTTAACTTCAATTGTCCATGTTTCTCCCGTGAAAAAATCTAATTCTTCGTCAGAAATGGAATGCGTTATAGAAGTATGGAAACTGATTTCCTTATTGTCTTCTAAGTTTTTAGACAATCTTTTTTCTAACAATAGTAGAAATGCTTTTATGTCATCAGCATTTTTAATTTGTCTGTCCATAATTTAAATATTACTCTCAATAATCAATTTCATCATTTCCAGTCTGATTAAAAGAGGTTGATTGATCTTAGCCGTAGGATGAGCTTTCAAGGGCGAAAAGTGACTATCTAAAAATTGCTCATAATCATTAACTTTTGTAGCGGCATTAAGCATAACTGGCATTACAGGTTTTGGAGCCTTAGAAAACCATTCTTCTAGTTCTTGGATTGTCATGCCACTAAGTTACTTTAATTTATCTAAAACTTGTTGAGCATATCCATCCATTACAAGGTCGTCGCTTATATCACTAATATAGCCTTCGTGAACGGACAAAGATGAGTGACCAATAAGGTCTTTTGTAATGCTTAAATCTTTTATCGTTGTATTTGCCAGCCTACTAAATGAATGGCGTGCTGTATGAGGTGTAATATTTTTATCAATACCAACAATCTTTGCGGCCCTCTTAAGCAATCCATTAATTTTAATTGTTGATTTTTTTATATTTTCCTTATAAGTGAAATAGTCAGCGTGAAATCTGGTAAACGAAAATAAATAACCGTCAGGATTTTTACCGCTCCACCTATCCAGTATAATTTGTAGTTCCTGTATGATAGCGATATTCTGAACTTTCCCTGTTTTGCTTTCTTTATAAACAATCCTTCCGGAATGTATGTTACTTGTCTTAAGCACGACAAGGTCGCCAATCCTTATTCCTCTCAAATAAATACTTGACATAAATAAATCTCTGGCTTCAGCTTGTTTACCACTCAACGGGTAAGAAGAAAATTTATTTATTTCATCAACGGATAATTTATCTTTAATTGATCGCTCCCTTTTAAAAGTAATATCATCCAGGGGGTTATCTACAATATATTTTGATTTCTTAGCGGAACGCAAAACCCGGTTGAACACCTGCATCTTTTCTCTAACCGTATTCAATGCATTTTTTTTGCTGTCTCTTAAGTACGCTGCAAAATCATACATTTTTCTTTCTGTAAGCCCTTGGAAGCAAATATTATGATCGTATTCGAGTAATTGATCATAAAGAACTTTGAATGCCTTATATCGACCAAATTGATTGTTTAATTTGTAGTTTTCAATAATAGAAAAAAAGAATGGGTAAAAATCAATCCTGTCATTCAAACCAAACTCTCTCAGGGCTATTTCAATTTCGTTATTTATCCTTGGCGCCTCGATAAATCTTGGTGATACCCTTGACTTAGAGCTTAACCAATATTTAGCATTGCACCTGGATATAACTTTTCTGACAGCTTTTCCTTTAACGATTATTTGAATCATTATTGGATTACTTCCATCTGAATAAGTTTTGCTTTTGTAAAGAATAATTTTTGGTTCTGACATGGTGTAAGTAATGGTGTAAGTAGGCGAACAAATATACAATAATTACTAAATATATTAGTAATCTATTATTTTTAGTTTATTGTTTTCTAATCTTCTACGAGTTATTTTTACTTACTATAGATTATCTTAGTTGTCAGAATGAATAATTAAATGAAAACTCTAATATCGGATTTTGATTATAAATCTGATTAACAAATACTAATCTTGTTCCAATATCAATAACAGGTTGGTACCTTAAAATGTTTAAACTACTGTTCAGCTCCACCCCGTAAGTCTTGGGTTGACCCAAATTAGTGTTTTTACCAATGTTTTCATAATGACAAAATAATCCGGCTCTGAAGTTGCGGATATAAGCCAGTGGTCCCAATTCCCAATCCGGAAAGGCAAAAGGAAAACGGTAGTTAAAAAGCAAACTGTTTTGAAGCTTACTTTTTGCCTGGATGCTGTTGTAGCCATACACCGTAGCAATTTCAGTTGCATACTGATTTACACCTGTAGCTTCCTGATAATTGAAACTGGCAAGGAAAGAATGATTTTTAGCAAAGCCCGGGAAGTATAAGAAACTTTCCAGTGCAAGGATTTTACCTTTCAGGTTTTGATCAAAAGGCTGATGGTTATAGCTTATCCTTAAAATCTGGGCCCATTTTGGTGCAATATCTCTTTCAGTTGTATTTACGCTGTGGTTGAAAGTGAAATTATACTCCATCGGAAATTTAAGCCTTGTAATAAAATTATCAGGCATGTTTTCGGGCAGGTATCTTTGGGTAAAACTTGTTGCAGCATTTAAAGTAAAAGAATAGTTCTGGTTTCTCGAATTAAATGAAAGTGGCAGTGAAGCATTAAGCTTGATGTAGTTCTCCCGCCAATCTCCTTGCTGTATGGCATTTTTAGCCTTGTAGAACGTTCGTTTTGGTCTATTGCGGTATAATACACTAAAAACAGGATAAAGTGCCTTATAGCTCATGTCTGCTGTATACTCAAATCTTTTTAAATCCCGGTGATATTTTGCACCCGTATAAAAATCCATGGTGTTTAGCAAGTTGTTTGATTGCAGTTCCACTCCAAAAGTATATTCGTTATCAATGACAGGAATGATACTGTGAAAGCTGAAAAGATTTAAAACCTGGTGATAAGGTTTTGAGGTAAAATTACTGTCTGGAATATTCTCGAAAACATTACCCGTATTTTCCTGCTTTTCTGCTGCTGAAGCAAAATCTACAAAGCCATCTTTTCCCGGTTCTTTTTCTTCTATACTTTTTTCTGAAACTTCGTAACCGTTAATTTTGTAATCGTTAAAAACAAATTTTCCATCTTCAGTTTCAGCCGGATTAAAGGCTCCATAATTAGAAGCCGTTAGCGCACTTATTTTTCCGGAAGCAATGTCTATGCTGTAAATATTATCAATGCCATTGTAGTGCGCATTAAATGCAATTTTATCACCCATAAAAATTGGCCGGCTCAGTTGCTGTCTGCTTGCTTTAATCAATTCTGTTTTTTGATCGCCATTCAATAAGATTAAACTCTTTCCTTTTTCATTCACACCAATGTAGGCAATCCGGTTTCCTGTTTTGTCAAAAGAAGGAGTCTGGATAATTTGGTTTTCCGGATTAGGGTAAGTCTTCAAAATCTTGCTGGTAGAAGTTTCCATTTCTACCAGATTAAATTTGTTTTGAAGATCGACTCTGGCCGCAATAATTTTCTTTCCATCTGCTGAAAGGCCCGGAGAAAAAATCCGGCTTTTACTAGTCAGTTTCTTAAAAGTTTTTGTCTTAAAATCATAACTGCAAACTACACTATAGCTCCGCTGTTTGTACCTCGGGTCATACCTGATTTCGTCCCAAACCAAAACCTCATTTTGAAAGCTAAACCAGGGCTGTTCCTGATAGCCGATTCCAAATAATTTTTCCTCGCTTTTATCCTCATTAATCAGCACAAAATGTCTTGCTTCAGTTTTACTTTCTTTTAAGACTAAAATTTGTTTTTTATTGAAACGGGTTGGTAGAAAATAGTTTGTTGCATAGGCCGGTTTTTTGTTTAAACTCTGGTAGTTTTCAGTTCTTGAATTTTCAGCCTGTGCTTTCCATTTTTTCTCTGCATTGGCCTGGGCAGAAAGAAAAAATTGCCGGGTGTTTTCTCCACTGAATTTTTTTAAACTGCCTGAAAAAGGGTAGAGGCGAACAGGTCTTTTTTTAATGTCATTTAGCAAGCTGTCTGAAAAGAATTTTCCATACGTTTCTTTCATGTTTGCAACCATAAGGTAACCGGTCTGGTAATAGCCCGGAGTCACGTCTTTATTAGAACCAAAATAAGCTTTACTGTAGCTGAATTTTTTTCCCTCTAAAATTGAAGTGCGAAAAGGCATGATCCAATTCGGTTGTCTTCCCCGACCCGAGTAGGTCAATGCGGTTTCGTTCACAACAGCATCTCCTTCAAAAAACCAGGTTGGTATAGCGGCGCCCATGTAAGCAAAGTAAACCAGTTCCGGAAAAGGTTTTGCCTGTCCGCCTGTCAATCTGTCAAATTGTGCGATGTGGCGAAGCTCATGAACCGCAAGGTTGTTGAGCCAATCCTGACTGTCAAAGTATTGGGGTGGAGTGGCATAAAATTCCGACTTCTTTGGGGCCAGCTGAACAAAGCCATTTGCCACCGTTCCTCTGTTCTGTAAAACCACGGGAATAGAGGTGTTTTGCCTGTTTAACCCACTTCCAATTTTAGGGTAAATGAAGGGTAGGGTATTAGCCATTCTTCGGGCATCTTTTTCCAGTTCTTCGGGAAAGATGATTTTAAAGCCTCCTGATGAAATGTAATGCCATTTTACACTAAGTGGGTTTTGTGCCGTGCTAAAAATCTGTCCAAAAACCGATACTGAAATAAAACTTAATATAAATGTATATAAGTATCTGATAATTAGTTTTTTGTTTGCTTTTATTAAATTCATCTAAGTTTTATGCTAAAATATTTAGTTTTTAGAATTTTTTAGTTTTTGTTTTGTCTGCTTATTTTCTTTATGTAAAATTTATAAATTATTGATTTATAAATAATTATATGTTTTTAATAAATTTTAAAAATATCTATTTTTAAGGATGTTGAAATGAATTTTAAAGTAATGAATAACAAAAAATAGCCGCTTACATTGATTAACCATTTATCGCTTTAATTTACACTTATTATTCGATTTTCCTTGAAAATTTTTCGCTCAAATTGAAATATAGATTACAGAAAATTATTTTATGATACAGGAATAATTTACTTTAAGCGATGGTTTTTTGAAGGTATTTCCCTGGTATTTTATGCAGGTTAAAATCTTAATTCAGTGCAGGGATTGAGGCTTGTGTTTTTAGTTTTTTAGACAGGTGTTTTTTAGAGTTTTCTAAGCCTTTTATTTCTGTTTTAAATTGGTTTTTTACAGGATTTTTTTAGGCTTTAAAGATTAGAATAAAGCAAATAATTTTTTGTTGTTTTAGTGACATAATGTCTTGTTTTTATTTTTTATGCTTTTATCAATTTTCCTAAATACCGGGATGAGTCTAAATCTGGCGATTTAGTTTCATCAGATTTCAACCTGATTTGCTCTAATGAATTTCGAATTTTATTATAAAAGCAGTCTTGTTTTTGAGTAATTGCCATTAGATTTTAAGTGAAAATTGATTTTAATTGCTGTTTCATGTATGTGAAATGTACCAAAAATGACTTTAAATCTCATCAAAATTGAATCCTTAATGCAGTTTTAAGCTGATATTTGTTTATGTGAGCCTAAAAACCATTAAATATTGAAAAATTTAAAATTTAAATTAAGTTGTTGATTTATAGTTATTTATGTTTCTTTTTATTGCTTTTCAGATATTTGTGATATTTATAGGTTATTGCAGGATTTGGCACATTTATGAAAGCTTTGAAAGAATTTGTTGTGAAAAATAGGGATTAATTTCAAGACGAAATATAGCTTGATCAGGTAGGTTTGTGTTCATTTTTAGAATTTATTTTGTTGTCCTTCACAGCTTTTTTATAGAAATCTACAGGCGATTATTGCGCCTTTTTAGCAAATAAATCACTGGATGTTTACTGCTTTTAGTTGTTGGTTAAGACTGTGTGATTCTCGAATTTTGCTTCGGTTTGTGTACCAGAATAAAGAAGTGAACCTCGCTATTTTTGATGGCTATACCTCCAGTTTTTTGCTTCTGTTTTGGAACTAAGGCTCTGCTTTAGAGGTGCAGATTAGATGGATTGATGTGGTCCTTAAGGTGCGGATTTTGGACATGATTTTAGCCGTGATTAAGGTTGAAATACCATTGAAATTTTGGGACTATGGTGGCTTAATTACAGTCTAAATTAAGGGTGATTTTTTCTGTTTTTGTAGATTGGATAAAGGAATACAGAAGCTAAAATAATTACAGCGCCGATGTAAAAACCTCCTGTCATTTGCTCTTTATTTTTAAAGAAAATAAAGGCCAGAATGATGCCATAAACAGGTTCTAAATTGGTAACCAAAGCTACCCGGAAAGCAGATAATGTCCGCATTACAGATACACCTGCAACATACGCTACAGAGGTGCAAAAAGTGCCTAAAATAGCCAGATAAAACCAATCTTTTAAGCTCAGATTAAAGTGCGTATTTAATAAAGAACCATCGTATAAACGATATAATGTAATCCAGAATAACCCTCCTACAAGTTCATAAAAACCAATAATAGAAGGCTCACTTTTTTGTACAAATGTTGAATTTATAGTAGAGAAAAGGCTGGATGCAAGAGCAGCTAAAAGGCCGAAAATTATCCCTAAAGTGTATTGGCTTTCGAATTTAAAGATCAAATAAATTCCAGCAATGATTAATAAACCGACCAAAATATCACCCATGAAAATGGGCTGTTTTTTAATCAGAGGTTCTAAAATTGCTGTGAATAAAGTGAAGGATGAAAGGCAAACCAGCGTTACTGAAACAGTTGAAACCTTAATGGCATGAAAGAAAAATATCCAATGAATAGCTACGATTCCGCCGGTTAAAAAAAACTGAACAAACTGTTTTCGGGTAATTTTAAGATTGGTTTTTGTAATTAAAAACCAGGCTAAAAGTGTGCTTGTGGCAATTAAAACACGGTACCAAACCATGGGTACCGCATCTATAGAAATAACTTTTCCGAGTACACCAGTAAAACCCCAAACGAATACGGTAAGATGAAGGATAAGAAGATTTTTTTTGTTGACCTCCATCTATTTTGGAGCTTTAATCAGCAGGTAGGCGCCCAGTATTCCAAAGAATATGGTTGGTGCTAATACCGCAATAAAAGGAGGTAAGCCACCCTTGGTAGAAAACATCTGTGTGAACTGATTAAACACGATATAAGCAAAGCTTAAAAAGATTCCAATTCCGAGTGAAACACCTACACCACCACGTACTTTACGTGAAGATAAAGCAACACCAATAAGCGTAAGTACAAAGGCTGACAGGGGGTGTAAATAACGTTTGTATTGCTCAAACCTCAGGTCGTTCATAACACCGGTTCCCCTGACTTTTTCCTTTCTGATTTTCTCAGAAAGTTCAGCAGTAGTTAAGTTTTGAACAACATTGTCATAAGCTGAAAAATCATCCGGACGCATGTCCAAAATGGTGTCTTTAAGTTTACCATTACCATAAATCATGGTCTCTTTAAGCCCATTTATTTTACGGATAGAGTAATTGGTTAACTGCCACTTACGTTTTAATGAATCCCATTTAATATTTTCGGCAATAATTTTTTTAGTCAGTACATCCCCATCAAAATTATCTAAAGAAAAGCGGTACCCTGAATTGGTTTTATTATCGAAGTTATCAATGTAGATGTATGTTCTGTCATCCAGTTTCATATGGATGTTAGACTTCGTCGACGGATCATTTCGCTTAACGTAAGTATTTTCGAACTTATTTTTTAAAGTGTTTGTATAAGGTAAAAGGTAAAGATTAGACAGTAAATTGGCTGAAAAAATGATTGATGCTGAAATGAAATATGGCCAAAGGAAACGGTTAAAACTTACCCCACCACTTAAAATGGGCACAATTTCGGTTTGATCGGCCATTTTAGCCGTGAAAAATATAACCGCAATAAAATTAATTAAGGGCGATAACATGTTGATGTAAAACGGTATCGAGCCGGCATAATATTTTGTTAATATGCCCCAAAAACTCAGACCACTTTTCATAAAGTCATCCATTTTTTCCGATAAATCGAAAACCACGATGATGATGACAAAAATAGCCAGTGCATAAATAAATGTACCCAGGTATTTTCCTATGATGTAGCGGTCTATAATTTTTATGTTGCCCTTAATTATATTCATCTTATAGTTTATTGCCTAATACTTTAACCATTTGATTTTTCCATTCGTAAAACTCACCAGCTAAAATCTTTTCTCTGGCTTGTTTTACCAGCCAAAGGTAAAAATGTAAGTTATGCAATGTAGCAATTTGAGCACCTAACATTTCTTTACTGTGTACCAAATGTCTTAAATATGCTTTACTGGTCACTAAATCTGCATGTAAATCGCTGTCTGCTTCCAATGGTGAAAAATCATTTTCCCACTTTTTATTACGGATATTAATAATGCCATTTTTAGTAAACAACATACCATTCCGGGCATTTCTGGTTGGCATTACACAGTCGAACATGTCAACGCCAAGCGCAATATTCTCTAATATATTAATAGGTGTACCAACACCCATTAAATAACGTGGTTTTTCTACAGGCAATATATCGCACACCACTTCTGTCATGGCGTACATTTCTTCTGCAGGTTCTCCAACTGATAAACCTCCGATTGCATTACCGTCACGATTCATACTGGCAATAAATTCGGCCGATTTTATTCTTAAATCTTTATAAACAGAGCCCTGAACAATAGGAAATAAGGTTTGATCAAAGCCGTATTTTGGTTCAGTCTGATCAAAATGTGTACAACAACGCTTTAACCAGCGGTGTGTCATCTTAATTGATTGCGCCGCATAGGTATAATCGCATGGGTAGGGCGTACATTCATCAAATGCCATAATAATATCAGCACCGATTGTTCTTTGAATATCCATTGCATACTCAGGCGTAAACAAGTGCTTGGAACCATCAATATGCGAATGAAAAGTAACGCCTTCCTCTTTAATTTTTCTTACTTTACTTAAAGAATAAACCTGATAACCGCCACTATCGGTTAAAATCGGCCTGTCCCAACCTATAAATTTGTGTAAACCACCAGCTTTTTCTAAGGTATCAAGTCCTGGTCTTAAATATAAATGATAAGTATTGCCTAAAATAATCTGGGCATCAATATCCTGTTTTAATTCCCGCTGATGCACCGCTTTAACTGTACCAGCAGTACCTACAGGCATAAAAATAGGGGTTTGTATCTCTCCGTGAGCAGTTGTAACTGTTCCTGCACGGGCTTTTGAAAGTGGATCGTTTGCCTGTAAAGTAAATTTCATATTGTGCTTTTCTCCTCGCTAAAATCTGCCAAAAATAGCAAATTATGAGGTCATATTTTTGTTTAATTTTTTATCAACATAAAAGTGGATTACTGATTTAAAATGAGAAATTTGTGCCTGTTTTATTTTAACGTTGTGATATTAACCCTACCCGAAGTTTGTTTATTGGCTTTTCTTGCCTTTTGCCTCATTATACAATTGTATTATGTGCTTTTTGTACATTTAAAATTGGCAAACGTACGTATAGAAGAGGTGCCTCAAATGGCTTTAAAGCCAATAAGTGTAATTATTTGTGCACGAAATGAAATTGTTAACCTTCAAAAATATTTACCCGCCGTATTTGAACAAAATTATCCTGATTTTGAAGTTGTTGTAGTTAACGATCGCTCGTGGGATGGTACGGATGAGTACCTTGAACAGCTTGAAAAACAATATAAAAACCTGAAAGTGGTTAAGGTATTGGATAACGATAAATTTATTGCAGGTAAGAAATTTGCGGTAACCATGGGAATTAAAGCATCCAAAAATGAATGGCTGGTGTTTACGGATGCAGATTGTATGCCAGCATCTGCAAACTGGCTTATGGACATGCAGCAACCAGCAGAGGATAACATTGAAATTTTATTGGGCTACTCGCCATATATAAAGAAAAGAGGGGTTTTAAATGCTTTAATCCGTTTTGAAACTTTTTTTACAGCTGTAAATTATCTCTCTTTTGCTTTAAAAGGAATGCCTTATATGGGTGTTGGTCGTAATATGGCGTATAAAAAATCACTTTTCTTTAAAAATAAAGGTTTTGCTGCTCACATGCACATTCCTTCAGGAGATGATGATTTGTTTGTAAACGCACATGCCAGCCGCAGAAATACAGCGATTAGAATTCATAAAGATAGTCATGTTTGGAGTGAGCCTAATACGACCTGGGCTGGCTATTTAAGACAGAAAAAGCGTCATTTTGGTGCCGGAAAGCTATATAAATCGAAACATAAATTTATTTTAAGTCTGCAGATTATCTTTCAGTTCTTATTTTATGCCTCATTTGCCGCTTGTATGTTTTTTAGCAGAGAAGTCCAATATATTGCGGTAGGTGTTTTAATCTTTAGCATCATCATTCGCAGTTTTATATATCCTAAAATTTTAAAACGCTTAAATTATAGCGATTTACGTTGGTGGTTCCCGATATTAGATATACTTTTGTTCTTATTTTTAACGATTAATGGCTTTTTAGCCATGTTTGGAAAGAAAAAAGTGAACTGGAAATAATATGATCAATTCCTAAAATTATGCTTGAAGTTAAACCCGATATCATTTTAAAATATTTTACAAACTTAACCGAAAAACAAATTGCTCAATTTGAACAGCTTTTTGAATTGTATAGTTTCTGGAATGCTCAAATCAATGTAATTTCCAGAAAAGATATTGAAGAGTTATATGAGCGTCATGTATTGCATTCATTAGGAATAGCTAAGGTTTGTACTTTTAAACCGGGAGAGGATGTGCTTGATGTGGGTACTGGTGGCGGTTTTCCAGGAATTCCATTAGCGATTTTATTTCCTGAAACTAATTTCCATCTGGTTGATTCAATTGGAAAAAAAATTAAAGTAGTTAAAGAAGTCGCGTCCGCGTTAGGTTTGGAGAACCTGCAGGCCGATCATTTAAGAGCCGAACAGATTAAAAATAAATATAATTTTATCGTTTCACGAGCGGTAACCCGTCTGGGCGAGTTTTATCCATGGATTCAGGGCAAATTCAAGAAAGAATCTATTAATGCCATTCCGAATGGAATTTTGTATTTAAAAGGTGGCGATTTAGCTGAAGAAATTAAAGAATCAAAACTGAAAGCAGAATTATATCCGCTTTCAGCTTATTTTGAAGAAGATTTTTTTGAAACAAAATACGTGGTTTATGTGCCACAGTAGAGCCATTACAGAATATTTAATTTTGTTAATTTTTTAATGCGTTTTCGATTCTGGAGTTGGTATCGTAAGAATTTCAATATTTGATCCATAGGCTTCTATTGCCCCAAATTTACCTTTCTCTCCATATTTCTTTATTGCATTTTTAGGGTCTAAAAGTATAATATATTCCGCATTTTCTACACCACCTGAACTCCCTGCTTCAATTTCATTTCCATTTACAATAAAGATTCTCTTTGAAACCGGCATTGGTTTCAGTAGTGTGTCGTTATATTTAAGATCTAAGTAAACAACATCTATTTTCGGAATATTTATTCCCGTTTCATAAAATGCTTTTCTAATAGTGTCTTGCTCTGGTTTAACATTTGATAAACTTTGATTAGAACCACTTTTAAGTGCGTATTTTGAATTAGCCATAGCAATTGAACATAACAAGATCATACTCATAAGGGTTAACAGTAATAGTTTATGGTTGACTCTGCTTACTGGTTTTTTTTGACTCAACATATGTTTTTTATGTAATACAAGTAAAATAATCTAAGTTGAAAGCGAAATTATATCTGTTTCAGCTTATTTTGATAAAGAACTTTTTGAATGAAGGGTATGGTTTACGTGCTTTTTATTATACGATACGCTTAATATAATCTAGTCGTAAACCATACTGCCTTTGTGTGATACCTCCATAAATCAGAGCGTCTTTATCCGATTTTTACACTGGTTCTTTTGGCGGTGGAGGCGGAGCAATCTTTGTAATTGTTTTTTTCACTTTAGAAGCTGGTTCCATTGGCGGAGGCGGTGGAGCAATTTTCATAAGTGGTTGTTTTGCATTAACTTTTGGTTCCATTGATGGTGGAGGCGGCGGAGCAATTTTCGTAAGTGGTTGTTTTGCTTTAACTTTTGGTTCCATTGGTGGTGGAGGTGGCATTTGTTTCAGAACTTTAACCTTTGGCCCAACCAGCTCAACAGCACCATATTTAGCTTTATTTCCATATTTTTTTACCGCATCATTTGCGTTTAATTCTATTTTCTTATCGAAATTTGCAGCGGCAAAGAAGTCGTTGTTGTCCTTGATTTGTTCTCCGTTAATAAGAATTAATCTTTTCTCGAAAGATGTCTGTTTTTTTGTTTTACCATTAACCGATACAGCTGTTGTAAATAATACAGATTTTTTCTCCAAATCTTGCATGGTTGTATACTTGATCTTGCTAGAATCCTGATGGCTTGATTTTAAGTCTTTTGGATACAGATCTACCAAACCATAATCTTTTGTAAATGCCATTGTAGAAAGGCATAATATTCCTCCGGTAATTGGTAATGCTAAGAGCAGTTTAAGCTTGGCCCAGGCTGCTGATTTTTTTTGATTTAACATACTGATTCTTCTTTTTAATATTGATGAACTAAATATTTGATTAGTGAGTGTGAGATTTTTAATTCCAGTTGAATTTTTAATCAGAAACATAGCATAATCGTACCTTTCTATGCCCTGACTAATCGTTTCTTCGTCTGCTAAATATTCGTGTATTAGCTTTATATCTCTTTTAATCAGGTAAGAAAATGGATTAAACCAGTTCATAATTTGAATCATTTCGAATAACAACACGTCTAAGCTATGTTTCTGCCTGATATGAACAAGTTCATGCTTAAGTATGGTATTTCTCTCTGATAATTGTGGATCCATAAAAAGCAGGTTGAAGAACGAAAAAGCAACCTTAGAATCCTTTAAATCAAATAATTTCACTCCTTTTTCTAATTGCACACATGGCAGTTTAAGCATACGGACAATTTTGAATAAGCCGAAGAATAATTTAAAGAGGAATGAAAGAGTAATTAAAGCATATGTTGTTATAAGAATATGATCAAAAGTGAAAATGCCTGACTGATAAGTTTCAAAAAGGGAAGCGTCAATAAGCGCAGTTTCGGTAACTGATTTTGCGGGTACTGCACCAATCTGTCCGGTTACTAGAGTTCTTAAAAAACCTATTTGAAAAAATGGCAACAAGAAAGCCAGAACAGAACTGAAAATTAAAAAATATCTGTTTAATCTGTAAAAAGTTTCCTTGTGCAGGAATAATCTATAAAAACCATAAAACAGGATTAGATAGAGGTTTGCTTCGAGTAAATAATATAACCAGTTCATAACTTATTTTTTTTAAGTTGCTCTGCCAGTTGAATAATTTCATCTAATTCATTTTTGCTTAAATTTTTCTCCTTAACCAGAAATGAGACTAAACTTTCGTAAGAGTTTTCAAAATAATTATTCATCACTTTGTTGAAAGCAAAGTGCTTATAATCAGATTCTTTTATAACAGGGAAGTAGATATGCGTATTTCCAATTGCTTTATGATCAATAAAACCTTTGCCTTCTAAAACCCTGATTACAGTTGAAACCGTATTGTATGCAGGTTTTGGTTCAGGCATTTTTTCAATTACATCTTTTACTAAGGCTTCACCCAGCTCCCAAAGGATGAGCATAATTTGTTCTTCTGCTTTTGTGAGTTCTTTTATCATGTTAACTATTTTTATAGTTTGCTTAATATGAAGTTACTACTATTTTTATAGTTTTAAAACTATTTTTGTAGTTTAATTTTAACTATCTGATTATTAGTGTATTATTTTTTATCTAAATCCTTTTTTACAAAAAAAGACCTGCCGATGGGCAGGTCTGTAATTATAATTTGTGTTGGACCAGCTGGAAATGATGGTGTTAATTTTTCATTATTGTTTTGTTTTTCAGTGATAGCTGTAATCCTGTTTGGCGATCAATGTTTTTTGCAACCTCCAAAATAGCATTTGCCGCATCATTAAAAAATGATTGTGTAATGGTTTCATATTTATCGGTAGATTGATGATAATCTTTATGATCTTCAACACCAAAATACAGAAATGGAATATTTTTTGAATTAAAAGCACCCTGATCGCTTTGATTTGTCCAGTCTTCGTGGCCTGATTTGGGATCATCATGTCCCAGCAAAACTTTTATTTTAGGGTTATTGTTGACCACATATTTTTTAAGCTCAGGATATTTAAATGTTCCGCATACATATAATTCAGCCTTATCACTGTGGCTAATCATATCCATATTTAAATTTACACTAATGGTATTGATAGGCACGGGAGGGTTGGAAACAAAGGCTTTAGCACCTTGTAAACCTACTTCTTCAGCATCAAAAGCGGCAAAAATAATGGTGTTATTGGGTTTGTTTTTAGAAAAATAAGCTGCAATTTTTAATAAGCCAGCCACACCAGAAGCGTTATCATCGGCACCATTAAATATAACATCTTTTACAACGCCCAAATGGTCATAATGCGCAGAAATTACGATAACGTTATTGCTTTTACCCGGAATATAACCAACTACATTTGTGCCGTTTAAGTTTACTCCTTTGGATTTAAATGTAAATTCCTGGGCATAATTTACATTTGCGGGGTAAGATTTTAAACCTAATTTAATAAATCTGTCAATAATATAAGCCCTGGCCATCTCGGCACCTTTAGTTCCATTTTTTCTGCCCTGATACGCATCAGAAGAAAGTACCTGTACATCTTTCAACAGTTGATTATCTAAATTTTGAGCTGTTCCGCTTTGGTTTTTAACGGATGAACAGCAGCTTAACATAACTGCTAAAGGAATAATATACAGGATTTTCATTTTATATTGATTTGTGTCTAAAGATATTAATTATTAGATTATTGTAAGAAAAACGATGTTTCTTGTATGGTATTGCATATTTAAACCTGATGGTTATTAAATACGACGACTTAGTCTGCGCAGCATTATTTTACCGTTCCTTCAAACTTAATTCTTTTGTCTTTAATGTTAACCAGCTCATCTAATTCATACACATTTCTATAACCATATCCATAAAGGTTAATGTATGTTGGGATATTAAGGGCAAGCATAATGGGTTTTCGGTTTGATAGTATCTGGGTTTCGACCTGAGGTTTAACATCTGCTATTTTGGAAGCAAAGTCTATCTGATCACCTTCAAAATTGTTATTGCAATAAATTAATATTTTGGTATTTACATCAGGAATGAGCCGGTTAAGGTTCTGTTGTGTAAAATCTGTAAAACTTAATGATATTGCACCTTTTAAATGCTTTCGGTTGTATCTGAATGTAGAACGGGCATCTAAAATAATTACATTTTTCTCCTTACTCATCTTCAGAAATGTATTTAAATTGATTAAGCGTTGTTTCCTGTGGTTTTCTACTTCTGTAACCAGGTTTTTAAAATCGTCATAATTAACCAGGGCTTTTTTATACTCCTGATGTTTGGCTGTATTATTATGTTCCTGCGCAAAGGAGAATTTGGTACACACAATTAAAACTGCTAGAAGGAGGTATTTAAAATTATTTTTCATTCCAAAATACTTATAATGTTGATGGCTAGGTTTAAAGTTAACAATAATTCGGGCCAAGTCCGGGGTTTTGATGAATAAGAATCTTTAGGCGGCTACTTCTCTTAAGTCTACGGCTACAACTCTTGAAACACCTTGTTCTACCATGGTTACACCATAAATAATATCCGTACTGGCAATGGTTCGTTTGTTATGAGAAACAATAATGAACTGTGACTGATCTGAAAATTTCCGGATAATATTATTGAATTTATCAATATTGGTATCGTCCAATGGCGCATCAACCTCATCAAAAATACAGAAAGGTGCAGGTTTTAAAAGATATAGAGAAAACAGCAGGGCAGTAGCCGTTAATGTTTTTTCTCCACCAGATAATTGGTTGATAGACAGGGGCCTTTTACCCTTCGGACGGGCAATAATATCAATATCGGCCTCCAGTGGATTAGCCGTGTCTGATAAAATTAAATCGCAACTGTCTTCATCATTAAATAAAGAGCGGAAAACCACAATAAAATGCTCTCTTGCCTGCGTAAAGGCTTGCATAAACTTCTCTTTCGCAGTGTCGTCAATTTCTTTAATGGTTTGCAAAAGATCAGTTTTAGCTGCAATAAGGTCCTTTTTTTGATTTTGAATAAAGGTGTAACGTTCATCCATTTCCTTGTAAGCTTCCATAGCCATAGAATTAATGGCACCAAACTCATCCAGTTGGCGTTTCATTTTCTCTACTTTTTGGCGAAGATCAAATTCACTTTCTGTTACTTCGGTTTCTGTTTCTAAAAGATCATTAATATCAATATTAAATTCAACAGCAAGCCGTTCTTTTAAGGCATTTAAATCAATTTTTAATGCATTCTTTTTGTCCTTTAGCTCGGTTAACAGAAAATCTGTTTCTTCTCTGTTTTTACGCAGACTAGTCAGGTTGTTTTCAACCTCATTGATATTGCCCTTACTTTCAAAATATTCTTTTTCAGCTTCGGCTAAACCCTTTTCCATTTCTTCACGCTGCTGATACATTTCTAATAGTGTATCGTCATTTAAATCGGTATGTTGCAGTGTTTTAGTGATTTCAGCTAAGGTTTCCTGTAAATCCTTTTCGTTTTGCTCAATGCGTTTATTTAATGCTTCTTCCTGTACAAAACGATAGTCTAAATCCTTTTCAAGACTTGTAAGCTTATTTTGTTGCTGATGGAAACGAATATTATCCTGATTATATTTTCCAGCTGATTCATTAACCTGATCGGCAATTTCCTGGTAATTAATTTGTTGTTCCTGTAAATTAATGTGCGCTTCCTGTTGATTCTTTTGTAAAGTAACTAAGGCCGGAAGTTTTTCAGAAAGCCCCTTTTCTATAGAAATAATCTTTTGTGCAATATCTGCTTTACGGTTTTCGCTCGTGGTAATAAACTCATGATACTGGTCGCGGCGGGTTTGTACCGAAATGTATTCGTTATTTAACTTGTTTAATTCCTGTTGTAAGGTGTTGATCTGGTTGAGTTTAGATGCTTCCTTAAGGTTGAAAATGTTATTTGTTTCTGCTGAAATAACGGTATTAAATTGATTAATTTGTGTTTCAGCTGTTTTTATTTCTTTTGCTAAGTTTTCTAAATTTTTAGCACGACCGATTCTTTTACCTTCAAATAAACCAACTGAACCGCCTGCCAATGTGAATTTAGTTTGGGCGTACTTACCATTTTTAGCTAAAATAGTTAAACTTGCTGTTGGGTTTTGCTTAAATAACAGTTCCTGCTCACCCGTAACGATGTATACATTTTGAAGAAGCAAATTACAAAGATGCTGATACTTTTTATCTACTTCGATTACCTGCAAAGCTGAAATTAATCCTTCGTGATCGCTGATTGAAGGATTTTTATCCGGGACGTTTTCCAGAATGAAAAAGTTTGCCCGGCCACGGCTGGCATCAGTTAGCAAATTGATGGCCTGGACGGCATCTGCATATTTCTCCACCACATAATGGTTCATTACGGGTTCGAGATAGTTCTCAATCGCAATGCGGTAATCTTCATTACAAAATAAAATATCAGAAAGAAGCAGGGCACTTTTTGCAAAAGCATTATTCTTTTTTAAGAAGCGAATCGACTCTGGAAAGCCCTCTAAACTATCTACAAGAGATTTCGTCAGATTATATTCGTTTTGTTTTGCATCTTTTTTACGGTTTTCAGCATTAAGTTTTTCTTTGTTGGAACTTAGATTGATTTCTGCATCAGCTAACTTTGTTTTTAGTATTTCCTCTGCTTCTGTGTATTGTTTAATGCTGCTTTGCTTTTCTCTAACCTGAATGTCGAGCTCGGCCAAAGCATGGTCAAAAGCTTTTAACTCTAAACTTTTAATTTCTGTATCGTCCACATTTCTATTGGTTTCCTGTACCAAAGCATCTTTTTGGATGTTTAAAATATCAATTTCCTTTTGCGATTGATAGACTTGATTTTGAAGATCATTAACAGATTTAACCAGGTTATCTGTCCTGTTTTTTTCAGTTTGCTGTTGCTCCCTTAAAGTATCCAGGGTTTGTTTTAACAGTTTTAAATCAGATTCAAGGCGATTAAAAACTTCTGTTTCAGTGAGCACTTCTTCATTTAAGCGCTTAATGTTATATTTAATATGGTTAACCTGGTTTTTGTCCTTCTCCAGTTCACCGGATAAGCGGTTTTCTTTCTCCTGCAGAAAACGCATTTGCTCATTTTTAACTTTCTTTTCGCTTTCGTAAGCACGAATTTTAGAAACAAATTCGTTTGTAGCTCTTTGTTGAACAGAAAGATTCTTTTCCTGGTTGATGCTGCCCAGTTTAAGTTTTTGTAATTCGGCTTCGCCGGTATCAATTTTAGTGCTTAACTCCGTTCTGTTTACCTGTTGGGCTTGTTCCTGACTTTCTAAAGCATTTAAATCGGTACGAAAGAAAGCAATACGATGCGTGGCCAGCTGAACACTTACTTCGCGGTATTGCTCTTTTAATTTATAATAGCGTTCTGCTTTTTTAGCCTGATTTTCTAAAGTTTTAAGGTTCTTTTCGATTTCAAAAAGTAAATCTTCCACACGCTCTAAATCGGCCTCAGTGTCTTTTAACTTATTGAAAGTCTGTTTTTTGCGGAGTTTGTATTTGGAAATTCCGGATGCTTCTTCAAATAGGGAGCGGCGTGAATTTTCTTTATTGGAAATAATTTCATCAACCATTTTTAACTCAATGATCGAATAACTGTCAGAGCCGATGCCTGTATCCAGAAATAAATCGGTAATGTCTTTTAAA
The DNA here is from genome assembly GCF_027213715.1 of Pedobacter punctiformis. Lineage (GTDB taxonomy): Bacteria > Bacteroidota > Bacteroidia > Sphingobacteriales > Sphingobacteriaceae > Pedobacter > Pedobacter punctiformis. The sequence continues at coordinate 264,871 of NZ_JAPWGM010000004.1, forward strand.
CGACACTGAACGTCATTTAAGCGATACTCACTGTCGCCGTTTCGGTATAATTTACGGGTAATGGTAACCTGCGAATAGGCGGTAGGCAGTATGTTTTTGGTATTATCAAAACTTAAAGAGACCTCAGCAAGCTGAGCCTGTTTTCTATTTTTGGTGCCATTAAAGATGATGTTTTCCATCTTTTCGGATCGCAGTGCCCGTGTGCTTTGTTCGCCCAAAACCCAGCGCATGGCATCAATGACATTAGATTTTCCACAGCCATTAGGTCCAACAATAGCCGTAACACCCTCGTTAAAGTTAATGGTAACTTTATCGCCAAAACTTTTAAAACCTTTAATTTCTAACCGGGTGAGTTGCATTTACGTGATCCTTGGAACAGGAACTCAATAATAAGGATAAAATTTTAAAAATTAGCCTCAAAATCATAAAGAATTTAGCATATGAATTGTTGATTTTCTTTTAAAATAAACAATTCAATAACATGTTTGTCATTTGTAAAATATCCAATAACTAAAACTTTCTGTAAACTTTAATGGTAATATTGGATAATTATTTTTGTCAATTAATTAAAATTTAAACATTCAATTATATGGAATACAGAAGATTAGGTAAATCTGGTTTGCAGGTAAGTGCTTTGTCGTTAGGAAGTTGGTTAACTTTTGGTGCACAAATCAGCGATAAGGTTGCCGATGAACTGATGGGAATTGCTTATGATGCGGGGGTAAACTTTTTTGATAATGCCGAAGGCTACGCAGAGGGTAAATCAGAAATTGTGATGGGTAAAATCCTTAAATCTAAAGGTTGGGAAAGGGAATCTTTCGTGGTATCGAGCAAAGTATTTTTTGGAACAGAAAACAAGGGCCCAAACCAAATGGGCTTATCACGCAAACATGTTGTAGAAGCCTGTAATGCAGCTTTAAAACGCTTGCAGGTTGATTATCTGGATTTATATTTTTGCCACAGACCAGATAAAAGTACACCTATTGAAGAAACGGTTTTAGCCATGAATACTTTATTGCAGCAAGGTAAAATTTTGTATTGGGGTACATCTGAATGGAGTGCGGCAGAAATTACCGAAGCCATTGCAGTTGCAAAAGATTACCGTTTAATTGGCCCAACAATGGAGCAGCCTCAATATAACCTCTTTGAACGTAAAAAATTAGAAGATGATTTTTTGTTGCTTTTCCGTGATCATGGATTGGGTACCACCATTTGGTCTCCATTAGCATCTGGCTTATTATCAGGTAAATATACTAAAGGAGATGTGAAAGATACCCGTTTAGCTGATGCAAAACTGGGCTGGCTAAAAGACAATGTTTTACAGGCCGACCGGTTAAAAAAAGTAGAAAAACTACAAAAAGTGGCTGATAAACTAAATGTTTCTCTGGCTAAATTCTCTTTGGCCTGGTGCCTTAAAAATCCAAATGTAAGTACTGTTATTTTAGGTGCCTCAAAAGGGGAGCAGTTGAAAGAAAATTTAACGGCTTTAGAAGTTGTGCCTTTGCTTACCGATAAAATAATGGAACAGGTGGAAGAAATTATGGGTACAAAACCTAAACTTCCTCAATTTTAAATTTAACACGTTAAGCTTGTCAAAGCTTAATTTGTTTCGACAAGCTTAACGTGATATTTTGTATAGTGCTGTTCTTTAGTTTTTTACGATCATCAATTTAGCAAATTTAAGCAACAATTGTTTATTGCCTAATCCCTGAAAAAATACAGTTGCCTTAATATCAGGTAATTGACCTTCCAGGCTAATAATTTTTCCGAAGCCAAATTTTTCGTGTTCTACTTCCATTCCTCCCTGAAACTCATGGGGCTGTGAAGGCATAAAACCAGGTGTGGGTACGTGTGCTTTTGGTAAAATTGAAGTTGTTTTTGGCCGAACCGGAGGAGCTGAAGCTGTTGTAGTTGCCGGTTTTGGTTTGCTGAAGAAATCACGGGGTTGTGAGGTCCATGTTTTGCGTTCTTCATCAAAATTACCATACAGGAAACTGCTTTTTGAAGCTGGTTTTACATCCAGTTCTAAGAATTTAGGACTTATCTCATTAATAAAACGACTTGGTTCACAGTTTGTTAAAGTTCCCCAGCGGTAACGTGAAGTTGAATAGGTTAAGGTTAATTTTTTCTCCGCACGGGTTATAGCAACATAAAATAAACGGCGTTCTTCTTCCAGATCGGAACGTGAATTTACCGACATTTGCGAAGGGAAAAGGTTTTCTTCCAGTCCAACCACAAATACATTTTTAAATTCTAAACCTTTGGCTGAGTGTATGGTCATTAAAGAGACTGTATCTTTGTTTTTATCCCCATCCTTATCGTCATTGGTTAATAAGGCAACATCCTGCATAAAAATATCCAAACCACGTTCTTCAATATCCTCACGTTCAGCAAATTCTTTTATACCATTTAATAACTCCTGAATGTTCTCGTAGCGGCTTCGGCCTTCTACACTATCATCGTTATATAATTCTTTTAAAATACCTGCATGTTGTGCAATAAATAAAGCTGTTTCGTATGCATCCAGTTTTTTAGCTTCTGCGGCAAAACTTTGAATCATCATCGAAAAATCATTCAACTGATTGGCTAAACGGCCATCAACGTACATATGAGCATTGGAAATTACTTCCCACATGGTTTTATCATGCTGATCTGCGGCAACAATAATTTTATCGATAGACGTATCGCCGATACCACGTTTAGGATAATTAATTATGCGTTTTACCGCTTCTTCATCATTAGGGTTGAAGGTTAAACGGAAATAAGCAATTAAATCTTTAATTTCTTTACGCTGATAGAAGGAAAGGCCTCCATAAATTCTATATGGAACGTTAAGCTTGCGTAACGATTCCTCCATAGCCCTGCTTTGTGCATTGGTACGGTATAAAATGGCGAAATCATGGTAGTCATAACCTTTAGTGCTGCGTTCCTGAACGATGGATTCAGCAACCAGTTTACCCTCCTCGTTATCTGTAAAAGCACGCGAAACCTTAATCCGGTCACCAGGCTCATTATCAGAAAAAGTATTTTTTTCTAACTGATTTTTGTTATTGGCAATAATGCTGTTGGCAACCTCTACAATATTTTGGGTAGAGCGGTAATTTTGCTCTAATTTATACACTTTCAAATCCGGATAATCCCGTTCGAAGTTTAAAATATTTTGAATGTTTGCCCCACGAAAAGCATAAATACTTTGTGCATCATCGCCCACAACACATATATTCTGATAAGCAGCAGCCAGCTTTTTCACAATGGTATATTGCGAAAAGTTGGTATCCTGATACTCATCCACCATTAAATATTTAAATTTTTGCTGGTATTTATTTAAAACATCAGGATGATCCTTTAATAAGATATTGGTTTTGAAAAGTAAATCATCAAAATCCATTGCGCCAGCTCTGAAACAGCGTTTAGCATAAGTCTCGTAAATCTGACCAATTAGCGGACGTTTGTTTTGAATATCTTCGGCCTGAATCTGATCATTATTAATGTATTCAGCCGGAGAAATCAGGTTGTTTTTTGCAGAAGAAATGCGGTTAAAAACAAAATTGGCTGCATATAATTTATCATCCAGTTGCATTTCTTTCAAAATACTGCGAATTACACTTTTACTATCATCTGTATCATAAATGGTAAAATTACTTGGATAACCAATTTTTTCGGCTTCAACACGAAGAATTTTTGCAAAAACAGAGTGGAAAGTACCCATCCAAATGTTTTTCGCCTCAGCACCAACTACTTTACTGATCCGCTCTCGCATATCCTTACTCGCTTTGTTGGTAAAGGTTAAAACCAAAATATTAAAGGCATCCGTACCCGATTGAATTAAGTGGGCCACTCGATATGTGATTACCCGGGTTTTGCCCGATCCGGCACCCGCAACAATCATTACCGGTCCTTTTGTATTCTCTACTGCTGCTCTTTGTTGTGGGTTTAATCCTTCTAAATAGTCCAAATCGGCTCCTGTTTTTTTGAGGTTCAAAAATAACAAATTATGTGCGCTTATTAAAAGGTGTTGGTAAATTGAGGATTAATATTATTCTAAGTACCAAAGCTGTTGCTTTTTTGGAAAGCAGAGCCTGTATTTTATTGGAATGATAGTCCCGTGCTGCGCTAATCCCGATGAAAAATCGGGGAACCGCTTCGCCCGGGTTTAGGCGGGCAATAAAATGCAAATAATTTGATTATATAGCATTTTCGCTATCATCTCCATCTGTTGTTACGTAAATATTAAGTTTCTCATTTATAAATTCGTAAAGCCCTTCATCAAACATACCCTGCGTTTGGCTTCTTCCAAATCTTATGGTATTTAATAAAACGTCCTTATTCTCCAATATTACAGTAACCTGTGTTTTCCAATTGGGCAATGCAATAATCAGGTTATTTTCATTATCATGTATTTCCCATTTTAACGATTGAAATATCTTTAATAAATATGCCCTGTTTTCAATTAAGTTTTTGCCTGGGATTCTTTTTAATTTTCTTCCGCCGGTAAATAATTTGAATAAAAGGAAGCCTAAAACTAAAGCCGCTAAATTGGCAATTACGATATACATAGAATAGCCCTGATTAAAAAGACGGATGTTTTTTAGCGTAATGATTATTGAACTTAAGGGAATAATTCCAATAATAAATACTTCGATACATGAAATTAAAATACGGCTGATTTTGCTTCTTTTCAGGTACAATTTATTATTTCTTATACTTTTTAATACATCAATTCTCTCTGCGTCAATCATTTTATTGTTTTAATCGTTATTCTACATCCAGTCCTGATCGCCACTTTCTATTTGATACAGCCAATAGTTTACAAGGTTTTTAATCTCAGTGTAGTTGCCATATTTGAAACGGATTTGTCCGGCAGCCGTGTGGAGGCAAAGATGACCAACATCTACACTTTTATGCCAGGGATACTGAAATGTTGTAATGGCTTGTATTTTATTCGGGGTAATAATTTCATGAGAAATATCCCAGATGCCACTTTTTTTAATGATAAATTCTTCGTTCACGTTAATGCGATGCCTTTTATAACTGATATAAATCATCAATACACCAATTAAAAAATAGACACTGGCCAGCGGCAAAAACGGCTTAATTTGAGGAACATTGAAGCCGATAATTAAAAATATAGCGATCGGTAAAACCAGATTGAAGAAAATCGGGAGGTTCAAAAATCTCCAGTTGGGAATAAATAGTTTAGCACTGGCCGGAATTTTACCCAGTATCATTTTAATTAGCTCATCTCTTTCTGTAACGTTGCAACCCGGAACTTCCAGTGTGCTGCCGTGTAATTCTTTGCCATTTTTAGCATGTCCGTTTTTAGCCTGTTTCAACCTTACATTGAACATGTTCATTTTCTTCTGAAAATAATTCTGACTGTAGGCTGTAATCTGCACTTTATCAGGGCTTACTAAAGTATTCTTTTTTGCAAATAATCCCGATGAAATCAGTAAAGAGTGCTGATGTTTGCTTATTTCTAGTTCAAAGTATTTTACAAAAGTTCTGACCAGATTAATAACCAGCAATGCTACCAGAAAGATAATGATCAGTACACTTACAGAAAAAAAAGTCGTTAAGCCCGTAAGTGCTGATTCAACCCGTCCTTTATCCACCTCATAAATATTCATAAACTCGCGTAGGTTATGAAAAACGAAATAGAAAAATGCAGCCAGTAGGGTTAAACTCTGCCCATAATTAGAAGTCAGGCCGACTTTAAATAACGTTAGCGCACTTATTTTTAAAAAAGGGAGTGTTTCAGGCTGAATTTGTTTTGTTTCTTCTTCAACAGGCGAAGCAGAAGTGGCCCGGTTGAGTAAATGTGCCTTTAAATTGTAAGCTGAGGCTTCATCAATGGCTTTAATACTAACTTCTTCCCCGTGTGCACCCGCCGTATCGATCTTTAAACCGTAAACACCAATTATTTTTTGTAAGATGGATTGGTTAATGTTAACCTGCTGAATTTTATCCAGTTGGATGGTAACCTGATCTTTATTGATTATTCCTTTGTGAATAACAAATTCCTGTTTTTCCTTATTTAAAAAGAAGGTAAATTTTAAATACCATAAATAGGCAAACAACAAACTAACCAATACAATAACCAATATGGCCAATAAAAAATAAAGAACGCTGACTGTTTTAAATTTTACAAAAGCGATAACAATTGGAAAAATTAAGGCCCTTGTAATTTTAATTAAAGTGCTGGCCGTCATGATGATGATGCCGTGCGCAGATTGCCGATGAGGTTTGCTGAAGTCGTAATCCATTAATTTACTTCAGTTTTATCGGCTGTTAAATCCAGTTTCCTTAAAAGCAATTCCTTTATATTTTTTGCATCCTCAATAGGAATTCCGGTAATGTGTAAATGCCCGGTTTGCCCGCCTGCAGTAAAAATTTGAAGGGCACCCAGTTTATATATTCTGGAAAATACACCTTCATTAAGTTCGATATGCTGTATTCGGTTTAAAGGAATTATAGTGGTGCTTTGGGCAATTATACCGCTTTTATAAACGATGTCATGTGTTCTTAAAGCGTAACCCCTCTTTTTAAAACTTGCTTTGAATAATAGGAAAAGCAAAGCAGCAAGGGTTAAATGGCCAATAATAATTGTGGTTAAATAGGCTTTGACTTCAGGAACAAGCAAACAAACTGCGGTTAATGCCAAAGCAAGCAGGAGCAAGAAAATTAAGAGATTAATGAGGATGATTTTCCAGTAATTGCGATGTGGCTTATTTAACTCAATTTCTTCGTATCTGGGAATTGAGCGGATATCGATTGTATCATTTTCAAATTGGGACATTATTTCTTCGCTTTCAGTTAAAGATAAAACAATTGATCAATTAATAGATTAAAGAGATATCGTTTTGTTACCGCACCACAATGAATTTCTTGATGGCAGAATACTGACCTGAATCTGAAGAGATTTTAAAAAAGTAAACACCAGGATTGAAATTAGCTGTATTCACATCCAAAGTGTGTTTGCCAATGTTCAGGTATTCATTTACGACGGTTTTAACCAGACGGCCCATTAAATCATAAATCTGCACATTAATTTTATCTGTTTCCGGTAAAACAATATCGATGTACGTTTGGCTTGCAGCAGGGTTGGGATAGTTTTGTGAAACAATGAACATCAGAAACCGATCAAAAATTGCTTTGTTAATGGCATCAAAAATAACATAACTTACCAAGCGGTAACCACGGGCATTTGGGTGAAAAGAATCCTGATATAGCGAAAAATCTCTCCGCATGGCTGCATTTATATCAGCGAGGTAAATTTTATATTCCGAAACCAGTTTTCTGTAAATGCCATTTAGCGTTCTGATGTTGTTATTTACCGCAACCAAATCCTTGTTTGTACGGTCATCAACATATTGTAAAGTGCAAAGAATAGGAACCAGTTTCTGTTTCAGGCTGCTTTGAATTAGTGAACGCATATTAGCCTCTGTATTGGCTATTGTCGATTTTCCGGCCGCTATAGATATCGCATCGTTAATCCCCATATCAATTACAATAAACCCTGTTCTGTCGGCAATTGCCCGGTCAATACGCAATAAACCTTGTGCAGTTGTTTGTCCGCCAATCCCCTGATTGGTAATGTCTACCACTTTACCCGTGTAGCAATTAAGAAAGTTGTTGGCAAGCATGGTTTGAAAACCAAAACCATTAACCCCTTCAACAGTGCTGGCTCCAAAAGTTACAATGTTTATGCTGTCTTTGGCATAATATTGAGCCGCTTCGGGGCAACTTACACGTGGCGTATTTTGATTTTGAGCAGAGGCTGAAATGTTGAAACAAAAAAGCAGCAGCAGAAAGGGATAAACTATTGCGCTTAATTTCATTGTTAAAGTTCTTTCAGACAGGATTTAAGGATTTGAATGTTGGGGCGCAATTTAATAAAAAATTAAACAATCTATTTGAAGAATATTTGCGTTTTATCAAATAAATATGATAAAATAACTTGAGGATTTAAAATTTATGCAATAAAGCCATTTTGATTTGTCAGATCAGGTTAAATTAATTCAGGTTTAAGGCAAAGTTTAATGCCTTTTACCTTAAAATCCTATATTTGCCCAAATTCATTTTGTTATGCAAGAGATTAAAAATTATGTAGAAACGCACAAACAACGTTTTTTAGATGAGTTGTTTGAGTTATTGCGTTTTCCATCGGTAAGTGCCGATCCAAAATATAAAGCGGATGTATTAAAAACAGCTGATTATGTGGCCCAAAAGCTAAAGGATGCAGGCGCAGATAACGTGGAAATATGCGCTACAGCAGGTTATCCAATTGTTTATGGCGAAAAAATTATTGATGCTTCTTTGCCTACAGTGCTGGTTTATGGTCATTACGATGTTCAGCCGGCAGACCCGATTGAATTGTGGCAAACACCTCCTTTTGAACCAACTATCCGCGATGGTAAAATTTATGCCCGCGGTGCCTGCGATGATAAAGGACAATTTTATATGCATGTTAAAGCATTTGAATTGATGATGCAAACCAATACCCTTGCCTGTAATGTGAAATTTATGATTGAAGGCGAGGAGGAAGTAGGATCGGCTAACCTTGGTATTTTCGTTAAAAATAATGCGGAAAGATTAAAGGCTGATGTGGTTTTAATCTCTGATACTTCGATGATTAGTATGGAAAATCCATCTATCGAAACTGGTTTGCGTGGTTTGGCTTATATGGAGGTAGAAGTTGTTGGGCCTAACCGCGATTTACACTCAGGCGTTTACGGTGGTGCAGTAGCCAACCCGGCAACAATTTTATGTAAAATGATTGCTTCGTTACACGATGAAAATAATCACATCACCATTCCGGCATTTTATGATAAAGTGATAGAATTAACAGATGGAGAAAAGAAAGCCTTAAATGCTGCACCATATAATGAAGCTGAGTATAAAAAAGATTTGAATATAGAAGAAGTTTGGGGCGAAAAAGGCTATAGTACTTTAGAGCGTACCGGAACAAGACCAACTTTAGAAGTAAACGGAATCTGGAGTGGCTATATCGGTGAAGGTGCTAAAACCGTATTGCCAAGTAAGGCAAATGCAAAAATTTCTATGCGTTTGGTTCCAAACCAAAGTTCAGATGAAATTTCTGAGATTTTTGCTAAACATTTTGAAAGTATTGCACCAAAAAATGTTAAGGTTAAAGTTACTGCCCACCATGGTGGCGAGCCTGTAGTTACGCCAACCGATAGTGTAGCCTATAAAGCAGCAGAAAAAGCCATTGAAGATAGCTTTGGCAAAACAGCAATTCCAACAAGGGGTGGAGGTAGTATTCCAATTGTTGCTTTATTTGAAGATGTTTTGGGCATTAAATCGGTACTATTTGGTTTTGGCCTGGATAGTGATGCTTTACACTCTCCAAACGAAAAGTATGACATTTACAATTATTATAAAGGCATTGAAACTTTGCCTTTGTTCCACAAATATTTTGCTGAATTAAGCAAATAAAAACTTTATTGCAAAATTTTAAAATCCCTGTTTGTTTAAGCTAAACAGGGATTTTTTGTTTTGTGAACTAAAGCTGGGTTTTTCATTTGCTCTTCAGTTCCGTCATTTGCTGCAATCTTTTTAATTCCTGGCCTACCAGGCATAAAGAATCTGTTTAATTGGCTGTAAATGCTTCGTGCCTTCAGCATAACAGTATAGCCAGGGTGCTGCAACAAAAGGTATTTCCGCTATTGCCGGGTTTATTTATAATGGTTTGTTTTTCATAGGTGCTTATGATTAGCAAAAAGGGTTGAAATGGGAGCAGGACTTCTTTAACTTTTTAATACGGGAATTGATTCTCAAAAAAATCAAAAACCATTTTTAGTTATTTTTTTATAAATTGTGCTCATGAAACACCTCATCTCATCTCTTTTGCTTTTAGCTGCGCTTCCTTCTTTTGCGCAAAGTACTAAAACGATTAAGCAATCTGGTAATCCAGTATTTTCAGGATGGTATGCTGATCCGGAGGCAGCTATCTTTAATCATAAATATTGGGTTTATCCTACCTATTCTGCAAAATATAAAGAACAGGTTTTTTTGGATGCTTTCTCTTCAGATGATTTAACCAGCTGGAAAAAACATGACCATATTTTAGATACTGCAGCCGTTAAATGGGCTAACAAAGCAATGTGGGCACCTGCAATTGTACAAAAAGACAAAAAATACTATTTATTTTTTGGTGCAAATGATATTCAGAGTGATCAGGAAATTGGTGGAATTGGAGTGGCTGTTGCAGATAAACCAGAAGGGCCATTTAAGGATCATTTAGGAAAACCTTTAGTTGATAAATTTTATAATGGAGCGCAGCCCATTGATCAGTTTGTGTTTAAGGATAAAGATGGGCAGTATTATTTAATTTATGGCGGATGGCAGCATTGCAATATCGCCAAATTGAATAAAGACTTTACCGGTTTTCTGCCATTTGATGATGGAAAAATTTTTAAAGAAATTACGCCTGAGCATTATGTAGAAGGACCGTATATGTTTATGCGCAACGGGAAATACTATTTTATGTGGAGTGAGGGTGGTTGGACCGGGCCGGATTATTCAGTTGCCTATGCCATAGGCGATACACCTTTTGGTCCTTTTAAAAGAATTGGCAAAATTTTAAAGCAAGATCCAAAAATTGCAACAGGTGCGGGGCATCATTCTGTAATTATGAATGAAAAAAAGAATCAGTACTATATTGTGTATCACCGCAGACCACTAACGGAAACAGATGGAAATCATCGGGTTACCTGTATTGATGAAATGAAATTTGATCAGGATGGAAATATCTTACCTATAAAAATTACAAATGAGGGCGTAAAAGCACAAAAGGCTAAATAATTTTCTTTACCCACAGAAAAATTTAATGTTTTTCTGTGGGTAAAACTTTAACCACTTAAATTGTAATTTCTTCTGTTACCATCGGAACATGCCTTTTATTAAGTAAATAATATCCGTAAGCACATAAAAATAAAAGCGCTGCCAAACCTCCCCAAAGCCAGTTGTAACCAAATTGCTTTGCAATATAAAAACCTGCCAGGGGGCCTACAACCTGCGCAAAAGACCAGCTTAACGTGTAACTGGCCGCATATAATCCACGGTTGTGCTGATTACTTCTGCTAATTACTAATGTGTTAATAAAAGGCAGCGAAAACATTTCTCCTATGGTGAAAGTTATTATCGCCAGTATGGCAATGCCGAGATGAAAAATTAAAGGAATGCTTAAAAATATATAAGATGAACCAAAGAAAATGGCACCCACAATGATGAAAAAGATTGGCGGACGTTTTTTTTCAATCTTATTAATCATAATCATTTCAAACAATGCGATTAAGCCTCCATTAAGGCCAATAATAATACCGATGGCAAATTCGTTAATGTGCCATTGTTCTTTAAAAAATATAGGAACAACCCTAAACATTAAAAAAGCGCAGGTAATAAAAATTGTGGTCAATAATATAAATTGTACGTAGAAAATATCCTGCCAGGGCTTTGTAATAATCAATTTGCTTCTGTTTTCTTTTGCTTGTTTAATAAAGTCTTTAACTTTTGGAAGCAATAATAAAATAGAGACGCCAACTAGAATACTAACCACACCTTCTACAATAAATAACAGTTGATAATTAATGGATGCAATTAAACCACCTAAAGTAATACCAGCAGAAAAACCCATGTTAACAGCCAAACGGTTAAGCGAATAGGAGCGTGTTGTAGTACCCTCTTTTGCATAGTTAGCAATCGCAGCAAAGTTTGCAGGTCTGAAAGCTTCTGAAAAGAAACTGATGACCACAGCTAAAACGCAAAGCGTAGAAAAATGGCTTATGGTAGAAAATAAAATAAACAGAACGCCACTTATAACCGAAGATAGTATTTGAACAGGCCTGAAACCAATTACATCGGTTAATTTTCCACCGGCAGCTGAACCTAAAATAGAGCCTACACCAAATAAAGCAATAATTAAGCCTGCATCCATTTCTGAGCGGTGCAAACTTTGCGTAACATAAAGGCCCATAAAAGGCACTGCCATACTTCCACAACGGTTAAGCAACATTACAACACTTAAAAGCCACGTTTCGCGACTTAAACCACTAAAAGATTCCTTGTAAGTATTGAGAATGAGCTTGAACATTAGGCATTAGGTTTAGATGGTAAATGTACTAAACAGTTTATTTTTTTTTAGTCATATGCAGGCTAAATTAAAATTTATTAGCAACTGATTTTGTTTATTTTTGTTACATGCCGGTAAGTAAACCTAAGGCTGCTGTAAGTAGAAAAACAACTGAAGCGATTAAGCCAAAACGTGTAGTAAGAAAGAAAAAAAAGAATGGCTTATCCACTAAATGGAAGGTTGCACTGGCAGGTTTATTACTGGTTTTACTTTCGCCACTTTATTACGGATATATTTTAAATGGCTTTGTAGCAACCTGGCGCTGGGTAAGAGATTGGGGCCAGGATCCAAACTACAGAACCTATAAAAGTTTTAACATCAAAATTCCTAAAAAATATGCTATTCATGGAATTGATGTTTCTTACTACCAGGGTAAAATAAACTGGTCAAAAGTAAAATTGATGAAAGAGGATGAAGTGAGCATCAGATTTGCTTTTATAAAAGCAACAGAAGGTGTTTTATTGGTCGATCCTTATTTTCAACGCAATTGGAGAGAGGCCCCAAAAGTCGGAATTGTTTGTGGAGCATACCATTTTTTCAGGCCTAAAAGAGATGGCAAAACGCAGGCTAAATTCTTTTTGCAGGTTGTTGATATTGAAAAGGGCGATTTACCTCCTGTAGTTGATATAGAATCTCTTGATGGTATATCGCCACTTAAAATGCGTACAGAACTGATGGATTTTTTAAACTATGTGGAACTAAAAACTAAAGTCCGCCCAATTATCTATACGGGCTTAACTTTTTACAAAGATTATCTGGAAGATCACTTTGATGGTTATCCCTTATGGATTGCGCACTATTATCAGCCTAAATTAAATTTAGATAAAAGTAAATGGAACTTTTGGCAACATTCTGATAAAGCCAGAATAAATGGCATCGGGCATATTGTAGATTTTAATGCATTTAATGGGGATAGTTTAGCTTTCGAAAAAATGAAAATAGATAAGCTTTAGCCGGTAGTTTTCAGTTCACCAGTTTAAACAACTAACCAACTATCAAAGCGAATCCTAGATTGTCCAGCTTTCACACGTCTCAAGGAAAAATTCATCAGCTTCGGCACCAATTCCGGGTTTATCAGGCACATCTAAAAAGTAACCATCATAAGTTAATCCACCTACCACAGGATCAACTAAATGGCCTAATAAACAGGTATCTAAATCAAAAAACTCCACATTAGGACTTGCTAAAGCAAAATGCAAATTTGCACTTAAGGCAATACGACTTTCCAGCATGCTGCCAATCATACATTTTACACCTTTTTGCAAAGCTTCTTCATGGATTTTCTGAGCTTCTAAAATTCCGCCAGATTTAGAGAATTTAATGTTTAAATAACTTGTAGACTGGCTATTAATTAATTTTCTTGCGTCATGGTGATTATAACAACTTTCATCGGCCATTAATTTGATCGGGGAGTTGACGTTTAATTCGGGCAAACGATCATCATACCAGGTTCGCATAGGTTGCTCGCAAAACTCTATATTGTACTTTTCCAGCTCAGTTAAAGCAAATAAAGCATCATCAAAACTCCAGCCCTGATTAGCATCTAAACGTAAAATCATATCATCCCCAACAGCTGTCCTGATTTGTTTAACCCGTTCAATATCATCATGAATTTTCTTTCCCAATTTGATTTTAATAATCCTGCAACCCTGACTCTGATATTTTAAAGCCGTTTTAGCCATTCCCTCAGGTGTATCAATACCAATCGTCATGTCGGTTTCTATGGTGCGTTTTTGTCCACCTAAAAACTTATATAAGGGCAAATCTGCGTGTTTAGCAGCAATATCAAATAAAGCCATATCAAAAGCACTTTTTATGGTGCTGTTATGATCCGCATAACCCAATAAATCATTCATCCTTTCAGGAATATCCAAGGGATCTTTTCCTATCCAAATTTGAGCAAAATCTTTGGCCATGGCCAAACAAGTATCCTGTGTTTCACCAACAATCATTGGAAAAGCAGAACATTCGCCGATACCGTGTATTCCCGAATCGGTATAAACCCTGATCAATACATTTTGAGCAAAGTGCATGGTGCCTGTTGCAATAACAAAAGGTTCCATCGGAATGCTAAAGCGATATATTTCGGTATGTGTGATTTTCATTTTTTAGATTTTGGATATAAAACTAAAGGTATAATGTTCCGGCATGAAATTAGAAATTTCTGTCAACTTTATCAAAAAACCTATGCCTTACCATGTAAACCCTTTACCTTTACCGTATGGAAAATCAACCTAATCATTTAATCAAGGCCTCATCACCCTATCTTTTACAACATGCATATAATCCGGTTAACTGGTATGAGTGGGGTAGCGAAGCTTTAGAGAAAGCCAAAGAGGAGAATAAATTGATTTTAGTGAGTATTGGTTATTCTGCCTGTCATTGGTGTCATGTAATGGAACGCGAAAGTTTTGAAAACCATGAAGTGGCCGAGGTAATGAACCAGCATTTTGTTTGTATAAAAGTAGACCGGGAAGAACGGCCGGATATTGATCAGATTTATATGTATGCCATACAATTAATGACTGGGAGTGGTGGTTGGCCATTAAATTGTATTTGTTTGCCTGATCAGCGCCCGATTTATGGAGGTACTTATTTTCGTAAAAACGACTGGATTAATATTTTAGAAAATATTGCTGCACTTTGGGCAAATGAACCAGACAAAGCAACCCAGTATGCTGAGCGATTAACCTCAGGTATTCGCGATAGTGAAAAAATTATTCCTGCAGTAAGAACCGAAGACTATACAAATGCAGATTTAACCGAAATCGTTAATCCCTGGAAACACCATTTTGACATTAGCTTTGGGGGCTATAACCGGGCACCTAAATTCCCTTTACCCAATAACTGGGTTTTCTTATTGAGGTATAGTTTTCTGAAAGATGACGAATCTGTTTTTACAGCAACCTGTAATACACTCGAGGCCATGAGCCGTGGTGGAATTTACGATCAGATAGGCGGTGGTTTTGCACGTTATTCTGTTGATGATCAATGGCATGTGCCGCATTTTGAGAAAATGCTTTATGATAATGCGCAGCTAATTAGTTTGTATGCGGAAGCGTATCAATGTACAAAATTCGATTCGTTTAAACAAACTGCAATAGAATGTATTGATTGGGTGTTTAATGAAATGACATCTGCCGAAGGGTTGTTTTATTCTGCGCTGGATGCAGACAGCGAAGGTGTGGAGGGTAAATTTTATACCTGGGATAAAGCAGAATTTGATCAGGTTTTAGGAACGGATGCGGCTTTAATTGGTGATTATTATAATGTTACCGAGGAAGGAAACTGGGAAGAGGAGCAAACCAATATTTTACGCAAAACCGTTAACGATGATGACTTAATCGCTAAATATGGAATCGAAGCAGGAGATCTTTTCGATAAAGTGAAAACATCAAATGCAAAATTGCTGGCGGTTAGAAATAAGAGAGTAAGACCGGGATTAGACGATAAATGTTTAACCGCGTGGAATGCTATGATGATTAAGGCACTAGCCGATGCTGCCCAGGTGTTAAACCATAATTTGTATTATGAAAAGGCTTCAACTGCTGCCCGGTTTATTTTAAAGCATTTAAAAACGGATAACGGAGGTTTGTACCGTAATTATAAAAATGGAAAAGCTTCTATCACTGCGTTTTTAGATGATTATGCTTTTTTAATTGAAGCATTTATTGCCCTGTACGAATGCGACTTTGACGAAAACTGGTTAACGGAGGCAAAGAAATTAACAGATGATGTGCTGGCCAATTTTTCTGATGAAGAATCGCCAATGTTTTTTTATACCTCTGCTACTGCTGAAGATTTAATTGCCCGTAAGCACGAAGTGATGGATAATGTTATTCCGGCTTCAAACTCGGTTATGGCTCAAAATTTAAAAAAACTGGGCTTATTGTTTGATGAAGAAATTTACAGTAAAAAGGCTTCTGAAATGCTTGCAGCTGTACAGGCTAAGATAAAAACTTATGGTTCGGCTTATTCTAACTGGGCCATTCAATTGCTTAATGAAGTATATGGAATAAATGAAATTGCCATAACTGGCTTAGAAGCTGATGTGATTAAATTAGAATTAAGCGGGCATTATATTCCAAACAAAATTACATTAGGCGGAACAAAAAGTAACCTGCCGCTGTTAAAAGGTAAGCAAAGCAATGAAACAAAAGTTTATATTTGCCGAAATAAAGTATGCCAGTTACCGGTTAACACTGTTGAGGACGCATTAGAGTATTTACAATAAATTAATTTAAATGAATATTTCACCAAACTCTGTAGTAGCGTTAACTTACGAATTGCATACTACTAACGAAGAAGGACAACAAGTTTTTGTTGAAAAAGCTGATGAGCAAAATCCTTTAGTATTTTTATATGGCGTAGGCATGATGTTGCCTAAATTTGAAGAGCATTTAACCGGTTTAAAAACCGGTGATGAATATAGCTTTGAATTATCAGCTGCAGATGGTTACGGAGAAATTGATCCGGGTGCTTTTGCAGATTTGCCTAAAGCAATGTTTACCGAAGCTGGTGGCGAATTGCCAAGTGTTGGTGATGTAATTCCTTTACAGGATAACAATGGTAACCAATTTAGAGCCGGTGTAACTGCTGTACATGATGAAACCATCTCTGTAGATTTAAACCACCCAATGGCTGGTAAAAATTTATTATTTAGCGGAGCAATTTTAAATGTTCGTGAAGCAACTCAGGATGAACTGGCACATGGCCACGCACACGGTGCAGATGGACATTCAGGTCATTAAGACATAAATGAGATTAACAAAAAAGGCTTCAAATCATTTTGAAGCCTTTCTTATTTGATATAATTTTAAGTGATTCTTATAATTGTTTAGATGCAATTAGTGCAATTGGTGGATTATCCATTGCATTGCCTTTATTTAATTTTAAAACGCCTTTAACACTTATGGGTTGGTAAGTAAATTTTACGGGCTCAGTCATTTCGACTAAAACCATAATCGGAACACCGTTTTTACCACAAAAAAAGCATTGATTAATCGGTAGGGTAGAAAGCATAAACTTCGTTTGTTTCATTCCATCTTTAATAGGCACAATGTAGCCGGTAAGATCAAACTGTTTATTCTCGTATTTTTTAATGTTTGCATTGTAAATGGCATACATTTCAGTGGGTTTGATGGTTTTAAATTCTACGCCACCAATCACATCCCAGTTTGCTGATTCCATTTGATCGCTCGGATCGTGTTGCGCTTTGGCAGTAAAACCTAAAAGGACTAAAAATATAAAAGCAATTCTTATCATAATTGTATTTAACGGGTCGTTTTCCAGATACAAATATAAAAAAGCAGAGACTTTTGACGCGTAATTTATTTGCTACCCTTAATATTTTATAAAAAGCAGGGTTAAAAATCAATTTTTAGCCTCAAACCACCGTTGGTTAAGTTTAAATTATCTTTAGAGAAATTTTTCATCGGTAGCCTTAAAAAAGGTTCGACCGCAATATTTTTCTTAGCCGATATTTTTTGTTTATACCCTAATGAAAAATTATAGAAACCTAAATATTTTTCAGGAGCGGTTACAGATTCAGATTGGGGTTCGGAAACCCGTTCGGAAACCACCAGCATTTTTTGCTCCGAAAAGCCCATTGCATTCACAACCGTGGTGTTTTGCGCCTGGGTAACTACATAATTGTTTTGCTGTTTATTATTTAATATCGCTAAAGCAGAAATACCAACGCCAGTATAAAATTTATCACTGATTTTGTATTTCAATTCCAATGGAATGTTTATTCCACGAACACTGGCATCAATCGATTGTAAACTTCTGCTGCTATTATCTGTACTTGCAAATAGATTTGAGGCAGGCGCATCCGCTACACCCATATTCCTTTTATTTTGTACAGGATCACTGGTCGAACTTAAAGCCGCATAAGAAATTCCCGAACTAAGAGATAATTTATCTGCCAAACTGTAAGAGAGTGAAAAACCATAGTTCATATTTACCTTATTGTCATTTCCCATTGCCGGTGCAATATAAACGCCGGGCTGCCATTTGTTTTCTTCTTTACTCAGTTTCGTTTTTCCTTTTTGCTGTGCAAGGAAAGTATCTTTTGCTAATAATTCTTCGAAACTATTTTTTACAGGTGTTTTTTTCTTTTCTGTTATAATTTCAAAGTTACGTTGTTTTTGTGCGTTTAATATTGAAACACTAACTAAACGGTTTTCTAGTTGATTTGGATTTAAAACGGCTAATTCATGGTTGCTTTCCGGTACAGCCGTATTTTCTATCAGCGGAGTAACCTGAGCTGACTGACTATTTGTTTCTGTATTTTTTGGCTGATTTGATAAAGTGTTTTTTAAAGCAATATTATTTTCGGAAGGATTATTTTCCGTATCCATTGTAGCAACTGTAGCCTGACCGGAAACAGGGGCAGCAGGTTTTACTTTTTCTATTACTGGTTTTGATACCACAACAGGATTTATTTTTTCTGTTTTGTATAAAGATAAAAACAGGCCGCCAAAAACTAAAATTAGGGCAGCAGCAGACCATAGAGGCCAATAAATGAAACCTCTTTTCTTGCCCTTTTCCTGGACAGAAAATCGCTCCCAAGCCCCAGGAGAATAAGATTCTTCATGGTTATTGAGTTGCGTTTTGATATGATCAATTAACTCTTTATCCATTTTTTTTTATATGAATTAACCAAAGTGTTTTGGTAAAGGGTACGTAATTTGTTTTTTGCTCTGGTAAGGTAAACCCGACTAGAGTTTTCAGGAATGGTTAATAATTTTGAAATTTCGTCGTGGGCAAAACCCTCAATTTCATATAAATTAAAAACCAGGCGCTGTGTATCCGGTAAATGATTTAATAAGTTTAAAATATCGTTAACATGGAGATCTGAAGCGATAGAAACCTGCGTTACGGGATGCTCATCTTCTCCAAGGTCATCCACATAAAATTGAACTTTATTGCTCCTTAATTTATCAATCGCTGTTCGCGATGCAATCTGAGCAATCCAGCCTTTAAAGGTTTTTTGTAATTCCTCAGGTCGTTTAGGTGCTTTGAAGTTATTTACATTTTTAAAAATCTTTATAAAGCTATCATTTACAAGTTCTTCGCTATCCGAAATGTTTTTGGTGTACCTTAAAATAATACCCATTAAGTAGCCATAAAATGATTTATACATCATTTCTTTACAGCTGTTATCGTTTTTTATACAGCCTTTTAATATTTCCTCAAAACTGAGTATTTTTTTGATCACCCCCGGCGATTGTTTATTAAAAAGGTTTGATTTTAATTAAGAGCAGTCAATTTGACCCGTTGTAATGCAAAATTAAGGAAAATAACACCATCCGCAATTCTGGATGCAATTGGGATGATGTTAAATTCCAGGTAGAATTAGTTATTAGACATTACTTTAAGACCAAATTTGGTGCTGTCTGTTTTACTTTTTAATCCTTTAGCCCAAATGGTGTAAATTTTTCCTTTTTCAATTTTAACTGCCTCAAGCGTTGTTTTTGCACCAGGATTAGCACTTTCTTTTACTTCGAAAGTATAGTTATCAGAAGGGGCTACAGCAACAAAACTGGTAAATTCTTTATAAGCTTTAGTTGCAAATAATGCTGGCTGACCTTGAATTGCCAAGTCTAATGCAGGGGCGTCAGGACTTAAATTTACAAAGCGGATCTTAGCTTTATCTGTTTCGGGTGCCGTTAAATCATCTTCTAATACCAATATGCTGTTCTTTTTTAAGGTATCAATTACAAAAATGGAGTAAAATTTACCCGATTTGAAAGTTGCTGTAGTTGTTGTAAGGTATTTTAAAGAGTCTTTTTTAGTTACTCCAATTAATCTTGAGCCCGGATAAGCAGCAAAATAACCCATATCATTTGTATAGGTAAAGATTTTATTATTTACCCTGCTGTTATCTACTATAAAATCTAAAGCACCTGCACCAGGCGAGGCATGTACGAAACCTATTCCTGCAGCTTCAATCGGATCGCTATTATTCCAGTCTTTTTTACAAGAAGAAAAAAATAAAGTAACAGCAAATAGAGAGAAGATAATTTTTGATGTAATACCAAAGTAGTTGTTAAGATTAGTTTTCATGTAGTTAAATCAATTTTATAAATAAATTGGTTAATGGCCATTAACACTTTCTCTTAAAACGAGGCCAGTTATGAAAACGCTACAATGGGTTTGAATTTTTTTATGATTACATAAAAAAAGCGTTTTGATGACAGATCAAAACGCTTTTAAAATATTCAGGTTTAAATTACGAATACATCGTTTCACGTAATTTTGCAACCTCTTCACTGTTGATGTACTCATCATAAGTCATTAACTTATCAATTGTACCTTTTGGTGTAATTTCGATAATTCTGTTCGCTACAGTTTCCGTTAACTGGTGATCTCGTGAAGTAAACAAAATTGTTCCTTTAAAATCTTTCATTCCGTTGTTTAACGCTTCGATAGATTCAAGGTCAAGGTGATTGGTTGGCTCATCAAACATTAACAAATTAGCTTGTTGTAACATCATTCTCGAAAACATGCAACGCATTTTCTCACCACCAGAAAGTACTTTTACATTTTTTAGCACTTCTTCACCCGAAAATAACATACGGCCTAAAAAGCTACGTACAAATTGTTCGTCTGCATCAGTGCCCGAGTATTCACGTAACCAGTCTACAAGATTTTCATCTTTACCTGCAAAATATTCCGAATTATCGTTAGGGATATCAGCCGTACTAATGGTTACACCCCATTTAAATTCACCTCTATGCTCTGTATCGCGACCGGCTAAAACATCGTAAAATGCTGCGGTTGCTAAACTGTTCTGAGAAAGGATGGCAATTTTATCACCTTTATTAACCATAAAAGTAATGTTGTCAAATAAAACGCCATCATTACCAGTTTTACCTAATTTTTCTACCTGTAAAATCTGATCCCCGGCTTCTCTGCCCGTATTGTTAAATATAATGGCAGGGTATTTTCTGCTGGATGCTTTAATTTCAGAGATGTCGATTTTATCAAGGGCTTTTTTACGGGAGGTAGCCTGTTTTGATTTTGATGCATTTGCACTAAATCTGCGGATAAATTCCTGTAACTCCTTTACCTTATCCTCCATTTTTTTATTCTGGTCGCTACGTTGTTTCAAAGCCAGTTGACTGGATTCGTACCAGAAAGTATAGTTACCCGAGTAAATGCTCATTTTAGCAAAATCGATATCTACAATGTGCGTACAAACCGCGTCTAAAAAGTGCCTGTCGTGAGATACAACCAATACAATGTTTTGATAATCAGCCAGGAAATTCTCTAACCAGGCAATGGTTTCGATGTCCAAATCGTTGGTTGGCTCATCCAGTAGTAAAATATCCGGATTTCCAAATAATGCCTGAGCCAATAATACCCTTACTTTTTGAGTATTATCCAGTTCTTTAAGTAATTTATAGTGGTTTTCTTCTGTTATACCCAAATTGCTTAACATGGTAGCTGCATTACTTTCCATGTTCCATCCATCCATTTCAGCGAAAATATTTTCCAGTTCACCCGCACGCTCACCATCTTTTTCAGAGAAATCTTCCTTCATATAGATGGCATCTTTCTCTTTCATGATAGAATAAAGCTCCTTATGGCCCATCATTACGGTTTCAAGTACAGTAAACTCATCAAATTCATAATGATTTTGCTTTAAAACCGCCATTCTTTCTCCCGGCGTAAAGGCTACGCTACCCGAAGTTTGATTTACCTCGCCAGATAAAATTTTAAGGAAAGTAGATTTACCTGCGCCGTTAGCCCCAATCACGCCGTAGCAGTTGCCTTGCGTAAATTTTAAGTTAACATCCTCAAATAATGTGCGTTTGCCGTATCGTAATGATAAATTAGAAACTGAAATCATGCTGTATAGAAATAAGGCGCAAAGGTAAGCAAAAAGGTTGAGGGTAAAAAGGATGAAAGCAAAAGGCCGGAAACTCAATTTAAAATATCCGTTTCTTTTCCTTTAAGAAATCGCGAGATGATTTCACAAACTTTGTTTCTAAACCCGATCGTAGTGGATGTCCCGGTTTTACCATCGGGACAGAAGCGGGAGCGGGGTTCCTTGGAGCTAAAAGCTACTGTTCATTCGTTTCCTGATCGTTTATCAAATTTATGCTTGAAAATGTAAATATTGCTGTTTGTAAAGCAAAGCCTGGATTTCTTTTCAAAGCCCGTCCCGCTTTCCGCTATATCCCCGAAGAAAAATCGGGGGATGCCGCTTCAATCTGGTTTAGGTAAATTGGGTAGTGCAAAAGCTTAAAATGATCATTGTTAAGAAGCAGGACTTAATTTTCAAGCTCATTTTTTATTATTTTTGAAATATGTACAATCATTTCCTTCTCGATGCGATTAAAACGACCCTTTCTAAAATTAAAGTTGAAAAATTGGCACTTGTTGCATCGAATGATAACTTTTCGGTAAAGGAATTAATTGATCTGACTTTTTATGAAGACGAACAAATTGGTTTTAGGGCAGCCTGGGTTTTAGAAAATGTGTTTTCTGAAAATCCGCTAAGATTTTTGCCCTATGCCGAATATTTTTTTCAAAAATTTTCACTGCAAAATAATTTATCTGCCCGCAGACATTACAGCAAGATTTTAGCACTTATGACTAAAAAAAATGCGGCTCCTGAAATCAAAGAAATTATAGCCAGTTATGCTACAGATCATTTAGTTGAAACGGTTTTTAGCTGGCTGATAGATGAAACAGTTCCGGTAGCGATAAAATCACACTGCTTAAACATTTTAGCCAATTTAAATGTTAAACATAATTGGATAAAAGAAGAACTTTTGCAAACCATGAATTATTTGGTTGATAAAGAAAGTATTGCATTCTACGCAAAAGTGAAACAGATCAGGAAACAGTTGGCAGTTAACAGTTTTTAATTTTCAATTAGTTGTTCAAGGCTTTCAGTTAACTAAACGTCAAATATTGCCTTAAACCTTCTGCCTTCCACCTTTAACCTTATATTTACCAAATGAGTACCACATACGAAATCATTTCAAAAGTAATTAAAGAACGCCGCAGTATTTTTCCGGCAAGCTATATAAAAAAAGAAATCCCCGTTGAGGTTATTAAACAGATTTTAGAGACTGCAAATTATGCCCCGACACATAAATTAACTCAGCCCTGGCGTTTTGTTGTTATCCGGAAAGAAGGCAGGGCAAAACTAGGCGCAGAACTCGGAAAATTATATAAAAAGCTGGTTTCTGAACAACAATTTCTACAGAAAAAGTACGATAGTTTTGCAGAGAAAACCAGTCAGGCTGATTGTATTATTGCCATTAACATGCAGGTAAGTGGTAAAATACCAGAGTGGGAAGAACTGGCAGCAGTGTCTTGCGCAGTACAAAATATGGCTTTAACCGCCGAAAGTTTAAAAGTTGGTGCATATTGGAGTTCTCCACCTTTAATTGACGATTTAGGTGATTTTTTAAGCCTTAAAGAGAATGAAAAATGTATTGGTCTGTTTTATATGGGCTATCATAACGAAACCCCCTGGGCGCCTAACCGTACTTCTATTGAAGAAAAAGTACGCTGGATAGAGGAGTAGATTAACCGGTTCATTATCAATGCTATGCTTAATCCGCTGGACCAGTATTTTGAAGAAAAAGAACAACCTTTAAAAGGATGTTTAGAATATCTTAGAGTACTGTTAAAAGCGTACGACGGGATAACAGAACATTGGAAATACGGACTTCCTTTTTACTATTACAAAGGAAAGATGTTTTGTTATCTGTGGATTCATAAAAAGTTTAATCAACCTTATATTGGCCTGGTTGATGGTAAAAAAATCGGACATGAGGATTTGCTGCAGGAGAAAAGGGCCAGAATGAAAATATTATTAATTAACCATCAGGAAGATATACCCAAACAAAAAATAGAATCTATTTTAAAGCAGGCCTTTGCCTTGCGTAAATAGTTTTTAATTTCTTCTATTATATAAATATACATGTCTACAATTAAATCTCTGTTATATCAGCTTTGTTTAACCTTTATCGAAAAAAGGATAGAAAATATAGAATATTCCTTATTACAGGCTAGGCAGGCATCAAATGATGATACCAAAAGCAGCGCTGGTGATAAATATGAAACCACTCGTGAGATGATGCAACAAGAGATGGACAGGAACAGTAAACTTTTATACGAAGCCGGTCAGCAAAAGATTGCCTTACAACAAATTGAAAATGTGGATGTTGCAAAAGAAGTTAAAAATGGAAGTTTGGTTTTTACTTCTGAGGGTAATTTTTACATCAGCATTAGCGCAGGTGAAATAAAGACAGAAGGGCAAACTTTTTATGCCGTATCCCAGGCATCGCCTATTGGTAAATTTTTAATTGGCAAAAAAGTAAAAGAAAGCTTTAATTTTAATGGCAAAACCTATGAAGTGCAACAGATTTTGTAAATAATTTTTAATGTGTTTAAGATTCTACAAAAATTGTAATTGTAACATCATTAGAATTTTTTCTTACTTCCAACCCGGTAAATGCTAAATCAGCAATATCATGGCAACAAATACCAAATTTTCCGTTGGTTTTATTTCTGTTAATTAATCCTTCCCGCTTATCCATTGGCGTTGTTTTTACCGTTGCAGTGTTTTCTTCTTCTTCATAAATTTTATGGTATGCCTTGCTAATTTCTGCAATTAATTCTCTTTTAGTAAATCCAATCCCTTCAGCAGTAATTTCAATAAGTGCAGGTTTATCCAGCGGATAATCAATTAAAAGATTTACTTTTTTATAGGGTAAAATTACTTTGTCAATATCTACAATGTTATTTATTGCTTTGCCAGGATTATCGATAGGAACAATAGAAACTAATTCCTCTGTGCCAGTTTCAGGATTTTTAAATTTCTGGTTAAAATCTATATTCATTAAAACGGCTCCGGCTGCATCTGGTTCAACTGTAGTTTTAATGGCTTGGTTATTTACCTCGTCTTCGGCTTCATTTGTTGCATCTTTTTTAGTGGGGGTACAAGAAATGATAAATAAAGTAATCACCGTTAAAATGCCCGTTTTAAATAGTTTCATCAATGCTGGTAAATTCTATTTTGTTTTGTTAAAGCTCTTATTGATGCTGAAATACAGGTTTTTAGCTGTATATCTTCCCGGATCAATTATACGCCTGATGGTGTACAGAGGATAATTCTCATCCCGTTGAGTAGATAAGATAAAAGCCGCTTTAAAGCCATGTTCCTTTAATTTATGCAGGGTAGATGATTTGAAAACACCATAAGGAAATGCAAAATATTCTACTTTTTTGCCCGTAATTTCTTCTAATTTTTTGGTTGGGTCATCAATTTGAGTTTTCCAGTCTTCCTCCGTAAACTGAGCAAAGTTTTTATGGTCGTAAGTATGGCTGGCAATGGTATTTCCCTCATCAGATAATTGCTTAATCTGCTCTTTAGTCATATAATTAATCCTGCCTTTTCTGCCAATCGATACCGTCATGATAAAATAAACGCCCTTAAAACCATATTTCTTTAAAGTTGACGCACCCACAGTAAACTGATCTTCATCAGTGTCATCAAAAGTAATCATAATTGGTTTTTCAGGTAATTTGCTGCCATAAACCAAATAATCATAAAGCTGATCAGGCAAAATGCTATGATAACCACTATCAGCCAACATTTTCATATGTTCCCTAAATTTATCAGGGGCAATAATATCATCGTGTGCTCTTTTGCTGTCACTGGCAATATTATTTCTAATCTGATGGTAACAAAGAACCGGCACCTCTCTGCGGGCCAAAATGGTTTTATTATCAGCAGGTTTCTGATTCGTAGAATCCTTTGTTTCTTGTTTTTCTATTGCCGCTTCACTACTGCTAACTTTTTCTTTTGAAGAGTTAGCACTGCAGGAAAGTATAAACAGGGGGATGATAAAGCAGAAATGCTTATATCTTTTCATATAAATTCAGTTTAAATCAGCACTTAAAAGCTAAGTTTAATGTTATTGCTTAGTGTTTTTGGCGACCAGTATCCACTTGCAATAATTCTGCGAATGGAATATAAAGGATCATTCTGATCACGTTTATCCGCAAGAGAAAAAGCCATTCTGAAACCGCGTTTTTTCAACTCAGGAAAACCCTGAGCATTCCACAAACCAAAAGGGTAAGCAAATTCAGTCATTTTTTTGCCTGTAATTTCTTCTAATTTTTTAGTCGGTTTATCCAATTGCTCTTCCCAATCCTTACCCGCATATTTTTTGAAATTCTTATGATCGTAAGTATGGCTGCCAATTACATTACCCTCATCAGAAAGTTGTTTAATTTGCTCTTTAGTCATGTAATCTACAAATTTGCCTTTTCTGCCGATAGAAACCGTCATGATAAAATAGACTGCTTTATAGCCATATTTTTTTAGCGTAGGGCGTACAAACGTAAACTGATCCATATCGGTATCATCAAAAGTTAGCATAATAGGCTTGCTTGGAAGTGCCGCTCCGGTGTTTAAATAAGCATAAAGCTGATCAGGTAAAATGGTGTGGTAGCCACTATCAGCAAGCATTTTAATCTGATCTCTGAAATTTTGTTCTTCAACAATATAGTCTTTTCCAACTTTACCATCCGTAGGTTTCCAGTTTCTTACCTGGTGATAACATAAAATAGGCACCTGTTTTCTGGCTAAAATGGTTTTAGCATCAGCTGGTTTTATCTTTGAAACATCTATAGTACTTGCTGGGGTCTCCGCTGTTTTTTCTGTTAAGGCAGTTGAATCCTTACCGTTTTTAGATTCTGTTTGTGATTTTGACTGACAGCCGGCAAATAATATTAATCCTGCTGAGATTATGGTTAAAAAATTGAATTTCATATTTAAGTATTATGCTACAAAACTAAAAAAAGCATTAATTAATCAGATATCAAATAAGATTGTGTTGATAACTATTTATAAACATTTTTTAGTGTAAACTAACGCATTTATTACAATGTGAGCCTTATTTAATCATCTTTATTTGAATATTTTAGCCGATTAAACCACACATTGATGAATAAACTTTATAAACTCCTTTTTTGTGCGCAATTTTTGTCGTTTGCGGTTGCTGCACAAAACAAAACATTTACCATCACAGAAAGCGCACAACCCCAACCAAAGGCAAATTACCAGCTTGCTTCCCGTTTTTCTCCTCAAAAGCTTAAAAAAATGGTGTATTCTACTTCTGTAGATCCGCATTGGTTAAAATTGAGTAACCGTTTTTGGTATAATTTCGAAAGTCCAAAAGGAAAGTTTTGGTATTTGGTTGATGCCAATGCAAAAAGTAAAAAACTGCTTTTTGATAATGCCAAAATAGCGGCAGATATTACTTTAATTGTTCGCGATCCATTTGATGCGGAACATTTACCTTTAGAGAATTTGAAATTTGCAGCAGATGAAAAAAGCATTTCGTTTGAAGTAAAAAGTACTATTGAAGAACTAAAACAGGATAGAAAGGATAAAAAAGCTGCTGATTCTATGCAGAAAAAAGTTTTTTCTTTTAAATATGATCTGGCCTCGGCAAAACTAACCGAGATTCCAAATTTTAGTAAACCAAAACCCAAACCATCGTGGGGTTCAGTAGCTCCTGATTCTTCGGCAATAATTTTCTCCCGTAATTACAATTTGTACTGGATGGATAAAGAAAATTATAAAAAGGCCGTGAAAAATGAAGAAGACAGCACCATTGTTGAGCATCAGCTTACTAAAGATGGCGTAAAATTTTATTCTTACGGCAGCGATGGAGATGGAGAAAATAACGTTGAGAACGAAAAGAATAATAAAAAAAGAAGAGGCGCTTATGTATTGTGGTCGCCAAACGCTAAATATTTTGTTTTAGACAGAACAGACTCCCGAAAAGTAAAAGACCTTTGGGTAATTAACAGTGTAACGCCAGGTCGCCCAACTTTAGAAACTTATAAATATCAGATGCCAGGCGAAGCTGAAGCACCACAGGATGAAGTTTTATTGTTTGATTTTTCAGCAAAAACCTATAAAAAATTACCGGTTTCATCTTTTAAAGACCAGAGCGTTTCTGTTTGGAGCAAACCAGCTTTAAATAAAGACCGGGATAATGAATTTCGCCCTTCAATTTGGTTAGGCAACGACAGTAAGTTTTATTTTTCGCGTACCAGCCGTGATTTAAAACGTATTGATATTTGTACTGTTGACATTAATACCAGTGTAGTTAAGCCTTTAATTGACGAACGTTTTAATACCTACGTGGAAGTAAACCGTCCTGCTTTGATAAATGATGGTAAAGAATTAATTCATTGGAGTGAAAGAGACGGATGGGCACACTTTTACCTTTTTGATGGCAATGGAAAACTGAAAAACCAGATTACAAAGGGTTCTTTTCACTGCGAAAGCATTGTAAATGTTGATGAGAAAAACCGTGTGCTTTATTTTACTGCAAATGGAAGAGAAGGAAGCGAAGATCCTTACTACCTGCATTTATACAGCATCAATTTTGACGGTTCTGGTCTGAAATTGCTTAACCCCGGCGATTTTGATCATGCGGTTAGCATGAATGACAACAATACTTTTTTTGTAGATAACTATTCGAGGGTAAATACAACACCGAAATCTTTTTTATGTGATAAAACGGGTAAAAAGGTGATGGAACTGGAAAGTGCCGATTTATCTTTATTAATGGCTGCGGGTTACAAATTTCCTGAACCATTTAAAGTAAAGGCAGATGATGGAATTACCGATTTATATGGAGTAATGTATAAACCTTTTGACTTTGACCCTAACAAAAAATATCCGATTATCGAGTACGTGTACCCGGGACCGCAAACAGAGGCCGTAAATAAATCATTCAGCAAAAGTATGGATCGTACCGAACGCTTAGCGCAATTTGGTTATATCGTAATTACGGTTGGTAATCGTGGTGGTAATCCTTCACGCTCAAAATGGTACCATACTTATGGTTATGGAAACCTGCGTGATTACGGTTTAGCAGATAAAAAGGCTGCAATTGAGCAATTGGCTGCAAAATATTCTTTTATAGATGACCAAAAAGTTGGAATTACCGGTCATTCAGGAGGAGGATTTATGTCTACAGCTGCGATGCTGGTTTACCCTGACTTCTTTAAAGCGGCGGTTTCAAATGCTGGAAATCATGATAACAGTATTTATAACCGTTGGTGGAGTGAAAAACATCATGGTGTAAAAGAAATTATCTCAACTAAGGGGGATACAACGTTTAAATATAGCATAGACAAAAACCCTGATCTGGCTAAAAACCTAAAAGGACATTTATTGTTGATGCATGGTGATGTAGATAATAATGTGCATCCTGCGAATTCCATTCGGGTTGCAAACGCCTTGATGAAAGCCGGTAAACGCTTTGATTTTCTAATTATTCCAGGCCAGCGACATGGTTTTGGGGATATGACCGAATTTGCATTCTGGAAACTGGCAGATCACTTTAATAAATACCTTATTGGTGATTTTACTGGTTCTGAACAGGTTGATATCGTTGAAATGGATCGGGATATAGAGCAGAACGGAAAGAATTAGTTTTTATCTTATTTAAAAACAAGAAAGCCCGGATCATCCAGATTCCGGGCTTTTTGATGTAATCACCTACAAACAATTAGTTAGTTAATATTTATAATACTAGTATAGATAGTCTAATGCAATTTTATCATTTGCATTAAAAGTACGGTTGCCACCATTAGAGCAGGCAAGCATAAATGATGCTGCATCTGGTGTAGAAGGCGTACCAGGAATTTGAATTGCACCCACAGTTGATTGCCCTTCGTTACCTGCGCCAGCTGATCCGCAACTAAATGCACGGTTCATGTAATCTGTATGGCGTAAACCAATGCAATGGCCAACTTCATGTTGTATAACAGAAGCCAGGTACAATAAATTTGGGTTAGAACCGTAAGCGGCAGCATTTGTATTCATTTTGATTTGATTAAAAGGCTGACCAGAAGAAGTAGGGAAACCAGCTGATCCTAAAGTAATGAAACCACCACTTGGACCTTCGTTAAAACCAATAACATTAATGTTTCCGGTTGTTCCGGCAGCAGCTCTTTGGAAAGTGATGCGTAAACCTAAGCTATTATATCTGGTAATCATTTCATTAACTGCGTTGCTGTAAACAGTAGGCAAATTAGTCACCGAAACTGTAATTACTCTAGGCAGATTTTTAACAGTATTTGTGGTTCTATACTGTTCTGTTTCTGCGATGCTTAACGCGGTGTTGTCAGCTTTTTCAGATAAATTAGCCTGAGTCAGCAAAATATCTCCTTCAACTAAATATCCACCATCAACTACCCGGGCATTTTCTGTGCTAAAACCAAGGTCTTTAATTTGGGCTAAAACATTTGCAGAAATGTCACTTTTAGTTTCGGTTTCCTGTGGTGAAGTAGAAACATTTTTTTTACAGGCGTAGATGCCTACCATTAAAGCGCATAGGGCGCTAAGGAATAAAATTCTTTTGTTTTTCATGAGGTAACTTTAGTTAGTTTGTCATTGTAGGTGATTGTGAAGACCAATTTAGGGATTATTTTATTGTAAACAAATATTTACATTTTAAATTATGTAACTGTATTTTTTTGTATTAAATATTATCAACAACTATAAAGAATAATTATATTTTTTATACATACAAAAGATCGCTTTAATAGTGTTTTTTATACACGCCTAAAATTTTTTCGTTTTTATTTTTAATTGAAAACAGGTTTTTGACGAGATTTAAGAGGTTTTTTAATGACTTTCTTTAGCTTCTTTTATGAAAGAAAACGTTTTAGTCATATTTATTTCAGCCTTTTATTAAAACACTTATTCTTTATTGCTTGTTTAGTCTGTTTTTGTCTGATAAAGATCGCTTATTATTTTTATGTAGTATTAATAATGCTATATCGAAGATTATTTGCAATAAATTTTATTTGCCTTTTTAGCTGCTTTTTCAAAATGTGAACTCAGATTAAAACTGGAATTTTCCGGAAATAATTATTTTTATTTTTTTTGTGGAAAACAAAGACCGCTATAGATTATAATTAAATTTTAATTATGTAATTTGTAATCGTTATCAATGGCTAACTTATAATGCGATCAATTTATAATTAAAATACAACCTATTTTTGCGTGAAATTTATTTACAGGTGCCTCACTATATTTTTTTTATGTCCGGTTAGCCTGGTAATGGGACAGGTTGCTCCCAATATATTAGATAAAAAATTACAAAAATATGCCCTCACTAACGAAAAAAAGCTAATAGCTGTTGAAGATAGTCTCGTATTGGTAGAGTTTAAAACCGCTTTAACTGCGCAGGAAATTGCCAAAATTAATCCCAGACGCCAATTCTCCGCCAATCAGTTTATTGTTGACTCAAAAAGCCTTAACCAGCTATCTCAAGATATTCTGAGTAAAACGCCATCCAATAATTTGTGGAAAGCAAGTGATCATTTGATTCAAAAATGGGAGCTGGGTAATCAAAAAGGCCGGGAGCAATTGGTACGGCTTGTTTTTAATACATTTACCGGTGTGCCTGAGTATCTAAAGCAGTATAAACTTCAATCTATAAATGAAGCTTATAAACTGATTATTATTTCGATGCCTTTAGCTGATCTGCAAAGCGTTCTTAACCATAGTGAAATTCTGTTTGCAGATATTGTGCAGCAAGCAAAGGAAGAAATCGTTGTAAGTGGTATGGATCTTTCCGCAATTGATGTTTTTGCAGTACGTAATAAATTTCCCGATCTCGATGGTAAAAATATTACCCTTTCTTTAAAGGAAGGAGTATTTGATGTAAAAGATCTCGACCTTTTAGGCAAGGTTGTTCCCGGTACTAATAATTCTGCAGATAACGGTCATGCTGTTATTATGGCTACGCTTGCATTGGGCTCCGGGAATTCTTTTATTCACGGTCTGGGGGTTGCACCTGCGGCAAAACTGATTACGGCTGATTATATAAATCTATTGCCTGATGACCTAAAAAAACTCTCTTCTGCTAAAGTTAGTGTTCAAAACCATTCCTACGGAACAAGTATTGATAATACTTATGGAATCGAGGCCCAGGCTTATGATCAGCAGGTATACGATGCAGATACCATTGTTCATGTGTTTTCTGCAGGTAACCAGGGAACTACAAAAGCACAATCAGGTGTGTATCAAAACATAGAAAATGCGGCAAACTTAACTGGGAATTTTAAGCAGGCAAAAAATGTTCTGGTTATTGGCGGAATAGGTCGTGAAAATGTTTCTGAAGCTTTAAGTAGCAAAGGACCGGCTTATGATGGCCGGGTAAAACCTGATGTTGTTTCCTCAGGTGAAGATGGAACCTCAGGTGCAGCAGCTTTAACCTCAGGTGTTGTAGCCCTATTACAACAAAAATATTATAACCTGTTTGGTAAACCCGCTTCTTCAGCCTTAATTAAAAGTATTTTGGTTAACTCAGCTGATGATTTAGGCAGACCGCATGTAGATTATTTTTATGGTTTTGGAAAAGTTAATGCCTTAAAAGCGGTTAACACAATTGCTGAAAACAGGTTTAAAAAAGGCGAGGTAACGCAGGGGCAGGATTTTTCTTTCCCTTTACAGGTGCAACAAACACAAAAAGAGCTTAAGGTTACATTGGTTTGGAATGATTTACCTGCTCCAATAAACAGTGTACAAAGCATTGTTAATCATCTCGACATTTCGGTGGAAGATTTAAGCGGCAAAATGATTCTGCCATGGGTACTCAGTACTTTTCCTCATGCCGATTCGCTTGCACAGGTTGCAGTTAGAAAGATTGATCAGGTTAATAATGTACAACAGGTTAGTTTAGAAAACCTGTTGCCGGGAAATTACATTATTCATGTAAAAGGAAGAAAAGTGACTCAGGATAAACAAGCATTTTATCTCGCTTACGAAATGAATTTGCCCAATCACTTTCAACTCACATTTCCCGGTAAGGACGACCATATTTTTGCCGGAGCAAACAACTACATCAGGTGGGAGAATAGTTTTGAAAATAAAACAGGTAAACTATCTGTAAGTTACGATAATGGAAGTAGCTGGACTATTTTATCCGAATCTGTAAATTTAAGTGCCAAATTTTTTAACTGGTTTAGTCCTGCCGGTTTTACCAGGGCAATACTTAAAATGGAAATTGAAGGGCAGGAATTCAGAGGCAACCCGTTTATTATTTCAAGCCCGCCCGTTTTAAAAGTTGGTTATAATTGCGAAGATGGTATTTTGTTTCACTGGAAACCTCAGCCACTGGCAAAAGACTATACGCTGTATACCATTATCGATAATAAGTTAATACCCTTTACAAATACTACAGATACGATGATTTTGGTTAAAAAATTACCAAATGCATCATCTTATTTTGCTTTATCAGAAAATGGGATAGATTTTGCAGGTTTAAAAAGTTATACCATAGATTATCGAACCCAGGGGGTATCATGTTATTTGGCAAGTTTAAATGGCGATATCGGGAATGGTACCATTCAGTTAAGCTTAAATATCGGAACCACTTATAAGCTTAAGGGGTTTATATGGGAGAAACAAATTGATGCAAATACTTTTGTAACGCTTAAAGAGGAGGATGTAAAAGAAGGTTTATTAAATTATTCAACGGTTGATACTTCTCCAAGAACTGGAATACAACGCTACCGGGTTACTTTTTTAACGCAGGAAGGTGCAAAAATTCAATCCAATGTAATTTCTATAAACTACCTTAAAGAAAATGACCTTGTTGTTTATCCAAACCCGGTTAGTACAGAACTAAATGTATTAAACGGAGCTTACGATAATTATTCTCTTGCTTTATTTGACATGCTTGGGCGTAAGGTTTTTGAACAGGCATCAAATGATAATAACCGCTTTAATTTAACCAGACTTACCTCTGGTGTTTATATTGGGGTAATATCTAAAAATAAACAGCAGCTTAAAAAATTTAAAGTAATTAAGAATTAACTCATAAAATAAAGAAACAAAAAAGGCCTTCTGGCTAAATCAGAAGGCCTTTTTTGTAGTGTAATAATTTACTAAAAGTGAAACATTACGCCTAATTTAGGAGCGAAAGTATCAGCTTCTAAACCAAATGAGTTTGTTTTTACTTTAGCACCAGTTGCTTCATCTTTAATAGAGAAGTTGTTGTAACCTAATCCATTAACTGAAACTTCGATACCGATTCTTTTAGTAGGGAAGAAAGCAAAACCTGGAGCAACGTTTACACCGATAGAAGTTGTTGAACCAACTTTAGCACCTGTATCGCCATTAGCATCCACAATTTTGTTGTTACCGAAAGCCATTGGAACTGATAATTGTCCGAAGAATTTGAACTGATCAGATAAACCAACATAGTAACGACCGAAAGGTGCTACAACGAAAGCTTCGTTTTGTCTTAATCTGCTCACTTCTTTATTATAAGTATAACCAACACCTGTACCAATTGCGAAATTATTTGCTACAAAATATCCAGCGCTTGGAACGATGCTAAAGCTTACATCAGCTTTATTAGCGCCATCAACCTTTGAAGTATTGAAGCCAACATTACCACCTAAAATAACTTTTCCTTTTTCTGTTTGTGCGTTTGCACCATAAACTAAACCTGCAACTGCAACTAATGATAATAATAGTTTTTTCATCTTTTTTATTATTTATTTTGTTAATATTATGGTCAGATTCTACCTTTTTAATTTCTGACTATATTTGACTAAAAGTCAATGCTTGTGCCAAAAAACATTCATAAAGTCATTAAAAAATCAGTTTTTAGGTAACTGGTTATGTTATAAATACATATAAATTCAATGTTAAATCAATATTATTTTAGTGTGACAGAAAATCAATCGATCGATTAATTTTTTAATGCTGTCAAATTGACAATCTGACTTTTTTTGTAGAAATGTCAGATATTTTTGCAGCACTTATGGCAGTAAATTGTAGAATAACCGTAATCATTGTAATAAAAGTTTTAAAGTATTTTGACCTTTAATCTTAATTGAACCAAGGCTATAATTTATACCTTTGATTTTAACCTCGTTTTTTATGATTGATACCTCATCTCCAAAAAGTTTAGTCGAGAAAACCGTTTTTCCTATTCTTTTTGCGTTAAGTTTTTCGCATTTGTTAAATGATACCATCCAATCTTTAATTCCAGCTATTTATCCAGTGATTAAGACCAATTATCATTTAAATTTTTCACAGATTGGTCTTATTACACTAACTTTTCAGCTGGCCGCTTCGTTATTGCAACCATTTGTAGGCTTATATACAGATAAAAAACCACAGCCTTATTCTTTAGCCATTGGAATGGGCTTCACATTAACCGGATTAATTACCCTTTCCATGTCCCAGCATTTTTACACCATGCTTATCTCTTATGTCTTATAGGCATAGGTTCGTCAATCTTTCATCCCGAAGCTTCGAGAATGGCTCATGCAGCATCAGGAGGGAAGCGGGGGCTTGCACAATCTGTTTTTCAATTAGGCGGTAATGCCGGAAGTTCTTTAGGACCTTTATTAGCCGCCTGGATTATTGTTCCTTATGGTCAATTTAGCGTAATCTGGTTTTCAATCATTGCGCTTTTAGCAATTATGATATTAAGTTATGTAGGCAACTGGTATAAAGGTTTTGTATTGGCCAGAAGCAAAAGCAAAGCTAATATTCAAACTGTTGTTAATAAGTTCTCAAAAGGAAAGGTAATTTTTGCAGTATCTATTTTAT
Source organism: Pedobacter punctiformis (assembly GCF_027213715.1). GTDB lineage: Bacteria > Bacteroidota > Bacteroidia > Sphingobacteriales > Sphingobacteriaceae > Pedobacter > Pedobacter punctiformis. The sequence continues at coordinate 300,666 of NZ_JAPWGM010000004.1, forward strand.
TGCTTCTTATCTTTTCCAAGTATTTTTATATGGCGAGTTTAACCAATTATTTTACCTTTTATCTGATTGATAAATTCCACATTTCTGTTCAAACTTCTCAGATTTATCTGTTTGTTTTCTTGTTTTCGGTAGCTGCCGGAACTTTATTAGGTGGCCCAATTGGCGATAGGATAGGGCGGAAATACGTGATTTGGGCTTCTATATTGGGTACAGCACCATTTGCTTTATTATTACCTCATGCCAATTTATTTTGGATAGGTGTTTTAATTGTACCCATCGGAATGATTTTAGCTTCAGCTTTTTCTGCAATCCTGGTTTATGCACAGGAATTAATTCCCGGTAAAGTTGGTTTAGTTGCAGGATTGTTTTTTGGATTTGCTTTTGGTATGGGCGGAATCGGTTCTGCATTGTTAGGGAAACTTGCAGATGCTAAAGGAATAGAATATGTATTCTTTATTTGTGCTTTTCTACCACTTATTGGCTTATTAACGGGTTTCCTGCCGAATATAGAAACTAAAAAAAAATAAAAAGTCCGATTGTTATTTAACAATCGGACTTTTAAAAGAGTCTTTAGACAATATTATTTACTTAAATCAAAAGCAACACCAACATTAAATGAAATTTGGTTGTTTAACTTTTCATAACCAATTGCATCAGAATTGTAACGGGCAATAGGAAATTGTGTTTCGGCAAAAAGACCGAATCCTTTATCAAAAAAGACTCTGCCTCCCACATGGGCCCCAAAATTTTTCAACCCTAAATTTAAGCCTGGATATAGATCGACGTTAGATGGTAAACCAATAACATTACCTAAATTTGCATTAAATCTGGCTTTAAGGTCAAACCGATCTCCAAAACCTGGTTTATCAACGCCATCGAATGATTTTACGCCAAGTAAATAACTAGCTTGTGCACCAATAGAAAAGCTTGGGCCCAAACCATAATCTATAGAGGTTACAATTCCGGTTCCCCACTTTTGTAAATTTGCACCAATCTGGTATCTTAAATCGTCTTTTCCTTTATACGCACTAATTTGTGCATCTGATTGCTGGTAACTAATAACTAACAAAAATAAACAGGCAAAAATTTTTCTCATCGTAAATATTTAAATTATGGGTAAATTAATTAAATTCAGTTTTATTGCTTTTTAATGCTGTATGCGTAACTAATGCAATGTTCTATTGTTGAAAATAATTTGTTTATACCCCAATCCGGATAAAATAAATAACAAATTTCTTTTCGTTAATATTATACAGCTTTAATTAAAGCAAGTATTACAGGATGTAATTGCTATAAGGATGTTAGCAAACCGATTTGGTGCTGCAAATATATAAAAAAAGTAAATTTTAAATTAATTTAAAACAAAAAAACCTGCAGAACATATTTCTACAGGTTTTTGTATTGACTTGTTTAGCCTTAATTTTGATTCAGGAAAACGAAGTTATGATCAAACATATCCAGCTTTATTTTGCTGTCTTTATCAATTTTACCAGCCAGAATGTCTTTTGATAATTCGTTTAATATTCTTTTTTGAATGACTCTTTTTAATGGTCTGGCACCAAATTGAGGATCGTAACCTAATTGAGCAAGCCAATCTAATGCTTCAGGAGAAGCCTCCATTTCGATGCCCATTTCGGCAAGTGTTTCCTGTACATGTTTAAATTGTAAGTTTACAATATTTCTAATCTCGCCGCGATTTAAAGGTGTAAACATAATCAACTCATCAATGCGGTTTAAAAACTCAGGACGGATGGTTTGTTTTAACACCTCAAAAAGCTCATTTTTAGTTTTAGCAATTAACTCATCGCGATTATCTTCATCCAGATTTTTAAAATTATCCTGAATTAAATGTGCCCCAATGTTAGAGGTCATAATGATAATGGTGTTTTTAAAATTCACCGTTCTGCCTTTATTGTCTGTTAAACGGCCATCATCCAAAACCTGCAATAATATGTTAAAAACATCAGGATGTGCTTTTTCGATCTCATCTAGTAACACAACAGAGTAGGGCTTACGTCTAACAGCTTCAGTAAGTTGTCCACCCTCATCGTAGCCAACATATCCCGGAGGTGCTCCAATTAAGCGGGAAACCGCATGGCGTTCCTGATACTCACTCATATCGATACGGGTTAAAGCATTTTCATCATTAAATAAAAATTCTGCTAATGCTTTTGCCAGCTCTGTTTTACCTACACCAGTTGTTCCTAAAAATATAAATGACCCAATTGGTTTACGTTTATCCTGTAAGCCTGCTCTTGAACGGCGAATGGCATCCGAAATGGCTTCAATCGCTTCGTCCTGCCCGGCAACACGTTTATGCAGTTCTGTTTCAAGGTTTAATAATTTCTCCCGCTCACCGGCAATTAATTTAGTTACCGGAATACCCGTCCAGCGGCCAACTACACCTGCAATGTCATCAGCGGTTACTTCTTCTTTAAGCATTCTGCTGCTGCTTTGCTGGCTTTCTAAATCGGCTTTTAGTTTCTCTACTGTATCCTGAGCCTCTTTAATTTTGCCATAACGAATTTCGGCAACCTTGCCATAATCCCCGGCACGTTCTGCCTGTTCGGCTTCTAATTTATAATGCTCAATTTGCTCCAACTGACTATTAACCGCATCTACCAAATCCTTTTCACCCTGCCATTTGGCCTTTAACTGGTCACGCTCTGCAGATAAATTGGCAATTTCTTCGGATAACTCTTTGATCTTGCGGTCGTCTTTCTCCCTTTTAATTGCTTCACGTTCAATTTCTAAACGCATAATTTCGCGGTCTAAGGCATCCACATTTTCAGGTACGCTGTCCATTTCCATACGCAATTTAGAGGCCGCCTCATCCATTAAATCGATGGCTTTATCTGGTAAAAAGCGGTCAGAGATGTATCGCTGACTCATTTCTACGGCTGCAATAATGGCTTCGTCTTTAATTCTTACTTTATGGTGCGTTTCGTAACGTTCTTTTAAACCCCGTAAAATAGAAATGGCATCCTGAGTATCCGGTTCTTCAACCATCACTTTTTGGAAACGGCGTTCAAGGGCTTTATCTTTTTCCAGATATTTTTGATACTCATCTAATGTTGTTGCACCTATGGCTCTTAATTCTCCACGTGCTAAAGCAGGTTTTAAAATATTTGCCGCATCCATTGCGCCTTCGCCACCACCCGCACCAACCAAGGTATGAATCTCATCGATAAACAGAATAATATCGCCATCACTTTGCGTTACTTCCTTAACGACTGCCTTTAAGCGCTCTTCAAACTCTCCTTTATATTTGGCACCTGCAATTAAAGCGCCCATATCCAGTGAGTATACGGTTTTGCTTTTCAGGTTTTCAGGTACATCACCTTTAATAATCCTGAAAGCGATACCTTCTGCGATAGCGGTTTTACCAACTCCGGGTTCTCCAATTAAAATCGGATTATTTTTTGTTCTTCGAGATAAAATCTGAATTACACGGCGGATTTCTTCATCACGGCCAATCACCGGATCCAGTTTTCCACTTTCAGCATATTCGTTTAAATTTCGGGCATATTTACCTAAGGCCTGATAAGTTGCTTCTGCATTTTGATCCGTTACACGGTTATCTCCCCGCAATTCTATAATGGCTTTTTTAAGGTCTTTTTCGTTAACCCCTTGCTCTTTTAACAGTTTGGAGGTATTATCGTTAACGGCTAAAATGCCTAATAATAAATGTTCTACAGAAACAAACTCATCTTTAAATTCTTTTAAAAACGATTGTGCTTTTTGTAAAACGGCGTTGGTATTTGATGACAGATAGACATTGCTTCCACTTACTTTTGGAAGTTTGGCAATCTCCTGATCTAAATTTTGATTTAATGAATTAAGGTTTACGTTTAGTTTCTTTAATACATAAGAAACTACATTTTCATCAACAGTAAGCAAACCTTTTAACAGATGTACCGTTTCAATAGCCTGTTGCTGGTTGCCAAGGGCTATTTCGGAAGCCTGTTGAACAGCTTCCTGGGCTTTGATTGTAAAATTGTTGAAGTTCATATTCCTTTTTAATCAAAACAAATGCCACGACAATTTGCTTTAACAATTCGGAAATTTTGTCTGTTATAATTTTTATTGAGCGACTAAATGTCTGTTTATTAGTGTTTTATACTGAATCTTTGTCTGCTTTGCTTAGGTGAAGATAAGATCCAATCAGTGCACTAACAGCGCATTCAAATGCTACAAAGACGGTTGTGGTGAGTAAATAAGTGATGTTGAGCCATTCGATGTTATGAAAGCGAAGAATTGTGGTTGTTATACCCCATATTTCGTTAGCCATAATAATGACAATAACTAAGGTCAAACTTTCTGTAAATAAGGATTTCATTACAGGCAATGGACTAACTGTTTTTAAGTACCGGTAAACAATAACGGTAAGTAAAGCGGTATATAATATTAAATTAAATCCTGAGATAAAGTAAGATAACATTTGCCTGTTTTCAGGTTTATCTAAACTTAATGATTGGTTTGAATACAGCATAGATACTGTAATGGAAATAAATGCACTCAAAATTTGAGTTAAGCAGAATGATTTTAAGGTGTAAAAAAACCTAAATGTTTGAATGTCTTTCGCCTGGTCGCTGCGGTATTGAAACAGCAGAAATAAAAGCAAAAATATAGGAATAGAAAAAACCTGGCTATCGATTACTCCCATTGGAAAAATGCCAAGGGGCGAGGAATTAAATAATAATATCAGGTTAGAAATGATTAAAATTGAGGTACAAATCCATGCTATAATTTCTATAGACAGTTTTTTTCGGCGGAAGTTAATTATGGCCAAAATGAAGCCAAGTAAAAAACTAAGTGTAAGGGCAGGAATGGCTATTAAGAGGAGGAAAAATTCCATAGTGAGCGGATTAGATTTTGATCAAAGTATACTTTAGTGGTTATAATGTTAGATTTACTAATGTATTATATTAATTACATTAAATCAGATTTATATTTTAATTTTTGTTAAAATACTGTTTTTAAAGGATTTGGTTAATATGTTGTTCTTTGTAAATGTTAAATTTTTGTAAAACGCAAAACCGCAGTTAAACTATGATCCTTTTAAACCGTTCTAAAGTACATGAGGATATTGGAAAACATATTTTACGGAATTTTAGCGGTCTTTAGCCTGGTCATACTTTTTATAGTCGAGTTTTTTTCTGGCTCAAAAAGTAAAAATTAATATTCTTATAAATTGTTGATTATCTATTTTCAGTTAAGCGTTTTTATGCTATATAACGTTGTGTAATAAAAAATCCCCAAAATAATTACTAATATTGAGGCGAATGTTTTGTAAATTTATGCTGATCAATTTCTAATTGTAGTTTCAGTTATACTACTCAAGGCGCAATAGGACTACATTGCAGAAAATATAATGAATGCATATAATGCTTTATCTGATTATGACCTGACCAGCCTTTTAAAGGAGGGGGATAAAGGTGCTTTTACTGAAATATATCAACGATATTTCAGACTTCTATACATTCATGCATTTAAACGGTTAAAGGATGAAGAAGAGGCCACGGATGTGGTGCATGATTTATTTGAGTTTGTTTGGTTAAAAAGAGAACAAATAGATATAACCACGAAGTTTTCATCCTATTTATATGCAGCAGTACGTAATCGTGTATTTACCCTTGGATTAAGATCTGATCGTAAAATACGCTATCTCGATTCTTTAAAGGATTTTATTGCCAGAGGAGAATTTATTACGGATATGATGATTCGGGAGCGTGAGCTTAGTGTTATGATAGAGAAGGAAATTAATGCCCTGCCTCCTCAAATGAAAAAAGTTTTTGAAATGAGCCGGAATCAGGGGATGAGCCATAAAGATATTGCCGAAGAATTGGGTACCTCTGAGCATACCGTCCGTACTCAAGTGAAAAAGTCCTTAAGAATCTTACGTTCCAAACTCGGAATCGTTATATATACGCTCTATTTACTTGGTTTGATCAAACCTTAAAAATACTTTATTTTTTTTTGCAGTACCCTATTGCTTCTTTTAGATAGACTTAGTTTATTAAGGATGTTATTCTCCTAATTTTATTCAATGGAAAAGACGAAAGAAGAAATTTTATTGGAAAGATATCTGTCTGGCAGGGCAGATAAACAGGAGCAGGCAATGGTGGAGAGCTGGTACCTGGATGTTTCAGACGAAGCTGAAGCCCCCAGCCAATCGATGCTTGAAAAGGCTGAGGTACAGGTTTGGAACCGTCTTTCTGTTCATCGCCACAAGAATGGGCGAAACAGGCAATGGTTAATGGCTGCGGCTTCAATCGTTCTTTGTATCGGATTTGGTCTATATTTCTATAAGCAAAGTGCAAAAGAAACACAAGTTGATATTCCACCAGGTAAAAATTCGGCAACTTTAACCTTATCTGATGGACGGAAAATTGCACTATCATCTGAGGTTAATGGTAATCTTGCAGAAGAAGCAGGTGTTAAAATTAGCAAAACCACTGACGGACAAATCGTCTACAATATACAGCCTGAGCCACATAATGGCAAAACAGGAGTCCTAAAAATGAACACATTATCCACTACTCGTGGAGAACAATATCAAGTACGTTTGCCTGATGGCACAAAAGTATGGCTAAATGCAGCTTCTAGCTTAACCTATCCCACAACTTTAAATGGAGGGGGAGACCGTAAGGTGGAACTGAATGGTGAAGCGTATTTTGAAGTAGCATCTTTAAGCCGTAAAGGGGGGCAGGGTAAAGTGCCGTTTATCGTTAAAACAATTCTCCTTTCTGGGGATGCAAGGGGGCAGGAAGTTGAGGTTTTGGGTACCCATTTCAATATTAATAGCTACAATGATGAACCACAGATAAAAACAACCCTGCTGGAAGGAAGTGTGAGAGTTTTGAATCTTAAATCTAAAATTTCAGGATTGTTGAAACCCGGACAACAATCAGTTATACAGGCTACTGATAATTCGATCCAAATCATTGCTGTTGATGCAGATGAAGCCATTTCATGGAAGAACGGAGATTTTTATTTTGATAATGAACGTCTGGAAAGTATCATGAAAAAAATAAGCAGGTGGTATAATGTGGATGTTGAATTTCAGGACCTAAGCAAAAAAAATGCAGTTTTTGGAGGTTATATATCCAGATCCAGCCACATTTCAAAAGTGTTAAAAATGCTGGAATTAACCGGACTTGCAAAATTTACCATTACAAACAACAAAGTTGTGGTCAGGTAATCGGCTAAAAAAAAATAATGTGAATTAACAATTAACCAAACTATAAAACCAAACTAAAAAAATGAAAAAATATATACCAGATTATTAATCGGTTTTCTATCGATTAATCAGTAAAAAAGGACTTCGAGTTGCGTTCGAAGTCCCTAAAACTCTGATTAAACCAAAAATACTTTCAAACACTTTTAGGAATTAAACAGATAACCAAATGTATAAAATTTATACTAAGAATTTATATTGGCCAATTTTCAGTGTGCTTAATACACAGTTAATTAGCCTTACAAATTTGCTAATGCCCAATGCATTGGTAAGAAAACGCATTATGATGAGGATTAAAGTTATAGCTGTATTACTTATTGCTTTCTTAATACAGGTGAGTGCTGTAGGGTTTGCACAAAATGTAACTTTTTCGCAAAAGAAAGCTTCTATTACTCAAGTATTCAAGGCTATTAAACAGCAAACGGGCTATGGCATTGTATGGCCTGCTGATGCGGTGAAGAAAGTCGCCCTTCTGGATGTTAATTTTAAAGACAGTCCATTGACCGAAGTATTGGAAAGATGTCTGAAAGATCAGCCTTTCAGCTATACCATTGAAGAAAAGGTAATTATCATCAAAGAAAAACCAAAATCTTATACCGAAAAGATTAACAATTTTTTTCAAAATACCATTAAAGTCAGTATTGATGTGAAAGGACGGGTTGTAGATGAAGATGGAAAACCTTTGTCTGGAGCAACAATACAAACCAAAAATGCCGTAAAACTGGATGCAAATGGGAAAAGGGCTGTTACCATTAAAGTGGGCACTACCAATTCCAATGGAGATTTTATGCTCCGGAATGTAGATGAAAATGAGCTCCTTTTAGTTTCATTTATAGGTTACGAAACCAGGGAAATAGCTGCGGCGAAGGATTTGGGTACTATAAAGTTAAAAGTTTCCACCGGCAACCTTATGGAAGTAGCAATAGTTTCTACCGGTTATCAGCAGATTGATAAAAAAATGATGACCGGAGCTGCAACGATAGTGAAAGCAAAAGATCTGGTCATGACCGGAACCAACAGTATTGAGCAGATGTTACAAGGTAAGATTGCTGGTTTAGAGATTGTAAACAATTCAGGGCAGGTTGGTAAAAAACAAACCGTTCGGGTAAGAGGTACATCTACTATGCTGGGTAACCAACAGCCGGTTTGGGTGGTTGACGGGATTATTCAGGAAGAGCCCCTTCCATTTAAGGGATCAGATCTTAACCGGTTTAACGTGGATCCTTCCAATGATGGTTCCAGCAACAACATGCAGGAGATGAAAAACTTTATCGGCAGTGCAATCTCCTGGTTAAACCCTTACGATATAGAAGATGTAACAGTACTGAAAGATGCGGCTTCTACAGCTATATATGGAGTAAAAGCGGCCAATGGGGTAATCGTAATCAATACCAAAAGAGGAAAACAGGGACGGGCACCATCCATTAGTTACAGCACCAGTTTTTCTACCCAGCAAAAGCCCAGCTACGATAAAATGAACCTGATGAATTCAAAAGAGCGAGTTGATGTGTCAAGGGAGATTTTTGATAGAGGTTTGCCGTCATCTACTGCTTCTTTAAATATTGTGGGTTATCAGGATCTTTTAAACCAATATCTATCCAACAAAGTATCCTATGCCGAGTTTAACGCAGGGGTAAAGCAACTGGAGGTTAACAATACCGATTGGTTCGATTTACTTTTTGTTACTCCTTTAAGCCAAAGCCATAATTTTAGCATCAGCGGTGGGGGCAATGCCAGTACCTATTATGGCTCTTTTGGTTATAACGGTAATAAGGGAACGGCAAAGGGAAACAATCAGAATGGCTATATGGGTAGTCTTAATTTTACCAGCAACATTACGCCAAAATTCAGCATATCCACCCGTTTATCGGGAAACTATACTAAAACCAATGGTTTTTATCAGGTAGATCCATACCAATATGCCAGTACCACCAGCAGGGTAATACCGGCCTATAATGCCGATGGCAGTTGGGCTGAATATAAGAAAGTGGGAAACAATGGTGTTTACGATTTTAACATCTTTAACGAAATAGCCAATAGAGGAAATGAGAATGTTAAGATCAACCTAAATACGGCAATCGATCTGAAATACGAACTTCCCCTGGGTTTTCGTTTACAATCAACCTTTGGTGCAGGGTACACCAGCACCCATGCCGAATCTTATGCTACTGAGCATACCTTTAGGATAACCGATTACAGGGGCTATGAATTTGGCCAATATACGCCTAAAACCCCACAGTTTGATGCTTCAAGATTGCCATACGGAGGAGTATTGGCAATGGATGAAGACCGGAACATGAATTATACCTGGAGAAATGCGTTAAACTATGCCGCCGTATTTAATCAGAAGCATGTGGTTTCGGCCATGGTGGGTATGGAGTTGAGAAGCAACGTATATAAAGGCTCTTCGAGTACCATCTATGGCTATTTACCTGATCGGGGAAAAACATTTTTTACTCCACCAATAAATACGACCAGATCACCTAGTGCAAACGATATCTATAGTCCTGGAGCTGTAGAGGCATTTGCATATGGTAATACCGATCAGGTTTCGAATTATGTATCATATTATTTTACAGGTGCATATAGTTACGATAACCGATATGTATTTAGTGCCAGTTTAAGGGGTGATGCCTCTAACCGCTTTGGGCAGGACAGTCGAAACATGTTTAACCCGATTTGGGCATTAGGTGCCAAATGGAATGTAGCCCGGGAGCGTTGGTTCGATAAAACCGATTGGTTTAACGATTTCAGCATCAGGACGAGTTATGGCTTTCAGGGCAATGTGGCCGAAAATTATGGCCCTGACCTGATTGCCAGTATCCCTTCTAATTCTCCCATTAGTCCATTAACAGGAGAATACCTTTATCACATCAAAACTTTACCCTATACCAATTTAAGATGGGAAAAAACACAGACGTTGAATTTAGGCCTTGATTTTAGCCTCTTTAAAAACCGGGTAATGGCCAGTTTGGATTATTACAGCAAGAAAAGTAAAGACCTGATCATTATGAAGGCAATCCCTTATGAATATGGTATTCTCCAGATGCCGATGAATGGTGGAAACCTAAGTAATTATGGTTACGAGGCACAGCTTACCTTTATTCCGGTAAAAACCAAAACGCTTACCTGGTCAATATCGGTAAACAGTGCCCAAAATTATAATAAGGTTACGGGTTCCCTGCAACCAAATGCTACCTGGGATAATGCAGCCTCTGGTAATTATTATGTAGAAGGTTATCCGGTATCCTCGTTCTGGGTTTTTGACTATAAGGGCCCTAATGCATCAAAAGGATGGCCTGAGTTCAATATCCCAACCACAGCTGATAACCCAAATGTACAAAATGATGCTACAGCCTATATGAAATATGCAGGAAAGCAGAATGCTGATTTTACGGGAGGTTTTAGCACTTCGGTAAATTATAAGCAGCTTACGGTTTCCACAAACATGTATGCTTCTTTGGGCGGCTATAAGTTGTTGGCGCCTTTATATACGGCAGATATGGTTAATAATATACCTAATGAATATAACAACCTATCTGCAGAATTGATTAACCGTTGGCGCAAGCCTGGTGATGAGGCCTTCACTAACATTCCTTCGTTGCCATACTATAAGGTACAGGCTGATTACTATTCGTTGCCAGCTAATAAGTTTGTTGATGGCACGTCGCCATCTCCCTATACGATGTATAATTACAGTACGGCCAGACTGGTAAATGCCTCTTACCTGCGCATCAACAACATCAATATTTCGTATATCGTACCGGAGAAATTTGCCAAACGGGTGTTCTGCAAAAACCTGAATATCGGCTATACCTTTAGCAACGTGTACACCTTTGTAAGTAAGGATTTTAAGGGCGTAGATCCTGAAGTAGCCTCGGGTGGACAGCCTTTGCCAAAAACACATTCATTCACCTTATCTGCAACCTTTTAAAAAATTAAAAGATGAAACGTTTATTATATATATTCATCCTTACCCTGGGAATACTGGTTTCCAATAGCGGATGCAAAAAATTTCTGGCCGAACAAAGCCAGGATGAGATTAAACCCTCTACCATTCAGGAATTGAATTCCATAATGGCGGCAGATGCCTACCCATATTCCCCTTTCTGTTTATCTCCATTGTTGAATATCGTTACAGACGATGTGGTTTGTAATGGTGGTCAAGCTCAGTTAAGCTACCAAAATGTGGTAAAAGCAGGGAAATCGCCTTTTAGTTGGTCCAAAAATATGTTCGAAGAGCTGCTGTTGCCCGGTGGGCTATCAAATACGACTCATCTTGATTCATGGAAAACACTTTATCAGCGCATTGCCTCCTGCAATGTGGGGCTGGCCTATGTAAATAAGGTAAGCGGATCCGAAGAAGATAAACAGAACCTAAAGGCACAGATGCTGGCTTTAAGGGCATATTATTATTTTAACCTGGTAAATATGTTCGGCAAGCCCTATAATGCACAAGGTGTAAATCCGGCCAACAGCCCCGGTGTGCCCTTAAAATTAAATATGGAAGTTACTGATGAGTTTTATACAAGAAATTCGGTAGCTGAAGTGTACCAGCAGATCGAGGCCGATTTATTGGAGGCCGCAAACTTGTTCAGAACCTACCCAAAAAGCAATGGCCCCTATAAAATGAACGAGATAGCCGTATACACGTTCTTATCCAGAATGTATCTGTACGAGGAAAAATGGGATCAGGCTATAGACTTTGCCAGCAAGGGGTTGGCGAAAAAATCGGCGCTTACACAATTGTATCCTTTTGGTACGGTTGCTGCTGACCCTGCAAACCCTTATGCAACAGCCGCTGCTACGTATAATAGTCCTTTAGTTACTTATGAACGTCGGATTTATGACACAAAGTATAGTACAGAAGTGATTTGGGCTTATGCACCTTCAACTATTAGTAGTAGTGGTGAAGATGGTTTTTTTAAATCTCAAATGAACCCAGCCTATAAATCTACCTCGAATAATCCGCCGTACGGGATTTCGCCAGATTTATTGAATTTGTACGATAGCAAAGGTTCAACAGCCAATTATACCTATATAGGTGATTTAAGACCAAGGTTATATTTTAGTGTTACTGTCATTGTTAATGGTATTATACCTGGTAGTAACCCTATAGCACCTAGTTATGCACCTAAGTATTATTTTGGTGGTATGGGATCTAGAACGGATGGTACAGTGGGTGGAGCGGGATTCCGCGTGGCAGAACTCTATATGAACCGTGCTGAGGCCAATATCCAGAAATTTATCAATACGGGCAACGATGCCCTTAGGGTAGCCGCCCTAAACGACATCAATACGCTTAGGGTTTCGAGGTACGATCCACGGCAGGCTTATGTACCTATTGACTTAACAGATAAAACGGCCTTATTAAATTTTTGTAGGGATGAGCGCAGGCGGGAATTCCCTTTTGACGGGCACCGCTGGTTCGATCTGCGTCGATATGGGATGCCTTCCATTTCCCATGTATATAATGAAACAGGTACGCCCGAAACCTTTACACTGGTCCAGGGCGATAACCGCTATACCTGGCCAATCCCTCAGGAAGTGCTTGACCGTAATGGCGCATTGACACAAAATCCATAAATTTTGAACAGAAAGAAGATGAAACCATCATGAGCAAACTGCGATGAACATTGCTCATGATAGTTTCATCACCGATAAAAAACAATTATAGACTGATGAAAAAATTTAATAGAAATTTTAGAAAGGGGATGTTATCATCCCTGGGGCTATTACTATTACTGATAAATGCCTGTAAAAAAAATGAGGCACCCTTAACACCGTCGGATACGCCCGAGTTTGGCTATACACTGCCACAGGGCAATCACGATTACGACCAACGGATATTAGGCTATTACAATCGCTGGGGAACTTATGTATTGTACAAGTTTACCCAACAGGATATTACCTTTCAGCTTAATGATTATGATAAGAACTATAAAACTGTTCCCGCAGATGGAGCTTACATTAATCCACAGCTGGATCTGCTCGAAAGTACATTTTTTAAATACTACAGCGATTCTACGCTCAGAAAATACCTGCCTACAAAATTCTTTTTGTGTAGCTCATTGCTATCGGGTACTACATCGGTTAATGCCTATCTGACAAATCTGGCCAATACCTATCAGGGTGGATTCCAGAGTTTTGCGGCAAATGGAGGGAGCAGTACGGTTTCGACCATTAATAAGACAATTTACAGGTCAGATCTAAATTTTAGTTTTTTAAGAAAGATGGATATGGATTTTAAGATACCCGAGTCTCCTCTTTTTCTTAGTTTAAGCGACTATACATCAAACGTTTTAGCGCCCACTCTAACTCAGCCAATAACTTCACCAACTCTGGCAGATTGGTATAAAAGAGGATTTTTAGGTGGCCCTCTTTATACCAAGCCCATCTCACCTGATTTTATTTTAAAAGTTCCTCTTGCTTCATCGGATTGGCAATCCTATATACAAGCTATTGTTTCCAATCCATATTCGTACTTAACAGACCCCACTACAACGGCTACAGATGCCACTGCCAAAGGAATATTAAGCCCAATAAAGGATACAAACGGATTAATTAAGAGAAAATATGATGCTATTGTAGCGCATTATAAAATGCTGTATAACATCGATTTACAAGCTATAGGCAACGGGCAATAAATGAAAGTTTAAACCTTTTTTGAACAATGAAAATATTTAAATCTGGGCTCGATTGAGACCTTAAGCATTTTGATTTGGGATTGCTTTTCCGTTTCAACATTCAGCTCCTGTGGGAGCGGGAAACAGAATGACTGCCCAGGGCAAAAATTTTGATAGGGAGGGATTATAATTAATCAAGCCAGGGTTTAATAATAAAAAATAATAATGCGTAAGATACTTTTTTCTCTAACTGCTGTACTGTTGGCATTTTATGCCCATGCGCAAACTGGTTTTGTTCTAAAGGGCAACATCAAAACAATTACACCAATAACCATTTCGGTAAAATCTTTATCAGGGCAAATCTTTTTCAAGACAAATATCGATAAGAACAAGGGAGTATTTGAGCTTGGCCCGGTTTCGGTTATTCCCGATTTGTACGTGATTTCTATAGGCAAAACCCAACAAAACACTTTCCTGACCAACAACACAGTCACTGTTAACGGATATTATGACGATATAAATAGCCAAAACAGCAGTCTGGAATTTGAGGGGCTGGATGAGCATTTTAAGCTAATGGAATTTGCTCCTAAAAGAGCATGGGATTTTAACCTGGATCAAAAAGCCTTTACAGCATTAAACTCTACAGAACTAACGGCGCTTGCCTATCTTTTCCATTCGGATAAATACGATTTTAACAACAATTTCCTGCAAAAGATCGCGGAAAATGAACGTCAAACGGAATCAGCAAAATGGCTGATTAAAACGGTGGATAGCCTAAAGCAATATATAACCGGGATTAAAGCGCCTGACTTTGAATTGCCTGATGAGAATAATAAAACGGTGGCACTGGAGAATTTCAGGGGCAAGATTGTGGTGCTCGATTTTTGGGCTTCCTGGTGTGGTCCATGCAGAAGAGAGATGGAACATTTCAAAACCTTTTATAAGGAATTTGAACCAAATGTCCAGTTCATCAGTATTTCAATGGATAACGATCAGGCAAAATATCAACAAGGCTTAAGAGAGATGAATATACCCTGGATAAAACTCTGGGATAAAACTGGATTTTCAGCTGATTCGGATGAAAAATCTGGATTTTTTAAATCAAACCTCAGGACCAAATATGGCTTTAAGCAAATCCCTTTCTGTGTGATTATAGGCAAGGACGGTACCATACTGAAAAGAGATGTGATCAATGGAGAAGACCTCAAAAAAGCCCTGGCTGAAATAACAAAAGGAAGCTAAATCTTGCCACCTTAAGGTATGAAGAATCTCTTGGCAAACCCTGAGCGTAGAACTCTTCATCGTGTTCAAATTTGAAACTTGATAACTGAAAAAAATGAAAAAAATAATTTATAAACTCTTTACACTGCTGGGCTTCTGTTTTCTTACAATGCCCGGTTATGCTCAAGAAGTTTCGATACTGCCCTACAAGGTAGTTGCCAACAAGATGATCATCGAGATCAAACTGAATGGAAAACTGGTTCCTATGATCTTTGATACTGGTGGTAAGAATGCCATTACCTCAGCCTTAAAAACGGAATTTGGAGTTGCTGTAACGAGCTCAAATGAGATTTTAGATGCCAACAGCAATAAAAAGCATGTAGATATTGTAAAATTAAACCAGGTGGAAACACCAGATGGCAAAGCAAACTATAAAGATGTTCCCTTTATTGTTGTAGACAATGAATTGTTTACCTGCCTGGGTGTCGGTGGGCTTATCGCGAGTGACCTTTGGCAGAACAATACCATCGAAATCGATGACCAGCGTAAGGAAATCAAAATCAGGCCGGGGGGGATGGCATCTTTAAAGGATAATAAACAGGCCATTCCATTTGTTGCAGATGCTAATGGGGCACCAATCTTCTCTCTAAAAGTTGGAAAATTCGATCAGGCCAGGGTACTTTTTGATAGTGGTGCACCAGAATTTTTATCAATCAATTCCAAGGATTATCCAAGGCTGGAACAACAGGGGGCACTTTACATGGTTAGACAAGGAAAAGGTGGCGGCTCGCTTGGTGTTGTAGGTAGGTCAGAAATAATAGGCAACCGGTTTTTGTTGCAAGTTCCGGAATTGATCGTAGGAGAAACCAGTTTTACAAAATTTAGAGTAAGCGTAGGTAATTCACCTGAATCCTTAATGGGATACAAGGCATTACATTATGGAAAAATAACCATCGACTATATAAATAAGCTGTTCTTGTTTGTGGCCAACATGCCAGGAAAGATAGAGATAGAAGCAGACCTGAACAAAAACTGGGACCTGGAGGTACGGGAACAGGACAACCAATTGATTGTTGGAACAGTTTGGGAACAACTGGAAGGAGAGGTGGAAGTGGGCGATGTGGTAACCCATGTTGATGGCAAGGAGATCAAATCGATCACTTTTTGTGAAAGTATAACGACCGGTATACCAGCTTTAAAAGAAAAAGGCCAGGTAGTATTGACTGTAAAAACGAAACAGGGCACAAAAAATATTAAGATTGATAAAAATTAAAATAAACGGATATCATCAGACATGAAATTAATATATCATAAGCTTTTAGTGCTTTTCAGTTGCTGTTTTTTTATCAATACGTTATATGCTCAGGATGTTACTGTATTGCCTTACAGCGTAATTGCGAATAAAATGATCGTAGAGGTACGCCTGAACGGGAAACCGGTTTCTATGATCTTTGATACAGGCGGTAGAAATTCCATTAGCAAGCGGTTAAAAGAAACCCTTGAGCTTTCTGTAGTCCAATCAACAGCACTTACAGATGCCAACAGCAATAAAATGGAAACGGATATTGTTAACCTGGATCAGGTGGAAATGTGTGACGGTAAGGTCAAATTCAAGAGTGTTCCCTTTTATGTTTTTGATTACGAATTGTTTGCCTGTTTGGGCGTGGAAGGCTTTGTTGGAAGCGACCTTTTCCAGAATAATACTGTCGAAATTGATGACCAGGCCAAAGAGATCAGAATCAGAGCGGGCGGGATGCCGGGTTTATCAAGTGACAGACGGGCCATTCCTTTTACGGATGATGCTGGCGGAATGCCCGTTATCTCCCTGAATATGGGAAAATACGATGAGGCAAAGGTACTCTTTGATACCGGTTCGGATGGCTTTTTAACGCTTAGGCGTGATGAATATGCACGCCTGGAACAACAAGAGGCACTCCATGTGATCCGTGAAGGTGAAGGTGGTGGTTCTATAGGTGCTTCGGGCAGAGGAGATATAGGTAAACGGATTTTGGTAGAAGTTCCGGAAATGATTGTGGGCAAGGCCAGTTTCAGTAATTTCAGGGCAAGTGTAGGTAGCCCACCCAAAACCCTTTTCGGCTACAAATCCCTGCAATATGGAAAGGTAACTATTGATTATGTAAACAAACTGTTCCGCTTCGAAGCCCTTAAAGCTGGACCAATAGAAGTGGATTCGAAAAAGAGCTGGGATCTGGAAATGCGCATAGATGGCAACCAGATGGTTATCGCAACGGTTTGGGATAAGATAAAGGGTGAGGCGGAAGTGGGTGATATAGTTACGCACATCAATGGAAAAGAGATCAAACCTATGACTGTTTGTGAGAGCATTACCTCTGGTCTATCGGTTTTAAAGGAAAATGACCAGGTGGTACTGACCGTAAAAACAAAACAGGGCACCAAGGACATCACCATCAATAAACATTAACATAAAAACGCAGATGACCCTTAAACATACACAATTAAATAATTGGGCCATCAAAAAATCAATATACAAAAACTAAAAAAAATGAAAAAACAAACCTTATTGCTTGTACTGTTGTCGCAGTTTATTGTTATAACGGGACAAGCCCAATTGGTACAAAAGAAGTCGAAAGAAAAAATAGCAGACTGGTACAACCTTTCCCAAGATAAGGATGGCGTTTATGGAGCAGAAGTGAACAAAGCCTATGAATTTTTGAAGGGAAAACCTGTAAAAAAGAAACCCGTTGTAGCTATTATTGGTTTTGGAATGGATGCAGAACATGAGGATCTAAAAAATGTACAGTGGACCAACCTTAATGAAAAGGCGGACGATGGCATTGACAACGATAAAGATGGCTGGATAGATGATATTCATGGCTGGAATTTTTTGGGCAATGCTAAGGGCGAAATGATTGAAAAGACTAATAAAGAAGGTGACCGGGAATATTTTCGCTTAAGAGGGCTTTATGAAGGGATATTCTTCAATGGTACTGATTATATGAAGTTTGATGACGTACAGCAGAAACCAGTTAAGGTTCCTGCCCCGGTAAATTTGGCAGAGTATAAATATTTTCGTTATGCACTTCAAAAAGAATCTCAAATTGCTGCTGCTGCGATCTCCTATCAAGCTTCAAAATTTAATAGGTATTACCTGACCAATGACCTGGACGCTGCGGTAAAGAAAATGTATCCGGACCTTTCTAAAGTGGGACAAAAAGAATTTATCAAAGCAACCAATTATCTTGATAGGCAAGGGGCTAAGGTAGATTCTTTACAACTTATGGCGAGATATTTTTTCCTTATTGGCATGGGGGTTAATAATGGTTATGCCAATAGATCTAAAGGTGATTCTGTAAAGTATGAGTCTTACCGGGATTTGGTATTGAAGACTAATAAGTCTAAAAATGATTATGACCAAGCATTGGCCAAGACAGTTGATGCCAGGAAAATTACAGGCGATGACTTTAGCAACATCAACCAAAAAAACTATGGCAATAACAACTTGTACAGTAATGGTTCATTTTATGGCACCATGTTCTCAGGGGTCATAGCAGCAGATCGGGACAACAACATTGGGATCAAGGGCATTATGCCACAGGCTCAACTGATGTCTTTACGTGCCTATCCAAAAGAGGGAGAACCTTATTACAAGGATATTGCCCTGGCCATCCGTTATGCGGTAGACCATAAGGCAGATGTAATCCTGTTGGGCTCATCAAATAGCATCTATCCTGCATACGAGGCCAAATGGGTAAACGATGCCTTGTTGTATGCGGAACAAAAAGGAGTTTTGATAGTATCCTCTGTATGGGACCTTTCCCGCGATCTTTCCAAGCAAAGCTTTTACCCCAACCAATTCATCAATGGCAAGGAGCTGAACAATTTTATCCAGGTGGCCGCTTCCGATAGCTTGGGCGTACCATTAAAAACGACCAATTTCGGAGCTAAAGAACTGAATCTGTATGCTCCTGGAGTGGGTATCAGTACCACTTATATGGGTACCACTTATCGTCAGGCAGGAGGTTCGGGCTTATCCGCGGCTTGTGTAGCGGGTACGGCAGCTTTGATCAAAGCCTATTATCCTCAGCTTACTGGTGCCCAGATAAGGAAACTTATATTGGGTAATGTTACCGACCGTAAAGATGTTGAAGTAGAAAAGCAGGTTGGTACAAAAACAGATATGTACCTGTTTAGCCAATTGTGTAGTTCAGGAGGTATATTGAATGCCTATAAAGCTGTTGTTGCGGCCGATAAACAAAGTAAAACTAAATAAGTCTATTCTATTTTTTAACAGATATGATGATGAGAAGAATGAAAATTATACAGCAATTAAGTTTTTGCATGCTAGCCGTTTTCGCATGTTTTAACGCTGTGGCACAAAACAATACAACAAACGAGGTATTGCCTTATAAAGATGTAGATGGATACATGATTATTAGGGCAAATGTTGGTGGAACAGAGGGCGATTTTTTGCTGGATTCGAGGGGAAAGGTTGCAGTAACAGAACAAGCCGCTGCGGTACGTGGTATGAAATCGGATGGAAAGGGGAATAACTACCCGAGAAAAGGATTTGAAGTAGTTGGCAATGCAACAGCTATTGGTTTTTTTGTGGGCAAGACGGTTTATGCAAAAGAGATAAGTACCCGCATCATTAAATCGAATGCATTGCTTGAGAAACTAAAGGTAGATGGTGTACTTGGCTTTGCTGCATTTGCCAATGCGGTTGTAACCATTAACACTAAAGCCAAAACCATTTCCCTGTCAACGCCTTATAAACCTGCTTATATGAAACTGATAAACCGCGATGATGTTGAATTATCGCAAAAAGAGGGTTTAATTATTCAAACAATCATTAATGGCCAACCGATAAAAGCGATTGCCGATTTCTATGAAGACCAGCCACTGATACTCTCATCAACCGATGCAAAACTAGTTAACGGTACTACTCCAACAGTAAAATTGGCAGGCATATCCGTTAGTAATTTAAAGGTTGCCAAAGATAATACTGCATATACAGTTGTAGGAAAATCAATCCTAAACCAGGGAGTAATTTCTTTCGATATTGGACGTGGCAAATATTATTTCCAGGCATTTAATCAGGGTGAAGAAAGTTCAGCACCTGCTGCCACGAAAGAAACTCTGGCAATGGTTCCGGGAAAGGTAAATTCAATAGATCGGGAGTATTTTCTAAAAAATGTTTACGATTACAAAAGTAGTAAAGAATGGAAAACCATCGGGGATAAACCTGTGGTAATTGATTTCTGGGCAACCTGGTGTGGCCCCTGTATGAGAATGATGCCTGTAATGGAAGAACTTGCAGCTAAGTATAAAGACCAGGTTATTTTTTATAAAGTTAATGTTGATAAAGAAGGCGAATTGAGACAGGTTTTTGAGGCCAATGCTATACCCCTTGTAATCTTCGGATCTTTAAAGGATGGGGCAAGCAGGGAAATAGGAGCCGATACCAAGGAAAAGGTAGAGGCGAGGATACAACTACTGCTGAAATAAGCCTAGAATATATTCATTAGGAAGGGATCAAACGGATGGTTTCCCTTTCTATTTATGCGCTAAAAAAACATTCGTCTTTGCGAGGCACGAAGCAATCTTAAAGCGGTAGCAAGGATGGAACCTGAATTTTAATATTAGAAAACTCATCATTCAAAATGAAATTAAAGAAAGTATTTAAATTTTCTATCACCCTTGTGCTTTATGGCCTGTGGACTTTATCCTCTGCAAATGGACAAGCGATAACATTGATGCCCAATGGCGAGGATTTTGAACCACTACCCCAGCATGCCACTATTGCAAAGGTCATTGCAGATATGGTTGCCAACTACCACTATAAAAAGACCAGGATAGATGATTCCTTGTCAACACGGATATTCGATATGTACCTGGATAGACTGGACAAATCACATACTTTATTCCTGACATCAGATATAAAGGGCTTTGAGACATACCGTTTTCAAATGGATGATGCACTGTTGTCGGGCAATCTTTCTCCTGCCTTTGAAATATATACGGTTTATGCCAAAAGATTAAATGAACAGGTCGATTATACTTTGAGTGCACTTAAAACAACCCAAAATTTATTCTCTACCGATGTTCTTGATTTTACGCGGGAGCAAATGCCCTGGTTTGGTTCTGCCAGTGAGGAGGAAGCATACTGGAATAAAAGGCTTCGCTATGAGCTGATGCTGCTTTGTGCAAATAAAAAAAATGAAAAGGAAGCAAGAGGTATATTGACCAAACGGTATGAGAAATTTAAAGTAAAACTGGAAAACCAGAAAAGTGAGAATGCTTTTGAACAGTTTATGAATGCCTTTGTAGGAACTATAGATCCACATACTGCTTATTTATCACCAAGAGGAGCTGATGATTTTAATATCATGATGAACAAATCACTGGTTGGGATCGGTATAGAGCTGAATGTTCAGGATGAATACCCAACCATTATGAACGTGATTAAGGGTGGCCCATCTGAAAAGAGTGGTCAGATTGCAGTAAACGACCGTATCCAGGCTGTTGCTGAGGGCGAAAAAGGTCAATTTGAAGAGATCATTGGCTGGGATTTGCAAGAGTCGATACAGAAAATTCGCGGTGCTGCAGGTTCGGTGGTACGGCTACGGATCTTACCCGCAGGTGCAACATTAACGGCCAGGGCCAAAGAGGTTACCCTGATTCGGGATAAGATTGTACTGGAAGACCAAAAAGTAAAGTACGAGGTTAAGACCATAAGGCAAGGGAATAGAGAACGAAAAATAGGGCTTATTACGATTCCGAACTTTTATTTCGATGCAGTGGCATATAATAATGACGATAAAAACTATACCTCCACATCAAATGATGTTAGAAAAGCACTTGAAGGCTTTAAAAGCCAGGGTGGAGTAGAAGGTGTCATGATCGATCTCCGAAATAATGGGGGAGGTTCCTTAAAGGAAGCTATTGATCTTAGCGGTTTATTTATCAAAAATGGTCCGGTGGTGCAATTACGCGATGCACAGGGGAAGATAACGGTCAATTCTGATCCAGATAGCCTATTGGTATACAGCGGGCCGTTAACCGTGCTCATTAATCGTCTGAGTGCCTCAGCTTCTGAGATTTTTTCTGCAGCGATGCAAGATTATGGAAGGGCGGTAATCATCGGAGAACAAAGTTTCGGTAAGAGTACTGCACAGAATATTTATCCACTGAACCGGGTGCTTCAACAACCAGACAAGAATTATGGTCAGTTTAACATGACCTATGCAAAATTCTACCGCATCAATGGGGGCAGCACCCAAAATCGAGGGGTAACACCTGATGTGAGTTTTCCATCTAGATACAGCTCGTTAAGTATAGGTGAAAGCACAATGAAAAATGCATTAGCCTACGATGAGATTGCTGCCGCTGCTTTCGCACCTGTATCACAAATGAATGGGATCAATAAAACATTGGAGAAAGACCATGAAGAACGCATGTTGACTAATCCAGAGTTCAAGTTTTTAAAAGAAGATATTGAAAAACTTAAGGAAATAAATGCAAGGAAATCACTGGTACTGGACCTGAAGAAATTTGAGGCAATACAGGCAGAACAGGAGAATGAAGACCTGAAGCGGACAAATGAGCGTAGAAAGCTATTGGGTTTAACACCAATTACAGCCACAGAGGCACAGGAAAAGCCTAAAGTAGACTATGTCAAAGATGAGAGCTTGCAGGTTACGGCAGAGTTGATCAGTAAGATAGAAAAATAAAAGATATTACTGAGCAGCAACACAAACCATTCCAACGCAGTAAAATGATTGTTAAAGGGCTTGCCAAAAGGCAGGCCCTTTTTGTGTCAGTCTTTAAAATACCGTTTTTAAGGAATTTAGTTAATATGCTGTCTAGTGGTTAATCTATTTCCAGTTAAAAGTATAGTGGCCAGAAGCCAATTCCAGTTTGGCACTTGTAATTACTTTTTCATCCAAATAAACTTTTAAGCCATTTTCTACAGGTAAAATTACCGTGGCAGTAGAATTTGCCGGTACATTAACGTCATAACTTATGGTTAATGCGTTTCTTTTCCATGACGATGTAATTTCACCATAGGGGCCGGTATGTTTAGCTTCGTAAAAAGATAAGTCTTTAATAAAGTGAGGCTCAAAAATCACATTTTTAAAGCCTGGTTTATTTTGATCGGGTTTAATTCCGGCAATGCCTTTATATAACCATGCTCCAATTTCGCCAAACATAATGTGATTCATAGAAATATCTGATTTAGCATCGATAGGCCAGTTTTCGTATAAAGTAGTAGCCCCATTTTCCATCCACCAGCCCCAGCTTGGGTACGTTTTCTGAGCGGCTACTTTATAAGCCAAAGCTACATATCCGTTTTCACTTAAAGCATTTAAAATAGCCTTTGTACCTAACAAACCCACATCCAAATGAAAACCATCGGCTTCAACACGTTTAGCCAAACTTGCAGCTACCTTAGCTTTGGATTCTTCGGGTACAATACCCCAAAATAATGGAACACTTAATTCTGTTTGCACACCTTTGTTATAAATACCCGTTTCTTTGTTAAGGTATTTAGCATTAAAAGCATCTTTAATTTTTTTTGCCAGCGCTGTGTATTTTTCAAAATCCTGTTGCTTACCCAAAACTTTAGCGGCCTTTGCTAAAATCACGGCATCGGCATAATAATAACAGGTAGAGGTCAGTTCAACCGGTGTGGTTGATTTAACAGGCACCCAATCGCCCAGTCCCCAGGTTGTTAACCCGGAAGGGTAGGTTTCATCAATATGATTGACATATTTTTTAATGTTTTCATAGCAATCGGCTAATAATTTTTTATCTCCGTAAAAAAGGTAAATATTCCATGGAATGATGGCAATGGTACTAGTCCAGTCGGGCCCGTTTCCCCATTCATATCCCCAACCATCCGTAGGAATTATAGATGGCAATACGCCATTGGGTTGTTGCTCATCCCGATGATCTGCCAGCCACTTTTCGTATACCGTAATTCCATCAAAACCGTATAAACCTGTTTCTATTGCAATTTGTGCATCTCCGGTCCAGCCGTTTTTTTCGCGTTGAGGGCAATCTGTTGGGTAACCGAAAAGATTAGACAAATAAGAATTGTTGGTTGCATAGTAAATTTTATTTAAAATGGGTTCAGATGAATTCATGCTTCCCGCTACCGGAACATCGCTGTGCATAAAATAACCAACCAGACTTGCTTTAGTTAGTTCGACAGGTGCAGAGCTGATTACTTCAACATATTGAAAACCCTTATAATTAAAGTGTGGCATAAAAGTTTCTTCACCTTTGCCACTCAGCGTTAATATATCGGTTTGAAATGGATCAAAGTTATCCGTAGGGCGGTAGTGCACATCAATATTCGACAGGTCGGCATGCCCGTTTGGATAAAGCCGTTCAGCATGTTTAAGTTTTAAAACAGTTCCGGCAGGTCCTTTTACAGTGATTTTACTTACACCAGAAATGTTTCGGCCTAAATCAAACAGATAAGTAGTATCGTTAAATTTCTTCAGGCTTTTGCTTGCTATTTCTTCAACATTTCGAATCGGATGCAGGGCCTGCGCTACAATGTTTTTGGACGGGGCAGAACGGTACATCACTTCCTTCCATTTAGAATCATCAAAATCAGCGGTATTCCAACCATCCTTTTCAAGCCTGGCATCATAATGCTCGGCAGTATAAATGCTGTTAAACACAATCGGGCTTAAAGCCGTTTTCCAGTCTTTACCAGATTTTATCGTCTCAACCGTTCCATCTTCGTAAGTAATTCTTAAATCCAGACAAAAAGCAGGCCTGTTGCGCCATGGCGCACGGTCAAAATACCATACCGCAGTAGATTGATGATTATACCAGCCATTGCCCAATAAAACACCAATGGCATTCTTTCCGGAAGCGATTGCTTTGGTTACATCATAAGTAACGTATAAAGTCCTTCTGTCAAAACGGGTATACATGGGATCCATGCGGTGGTTACCAATTTTTGCCCCGTTAACCGATAACTCATATAAACCAGCTGCAGCAATATAAGCCCTCGCTGATTTTATTTTTTTGGAAACTGCAAAGGCATAACGAAAATAGGGGGCAGGTTTTAGTTTTATATTCTCTGTATCAGAAATCCACGAGCCCTGCCAGTTTTCAGCATTCATCATACCTGTTTCAAAACTGGAAATGGCTATTTTATCATTTTTGTTTTTATTGAAATCTGCAATATCCAGTCTCCAGAAATATTTAGTAAAAGGTTTTAGTAATTGGCCCGAATAAACAGCAAGATTGGCATCTGACTTCGTCCAGCCTGTATTCCATAATTTACCCTCGCCTTTTAATAAAGCGAGCGAATCTGTACTAACAATAATGCGGTAGGCTGATTGTTTTGCACCACGTTCAGGATTAGCCATTTTCCAGGTGAAACGTGGATTTGGACTGTCCAGGCCAATGGGGTTTTCAAGATATTCAGTTTTTAAACCAGTTAAAACAGGCGCAGACTGTGCCAAGGATGTTAAAACCGGGAGACAGCAAAATAACAGAATAGAAGCTTTTAAAACTTTAGATAGCATAGTTTGGTAGGGGTTACGCAAACTAAGGTATTAAAATTGTGGGCTTTTACAGAAGTGCAATTAATTTTTTACGAATAAAAAAAACACTTCCCGGAATCTGGTGAAGTGTTTGATATATTATTTAAGTCAGATTTAGCAAATAAAGCCAATCCGGACCATTTAGATTTGACTATCCTAAAATTTCTTTCAGCTTTTGCGTTTGATGATCGGCTAACTTTTGTAAAGGACCGGATGCAAGCATCTTCATCATCATATTTAAATCAGCAGAAATAATATGTTTAGCAGTTGTAGTGCCATTTCCATTATCCTTAACTGTCCATTTAAGCTCTACATCGAAAGGTGCTTTTTCTGTAGGAATTGCTGTTAATTCCTGGTTCTCGACCCTGTTGGAAATTTTTATAGCAAGTTTTGCCATATTCTGTATGGTAAAACGGGCTTCATCTTCTGTAGATGACCAGTTATAAATATTTTCAGGCATCAGTTGCTCATGATTGTTCATGTTTGCAAGGAAAGCATAAACTTGATCAACAGGTAGATTAACCTCTGTTGCGCTCTCAATAATTGTCATTATCTATTTTATATTTTAGTTCGAATTTATATTTCAGAATTAAGGGCTTCATTTTTTCCCCATTCTGAAGGATTTAAGCGCCATTTGCCTAACAATTCCATTTCGCTTTTAGCAATAATGCTGTGTTCAGCGGCATAATCAATTAGTGCACTATAATTTGAAAGGGTTTGATACCGACATTTTGCAGCAGCAAAATTTTCATCTGCCTGTGCTAAGCCATAAGTAAAAATTGCAGCTAAACCAGCCACTGAAAGACCAGCGTTTCTTAAAGCCTCAACAGCCTGTAAGCTGCTTTTTCCTGTCGAAATTAAATCTTCAATAACCACTACGCGTTGTCCTTCAACAACTTCACCTTCAATAAGGCTGCCGGTGCCATGTTCTTTGGCTTTTGATCTTACATAGATAAAAGGTAAGCCCAATTCTTGTGCTACTAACACACCTTGAGGAATACCTGCTGTAGCTACTCCTGCAATTACATCAACTGCTCCAAATTCTTCCTGAATAAGTTGTGCAAGTTTTTGACGGATGAATGTTCTAACCTGTGGATGGGATAAGGTAATGCGGTTATCGCAATAAATCGGCGATTTCCAACCAGACGCCCAGGTAAAAGGATTATTAGGTTGTAATTTAATTGCCTTTATTTGTAATAAAAATTCCGCTACCTTTAATTCAATATCACTTTTATTATACATGGCTCAAAATTACAGAATATTTATTAACGATAACACTTTGTTTATCTCAGATGTTTTACCACAAGTAACAGAAAAAATTCAACAACTTGACATACAGGATTTTGATTTAGAAATTTTTTATAAAAAACTGAAAAATGGCAGCAAAAGAAACTACATTTTCTTATCTAAAAACCCACGCGAAACTTTTAAAAAACTTAAAAAGGCCTGTATTGTCATAAAAGCGGCTGGTGGTTTGGTTGAAAGTGCAAACGGTAATTATCTGTTTATTTTCAGAAATAAAAAGTGGGATTTGCCAAAAGGAAAGCTTGAAGATGGTGAAAATATGAAAGAAACCGCCGTTCGCGAGGTGGAAGAAGAATGCGGAATAAAAGTTTTAAAACGTGAAGAAAAGTTATGCAAAACTTATCATGTATATCCGTTTAATGGAAAAATGGCTTTGAAGAAAACCAACTGGTATAAAATGACAGTGAAAGGCGAACCTAAATTAATTCCACAGAAAGAAGAAGGAATTGATAAAGCCGTTTGGTTGCATGGTAAAGAAATTGTACCTGTTTTAAAAAATACGTATCCTTCTATTATTGATGTTTTAAGAGCCGGAAAATTAATTAATTAAGGTTGTATTCATATATGAAGAGGATGCAAATATTCCTCTTCAATCTGTGATGTTGAACCTATTTAAAAATATTATAAATTCTTGCAGGCTTAGAATGATATACTTTCTTTATTTTATACTTTACTCATCATCAAGCTTATCAATAATTTTTTTGAGCTCTTTAACATACTTTCCATAATAAAATTTTGCCCATAATTCTGTAATCAATCCAACGATGAGGATGGTAATAAAGCAATTTAAAATAATATAAATCATCGATACCTTATCTAAAATATGCTGAAAAATGGTACCCCTAACCATTAAAAGATATACAGCTGCAAACGAAAGAACAATAAAAGCCAGAATATAAGTCAGTGCTTTATAAAGCTCAATGTTTAACTTCATTTCATAATAAAACCACAACAAATTTTTACGGGTATCTAGGCTTAAATCGTAAGAATGTTTGTAGAATACATAAAATTTAAAGAAATAATATGCGCAAAAGCCACAGGTTACAGCATAAAAAGCCATAAATACTGGTTTTATTTCTGGTGGAAATCCAAATATTCTTGGTGTAAGTGCAATAAAAAGCAAAGATGCCAGCTGAACGAAAAATTCGCACTTCATTTGCTTTCTTATTTTATCTATAGGTGTATGCGCTTCTTTTATATGCAACATACTTTGTAATATTTCAGTTTCTTCAGTTTCTGGTTTATTCCAGTCATTTTTTAATTGATCAAAATTCATAACCATTCTTTTTTATGATGAATTGTAATTTTTCTTTAGTCCGGCTTAATTTAACCCTTGCATTTACTTCTGTAATACCAAGATTTTGGGCAATTTCTTTATGCGATTGATTTTCCAGAAAAAGAAAGATCAACGCCTTTTCAATTGAGTTTAATTCTTGTACGGCTTTGTACAGATAAGCGAGTTTTTCCTCTTTATCGTAGCTGTAATTAACATCGGCAAGATCTATATTTTCGTTAAGCGGTGTTTTATCTACCTTTCTGGTTTCCTTTTTTAAAAACAGGAGTGCTGTATTCAATGCAACCCGGTACATCCAGGTGGTAAATTTACTGTTGCCCTTAAAACCAGGATAAGCTTTCCATAGCTGCATTACAATTTCCTGGAATAAATCCCTTCGGTCTTCGGCATCATCCATATACATTTTCGAAACCTTGTAGATGATGGCTTTATTGTTATTAATCAGTTCCAGAAATATTTTTTCTGTATACTCCTGCATATCCCAAACTTAATTTTAGGCACTAAAAAGATAAACAATGCTGCTTTTATATATTGACTTGGTTTTAAAATTTTTGGAGGCTTCATATTTTAAATGTCTTAATTTAATCAATTAGTAGTTGAATAATTAAAACGTTACACTCCTGCTAAAATAATTTTCAGATATAGTGATCTCAGTCAAATTAATCAGGGAAAATAATAGATAGACAAGCAAGTACAATTAATGACAAAAAAGTTAAGCTTAACACTAATGCACCTGAATATAAATAGAGAGGTGTTTTGGATAATTTTTCATAACGTTTAGCATTTTCGCTAATCACATTATTATGCCCATACATACAGTTTTCGCAACTCACTCCAGTATATTTATGAGCAGGCAAAAATGGTATTCCCTGAATTTGATAATATTTTTGAACTATTCTGTAAGTTAAAGCCTTTTCGCCGCAATTGTCGCATACAGCCGATTCGTCTTCATAGTAATTCAGTAGTCTTTCAGAATGGCCAAAATGAAGAAACATAATTAATTTTTAATCTACAAAAATCCTAAAGCCTCTTTAGGTACAAAAGGACTCACATCGCCGTGATTTCTTAAAATATCACGAACAATAGTAGAGCTGATGGCAGAATATTCAGGCTTGCTCAAAAGTAAAATGGTTTCTACTTCCGGCATCATGGTTTGGTTAATTTGAGCGATGGCTCTTTCATATTCAAAATCGGATGCCGAGCGAATGCCGCGTACCATATATTTGGCGTTAATTTTACGGCAGAAATCGACTGTTAAACCTTCATAAGTTTGAACTTCAATATTTTTGTAGCCCTTAAAAACCGTATTTAAAATTTGTTCACGCTGCTCTGCACTTAAAAAATTTTGTTTAGAACTGTTTAACCCAATGCCCACCACAATCTTATCAAAAAGCGGGGTTGCACGTTGTAAAATATTAACATGAGCAATAGTAATAGGGTCAAAAGAACCAGGAAATAGCGCTATCTTCATAAGTCAAATATATAGGTTTATGCTTAAAAGGTAAAAACTGAAGGTTTTGTTATACTATGTATTCAAAAAAGCTAAAAGAAGAATTTCCATATTTACGGGTTTCTTTATATCCAGGCTGATTATCCAGCTTCATATTGCTTTGATGTTCTACAATTAATAAACCATCGGGTTTTAAAAGTTGCTGCTCTTTTACCAGTATTGGAATCTGCGGAATGTTAGGTAGGTTATATGGTGGATCGGCAAAAATTAAATCATAACCGCCAGTAAGTTGCTTTAATAATTTAAAAACATCTCCCTTTCTAACTTCAACCTGGTCAAATTCATATTGTTTAGCAGTGTTTTTAACCCAATTTACACAACCAAAATTCATATCAACGGCTAAAATACTTTCCGCATTACGGGAAGCAAATTCGAACGTGAGGTTACCCGTACCACAAAATAAATCTAAAACGCTGCAATTTTCAAAGTCGAATTTATTATTCAAAATATTGAATAAGGCTTCTTTAGCCATATCAGTGGTTGGCCTAACTGGTAAATTTGCAGGTGGCTGCAAACGAATACCTTTTAATCTACCCCCAATTATTCGCATAAATCTAAAGCAAGCAAGCCACTAAAATAATGTTTGGGCATATCGGCCAGTAGTTCACTGTGTTGGCTGCCGGTTGGAAGAAAGAAATAAAGTTGATTAAAGTATTTCAGTAAACAATTATAAAGATCATCATCTTCATTTATAATGCCTGCCAGATAAACCGGTACGGCATCATTAAGGTTTAACTGTTCAATAATCAGCAATAAAAAGTAGTTAAACTCTTCAGTAGTTTCCGATTGATAGTGGTTTTGAAAGTTTATTTTTTTGTCCTTAACGTATAAAACATTAAAAGAAGAAGCTGTAAAATCAATAAGTAAAGCTTCGGCTGTTAAATGACCGGATAGGGCAAGTAAAGGTTCCGATTGAGCATAAAGTTCCGCTTGCTTGGGCAGGTAATTTTCAAATTTTTCATCCAGGGAGAAAAATGTATTAAAGCCCAAATCTTTATTGTGGCGTGTATAAACTTTACCATCCAAACCCAGGTATTTAGAATATACAGCTAAATTATCTGCCTCAAACCATTCATCAGGTACAAAAATAAAATTGGTGGTATGTACCGCAACTTTTATTGCAGCATAATGAAGAGAAAGATAACGGTCGTTTTTAAAAGCATCTTTTAAGTCTTGCTCAACATCTGTACAAGCCTGTTTATCAAAAACTAAATTAATCTGTTCATCGTTTTTATTTACTACCGCATAAGAAAAACTATCATTCGTTATCTTTAATAATAAATGGCAATTAACTGATGCATCAGCTTTAAAATTCGGATCGACTAATAAAAGACTGTTGTTACTCATTAAAACAAAAGTAAAATTTTTTGAGGATTAACCGCAAAGAGATTTACGATTTTAGCTTGTTCAATAGTTTATTGGTTCATCAATTGATTGATAAGCCAGCCATTTACAAGTTAATATCGTTATTTGGTCATTTTCATGCTAAGTGCATCGAACTTCACATATTCTACTTCTTTTTGCTTTCAGCTTTTTTTACCTAAATCAAACCATTTGCATATTAGATATTAGAAATATTCGGCTTAAATTCGAAACATGAGTTATAAACCTACTTATAAAGCGGCTAATACCATTGCAGCTACCATTGAGCAACATTTTATTAAGCTTCATGCTACGGCAACTGCCCAGGGTGAGATTGATTTGGCTACACAGCCTGATAAAAAAATAATCGAAGCCATAATTGATGTCGCTTTTTGGAGTAGTTTACGAAAAGAAGAAGGACATTCGCCCCGCATTTCTATTGCTTTTCTGCCACCTTCGCAAACCTCTAAACCTTTGCTTTTTGCCAAAAAACTAGCTTTAAATGCCAATACTTTAACTAAAATAGCACCAGGTATCGAACGGTCTGGCATCCATTTAGGCGCTTGGGAAGAAGATGGCGAACTTTATATCTGGGGTACAACGCTAAACATTCCAAACTTTTGTTTTGTGGTTGATGTATCTGAACCCGGACTCATTGTAATTAAACACCGCCGTATTTATGGCATTGGCAAGTATACCAACGTTGCTGTGTTAAAAGGTGAGCAAATCAGAATTGTTGACGATACAAGTTGCAATGAAAGAGATTGCCCGCCAATACTAAAAGCGTTACTGGATTTAACAGTGCTGGCCAGTTGGAACGATCCAATTAACATTTTAATTCAGTTTGCAGTTTCTATGCGTGGCCACGGCCGGGGAGGAGCGCTGCTTATTGTACCTAAAAATGATACTAAATGGGAAGAATCTATTATCCACCCAATTCAATATTTAATAGAACCACCATTTTGTGGTTTATCTAACCTGGCCAAACAAGGCGGAAATCAAAGTGAAATCTTTTCGCAGGGTGCATTAAGAAGAGAAGTAGAACATTTAGCTGGTTTAACTGCTGTTGATGGTGCTACAATTATTAATGAAGAATTTGATTTAATTGCTTTCGGGGCAAAAATTGGGCGGGCAAAGGGAAAACCAACGGTTGAGCAAATTGCCTTTTCGGAACCAATTATTGGAGGCGAAGATAAAATCCTGTTCCCCGGACAGTTGGGTGGAACAAGACACTTTTCTGTAGCTCAGTTTGTTAATGATCAGCCACAGGCCATTGGTTTGGTAGCTTCTCAGGATGGTCATTTTACAATATTTAGCTGGAGTAAACTGCAAAATATGGTTATGGCGCATCGGATAGAAACCTTACTTTTGTAATCTATAAGTTGTAATTGCAATTATAAACCAGATTTAAAATAAAGGATTTTAAAGTGATTTGAAAACCAGCGGCATTACTAATCGGATGCTATAGTCTGTCTTTCCGCTAAATCTTTTTGTGCCTGTGTCAATAGAAATTAAAAGGTTGCAAAACAAAAAGGATATCGCTGCAATACAGTTTAGACATGTTGGCCAGTTCTAATTACTTTGTTTCTCTTATACTGCAAACAATTTAACCGCAAAACAATTTAATAATACCAATGATCCTCAGTAAAAGTTATCTCATTGCGCAGGCTTACCAACATACACCAACCAAAGAGCAATTGCTTTTTTGCGAACGTATGTCGGCATTTTTGCAGGAGGAAGATGAATACCGTTGTTTCGTTTTAAAAGGATATGCAGGTACAGGTAAAACAACTTCTGTAGCGGCATTGGTAAAGGCTTTGCCAAAATTTGGTTTAAAAAGCGAGTTGTTAGCACCTACCGGGCGTGCAGCAAAGGTGATGAGTCAGTATGCATCAAAAAAAGCACTCACGGTACATAAAAGAATTTACAGAAAACGATCTGCAGCATCGCCGGAAATGCTGTTTCAAATTGCACCGAATCTTTCAGAAAACACCCTTTTTATTATTGATGAGGCATCTATGATTGCCGACGAATGGAATGATGCCGGCTCGTCTATTTTAAAAGATCTTTTAGAGTTTGTTTATAACGGTAAAAATTGTTTTTTGCTGTTTGTTGGCGATACTGCTCAGTTACCTCCGGTTGGCAGCTTAGATAGCCCTGCTTTAAATGAGCAATACCTTAAAGATAAATTTGCATTAACCATCAGCACTGTTGAGCTGAAAGAAGTAGTACGGCAGGAAAAAAAATCCGGGATTTTGGCAAATGCTACCATGCTCCGGAAGCAGATTACCCAAAACCCCGAAAATCCTTTACCTAAATTTTTAACCAAATCTTACAAAGATATTTTCAATATGGGCGGCGCCCGTTTGGTAGAAGGTTTAGAATACGCTTATCGCAAATACGGGATGGAAAATACACTGGTGGTTTGCCGTTCTAATAAATCTGCTAATGTGTACAATCAGCAAATCAGAGCAAGGCTGTTGTATCGTGAAGAAGAATTAACAGGTGGCGATCAGATTATGGTGGTGCGTAATAATTATTTCTGGCTGCCCGATAATGAAGAAACCGCTTTTATTGCCAACGGAGATATGGCCAAGGTAATCAGGGTGCGTGGAGAAGAAGAACGTTATGGTTTTCGCTTTGCTGATGCAACCCTTGAATTCATGGATTTTCCTTCAGCAGGTGCAATAAGTTGTAAGGTAATGCTGGATACTTTAAATATAGAAACAGCCAATTTGCCTTACGAACAAAATAAACAGCTTTTTGAAGGGCTGAATGAAGATTATTCGCACATTGCCAATAAAAGACAACGCATGCTGGCCATTAAACAAGATCCGTTTTATAACGCATTGCAAATTAAGTTTGCTTATGCGGTTACCTGTCATAAAGCACAGGGTGGGCAATGGGATGCCGTTTTTGCCGATCAGGGTTATTTAACAGAGGAAATGATAGACCTCGATTTTCTGCGCTGGCTGTACACCGCCGTAACCAGGGCAAAAAAAGAATTATACCTCGTTAATTTTGCCCCTCAACTTTTTGCTGCAGTAGCACAGGAAGATTATTTTTAGTCTTTTGTAATAAGAAAGTTGATTTCTATACCCGTTTTTGCATTAAACCTTTTAATGCTTACATTTAAGGTTTAACCACTTATTATGAAATTTGCTTTTAGCCTTAAGAACAAACTTAAAATTGCGTTTTTACTTTTCTGTATTATGTGTTGTTCTCTTCTTATTCGTTTTTTAGAGGATAAAAGCGTTAAAAAAATTAATGAATCTTTCGTTTCCATGTACAACGACAGGTTGGTTCCGGCAACAGACCTTTATTTTATTGCCGAAAATTTATATCAAAAAAGCTCAGTTCTGCAAAATATCTTAATCTTTACAGATCAGAATATCACTCCGGCTGCGGGGCTTTTACAATTAACCCATCACAACAATAAAATAGATTCTATCATCAATAAATACCAGCTTACCTTACTGGTTAAGCAAGAGCAGCGTTTTTTAAATGATCTGAAAAATACATTGTTCATCCAGCAGGAATTTGAAAACAAAATCCTGAATATCGCCCTTAACGATGTGGCAAACGGACGAAAGATTTATGAAACCGCAGGAAGAGATATTTCTGCTAATACACTAAATAAATTGTCAGCATTAATTAAAATCCAGTCTAATGTAGGAGACGAGCTAATTAATGATTCCAAAGTTTTTGTTTCAGGAACTAAAATTTATTCCACTTTTCAGGTCATTCTGGCCATTGCCATTGGCGTTTTAATTGTTGGAATTATTTCGGCCTCCAACGCAGTAAAAGTTCAAAATAATAAGTTTAACTTAAACTAAGCCAATAAAAAAAGCCCCTGAATTTTATTAAAACTCAGAGGCTTTTTTTACTATTTATTCGGCATCATCATCAGTTAAAAGCTTAATTTCATCATCAGATATGGTAATTAAACGTTCTTTATATAAGGATCCGATTGTTTTTTTGAAAGCACTTTTGCTAATTTGAAACCTGTGGTAAATTTCTTCAGGAGAACTTTTATCACCCAGTTCAATTATGCCGCCACTTTTCTTCAATTCTTTCATAATCATAACCTTCGAATCAAGAATGTGTCCGTAGCCACTGGGTTGTAAGGTTAAGTCAATTTTGCCTTCTACTCTGATTTTTTTAATCCAGCCTTTTCTAACATCTCCAGGTTGTACATCTACAAAAACCTCATTAAAGTATAATAAACCAATGTATTTATTGTTAATGATGGCATTAAATCCTAAATCTGTTTCTTCTGTAATCAGTAAATTTACCTCATCACCTTCCTCAAAATCAAAACCTTCTTCCTCTACAAAATCGTATAATTTAGATGAAGCCAGTAAACGGTCATTACCCTCATCCAGAAAAACATAAACCACATATTTATAACCCTTTTGCATGGGTCTTTTTTGCTCCCGTTGCGGCACATAAATATCTTTGTCAATCCCCAGATCCATAAAAACACCATCTTCACCATCAGAAACGACTTTAAGAAAGGCAAAATCGCCAACGGTGGCATAAGCTTTTTGTGTAGTTGCAGTTAATCTGCCATCTTTTTGTACAAATACAAATACGTTTAAGTTATCGCCAATTTCAGCACCTGTGGGTACGTGTACATAAGGCAACAATACCAGTTTATCACCGTCAGTTAAATTTAATCCGGCTTCTGTTTTACTTAAAATCCGTAATTCGTTGTATTTTCCTATCTCAATCATGCTAAATATAAGTTAGCCATTATCTTCAATGGCAATTTTTTAATGTTGCAAAGTTAGCAATCTTTAACGGGTAAATGCCTGCTAAATATTAAGGAGCATTTTGAAAATTAATCAACAGATAACTATGAGTTTATAAAAAATAATTATTTTCGGGCTTAATCTAAGGAAAATTAAAAATGAGTAAACAAATCCCAACGTTTTTTCTAAGTGACGAATATTTTATTGATGAAAAGGTAAATTTCTTAAAATTTGCAAACGAATATAAAGTTTACAACGATCAGGGTGCCCAAATTGGCATTATTAAACAAAGAATAAGTGGTTGGCATAAGGCTTTAACTTTATTGATTAACAAGGCGATGATGCCCTTTAAACTGGAAATTACTGATGCTAACAATCAGTTGCAGGCAACAATAAGCAGAGGCTGGACTTTCTGGATGTCTAAAATTACAGTTACCGATCCGATGGGTGTGGAGGTAGGCATCATTAAACAAAAATTTAAATTCTTTAAACCAACATTTACAATCAGTGATCCGGCTACAGGTGCTAATATTGCGCAAATTTCTGGCGACTGGAAAGCCTGGAATTTTACCATTACCAATAACACAGGTGCAGAAATGGGTAAAATCAGTAAAAAATGGGGAGGTGCATTAAAAGAGGTTTTTACTACTGCTGATAAATATAATGTATCTATTGATCCTAATTATGCAGAAAATAATCAAAAAGTAGCCATAGTAGCCACGGCAATTACCATTGATATGGTACTTAAAGAAGGTAAATAGGTTTATTTTTAAAAGATTAATGGCCGGCGGTATAACTCCCGGTCATTTTATTTACCAATTGTAATACTTGCCCGGTTTTTCTGTAGTGTTTCAAATAAATCAGCTAAATTTGAAGGATACAAAGTATCTTCAATAAATGGACAAAACAAAAGAAGCCAAAAAAAGCAGTATTTTTAGCTTATTAGGCTCTTACCGAGGACTAATTTCCTTACTCATCTTGTTTGCACTTTTAAGTAATGGTATAAACCTGTTGCTACCTAAAATTATCTCTCATGGAATTGATGCTTATACCAACAAAACTTTTAAGGCAGAACCTATTCTCATTCAGTTTGCAGGCGCCATACTATTGGTTTTTATTTTCACTTACCTGCAAAGTATCGTTCAAACTTATGCTTCAGAACGGGTTGCAAGAGATTTAAGAACAAAACTTTCTGATCAGATTTCCCGTCAAAGCCATGCTTTTGTTATTCAGGCCAATCCGTCAAAATTATTAACAAACTTAACTTCAGATGCAGACGCTATTAAGATGTTTGTTTCTCAGGCTATTGTTTCTATTGCTTCCTCTATCTTTTTAATTGTTGGTGCCAGTATTTTATTGTTAATGATTAACTGGAAACTGGCGCTTTGTGTAATTGCTATTGTACCCATTATTGGTGGTGCTTTTTTCTTTGTATTAAGCAAAGTAAAAGTATTATTTAAAAAGAGTCGCGAAGTAATAGACTGGTTAAATAAAGTAATCAATGAAAGTATTTTAGGTGCCGCATTAATACGGGTAATCAACTCACAACAGCTTGAATACAATAAATTTATAGATGCCAACTCTAAGGCCAGAGACCTGGGTTTGTCCATTTTAAGACTTTTTGCAGGTTTAATTCCAATTATTGTATTTGTGTCTAACCTGGCCGGACTAACAATTTTAGTGCTGGGTGGTCATTATGTAATTACCAACAGCATGAGTCTGGGCGAGTTTACAGCCTTTTGCAGTTACCTTTCCATTTTGATTTTCCCTATTCTGGTAATTGGCTTTATGAGCAATGTGATTGCGCAGGCCTCCGCATCTTATCAAAGGATAGAAAATATTTTAAATGCTGCTGAAGTTAAACACGATGGCACCATTATGGAAGCGCTTAATGGTGATATAGAAATGAAAAATATTTCTTTGTTATTCGGACAAAAGCCAGTTTTAAAAGATGTTTCCTTTAAAGTTAAAGCCGGATCAAAAACAGCGGTAATCGGACCAACTGCGGCGGGGAAAACGCAATTGCTTTACATTTTAACGGGATTAATTGAACCCAATGAAGGAGAAGTACTTTTTGATAACCAGCCGATTAAAAATTATAATCAGGAAAATTTCCATAAACAGGTTGGTTTCGTATTTCAGGATAGTATTATTTTTAATATGAGCATTCGTGAAAATATTGCATTTAGCGATACCGTAACAGATGAATCTTTAGAAAAAGCAATTGAAACTGCCGAACTTAAAGATTTTGTGGAGGCTTTGCCTGAAAAATTAAATACCATTGTTTCTGAACGGGGCAGCAGCCTTTCTGGCGGACAAAAACAACGCATTATGCTGGCAAGAGCCCTTGCTGTAAATCCAAAAGTTTTATTACTTGACGATTTTACCGCTCGGGTAGATAACAACACCGAGAAAAGGATTTTAGAAAATATTCAACGCAATTATCCCGGTTTAACTTTACTTTCAGTAACCCAGAAAATAGCCTCTGTTGAGCATTATGAACAGGTTGTTTTATTAATGCAAGGCGAAGTTCTTGCAAAAGGAACCCATCAGGAACTTTTAAAAACCAGTCCGGAGTACGTTCAGATTTATACTTCACAACAGAGTACCAGCAATTATGAATTACAATCTTAACGAGCTTAGCCCACAGCAGGAAAAGCAATCAACATATAAGGCGCTTAAAAGATTACTTAAATTAATTTCGGCAGAGCGGAAAAACCTTTGGCTGGCTTTAATTGCCATTTTAGTTAACTCAGGTTTACTGCTTTTAGGCCCCTTGCTTTTTGGCCACACCATTGATGCTTATATTCGTACCAAACAATACCAGGGGGTATTGATGTCTGGGGGCATTCTTTTATGTATGTATTTGGTGGCCATGGTTACCGGTTATACGCAAACCAAATTAATGGGCGGGGTAGGTCAACGCATGTTGTACACACTGCGTAATGCCATTTTTAATAAATTACAGGAGTTACCTGTTTCTTTTTTTAGCCAGAATAAAGCCGGAGATTTAATTTCAAGGGTAAATAACGATACCGATAAACTCAATCAATTTTTCTCGCAATCGCTGATGCAGTTTATTGGAAGTATTGTAACCATGATTGGTGCAGGCATCTTTCTGCTGTCTATTCACATCGATTTGGGTGCTGCTACACTTGCCCCGGCCGTTTTAATTGTATTATTTACGACGGTTTTATCTCCCTGGGTTAAAAGAAAAAATGCAAAAAACCTTAAAAGTGTCGGCGGAATGAGTGCCGAAATTCAGGAAAGTCTGAATAATTTTAAAGTTATTATTGCTTTTAACCGTCGTGATTATTTTAGAAAACGTTTTGATGAAGCCAACAAAGAAAACTATAAAACAGCTATTGGTGCAGGCTTGGCAAACAACATTTTTGTACCTGTTTATGGGCTATTTTCAAGTGTAGCACAATTAATTGTATTGTTGTATGGCATTCATTTAATTTCTATTGGTCATTTTTCAATAGGTTTATTAGTGAGTTATATTGCCTATAGTACCAACTTTTATAATCCGTTAAGACAGTTAGCAGCGTTATGGACAAGTTTTCAGGTGGCTATGGCAAGTTGGGACAGGATTTCTCAAATTTTATTGTTAGAAACAGATTTAAAGCAAATAGAAAGCAAAGAAGTGCCTTCTTCTGATGCGTTGCTTGAGTTTAAAAATGTGCATTTTTCTTATGATGCGGGTAAAGAGATTTTGCATAACATCAATTTAAAGTTTGAAAAAGGTAAAACCTATGCTTTAATCGGTCCAACCGGAGGAGGTAAAACGACTACAGCTTCATTAATTGCCCGTTTATATGATGCAACCAGCGGAACGGTTTTACTGAATGGCAAAGATATCAGGACTTTTAGCGCTGAAGAACGCACAAGAAAGATAGGGTTTATTCTGCAGGAACCTTTCTTATTTACCGGAACCGTTAAAGATAATATTTTGTACGGCAATAGCCAGTATAAAGAAGTAAGTGATGAAGAACTGGAAAAAATTATTGAAGATGCGAATCTCAATGCACTTTTAGCCATTTTTGATGAAGGCTTAAATACGCAGGTTACTTCCGGCTCGGATAGCATTAGTTTAGGCCAGAAACAGCTTATTGCTTTTATGCGTGCGGTTTTACGTAATCCTGATCTTTTGATCCTGGACGAAGCAACCGCCAACATTGACACGATTACAGAGCAATTGCTCAGCACTATTTTAAATAAACTTTCAAAAGAAACAACATTGGTTATTATTGCACACCGCTTAAATACCATTGAAAACGCAGACGAAATTTATTTTGTAAATGAAGGAGAGGTGCAACAAGCCGGAACGCTTCAACACGCCCTGGATATGCTTTTAAAAGGAAAACGGGTAAGCTAGTTCGTGTAATCTAATTAATTCAAACAAGATTATTACTTGCTTACTGTTTTATAAATAGGCACATTGCAAGCCGCTTAATTTTAGTTTATGAAGATTCGTTTTAGCCTGTTGGTTTTATTTTTTACATCAACTTTTTCTGTCGTTTTTGCTCAAAGCAACCAAAATCCATTATTTATTCAGGATAGTTTAAAATTGATTTCGTCCCAATTTAAATTTACCGAAGGTGCTTCAGTTGATCGGAAAGGCAATGTTTTCTTTACAGATCAGCCCAATGATAAAATCTGGAAATATGATATCAAAGGGAAATTAAGTCTGTATATGGATAAAACCGGAAGAGCAAATGGAACCTATTTTGATAAAAAGGGCAATCTCATTGTTTGCGCTGATGAAAATAATGAAATATGGTCTGTTAATAAAAATAAACAGATAAAGGTTTTATTCAGTGATTACGAAGGGAAAAAAATAAACGGACCCAATGACATCTGGCTGGATGCCAAAGGCGGCATTTATTTTACCGATCCTTATTATCAACGCGATTATTGGAAGCGTAAATCACCAGAATTAACAGGGGAGAAGGTTTATTATTTACCAAAAGGGAAAAAAACAGCCATAATTGTTGCCGATGATGTACTAAAACCAAATGGTATTGTTGGTACGCCTGACGGCAAATTTTTATATGTAGCAGATGCAAAAGCAGGTAAAACATATAGGTATAAAATAAATGCAGACGCTTCATTAAGCGATCAGCAGCTGATTTTAAATCAGGGATCAGATGGCATGACACTCGATAACCAGGGAAATATTTATGTAACCGGCAAAGGCGTAAATGTTTATAAACCAAATGGAGAGAAAATTGCACATGTAAATATTCCCGATAACTGGACTGGTAATATCTGTTTTGGAGGTAAGAACCGCAATTTTTTATTTATTACAGCCTCAACATCTGTATATGTTTTGCCCATGTACGGAGTTAAAGGCATTGAATAGGGTAATTTTATTTTCAATAATTTTTGAAAGTTCAGTAATATAGCTTATGTTTGATTGTAGATAATAAATTAACGATAAGCTCATGAAAAAAATGATTAATCCAAAAGCGTTAGGTTTCATCGTACCGAATGTTGTTGCAATTTTTATAATCTGGCTAAATAAATATTTAGATGTACAATCAGAAGGGAGTCTGATTTTTTCCGAATTTGTTATTATTCCATTGTTTATGGGGATAATCAGTATTTGGTTCTGGAGAAAACTCAATTTAAAGAGTAGTGCACTCGTTGGGTATTCTATTGTTAATGGAGGTATAGCATTATTTCTTAGCTATATTTTTTTGGGAGAAGGTGTATTATGTTTAATTATTGTATCGCCCCTGATATTCGCATTCATTGTTACCGGAGCTTTTATTGGTAAGATGATGTTTAGAAAGAAGAATCAAACTTTAAATGTTAGCGTACTTTCCTTGTTATTTATTGTCTTCGTAGCAGATTCTGTGTCAGAACATCATTATGATAACATGGTGTCGGATAAAATTACAATTAATGCCACGCCTGAGGAAATCTGGAAAAATGTAGTTGCCTTTGAAAAAATAAAGCAACCAGATAACTATTGGCTGTTCAAAATTGGAATGCCATCTCCTATGCAAACTACTGTTACCGCTTACAAGAATGGGGCAGGGCGCAAATGTATTTTCAGTAACGGTTATATATTTGATGAAAAAATTGTAGCCTTCGATATTAATAAGAACCTGACTTTTGATATTGTAAATCAGCCATTGGATCCTGAAATTATGGGACACATCGACATTACCAGAGGTCAGTTCCTTTTAAAAGATAATGGAAACGGTACCACTACGCTGATTGGAAACAGTTGGTATAAGTTACACGTTTTTCCGGTTTGGTATTATGATTTGTGGGCAGAAAGTATTACCAGAAATGTTCATTTAAGGGTAATGGACCATATTAAAGTCTTGAGCGAGAAATAATGTTTGCCTTTGTAGTAAAACGGTTGAGTTTTTTAAAATCGATACCATTAGCTGCTCTGGCTTTTGATAGTGGAATTAAAATATGGACATTATTAACTAAATCGGAAAGATTAGATTGGATTGATGAAATTGAAGAAGAAGTTTTAACCTGGGAACATGTAAATATTCAGCTTCATAAATTTGGAGGTACCCAGTTTAATTTTGGTGAAAAGGAAATAGGGCACATTCATAGCAACGGAATTCTGGATATCCTGTTTAATAAAGAGGTAAAGAAACGCTTACTTAATGAAGGAAAAGTTAAGGACCATCATGTTTTTAAAAAATCAGGATGGATAAGTTTTTATTTACAAAGTAAAGATGATATAACTTATGCAAATTACCTGTTGAAGGAGGCATATTTAAATTTGAAAAACAATGCTTAATGCTTTTATAGCCATTAGGAATGAATAAGTACTTTTAATTTTATTTGTTCAGTTTATTCAAAGCCTGAAAATGTGTAAGGCAATAATTAAATTTACTTTCCTATTTATATAGGGATAGACAACTAAAAAGCCCTGTCAGGATTGAAGGGCTTTTTATTTTAACCGGATTTTTTCTTTATAGCAATCTTATAAAAGTTTAAGCCTGCTGAGTGTTTCTCTCGAAACGCCTAAATACGCCGCAATCATGGATTTAGGAATCCTTTGGAAAAGAGAAGGATAGAGATCAAATAATTGCTGATACCTGGATTGAGCATCATTACTCATAAAGGATAATACACGTTTTTGCATGGCCACATAACCCGAAACTGCTTTTTGCCTGAAGAAATGCTCCATTTTATGAGAAGCTGCACAAAGTTTGGCTTTATTTTCAGCAGTCAGAATCAATACAGTTGTATCTTCAATACAATCAATATCATAGCTTGCCCTGGTTTGATAAAGGAGCGCCTGATAGTCTGAAATCCACCAGTTTTCCATTGCAAATTGTATAATATGGAGCTTTCCATCCCGGTTTACATAAGCTTTTAATAAGCCGTCAAGCACAAAATATTCCTGGTTAACATAATCACCTTCCTGAGTCAGAAACTGATGTTTTTTATATTTCTTTTGTTGAAAGTGACTGAATACAAAATCAAATTCAGCATCTGAAAAGGAAATAATTTGTTCTATATGTTGCCTGAAGGCTGTAACCATCTTAAAATTTGTTTTAAAAACATTCACTGTGATCTGCATCACCATTAAATGGTGATGTACATCCTTGAATCAGATGCTAATTTACAAGCATCTTTGAATAAAAATTACAAAGAATGAAAAACAAATTTAATTTATTATTCACCCTGCTTTTTAGCGCTATGGCACTTTACAGCTATGGACAAAAAAGTTTAAATAATAACCAGAAAGAAATGAAAACTAAAAGAATTTTATTTGTGCTTACTTCGGTTGATGAGGTTAAGGCAACAGGACACAAAACAGGTGTTTGGATTGAGGAATTTGCTGCTCCATACTACTTAATGCTTAATCATGGCCTAGAAATTACCCTTGCAACACCAAAAGGAGGAAAGGCACCCATTGATCCTAAAAGTTTATTACCGGATTTTTCTACTGCTGATGTACAAAAGTTTACTGCTGATAAAGAAGCAATTAACAGGTTAAATCATACACTTAAACTTGCAGATCTTAATATCAACGATTATGATGCCGTATACTATCCCGGTGGCCATGGGCCTATGTGGGATTTGCCTGAGAATAAACTATCAATCAATATTATTGAAACCTTTTATGCCAAAGGCAAACCCGTAGCTTTAGTTTGTCACGCACCCGCAGCTTTACAAAATGTTAAAGCACCTAATGGCGAACCACTGGTAAAAGGAAAGAAAATATCAGCTTTTACAAACACTGAAGAAGTTGCAGGAAAATCGACCGCGGAAACGCCTTACTCTTTAGAAGATATGCTTAAAGAGAAAGGAGCGGATTATGTTCGCACAGAAGATTGGAAGCCTTTTGCAATTGCTGATGGTAATTTAATTACCGGACAAAATCCTGCTTCAGCAGAACTTGTTGGAAAAAAAATTCTGGAAGCTTTAGGTTTTAATTAACCATAAAAAACTAAATTAATCAGCAGCAGGAAGGTGTTTGGCTGATACTGAAACCGATATATATTTTATAAACAAATACACGCTAATGTTTTTTT
This sequence comes from Pedobacter punctiformis, assembly GCF_027213715.1. Classification (GTDB taxonomy): domain Bacteria; phylum Bacteroidota; class Bacteroidia; order Sphingobacteriales; family Sphingobacteriaceae; genus Pedobacter; species Pedobacter punctiformis. Next base: position 345,050 of record NZ_JAPWGM010000004.1, read on the forward strand.
AACCTAAAAAAAACTGCATTATAGTAAGTTTAAAGAATAAAGATTTATATTTAAACTATAAAATCAAAAAAAAGAATAAAATGAAAACAGGTACAGTAAAATTTTTTAATGAAACAAAAGGCTTTGGATTTATTATTGATGACAGCACTAGCGAGCAAATTTTCGTTCACGTGTCAGGTTTAAAAGACGGAATTAAAGAAGGAGATAAAGTGACTTTTGATACTCAAGACGGTAAAAAAGGTATAAACGCAGTTAACGTAAAACTTGCATAATTTTATTAAATCATCCCAATCAACCAACCGAAAAATGCAGATAATATAAATTATCTGCATTTTTTTTGCCCTGTTATTTCACCATAATACCTTTAAAGAATTAGAAGATTTAATTTATACAAGTGTATTATTCTTTGTTTCTATATGTTTTTTGGCATTTTTTTGGAATTCTTCGGGCGTTTCCCCTGTTTGTTTTTTAAAGAACCGGCTAAAATAAGGGCGATCTGAAAAACCCAGATCATAGGCAATCTCCTTAATTGTAAATTCACTATGTATAATTTTACGTTTTGCTTCCAAAATCAAGCGGTCGTGAATGAGTTGAGTGCCGGTTTTATCAAGCTTCTCTTTCAAAATCTGGTTTAAGCGTTTAGAACTAATTCCAAGTTTACCCGCATAAAAATCTGTATTGCGATCTGCTAAATAATGACTCTCTAAAAGCATCAGAAATTCGTAAACCCTTTTTTGATGAAGATCCTGACTCGTAAACTGATGTTCCTTTACCTGGATCAGCTTTAGTAAAAATACCTTTAATAAAGCTTTAACCAATATACTATTGTCTTTGCTGTACTCCTGCACAAGTAAAGTATAAACACCAAGAAGTTCTTCAGATTCTGGCTGACTTAATCTTAAACAGGAAAACTCGCCCTGAACATTAAAAATTTTAAATAAATCGAGTAGAAATTCTTTATCCTCCTCCTCAAGGATAGCCCGTTTGAAAGAAATTAACTCTCCATTTTTACCTGCTTTATTTAGTTGATGTACCCGGTAAGGCGGAATTAAATAAATCCAGTCTCCTTTTACTTCCTCCCGGCTGTCTTTTAGTCCATGTAATGGATTTTCGTTTTTTAGCCATACAATTTCAAAAAAATCTTTGCGGTTTGGATCATTAAGATAACTAGGTGGACAATCGCCCAGATTACGGATGTAAATTAAAGATTTTTCAAGCTGAGGAAGTGCATTTATATTCATCATTGTAAAGATAAAAACTCTAAAACAGATGTTGTGGATAATCTGGAAATTATGGTGGACTATTCGGAAATCAGGCTTTTTGAGTATTGTTTTATGACTTTTCAAGAACAAAATTTCCAGATTATCCCATATTATGCGCCAATCGTATAACCTTCTGGTCACTGGTACAAGTTACATTTGATTGCAATAAAAAATTATACATGCAAGTCGTAAATAATTATTCAGCAACATCTAACAGGGAGATTCAATCCAATCTGGAATTGATTTTAAAAGAGCATAATTGGTTAATTAAACAAATTGACTTTGAACAGCTGGATACCCTGGTTAAGGAAGTTATAAAAGCAAACCACATTTTTTTCTGTGCTGCAGGCAGATCAGGATTTGCCATGCGTGCTGCGGCCATGCGCTTTATGCACCTGGGCTTAAAGGTGTATTTTGTAGGCGAAACCACTACTCCAGCCATTCGGAAAGGCGATTTATTAATTGCAGCTTCCGGCTCAGGCACAACAGGATCAATTGTTAAAGCGGCAGAGAAATCTGCCTCAGTAGGTGCAACAGTAATTGCAATTTCTACACAAACAGAATCACCATTGACCAGATTTTCTACTCATTTGGTCGTATTGCCGGCAGCAGAGAAACAAGATTTTGAAAGCAGCCGTTCCGCTCAATATGCAGGAAGCTTATTTGAACAATTTCTCTTATTAATTTTTGATGCAGTTTTTCAAGGGCTTTGGAAATCCTCCGGACAAGCGGCAGAAGAATTATGGAGAAGACATGCAAACCTGGAATAAAATATAAATTATTAACAAATAAATATCATGGCAAAATTACAAGTAGCAATAGATTTATTAACAACAGAAGAGGCTTTGGCTTTAGCAGCAAAAGTAGCACCTTATGTAGACATTATTGAGCTGGGCACGCCCTTAATTAAAAATATGGGATCGACAGTAATTACGGCAATGAAACAGGCGCATCCTGATAAATTAATCTTTGCAGATTTAAAAACAGCTGATGCAGGAGAATTAGAAGCTGATATCGCTTTTAAAGCAGGTGCAGATTTAGTAACAGTTTTGGGGGCAGCAGGTAATGCAACAATTATTGGTGCTGTTAAAGCGGCAAAAGCACATGGAAAAGGAGTAGTGGTGGATACCATTGGATATCCTGATCGTGTAAAACGTGCTCAGGAAGTAATCGGCTTAGGTGTGGAGTTTGTTGAACTTCATGCAGGTTTAGATGAGCAATGGACTGCAGGTTATTCTATCCAGGTATTGATTGATGAAGCCGCAAGAGCAGGTGTTCCGGTATCTGTTGCAGGCGGTGTTAATTTGGATAATGTAACCAGTGTAATTAGAGCAGGAGCGAAGGTGGCGGTTGCAGGTGCAGCAATTTATGGGGCAGAAGACCCTGCAAAAGCAGCAAAAGCACTTCGTGAAGCAATTGATGCAACTTAATAGGAAGAGTTTTAAACGGGGATAATCTTGAATCGTTTATTATTAGGGAAAGAAGGGGCCGATTATGGCCCCTTTTTGTATTAGGATGTTTTTAAATGAGCGCAAAGCCTTTTTACTGGACGTGGGAATCGAATGACAAAGAGAAAATTCAGTCAATTCTTGACAAAATTATTTCTATCCATAAAATGACTAGCAAGAATTCATAGCACAAAAGCTATTGGTTCAGGGTGTTGAAGAATATTTTTGATTATTTCTAAAGAAAACACAGATTGTTCTGAAAAATAGGACAAAACCAATTTTCAATGAAGGCTGATAAAGTACAACTTCACTTATTGTGATAATATCATACATTAATATATATTATATTTTACATTCCGTATATTAGCAGCTCATCACCCCTAAATTTTTTTTAATAAACTAAAATTTACAATTGATGAAAAAACTTAATGCTCTTTTAAAACTACGCTGGATTATCCTATTGTTCAGTGTCTTCCTGGGTGTTCAATCTTGTAAAAAAAACGAGAAAATTGGCATACCTGATCTGACCACGGAACAATTAAAAAGTTGGTTCGACAAACAATCCGCTCTAAATTCTGTATCAAAAAATGTTTTTACCGGCTACACGCCTAACTGGGAAAATATTCATACCACTTTAGTAGATGGCTACCGGGTAACAGAGGTTAATTTCACAAACCCCAATAAGGTTGTCATGCTTCAGGGACAAACATCCGATACGGAACGCGAAAAAGCGCAAAATAATACCACGATTAAACTTTTGCTCTTTAACCAAGCGGGAAGCAGTAATATAACCGCTGCGTATATGATGCTTCAGGGTAGTTTACCTCAGGATGGTAAAGAAGTACATTATAAGGACTTCGGTTCCTTTACCGGAACGCTTTCTTATTATAATATCACGGGTAAATTTGAAAATGGTTATCTCTTAAATTCCGGTAAAATTACCAGGAGCCTTGAAAAATCAGTCCTCTCACCTATTCAGATACTGGAATTAAGAGAGAAGCAAAAAACCATTGGTGCTAAACCAGGAGATAAATTATCACTGTATAATGTAAATGATAATTGTTCCGTTGAGGTTTATGATCTTTACTACGAAAGTTGTACCAGTATACAGGGAATGCCGGAACTTGGTAATGTATGTTCCTGGGTATATGTCGGTTCCACAACCATAATTAACTGTATTCCAGGCAGTGGAGGCGGAGGTGGTACTTCCCCAGATGGGGGTTATCCAAACATTGGTGGCGGCGGTGCTCAACCGACCATACCCCCAGTGTCGGTAGACACGATAATGCAATCTAAATTTTATAAAAATCCAAAAGCAATGTGTGCATTAAATAAATTAATGCAAAACAACTATTACAGGGCAGCTTTAAACAAATTCATAGGAGAAAATAAGCCAATTGACCTGACGTTCAAGCTAGAAAATATAGAACAGCAGCCCGGTTTTCAAACATTAGGTACTACTATACCAAACCCTGTTACCTGGAATGCCAACAATATTGATTTAACTCTGGCAGAAAATTTGATTGACAATTTGTCGAGTATAGAAGTAGCCCTAACATTATTGCATGAAGGGGTTCATGCAGAGGTATTCAGAAAATTAATTACCATACATGGTCCAAGCCAATTAAACAATGCTAATTTCCCCACTTTATTTAACTTATATACACAATACAGGGCAAATGCGGCTTATGACCATGAATATATTGCTAGATTTTATGTAGAAACAATCGCAAGTGCTTTAAAAGAGTACGATAATAACAAATTTGGCATTGATTACTATCAGGCACTTGCCTGGCATGGACTTAAAGGTACAGACGCATATCAGGCCTTGACCGATATACAAAAAAGTGAAATTGAAACCAAAAAAGCAACACTATTATCAAATAGAAGTAAAACTAACTGTAATGATCAATAAACTGAATATATTATTAATTTTTGTTGTATCAAGCTGCATTGCTCAACAAAAACAAAAGTCTGATTTATATTTATATTTTAAGCCTGATTCTTTGACTTATAAGACAACTCAAAAAGAAAATACGGATATTGTCCGTAAAGGAAAAGTCTTTTCGGCTAAGTATGATTATGACATATATACCTGGCAATATTTCACTGAAGGAAACATTAGACATCGGTATAGATTAATGACAATCAACAAACCTGAATTCAGTTTTAAGGATAGCACCTTTGTCAAAAACAAAGCTATGACATTTGCACAAATAAAATCTAATAAGAGTATTTACTTTGATTCGACAGATTCAAAGAGATTCCCTTTTAGAAAAGTGTTTGTAGTAGAATATATTTCATCAAATAAATATAAGCTGGTTGAGGTTAAAACATATATCGGCTCAGACGATTAATTATATTGATATCCTTGGCGGCCCATAGTGAATATTTGCAGTTCATTAAAACGGAAGATATTAAAATGCTAAACAACATCTAAAATTCAAAAGGGATGCCAGTATGAAAAATTGCATTAAGTGTAATCGTTTTATCTGGTGCCCTTTTAAAAGGATATATTCAAACCACCGATAGCTCTTATTAATTAAAAACAAATCGGAATTTATGAAAATATTTCTCATCCTTTTTATTGGACTGTTTCTTATTTCTAATGCATTCGGTTTTCCAAAACCATTTTTTACCCGAGTAATAACAAAGGTGCCAACAGGAGTCGCAGAGAGCTATCAGTTTATAATTGATTCTATTTTAATTAATTTGATGTTTTGCTTATTGCTTTCACTTATTCTAACAGCTATATGGTTTTATAACAAAAAGTCTTTACAGATTAAACATTAACAATCGCAGGATTTAAAGCCAGCCTAAATATAAAGGAACAGAAGCCAATGGCAATAGGGGATATAACAATACCTCAAATTCAACAAACAAAAAGGGATGTTAAAATGAAAAAAATTGCTTTTGTTGTAATACTTCTAGTAGGTACTCAGTTAAAGGGACGTGCTCAAACAGATAGCACCAGAAAGGAAAAAGAACGATTGTTGTACATCGAAATTTTTAAGGAAATGGCTAAGTTTCCACTTGAAAAAATAGATAACAAGTTGGCAATTTTGTCTATGCCGCAGATCTCTACAGATAAGCTAAATTACTACAAGGTTTTTTTTAATGAAAATGGATTAAAAAGTTTTGATAAAGAAAATGAATGGGAATTTATAAATAATATAGATTCCTTAGGCCTTTCTAGACAGAAACCATTTAATTTTCAATGTATAAAGACAGAACTGGCATTAAACAAAATTCACCTTAAGAAAGGAATGACGCTACAATCAATTTTTACACCTTTTGTTTATTCTAAAGATGGGTTAAAAGCATCCTATATGAGTGATGGCTATTTTAAAACGGGTAAGTTTACAAGCGAGCGAACCGGCCTAACCATTTACTTTTATCAATATTTAGACAACGAATGGAAATTAATATATTCAGAACCATTAACTTTATATTGATAAACCCACAATAAGGAAACTTCTCTTTTGTCGGATTCAAACTTATTGTAAATCAGCGACAATCAAATAAAAAGCGGTATAATCTTTACATTATACCGCTTTGTGGAGCCGAAGGGAGTCGAACCCTTGTCCAGTTGTGAGATAAATTATACCTTCTACATGCTTATTTTTCAATTAATTGTCGGGAAGTAAACCGGCTGAAAACCGACCTTGTTTAAATCCTTAGATACTTTATCTCACCTCACGTCGTACCTCCGTTAAGGCCAGCTTTGTTATTTCGATGCCCCAGATTCTAACCTAACAATGCAGCAGTTAGAGGGACAAAAGCTATTTAGTTCTAAACTAAGCAGCTAAGGCGTAAGTATTTTCGCCAACTAAAATGTGAACGTTCACTTTAAGTGCTCTCCGTACAACGCACTGCATGCTAACATAACCTTCGCCACCCTGTCAAATCCAAGAACGGCCCCGGTTTCGGTCTGCAATTCATAAATAATCAATTTGCAAACTCGTTTACAAATATACAATTATTAAGCCAGTTTGACCGGTCAATAATCAAAAAGTATCGATATTCTGCTCAAAATGAAGTTTAGCGTCTGGATTTAAATAGACTTCCAAACGCCAAACATTTAAATGCCAGTTAGTTTGTCCTGCCTGGATATTGCTGTAAAGCAATCTCTAAACAATCCATGGCCGTATTTAAATCATCTGTATTTAAAACGTAAGCCATTCTAACCTCATTTTTACCAGAACCCGGTGTAGAATAGAAACCTGTTGCAGGTGCCATCATAACCGTTTGATTGTTGTGGTTAAATTCTTCTAAAATCCACTGACAAAACTTATCCGCATCATCAATTGGAAATTTAGCAACCACATAAAAAGCACCACCCGGGTTAGGACAAAAAACGCCATCAATCTTGTTTAATCTTCCAACCAAAGTATCTCTGCGTAAAGTATATTCTGTATTTACTTTTTCAAAATAGCTGTCAGGAGTATCAACAGCGGCACTACCTGCAATTTGCTCTACCATACCCGGACTTAACCTTGCTTGTGCAAATTTTAAGCCCGAAGCAATTACCTCCCTGTTTTTAGTAATCATGCAACCCAAACGGGCACCACAGGCACTGTAACGTTTAGATACCGTATCCATAATCACTACGTTTTCATCTAATCCATCCAAATGCATTGGCGAAATAAATTCACGGCCATCATAGCAAAACTCCCGGTAAGCCTCATCAGAGAATAAGAACAAATCGTATTTTAAGCAAAGCGATTTTAAAGCCTCCAATTCTTCCCTCGAATATAAATAGCCTGTAGGATTATTTGGGTTGCAAATAATAATCGCTTTGGTTTTATCGGTTATTAGCTTTTCAAACTCCGCAATAGGAGGCAGGGCAAAACCATTTTCGATATAGGATAAAATTGGTTTAACCACTACATTACTCATGCAGGCAAAACCATTATAGTTTGCATAAAAAGGCTCAGGGATAATAATTTCATCACCCTCATTTACGCAGGTTTGCATGGCAATGGTAATGGCTTCAGAGCCACCAACCGTTACCAGTATATTTTCAGGCTTAATGTTATAGCCTAATTTATTGTAATATTCGGTTAACTTGATGCGATAGCTTAATGTTCCTTCAGATGGTGTATAAGCCCAAACATTAAAATCAATGTTTTTAATGGCGTTCAACATTCCTTCTGGGGTTTCAATATCCGGCTGACCAATATTTAAGTGGAAAACCTTTTTACCATTTTGTTTAGCTTTATCGGCAAATGGTGTTAACTTTCTGATGGGCGATGCAGGCATCTGCAAGCCTTTTTGTGAAATCTTTGGCATGGCACAAAAATAAAAAAGTCCCGATGAAAATCGGGACTTTTTAAATATAATTGGTTAAAAATTATTTTGAAGCAGCTGCAACAGTTTCTCCTTTGATGTAAAGCACTTTAACAGGTGTTTTTGCATTAGAAGTAATGGTAACAGTTTTTGTAAATGGCATTGGGCTACCTGCAGGATTAAAAGTAACTGAAATGGTTCCACTTTCACCTTTTTTCAAAGGCGTAGTAGTATATTTAGGTACTGTACAACCACAGCTGCCTTCAGCTTTAGTAATAATTAAAGGCTCTTCGCCAGTGTTGGTGTATTTAAAATCAAAAGAAACCGGTTTGTTTAAAACTACTTTACCAAAATCGTGTGTTTCTGATTCAAATTTAAATTCAGCAGGTTTAGTTTGAGCTTGAGAAGCTAAACCGAAACCCATTACAAAAGCGAATAATACTAAGATCTTTTTCATGTTATGTTTTTGAATGTTTTTTAACTTTTTGTTAAAACAAATTTAATTGTTTTCAATATAAAACAAAAACTATTCCAATAATATTTTAATAACCAATATATAATTTTACTGTTTAGTGTAAAGGCAAACTTTTAATTTTGTTTATATTTGCCCGCAACCAATATTAGATCATGATGCAGAATGAAAAACTTATTACCAATTCTATTGATGCTTCTGAATTAAGTTTTAACGATTTTAAATCTATCGTTACAAACGATTATAAAATTGCTTTTGAGAGTAGACAAGCCAGTGTTTTAGGGCGCAGAGAAGTATTAACAGGTAAGGCTAAGTTTGGGATTTTTGGTGACGGTAAAGAAGTGCCTCAAATTGCTATGGCTAAGGCATTTAAAAAAGGCGACTGGCGTTCTGGCTATTACCGCGATCAAACCTTTGCATTCGCAGCAGGCATATCAACCCTAAAAGAATTCTTTGCCCAGTTATATGCAAATCCAGCCACTGATGCCGATCCGTTTTCTGGCGGAAGACAGATGAACTGCCATTTTGCAACCAAATCTATTAATGAAGATGGAAGCTGGAATGATTTAACTCAAATTAAAAACAGTTCTTCCGATATCTCACCTACAGGTGGGCAAATGGCTCGTTTAGTGGGGCTTGCGTATGCTTCTAAACTCTTCAGAAATAATAAAGAACTCGATTACCTGAAACATTTTTCTGTTGGCGGTAACGAAGTTGCCTTTGGTACCATCGGCAATGCATCGACCTCAGAAGGTGTATTTTTCGAGGCCATTAATGCTGCAGGCGTTTTACAGGTTCCTATGGCCATTTCTATTTGGGATGATGCCTATGGTATTTCTGTTCCGGCTAAATATCAAACCACAAAAGAAGATATTTCAGAGGTTTTAAAAGGTTTTCAGCGTGATGCCAATAACCCCGGCTATGAAATTTACAAAGTTAAAGGCTGGGATTATCCCGCTTTATGCGAAGTTTATGAAAAAGCCATAAATGTATGCAGGGAAGAACATGTCCCGGTTTTGATACATGTTACCGAGCTTACCCAACCACAGGGCCACTCTACTTCAGGCTCGCATGAGCGCTATAAATCAAAAGACAGGTTAGGCTGGGAAACCGAGCACGATTGTATTTTGAAAATGAGAGAATGGATGCTCGAATCGGCAATTGTTACCGAAGAGGAAATTGCTGAAATTGAGAAAAATGCAAAAATATTGGTTCGCAATGCACAAAAAGAGGCCTGGAATGAGTTTCTGGAAAGCATTAAACCTGAACAAAAACAAGTTGTAGATTTTATTGGCGGATTGGCTAAGCATCAACCTGAACTGGCCAGAATTGTAGCTCAACTGGCTTCAACAGCTGATGCCCAACGCAGAGAAGTGTTTACTGCTGCCCGCAAAGCCATTCGTTTATCCGCCCAGTTTGATACCCCCGAACGTCGGGCATTTTTAGCATGGTACGAAAGTCAGGATGTTTTAAACTATGATAGATATAATTCAAAATTACATACAAACGGAAAAGACTGCCCGGATAATATTCCCGTTGTAGCTCCTCAATACGATGACTTATCTAAAATGGTGGATGGCAGGGAAGTGTTAAACGCTTGTTTTAACGAAAACTTTGCCCGTGATCAAAGATTAGTTGCCTTTGGGGAAGATTTAGGAAATATTGGTGATGTAAATCAGGGTTTTGCCGGTTTACAGGCTAAATATGGCGAATTAAGAGTCACCGATACCGGGATTCGCGAAATGACCATTATGGGGCAGGGCATAGGTTTGGCCATGCGTGGACTAAAACCCATCGCCGAAATTCAATACCTGGATTACCTGATTTTTGCACTCAATGTGCTAAGTGATGATCTGGCTTCGTTATCCTATCGTACAAAAGGCATTCAGAAAGCACCAATGATTGTACGGACCAGAGGACACCGTTTAGAAGGCATCTGGCATTCAGGTTCGCCCATTTCGATGTTACTGGGCTCATTAAGAGGTTTGCATTTATGTGTGCCCCGCAATATGACTCAGGCTGCAGGGATGTACAATACTTTATTCAGGGCAGATGAACCCGCTGTAGTAATAGAATGTTTAAATGGTTACCGTTTAAAAGAAAAATTACCCAATAACGTTGGTGAATTTACTGTACCATTTGGTTTAGCCGAAGTTTTAGAAGAAGGAACTGACATTACCGTTGTATCTTATGGCTCTACCTTAAGAATTGTACAGGAAGCCGCAGAAGAATTGGCTTTAATGGGCATTTCAGTAGAAATTGTCGATCCACAAACCTTATTGCCATTTGATACCACACATGTGTGTGCTACATCTTTACAAAAAACAAATAAACTTTTAGTGGTTGATGAAGATGTGCCAGGAGGAGGGTCAGCTTATATTTTACAGAAAATATTAGAGGAACAAAAAGGGTATTTTTACCTGGATGCACAACCTAAAACACTAACAGCTAAAGCCCACCGTCCACCATTTGGTTCAGATGGAGATTATTTTAGCAAACCATCCGTGGACGATGTAGTGGAAACCATTTATCAAATGATGCATGAAAGCAGACCCGATAAATACCCGGCTATTTTTAAGTAAAATAATTTATAATGTAAAAGAGCCCTGATTGTTCACAATCAGGGCTCTTTTATGAGCTTGAAATTTATTTTTTATGCTTTTTTTCACCCGAATAAAGCTTTTCCCCAGCCTTTATTGCTAAAGAAAGATCGTTTTCTTCAGGTGGCACCGGACAACGATAACCATCACTATAAGCACAGTAAGGATTATAAGCCTTATTAAAATCGATTTCAATTTTTCCATCCTTTATATCAGTCGAACTTAAATCGATGTATCGGCCACCACCATAGGTTTCTTTATGATTGGTTTCATCCGTAAAAGGCAAAAAAAGTAAGTTTTTATATGCAGGATTTGCAGCCAGTGCAATGCTTTTATACAAAGTCATTTTAACAGGATTGCCGTTGATAATCAGGTTAATGTGCGCATAACGGTAAAATTCTTTACTCGTTCCATCATAAGTAGGCATTTTAAAAACTTTTTCATTTTCCAGTACCTCTACCGCTGCTGTAACCCTGTAACTGCTGTCAGCATCATAAAAATGCAGGTCTTTTAAATCTGCTTCTTTTAAAGGAGAATGACTTTCTTTAACAAAATCCTGCTTGTAATTTTCACGGTGCAAGGCAATTTGATCGTTATGCGATTGCCCAAAAGCAGTAGTACTGATGATCAGAAGAAAAGGAATCAGATATTTCATAATTCAAAATTACACCAAATATGTATAAATTATAAACACCAGTGTCACCCAAAAATGATCTTTTCAATTTTGTATAACCTCATTTCAGGAAAGAAAAACTTAATTCTAATGGTAAACCAGTATTGAGATTGTTTCGTGCCTCGCAAAGACGCCCCATTTCGGTCATCCTACTTCCGTCATTGCGAGGTACGAAGCAATCTCCCTTTTTAGTATTCCTGTTACTGTGGGTAGAATTCTGTTCTTTTACTATTAATTATCTTTGTCAATCTTTAAGCATAAAGCGATAAAAGTTCACAAAGATTTTAGAGCAATTGTGCAATATGCTCCAGGTGTATTAAACAATACTTGCTTTATTTCTTAAAAATTGATCAGCCAGTACCAATGCAGCCATGGCCTCTACAATAACCACAGCTCTGGGTACTACACATGGGTCGTGGCGGCCTTTACCTTTAATTTCTGCAGCTTCGCCAGCCGCATTTATAGTTTGCTGATTGTGCATAATCGTTGCTACAGGTTTAAAAGCAACTTTAAAAGTAATGTCCATTCCGTTTGAAATGCCACCTAAAATGCCACCCGCATGGTTTGTAATGGTTTTAAATACCTTAGCATCAGCAGCTTTGGGCTGAGGAATATCGTTATGTTCCGATCCTCTTAACTCACTTCCCGCAAAGCCCGATCCGTATTCAAAGCCATGTACCGCATTAATGCTCAACATCGCTTTACCTAAATCAGCATGGAGTTTATCAAAAACAGGTTCGCCTAAACCAGCAGGGCAGCCTTTAACTATACAACTAATTTTGCCGCCAACCGTATCGCCATCTTTTCTAACAGAATCTATAAAATCAATCATTTCATGAGCCGTAGCCGGATCGGCACAGCGCACAATATTTTCTTCCCTGATGGTTAGTAATGCTTTTAAATCATTACTTTCCAAATTTGGTGCTTCAATAGTTCCAACAGCGGTTACATGCGCAAAAATTTCAATGCCCTGTTGTTTTAAAAACAATTTGGCAACAGCTCCCGCTGCTACACGTGCTGCGGTTTCGCGTGCTGATGAACGACCACCTCCACGATGGTCTCTGATGCCATATTTTGCATCGTAAACATAATCTGCATGACTTGGCCGGTAAACATCAACATTATGTCCGTAATCTTTAGACCGTTGATCTTCGTTAGGAATTAATAAAGCAATAGGTGTACCCGTACTTTTTCCTTCAAAAACACCGGATAAAATTTGAACCGTATCACTTTCTTTTCTTTGTGTGGTAATTTTAGATTGCCCTGGACGACGTTTATCCAGTTCAGACTGTATGAATTCTAAATCAATATCTAATTGTGCCGGACAGCCGTCAATAATTACCCCGATGGCAACGCCATGAGATTCGCCAAAAGTGGTAATGCGAAATAGTTGTCCGAATGAGTTTCCTGCCATATTTATTTTAGATTGATGATTTTAGAGTTACGATTTTCGTATTGTTTTAACTTTTAGTTCCTGATACTTGATTTTAGCTACCTGATATTTATATCAAATCCTGCCTTTTTCAAATCTTCCCAAAAATAAGGATAAGATTTTTCAACAACCTGCATTTCTTCAATTTCTACCTCATTAATTAATAAAGCCAAAGGTGCAAAAGCCATTGCCATGCGGTGGTCCTCGTAGGTTGCAATGCTAATTTTATCCGGGAAATGAAGATTATCGCAATTTAAGGTATAAACCAGGTTATCCTCATTTAAAGTAACCCCAATTTTAGCCAATTCGTTTTGTAAAGCAGCAATACGATCTGTTTCTTTGATTTTTAAAGTTTCTAAACCTGTAAAAGCCATGTTTTTACCTAAAGCCGCTGCAATAACAACAATGGTTTGAGCTAAATCAGGACAGGTTTTTAAATCTAATATCTCAACAGTATCCAATGAAATCCCTAAATTACTAATGGAAATTCCAGTTTGGCTTTTACTCGTTGCAATGCCAAAAATCTTCATAATCTTTTGAATCTGACTATCTCCCTGCAAACTTTTTTCTTTCAAAGCAGGTAAACTTATTTCAGCTTCTTCAGCTAAAGCCGCAATGCTGTACCAATAAGAGGCTGCACTCCAGTCGGGTTCTACAATTAAAGTTCCGGCTTTAAAAGCCTGTGGCTCAATTGTAATGGAGTTTCCGGTCCAGGAATGTTCAATTCCAACAGATTTAAGCATATCTAAAGTCATATCTACATATGGTTTAGACGTTAACTCACCCTCAATTTCTAAAGTTAAACCCTGAGAAAGGATAGGGGCAATCATTAATAAAGCAGAAATATATTGGCTGCTTACATCGCCTTTTATTTTAACTTTTGAAGCCGTTTGTTGTAACGGACCGCTAATATTTAAAGGCGGAAAACCTTCATTTTCTGCGTAGGAAATATCGGCTCCGATTTTTTTTAAGGCTTCGGTCAAAATACCAATCGGGCGTTGTTTCATACGCTCAGTTCCGGTTAAAAGGAAATTTCCGTTCTTTGCAGAAAGATAAGCAGATAAAAAACGCATAGCCGTACCCGCAGGGCCAACATCTATTAGTCTTGAGTCTTGAGATTTGAGTTCGGACTCTTCTTTCAAAGAAGTTAAAATACCATCAAGTGTAACGGTATCGGCTGCATTCGATAGATTTTCTACTTTAACCAGTCCTTTGCTTAGTGCGCTAATAATCAGCGCCCGGTTACATTCACTTTTTGAGCCTGTTAAAAGGATTTCCGTATCAATATTCTTATTTCCTTTAAAAGAAACTAAGGCATTTTTAGACATTTTTATTCTGTTTTTTTCTTAAATGGGTGGTGATTTCTATTTTTTATTGGGTTTGTCATGTTGAATAATCACAACGCCACTTTAATTTAATAAATCGTCATTGCATGATACGAGTTGTATAAACAACTATTGTTGTAAGATTGCTTCGTACCTTGCAATGACGTTATGCAAAGCGATATATGAATGATTAAACGTTTTGGTTTTACCCTCCACCTTTAACCTTTAAACCCTTTACCTTTTTACGCTTTAACTTCAGCATGTTGTTCAGCAGCAATTCCTTTTTCAGCTTTGCCGGCATTCATAATTTCTGTTTGCTTACGAATAGATTCTCCGTGTACCAGCTCCAGAAATTTCTCTGTAAAGTTTAAATCCAGTTTTAAGGCTTTAGCAAAAGCGTGTCCTTTTTTAATAATGGCATCCCAACGGTTAACCTGTAAAATAGTTACCTGATTATCACGTTTAAACTCACCAATTTTTTCAACGATAGCCATACGTTCACCTAATTTTTGCAATAAAATATCGTCAATTTTATCAATCCCTTTACGTAAATCAGCTAACTTATCTGCAAAAGCCTCATTTGGTGCTTCAGGTTCACGTACCGTTAAACGATCAACCAATTCTGCCAAAGCCGCTGGTGTTACCTGCTGTTTAGCATCGGTCCATGCCACTGAAGGATCAACATGCGATTCGATCATTAAACCTTGCATATCTAAATCCAAAGCTTTTTGAGAAATGTAAGGAATTAACTCGCGGTTACCACAAATGTGACTTGGATCGTTAATGATTGGCAAATCAGGGCAAAGTGTTTTTAACTGAATGGCAAGTTCCCACATTGGCTCATTACGGAAAGAACTTTTCTCGAAAGAAGAGAAACCGCGGTGAATGGCGCCAATTTTAGTAATACCTGCACCATTAATACGCTCAATTGCACCTATCCACAATTGCAAATCAGGGTTAACCGGGTTTTTAATTAACACAGGTATATCATGACCTTTTAAAGCATCGGCAATTTCCTGAACCGTGAATGGATTTACTGTAGAACGTGCTCCAATCCATAAAATATCTACTCCGGCTGCTAAAGCCTCTTCAACGTGTTTTGCATTTGCAACTTCAACTGCAGTTGGTAAACCAGTTTCTGCTTTTGCACGTTTTAACCACTCTAAACCAATGCTTCCGATACCTTCAAATTCTCCCGGACGGGTACGCGGTTTCCAGATACCTGCTCTTAGTACAGATACTTTTCCGGTTGCAGCTAATAAATGAGCTGTCGTTAATAATTGCTCTTCAGTTTCTGCGCTGCATGGCCCTGAGATCAATAATGGTTCGTTGTTGGTGTTTAACCAAGTGTTTAGTGGCTGAATGTTTAAATTAAGTTTCATGTTTTATGGATTGTAATATTTTATAATTCTGTTTATTGTTTAATCGGTTAACTGTTTTATGTGGTTTATTGATGCTTGTACAGTTAACCAATTTGTACAATTTCAATGTTTAATCTATTTTATACTTTATCGTTTTTTTGATACTCTCCGAGGATATTGAAGTTCGACGTATATTTTAAAGCCTTTCTAACTGCTTTATCATATTTTTCTGTGCTAGGCCATTCCAAATCAACATAAAAATAATATTCGTTTCTTTTTCCAAGTACCGGCATAGATTGTATTTTGGTTAAGCTTACCTCTTGTTCTGCGAAGATGTTTAACACTGTTGCCAACGAACCCGCTTTATGTCCTACCTGGAAACAGATTGAAGCTTTATTAATTTTCTTGCCTTCATCTGTTTTATCTTTTTTAAGAATCAGAAAACGAGTATAGTTTTTCTTGTTTGATTCTACTCGACGTTCTAAAATGTTTAAACCATATAGCTCTGCCGCAAGGCTATTTGCAATGGCCATTGTATCTGTCAACTGCTCTTCCTGAATGCGTTTTGCACAAGCCGCAGTATCATTACTTTCTACAATTTTAATGTTTGGGTAATCATAAAAGAAATCAATACACTGGCGAATGGCGATAGGGTGAGAGGTAACCACCTTAATGTCTTCAAATTTTACACCTGGTAAAGCCATCAGGTGCAATTGAATTGGAAGGTAAACTTCGCCAACAACCGAAAAACCATAATCGCGAATCAAGGTGTAATTTGGTAGTAAACTGCCTGCAATTGAATTTTCAATGGCCATTACCACAAAGTCTGCATCGTTTTTTTCAAGCTTATCACAGGTTTCTTTAAAAGAATTACATTCTATGGTTTCAATATCCTTACCAAAGAACTTGTAAGCGGCTTCTTCATGAAAAGATGCTTTAATGCCTTGAATCGCTATTCGTTTTGTCGTTTCCATTTTTGCTTAAAACAAAAAAGTCCCGGCTGTTTGCCGGGACTTTCTTATACAATTTAATATTTGTTATATATCTTTTTGCATATTAGCCCCGGCTCTCACTAAAATAGTAAAAGTAACCAAAGCTATAATATGTGTTTTTATTTTGCATTTTTTTCTTGTTGAGCCAAATGTACAAACAAAATTTAATTTGTCAATAGCAAAGTGAAATTTTTTTAAACAAAATTTAATTTTCTTTTGGATAGCCTGTTTCTAAAATGAAGTTAAGGTGAGGCTATTTTTAATGCAAAACAAAATTTTAATTGGTTTTGTGCTTAATGAATAAGACTTCGCTGATGTTAATTAACCTGCAGAGCTTAGTTCCCGTTGATGTTCGTTCATGTCCTTAACCTTTTCTTTTGCTTCAGCTTCCCTCAGTTCCTGTTGCATAATTTTAGCAATTTTGGTGCTGCCATCATGACTCCAGCCCGGGGGGTTAATAACGTATTTTATTTTATCGATAAAAGTCGGTGCTTTTTTAACATCATCTTTTAAGGCAATAAACTCATGGAAAATAATATTTACAGGTCCTGTATCTTTAGGCTGAGTAGTTAATCCGTATTTAATGGCATCTTCCGGTAACTCCTCCTGAAAAGTACCAAACCACCTGTCCCATAAAATTAAAACCATACCCATGTTTTTATCCAGATAACGAACATTGCTGGCGTGGTGTACCCGATGGTGTGATGGCGTTACAAAAATATACTCAAACCATGGATGTAATTTGCCAACCGTTTGCGTATGTACCAGGTTGCCATAAATTTGAGTAACCAGATAAGCAAAAAGAATATCCATTGCACTAAAACCCATAAAAGCTAAAGGCAGGTAAAAGAATACGCGGTATAACGGTTCAAAAACAGTAGAACGGAAACCTGTTGTCAGGTTAAAATGTTCTGATGAATGGTGCGTAACGTGCATGGCCCAAAAAAAGCGTACGTAGTGGCCAACCGTGTGCAAAAACCAGTATAAAAAATCCTGGGCAAGAATTAAAACAATCCAGTAGGCCCAAACATTCGAAATTTGAAATAACCTGAACTGATAGCAATAATCAAGCAAAAAGAAAGTCGCCGTTTTCATGCCTAAATTAATCACCACAGCAGCGGTCATTAAGTAAATATTAGTCCAGGTATCTCTTTTAGTGTATAATTTTTTATCGTGTTGATAACTAAAATACATTTCCACGATGGTAAGTACAATTACGAAACCGAATAGTGCACCAACAGAAATATCTCCACTTGAAAAACTCGCAGTCATTTTATAAGCTGTTGTAGTAATCTAAACTGCCTAAAATATCGGCGGTACTTACACGGCAGTTGAAAGTGCATTTACCAATGTTTTCTAATAAGGAGAACAAAATATTGCCATCCTCATTTTTCTTATCGCTTTGCATTAACTCCAGTAAAGCATCAAAACTTTCTTCTTTGATATTGTATTTAGGGTATAATGAAATTATATATTGACTAATGTCTGCCAGTTCAGCATCGCTAAGGTTGCTGTTTTTAACAGATAAATAAGCTTCAGTTACAAAACCAATGGCAATTGCTTCGCCATGGGTTAATGGACTTTCATCATTTGCCAGCGAATAACTTTCTACAGCATGACCAATGGTATGGCCATAGTTTAAAATTTTACGCAGGTTTTTTTCATGTGGATCAATGGTAACCACTTCGTTTTTAATTTCTACAGAACGGTAAATATCTTCTGCTGAAGGCGTTAAATGATTGCTTTTTTGTAATTTTTCGTAATAAGCTTTGTCAGCAATCAAGCCATGTTTAATCATTTCAGCAAAACCCGAAAGCAGCTGCCTGTCTGATAATGTTTTTAAAAATGCAGTTTCAATGTAAACAGATTGAGGCAGGGTAAAAGTACCCACCATGTTTTTTACGCTGTCTATATCAATTCCGGTTTTACCACCAACAGAAGCATCAACTTGCGAAAGCAGGGTAGTAGGAACATTAATAAAATCGATGCCCCGTTTATAAGTTGAAGCGATAAAGCCACCCATATCCGTTATCACGCCACCACCAAGGTTAATCATTAAACTTTTACGGTCTGCCTCAAAATCCAGTAAGGTTTTCCAGATCCCGATGCAAAAATCGATATTTTTATTTTCTTCCCCGGCGGAAGTTTCAATCAGATCAAAACTGTTGTAATCATCCAGTAAAGCCTGAAAAACAGGTAAACACTGTTCACTGGTATGTTCATCGGCAAGTACAAAAACTTTGCTGTACTTATTTTCGTCCAGTAAAGTTTTTAAAGTAGCTAAACCACTTTCAAAATATAGACTATGTCCTGCGCTGGTTAGTGGTTCCATTAAATTATTTCAATTTTATGTTCGGCAAATTCAACTATATCTCCTTTTTTTACTTTTAAACGCTTGCGATAATCTACAACACCATTGTATTTAACCAGGCCGTCTATCACAACCATTTGCGCATCGCCACCACTGCTTACCAAACCGGTAGCTTTTAAGAGCTGAATTAAGGGAATAAATTCGCCTTCTAATTTAAATTGTATCATTTTGTGCAAAAATACAATTATTTACAGGTTTTTGGTTTTAACAAGCCAATGCTTTTTATAATTTTGCATCCGTTTGACTAAAAGAACCCTAAAATGGAGATATCCCCCAATAAACAACCAAATTTTGATAATACTGAAGTCGCTTTCAGACAAAAGTCTAACGGAGCGCTTAAAAAAGCATATTGGTTATTTAAACTGATCAGCAGTAATTTCTTAACAAAAATAGGCCCGCCGATTACAAATTTTTTCCTCAATATTGGTTTGCCGATTCAAGGGGCTATTAAATCGACCATTTTCCAGCAATTTTGCGGTGGCGAAACCATTGCCGAATGTGATAAAGCCATTGAGCAGTTGAATAAAGGTGGTGTAGGCACTATTTTAGATTATTCGGTAGAAGGCGAAGAAGAAGAGCAAGTTTTTGATGAAACTTGTGAAGAGATTATCCGCACCATTTTAAGAGCAGATGGCGATAAAAGAATCCCGATTACCGTATTTAAAGTGACGGGAATTGGCCGTTTTGCTTTATTACAAAAATTAGATGCCAAAGAAACCTTAACGATAGAAGAAACAGCAGAATTTGAAAAGGTAAAAATACGTTGCGAAAGAATTTGCCGTACGGCTTACGAGCGTAAAGTGCCAATTATGGTTGATGCAGAAGAAACCTGGATTCAGGATACAATTGATGAACTGGCTTTGGATATGATGCGCAAATTTAACCGTGAAGGCATTATTGTTTACAATACTTACCAAATGTACCGCCACGATAAACTGACAGATATGAAGGCTGACCATTTAATAGCTAAAGCTGCAGGTTTTATTTTAGGAGTAAAAATGGTTCGTGGTGCTTATATGGAAAAAGAAAGAAAGAGAGCTGCAGAAATGGGCTATCCTTCACCCATTCAACCTGATAAAGCAGCCTCAGATCGTGATTACAATGAATCATTAAGGTATTGTGTAGACCATATCGAAGATATTGCAATTGTTGCAGGTACACACAATGAGGAAAGCAGCCGCTTATTAACCTATTTACTGGAAGAAAAACAAGTTGCTCACAACCATCCTCATATTTATTTTGCTCAACTTTTAGGAATGAGCGATAATTTGAGCTTTAATTTGGCAGATTCGAACTACAATGTTGCTAAATACGTGCCTTATGGGCCAATTAAAGCCGTAATGCCTTATTTGTTTAGAAGGGCACAGGAAAATACATCTGTTGCCGGACAAACCGGAAGAGAGCTGGGGTTGATTGAAAGAGAGCTGAAAAGAAGAAAAATATAAAACTATTTATCTTAATAAACAGGAAAGGAATTACCATTTGGTAGTTCCTTTTTTGTTAGGTACTAATCCCAATGGCTTTGAATTTGGTTTATAAAATTCTTGTTATAATAGAGATAGCTATATATAAATTAATAAATTGGAGCTATAGATTAAAACCGGAACCAACAACTATTATTTAAATAGACGAGTAACAGACTTGATTTTATTAAAAAAAAGCTCAATAAAAATTAACTAACCAATAATTTTTATCCGGCTGACAGTTCTTTTTTAATATGATCGGTAATTAAATTGGAAATCATTGATTTTTAACTTAATTATTATATAAATGTTATTATTTATTTTATTTCAGTAGAACCAACTAAACTAAAAAGAATGAATGTAATTATTGCCTCAGCTAACACATCATTTAATGCTAATCCTCCCTCAAGTATTTTAAAAATTAAAATTTTACAATATAACCTGCATAGGCTTTTGTTTCGGAAAATGAACAATTAAATTTTGTTAAACGCTAGTGTTTAATGCATTAGTAACAAAATAATTTCGAGTGTAATTGTGATTTTTTTTAACAAAATCTATTGCCATGAAAGCTATAAACTTTGTATTACAGTCAGCATCAGACAATTCAATAATTGTTCAGGAAGATTTATTGCCTAAATTTTATAATTATTTACATTACCACAAAGAATATCAAATCACCCTCATTATAAAAGGTGAGGGAAATGTTATTGTCGGAAATTATAATCAATCATTTAAAGCAGGCGACATTTATTTTATCGGCCCTAATCAACCCCATATTTTTAATTCAGTTAATGCAGAATCGGATGGCATCCATGCCGTTCACCTGTTCTTTGACCTTGACAAACTAACAAACCTTTTAAATCTTCCGGAAATGGAAGGCGTAAAAAAAATAATTGAAAGTAGTTTGAAAGGATTGCAAGTGCCTGCAAAACAGCGTTTTTTAATTTCTGAGTATATCTTAAATATTAAAAAAAGTGATGGGTTAGACCGGTTGATTAACCTGATCAAAATATTTCAGTATTGCGAAAAAAATATTAAAGATTTTAAATCTCTATCAACGGGGTTTGTGAAGCATAATATACCTGAAACAGAAAATTTCAGACTAAATGAGGTGCATCAATATACTTTAGAACATTATTGTGAAGATATTTCTTTAGAAAAGGTAGCCTCAATTGCTTGTATAACTTTGCATGCATTTTGTAAATTCTATAAAAAACATACCCGAAAGACTTATTATACTTTTTTAAACGAAGTTCGGATTAACGAAGCCTGTAAAAAGATTATAAATTCTGATTTTGAGCACTTATCAGATATTGCCTACGCAACCGGTTTTAATAGTATAATTACATTTAACAGGGTGTTTAAGAAAATCACCGCGATGTCTCCCAGAGATTATTTGAGATTATACAGATTTAAACAATCACCTTACCATTTACCAAAAGTAGGTTAGTGTAATTTAAAGCATAAAATCTTTTTATAAGGATACTTATGCCTTTTTATTCCAAATTTCATTAAAATTTAAATAAACGCCTGTTTTAAATTAAACAGGATGGGGTTTATTGTGCACTAAGTTTTGAGTTTATGGCTAAAATCTCCATTTAAAGGCGAATTGTAACATTAATTTTAATGTTTTAAACGATAATGGATAATTTTTGATAAGTAAGCGACAATAATACTCATATTATCATTTTTCCCAAATATAAATTTGTTTACTCGATGAGTTGAAGCGTTAAAAAGCTTCATTATTTATCAATTCAACTTAATAAATCAAACAAATTATGAAAAAAATCTTACTTCTGTTTTTCTTTCTGATTTCTATTTATGCTGTCTCCAATGCGCAGGATAAAAAAATTAGCGGGACGGTAATTGGAAAGAGTGACAAATTACCTTTACCTGGAGTTTCAGTAAAGGTAGAGGGTACATCCATTGGAATGACAACTGACTCCAAGGGGCAATTTTTACTTTCAGTTCCAAATGG
This sequence comes from Pedobacter punctiformis, assembly GCF_027213715.1. Taxonomy (GTDB): domain Bacteria; phylum Bacteroidota; class Bacteroidia; order Sphingobacteriales; family Sphingobacteriaceae; genus Pedobacter; species Pedobacter punctiformis. Next base: position 367,716 of record NZ_JAPWGM010000004.1, read on the forward strand.
TGCAGTATTAGTTTTTAGTTCTATAGGCTATGTAACGCAAAAGATTAGTGTCGGAGATAAAACATCCTTCCAAATTGCACTGGAAGATGAAGCCAATAAGTTAGAGGATGTAGTGATTACTTCATTCGGTATTCAGAGAGATAAAAAAACGATCGGGTATGGAGTAAGTACGGTAACATCAGAAAAACTAACAAAGGCACCTACGCCTGATGTATCCAACGCATTGGCTGGAAAAGTTGCCGGGGTTCAGGTATCCGGATCTGGTGGTGCCTTTAATAGTTCGAACATAACCATTCGTGGATTTTCGTCTATCACAAGAAGTAATCAGCCGTTATATGTGATAGACGGTGTTCCGGTTGATAACAGCGGTGGTGGTAATTCGGTAAATGCAGGTTCATCAACATCAAGCAGAGGATCTGACATTAACCCGGAAGATATTGAAAGCATGAGTGTTTTAAAAGGCGCTGCAGCGACTGTATTATATGGTTCGAGAGCGGCATCTGGAGTAATTTTAATTACAACGAAAAAAGGAAAATCAGGTACCAGGGCACAAGTTTCTTTTACGTCGAGCGCTAATATTGGTACGATCAACATATTTCCTGAATTTCAAAATGAGTATGCTCAGGGCACCAATGGAATCTATGGAACCGTAGCAGATCCATTTGGTTGGTCGGCCAGGTCTACTTCCTGGGGCCCACGCATTGCAGGACAACAAGTTACCAATATAATCGGACAAAAAGTGGCTTTACAAGCCTATCCGGATAATGTGAGAGACATTCTGCAAAATTCGTTCGGAATGGATAACACCATTAATTTTTCTGGTGCTTCTGATAAATTTAATTATCGTGTTTCTTATGGTAACAGTACAACTGATGCATTGGTACCTGGAAATAAGCTAGACAGAAATAATTTAACCGTAAACGCGGGAACCAACATTACTGATAAATTTAAAATCAGCACCTCGTTTTCGTATGTAAATAATATATCTGATCGTACTCAGGCCGGTAATCAGGGTGCAAACCCTTTGTGGAGAGCAATTTATACCCCAAGATCGTATGACATTCAGGGTTTACCGGTTACAGATTTAGTAGGGAATCAAATCTGGCATTCAACTTCTGAAGAAAACCCATATTGGTCAATTGATCACATTACCCGTAGCGAAGAGTTAAACCGCTTTTATGGTAACATTAACTTAAAATATGATTTTACCAATTGGTTGCAAGCCGATTTAAAAGTTGGCGCTGATGTTTTTAGTATTAGTAATACAGGTTTTGATGATAAAGGGGTGCGTAGTAATGCCAATACGAGCTCAATAGGCGCAGGAGGTTTAATCCAAACGCGTAATATGAGAAGGAATTTAAATAGTTACCTTACTTTAACCGGTAACAAAACTTATGGCGATTTCAATTTATCGATGACAGTTGGTAATGAGATTATTTCTAATTATGCTAACAACCTTTCTACTACCGGTAAATCTATCATTATTCCGGGTTTTGTTAACTTAAGTAACTTTACCAATTTTAGCTCTACTGATTCGTATAGTAAAAACCGTTTGATGGGTTTCTTTGGTGATTTATCTGTTCAGTACAAAACATGGTTAAACGTAAATGTTAAAGCCCGTAATGATTACTCATCAACTTTAATTGCCGAAAACAGATCTATTTTTTATCCAGCTGTTGCGGTAAGTTTTGTGCCAACTGAAGCCTGGCCGGAATTAAAAAGCAAAGCGTTAAACTCCTTAAAAATCAGGGTAAATGGTGGAGAAGTTGGTAAGGGCGGATCTCCGTATGAAACAGGAACTTATTATGTAACGGCCAGTTCTGCAGATGGGTTTAGCTCTACAACCGTAAATTTCCCTTTTAACGGATTGGCTGGTTTTACTTACGCAAATGGTTCAGGAAATCCACTTCTAATGCCTGAATTTACCAGAGAGTTTGAGTTGGGTACTGATATTGCAATGTTTGATAACCGCTTAAATTTAGATTTCTCTGTTTATCAACGTGATTCCAGGAATTTGATTTTTGATGTACCAGTTGCCCGATCTTCAGGTTTTACAAGCCGGGTAGCTAATGCAGGTAAATTATCAACCAAAGGATTAGAATTTTTACTAAGTGGTGTACCTGTTAAAACCGAGAATTTTACCTGGGAGGCTTCATTAAACTTTACCAAATTCAAATCAATAGTTAAAGAATTGGCACCAGGGGTTGATTTGATTTCTTTAGGCGGTTTTACTTCACCTAATATTCAGGCTGTAGCCGGACAGGAGTATGGCTTAATTTATTCTAACCGATATCTTCGCGATGCACAGGGTCGTATGATTATTAAAGCAAACGGTTTACCGCAGGCAACCAGCGATGTTGGCGTGGTGGGTAATCCAAATCCGAAATTTACGGCTGGTTTAACCAACTCATTTAAATATAAAGCATTTAGTTTCTCATTCTTGTTAGACTTTAAATACAAAGGTGATGTAATGTCGCGTACCATTGGCGATTTACGAATTAATGGTGTTGCTGCTGAAACCGCTGAATTTGATCGCTTTAATGCTGATGGTACCGTTTCTAAACCTTATTTATTCGAAGGTGTTTATGCAGACGGAACTCCAAATAAAACTTATGTAAGCGCACAAGAATATTGGGGTTTAGCAGGTAAATATGTATCGTGGGAAGGTTATGTACTGGATGCCACATTCTTAAAATTAAGGGAAGCAACGTTTAGTTACGACTTTCCAAAGGAGTTAATTGCAAAAACTAAATTTATAAGCAAATTGCAATTATCAATATATGGGCGGAATTTATGGACTTATGCTCCAAATTTTCCACACCTGGATCCTGAGCAAAACTTATTGGGTATTTCAAATGCCAGAGGATTGGAATTTGGTATAACACCGGTATCCAAAGTATACGGTGCAACCTTAAGAGCAACCTTTTAATTAACCGATTAAGAAATTTCAAGATATATTATTATGAAAATCAATAAAATAATAGCGTGTGCAGGGATTGTGATGCTGGTTTCTACGTTTCAATCATGCAAAAAGTTTTATGATGTAAACGAAAGTCCAAATAACATTAAAGTAGCACCTATAGATCAGTTATTGCCGTCTATTACAGTTGGTGTAGGTTATACCGGTGCAAGTGATTTATATCGCTACAGCGGATTAATCATGCAACAGTTTACAGGTAATACCACCAATTTATCTGAAACATTTAAGTTGTATGAAAGATATAATATCAATAATTCTGATGTTAACAATCAATGGACAAATATCTACTCGGGTGTTTTAGCAGATATAGAAAAGTTAATCCCCTTAGCGCAGGATGGAGGAAGCCCGCATTACGCTGGTGTTGCCAAGTTATTAAAAGCTTATATGTTTCAGCTTACGGTAGATGCCTGGGGCGATGTTCCATATTCAGAATCCGGAAAGTTTTTAGATAATTTAACGCCTAAATTTGATAAGGCAGAAGATATTTATACAGATTTAATCCGCTTAATTGATGAAGGTATTGCCGATGTAAATAAAACAACTTCGCTATTAAGCCCAACCAAAAATACAACCATTTATCAGGGCGATGACTGGAATGTTGTAAAACAGCAATGGACTAAATTTGGAAATACACTAAAACTGCGTATCTATCTGCATTATACAGCTAAAGACCCTGCATTTGCCAGCTCAAAAATCAATGCTTTAATCAACAGCGGTGCCCAGTTTATGGGGGCTAACACCGATAACTTTATGATGAAGTTTTCAACAGAAACGGGTCGTGCAAACCCCAATGTAAGTATTGAAGGCGGACAGTTCAGAAATGCGTTTTTTCCTAATAAAACGATTGTGGATATGATGAATGGCAAATCAGATCCGAGAAGAGTTTCCTACTTTGTGCCGTTTCCTTATAATTCATCACCTGCAACTTATAAAGGCGGTAATGCCACTGAGGCGGCAACTGTTGCTTATTCCAGATTAAATACTTTTTTAAAGGGGGCTGCCAAAATTAATACAGTTATTGTAAATGCTGATGGCACCATTACCGATAACTCGATCACCTGGAGTGGTGATGGTCCTGCCAGATTATTAACCTTTGCCGAATATAACTTTATCCGGGCTGAAGCGGCATTAAATTTAAGTGCTCCGGGCGATGCACAGGCATTTTATCAGGCAGGTATCCGGGCTTCTATGGAAGATGCAGGTGTTCCTTCGGCCAATATCACAAACTACATTGCTGCAAATGGAACACTAGCCGGAACAAATACCCAGAAACTGGAGCAAATTATTAACGAAAAATACATCGCGAATTTTGGAGTAGTTATGGAGCCCTGGAGCGATTGGAGAAGAACAGGTTTCCCTAACATTACACCTCTTCCGATTTCAGTAGCGGTTTATGATAAAATCCCCAGAACTTTAGTGTACCCTCAATTTGAGAAAAGTAGTAATCCTAATGTTCCAGCCAGATCGGACATGCTGGGTAGGGTATTTTGGGATACCCGTCAATAATTTGATTTATAGAAAGTTATAATCGTTATAAAATGAAGAAACTAATAATTTTTCTCCTGTCTTTGAGTATGCAATTTGCATATGCTCAAAAAAAAGATCCTGATGCGGCTGCTCCAGCCGCACAGGAAAATATTAAAACTGTGGAAGGTGTTGTAAAAACTAAAGGTTCTGTTACCATTAATGGAAAAGTAGTTAATTACACGGCAACAACAGGTTACATGCCGATGAAATCAGAAGATGGTAAACTAAGGGCAAATATTTTTTTTACGGCTTATACCAAAGATGGAGTAAGCGATTTAGATAAAAGGCCCATTACCTATACATTTAATGGAGGGCCCGGTTCAGCTTCAATTTGGTTACACATGGGCGTAATCGGCCCTAAACGCATTGTAATGTCAGAAAAAGGCGATGCATTAGCCGCACCATATTCTTATACAAATAATGAATATTCATGGTTAGATCAAACCGATTTAGTTTTTATTGACCCTGTTGGAACAGGTTTTTCAAGAGCCGCTCCCGGTGTAGATAAGGCAGAATTTCAAGGTTATGTAGAGGACATCCAATCGGTAGGAGAGTTTATAAAATTGTATACCTCAAAAAATAAAAGATGGGGTTCGCCTAAATTTTTAGCCGGAGAAAGTTATGGCACAACCCGTGCCGCTGGTTTGTCAGAATATTTACAAAGCGCTTTTAAAATGTACGTAAATGGTGTTGTGTTAATTTCTGCAGTTTTAAATTTTCAAACCATTCAGTTCGTTGTCGGTAACGATTTACCATATCCTTTATATTTGCCAAGTTATGCCTCCACATCCTGGTATTATAAAAAGTTAAGTCCTGAATATCAGTCAAAAGACCTTAAATCACTTACCGGAGAAGTTGAAAAATTTGCAATGACCGAATATGCTACTGCGCTAATGAAAGGAGATCAACTTCCAAAAGCCCAATACGATGCAGTAGTAAATAAATTGGTAAAATACACGGGTTTATCTGAAGCATTTATCCGACAAACAAACCTTCGCATAAATTTAGCCCAGTACAACAAAGAATTATTGCGTGATGAAGGTAAAACAGTGGGGCGCTTAGATTCCAGGTTTACCGGAATTGATTATAATGACACAGGTTCATCTACAGAATATGATCCGAGTAATACCGGAACAATTTCCGGTCCTTATACACACGGATTATTAAATTATTTAGGTAAGGAATTAAATTATACAAATGATTTAACCTATTATACTTTAGGTGGCGGAATAGGCAGATGGAATTATAGTAATGTTCAAAATAAGTATTTAAATGTTGCCGAATCGTTAAGAAAAGCAATGTCGGTAAGTCCAACACTTAAGGTTTGGGTTTTAGGTGGGTACTATGATTTTGCATGTCCGTATTATGCTTCAAAATATGTAATTAACCATATGGGCCTAAGACCAGAACAGCAAAAAAACATCGATTTTACTTACTACGAGGCTGGGCACATGATTTACATTCATATGCCATCACTTAAGCAAATGAAGATTGATGCCGATTCTTTTTACGATAAAACTTTAAAAGAAATTAAATAGTTATGGATATGACATTTATAAAAAATAAACGATGTGTAGCTATCGCAGGCGTATTATCATTTTTAGCTTTAAATGGTATGGCTCAACCCGGCGGTAACCGCCAGCAACAAGGACAAGCTGCAGCCGTAATACCTCCAACCGATTCAAAAGGATCGGTAGTTGCTTTACCTGTAGATCCTACCGGGTATATTGTTTCCAATTCGCCTAATATTCCACCTCCGGTTGTAACTAAGCATAGCGTAACCATAAAAGGGCAGGTAATCAATTATACGGCTACTACAGGCTACCTTCAACTAAAAAATGAAGACGGTAAACCAAAAGCGAATATATTTTTTACAGCCTATACTAAGGATGGCGTAAGTGATAAAAGCAAAAGACCGATTACCTATACTTTTAACGGAGGGCCGGGTTCGTCGTCTGTATGGTTACACATGGGTTTATTGGGGCCTAAACGGGTTGTGATGACGGATAAAGGAGATGTTTTGCCTCCGCCATACAGTTATGTAAACAATGAATATTCGTGGTTGGATAAAACCGATTTAGTATTCTTAGATCCGGTTACAACAGGCTACAGCAGAGCTGTAACAGGAGAGAACGATAAACAATTTCATGGTTATGTAGAAGATCTTCAGAGCATGGGTGATGCGATTCAACTCTTTAGTACCAAATACGATAGATGGAATTCGCCTAAGTTTTTAGCCGGAGAAAGTTACGGAACAACCCGTGCAGCCGGTTTATCGGATTATTTACAAAGCAGGCATAAGTTTTATTTGAACGGAATTGTATTAATCAGTTCTATTTTAAATATGCAAACGGCCAGATTTGATGTCGGTAATGATTATCCATTTCCTCTATTTCTTCCAACTTACACTGCTACGGCCTGGTACCATAAAAAACTACCAGCTGATTTACAGCAGAAAGATTTGAAATCGGTATTAAAAGAAGTTGAAGATTTCGCCACCGAAGAGTATAACATTGCTTTGCTAAAAGGATCAGAGTTAACGGGACAGGAGTACGAAAATATAGTTAATAAATTAAGCAGATATACCGGTTTAACTAAAGAATATATTCGTCAAACCAATCTTAGGATTGATATTCATAAGTTTGATAAAGAGCTGCGAAGAACAGAAGGTTTAACTGTTGGCAGACTGGACAGCCGGTTTACCGGCCGGGATTATAATGATGTAGGAGTTACCCCTGAATTTGATCCCAGTAACACAGGCACTATTTCGGGCCCGTATGCCGCTGCGATAAATCACTATGTAAAGGCCGAATTAAAATACAATAATGATTTGCCTTATGAAATTTTAGGAGGAAGAGTAAACCCCTGGAATTATAATAATGTTCAAAACCGTTATTTAAATGTTGCAGAAGATTTGAGATCAGCTATGGCGAATAACCCTCATTTAAAAGTTTGGGTTCTTTGTGGATATTACGATTTGGCAACTCCTTATTTTGCTGCAGAATATACTTTTAATACCATGGGATTAAGACCAGAGCAGCGTAAAAATGTGAACTTTACTTATTACGAGGCCGGTCATATGATTTACATTCATAAACCTTCATTAATTCAAACTAAAATTGATGCAGATAAACTTTATGATGAAGTGACTAAGGAAATAAACTCGGCAATAGTAAAAAGCAGATAACAAATGAAAAAGATAATATTTTCTTTCGGATTTTTAGTCCTGATAAGTTCAATGCAGCTTTCAGCTCAAACCATTGAAGCTGATAACACTACGCTGGCTTTAACCAAGCTGGCGCAAACCCAAAAACAATTATTGGTAGAAGTAGCAAAGGCTGAAGGCAACAAGTTTTCAACTATCGAGAAAATGTTTAATCTGGGCATGTGGGATAAAGCATTGCTTGAAATGAAGAAGTTAAAGCCAGGTTCTTTTGATTATAAAGTGTTGCAAACGGATTATTTAATCTTGAATAATGATTTTAAAGCAGCAGATAACATGGTTAAAGAATTAAATAAACTTCAGCCTAAAAATCCGAAAGTAATATTATTCAATGCTTATTTAGATATGATGGCCTGGAAATTACCACAAGCCGCCAATATTTGCGAACAAGCATTAAAAATCAATCCGTCAAGCGCAATTAAAATGATGCTTGGTAAAATTAAATTACTTCAAAAAGATTATGCCAGAGCTTTAGCTTTAGCAAAAGAGGTACAAAAAAGTGATTCGAAGAATGCATTGGCCTATCAGTTAGAAGCCGATGTATATTTTTGGGATCAGCACCCTGAACTCGCTGAAGCACCTTTAAAAAAATCTTTAGAAATTGATCCTTTTAATGCTGATGCCAGATTTAGCTACGGTTATGCAATTTGGAGAAGAATTGATGCTACTCAATTAAATGCAATGGCCGCTCAATGGGAAATTGCTTTAGCTGTTAATCCTTTACATTTTCAAACACACTGGCATTGGGGCAATGGGCACACCAATTTAACATATGCCGATTATGCACAAAAAGACGACGATGAAGTTAGAAAAGAATTAATAAAGGCCGACGACTTATTTAAAGCGAATAAAATTCAGGAAGCCATTGATTTTACCCGTACTGTCGAGAAAAAATACCCCGCGTCTGTGATTCCTAAATTACACCGCGGATCTCTCTATCACGCCGCATTTGATATGGACAGAAAGTCAAGGTTAGATTCAGCCGAAAATATTTTTAAACAGATTTTAGCTGTAAAAAAACATTACGGTCCAGCTCATAATGGCCTGTCGGCAGTAATTAAATCTAAAAGAATTCCTTATTTGTCACAGTACGATTCCATTACCAATCGCTTATTAGCCACAAAGATTACCGATATGGAGAATTTTATTCGGGTGTTTCCTGATGCAACTTATTATCCCGGTGATATTGCTAAAGGAATGATCTGGAATCAGTTAAATACCGCTGTGGTGTATTTTCCATTCTTATCCAAAGGAGATAATGTTTTTAGAGTTCAGCCTTTACACCTGGATTTAGCCACAGTAATGAATTCGCCCAGTTTTAGGTTTAATACCACTTTCGATAACAGGCAGTGGATGGATATCAGAGGTGTAGGCAGTGGCGCGGCATCAATTGAGTATACCGAGCGTGGCGCTTATATGGAGCGTAATGTTTTACTACACGAATATGTTCACCTTTTCCATGGCAGAGTACTTACTGATGATGAAAACCGGCAGGTTAGAAAGCGTTATTATACCGCGATGAAAGAGGGTAGAACCTTAGATTACTACTCTCAGAACAATGAGAGCGAATATTTAGCACAAACTTATCCGGCTTATTTCGAACCAGAGAAAGTTCATCCGCTTGATTTTAAATCGATGAATACAACAGCTGATTTGAAAACCAAAGATCCGGAAATGTATGCATTTTTAGATAAACTGGTTAAAAAAGAAAGGGCTTATTTAAACGGAGATAAAAGTGTAATGGCCAGTAACTGGGCCAACGTTTATTTAAATTTAAGCAACAGGGTCCGTATGAATAATGCAGATCTGGCCACAAAATATTTAGATACTGCTTTAACCTACGATGATAAATATTTGCCGGCAATTTTAGCTTATGCGAAAATAAATACAGGTAAAAGGGATTTTGAAGCTGCTGAAAAATGGATAAAAAAGGCCGAAAATATTAATGCCAATTATGCACCAGTTTATGTAGCCTATGCTGATTTAGCAGGCGCAAAACAAATTAATAAACTCCTTGATGATGAAACGGCAATAAAGCAACAAGCCGAACAATTAACAAAATCTTATAAACTGGAAGACGATTATCAAGAGTTGGCGAGAGTGAATATACTGTTGAGAGAGATGTATAAGAAAAATGCTTTAATTCCGGAGGCTATTGCGGCGGCTGATGATTATAGCAAGAATGGCGCTACAGTTTCTACCTATTTAAGAGATAGAATAGATGATGCAAAAGCATTTTCTGCTTCGTTAAAAGCAGCCAATGGATATGTAGATGCTATTGAAGTTTTAAGAGATTTAGTTGCTCAAAAACCACAAAATTTTGAATACCGGAATTTATATGCCGATGCCCTGGCTACTCATGGTAACTATAAAACGGCTATTGAAACGATTAAACAGGCACAAAGAATTTTGGCAGCATCCGGAAATGCCAGATCAGATTACAATTTGCGTTTAGCAGAGTTTTATTCTGCTGGTAATCAGGCAGATAGTGTTAATTACTATGTTAATTTAATCAAATCCAAAAGTGCACAATTAAAAGATAATGATAAATTAAGATTGGCCCGTTTACTATCCTCTCAAAAAAATAGTGAAGAAGCATTAAAATTAATCAATTCCGTAATTGTTAATTCAGATCCGTTATTACAAGCCGACCTGGATTATACAAAGGCTAAGGTTTTCGAAAATGATGGAAATCAGGACCAGGCCTTATTAATGTATGAGCAGGTTCTTAAAAGTAATCCTTATCAGTTTAGCGTATATAAATACTTGATAAATCGCTATCAATCAGTAAACAATACGGATAAAGTAACCGAATTGCTCAATAAGAGAGCTGCTTTAAAAATTCAACCCGGAAAACTATTTAATTAATCAGTTAAAAAATAAAATCAATGCCTTTAAAAGAAGAAGAAACACAACAGGAGATGAAGCGTGAATTAGGTTTGCTTGATGCAACCATGCTTGTTGTGGGCTCAATGATTGGTTCAGGAATATTTATTGTTAGTGCCGATATTACCAGGAATGTTGGAAGTGCAGGCTGGTTAATCATAATCTGGATTTTAACAGGTGTTATAACTTTGATGGCTGCATTAAGTTATGGAGAACTTTCGGCCATGTTTCCAAAAGCTGGTGGGCAATATGTTTATCTTAAAGAAGCCTATAATAAATTAATTGCCTTTTTATATGGATGGTCGTTTTTTATGGTTATCCAAACGGGTACTATCGCAGCGGTTGGAGTAGCTTTTGCAAAATTTGCAGCTTATTTATATGAACCATTTAGTGATCAAAATATTTTATTCAATCTGGGTAGTTTTAAAATAAATGCTTCGCAAATTTTGGCTATTGTTACTATTTTTCTATTAACATGGATTAACAGCAGAGGAGTAAAAAACGGTAAAATTATTCAAACCATATTAACCATTGTTAAAATCTTATCGCTGTTTGGATTAATAATAGCAGGCCTGGTTTTCGCTTTCAGAGAGAATGTTTGGACGACCAACTGGACAAACGCTTTTACACCCGGGCAATGGACAATGAATGGTTCAAACATGCTTCAAATAGGAGGAACCACGCTTTTTGCCGGGGTAATTTCGGCAATGGTTGGTTCCCTGTTTTCCAGCGACGCCTGGAATAATGTTACTTTCATTGCTGGTGAAATTAAAAATCCTCAAAAAAACATTGGGCTCAGTTTATTACTCGGAACCATCATCGTAACCGTCATTTATGTTTTGGCAAACATTATGTACACCGCCATACTCCCTATGCAGGAAATCGCACATGCTCCTGCAGACAGGGTGGCGGTAGCCGCTTCACAATATATTTTTGGAAGCAGTGGTACAATATTAATTGCCTTAATGATCATGATATCAACTTTTGGCTGTAATAATGGATTAATTTTATCCGGCGCAAGAGTTTATTACACAATGGCTAAGGATGGTTTGTTTTTAAAACAAGCAGCTCAGTTAAATAAGTTTGAAGTTCCATCATGGGGGCTATGGACTCAATGTATATGGGCATCCGCTTTATGTTTGACAGGCAAATACGGTGATTTATTAGATTATGTAATTTTTGTAGTCTTAATTTTCTACATCCTTACCATAGCCGGAATTTTTATCCTGAGAAAAACTAAACCAGATGCTATTCGACCATATAAAGCTTTCGGTTATCCATTTATACCCGCCCTGTATATCATTTTAGCAGCCATACTAAGCCTGGCTTTATTGTACTATAAAACAAGTACCTGCGGTTGGGGCTTATTATTAGTGCTTACCGATATCCCTGTTTACTATTTGTCAGAACGTTATCAAAAAAATAAAAATTGATGAAGAGATTTAGTAGAAAAATAAACCTGATTGTAGTTATGATTTGCTTCGTAAGCCAGGTTTTTGCCCAACAAAACGGGGTAAAAAAAGCGGAGCCCAGAAAAGAAGGAGAAGGTCCATATTCGCAATTAATTATTAGAGGAGTAACCTTAATCAACAGTACGGGTTCTCCACCTTTGGGGCCGGTTGATATTGTGGTAGAAAACAACAGAATTGTTCAAATATCAGTTGTTGGTGCACCTAATTTACCCATAAACCCCGAAAGAAGGCCAAAACTAATTGCTGGTGGTAAAGAACTAAATGCTGAAGGTATGTTTTTAATGCCCGGATTTATCGATATGCACGCACATATTGGTGGAGCAAACAAGGGTACTGATGCTGATTACGTTTTTAAATTATGGATGGCTCATGGAATTACCACCATTCGTGAACCCGGAAGTATGAATGGAATTGACTGGACGCTTGAACATAAAGCAAAAAGTTTGAAAAATGAAATCACAGCGCCCAGAATTTTTGCTTATACCGTATTTGGCCAGGGAAGCAAAACACCTATATCTACACCCGAACAAGCCAGGGTTTGGGTTAGAGAAAATGCCAAAAAGGGTGCTGATGGTATAAAGTTTTTTGGCGTAGCACCTGATATTATCGCTGCTGCAATTGATGAAAATAAAAAACTTGGTTTAAGGGCTATGGCGCATCATGCGCAAACTGATGTGGGCAGATGGAATGCTATGAATAGCGCTAAAGCAGGTTTAACTTCTTTAGAGCATTGGTATGGGCTGCCAGAATCTATGTTTACCGATCGTACTGTGCAACACTATTCTAACGATTATAATTATCAAAATGAACAAGATCGTTTTGGTGAAGCCGGAACATTATGGAAGCAGGCTGCAGCGCCATATTCGGAAAAATGGAATAAAGTAATGAATGATTTAATTGCTTTAAACTTCACCCTAACGCCTACAATGGATATTTACGAAGCAAACAGGGATTTGATGAAGGCAAGAACAGCAGAATGGCATGCCGATTATACCATGCCAAAGCTATGGGATTTTTACAGCCCGAGCTGGAATTCGCATGGCTCTTACTGGCATTCCTGGGGGACCGAACAAGAGGTAGACTGGAAAGAAAATTATCAATTGTGGATGAAATTTATAAATGAATATAAAAACAGGGGAGGAAGGGTAGTTATTGGCACAGATGCCGGTTTTATTTATCAATTATTTGGATTTTCTTATGTAAGGGAGATGGAACTTTTAAGAGAAGCTGGTTTTCATCCTTTAGAGGTAATTAAAGCCGCTACTTTAAATGGTGCCGAAGCATTAGGTATGGATAAGGACTTAGGAAGCGTAGAAGTAGGTAAGCTGGCAGATTTTGTAATTGTTGAAGAGAATCCACTGGCTAATTTACAAGTGTTATATGGTACAGGTGCGATTAAGTTAACGGCTAAAAATGAGGTTGTGCGTGTGGGAGGTGTAAAGTTTACCATAAAAGATGGTATTGTTTACGATGCTAAGCAACTTTTACAAGAAGTTAAAGAAATGGTTAAAAATGAAAAGGCTAAAACAGGTTATTTGTTTAAGCAGCCCGGTGTTAAATAATATTAAATGATAAGATTTTAATGGCAGAGCCTATACTGATAAACAAGATAAATTTTGATAATACGGAAATCGCATTTCGTCAAAAATCAAATTCAGCGCTTAAAAAAGCCTTTTGGCTTTTTAAAATGATAGGGAGTAATTTTTTAACAAAAGTTGGACCGCCAATAACCAATTTCTTCTTAAAAATAGGTTTACCCATTAAAGGCATTATTAAAACGACCATATTTCAACAGTTTTGTGGAGGTGAGAGTATAACCGAATGTGAATATACTATTGAACAATTACATCAGGGCGGTGTTGGAACTATTCTAGATTACTCAGTTGAAGGGGAAGAAGAAGACCCTGTTTTTAACGAAACCTGTGAAGAGATTATCCGCACCATTTTAAGAGCAGATGGCGATAAAAGAATTCCAATTACCGTATTTAAAGTGACCGGAATTGGTCGTTTTGCTTTATTAGAAAAATTAGATGCCAAAGCAGAATTAACACAAGAAGAGCTTGCTGAATTTGAAAGGGTAAAGCAACGTTGTGAACGAATTTGTCAGACTGCATTTGCTAAAAAAGTGCCGGTCATGATTGATGCTGAAGAAACCTGGATTCAGAATACGATCGATGAATTAGCCATAAATATGATGCGCAAATTTAATCGGGCAGGTATTGTTGTGTACAATACTTATCAAATGTATCGCCATGATAAACTAGCAGATTTAAAAAACGATCATATGACCGCTAAAAATGAAGGTTTTATTTTGGGGGTAAAAATGGTTCGTGGGGCCTACATGGAGAAAGAACGAAAAAGAGCCGCTGAAATGGGCTATCCATCACCAATACAACCTGATAAAGCAAGTTCGGATAGAGATTATGATGATTCATTACGTTACTGCGTGGAGCATATTAATGAAATAGCTTTTGTTGCAGGCACACACAGTGAAAGTAGCTGCAGATTGTTAACCTATATTTTACAAGAGAAACAGATTGAACAAAATCACCCGCATATTTATTTTGCTCAGCTTTTAGGAATGAGCGATAATTTGAGTTTCAATTTGGCTGATTTAAACTATAATGTGGCCAAATACGTGCCTTACGGGCCAGTTAAAGCCGTAATGCCTTATTTGTTTAGAAGGGCACAGGAAAATACTTCAGTTGCCGGACAAACAGGAAGAGAACTTGGACTAATTGAAAGAGAACTAAAAAGAAGGAAATTGTAAATAGTTTTCAGTTCAAATGATAACAAGTATGAACTGAAAACGACTATTTGGTTACTTTAAAAGGCTGCTTGCCTGTTAAAAGATCATAAAATAGAATAAAGTCACTGGCCAGGCTATAGCCCGGATACTGAAAAGTGGCTGGCTTATTTTTTTCAAAAAAGAAATGACCCACCCAGGCAAAGCCATAACCTAAAACCGGCATAGCCAAAAAGAAACGCCAATCGTGAAAAAGGAATCCCGTAAAAAAAGCAAGGGCAACCAAACCTGTTCCAATAAAATGTAAAACCCTTGAAGTTGTATTGGCGTGCTCCGTTAAATAAAATGGATAAAACTCCTTTAACGATTTAAATTTTTTCTCCTGCATTTTTTAAATTTACAAAATTCCGTTCTTTTTTAAGAAGTCCTTCAGTTGGGCTGGCTTCTCCGTCATTAACAGGGTTTGTAAACCTACTTTCTTAGCACCTTCAATATGTTGTGGACTATCATCTATAAAAAGGGTTTCTGCCGGGTTTAAATTATTTTCTTTAATAACCTGTTCAAAAATATTGGTATTTGGTTTGCGCAATTTCATGTGTTGTGAGAAATAAGCTTTCTCAAAATAATCATCATAATTGTTGATCTTAAAAGTAGTTTTAAGGTAATTGATGATCCAGTTGTAATGAATTTCGTTATTATTACTTAAAAGGAAAGTGCGGTATTTTTCTTTAACCTTTAAAAGTAAATCGTGATTTTCCTGTATGGTGCCAATTAATAAACTGTTCCATGCATCATCAATCTGTTGATCCGTTAAGTCATTGTTATTGGCGGCTTTTCTAATTCCCGCTCTGAATTCGGCAGGAGAAATAGAACCGGTTTCCAGATCATCAAAGAGTTGATTATGACCTTTATGAGCGAAAAAACTTTCGATATCGGTAACACCTAATTTTTGAAAGGCATTTTGGGCAATCCTGAAATCAATATCAAATATTACATTGCCATAATCAAATATTACGTTTTTTATATTCTGCATGAGCTATCTATGAATTTGCGGCAAATATCCTGAATAAATTTAAGGCTGTATAATTATTTCGTTAATCTTTTTTAAAGAATAACAAGGTAAAAACCCTATATAACCCATCACCATATTACGGAGATCTTTTAAAAAAGCTCCGGATGGCGGAGCCAAATCTAAATAAAGAGGCTACCACGCAGATTAAATTTCTTACAACTTATAGTGATAAAAATATTTTAATAATAGGCTTAATGATGGTTAAGAAGCTGATTTGTAATAAGGGTAAATTTCAATATGCACTTAAATCAGCCGAATGTAATTTTCTTTGAATTGGTTTAGCTACCTTACAGAATGGGAGATACAGTAAATTTTATTCTTGGGGTGGTATTTATTATTGGTGGTTTTAGCGTTTTCTGCATCATATTTGGCAGCAAAAAAGGATAGAATTTCTGTTTAAATCTAAACTTCCGGCATCTTTAATATATGCGTAAATGAAATTTAACCCTTTTAAACAAGGTGAGGGTTATTTATCGGATTTCAATGCCTGCATCTACGTAAGCACTTAAATTAACAGATTTAGGATCGGCTTCGGTAATAATAATATTCAATGAATTTGCAGCACAGATGTAAAAAGAATCAGAAGTGCCTAACTTATCGGAAGTAGAAAGCGCAATGGTACATTTTGAAGTTTCAACCATTACTCTTTTAATTAAACTATCTTCATATTCGGCGCCCGTAACGCCTAAATTTAAGTCAATACTGCAAATTCCCAACAAACACAAATCCGCTCTGATGTTTCTTATGGCTTGAATGGTTTCATATCCGGTAGTTGAAAATGAAACTTTGTTTAACATTCCGCCAATAAATAAAACTTCTATTTTTTCATGATCTTCTAAGATAGAAGCAACCGGAAAACTATTGGTTACTACGGTAAGGGCAATATCTTTTGGTAGGTTTGACACTACTGCAAGGGCAGAAGTTCCTGAATCAACCAGTAAAACCATCCCGGGTTTGATGTATTCCAATACCTTCTCCGCAATTATTTTTTTATATGGAACATCAATATGCTGCCGGTCTTTAAAATGAACAGGTATCGAAGATCGCTGAATTGCACCACCACGTACAGCTTTAAGTAAACCCTTATCCGATAATTCTTTAATATCCCTTCGCACCGTATCTTCAGATACTTTAAGTACTTTACTGATCTGATCAAGTAATACTTTTTTATCTTTTAACAAGTGTTCGAGGATTAAATCCTGTCTTTCGGCCTTTATCATTAAGCAAATATAAAAAATAATTTTTGCGATATAATGCAATATTTTGCGATAATTAATATATTTGTTGCAAATAATTGCAAAATGAAAAACAAAAAACCAACAATTGCTATAGACATGGATGGTGTTTTAGCAGATATAGAAACACAGTTTATTGATTGGTACCACAGAGATTATGGCATTTTAATTAGCCGGGAAGACATGCTTGGCAAACCTGAACCCGAAGCTTTCCCGGACAAAGATGCTGTATGGAGATTTGTAAATACTCCAGGCTTTTTTCGCACACTACCAGTAATGCCCAATGCAGTAGCTGTAGTAAAAGAATTAATGAATGATTTTGATATTTACATTGTAACGGCAGCAATGGAATTCCCTTTGTCTCTTTTTGAAAAATATGAGTGGCTGCAAGAGCATTTTCCTTTCATTTCGTGGAAAAATATTGTGATGTGTGGCGATAAAAGTGTTATTAACACAGACTATTTAATTGATGACCATTGTAAAAACCTCGATTTTTGTAAAGGAAGGGCCATAATGTTTAGTGCCGCACACAATAGTAATATCGACAGGCATGAAAGAGTAAATACCTGGGATGAGGTGAGGGCTTTATTTAATGAGGTTCGGAATTTAACAGAACATGTTGTTTAGGCAGTAACTTAACATGCTGTTGCCCCCGAATTTTAGATGATTCTTTTGCTGGGATTAAGCTTTAATCACCTGCAAAAAGAATCTTATCTTTACCGCTTGCAAATATCTTTGTTTAAATGGCAGATTTTCGATTAGAGGTTTTTTACATGGTTGCTAAAGAGCTGAGTTTTACCAAAGCTGCAAATCAGTTATTTATTACCCAGCCTGCAGTAACCAAACATATAAAAGAACTGGAAGACCGGTATAAAAATAAGCTGTTTGACAGAAATGGAAATAAAATAAAATTAACTCCGGCAGGCGAACTTTTACTTAAACATGCAGAAAATCTGCAGGCAATTTATCGCAATGTCGAATTTGAAATGCTTGCCTTGGTGCAGGATCAAAAGGGATTATTGCGGTTGGGCGCCAGCTCTACCATTGCTCAATATGTTATTGTTCCATTCATCGCCGATTTTAAAAACCGTTTTGAACAAACTAAAGTATTGCTGATTAATGGCAACACACAACAAATAGAAAAAGCAATCCTGGATAAAGATATTGACATTGCAATTGTTGAAGGCCATATCAAAAACCAGCAGATTAGTTATACAACATTTATAAAAGATGAAATTGTTTTAGTTTGCAGCAAAACGCATCCTCTGGCTAAAAAAAATGAAATTGAACCTCAGCAAATTCTGGATCAGCGGTTTGTATTGAGAGAGCAGGGATCGGGTACGCTGGAAGTTATTGATCATGCTTTAAAAAGCGTAAACCTGAAACTGGCTGATCTTAATGTCGACATTCATTTGGGGAGTACAGAAGGAATTAAAGCTTATTTGTCATTTGCACCTTGCTTAGCTTTTATTTCTATTCATGCAGTAGCAAAAGAGTTACAGGATGGTGAGTTAACCGTTGTTGATGTAAAAGGGTTGAGCATAGAACGTTATTTTTATTTTATCCATTTACACGGAATGCAGGATGGTTTAAGTCAGGCTTTTTTAAATTTTGCAGTAAATTCTCATAACTTAAAGTAATGGTAGATTAATATTAACCATTTGATTGGTTATAGAACATTCATGTCCTTTGTACCACAAAACAAAGCATATGAAAACGATCAAATCCATTATTGCTGGCTGCTACCTGCGGTTACCCCACAATGCAAATAAAATTATATTTTTAACCGGAGCCGGATTTTGTTTATTTCCTGTAATAACAGCCCCAATTGCACTGATAATGGGTCTGGTTTATGCGCAAATTCTGAAACACCCATTTCCGGTATATAACCATAAAGCAACCAATTTTTTATTAAAAATATCTGTTGTGGGCCTGGGTTTTGGAATGAACATCACAACGGCTTTACATGCCGGTAAAACAGGTTTTTTCCTGACCATAGGTTCAATTCTGCTGGTACTCGTAGTAGGCTATTTATCAGGCAAATTATTAAAAACCGATTCGAAAACTTCTTTTTTAATATCAGCCGGAACTGCAATTTGTGGTGGAAGTGCTATTGCTGCTTTATCACCGGCAATTAATGCAAAAGAAAAACAAATTTCCGTTGCTTTGGGTATTGTATTCGTTTTAAATTCTGTGGCCTTATTTGCTTTTCCTGTAATCGGTCATGCCTTTAATTTATCACAAACTCAATTTGGAATGTGGTGTGCAATTGCCATTCATGATACCAGCTCGGTAGTAGGGGCAGCATCCAGGTATGGTGCACAGGCTTTAGAAATTGCTACAACTGTAAAACTTGCCCGTGCCTTATGGATTGTTCCTTTAACTTTTTTATCAGTGCTTTTGTTTAAAGGCAACCGCTCCAAAATACAAATGCCTTACTTTATTGGTCTTTTTATTTTGGCGTTACTAGCTAATACTTATATTTCATCTGTTCACTTTTTAGCACCTTATGTAGTTTATTTATCTAAAATTGGCTTAACACTAACCTTATTTTTAATTGGAAGTGATTTGTCATTCAGCGTTTTGAAAAATGTTGGCTTCAAACCACTGGTTCAGGGGTTAATATTATGGATCATGATTTCAATAGTGTCCCTTTGGGTAGTGATATGTTTGGTTTAATTCTATGTAATAAATGGTCAAAAAGACTGTCATTTGAAAATTTATAAATTTTCAAATGACAGTCTTTAATTTGTTGATTATCAAATAATCAATTATATTTTAATTCCATTAAAACTTGTACTGCAATGCAATATATGGTTTTGGTGGCCAGGTAAATTGATATTTAAGGTCTTTTTCAATATCATCTGTTCCTGCTACCTTATCTCCAACTTTTAGTTTATCCAGCTCTTTAACCCAGGTCATGGCAATACCGCCAGATATGGCAATTCTTTTAAGCCCGTTAGAGTTTATTCGAACGCCAGCCCCGGTTAATAAGGCCGGAATTCCGGTATTAATTCCGGCACCGATTTGAAAGAATGGATGTAGATCAGATTTTTCAATGAAATAATTGAAATTGATCATGGTTACTACATTGAAATTGCGGAGTCTGTTTTCGGTGGGTGTTCCAATAAATTGTTGACCAGCCGCATCTGTAGTTGTACCGTAGGTATTATACTTGATAAAGGTAAATGCAGTTCCTGCATAAACTTCCGGTATAAAGCGGTTAAATTCTCTGAATCTTAAGGTCTTTTTTATTTTATCTTTAGTTTCGCTGGCAATAATTTCCTGACCATCAGATAATTTAAAGCCTGATTCTTTTAAGCTAAGTGTGTAAACTGAAATTTTATTATCTGGAACAGCATTTTCTAAAGCAAAACACCATTCTAAACCCGGTGTATCACCACCTTTACTAGCCGTTTGTTGTGCCGTTTTAACCAGTTTATATACATTTTTTAAATTGTCTAGACGTTTTTTTTGTTCATTATGCGCTAAAGTGAGTTTATCCAAAATATCATTAAAAATGTATTTTGTTGTAAACGGTTCAGGGTAGAGGCACTCGTAATTTTTAACCTTGGTCCTTGTATTTACAATTTGTTTCATAATATCGGAAAAATGTACTTCGATATCATGAATCTTGTACTCAGCGCTTTTGATGCTGTCTTTTGTTTCCTGCTCACTTATAAAGTCAAGTGCTTTTAAATCTTTGAAAATGTCCGTTATCTCCGCTTTTTTATCAGTTTCCAGTGCGCCCTTAATGTTTTTTATTTCGGCTTCTAACTTGGCAAAAGCATCACAGATCTTAAAGGTTTGTTCTTCTTTTTTTTGACTTGGAACCGCTAATGACCAACCGATTTTTTTTATTTTATCGTCAGTTATTGCTGTTGGTGGTTTCATTACAGAGCCAAGAATATCTGCAATAGCGCCCAGAGCGCTTGTTGCATCGTTTCTAACCTGATCTAAAATAAGTGTACTTACACTATTGTAGCTGTAGTTTAGTGGATTAACAGGTTTCATATATAAATTAACTCCATTATCTTGAATCATATAAACAGTAGAATCCTTTACAGGAATAAATGAAGGAGGATTGGATCGGTCTGATAGACTTTTGCCTATATAAACCTTAAACTGATTCTGATTGTAATAAAAAAAGACTTTCTTATCAGAGTTGATCTTAATGCCACGTTCAAGAAGATCTCCGGCAGTTTGAGCCATTGAAATTTTACACCAGCATACCACCAGTATAAAGATTGAGAGTGATGTTTTCATTTTATAAATAGTTTGAGTTTATTTTTAATCAAAATTACCCCCATAAAGCAGGCTAAAACAATACCCCTCAAGTGGTATAACTTTAAACATGAGTGGTATTATTGATAGAAATGTATATTTTTATAAGTCAGAAGGTTAGTTTGGGTTTTGATTGGTGTGAATTTGAAATATACCCCCAGAGAGGTATTGCAGAAATCTTTTTTAAGAAAGAATTTTGATTAACAAAGATTTCGGGATGTGAGATAAATTGTGTTCATCAGATTTGATATTAAACAATAATCATCATAAAATAAATTAACATGGAAAACTCAACCACAACAACCATTGTTCCTTGTACAGACATGGGGAATGACCTTGAAAATGCAGGGAAATTTATCAAAGCTTCAGAAGCTAAAGCATCACTTTTAAGCTATTTTAGTGAACCAGGTACGCTTAGCCCGGATGATCCAAATCATATCTATGGATATACCTATGGAATTAATAAGTTAAGAACATTATTGTCAAACATTGATCAGTATAATAAGGGACAAGCAGGAACTGATTCTGAAATTAAGGCGATAAGAATTTATCATGGCATGTCTGTTCGTCACGATGCTAATTTTCCTTTAAATCCTCCGGATGGTTGTTTTAAGGATCTGTTTATCATTGCTGTAAGGGCCAAAGGAGATGATTTTTATGATGTTAACCGTTTAGATGAGGAAGAAGTTATTTTAAGCGAATCAAGACCTTGCCCTAATCAATGTGGATTAACCATATATGAAATCGATAAAAAAGAGAATGCATAATGCTTATGGGGAGCCTCAAAGACATCATTTTTTCAATTTCGACACTATCTGATGTTTCTGAATGTTTGCCTCTGATCAGCTGGATTTTATTCGCTCGAAAAAAGATGCCCTACACCTTAATGGGCATCTTTTTTATGATTTCTGCACCACTTAAATTATTTACATTAATTACGGCAGAACTTTATATAAACAATATGCCTGTTTTTCACCTTCTGGCATTTGTAGAGATTTCAATGGTGTATTGCTTTTATTGTTACCTCATTCAACAACGGATTAACTACTGGGGTATACTGGTTTTACTTGTTTTTAATGGTTTAAATACGCTCTTTATACAAAGTATTTATGGCTTTAATTCGCTTGCATGGACATTAAATATGATTTTGTTAATTGTAATGGGGTTGATGTATTTTTTTAGATTGTATAAAGATGATGAGGATTATACGCCTTTAGAGCAAAGGCCCACTTTTATAATCGCCGCCGCCTGGTTAATTTATGCGTCAGGCTCTTTATTTACTTATTTAATGGGTACAGAAATATTATCAGGAAAACCGGAAGGTTTTTTTAATAATGCCTGGGTTTTTCAGAGCATCTCTAATATTTCTAAAAATTTAATTATTAGTTATGGTTTATGGTTAACTAAAAAATAATGTCAGATTTAATTTATCTTATACTGGGTACGGGCTCTATGGTGTTAATGATGACAGCAATTATTTTGTTTGTTTACGTCTATCAGCGTAAACTGGCCGTAAAAGCAAAGGCATATCAGGAGATTGAAAAATTAATGCAAAAGCAGGAAGTTCAATCCGTTTATTCTTTAATAGAAGGGCAGGAACAGGAAAGGAAACGTATTGCTGCAGAATTGCATGATAATGTAGGCGGATTACTGGCTACGCTAAAAATGTATAGCGACCTTACCATGGCTAAGGATGATTTTAATGAAGTTAAAAGATTGAATCGCAAAATCAACCTGCTGACTGAGAATTTAGGCGAAGAAGTCAGGAAACTATCGCATAAACTTGATTTAAGGACTTTATCCAGCTTTGGATTAAAAGTTGCCGTACAACAATTGTGTGAAGCCATTGTAGAATCAGGGAAAATAAATGTGGTAACGGTTATTGATCTTGCCAGCCCGATTGCTGAAAATATTTCGCTTCAGTTGTATAGAATCATTCAGGAGTTATTTACCAATACTTTAAAGCATGCTATGGCTACTGAAGTCAGACTGGAAATTACACTTATTGATAAAGAAATTACCTTAATTTACGAAGATAACGGTAAAGGTTTTGAAATTAATAGTGAGGGAAGTACTGGAATGGGTATCAGCAATATTCACTCCCGGGTAAGTTATATTCACGGTAAGCTTACATTTGATTCAAACAGTAAAGGAACTACCTACATACTAGAACTCTGCAACTCATGAAAGAAATCTCTATTTATATTGCCGATGACCATGCCATAGTTGTAGATGGATTGACTGAGATTTTAAAAACGCAGCCATGGCTAAAAATTATGGGAACAGCCGGAGATGGGGAGAGCCTGATTGATTTAATGATTAACAGGAGGGTTGATGTGGTGGTTATGGACATCAATATGCCACGAATGAACGGCATTCAATGTACAGAATGGATTAAAAAGAACTATCCGGCAACTAAAGTGATTATTTTAACCATGTTTCCGGAAAAAACGTATGTAGATCAATTAATTAAAGCCGGGGCTGATGGTTGCTTATTAAAAAGCAGGGGAAGCAAAGATCTTTTGGATGCGATAGAAAGGGTAATGAGCAGTAAATCGTATTTCGATACCATAAACGATTTTATGGAACCTAACCACCATCCGGTTTACAACCTTAGTGAGCGGGAAGTAGAGATTATTAAGCTAATTGTTAACGGCCTAACAAGCGGTGAAATAGCAGATAAATTATTTATTTCTGAACACACGGTAAAAACCCACCGCAAAAATATTTTTAAAAAAATGGGGATCAATAGCATAAGTCAGCTAACCACATTTGCAATTAATAATAAACTTTTACCTTAAATAAAAAGGCCTGTACCCTTTATAATAGATACAGACCTATTATTATTGAACCGGGCTATTTTCCATTTTTTGTTTCCGCTTATTCACCACCAGGTAACACAGATATAATAGAACTAACCAGCCCGGAATTAATTCTACAGAGATTTTTAAGCCGGTTATCCACATCATCACTAAAATACCCACCAAAAATATAAGACAGATGTAATTCGATAATGGATAAATAAAAGAAGGAAATTTAGTTTTGATTCCAGCTTTCTGTTTCGCCTTTTTAAACTTTAAATGTGTAATACTGATCATTAACCAATTGATAATCAATGAGGAAACAACCAAGGACATTAGAATTTCTAATGCTTCTTTTGGAATTAACTTATTAACAATAATGCATATTGCAGCAAAAAGACCCGATACTAAAATGGCTTTTACGGGTACATGGCTCTTATTTAATTTTGATAAAAACGCAGGTGCATTCCCTTGTTCGGCAAGCCCATAAAGCATGCGGCTGTTGCTGTATACGCAGCTGTTGTAAACAGATAATGCTGCCGTTAAAACAATAAGATTAAGCACATTAGCAATAATACTGGTAAAATAAATTGTTTTACCGCCAATGGTAAACTGAAAGCCTTTTAAACTTTCAAAAACCATTACAAACGGGCTGCTGTCTGTAGTAATATTTTTCCACGGAGAGAGCGAGAAAAGAATAACTAAGGCTCCTACATAGAAAATTAAAATCCGGTAAATAACCTGATTGGTGGCCTTTGGAATTGTTTTTTCAGGTTGTTCTGCCTCTGCTGCGGTAATTCCAATAAGCTCAAGGCCTCCAAAAGAAAACATAATTAAAGCAATAGCTGCAAGTAAACCTTGATAATGCCCTTTTCCATCTCCTTTTAATAAACCTTTTGCAAAAAATCCGCCATCATTCCAAAGATTGCTAACAGTGGCTTGTTCCCCGCCTGATCCACTAAACAACAAATAAATACCAAAAATAATCATGGCAATAATAGCCACCACTTTAATAATGGAAAACCAGAATTCTGCTTCCCCATAAACCTTTACCGAAGTTAAATTCAATGCGTTTATGGCCACAAAGAAAAAGAGGCTTGAAGTCCATAAAGGAACCTCTGGCCACCAGAAATGTACATAAATGCCTATTGCTGTTAGTTCAGACATGCTTACTAAAATGTAAAGTACCCAATAATTCCAGCCAGAAGCAAAACCTGCAAATGAACCCCAGTATTTATAAGCAAAATGACTGAAACTGCCCGATACAGGCTCTTCTACAACCATTTCGCCCAATTGCCGCATAATAAAGAATGCAATAATTCCGGCAATTGCATAACCTACAATTACAGACGGTCCGGCAAGTACCGCTGCAGGGCCAATGCCTAAAAATAAACCCGTGCCAATAGCGCCTCCAAGTGCAATAAGCTGGATGTGTCTGTTTTGTAAACCCCTTTGAAGTTTTTGCTTTTCAGGTTTTTCTTTCTCTTCCTTCAATGTAGTATTGTTGATCTGAATAAATTTCAGCAAAAATGTAAACTTATATTCACTCCTGCAAACCAGGAGAAGATTGCAAGGGAATGAAGCTGAGCTTTTTTCTAGCCTTTGGAGGGGGTGTTATACTTTTATAAACTCATTTATAAAATTTTCAGCATAACCTTTAATCATATCCCTTACTTTGGCAAATTGTAGCCTTATTTCTTCTTCAGTTCCGGTGGCTTTTGCGGGATCCGGGAAATTATGATGAAACTTGATGGCTTTGGTAGGGAAGTAAGGACAACTTTCTTTTGCGTGATCGCAAACCGTAATTAAATAGTCAAAATCAATATCCAGATATTCATTGATGTGATTAGAGGTTTGGCCTGAAATATCTATACCATCTGCTTTCATCGTTTCAATTGCCTTGGTATTTACTCCATGAGTTTCAATTCCTGCGCTATAAACAATTGCTAAATGACCAGCAAAATGGCTTAAATAACCTTCTGCAATTTGACTGCGACAACTGTTACCTGTACAAAGGACCAATATTTTTTTCATTTTAAAGCGGTTAGATTAACAACATCCGCCTCCTGGTGTACAACTTGAACCGGAAGCCAGATTAACCAGATTAATTTTTTGTTTTTCTGTAGGTACACCACATTTATCTGCCGCCAAACAAGCCGTTTTCTTTGATAGTAAAAGGAAATTTTGACCATCGAAACCTAAATCATATTTACCAATAGTTTCAGCCTGGTATTCTACTTCGATTTCAAGATCTTCCATCCCCAAAACTTTCTCGGAAAGCGAAATAATGCTTAGTAATTTGTTAGGTTTTAAGCGATGTTCGAAATCGTTTGCATCCCACAATTGGAAATTGGCAACTTTTTCATGTCTGATTGTACCACCACAATCTATAAAATCTTTAGTAATGATACCGACCTCTGTTACATGAAAGTTTTCGGGTACCATAGCTCCGTTTTCCAGTTGGAAATTAACGCCTTCAGTGTGGGTTAAGTAATTTTTAATTTCTGATAGTTTCATATTTATTCTTAATTTAAATAATACTTCATCATCGTAATTTTACGATTGATTCGGCCAAAAAATTTTAGCAACAGTTAATTTCTCCTTTGTAAGAAGAAAAGAAATAATTCAATTGATTCTGCAACAATTTCCAGGTAACCGGATTAATGCAATAACAAATACTCACCCCCTCGATAGTGCCCTGAATAATGCCTGCATTTTTCAATTCTTTTAAATGCTGCGATATTGTGGCCTGGGCAAGGCCAAGTTCATCAACCAAATCGCCACAAATACAGGTATTAGAAGCTAAAATTCGCTGAAGAATAGCAATTCGTGCAGGATGTGCCATAGCTTTTAAAAGCTGTGCCAGTTGATTTTGTTCGTCTGTAAATATTTCCGTTTTGGTATATCCCATAGTTGTATCGTAATAATACGATTAATATTTGATTTATCAAAAAACTTTTGAAAAACAAAAGAATTATTTGCATAAGATTATACAATTTAGGGATATTAGCTAACTACATTTCCATGCAAATCCATTATTATTTATACATTCGTTTGGATAATTACATACCATAATGAAGACAAAAGAACTTGCTGTAATAGGCCTTGGAGGCGTTGGAGGGTATTTCGGTTTTAAGCTTGCTCAAAAATATTTCAACAATGGTCAGGTTAACATTTCTTTTGTGGCCAGAACGGAAACCTTTGAGACCGTTAAACAAAATGGATTGACTTTACTTTCTGCCGAGCATGAAAATGCAGTAGCCAAACCTGATCATTTATATCAGCATATTAATGAAATAGGGCATGCAGATGTTTTTCTGATTGGGGTAAAAGAATATGACCTCGAAGCGATTTGCCAGCAACTAAAAAGCAAGGTTACTGAAGATACCATTTTGTTGCCTTTAATGAATGGGGTGGATATTTATGAGCGGATCCGTAAAATAATTCCAAATGGCATTATACTTCCTTCCTGTGTATACGTGGCCTCGCACATTAAAGAAAAAGGCATTGTTGAGCATAAAGGCATTCCTGGTAAAATTATTACAGGCAATGATCCGCTCCATACCGAATATTCTGCAGTGGAACTGATCAATATTTTAAAAGATGCGGGGATTGATATTACTTATAAAACCAATGCATTGTCGGATATCTGGACCAAATTTTTCTTTATAGCAGCCTTTGGCTTGGTTACGGCAAGATACAATCAATCAATAGGGCAGGTTAATGAAAATGCTTTATTGCAGGAGCGGGCAAGGTTAATTATGCGGGAGATTGAAACCATATCAAAAGCGAAAGGAATTATAATTTCGGATACTATTATCGAAGATACTTTTAAGAAAGCGGCTTCTTTTCCTTATCAAACGCCCACTTCGTTACAGTTAGATATCCAATCTGGAAAGAAAAATACCGAACTTGAATTATTTGCCGGGGCAATTATTGATTATGGAAGGCAACTGGCTATTCCGGTAACCGAAACTGAAAAAATTTATAACGAAATAAAAAAAGGTTTCATAAGTGTGTAATTTTTCTTGGTACGGCAGATTTAAACACACTTTAAATTTATTAATTATAAAACGAAACACATGGAGAACAAAACAACACAAAACTTAAAGGATGGCGATCAGTGTATGGTCATTGCAGGAACCCATGCCGGTAAATCGGGTACGGTTAGAGATATTAATACCAGTAAAACGGGTCACATTACCATTACAGTTGAGCAAAAAAACGGAGTTCGGTTTAAAACACTTGGAAAGAATGTTGTAGTCACCAATTGAGCTAAATAAAATCTGCTTTATAAACGAAAAGCGGTTAGTGATTTACTCATTAACCGCTTTTTATTATTCAATTTGTTGGTAATTAATACTTTACAATTTTAAATTCTGTTCTTCTGTTTGCCTGATGATCAGCCTCAGAACATTTAACCCCATTTGCGCAACGGTTTACAAGCTGACTTTCGCCATAACCTTTAGCGGTAATTCTGTTCTTACCAATGCCTCTGTCTATAATGTACTGAACGGCTGAATTTGCACGGCTTTGGGATAACCATTGATTATACTGATCCTTACCTCTGCTATCTGTATGCGATCCTAATTCAATCCATATAGTCGGGTTATCCTGCATAATTTTAACCAGCTTATCCAGTTCTTTAGCGGCATCCGGTCTGATATTAGATTTGTCAAAATCATAATAGATATTTTCAATTTTAATAGGCTTGTTAATTACAATGGGTTCTAAAAAAAGATCCTGTTTCAACGTTGTCGAAACCAGCAGATTTTGTGTCGTTACTTTTGCAACATCGCTGCGGTAATCTGTTTTCTCGCCCGTTAGTTCATAATCAGCCGCTTTATCCAGGTTAAATTTATAATTGCCATCCGCCTCGGTTTCAGCTTTTAATATTCCACCACCTATTTTAGCCAGACTGATAATAGCATGCGACAAAGGTTCGCCGGTTTTTTTATTATAGGCAATACCGTTTAATTTAAATGCAATTGGCTCTTGCGCTTTAAAGCTGTAAATATCGTCATCGCCCGAGCCCTCCATCCGGTTTGATGATAAATATCCCTGCAACGGGCTGCTTAAATTATAGGCAAAATCGTCCTGTGGTGAGTTAACAGGGTAGCCCATGTTTACAGCTTTACCCATTTTGCCCCCAACAGCGGTTGATTTAAATATATCAAGTCCGCCCATTCCAATCCATCCATCACTGCTAAAATAAAAAGCCATATCGCCATCCACAAACGGGCAGCGTTCATTACTGGCGGTATTAAATTCTTTCAGGTTAACCGGTATTCCCCAGCTTCCATTATCGGTTTGCGGGCAGTAATACAAATCAGTACCGCCTTGTCCGCCCGGAAGATTAGAGGCAAAGTACAGGGTTTTACCATCTTTACTGATGTAGGGATCGCCTACAGAATATTCGTTTACTCTGTTGTAAGGGAAGGGAACAGGTACTGACCATTTTCCATCATCACCTTTTTTACTGCCATATATTTCTACATTTACGGTAGCCAGTTTTCCATTAACATATTTTGGTTTTTCAGGTATTCGGGTCAATGTAAAATACATTTGTTTGCCATCTCCGGTAAAACTTGCAGGCCCAACATGGTAATTGGTTTCAGCATTTAGCGGAAATTCTGCTATGGCATTTCCCGGTTCAGTTTGGGTGTACAAACGCAGATAATGGTTTCCGGTCCAGCCATAAATTTTCGGATCTGGTTTTTTCGAACCATCAAATTTCAAAAAAGGTCTCGATGCAGATTGATGGGCACTATCGGTTTTAAAACCACGATCTGATGCGAATACCACAGCGTTACCGGTTTGTACGGCACCCCAATCAGATTGAGGTGTGTTTAATAATTTTTGATTCTGAATGAGGGTACTTTTCGGATTCTTCATCCAATACATGGCCGAATCACAGGATAAAAGCCACATGCTTTTTTGAGTAGCGGTAACATTTTTGTCCAAACCGGTATATTTTTCATATTGTATTCTGGCTTCGCTGTATTTAGAGTTGTTTTGCAAAGCCTTTGCATAAAGCAATACATTTTCGGGTTTACTGCCTGCCATGTTAGCTGCTATAGCCGCCCAGCTTTCTGTTTCTTTATAGTTCCGGGTTAATTCGTAACAATTGGCTAAACGTTCGGCCGCATGCAAGCTGGGCTTTTTCTGGTAAGCCTGTTCGTATAAATCAATGGCTTTTATATAATTGTATAATTCATACTGGGCATCGGCTTCCTTCAAAACATATTGGGCCTTTGCAGTTTGAACCATGATTAACCATAGTGCAAAACATATAAATAAACTGGAGAGAGACTTTTTCATATTGAATATTTTGAATGGAAATTTTTGATCTGCTGACTAAAAATATCGTGGTGTAAGCATGCGTAAATTTTTGCGGTTGAAAAAATAACCAATGGAAATTTCGTGGGTGCCGCTGCTATAACCCTGCAGGGGCCCAATTGAAAAATCATATGCATAACCAATCCGCAGGTTTTGGCTTGGAAATAGTTGTACCGCCGCAACTGCAGAATTGAGCTGGCTAAGGTCTTTCTGAAGATAAGATTTATCATACAGTTTTATACCAGTCCGGTACGAACCACCTACCCAGATTTTATCGCTGATGATGAAGAAAGCATTCAGGTCTAAACTTGTCGGGCCACCCCGGTCATCCTTTAATAAAAATGAAGGTTTAAGCAGCACATCTGCTGATAAAGGCAATAACATACCTGCAGTTAAATAGTAATGCGGTTTGGGTTTGGGTATAAAGGCATATTGATTAATATCTATATACTGTGAGATCAGGTTATCGGCTGAAAACCCGGCATAAAACCTGTTATTTGAATAAAATACACCAGCTCTTGCATCGGGTACAATAGTACTTTGCAGGCCAGTTGGCTGTTCTCTTTCAAAATCATTTGGATCAAGTAACGAACCATCAATGCCCAATTGTACAGCACCGGCGCCAATTCCGAAGGCCAAACGCGAAGTTCCGTCATTGTTCAGCCTGATGCGGTAAGCATAGTTGGCATAAATGGCCGTGTTACGTTGCGCCCCAAGCCGGTCGCTCGATGCCTGCAAAGCCAAACCTACATTTCCATCATTGGCAATGGCATCTATAGCGAAAGAAAGCGTTTTAGGTGCACCATCTATACCCGTCCACTGGTTGCGATAAAAAGCATGTACATTCAGTTGTTCGCGATAGCCTGCATACGCCGGGTTAATATAAATGCCATTAAACATATACTGACTGAACTGAGCATCTTGCTGGGCTTTTGTTGGCCTGGCCAATAACAGAAGGACGCCTGCAATTAATAATATTGATCTTTTCTTCATGTGCTAATGTCTTAAAGTACAGCCGGAATTACCCGGCCATACTTGATTTTGCCTCTATTTCTTAAATGTTCTGATTAAGGTTAACCATCCTTTATATACTACCCAGTCAGAACCATCATTTCTTCTCACTTTAAGTAAATAGTAGTAGGTGCCCTCATTCAATCCTTCGCCTGTCCAGTTATTTTGATAATTGTCAGAACGGTAAACCTCATTTCCCCAACGGTTAACAATAAGCAGATTGTTCTGTGCAAATTGATTTAACCCTCTTATTTCGAAGGTATCATTGGTTCCATCTCCATTTGGTGTAAACAGGTTTGGTACTTTGATGTCCACAAAATCCGATTTAATGGTTACGCTGGCTACATTGGTGTAATTACCATACTGATCTTTTACTCTGTAGGTAAAGCTGTCTTCGCCCGTGTAGCCAGGGTTTGGTGTATAGGTAACTGTTCCGTCACCATTTACTTTTACCGTACCATGTTTAGGCTGATCTACAATTTCTATTGTTGTAGGGTCTAACGTAGAATTACCGGCATGATCATTCGTAATAACCGGAATCACAATCGGTTTATTCGCATTGGTTGTTGCCACATCGTTTTCAGCAACCGGTTTATTCACCACTGGTACCGGAGTTGAGGTTGATGTATTGTCACCCGAAGCAGGGTCAGCGGTTGTTGCTGTAATTGCTGCTGTATTGGCATAGTTACCGTTGGTGTTAACTTTGGCGGTAATGCTTAACGTTAGCTCAGCACCATTTGCCAGGTTGCCAATAGTCCATAATCCTGTAATGGCATTATAACTGGTTCCGGTAGGGGCATTAGCAGATACAAAAGTATAACCGTTAGGCAATTGATCAATAACCGTTACTCCGGTAGCATTACTAGGTCCTGCATTAGCAGCACGGATGCTGAACACCACGTTATTGCCTACAGTAGGGGCCGTATTATCAACCGTTTTGCTCACCGATAAATTAGCCGATGCCATTGGTACCGGTGTTGATGTTGAAGTGTTATTGGTCAAATCCGGATCATTAGTGGTGGAGGCAACACTGGCGGTGTTAGCATAGTTACCTGTTGCATTTACCCTGGCCGTAATGCCAAGTTTTACTGTTACACCATTTGCCAGATTACCGATGTTCCAAATTCCCGTTGTATTGCTATAAGTTGTTCCTGCAGGTACTGAAGCCGATACGAAAGTATAACCGCTTGGCAGTAGATCAGTTGCAGTTACAGCAGTTGCATCGCTTGGACCTTCGTTAACTACGTTAATATTAAATACCACGTTGTTACCCACACTAGGACTAACCGTATTCACCGTTTTGTTAATAAAGATGTTAGCTATGGCACCTGGTACCGGAGTTACTGTAGAACTGTTATTTGCAGGATCCGGATCAGTAACTGCACTGTTAACCGTTGCAGTGTTTGCATAGTTGCCTTTTGCATTAACCTTAGCCGTAATGGTAAGACCGGCACTTGCACCGTTCGCCAAATTTCCTATAGTCCAAATGCCCGTGGCCACACTATAACTTGTTCCTGCCGGAGCTGTTGCAGATACAAAAGTATAGCCGTTTTGCAGAATATCTGTAACTGCAACACCTGTTGCTGTACTTGGGCCTGCATTTGAAGTAACAATCGTAAATACAACATTGCTACCCACATTAGGATTGGCTTTATCAACAGTTTTAATGACTGATAGATTTGATAACGGTATTGGAACCGGGGTTACCGTAGCACTGTTATTTGCAGGATCCGGATCAGTAACCGGACTCGTGATTGAAGCAGTGTTGGCATAGCTACCAGACGCATTTACCTTAGCCGTAACGGTAAGGGTTGCAGTAGCGCCATTTGCCAGTGATCCAATGGTCCACACACCGGTTGCATTATTGTAAGCAGTACCGGTTGGAGCGGAGGCAGATACGAAAGTATAGCCACCTGGAAGGATATCCGTAGCGGTTACCGTATTTGCATCACTAGGACCTGCATTTTTAACGGTTATGCTAAACACAACATTACTACCCACTGTAGGATTGGTTACGTTTACAGTTTTGCTTATCGATAAATTAGATACTGCCGTAGGTACAGGTGTTACCGTAGCGCTGTTGTTGGCAGTAACAGGATCTGTTTCTGTAGCGGTTACTGTTGCTGTATTTGCATAAGTTCCGCTTTCATTCACCCTGGCCGTAACGGTTAAAATAATAACAGTGCCGGTTTCCATAGTTCCTATATTCCAAATGCCAGTTGCGTTGTTGAAGCTGGTACCAGCTGGTACATTGGCGCTTACAAAAGTATAACCGCTTGGTAATACATCTGTAGTTATAACATTGGTAGCTGTGCTTGGTCCGTTATTGTTAACAGTAATGCTAAAGGTTACATTATTTCCTTTTGCCGGGGTTGCATTGTTAACAGTTTTAGTAACAGTTACATCAGCAACCGGAACAGGTACAGGTGTAACGGTAGAACTATTATCACCTTGAACAGGATCGCCTTCAATTGCGGTTATTAAAGCCGTATTGGCATACATTCCTGTTGCGTTTACCCGTGCGGTAATGGCCAAACTAACAGTTGTTCCATTAGTCAGGTTGCCAATGGTCCATAATCCAGTTGCATTATTATAGCTGGTACCTGCAGGTGCAGCAGCCGAAACGAAGGTATAACCATTTGGCAATACATCGTTTACAATTACTCCGCTTGCAGTACTAGGGCCGGTATTGGTTGCTTTAATGGTAAATACCACATTGTTGCCAACATTTGGTGCTGTGTTATCTATTGTTTTAATCACACTCACATTAGCCATTGGAACCGGTACAGGTGTAACACTTGAACTGTTGTTGCCAGGCGTTGGATCTGTTTCGGTTGCAGTTATTGACGCCGTATTGGTATAGTTACCTGTTGCATTTACAGTTGCAGTAATGGTTAGCACTGTATTTACTCCATGGTCAAGGCTGCCAATATTCCAAACACCCGTTGTGCTGTTATAAGTAGTGCCAGCAGGCGCTGAAGCAGAAACAAAGGTATAACCACTTGATAATAGATCGGTTACAGTAATTGCTGTTGCGGTACTTGGCCCTGTATTGCTTGCTGTTAAGGTAAAGTTTACCGTACTGCCTACTGCAGGTGTAGCGGTGCTTACCGTTTTGGTTATAGCTACATCGGCAACAGCTACTGGTACTGGTGTAACAGTTGAACTATTGTTACCCGGAGTAGGATCACCTTCGGTTGCAGTAACGTTCGCCGTGTTTGCGTACGATCCGGAAGCATTCACTTTAGCCGTAATGGTTAGAGTAGCATTAGCTCCATTGGCTAGGCTGCCAATATTCCAAATGCCATTAGTATTGTCATAACTTGTGCCGGCAGGAGCAGAGGCCGAAACAAATGTATATCCGGATGGAATTACATCGCTTAGCATGATTCCTGTTGCAGCACTAGGGCCAGCGTTGGTTGCTTTAAGGGTAAATACCACATTGCTGCCCACATTTGGTGCCGCAATATCTACTGTTTTAACTACACTCACATCAGACATCGGCACTGGTACAGGTGTAACACTTGAATTATTATTACCTGGTGCAGGGTCTGTTTCAGTAGCATTTATTGATGCAGTATTAGTATAGTTACCAGTGGCATTTACAGTAGCGGTGATGGTAAGAATTGTGTTTACTCCATTACCCAGACTACCAATGTTCCAAACGCCGGTTGTGTTATTATAAGTAGTGCCTGCCGGAGCTGATGCCGAAACAAAAGTATACCCGCCTGGCAATAGGTCAGTTACAATAACTCCGGTTGCCTGGCTAGGCCCGGTATTGCGGGCTGTTAAGGTAAAGTTAACTGTGCTGCCCACCGCTGGTGTAGCTGTGCTCACCGTTTTAGTTACAGCTACATCTGCAATCGGAACCGGTACAGGTGTAATGGTAGAAACATTGTCACCTGGGTTAGGATCGTTTTCTGTTGCTGTAATGGTTGCTGTATTGACATATGTCCCTGTAGGGTTTACTTTAGCCGTAATGGTTAAACTAGCGCTTGTTCCGTTAGCCAGGCTGCCAAGAATCCATAATCCTGTTGCATTGTCATAAATCGTACCTGCAGGCACATTTGCTGAAACAAAGGTATAACCGTTTTGAAGTACATCATTTACCATGACACCTGTTGCAGCACTAGGACCCGCATTTGTAGCTTTAATTGTAAATACTACATTGCTTCCGGCATTCGGTGTTGGATTGTCTACTGTTTTAACCACACTTACATTTGATACCGGAACCGGTACTGGCGTAACGCTTGAAGTGTTATTTCCGGTTACAGGATCAGTTTCAGTAGCGGTTGCTACGGCCGTATTGGTATAATTGCCCGTTGCATTTACGGTAGCTACCACATTTAATGTAGTGTTAGCTCCATTGGTCAGATTCCCAATGCTCCAAACACCGGTTGTATTGTTATAGGTTGTTCCGGCAGGGGCTGTGGCTGAAACAAAATTATAGCCATTTGGCAATAAATCGTTTACCGTAACTCCTGTTGCAGCACTAGGTCCTGCATTGGAAACCGTAACATTAAATGTCACGTTAGTACCTACTGCAGGTGCCAGATTACTCACCGTTTTGTTTACACTAATATCGGCAATTGGTACCGGTGTAGGTGTAATGGTCGAGCTGTTATCGCCAGGTGTTGGATCATTCTCTGTTGCGGTAATGGTGGCCGTGTTGGCATACGAACCTGTCGCATTTACTTTAGCCGTAATGGCTAAAGTGCTGTTGGCACCATTAGCCAAACTTGTAATCGTCCATAAACCACTCACATTATCGTAATTTGTACCTGCCGGGAACGAAGCTGATACAAAAGTGTATCCACTCTGAAGTACATCGTTAACCATAATGTTGGTTGCAGCACTAGGGCCGGCATTCGAAGCTTTAATTGTAAATACTACGTTGCTACCTACATTCGGTGTTGCATTATCTACGGTTTTTACCACACTTACATTCGAAACCGGAACCGGTACTGGCGTAACGCTTGAAGTATTGTTTCCGGCTACAGGATCAGTTTCAGTAACTGATGCCGATGCGCTATTGGTATAAGTGCCTGTTGCATTTACAGTTGCTACAACATTAAGTGTGGCATTTGAACCATTGGCCAGATTACCAATACTCCAAACACCGGTAGTATTGTTATAAGTTGTTCCGGTAGGAGCGGTAGCTGAAACAAAGGTATAGCCATTCGGCAATAAATCGTTTACCGTAACTCCTGTGGCAGCACTCGGTCCGGCATTGGAAACCATAACGTTAAATGTTACGTTCGTACCTACGGAAGGAGCCATATTACTCACTGTTTTGTTCACCGCAATATCTGCTACCGGAACCGGAGCCGGTGTTATAGTAGAGGTGTTGTTGCCTGAATTCGGATCGTTCTCATTTGCGGTAATGGTCGCTGTATTTGAGTATGATCCGGTCGCATTTACTTTAGCCGTAATGGTTAATACAGCATTAGCGCCATTGGCCAGACTTCCGATGGTCCACTGGCCGCTAACATTATCATAACTGGTGCCAGCCGGAGCAGATGCCGATACAAAGGTATATCCACTGGTGAGTACATCATTTACAGAAACACCTGTTGCTGTAGAGGCACTTGGTCCACTATTACTTGCTGTAATGCTAAATATAATATTACTGCCTACATTCGGCGTTGCGTTATTTACTGTTTTAACTACGGTAACGTCAGCTACCGGAATTGGGGCAGGGGTAACAGTAGAACTGTTATTTCCTGTCGCAGGGTCGGTTTCAACAGCACTTATAGTTGCAGTATTGGTGTAGTTGCCTGTTGCATTTACCGTAGCGGTAATGGCTAAACTGGTATTTACTCCATTAGCCAATGTACCAATCGTCCACACGCCGCTTGCATTGTTGTAGCTTGTTCCTGCCGGAGCCGATGCAGAAACAAAGGTATAACCCGTAGGCAATAGGTCGTTTACTGCAACTGTTGTCGCATCACTTGGTCCGGCATTGGCCGCAGTTAAGGTAAATACAACGGTACTGCCAACAGTTGGTGCAGCATTACTTATTGCTTTTACAATTGAAATATCTGCTATTGGAATTGGAGCAGGTGTTATCGTAATGGTATTGTTGGCTACATTAGGGTCATTTTCTGTTGCCGCAATAGTAGCTGTATTCGAATATAATCCTGTTGCATTTACTTTTGCAGTAATGGTTAAAACAGCATTTCCGCCATTGGCCAGATTACCAATTGTCCAGCTACCTGTGGTATTATCATAATTGGTACCAGCAGGAGCTGAAGCAGATACAAAGGTATAGCCACTCAACAACATATCTTGTACTGAAACACCAGTAGCCGCACTTGGTCCTGCATTGGTTGCTGTAACGGTAAAGGTTACATTGCTACCTACATTCGGAGCCGTATTGCTGGCGGTTTTAGTCACGGCAACATCTGCAAGCGGACTTGGTACCGGAACAACTGAAGAACTGTTGTTTGCTGTGTTCGGATCTGTTTCTGCAGCACTAATTGTAGCTGTATTAGTATAATTTCCGGTTGCATTAACCGTTGCTACAATACTTAATGTTGAATTGGCGCCGTTAGTCAGATTGCCAATCGTCCACACACCAGTTGCGTTGTTGTAGGTGCCTGTACCCGGAGTGGCTGAAACGAAGGTGTAACCACTTGGCAACAGGTCGGTTACAGTAACTGCGGTTGCATCACTTAATCCTGCATTTGCAACAGCAATGGTAAAAGTTATATTGCTGCCTACAACAGGCGCTCCGTTACTCACGGTTTTAACTACTGAAAGATCACTTTCTTTTGTTACAGCGGTAGTTGCTGTACTGTTTTGGTTAGAAAGATCATAATCCGTTCCTCCTGGAGCCAGTGTAACAGACGCTGTATTGTTAATGCTGGCAGCAGTTGCAGAAGATTTAATTTTGCCATTTACAGTAATAAGCAGGTAATTGGCAGTACCCACCGGAACATCGCCTGTGGTTTGTACGGTGTTGGTATTACCAGAATTTGCGCCTGTTAAACTCGCTGTACCAAAAGCAGCAGCTGTCCAGGTCACATTTTCAATGTCAGCCGGAACCAAGTCATTTACCGTAACGCCATTGGCAACCACTGGCCCGTTATTGCTTACTTTTAGTGTATAACTCACGTTTGAACCTGCAACTGCAGATTGAGTTCCGTTTTTCTCTATGAGCACATCAGTAGAACCATTTACAGAAGTGGTAACCGAACTTTGTGGATTTCCTCCTGCGGTTACAGTTACTGTATTGGTAAATGATGCACCTGCAGAGGTATTAACAGTACCCTGAACGGTGATCGTAATTTTTGCATTTGGATCTGCAGGAATATCTCCCGTTGTAGCAATGGTATTTGTATTTCCACTGGCAGTACCAGTAATAGTAGCGCCTCCGGTACCGCTTGCAGACCAGCTACTCACGGTTACAGCACCAGGAACATTATCGTTGATTAACGCACCTGTTACATTGCCTAATCCTGCATTGGTTACTACAATAGTATAAGTAATCGGATCCAGGATGTTCACATTTGCGGGGCCATTTTTCGATACCCGAATATCTGCAGTATTGTTAACCGTAGTTTGGACTGTACTGGTATTAGAACTTGCTTCAGGGTCAGTAATTGGACTGCCAACCGGAAGGTTAGCTGTAGCCGTATTAACAAAATTAGAACCATCTGCAACGGCAGGAGATACTGTGCCACTAATAACAATATCAATTGTTCCATTTGCCGAAGGAATATCTCCGGTGATGTTAATACTTCCTGTTCCGTTATTTGCACTTACACTTGCTCCATTTTGAACGGTAGCCGTCCAGGTTGGATTCAGTACCTGAGCCGGAATCGGATCAGAAATAATCACGCCGGTTGCGTTGCTCGGTCCGGCATTTACAATATGAAGCGTATAAGAAATGGCTTCTCCTGCACCAATATTAGTAGGGCCAGATTTGGTAATCCTTACATTGGCCACTCGTGTAACATTGGTATTAATGGTACTGGTAGCAGGAGTTGGATCCGTTACGCCAGCTTCTGGGGTAGCGGTGGCTGTATTAACCAGTGTAGTACCGGTATAACTGGCATCTACTGTTCCGTTTACCAAAATGGTAACAGAGGCTGTCCCAGCCGGGATAGCTGCAAATAAATTAACATTGCCTGTTCCGTTGGTTGCACCAGTTATTGATGCTCCGTTTTGAGCCGTTGCGGTCCAGGTTACATTGCTAATGCCTGCAGGAATATTATCCACTACATTTACATTGCCCGCATCGCCAGGGCCAGCATTGGTTACATTTAGGGTATAAGAAATGCCATTTCCTGCGACCACAGCACCAGGTCCGGTTTTTTGGATTTGAATGTCAGCAGTTTTATTAATGGTTGTTGTAACTGTATTCGAGTTCACTACCGGATCTGAAGGATCAGGGGAAGTAACACTGGCTGTATTAGACAGGCTGGCCACTACGCTATTTGCCGGAATTTGGCCGGTAATATTGACCGTAATCGTATTGCTTCCTCCTGCCGGAATATTAGCATTAATAGAAACATTATTGCCTGTTCCGTTTGCACCGGTATTAATGGTTGCCGTACCCGATGCTGTTGCTGTCCAGCTTACATTGGTCAGTGTTGCAGGAACCGCATCCTGAATCAGGTTTGAAACCGCATTACCTGTTCCATCATTGCTGATGGTTAAATTATAGGTTACAGTTGTACCTGCATTTGCGGTGGCAGGTCCGGTTTTCACAATTTTAACATCAACCGGACTACTTCCAGCCGAAGCTGTATTGTTGGTGGTATTTGGATCGTTTTCTGTAGCCGAAATCGTTGCTGCATTGGTATAATTGCCTGTAGCATTCACTTTTGCTACAATGCTTAACGTTGCATTAGCGCCGTTAGCCAAAGTACCAATGGTCCATACACCCGTAGTGTTATTGTAGGTTGTACTGCCAGAAGGCGTAGCCGAAACAAAGGTATAACCGACTGGTAAAAGATCATTCGCAACAACAGCAGTTGCTGCACTAGGACCAGCATTAGCTGCGCTTAGGGTAAAAGTTATATTGCTGCCCACATTTGGCGAAGCTTTGCTGATCAGTTTAGTGATCGATACGTCGGCCACAGCTACTGGTACCGGAGTAGAAGTAGAAGTATTATTGCCTGGTGTTGGATCAGTTTCTGTTGCTGTAATGGTTGCCGTATTGGCGTAACTTCCGGTTGCATTTACGGTTGCAGTAACCGATAAAGCGGTGTTTACACCACTGGCCAAGGTGCCAATAGTCCAAACACCAGTTGCATTGTTGTATGTGGTTCCTGCTGGTGCAGTAGCCGATACGAAAGTATAACCGCTTGGCAGCAAATCATTAACATTAACACCTGTTGCTGTACTTGGTCCGGCATTAGCGGCAGTTAAGGTAAAGGTTACATTGCTGCCTGCATTTGGTGTGGCATTGCTTACGGTTTTAACAACTGAAACATCCACTACCGGAACCGGTACAGGTGTACTGGTCGAGGTATTATTGCCTGGTACAGGATCGCTTTCTGTAGCACTTATTGATGCGGTATTGGCATAATTTCCGGTCGCCTTAACAGTTACTACAATGCTTAAAGTAGCATTAGAACTGTTAGCCAAAGTACCGATTGTCCATAGGCCGGTGCCGTTATTATAAGTTGTAGCTCCAGATGGTGTAGCCGAAACGAAAGTGTAACCACTCGGTAGTAAGTCATTCACTTTAACAGTGGTCGCATCGCTTGGTCCGGCATTGGCAGCGGTAAGGGTAAAGGTTATATTGCTACCTACGTTTGGTGTACTGCTGCTTACTGTTTTGGTCACCGAAACATCAGCTACCGGAACCGATACCGGTGTACTGGTCGAAGTATTATTGCCAGGAGTAGGGTCGGTTTCTGTTGCTGTTATCGTTGCAGTATTCGCGTAATTACCGGTTGCATTTACGGTAGCGGTAATAGATAATGTGGTATTTACCCCGTTTGCCAACGTACCAATGTCCCAAACACCCGTTGTGTTGTTGTAAGTGGTTCCTGCAGCTGCAGTAGCCGATACAAAAGTATAACCTGTTGGTAATAAGTCATTTACTTTAACAGTGGTGGCATCGCTTGGTCCTGCGTTAGCGGCTGTAAGGGTGAAAGTTACATTGCTACCCACATTTGGCGAAGTATTGCTTACCGTTTTGACAACTGAAACATCAGCTACCGGAACTGGAACCGGCGTAAAAGTAGAAGTATTATTTCCTGGTGTTGGATCGCTTTCTGTAGCGGTTATTGATGCGGTATTAGCATAATTTCCGGTCGCCTTAACGGTTGCCACTACATTTAAAGTAGCATTTGCTCCGTTGGCTAAAGTACCGATGGTCCATACGCCGGTGCCATTGTTATAAGTTGTAGTTCCCGAAGGGGTTGCCGAAACAAAGGTATAACCATTCGGTAATAAATCATTTACCTTAACCGTGGTGGCATCACTTGGCCCTGCATTGGCTGCGGTTAAAGTAAAGGTTACATTACTACCCACATTTGGTGCACCATTACCTGCTACTTTAGTAACAGATACGTCTGCTACCGGAACCGGAGCAGGGGTAGAGGTTGAAGTATTGTTGGCCGGTGTTAAATCAGTTTCTGTTGCTGTTATCGTTGCGGTATTGGCATAATTACCAGTCGCATTTACGGTAGCAATAACCGATAAGGTAGTGTTTACACCATTTGCCAGTGTACCGATATTCCATACACCCGTTGTGTTGTTGTAAGTGGTTCCTGCAGGCGCTGTAGCCGATACGAAGGTATAACCTGTTGGCAACAGATCATTTATGTTAACATTAGTCGCAGCACTTGGTCCGGCATTAGCAGCAATTAAGGTAAAGGTTACATTGCTGCCTACGTTTGGCGAAGCATTACTTACCGTTTTAGCAATCGACACATCCGCTACCGGAACCGGTACAGGCGTAGAGGTAGACGTATTATTACCCGGTGTTGGGTCGCTTTCAGTAGCACTTATTGATGCGGTATTGGCGTAGTTGCCAGTAGCCTTAACGGTTGCTACAATGCTTAAAGTAGCACTTGCTCCATTGGCTAATGTACCAATGGTCCATGCACCCGTACCGTTGTTATAAGCTGTGCTTCCGGAAGGAGTAGCTGAAACAAAGGTATAACCACTTGGTAATAAATCGTTAACACTTACAGCAGTTGCAGCGCTAGGTCCGCCATTGGCAGCAGTCAGGGTAAAGGTTACATTACTGCCCACATTAGGTGTGGTATTGCTTACGGTTTTCGTAACCGAAACATCCGCTACCGGAACCGATACCGGGGTACTGGTTGAAGTATTATTAGTTGGTGTTGGGTCGGTTTCCGTTGCTGTAATGGTTGCAGTATTGGCGTAATTGCCGGTTGCATTTACAGTAGCGATAATGCTCAAAGTTGCATTAGCGCCATTAGTCAAAGTGCCAATGGTCCATGCACCCGAAGTATTATTGTACGTTGTAGTTCCCGAAGGTGTTGCAGAGACAAAAGTATAGCCTGTCGGTAACAGATCATTTACATTAACGGCTGTTGCATCACTTGGTCCTGCATTGGCAGCAGTTAAGGTAAAGGTTACATTGGTGCCAACGTTTGGCGAAGCATTACTTACCGTTTTAGCAATCGACACATCAGCTACCGGAACCGGTACAGGGGTAGAAGTAGCCGTATTGTTTCCTGGTGCAGGATCGCTTTCTGTAGCAGTTATTGTTGCGGTGTTGGCATAATTTCCGGTCGCCTTAACAGTTGCAATAATACTTAACGTTGCATTTGCACCATTTGCTAAAGTCCCGATGGTCCATACGCCGGTAGTACTATTATAAATTGTCGTTCCTGAAGGAGTTGCAGAAACAAAGGCATAACCATTTGGTAATAAATCATTCACTTTAACCGTAGTGGCATCGCTTGGTCCTGCGTTAGCGGCTGTAAGGGTAAACGTTACATTGCTACCTACATTCGGTGTGCCGCTACCCGTTGTTTTAGTAACAGATACGTCTGCTACCGGAACCGGAACAGGAGTAGAGGTAGATGTATTATTACCCGGTGTTGGATCGGTTTCTGTTGAAGTGATGGTTGCAGTGTTGGCATAGTTGCCGGTTGCATTTACTGTTGCAATGATGCTCAAAGTTGCGTTAGCTCCATTAGCTAATGTACCGATGGCCCATGCGCCTGTTGTATTGTTGTACGTTGTAGTTCCTGAAGGTGTTGCAGATACAAAGATATAACCACTTGGCAATACATCTGTTGCACTTACGTTGGTTGCGGCACTTGGTCCTGCGTTGGCAGCAGTCAGGGTAAAGGTTACATTGCTACCCACATTTGGAGAAGCATCATTTGATGTTTTGGCAATTGAAACATCAGCTACCGGA
This sequence comes from Pedobacter punctiformis, assembly GCF_027213715.1. Classification (GTDB taxonomy): domain Bacteria; phylum Bacteroidota; class Bacteroidia; order Sphingobacteriales; family Sphingobacteriaceae; genus Pedobacter; species Pedobacter punctiformis. The sequence continues at coordinate 411,650 of NZ_JAPWGM010000004.1, forward strand.
ACCGGAACAGGGGTAGAGGTAGCCGTATTATTGCCCGGTGTTGGATCTGTTTCAGTAGCCGTTATTGATGCCGTGTTGGCGTAATTTCCGGTAGCCTTAACAGTGGCCACTATATTTAATGTTGCATTAGCACCATTGGCTAAAGTGCCAATAGTCCATACGCCTGTAGCATTATTGTACGTTGTACTTCCTGATGGTGTTGCCGAAACAAAAGTATAGCCACTTGGCAACAAATCATTTATGCTAACATTGGTTGCAGCACTTGGTCCTGCGTTGGCAGCAGTTACGGTAAAGGTTACATTACTGCCTACGTTCGGTGTTGCATTATTTACAGTTTTCACAACTGATACATCCGAAATCGGAACCGATACCGGAGTAGAAGTAGCTGTATTATTGCCCGGTGTTGGATCAGTTTCTGTTGCTGTTATCGTTGCAGTATTGGCATAACTGCCTGTCGCATTAACTGTTGCTACAATATTCAGTGTAGCATTTGCTCCGTTGGTCAGTGTTCCAATGTTCCACAATCCGGTGGTAGCATTATAGGTTGTACTTCCTGAAGGTGTTGCCGAAACAAAAGTATATCCACTTGGCAATACATCTGTTGCACTTACATTGGTTGCCGAACTTGGACCCGCATTAGAAGCGGTTAAAGTAAAGGTTACATTGCTACCTACATTTGGGGTGTTGTCATTTACTGTTTTAGCAATCGACACATCAGCTATTGGAACTGGAACAGGGGTAGAGGTCGAAGTATTATTGCCCGGTGTTGGATCAGTTTCTGTTGAAGTAATGGTTACAGTATTGGCATAACTGCCTGCTGCTTTAACCGTAGCTACGATATTTAAGGTTGCATTAGCACCATTGGCTAAAGTACCAATAGTCCATAAACCTGTTGCATTGTTATAGGTTGTACTTCCTGAAGGTGTTGCTGAAACAAAGGTGTAACCGCTAGGCAATACATCTGTTGCGTTTACATTGGTTGCCGAGCTTGGACCTGCATTGGTAGCAGTTAAGGTAAAGGTTACATTACTGCCCACATTTGGTGTACCGCTGCCCGCTGTTTTAGTAATGGATACATCGGCTACTGGCACTGGAACCGGAGTAGAGGTCGAAGTATTATTGCCCGGTGTTGGATCAGTTTCTGTTGAAGTAATGGTTGCAGTATTGGCATAACTGCCTGTTGCTTTTACGGTGGCTACAATGTTCAGTGTTGCATTAGCACCATTGGCTAAAGTACCAATAGTCCATAAACCTGTTGCATTGTTATAGGTTGTACTTCCAGACGGTGTTGCCGAAACAAAAGTATAACCGCTAGGCAATACATCTGTTGCGTTTACATTGGTTGCCGAACTTGGACCTGCATTGGCAGCAGTTAAGGTAAAGGTTACATTACTGCCTACATTTGGTGTACCACTGCCCGCTGTTTTGGTAATGGATACATCGGCTACAGGCACCGGTGATGTTGTAGCCGTTGAGGTATTATTTGCTGTATTTGGGTCAGTTTCATTTCCGGTTATAGTTGCGGTATTGGCATAGCTGCCTGTTGCATTAACCGATGCAACAATGTTTAAAGTTGCATTAGCCCCATTAATCAGGTTTCCTATAGTCCAAAGGCCGGTACTATTGCTGTAACTAGTGCTTCCGGAAGGTGTTGCAGAAACAAATGTATAACCTGTTGGCAATAAATCGCTTACATTAACACCTGTGGCATCACTTGGTCCTGCATTGGATGCAGTAAGGGTAAAGGTAACATTGCTGCCTACATTTGGTGTACCATTGCTTACGGTTTTTGAAATAGCCACATTGGCCACAGCTCCGGGCATTAAGGTCACGGTTGAGGTATTGTTTGCGGTATTAGGATCATTTTCTGTTGCCGTAATATTGGCAACATTTGCATAAGATCCATTTGCCTTTATGGTTGCTACAATATTCAATGTCGCATTTGCGCCATTGGCTAATGTGCCTATCGTCCACAAACCGGTGCTACTGTTGTAAGTTGTGCTTGCAGAAGGGGTAGCAGATACGAAAGTATAACCGCTAGGCAATACATCTGTTGCACTTACATTAGTTGCCGAACTTGGACCCGCATTAGAAGCGGTTAAAGTAAAAGTTACATTGTCGCCAACATTAGATGATGCTCCATTTGAAGTTTTACTAATGGATACATCTGCTACCGGCACAGGAGCAGGAGTAGAAGTAGCCGTATTATTGCCTGGTGTTGGGTCGGTTTCTGTTGAGGTAATGGTTGCAGTATTGGCATAGTTGCCAGTTGCATTAACCATAGCTACAATATTTAAGGTTGCATTCGCACCATTGGCTAAAGTGCCAATGGTCCATAAACCTGTAGTGCTGCTATAGCTGGTACTTCCTGAAGGCGTTGCCGAAACAAAAGTATAGCCACTTGGCAATAAATCTGTTGCGTTTACATTGGTTGCCGAGCTTGGACCTGCATTGGCAGCAGTTAAGGTAAAGGTTACGTTGCTGCCCACATTTGGTGTACCACTACCTGATGTTTTGGTAATGGATACATCGGCTACGGGCACTGGAACCGGAGTAGAGGTAGAAGTATTATTGCCCGGTGTTGAATCTGTTTCTGTTGAAGTAATAGTTGCAGTATTAGCATAAGCTCCAGTTGCTTTTACAGTAGCTACAATATTTAAGGTTGCATTTCCGCCATTGGCTAAAGTACCAATAGTCCATGCGCCTGTTGCATTGTTATAAGTGGTACTTCCAGACGGTGTTGCCGAAACAAAGGTGTAACCGCTAGGCAATACATCAGTAGCGCTTACATTGGTTGCCGAACTTGGACCAGCATTGGCTGCAGTTAAGGTGAAGGTTACATTACTGCCCACATTTGGTGTACCACTACCTGATGTTTTGGTAATGGATACATCGGCTACCGGCACTGGAACCGGGGTAGAGGTCGAAGTATTATTGCCCGGTGTTGGATCTGTTTCTGTTGAAGTGATGGTTGCAGTATTGGCATAACTACCTGTTGCTTTTACGGTGGCTACAATGTTTAGTGTTGCATTTGCTCCATTAGCTAAAGTACCAATAGTCCATACGCCTGTTGCATTATTATAAGTGGTACTTCCTGAAGGTGTTGCCGAAACAAAGGTATAACCGCTTGGCAATACATCAGTTGCATTTACATTGGTTGCCGAGCTTGGACCAGCATTGGCTGCAGTTAAAGTAAAGGTTACATTACTGCCCACATTTGGTGTACCGCTACCCGCTGTTTTGGTAATGGATACATCGGCTACCGGCACTGGAACAGGAGTAGAGGTAGAAGTATTATTGCCTGGTGTCGGGTCGGTTTCTGTTGAAGTAATGGTTGCAGTATTGGCATAACTGCCTGTTGCTTTGACTGTAGCTACGATATTTAAGGTTGCATTTGCGCCATTGGCTAAAGTACCAATAGTCCATACGCCTGTTGCATTATTATAAGTTGTACTTCCTGAAGGTGTTGCCGAAACAAAGGTATAACCGCTTGGCAATACATCAGTAGCACTTACATTGGTTGCCGAGCTTGGACCAGCATTGGCTGCAGTTAAAGTAAAGGTTACATTGCTACCTACATTTGGTGTACCACTACCTGCTGTTTTGGTAATGGATACATCTGCTACCGGCACTGGAACCGGGGTAGAGGTCGAAGTATTATTTCCCGGTGTTGGATCTGTTTCTGTTGAAGTGATGGTTATGGTATTGGCATAACTGCCTGTTGCTTTTACGGTGGCTACAATATTTAAGGTTGCATTTGCGCCATTGGCTAAAGTACCAATAGTCCATACGCCTGTTGCATTGTTATAAGTTGTACTTCCAGACGGTGTTGCCGAAACAAAGGTGTAACCGCTAGGCAATACATCTGTTGCGTTTACATTGGTTGCCGAGCTTGGTCCTGCGTTGGCAGCAGTCAGGGTAAAGGTTACATTACTGCCTACATTTGGTGTACCACTGCCTGCTGTTTTGGTAATGGATACATCGACTACCGGCACCGGAACCGGGGTAGAGGTCGAAGTATTATTGCCCGGTGTCGGGTCAGTTTCTGTTGAAGTGATGGTTGCAGTATTGGCATAACTACCTGTTGCTTTTACGGTGGCTACAATGTTCAGTGTTGCATTAGCACCATTGGCTAAAGTACCAATAGTCCATACGCCTGTTGCATTGTTATAGGTTGTACTTCCCGAAGGTGTTGCTGATACAAAGGTATAACCACTTGGCAATACATCTGTTGCGTTTACATTGGTTGCCGAGCTTGGACCTGCATTGGCAGCAGTTAAGGTAAAGGTTACGTTGCTGCCCACATTTGGTGTACCACTACCTGATGTTTTGGTAATGGATACATCGGCTACGGGCACTGGAACCGGAGTAGAGGTAGAAGTATTATTGCCCGGTGTCGGGTCAGTTTCTGTTGCAGTGATGGTTGCGGTATTGGCATAACTGCCTGCTGCTTTTACGGTGGCTACGATATTTAAGGTTGCATTTGCGCCATTGGCTAAAGTACCAATAGTCCATACGCCTGTTGCATTGTTATAAGTTGTACTTCCCGAAGGCGTTGCTGATACAAAGGTGTAACCGCTAGGCAATACATCAGTAGCATTTACATTGGTTGCCGAACTTGGTCCTGCGTTGGCAGCAGTCAGGGTAAAGGTTACATTACTGCCTACATTTGGTGTACCGCTACCTGATGTTTTGGTAATGGATACATCGGCTACCGGTACTGGAACCGGGGTAGAGGTCGAAGTATTATTGCCTGGTGTCGGGTCAGTTTCTGTTGAAGTGATGGTTGCAGTATTGGCATAACTGCCTGTTGCTTTTACGGTGGCTACAATGTTCAGTGTTGCATTAGCACCATTGGCTAAAGTACCAATAGTCCATACGCCTGTTGCATTATTATAAGTGGTACTTCCTGAAGGTGTTGCCGAAACAAAGGTGTAACCGCTTGGCAATACATCAGTTGCATTTACATTGGTTGCCGAGCTTGGACCAGCATTGGCTGCAGTTAAAGTAAAGGTTACATTACTGCCCACATTTGGTGTACCGCTACCCGCTGTTTTGGTAATGGATACATCGGCTACCGGCACTGGAACAGGAGTAGAGGTAGAAGTATTATTGCCTGGTGTCGGGTCGGTTTCTGTTGAAGTAATGGTTGCAGTATTGGCATAACTGCCTGTTGCTTTGACTGTAGCTACGATATTTAAGGTTGCATTTGCGCCATTGGCTAAAGTACCAATAGTCCATACGCCTGTTGCATTATTATAAGTTGTACTTCCTGAAGGTGTTGCCGAAACAAAGGTATAACCGCTTGGCAATACATCAGTAGCACTTACATTGGTTGCCGAGCTTGGACCAGCATTGGCTGCAGTTAAAGTAAAGGTTACATTGCTACCTACATTTGGTGTACCACTACCTGCTGTTTTGGTAATGGATACATCTGCTACTTGTCTGATACCAAAATTTAGCCCAGTCACATTAGCTGCAACCGTTACAGCAGTTTTGCCATCTAAAGGGGTAGCATCTGTTGAGCTTGAATGTTGATAGCCTGTTGGTAAAGTTACGCCTACAACATAATTGTTGGCCATAACACCAAAAGTATAATTTCCACTGGCGTCTGTAACTGTAGTGCCTAATATCGTAGTACCATCAGCAGCATATAAAGTAACCGTTGCTCCGCTAAAGGCTGTACCATTAACACCACCAGTTTGACCATCATTATCCGTAAATACGGTTCCGGTAATTGAACTACAAAGCGTTACTAGAGTAGGATCATTAGCGGCCACTGTTGAAGGATCATCTGAAGGCAGTTGGTCATTTGTTAAATTTAAGGTCTCAATACCGTTATACTTTACAAACGATTGGTTACTAACAGATGTACCAGTGTTGCTGGCAGTACAGTTCAGGATAATAGTTGCGGTTTCTCCTTTAAGGATTTGTCCATTAGTAGGGGCATTGGTTGATTTGATAAGAATACCTGCAGTCAAAGCAGCATTGCTTATTCCTGCAATAGCTACCCCATTTAATGTAGCTGAATTTACCGTAACACCTGCAGGTAAAGCATCAATTAACCTGCTGTTAATGGCATGAAACTGACCATTGTTCTGAACCGTAATGGTATAAGTGATTGTAGAGCCACTTGCCGAACAACTCACCGAAGCCGATTTCCTGTGTATCAGATTAGGTGCCGGAGCAGCACAGGAGGCAAAATCAGCAGAAGCAAAGTTAGTCGCTCCTAAATCAGTTACCACACCTGTAGTTGAATTGACATTTGAGGTACCGCCTGCTCCGCCAACTAAATAGTTCCCATCAGATAAGAATGCTACAGAACTTATAGCACCTGTTAAATTGGTAAAAACCTGTCCTGTCAAAGACAAACCTGTGTAATTTCCAGATGCATCGTATTGTGCAGGAAAAATAGCCATTACATTGGCATTAGTAAATACCCCTGTTAAATTCCCCAGGCCATCAAAAGCAATATCTCCTCCTGTATAATTAGCTGTAGCAGCAAAACCCGGAATTGAAAGTGTACCTAAATCAATGGCCGGCGTTGTAGGCGTAGCTGGATTGAAGCGATAAAGGTGATTATTGGTAGCGTTATGGAAATAAATCTGCTTATCAATTGAATTATAAGCCGCTTTGTTAATATTAGCTATGGCAACAACACCTGTAAAAGTGGTAAAAGTTACTCCGAATATATTGGTGCTCAGGTTGTAAGAAAAAATCTTTGGAAGGGGATCTATGGCATTTCCCCGGTTACAGAACCAGATTGTATTGCTCGACATATCCAATGCTATAGCACTGGTCAAATCATCTGCACCAGCAGCAACTGCAGCCTGGGCAGCTCCACCGCCAAATAAATTTGCCTGAACTAAGGTAGTGGCTTCTGTGGCAGGATTGATGAGATACAAGCCTTGTTGCGTTGTAGATTCTACACTATAAACCAAACCGGAATTACAGGGTGCCGGTGTGGTAACATTCAGGGTTACCGTTGCCGTTTCGGTTACTCCGCCCGAAGTTACGGTGTAAGTAAAGCTGGTAGTGCCTGTAAAGCCAGTTGTTGGCGTAAAGGTCATGTTACCATTTGCCGAAAAGGTTACACTCCCTCCTGAGGCTGGCTGGGTAATGCTGGTTACTGGCCTGGTTACATTTTCAAATGAATCAGCAGTTGCTCCACCTGTACCTGTAACTACATTAAAAGCAACAGGAGTATTTTGAAAAGTACCAATAACATCGTTGGTAATATCTGCAACAGGCGTTACATTAAAGGTTATGGTATTGGCTGTAGGATCTGTATCTATGCCTCCGTTTGTGGTACCGCCATCGTCTGTTACTCTGAATGTAAAAGAGCTAAATGCATTTCCATTGGCATCCGCTACAGTTTGTGTCCAGGTAAGCAGGGGAATATTGGCAAGTAAAATTACCTGATTTAAGGTAACATTAACTCCATTTAATTTAAGCGTACCATTTGCGGGTAATGTAGAAATGGTAACCGATTTAAAGTTATTATTTTCAATGGGGTCAGTAAATCCGAAATCCGCTGCCGAAAATGTATAAGTAGCATCTTCAGCAACACTAATGGTTTTATCAGTGCCGGAAGGAGGGTCGTTGACCGGAGTAATTGTAATGGTTGTTACTGCAGTATTAGATGCAACAGCAGAGGCATCTAATACCACCACATTAACCGTTCTGTTGGTGGTATTGGGGCTCTCAGAACTGTTGGCAAAACGAATTTGTTTAATGGCGGTTTCATAGTTGGCAATGCTTGCGGTACCAGAAAGGGTAACCACTGTATTGCCCGCACTTAAAGCGGCAGTAATTCCTGCTGGTAATGCACCCAGTACACTCAAAGCATCACTGGCTTGTGGATTGGTTAACGTAATAGTTGCACCTGACATGTTGGTCCCGTCATCAGCAATTGACATATCTGTGTCTGCGATGCTTACAGCCGAACCATTTTCGATAAAAGTATTGGCAAAATTATAATTGCCATCACCTGCATACCTGTTGGCGATTACGTAATCAAAAGCAATATCATCTGCACCCGCTCCTGTAGCGGTTTGCCAGCTCAATACAATATTGCCACTGGCTACAACCCCATTGGGCAGATTAATAGTAATCATAGTAAAAACCCAGCTCTTATATGGAGTTGGAGCTATAGTAGTGGCCACAGTTGTACCACTGGCATTGGTGGCCCCGTTTAAATAAGTAACACTTCCATTACCACTTACAGCAGTCGTTAAACGGGCATATGCAACACCCCCATAAGAAATTGTGGCTGTATTGCTGCCTGAAGATGCTGAGGGAGCGCCATCGTTAAATCCTATACCCACAATAATTTGGCCGGCTCCTGAAGGAGAGGGTCCTAAATTCATGTTGGTTAGTGCTGGTGATGTTGATGTAAAGTTGGGATTATCCTGATCAACGGACATAACACCTACCGGAGTAAACACAATATTCGCACTGTTTTGTGTCCATCCGTTTCCCGGTGGATCATTTAAGTTACTGGCATTTGTACTTAAACCATTGGTGAAAACCTTTGGTGAGTTAAGATCCAGGATTGGTGTTGCATTTTGTGCAAATCCTAAAAAAGGAATCAAAACAGATAAAATAAATAACCCAAGTCTGCGTTTATTGATTATTGCTGCTTGTGAATATTTGTTATTTGAGTGGATTGTTTTCAATAATTGTAAAATGAAAACAGGGAGTGCGTAGATTTTTTTCATACAATATTTTTTTGCAGATCAATATTTGACAGGCTTCTGAAGAATACTAACGGAAATGGCGAGTGCGTAGATTTTTTATACGATATTTTTTGAAGAGCTAAATTAAGAGCATTCTAAAAAAGTCTTTAAAAGTGCTTAAGTAGCTTAAAAAAATAAAAATAAATAAGCCTTATCTTTTTTGTCAGGAATATGTTTTGATAGGATTTATTCCCTTAAAATAAGCTCTTTCTAATCGTGCTTAAGGTTCGGATTTTGCGGATTGTCTCATTGGGATGGTTTAAGTGTGACAAAATATTAGAAATAATTAGCCGTTAGGCCTGCTTAAATTAATTTATTATTAATCAAATTTGATGCTTGTCCGTTTGGTAATTTATGAGGTAGAGCGTCAAAATAAGAAGAAGCAGTAGTTACTTGCTGGTTATATAAATATAGAACTTTTTATTTTAATTATTAACAAATTATTCTTAAAAAGAATGAATTAAATTATTGTTAATAAGCACAAATGTATATTTATAAGCATATAACCACTATACTTTTAGTGCAATCACGGTAAAGCAAAATCAAAAAGTATGGCCTCTAAGGTAAAATAAAGTAAGAAAACAGCTTAATGCCAAATGTATCTTTTATTGAAGTGGAGATAGATCAGAAACAATAAACCTCCTAAAAATAAAATGATTACCTCATTATCAATCGGGCAATAAATGCTACTGGTTTGAAAAGTACCCCTGATGCCAATTGTTCCACTAACCGAACAACTCATATTTGCTGGCGAAGTATTAACAAACCGCGTACATTGATAAGGGGCTTGTAATGCATAAAAGTTATCCCATTGCGTATAGCGTCCGCCTGGTAAGAAATGATAATAGGTAACCCCACCGGAAACATTACTGGTACCATCCCAATCATAATAAACATTATTGCCTACCTTACAACCCCAGGTTGTTGCAATAATTGGAGGGATATTTTGAGCAAAAGAAAAGGAGAAAGTGCTTATCGATATAATGAAAACTAAAAATAATTTTGAAATAAAAAAGCGGTTAAACCAATGCTTACCGCAATCGGAATTCAAGTGATAAGTTTTCATAAGAATAGACAAAAAATAAACTGAAGAAATATTCTTTACAAAGATAAGCAAAATTACTAAAAAGAACTTATGTGAGGCCGTAGAGCTTAGCAAACATTTGCGTAACTAAACGGCGGCGTAAATGGGCCAGAATTGGTTTGAATAATTGGACACACATCAGAAGTATATCGATTTTTTTTTAGTTGACTTACTAAAGTTCAATTGCGTTAGTATTTATCTGACAAGCCTTTTCGTGATTCACGGAGCGCTTTTTTAATCGGATCAATTTATATGCCGGACTAAAAAATAATGTTCATTGTCAAACCCAATTTGTTGCTTAAATCTGAAATTAATTCTATAAAATTGCAGGTGAGATTGTATAAATCACATCATCTTGGCTGAGCATTTATGATTCCGGTTGGTTTTGAAAATAATTCTGTTTTGTTACTTGAATTTCAGGAAGGAAGCGAGCAGGCATTTGACCAGGTTTTTACACATTTTCATCCCTTATTGTGCGTATTTGCAGAACGTATTTTACATGATCAGACCACTGGTCAGGATATAGCCCAGGACAGTTTAATAAAAGCATGGAAAAAAAGAAAGGATTTCCCCAATTTCCCCCAGCTAAAATCATTTCTATATACCTGTGTACGTAATGCCTGTTTTAACGAACTGGAAAAAGCGAAGGTAAAAACCAGATATCAATCTACACTGGAAAAAACTGAGCCTGCAGATGATTATAATCCACTTAAGGATATAATACATGCCGAAGTGGTCAGCCGGATTTTTGCTCAAGTAGATACCTTACCCGAACAATGCCGGAAAGTAATTCAAATGACTTTTGTGGATGGTAAAAGCCCAAAGGAAATTTCAGATGAGTTAAATGTATCAGTAAGCACAGTGAACAGCCATAAAATGCGTGGACTGCAATTGTTGAAAGGCAAATTATCCGACCGGGACTTTCTGACTGTAATCGTGATATTGCTTCCGGGTATCTGGAATAAATAAAGCAAATTCAAAAAAAATGTAAATTCTTTTGGACAAAACGAACAGGCTTCCTGTTATAGCTGTAAACCTCCCAAAAAGAATAAATGGAAAAGCTTAATATACATGTTGTTACCCGGATTTCTGATTTAATTAATGGTTACCTGTTTAATCATTTGAGCGATGCTGAAGTGGATGAATTACAAGTTTGGATAGATGCATCAGTTGATAACCGCCAAATATTTGAAAGCATAGTTAATGAATCAGCACTATCATACGGCGGACAAGTATATGCCTCTGCAAATACAGTTTCGTCATTAACAGATGCAAAAAAGAAGCTTGGTTTTACTGCTAATACACAAGAACGCAAGCGAAGTGTAAAACTTTGGATGAGTGTAAAAGTTGCTGCTGCAATAATTATAATCCTGGGTTTTGGGATTTATTTTTATGTGTCTTCCCCTTATTTCGGAGATCACCTGGCTAATAATATTGCCACCGGTAAAAATATTGCAACCTTAACATTGGCCAATGGCAAAACCATAACACTTAGCGATGCCAAGACCGGAGTGATAATTAATGCGTCGAAACTGACCTATAACGATGGTACGGTAATTAAGACTGAAGATGTCAATAATCAGAATCCTCAGACTGAATCAGATGAACAAATTATAAAAACACCTGTTGGAGGCACTTATCAGATTGTATTATCAGATGGCACCAAAGTTTGGCTTAACGCCGCCTCGTCACTCAAATTTACTTCATCTTTTCATGGGTTAGTTACTAGAAAGGTAGAGTTGCTTGGCGGCGAAGCCTACTTTGAAGTAAGCAAAGATAAAGCGCATCCTTTTGTGGTGCACAATCAGGGGCAGGAAGTTGAAGTTTTGGGAACACATTTTAACATCAATAATTATTCAAATGATGGTACCTTAAGAACTACGCTGATAGAAGGATCTGTAAAGATTAAAAATATCGCATCGGAAAAAACTGCTCTTTTAAAGCCCGGACAACAATCGGAAGTAAAAGGTATTGCTATTCAGCTTACAAATGTGGATACAGAACCTGTAGTGGCCTGGAAAAATGGTGATTTTAATTTTAAAGATGAGAGTATTAAAGAGGTTATGAACAAACTGGCGCTTTGGTATAATATAGAAGTTGTATATGAAGGCCCGGTAAGTACAGAAAGATTTAATGGAAAAATCTCACGTGCAAAGAATATTGCCGAAGTATTGCGGATGCTGGAGGGAACTAAAAGCATAAAATTTAAAGTAGAGGGAAGGAGGGTAACCGTTATACAATAAAATCTACTATGAATGGAATAACCTTATTTTAAAAAGTCAGGAACCGAATGAAACCGGAAACCTGACCTCAGCTGGTTATTCATAATTTAAATACATAAACCATCAACTTATTGCAATCCCCACACATCTGGACAATGACTGGGAGTGCATTTAAACCAAGCTTAACAAATGTACATTTTTTACACGAAAAAACTGTGTGAGCATTATAGCCGCACAGCAAAAATTTTGCTGATCATGAGGTTAACTGCTCTGATATTACTAACGGCTATTCTGCAGGTTAGTGCAAATACTTATGGACAAAAAATAACCTTGTCTGAAAAGAATACCGCTCTTGATAAAGTGTTTGATAAAATTCGCTTACAAAGCGGGTTTGACTTCGTTTTTACCACCAGCACAATGAAGCATGCCAATCCTGTTGATATTAACATCAGGAATACGGATTTGAAAGATGCACTGAAACTGGTCTTCGAAAAACAACCCTTAAACTATTCAATTGAAGGTAAATCCGTAATTATTTCGCCAAAAGTTAAATCGTTTCTGGATAAAATCGTTGATGCTTTCGATGCCATAGAGGTAAAGGGTAAAGTAATTGATGAAAACGGAAAACCTTTAGCCCGGGCAACTATAAAGATCAAAAATGAATACCGGTTTACCTATACCAATGACTACGGAGAATTTAAAATGACCGGAGTTGATGAAAGTGCCACTTTGATCATCTCTTTTTTAGGTTATGAAAACAAAGAAATAAAGGCAGCAAAAGAATTGGGTAATATCCAATTGGTTGAAGCATCAGGCAAATTACAAGAGGTAGTTGTTTCTACCGGTTATCAGCTGATAGACAAATCAAAAATGACTGGATCAAGTGCTAAAGTTGAGGCCAAAGATTTAGTGATTAATGGAACAACCACTTTAGAACAATCCTTACAAGGAAAGCTCGCAGGTTTAGAAGTAGTCAATAACACAGGAATGGTTGGAACACGTCAAACTGTTCGTGTACGGGGTACATCTACATTATTAGGTAGTCAGGAGCCCGTATGGGTGGTTGATGGGATTATTCAGGAAGATCCCTTACCTTTTAAAGCAGCCGAGTTAAATCGTTTTGGAAAAGATCCAAGTAATGAAACCGCTTTAAAGAATTTTGTTGGAAGTACCATATCCTGGTTAAATCCTTATGATATTCAGGATATTACTGTGCTTAAAGATGCAGCATCAACTGCAATTTATGGTGTAAAAGCGGCCAATGGTGTAATTGTAATCAACACCAAAAGGGGCCAAACTGGCAGAGCGCCTTCTGTTACCTATAGCAATAGTTTTTCTACCCAATCCAAATATAGTTATGATAAATTGGAACTGATGAACTCTAAGGAAAGAGTGGATGTTTCCAGAGAGGTTTGGGAAAGAGGACTGATCTCTAGTTACAGCCTTGATGAGGTTGGTTTCCAGGGAATTTTAAAACAATACCTGGCCCAAAAAATTTCGTACGATCAGTTTAATTCCGGAGTTAAACAGCTTGAGGTAAACAATACCGACTGGCTGGATATTTTATTTCAAACGCCGTTGAATCAAAATCACAACATCAGTATTAGTGGTGGCGGTAATGGTGGCGGAAGTTATTTTGGTTCATTCGGTTATAATAATCAAAAAGGACTGGCAAAAGGAAATGGTTTGAAAGGTTATAATGGTAATGTGAGTTTTACCAGTAATATCAGCAGTAAGCTTGTGGTTAGTGCCCGTATTTCAGGTAATTATAGTAAAACAGAGGGTTTTAAAGGTACAGATCCTTATCAGTATGCAACTTCAACTAACCGGGCTATTCCTGCTTATAATGAAGATGGTACCCTTTCTTATTATCGGTACGGTAATTTTCAGTACAATATTCTTAATGAATTGGCCAACTCAGGTAACGATAACATTAAAACCAGTTTAAATGCTACCGTTAATGCCACGTATAAGCTTCCTGTCGGCTTTAGGTTTGAATCTGTTTTAGGTTTGTCTTATTCGGGCACCCATGGCGAAACTTATGCAACAGACCAAACCAATGAGATTACGGCCAGAAGAAGATATGAATATGGTGCATTTAGCCCGGAAACTTATGAATATAAATCATCGCCTTTACCAGTAGGCGGAGTGTTATCTACGCTGGAGAGCAGAAACACCAATTATACCTGGAGAAATGGATTAACCTATGGTACAACCATTAATCAAAAACACAGTATTTCCGGGATGATGGGTATGGAATTACGCAGTAATATGTACCAGGGCTCGTTAGCGACTTCTTATGGATACCTGCCAGGAATGGGTAAAATTATAGTAAACCCACCATTAACGACCTTAAACGGTACAACATATATTCCAAATAGTATTATTTATGATGCATCTACGCATACCATAACCGATCAAAAGGCAAATTACGTATCTTATTATTTAACAGGTGGTTATACCTATGATAATCGTTATGTGTTTAGTGCAAGTGTGCGTGGCGATGCTTCAAACAGATTCGGACAGGATAAAAGAAGCCGCTTTAAGCCGGTATGGGCACTTGGCGCACGATGGAATGTAGCCAGAGAACATTGGTTTGATCAAAATACCTGGTTTAATGATTTTAGCATCAGAACGTCGTTTGGCCATCAGGGTAATGTGGCAGAAAATTATGGCCCTGACCTTATTACAAAAATGGGCGGTTTAAACACGTTAACCGGCGAAGCATTACTAAATATTAGTAACCTTCCGTATACCAATCTTCGGATGGAGAAAACCCAGACCATAGACCTTGGCGTTGACTTTGGTTTCTTTAAAAACAGAGTAACCGGAAGTGTGGATTATTATCATAAGAAAAGTAAGGATCTTATTGTATTACTGGACGTTCCGTTTGAAAACGGCGTAAGCCAGATGCCGGTAAATAATGGTAATATGATCAATTCAGGCTTTGATCTGGCTTTAAATTTTATACCTGCCAGGAATGGAAATTTTACCTGGACAGTAGGCTTTAATTTCTCAAAAAATTATAATAAAGTTGAATCAAAGCTTTTGCCTAATCCTACCTGGAATAATGCAACCTCAGGAACTTATAATGTAGAAGGTTTCCCTGTATCTTCTTTTTGGGTATTTGATTATAAAGGATTAAATGCAACTACAGGATTGCCGATGTACAACATTCCTACGGGAACTGATAATTTAAATGCACGAACAGATGCAAGTGCCTATATGGTTTATGGTGGAAAGTTAAATGCAGATTTTAATACCGGTATTAATACCAGTTTTAGATATAAAAATCTAACCCTGTCTACAAACATGTACTTATCAGTAGGTGGTAAAAAAATACTTGCACCGGTATACACCGATATAACCAATAATACTCCAAATGAGTATAACAACCTGCCAAAAATATTGGTTGACCGATGGAGAAAACCTGGTGATGAGTTAACAACAAATGTGCCTGCATTACCTTATTTCGGAATACCTTTTATAAGTATTCCGGGCGAAGTTACAACGTATTCACCTTATGTGTTATATAACTTCAGTACGCTGAGGGTTGTAAGTGCCTCGTACCTGCGCATTAGCAATATAAACCTGAGTTATACATTGCCTGATTCTTTTTGTAAGCGAATTTTAACCAAAAGCGTTACGCTGGGCTACTCGCTAAGCAACCCTTATACTTTTGTAAGTAAAGATTATAAAGGTTTAGATCCTGAGGTGGCTTCCGGTAATCAACCTTTACCCCGCATACACGTGTTAAACATGGCAGTTACATTTTAAACGTTAAAACATGAAAAAGATATTATACATTTTGATGGCCACTGTAACAATATCCAGTGGTTGTAAAAAATTTCTGGAAGAACAAAGCCAGGATGAAGTAAGACCTTCCACCATTCAGGATTTGAATAGTGTGATGTCTGCTGACGGTTATCCA
Organism: Pedobacter punctiformis; assembly: GCF_027213715.1. Lineage (GTDB taxonomy): Bacteria > Bacteroidota > Bacteroidia > Sphingobacteriales > Sphingobacteriaceae > Pedobacter > Pedobacter punctiformis. Next base: position 427,625 of record NZ_JAPWGM010000004.1, read on the forward strand.
TATTCCAGTACCAATAACGCTTCTACCCGCTTAAACCTGATGGCCGACATAATCACTGATGATGTGCAATGTTTCGGTGGCCAGGGGCAAATAAATTATGAGTTGGTAGCAAGACGTGGAAAAGGCCCTTATACCTGGTCAAGTCAGTTATTTGAAGACGTTTTATCAGGTGATGGGTTAACCAACACCTCAAATGTAAACTCCTGGGCTATTATTTATAAGCGCATAGCCGGTTGTAACGTCGTAATGAATTATGTGGATAAGGTAAGTGGCTCGCAGAGTGATAAAGAAAACCTCAAAGGACAGGCGCTTGCTATGCGGGGTTATTATTATTTTACGCTGGTTAATATATTTGGCAAGCCATATAACGATCCTGCATCCAAACCTGAAACCAGTTTGGGTGTACCCCTGAAATTATCAATGGAAGTAGGCGATGAGTATTTGGCAAGAAATACCGTTGCCGAAGTTTACACACAAGTGGAAGCTGATCTTAAACAGGCAGTAGAATTGTTAAAAAATAACCCAGGAACCTCAAGCAGTCCTTATAAAATGAATGAGGCAGCTGTATATGCTTTATTATCAAGGGTGTATCTGTATCAGGAAAAATGGGACTTAGCAATTGAATATGCCAACAAGGGATTAGCAAAAAGATCTGTCCTGGCACAGTTAAGCTCATTTGCTGCAGATGGAGGTTACTATAGTTTCAACAGTAGCTTTGCAAGTACCATTCCGCACGAAAACAGGATTTATGACGCAACCAGAAGTAAAGAGGTTTTGTGGAGTTATATTCCCAATCTTGCAAGTCAGGACGAATGGTTTAGAGAGTCGGGCATGACACCATCGTATACCCTTTATAAACCTGTGTATGCGCCTTCTGAAAGTTTAATGGCTTTGTATGAAACCCGGCCAACTACAGAAAATGCAGTTTATCTGGCTGATTTAAGAGCAAGGTTATACTTTAAATTTGTCTCCATATTTACGTCAAAAGGTCTGGTTGTTATCAACTGTAATGGCGCTCCGGGTGGAGCAGGCCTAAGAGTAGCAGAGCTTTATTTAAACAGGGCTGAAGCAAATATCAGAAAATTTATCAGTACGGGTAATGCCCAGTTTCGCTTGGATGCTTTAAAGGATATCAATGCCTTAAGAATGTCGAGATATGACATCCGCAAAGCTTATGTTGCGATAGACATTGCAGATCCGACAGCCTTACTTAATTTCTATAAAGACGAAAGACGCAGGGAGTTTCCTTTTGAGGAGGGACACCGCTGGTTTGACCTTCGCCGTTATGGTATGCCTTCCATCAGCCACTTTTACGAAGAAGTTGCCGGAACGGGTCAGATTTATACCCTTGTTCAGGGCGATAGCCGTTATACATTGCCTATACCGGCAGCTGTATTGCAACGTAATGGCGTATTAACTAAAACTCCTTAACCTAAACCAGTTAAACATGAAAACGAATCAACAGCTTCATTTATTGATGCCAAAATATATTTTAGTGTTATGCCTGCTTTTTATGCTGGCTGCCTGTAAAAAAACAGAAGAAAAGCTAAGTCCAACAGAAAGGCCTGAATATGGGTATAGTGTACCACAAGGCAATAACAACTTTGATGACCGCATTGTTGCTTACCATAAACGCTGGGGAACTTATTTGCTTTATAAATTCAATGTTCAGGATTTTACCTGGCAAATTACAGGTTATGACAAATATTATAAAAGTGTAGGCTCCAATGAAGCTTACATTAATCAACAGCTCGATTTGCTGGATAATACATTTTTTAAATACTATCAGGATAGTACCCTTACCAAGTATTTACCCAGTAAGTTTTTTCTATGCAGTTCGCTCACCTTTCAAAATAAAAGGGTAGACGCCTTTGCATTAACAAGCACCTTTATTGGTGGTTATGAGAGTTTTGCAGTGAATTGGGGCAATAAAGGGATTCTGAATATCAGTTCGCCGATTGATAGTGTAAGCATTTTCAGAGGTAATGTGAATTATAGCTTCCTTAAAATAATGAACCTTAAAGGCAGAATGGGCATGTCGGACGTTTTTCAAAGCATTACTGATTATGTAGCTACAATAAGTCCAACCGCTCCGGCTACCAATCCAACCAATGCAGATCTTTATAAAAGAGGCTTTTTAGGCAATTCATCTATCTCTACTCCATCCAATCAAACAGATTGGTATAGCTACCTGCAGGTCATCTTATCTAATAAATATGCCAATCTCATCAATCCGGCAACCACCGCTACAGATGTTAGCGCAAAGGGCATTTTAAGTCCGGTAAAAGATGTAAACGGTTTGGTCAGACGTAAATATGATGCCATGATCAAGTTCTATAAAGAGGTTTATAATATTGACCTTCAAAAAATAGGAGACGGGCTGTAAAGGATATGAAAAAGATAATTTTCTTCATCAGCCTCCTTTTGCAGGTGTATACCTCTATGGCTTCAGAACAGATGCTAATTAAAGGAAACATTAAAAGTTTGAGCAAAATAACCGTTTCATTAAAAAACCTGGAAGGAAAATTAATGGCAGAAGCGCTTGTTCAAAAACAATCAGAATCCTTTGTTTTCGGCCCCATTTCTATAGTCCCTGATTTATATATGCTGACCATTGGAAAAACTACACAAAAAGTTTTTTTAACGAATACGACTGTAACCATAAACGGGTATTACGATGACGCAGATCCTCAAAATAGTAATCTGGAGTTTACAGGTTTGGAACAACATTTAGAATTGATGACCTATATACCCAAGCGGATAAAGGATCAGGTTAGTCCTGAAGCTTTTTCCAGGTTGAACGGACAGCAATTGTCGGCTTTATCTTATTTGGTTAAAGTGGATAATTACGACTATAGTAAAACCTTTGTCGAAAAAATTCCGGTAGCCGATCTTAAATCTATATCAGCTCAGCACTTACTGAAAAAAGCCGATAGCCTGAAACAATTCTCAACAGGGATTAATGCGCCTGATTTTAGCCTGCCTGATGAAAAAGGTAAATTGGTTTCGCTGGCCGATTTTAAGGGACGTATTGTTGTACTCGATTTTTGGGCCTCTTGGTGCGGGCCTTGCCGCAGGGAAATGGAGGTTTTTAAAACTTTTTACAAAAATTACGAAGATAAGGTACAATTCATTAGTATCTCCCTGGATGAAGACCCTTCCAAGTATAAAACAGCTTTACAAGAAATGAACATCCCGTGGTTAAAGCTATGGGATAAAAGTGGTTTTGGTAAATCTGCTCTGCAGGCTAGCTATGGCTTTAAAGCAATTCCTTTTTGTGTTGTAGTTGATCCTGAAGGAAAGGTATTCAAAAGAAATATTATTAACGGCGTCGAATTGCAAAAAGCCCTGAATGCCATCACTAAAAATAAAGAAATCTAACTTTTAAAACACTTAAGCTTACCTATAATATGAATATAATAAAATCAAAGGGATTGTTAATTTTTACCCTATGCATTCCCTTTTTTCAGTTGAAAGCACAATTGATTAAAAATACAGCTAAAGAAAACATTGCAGACTGGTATAATTTGTCAGCCGACCAGGATGGTGTATATGGTGCAGATGTTAATAAAGCGTATCAATTTTTAAAGGATAAAGCCATTAAAAAGAAACCGGTAGTTGCCATTATTGGTTTTGGATTAGATACTGAACATGAGGATTTGAAGCAAGCTGTATGGCTTAATCCAAATGAAAAGGCAGATGGCAAGGATAATGACAAAAACGGGTGGGCTGACGATTTGCATGGCTGGAATTTTTTAGGGAATACCAAAGGCGAGATGGTTGATGCCATTTCAAAAGTAGGTGACCGTGAATTTCTGCGCTTAAGAAGTAAGTATGAGGGCATATTTTGGACCGGACAGAATTATGTACGCTTTGATGATGCTTTAAATAAGCCCGTTAAGGTAACAATACCTGTTGATAAAGCTGAGTTTGATTATTTTAAACTGTTGAGAGGAGAATCTCAGGCTGCTGCTGCATCTAATACGTATCAATTTGCAAAGTTTATGAAATATTACCTTTTAAATGATTTCGATCAGGAGATTAAGAAAACTTACCCTGATGATTCGAAAATTACAGCAAAGGAATTTCGTAAGATAAAAATAGAAGAAAACGGGCAAACCGATTCGGTTAAAATGGTTGCACACATGTTTCTTACGTCTTTTATGGGTACAGCCAATCCAACAGGAGGCCCCAATCAGCAACCCACTACGCTGGATAAGTTTAAGGAAAACATCATCAAAACTTTTCCGAATAGAAAGGAAAAGTATGATAACGCCCTTGCAGCCATTGTTGATGGACGTAAGGCGATTGAAGATAATCCGAATGACGTCAACCAGAAGAATTATGGTAACGGTAATTTATCCACAAGCAGCTCTTTTTCCAGCACGATGTGTGCAGGTATTATTGCCGCTGCCAGAGATAATCAATTGGGTGTAAATGGTATTGCACCAAATGCAGAGCTGATGTCGTTAAGAATTTATCCTAAAACCGGAGAGATTTATTACAAAGATTTAGCCCTGGCTATCCGGTATGCGGTTGATCAGAAAGCAGATGTAATTTTATTGGGAGCACCTAATTCAATTTATCCGCCAAATGAAGCTAAATGGGTAAACGATGCACTCCTGTACGCATCATCAAAAGGTATATTGGTTGTATCCCCCGTACTCGATCTTTCAAAAGATTTAAGTAAGCAATCCTTTTATCCCAACAAAAATATCTCTGCAGAAAACGAGCTTTCAAACTTTTTAACAGTAGCGGCTTCTGATAGTACAGGAATGCCATTGAAAGATGGAAATTTTGGTAAAAAAGAGCTTGATGTTTACGCACCTGGGGTAAATGTTAGCTCTACTTATATGGGCAGTACATACCGCAAAGGCACCGGATCAATGCTGGCTGCCGCAAATGTTGCCGGTGTTGCAGCTTTAATAAAAGCTTATTATCCGCAGTTTACTGGCACTCAGCTTAGAAGTTTGATTGTTGGAAACGTTACATTAAGAGACAATGTTGAAGTAGAAAAGGAAACTTTTGTTAAAGACAGGAAAGTAACTGATTTATTTCTTTTTAATGAATTATGTGTATCAGGGGGGATTTTAAACGCTTACAAAGCCATCCTCGCAGCTGATGCGTTAAGCAAACAAAAACAATAAAATGAAATTAAAGACATTCATCATCCTGGTTTCGATAATTGCTTTTTTTTCAATAGGTGTTTCTGCGCAGGATAATTTTTCGGATACCATTCCTTACCAGATTGTTCACGATAAAATCGTTATTTCATTAAAAATCAATGGAAAGGATGCAAAGGTTGTTTATGATTCGGGAGGAAAACCATGGATTATCCAAAGTGAAGCACAGAGACTTGGTATCGGAATTAGTGGCCAAACAGGCGTTTCTGATATGAATGTTAAAACATCCTGGCAAAACAAGGGAAGTATTGCTGAGCTGGTTATAAGCAAGCATTGTAAGCGCATCAATCAGGAAACCATTATTGGGCCCAACAATGGCTCCTTTAAAACATTAGGGGTAGCCGGATTGATCAATAATGAGGTTTTTCAAGATGTTGTGGTAACCATCCTTTCCCGTGAAAATAAACTGGTAATTACGCCTTACAGACCCTCATGGGTAAAAAAAACAGATGGTATTCAGATTAAATCGCTGACTAATCATGCCTTTATGATACCCTTACAAATCGGAGACCGGCCTGCAACTGCCATGTTTGATACCGGGTACGGAGGACTGCTGGTTGTAGGAAATGCCATGTTGAGAAGCCCTGACAGCATTTCTTTTAAAAAGATAAACAGCTTATTTGGTATTAATGGTATTGGCATCAATGGAATTCCCGAACCTTCAAATTTTTATAAAGTACTGATTCCGAGCTTTCGCATAGGTCAAAAATTATTTAGCAACTATGGTACCGTCACCCATGCACTCGATAGATGTGTAATCGGAATAGACTTATTAAAGTACGGAAATGTTGTATTGGATATCCCAAGGCAGGTATTTTATTTTTACCCGTTTGAACCGGAAACCGTAAACTTCGATGGGGTACCGAAAACCTGGAACCTGTCTGTATTACCGGTAAAAAAAGATCATTTTCAGGTCTCAGGCATCTGGGGAACTTTAAGAAAAGATGTATCGGTTGGCGATAAAGTGACAGGCATTAATGGTAAATCCTTAACAGGTATTGCGCCCAGTCAGTTTGAAATAGAAAAAATGATGGACGATATTAAATCGGATCAAGCTTATCTCACCATCGAAAAAAATGGGAAAGAGATTAAAGTACCCATGAAACAAGTTAAATAACCATAAAAGCAAATTGTAAATCAAATGAACATAAAATACAATAAATTCCTGTGGTTTGTTTTTATAACAGTAACCTGGAGTTGCAGTAGCGCATTTGCACAGAAAAACACTTTTGAAGAAGTAATGCCTTATAAAGATATAAATGGTTATATGGTCATCAAGGCAAATGTAGGTGGAACCGAAGGAGATTTTTTGTTAGATCCCCGTGGAGCTATTGCCCTTACGGAATCGGCTGCAGCACAACGCAAGATTAAGGTAGACCCTTCTACAACCAGTTATCCCAGAACCGGGTATCAGTCTATTGGTAAAGGAACAGCATTTGGATTCTTTATTGGTAAAAATGTATATCTGAAAGACATTTCTGTTATGGTACTTAAAGAGGAGCCCTTACTTAAAAAGCTGGGTGTTGATGGGGTCATTAATTTTAGTGTTTTTACCAATGCCGTGCTAACGATTAACAGCAAGATTAAGACCTTCACAATCTCCTCACCATACAGACCTTCTTATATTAAACTCGCAAACAGGGCCGATGCCCAGTTAATTTCAGGGGGGGTGGCTATCACTGCTGATTTAAATGGAAAGTTAACCAATTTCCTGGTTGATTTTTATGAAGAGCATCCATTATTGCTAAGTAAGCAACTGGCTAAAGAAATAATTCCAAATGCGCAGCAGCAGGTTAAAGAATATAATAAAATAGCTGTTCCAAAAGTTAAACTGGCAAACGAGGTATACCTGAAGCCCGAAGCTTATACCAGTTCGGAGCAAGCCGTTTCTGTAATTGGAAAAGAGCTTTTAAATAAAGGAATTATTTCATTTGATCTGGATAAAAACAAGTATTATTTCCAGCCGTTTGGACAAGGCGAAGAATCTGGAGCCCCAGCTCTAAAAAAGGATGAGATTGTTGCTGTAGCCGGGAAAGTAAATTCCATAGACCGGGACTATTTTTTAAATGAAGTTTACGATTACAGGAATAACAAAGAATGGAAAACCAAGGGAAACAAGCCTGTAGTGGTCGATTTCTGGGCAACCTGGTGTGGGCCTTGTATGCGAATGATGCCAATAATGGAAGAATTGGCGTTAAAGTATAAAGATCAGATTTTGTTTTATAAAGTAAATGTAGATAAGGAAGGGGAGTTAAGAGATGTATTTAAAGCTAATGCAATCCCTTTAATGATTTTTGCGCCCCTTGATGGCAAGATAACCACTGAATTAGGTGCTGATACTAAAGAAAAAGTAGAAGAAAAATTGAAAAAACTGATTTTGTAATTAAAATCAGTTTGTATTACCGCCCTTTATTGCGTTAACAAATAATACAAAATACATTTTACAACGCCTCATAACCCTGGTTTTGAGGCGTTTTTTTATCCAATTACACCTTAATTACATCACATCTCTAATTAAAGATGCATGATGGTATAATAAACCCCCTCGGTTTATCTGCTGTTTAACTGGCGTCAGCATTCATGAACATGCTGTTGTTTAAGACAATTTACTCAGTCAATTTTTAATTCTATTGATCATTTAAAGAGCTGCTATAAATTTGTAAAAGCCATCTTTTGGCAAGCTATTATTCTGTTTTGTGGAAAATTGGGGCGAAATATCTCGTAAATGTGGTTTGTAAAGTAAAGCTTTGACTCATAATTCCACATTTAAAAAATATAAATCGGTAAGTAGATATAATTGTTTGTTTTATAAAGGATTGATTTGTTTATTTTATACTTATGTCTGTGGTATTAGGTGTACAATATTTATGTTTTTTGTGGAAAAATGGGGTGAAATATTCCTATGTGGGGAAGGTGGTGTGGAATTTTGAAGTGAAATGCCCCGTTAATAATTTTAAATATATAGATATAGTGTAAATGTTACAATAGGGTATATCGTTTACTGAACGGATGTCAGATAAGTATTACTCCATGAATTGGGTTGATTTTAAAGCAAATTTTTAGAAGAGTTGGCGCTATGGTATGATAGTTTCTAATACTGGGGTGAAATCAGATATCATATTATGGAAAAAAAAATTTACTTAATTTTATTTTTTTGCATTTTTTCCCTACTCTCAACAATAAGTAATGCTGTTGTTGCACAGAGTGTTACCGCTACAGGTACCAATTCAACCTGTCCTAACAGTGCTACTATTACAGCCACTGCAAGCGGGTTGGCCAGTCCTGTTGGTTATCAATTGCTGCAAGGAACAACCATTATAAGGCCTACTGGTGGCTCAGGTTGGGCTGCAACGAATGTTTTTACCGATTTGCCAGCTGGTACCTATACCGTAAAAGCAAGGGGAAATAATGATGACAATACGATCGTAACTTCTGCAGCAGTAACAGTTACAGAAACTTATACTCCAATTACGGCATCAGTATCACCAGTTTCTATACTGGGTTGTGCCAGCAGTACAACAGGTTCATTAGCGGTATCTGCCAGTGGAGGAAGTGGTAATTTAAGTTACGGCATTACACCTGTAGGTCAAATTACGGCACCTGCAACTTTCCAAAGTTCAGCCACTTTTTCAGGGCTTGCTGCAGGTTCATATAAGTTTTGGGTAAAAGACAATAATTGTATTACTTCAACAATAGTAAATACAACCGGTGTTTTAACTGTTAGGCAACCAACGGCTGCCACTAATCTCAAATTAGATTACGCTTATTTAGTACTTCAAAATGTAAGCACAGCCGCTAATGGTTATAAAATTAAGGCTTCTGATTTTTTTACAGGCAATTATGTTTATATGCCCGTTGCTGAAAGAGCATTTTATACCATCGAAGTACAAAATTTAACAACCGGGGTTACTTTTCCTGCACAATCTTATACTTCTTATACCAGTGTAGGATCTTATACTTTTCCTGTAGGTTCGGTCACACCAGGAGATAAGCTTCAATATGTTGTACGTAATACATGCGATGGCACGAGTAAAACTTTTCCTGTTCAACAAATAGGGCCAAGCGTTATAGCTTTTGCTACTTGTGGCTCAGCTCAGGCTGAATGGATTATTAAGACTGTAAGTCTGGTCTCGGTTACTGCACAAATTATTTTTACGGATCATGGTGGCACTGTTCCATTACATCCGGAAAATACTAAAGTTGTAAATGTCGCCAATCAAAATGACGGTCCTACCTATGTAAATTTTACACCAAATACTAAAGTAGACTGGTATGTTAAAGATCATGATGGTAAAATATGGCCGGGTGGAACTTTGGATTTTACAGTTGACCTTACGGCTGGTAATACGAAAGCGAATTTTAAATGGAGTACGCCCAACCGGTGTGTACCAGGGCAAGCAGCTATGTTAATAGAATTGCCAGGAGTTCCCCAAATGGTAACAGGCATGACTTACGAAGTCATGAGTTCAAGTAATTCGGTTCCAGTAGGAAAAATAGGTAAATTGGTTCCTGGTCCCTATAATCAAAATTATTATTTAGAATATAATCCCGGAACAAATAATTGGCCAACAGGGCAATACAAAATAAAGATACATGCACCAACAGCAGGTGGATGTTATGATAATTTTGTAATGGATGTAACTGCTTATGGATACGATGCTAGTATATCCGGAGTAACGAAAACGGCTACTTGTGGTTCCTTTAATTTTACAGTGAATGGAACTTTTAGTAATCCATTAGATTACGAGTTGGTTATTTTAACCGGCCCGGGTTCAACACCAGGAACTATACGTAATATTAATGCCAATGGCACTACACAAAGTTTTACCAATATGCCTTATGGTACCTATCAGGTTGCTTTAAGAGTTAAGGGCGAAACTTGTAATTTAATTCTTTTAGATCCTATAGAGTTTTCAGCTAACAGCAGTATAAATTTTGATGCCATTAACAGTGGTGGTTTTGCTTGTGGTCCTACCGGGAAAGGTGATCTGGTAGTAGAGGCAAGTACTGTAATTATAGGGGCAACATTGCAATACAGTATTGACAATGGAGTTACCTGGCAAACGTCAAAAGTTTTTCCTAATGTTTCCGTAGGAACTCATCCAATAAAAATTAGAGAAACGGCTTGTGGAACAGAAACGACACAGAATGTAACCGTTATCCAAACCATAGAGGCAACCATAAACAATAATCCGGTTAGTGAATCTGTTTGTGTTGGCGATAATGCGGTATTAAACATTAATGCTATTGGGGGTACACTTTATACCTGGACTTATCCAGATGGATCAACTCATACCGGTAAAGTACAAAACTTAACCAATGTTACCCCGGCAATGGCTGGCGTTTACTCAGTTGTAGTAACCACTCCAAGTTGTGTGTCTCCGGCACAAACGGTAACCTTAAATGTAATTACAAAACCAACTGTAAATGTTGTGCCTGCTCAAACGGCTTGTAATGGTGAACTTAAAGCAATTACTTTTACCGGAACACAGGCGCTTAAATATTCAAATCCAACAACATCAACTCCGGTTACAACTATATATACCTGGACAAATGATAATCCTGCAATTGGCTTAGCGGCCAGCGGTACAGGTGATATTTCATTTACCGGAGTAAACACGGGGACTACACCTTTAGTCGCTAATATAACGGTTACACCAAGCACTGGTACAGGCTGTCCTGGTACACCTCAAACTTTCAAGATAACGGTAAATCCAAATGTAGCTAAACCTACAATAACAGGTCCGACTACATTTTGTACAGCTGCGGGTGCCACTTTAACTTCATCTGCTGCTACTGCAAACCAATGGTATAAAGATGGCGTAATGATTCCAGGTGCTACTGCACAAACTTATTTGGTAACAGCAGCGGGTAGTTATACAGTAGCAATTAGTGGTAATGGCAGTTGTTCTGCACCTTCAGATCCTATAGTGTTAACAGAATCTGCATGTAAAATCACGGCAACCAAATCCATTGTTGGCAACCCGGCAAGCGTTAAACCAAATGATGTACTGACTTACAATATTAAAATCAGCAACAGCTTTGGCACGGCGAAAACAGGGGTAACGGCAAGTGATGCGATTCCTGCAACACTGACCAATGTTACTGCAATCAGTAACGGTGGTACTTTGACAGGCAACACGATCAACTGGTCAGCCTTAACAATCCCGGCGAATGGCAGCTTAACTTTAAGCTTCCAGGCAACGGTAGTCTCAACACTTCCAACCGGCACAACAACGATTAAAAACGTTGCAGCGGTAGTGGATCCTATTGATCCGAATAATCCTGAAGAGCCTGAAGTTGAAGTACCGACCGAAGGTAAAATCACGGCAACCAAATCTATTGTTGGTAACCCGGCAAGCGTTAAACCAAATGATGTACTGACTTACAATATTAAAATCAGCAACAGCTTTGGAACAGCAAAAACAGGGGTAACGGCAAGTGATGCGATTCCTGCAACACTGACCAATGTTACTGCAATCAGTAACGGTGGTACTTTGACAGGCAACACGATCAACTGGTCAGCCTTAACAATCCCGGCGAATGGCAGCTTAACTTTAAGCTTCCAGGCAACGGTAGTCTCAACACTTCCAACCGGCACAACAACGATTAAAAACGTTGCAGCGGTAGTGGATCCTATTGATCCGAATAATCCTGAAGAGCCTGAAGTTGAAGTACCGACCGAAGGTAAAATCACGGCAACCAAATCTATTGTTGGTAACCCGGCAAGCGTTAAACCAAATGATGTACTGACTTACAATATTAAAATCAGCAACAGTTTTGGCACGGCGAAAACAGGGGTAACGGCAAGTGATGCGATTCCTGCAACACTGACCAATGTTACTGCAATCAGTAACGGTGGTACTTTGACAGGCAACACGATCAACTGGTCAGCCTTAACAATCCCGGCGAATGGCAGCTTAACTTTAAGCTTCCAGGCAACGGTAGTCTCAACACTTCCAACCGGCACAACAACGATTAAAAACGTTGCAGCGGTAGTGGATCCTATTGATCCGAATAACCCTGAAGAGCCTGAAGTTGAAGTACCGACCGAAGGTAAAATCACGGCAAC
>NZ_JAPWGM010000005.1 GCF_027213715.1 Pedobacter punctiformis
CCACTCTGAACCTGCGGATTCTTTTACCCTCAGCACATAGAAATAAGTACCCTCATTTAAACCCTCTCCCGTCCAGTTGTTCTGGTAGCCGGTCGCTTTATACACCTCATTACCCCAGCGGTTCACAATCACCAGGTCGTTCTCGGCAAACAGTTCCAGCCCCCGGATCTCGAAGGTATCGTTCGTACCATCCCCGTTTGGCGTATATAAATTCGGGATAAACAAACTTGAACCGGAAACTGCCAGCTTGGTGAAATAACCGCCATTGGCTGCCATATCGGTTACAATGGCTACATTGTTTCGGGTATGTACCCCTGCAGCAGGGTTGGTGCCCTTTAAAATATCCCATTTATCCCCGCTTAAATATCTTGCTATAGCCGCATTCGCATCTTTAAATAAAGAGCCGTTGGTATTGCTGTTGTGCTGTAAAATCATGTTCGCGGTAAGCGACGGTGAACCGTAAATGTGCCAGGTCCGGTTCATGCCCAGTGAGGGGTCTTTAACCGCTTTATCTGCCCCGGCATAATCCTGAACACTTACAAACAGTTTGCCTGCACTACCCGGGGTTAAAGTGGCCGGCGTATAATCGCCCTCTTCAATCCCTACAGGAAATACAAAACCATCGCTGCCTGCATAATCTTTAATCATATGCCCGGCAATACTGTTGCCCGTAACCACCATCCGGTCTTTGCTGTAACCGCTAAGCTTTCCTGCACTGTTGAAAGCCAGGTTATGCCCGTTCAGGATAATATCCGCACGGTCTACCGCTAAATCCAGCGTGCCCCCGATGTTCAGCTCGGCAGATAAAGCGCCTGCCGGATTCGCTGTTCCGTAACCCGGATCGGCTACATCAGCCAGAAAAATGTTTTCTGTATTCTGGTGTTCGATAATCAGGTTGATGAAATTACCATTGTTCCCATCGATATTGGTTGGCCCTGAAGCCATAGCCGGATAAAAAGGGTTAGTGCCCGGGTTGTAGATAATAATCTTTCCCGTACCGCTGAAAGTAGCCCCCGGGGCAATCCAGACATTTTTACTGTAAATCTCCAGCGTACCGTTGATCTCCCAGTTCGCCTTTGGCCCAAAGTAAGTACCCTCGCTAAAGCGCTGCTCGGTCGTACCCGCAGAAACCACAACCACAGATTCATCAACCGTCATACTCCCAGCGCCACTTTGGGCCTTTATATCTGATATCCACAAAAATAGAGTGAATAATAATGTAATTTTACTTATAGTTTTTTTCATTTTATTAATCAATTTTCACCTGTGCCAGTACCAGGTACACAATTATCTAAAATACCATCATTATTCGAGTCTAAAGACTGGTTTGTTGTATTTTGATATGGAGAAGGGGGGGAACCCGGAGCACCTCTTTTTATAGGATCTGTATCTACTACAGCTTGAATCCCATCTTTATCTCCATCGTTAATTCTTGAAATATAGCCGGCCCCAAGATCATCCAAATAATCTTTTCCAATAGCATATAAATCATAGTCTGTTCCGTTACTTGTTAAGTCAAGAAAATCAGGTTTATCATCGCAATCTGTATTGGCTAATGCATATTTAGAAATGCCTGAATCAGGAAAAGTTTCCAATATATCAGCAAGACCATTACTGCCAACTGCAACACCAACATCAACAATACCATCATGGTTGGCATCAATAGCATTAATAATACTCATTGGAATGCCAGATTCATATAAATCCAAAATCCCATCATTATCAGAATCTAAATCTAAATAAGCAGAAACCCCATCACCTAATACCGGAGTAACCAAAATATCGCCCTCTGTATCATCATCCTCAAATTTGCCATTGTGGTTAAGGTCTTCAACAGCATCCATTATCCCATCATTATCAGAATCAGCATCACAGGCATCTGTAATACCATCGCCATCTGAATCTATTGTTTGTGATTTATCGCTTGCCGGACAACCCACTGATTTAGGGTTTTCGACACGAAAACGCAGATTAGGATTTACATATGCCCAGGCTTCTTTTCCATTAACCGTTAACAAACGATAAACAGATTTTGCAAAAACATTTCCAAGTTTATCTCCATCTGTTTTGATATCAGTATTTGAATCAGGGGATGAGTAATCGTACTTGATATAGTATTGACCTATCGGAATATTTGTTTGGTTAGCTAAAAAATTCGCCTGTGTTAAATAGGCAAAATCAGCAATTGTTGGTAAATCGTTATTTGGCATTGGGTTATTTAAGGCATCGTATCCCGCAATGGAGGATGCCGTGGTTACTGCTGCTTCATAATCTGATTTTTTTATCAATGAAACCCTAACACGTGAAAAATCAATGCCTGGTATTAAAGGGTTTGTTTCAATTTCAGTATAGGGTAACAAAGCTCCGTTTTGTTCTGTTATATCTAAATTAATTGTATTGATACCAGCCGCCCCTTTATCCATAACAATTGGTTTTCCTATATAAGCAGATGTAGCACTTGCATCAGCTGCTAAGAATTTAATTGCTGGACGAGTAATGATGATATCCAAATAATTGGTTTGCGTTAAGGCATAGGGATTATTTGGGTGAAAAGCAGTAGGATTAGTAAAATCAGCTGCCCTTGTACGTCCACCTGCAGTTAATATACGAAAACTAATATTTATAGTTTTACTTAACGCACCATAATTATCTACATCATTTTGAAAATCTAATGTCCTTTTACCAGCCATTTCCATTGCAGCTTCGGTCCCGGCAGTAATTCTATCCTGGGTCATTCCATTGGTAATGGTTTCAAAACGACGGTTAAAATTCCGAACATCTTCACCTTTACCCACGCCCAACGGCCCATTCATAGTATTAACGGCACTTTTATAAGAAGAATTTGCGAGGGCTATCTTTTGAAATTCGGTAGTACCTCCGTTAGCAACTGTTGGTGTCACATCGGTATTTCCCACACCATTAAACCATAATTTATAGGTAATAGCTGAATTAGGATCCCAATTCTGAATTCTTAAATCGGTAAGCGGAGATTGCCTATCCCCATTAAGATTAAATCTTCCTGTCCAAATGTGCAGTACCAATTTATCCCGAAGTGTATTGATCCGTGAATATACTTTAACAGCTTCAGCAGATGTTGTTTTTAAATCAAGAATATATTTTTTACTCTCCCCAAGTGTTCCTTTATAATAATAGCTGTTATAATCATCAAAAGGTTCATTATCCTTATATTTTTTATCCACTAAAGCCTTATCTATATTCCACTCCGGAAGCCGCTGTAAGTTATACATTTGAGCAGCTGAAAATCCTGGTCTAAATGGGTACCCTGGCCAAATAAATGTTTCATTATCTGTAAGGGCATACCTGTTAAAAAAAGGATATGTTGTAGCTCCAGCAATTCTTCTGTTCTTATAATCTAATGTGTAAGTTGTTGAATTGGTATAGGTAAAAGGGTTAGTATCACTTAATTTCAAATTTGAAAATAAAGTAAAATACATCATGATCAAATTTTGTCCGTCTATCGTTCCTCCCGTTACCGGAATGGGGCTAGCATAAATATTGGGATGATAATAATTGGATTGTGAGGGTACCATTACATCTCCAGGTATAACCGGAAAATTTGCCGAATTACGAAAAGCAGTTTCGGTAGTTGGTATTTGTGCCTTTACTGTTGTTATTACCTGCATCAATACAAGCGAGAATAATAACAGTAAATTTTTAGTCTTTTTCATTAATTTCTTGTCTTTAAAAGTAGACTCTATTTAACTTTAAATGCGATGTTCATATAGGTTTTCGCTGTAACTGTAGCTGTTGGCAGCACTTTATAAGTCATTACACCATTATCATCTAAAGTAATTGAAGCTGGATCGAAAACAGTATTGTCAAAATATGTAACAAAATACTCTAATCCTGTAACCGGAAAAAGCGGTAAAGTAGTAGCCGAGGCACTTTTAATTGCTGTACGCGATGTGCCTGCAACATCACCCACCATACCAAACTGTCTTTGGTAAATACTGTATAATTTAACGGTATAAATTTCCGTTCCGGCATCATAATAAATATCATCCGCAGCATTGGTGGAAACACCTACGCTACCAGCAGGAAGTACAACAGTTGGGGCATAAAAAAACTTAGGCATTGCTGTTAATGTTGAAGCATCAGCCCATGATAATTGGGCAAAATTTGTCATGGTAGGTACTGTACCATCCGTCACTAAAACCTGACCAGGTGCACCGTTATTTTTGGGAAAATAATAATTAGCCAAATAGCCATTGGAGGTTGGCGTTAAGAATGAATTAATTCCTACTCCTTTTTCCCGATCGACGTTTAATCCATTCCCTTTAGTATTAGTAAGATAGTTAGAAACAAGTTGTGTACCTGTTGCCGAGCTCGTTGAAATTGCGCCGTTAAAATCATTTGGGTAATCTGATGTTCCTAATGCAGCGCCAATATTTCCATTTGCACCCGGTGCTGTCAATATCAAATTTGACAGCTGTAAATTTTGACCTGTACCATTATTAACAGAGAAGACCTGACTTAGCTGACCATCAGCCGTAGCATGATTTAATATATACCTTGAGGCAGCAGCATTATCCATTAAAAAAGATTGTGTAGTACTTTTCGAAAGGGAAAGTACATTATATTTTTGTGGATTTGCAAGGTCATCAACAAGTGCTATGTTTGTTGCGCCATCTATATTTGTTTCAATAGAATGGTACATACCATTTGCATCCTGTGTTTTTGTAACCATTTTAACATCACCTTTTACTTCGAAATTTTTAGTAGAAGTGGTGCCAGTAAAATCACCTACTGCTAAATTACCTTTTTGATAAACATTGTCATCGTTCAAAGTTGCTTTGGTCGTTGTTCCCTGTATCTGCAAAGGTTCGGAAGAAGTAACCAAATCATTAACATTTTTCCATTCTAACTGCCCTCCAGTAATACCTCCAGCTACTAATGCTTGCCCTGCAGTACCATTAACACGAGGGAAAGTATAATTTCCTGTAGCAACCCCTGCATTATTATTGAAACTAAAGTTGATTCCGCTCGCTCTGCTTAAAGTCAATTGTGCTCTGTCCACATTAGGCGTTCCTGCTTCATTCATTAAAAATGTTTGGTCCTTATCCATATGATGTAAGGAAACGCCATTTGTTAATCCCCAGTTTCCAGTTCTATACTCAACCGTTCCGGGAGCAATTTGTACAGCGCCTAAATTTGTTGGCGACTGTGCAATTTGATGTAAAGAGTTTGAGTGTACCTGGATCATCGCCATATCCGTAGGTGCTGTTAAATTATCAGCATTATATAAAATGCTAACTCCTGATCCCTGAAAATTAGTTTCAAGTCCAACTGCCCGTCCTCCAACGGCAGTTTCTGTTTTAAAATCACCTACAACCTCTAATTGTTTCGTTGTAGTTGGGGTTGCGTTTGTAGAACCAATCGAAACTTTTCCATTCTGATAAATGTTCTCTGTATTCACAACAGCTTTATTTGATGTTTCCTGTACATTCCATGGCTCTGTACTCAAAGTAGACGCCGGTATTGTTTTTAAAACACCACCTGCACCTGCGACAACAATATTATCAGTAGCTGCTCCTGTTTGTAAACCAGTAAGTGCTAATGTATTGGTTACATCAGTTTCTATAGTTGTGGGCTTAATTAATGTACCCCCTAATTGTGTATTTACTCCGGTTTTAGTTAAACCATTATCAGCTGTACTATTTGTAAGTGCCGTTAAATCTACTGTTTTAGTATTTCCGCGTTCTAATGTTAGCGTTAATATTTTTGTGGTATTATCAAGACTGAAATCTGTAATGGTCTGATTGTCTTTGTCTACAATGGTATTGTTAATAATGTAAGGATCTGCAGTTGTTCCAGTACCAGTAATATTAATGCCTGTACCTGCCTGAGAAACTCCGCCCTGACCATTTGCTCCCGGATCTCCTTTTGGTCCTTGTATTCCTTGTGGGCCTTGCGCACCATCAACGCCATTAGTACCATTTATACCTGGGGTACCCTGCGGTCCTGTAGCACCGGTCAAACCAATAGGTCCTTGTGCACCATCAACACCGTTAGTACCGTTTATGCCTGGAGCACCCTGTGGTCCCGTTGCACCGGTTAAACCAATAGGTCCTTGCGCACCTGTATCACCTTTATCTCCCTTTGCACCATCGACACCATTAGTACCATTTATGCCTGGGGCACCCTGAGGTCCTGTAGCACCGGTTAAACCAATAGGTCCTTGTGCGCCCGTATCACCTTTATCACCCTTTGCACCATCAACGCCATTAGTACCATTTATGCCTGGGGTACCTTGCGGTCCCGTTGCACCGGTTAAACCGATAGGTCCTTGTGCACCTGTATCACCTTTATCACCCTTTACACCGTCAACACCATTAGTACCGTTTATGCCAGGAGCACCTTGCGGTCCTGTAGCACCAGTTAAACCGATAGGTCCTTGTGCACCTGTATCACCTTTTACTCCCGGTATTCCTTGCGGTCCTGTAGCACCAGTTAAACCGATAGGTCCTTGTGCACCTGTATCACCTTTTACTCCCGGTATTCCTTGTGGTCCCGTAGCTCCGGTTACTCCAATTGGCCCTTGTGGGCCAGTATCACCGGTATTCCCTTTTACTCCTGGTACTCCTTGCGGCCCTGTTGCACCGGTTAAACCAATTGGTCCCTGAGGTCCGGTGGCTCCAGTATCACCTTTGGAATTTTTCACCCATTTTGTTCCGTCATTATAATAAATACCTGGAACAACATCTTTACTTATTGCTGTGTTATAAACCATCATCCCGGCAACATGAGCCGTTAATGGTGAAGGATTTGTGGTTTCAATAAGTGCAACCCTTACGTGCAACAAACCTTTGTTATTGCTTTCTAACTCCAGCAATGCATCTTTGTTCGGTAAATTCCCTCCAGTAATAGTTCCATCTTTTACTTTTTGTTGGGCACTTAATTTCAATGCAAAAATTGAAATAGTCAACAACATGAGTAGTTGTTTTTTCATATTATTCTTTTTTTAAGTTATTTAGCTTTTTGATCATTGACAATATGGTCTAACCTCCTAGTAATTGAAGTATAAGACAATTGCTCATTATTAAAAATTAATGATTTTTGAGAGCGTTAATTCTTGGCTTAAATCCGAAATCACTGTTTGTGAAACACAAATCCAATTGACATTGGCTAGTAGGCAAATACGTGTCCATTTAGATCCCGAAACATCGGATTGCTTAACTAAAGTGTATTATTGATTTACGAAATGGCTGTTTGAGTTTATATTTTCTAAAAATTACAACCAAAACACAGAGAAAAAAAAGGATACATGTGGAAATATATGCCCATAAATACCCAAACTATAGAGATTGATTATCCTGTTTAAAAGTTAACAGTATGATAAGGGCATTGATATTATTGCATTTTAAACGCAATATATGCTCATTTTATTTATACAATAAAAGAGCAGATTTAACAAAATCCCAATGTAATTTTAATACAGTAGGAAAGAAGTAAGCTTATTATCCATGTAACGAATGAAATAATGACCATGGCGTCCACGAGTACTACAGCTTTTTATTTTTTTACTCTTTTAAAAGTTGTAATAATCAGATTTTTCCTGTCCGGAGGAAGCGATTTTCCGGCACCACTCCAAATGGCAGGTTGTGTACGGAAAATTAGTTTTTGGTTTTTCACTTCCATTTCGATATAGTCATTTTTATGGAGCCGGGCCGGAATGATCAAAATATTATTTTTGATGTTCGCCTGTAATTCGATAGGAGGTGCTTCGCCTGTTCCGATGTCAATTAAGGTTGCATAGTTTTTTCCTTTTTCAAATTTTATTTCTATTGTATTGATATAATGTTTTCTTCTGATTATCCATTGTCCCTCATAAATTTTCCTAAGATTTTGAGGCAGTTCATCTCTTTGCGCTAAAACAAATAATGAATTGAAAAATAGAACGAATATGATAAAGAATCGTTTTTTCATTATTTAACTTGCTTATAATTAATTGTTTAAATATTTGTCTTGTAGTGTGTAGTACATTTGTAGGGTGTATTAAAATGAAAATTAATTAAATATATAGTAAAATTGTTACGCATAAAAAATGAGGTTGTTAAATTCTTTTTTAAAGAAAGTTAAATAGATCATTTTTAAAGCCTTCCTAATTGAAGTAAAAAAGCCTCCCAACTTATACCTGATAGTTCAAAATTAAACGAGTACACATTTTACTTTCATCTAGATCAAATTAGTTAAGCAATTAATATAATGCAAAATAGAAGTGAAGATATCTTAAAACAAGAGCATATTACTACGGAAATCAATAAAATAGATTTTCATTTAAAATAATAAACCTTGATAAGCGTCTTGGTCAAAAAATGACTTAATAAATTTCTTCAAGGAAATCCCGCAAGTTTTTGTAATGAAAATCGAATGTATGAATCAGTGGGTGTAAACCTATTGACCTCCAAGTTTTTACTGGGCATAAAAAAACGAAACACCGCTATGATGTTTCGTTAAGTAGCCCGTAGGGGAATCGAACCCCTGTTTCCAGAATGAAAATCTGGCGTCCTCACCCCTAGACGAACGGGCCATTAAAAATCAGAGTGTCTTTCAACTCTTTGGTAGCGGGGACACGACTCGAACGTGCGACCTTCGGGTTATGAGCCCGACGAGCTACCAACTGCTCCACCCCGCACTCTATGTTACTTCAATATGCTGTTTGAAGGAGTGCAAAGGTAAAAAATATTTTTAGTTTTCAAAAGAGTTGCAATAAATTAATTCAGTATTCAAATTATCTGTCTGATTTGCAAAGTCTTAATTTTTTGAATCGTGTTTTAATGAGTATTTTAAGAAGAGGATGTAAGGAAGCAAAAGTCTGACGATCACAATACCCTTAAACGAAAAAAGTTGATCGTCAGCGGCATCGCTTTAAATCAACTTTTTGTTATTCCTGTAGCGTGGACAGGGAACTTTTTGAACTTTTAATGGATTTTCTAGCTGATTTTGACAGCATCATAAGAACTGACGAATCATTTAAAAAAGAGCATAAAGCCTTAAAAGTCAAAAGGTAAAGAGAAGTTAGGCGGCATAAAATTAAGTCCGTCTATAAAACTTAAGTGTTCAAAATCCTGAGTTGTTTTCATAATTTTGTAATGTCAGGTATACAACAAAACATTCGAATATTTTCCATTTAGCAATCTAGTTTAATATAAGATAGCGACCAATGTATCCAAGCCAGCTAATGTATTGATTAACTATATCCTTGATTTTCCAATAGCTTTATTTTCTCTTAGATAAGCCTTTTGAACAAATTCTTCTTCTATTCATCTATTTCCTCTTCACGACTTGTCTTTTAATAAAAAACACAATGACATGGAGCTAACAAAACCAATATTAGAAGCCTTTCAGTATTGCCCCTATAAAGCCTGGCAATTGTTTCATAACGCATTATCAACCGGTTCTGAAACAAGTAATAAAGTAATAGAAAAGGCATTTTTGATGAATCAACCGGGCTGGATACCCAATAGTATTAAAATTTCTTCAGTAGATAAACAGGCAGAGAAATTGTTGGAGCAGGCAAAAGGGATTTTAAGTACAAAAGAGTCCCCACCATTTTATAAGATCCCGCATTGTCTGGAATGTCAATTTAACGCTGAATGTACCATTAAGCTTAAGGAACGGGACTGCCTGAGCCTGCTTGGAGGCATGACTCCAAAAATAATTGCTAAATATAAGAGCCGAGGCATTACAACCGTTACACAACTTTCACACCTGTTCCGCCCCCGGAGAAGAAGACAGGGACCTCAGACCAGTGGCCGCTATTCGTGGGAATTGAAGGCGCTGGCGATTCGGGAACATAAGACCTTCGTTCTGCATTTGCCTGAATTATCAGAAACCGCCGCCGCAATATACCTTGATTTTGAAGGGGTCCCGGAGGAGCATAGCTATTACCTGATCGGAGGCATTGTAAAGGAGGAAGGCAAGGAAGACCGGTTTTTCTCTTTATGGGCGGATACCATAGATGACGAATATACAATCTTCATGGAGCTTATCAATATTTTAAGACAATATCCACAGGCTCCTGTTTATCATTTTGGCAGCTATGAAGTTAAGGCATTGAAATCTACTGCAAAGAAATATCCTGCTTTACTTAAAAAGGGGTTACACGACATTGAAAAAAGGTTGGTCAATCTTTTAGGATTTCTCAGAAGTCATGTATATCCCCCAACCTATACCAATGGATTGAAAGAATTGGCTAATTATCTTGCCTTTACATGGTCTGACAAAGAAGCGTCTGGTTTGATGAGCATTGATTGGAGGAAGCAATGGTCAGCCTCTAAGGATATAACCATTAAGGACCGGTTGTTATTGTATAACAGGGAAGATTGTGAAGCGTTGCTTAAGGTGCACAGTTGGCTGGTTTCAATAAGTAAGAATGATAATCAGGAAAATATCCAGCAGGTGAGTACCTTAAAAAGGTATACACCGTATAAATTGCAAAGCAATATTGAATTTGGGGAAGATTTTCAGGTTATTACTAAAGCATCCTATTTCGATTATCAACGGTCTAAGATATACTGGAGGGATGAAAGGTCTGCAGTAAAGAAAAAAAAGCATGAGAAAATAAAGCAAAAAGGTGTGCTAACATGGCATCCCAAACAGATCAATGAAATAGTCATTGTTCCCTCATTAAAATCCTGCCCGCACTGTGGACATAAGAAGCTTTACCATAGTAGAGTAGACTCCCGTAGAACAAAGGTATTACAGACAGATCTTAAGTTTACGGCAGCCGGGATACATACTCATGTAACTGAATACCAATCGGGCAGGTGTAAATGTGCGCAATGTGGCAAAAAGACAAGTGACCAGAGTCTCAGGATGATGCAATTCGGAGATAACTTTTTCGCTTATGTGGTCAATCTGTATGTTACTTGTCATATCAGTCATGAAATGATCAGCAGGATATTAAAGGAGCAATTTGCTATCCAGGTTAAGCATATGTATCTCGTTATGCGGAAAGAGCACTGGTGGATGCAAAACTGGCAACCTGAAGTAAATTATATTCGCAAGATAGTACTGGACAGCCCTGTTATTCATATTGACGAAACTTCTGTCAGGTTATTCCAAAACCGCGGTTATGTTTGGGTATTTACCACTAAAGACACCGTATATTATCATTTTACCCTTACTCGTGAAGCCGGCTTCTTAACAGATTGGCTGAAAGACTATAAAGGAATTATTGTTACAGATTTTTTCCCTGGTTATGAGATGCTTGATGTACGCAAACAAAAATGTTTAGTACACCTGATCCGGGATTTAAATGATGAATTATTTAAAAATCCATTTGACGATGAGTATAGAATACTGGTATCTTCTTTTGGCAAATTATTAAAAGAAATTGTTTACACTATAGACAAGCACGGTTTACAAAAGAGATCTCTTGAAAATCATAAAGCCGATATTGATTTATTTTACAAACAGTTTATTGAGCCGGAATCTAAAAGTGAATTGATGATAAAGTATACAAAGCGCCTCCGTAAACATTGGGATCAATTATGGACATTTATTCACTATGATGGTATTCCCTGGAATAACAATAATGCCGAGGCTGCCATCAAAGCTTTTGCTCAGCACAGACGAGGAGTAAACGGGCAAATAAAGGAATCGGGATTGAGGTTATACCTGCAAATGCTAAGTGTTGCACAGACTTGCCGTTACCGAGCGGTATCATTTCTGGATTTTTTGAGAAAAAAAGTCGGATTATGGGAGCATATGCCTGTAACCTCACTACCGGGCTTTTTACCTTTCCGGCAGGCGAGGCTATTTATACACCGGCTCGGATTTGAACGGAAGCAGCAATGGGATGAATGGAAAACGGAAGGTAAGCGACCTTCATTCGTCCCGTCAAATCCTAATATAACCTATAAAAGCTGTGGATGGGTGGACTGGCAGGACTGGATAGGTTTTTCTTTCCTGCCTTTTCCGAAAGCAAGGACATTCATTCGAAAACTGCATCTCAAAAATCGGAATGAATATGTGGAGTGGCTCAATAGTGGAAAACGTCCTAAATATATTCCATATGATCCCAAGAAAGCATATAAGTATACCGGCTGGATCAATTGGCAGGATTACCTTGGAATTGAGAAATAAAGATAAATAGACTAAGTAAAAGGTATACTAGGATATTTATATATTAAATTGGGCGATTGGAGTTTCCTTTTTGATAGTTTTATAGTACCAAATAGAAATAAATAATAACATGGATATTGTTCTGAAACACTACTGATTATATAATGAGTTATTACTTTAATCCAATATAAAGAATTTCTCAAGATATTCCCGTATAAGTCATCCTTCCCAAAATTAAGAATCTTAATCAATTTTTATCACATTCTCCTCTCCAAACCATTCTTTTGCCTTGGCTATAACCTGTGCATCCGGATTGTGAAAGAAAACTGCTAAATTTTCTTTGGCTCTTGTACAACAAACGTAAAATATTTTTTGAGTTCTATCCAATACACTTGCCGAACCTGTTTCTAAAAAAAGATTGCCAAAGTTATAATTGTTCCATCCACCATTATCAAGTATGACTAAGACATTATCAAATTCTGCACCTTTGGTTTTATGTTGCGTTGAAAATGGTGTTTGTCCTTCAAGGTACTCATATAATTTTTGAAATTCACTAAACTTGACATCCTTTACTCGATTATATAAATATTCTTTGTTCTCTTTAAAAGCAATTAGCTTGTCATCAATCAAACAAATCCCTTTTTCGTTTGCATCATTAATGACTTGCTCAATTGTATTATCTCCAACGTTTACAAGAATTTCAATGTTTTCCTTTAAGGTTTTTTTGCTTGCGATACTTGTTATTCTAAACCGATAATCGGTTACCCTTAAAAATTCATTGTATTTTTTGTTTTGATAGAGAGAAATATTATTCTGAATTTTAAACAAGTGCTTTATAAGATTATCTCTTTTAGAGCCTTTCCTATTTTCATCATCTTCGTCTTGCTTTTTATCATCAATTAAGGCATCTTTATTTAAATAGATTTTTCTTACTTCAGAGAATGGTTTGTCCTTTAGCTGATTGTACAATTCTGCTTTTATAGGGTCTGCCAATAAAATATCTTTCTTCAGTACTCTTTGTCTATTTTTTAGTTCGAACTTATCTACAACAGTATTGAAAGTATCATCTTCATTAATTTCAATTTCTGGTCTATTATTTTTCTTGTTATCCTTTATTTTATTAAGGATATCCGTCTTCAAACCAATTACAGGGTCATCATCATAAATATCCATCAAGGTTCTAAAACCTGCTTTGCCTGCTATTAAATTGTGAGTAAGATTAAGTTCTTTTGTTTCCTTTGAATTATTAAAGTCCCAAGCATAATTCGCTGCTAAAAATTCTTCAACTTTATTGATATTTCCATCAGTGGAATGCAGAAACAAAACAGTGCCTTGCTTTATTACACCATCAGCCATATTAGGAGCTTTCGGGTCGGCAGATGGTTCTTGAGTTATACCATCAGTACGAATTTTGTTCGCCAAATCAATAACAAGTTGGGGATTTCTTCTATTCTGCTTCTTTGGAATTTCGTTTACTTTTTCGGCTTCATCTCCTTTATAATCGTCTAAGTTGCCAATACCATCTTCATAAATTGCTTGCATAGCATCTCCAAAAAAACCTATGATATTCTTTCTTTCACTTTTCTTAAAATGTGTAAGGAATGTTTCTACAACGGCTTTGCTTGTATCCTGGTATTCATCAATGAAAATGAATTTATATTTATCCTTAACGATGCTGCTAAGTTTGGGATATTTTTCAAAAAGATAGTTTGCCACTATAAGCAATTCATCGTGAGATATAATTCCTTCACGTATTCTAACAAACTCTTTGTACTGTACACCATCAGGCAAAACGGCATAATAATTATCCGGAACGGGATTGACTTCTTCAATGGAAATTTTGCTTACTTCCTCATTATTCGCTAAGAAAATAAGTGCTTCTTTAAGCTCTTTTTGAAAGTGCTTGATACTATCCCATAAGAAATCGTGTATCGTAGATACATTAAGGTTTTTATGGTTTACTCTCTCTTCAATTTCTTTAACTGCTGCATTCGTATAGGTCATACAAGCAACCTTAGCTGTTGGATTTTCAGCTATTACCTGACGAATTACATTTACCAAGGAATAGGTTTTTCCACTGCCTGCACCTCCGCTTAAAAGAAAATTCCTACCAGCGTCAATTGATTGAAAAATTTCCTGTACTTCTGGTTCTAAATTTAATCTTTCTTCAACCATAACAAGCCATTTTTTATGTAAGCTGGAATATTCCAATTAGTGAATTTTTCATCACTGTGATATAATATATCTAAAGCGAAATGGGTTTTCTTCTTAACACATTTATCTGCCAAATCATAAGGGCTTTTTCTATCATCATCAAAATCAGACGCATTTTTTATTCCTTGGAAAGTATCTTTATTTCCTTTTACGAATGCTCTATTTAGATGTATAAATGCATCTTCAAAACTTCTTGCGTGATAAGTATTTTCTTCCTGTTGGTAACATATACAAACTGTGGAACTCCCAACAATAATTGTTCTATTTGCAACAGGTAAGGCTTTTAAATCGTCCCAAGTTACAGCCTTCAGGAAATGATTAATTGCAGAATTGCTTGTTTTAGTACCTTCATTTACAGGGCACGCTCCCCATTCGTCTTGCCCTTTTGCATTTTGACCTGTTACCTTTATAGCGTCTATATCTGTTAATATCAATGATTTAATGCCCAAGAAGTCAATAAACTTCTCAAAGATTTGTGAATATGCTCCAACTTCTATAATTGATATATTTTGAGATAAAAGAGGTAAGAATGTATCAGCGTTTCCTTCTGCTTCTAAACGTGTTCCTTCTTCCAAATCAACTTTTCGCATAAAAGTTGGTATCAAAATTCTTTCGGTATCTCCTTCAATAAGTATAGCCTTATCAGCAAAAAAGATTTCAGCCCTGCTGATTGTTAGGTACTGTTTTAAGAATTGATATTGTTTTGGGTCGGCATCATATTGGGCGCTTAAATCTTTCAGATTTTTAGCAGTTACATTATTCTTTGTTATTGCTTTCAAATATTTGATATCATCAAAATCACTATCGGCAACAATGTGCGATGAATGTGTAGTAATAATGTACTGTAATGGTCTGTTTATACCATCATCTCTTTTAATACCTTCTCCAAGTAATTTTTTTATGTTTTTTATGAAAACATATTGCATTTGTGGATGTGTATGCGCCTCCGGTTCTTCTATAATAAGTAGATTAATATCTGCGGGCTTTTTGTCTTTGTCTTTTTTGAAATCCTGTACCAAAATTTCAATTTCAAAAATCATACTTATTAGGTTCATATAACCTAAACCATTGTAATGTTCCGGTAACTTATGGTCATCGTGAGTATACACCACAGTAGTATTTCCTTCAAGCAATTCTCGGTGTTGTAATGTTGAAATAATTGCTATATCTGTATCATTCAACTTAACGCCACCAAAATCCTGCACTTTTTTTATTACATCTTTAAATAAGTCTTTGTAGATGTCGCTTAGTGTACTGTCGGTTTCTGAAAGCTGGTCTTTGAAATCTTCTGTAGCTTGGGTCTTATCGCTACTATCTTCTTTCTTTTTATAAAGACTTGAGGTTTGTTTTGAGAGTGTGTTTTCCTTTTCCTTATTTGTCACATCTCTTCTTGCACTAATGTACTTGAAGCTGATGATATCTTTTAAATTAATGTTCTCACTAATAAGGTCAATTGGTTTAGTTTCGGTAATCTTTTTTGTAGCTGTATCGTATTCAAAAGAAAATTTATGAATTTTAAAATAAGCTTCTAAGTTTTGCTTTAAAAAATCTTTTAGCTCCCTTGGCTTATATTCTTTCTTCTTAACATTCTTTGCTTTTTCACTGGCGGCGAAGCCTGTATAATCAGCTTTTATTTTTAAAAAGGCATCATAATTTACCGTGTATTCAAAACCTAAAACAATATTGTTATTATCAGGGTCTAAATCCATCAATACTCTGCTAACATTAGATAAATCATCAGTATCGTTATATTCAATATAGGTTTTCAGTTTAATGCCTTTGGGTAGGAATTCATCGGGAACATCAGCCGACTTAATTAGAGCTTCTAAATCATTTTTGAAATCAATATTAAAGTCATCATAAGAAAATTTACTTTTCTCATTTATAAATTTGTCAAGAACTGAAAGAATAGAAGTCTTTCCTGTATTGTTTTTCCCGATAACAAGAGAAAGCTCATTTTCAAGGTCCATTGAGAAAGTCTTCAATAATCGAAAATTTTCTATTTCAAATTTTCTTATTTTCATGGTAATAATATTTATCTATTCGAATATGGAGGGTTTGTGAAATACTTTAACCATATCTATCAAATTGTTTGATTCTTCTATAATCCATTGATCTTCTTTTATCAGGTTATGGAGTATTTCTTTTTGAGATCTCTTTAATAAATGATCAATGTTTTTAGGTTGGGAAGGCCATACACTTTTATGCTCACTCTCTCCAATACCTTTTGATATTCCATTTGGAGTAAGTAATTGAATGGCAGATATTTTTTCCTTTACCAAAGGGTATATAATAAATAAACCATCATAATCCCAGTCACAAGAATAATAAATGGGCAATCCCCTAGTATCTGCGTAATCCAACTTGCCTACATTTTTACCCCCTGCATACCATAGTTCTATATTATTAGACCTAGCTAATGTAGGGCGCTTCAAAAAGTCAATATTTTCGCAAAGTACAATGCACTTAGGATCATTACACTCCAGTACATATTTGTATTGTTGATCTTTATCATCAGCCAATTCATCAATATTCAACAGTAATTTTACTGCATTGATTAATGACTCTTTTCCCAACAAGTATTTCTCATTTTTGAAAAACATGAGTGATACAATTCTAACAGTTGCTTCCTTTTTGATTATCTGCTCCCTAAGTGGCAATAAGTTGCCCGTCTCCATATCTTCTTTTATCCCCATCAATACTTTAATATCGGACTCTTCAAAACGAAGCTGATGTTTTAATAGTTCATTATCTGATAAAAAAGCTTCATAGCGGTTATACTTTTCCAGGTAATCTTTTTCATATATCTCAGTAAACCCCTGTAAAGTGAAGAGTTTATTATGTGACCTGTCAAGTATCCTAAGGGAGTTGATCAGGTAATTGATTTCACCACTTTTTGCCAGGGTATCATTCAGCTTTACCTCACCATTTATATATAGATTATTTAATGCCCTTAACTCAATCCAATTCATTTTGCAATTTTGTTTATATAGATGTTCAGATCTTCATTGCTATCCTTTGTTTTAAAATAAGAAGCCGAAGGGCGATAATTAATATTATCATCCTCTTTTCCCTTGATCAAATGATGAGCATACCACTCATCAGACAATCCGATGTTGAATGTATGCGGCGCCATTGTTATAATCTGGTATTGGAATTCCTCTGCAATGGCAGGGAAAGTGTTAAAATTGGTATTATCGAGACTTCCCAATTCCTCCAGAATAATAAACCTTAGACCATTACGTTTTTCTTTTTGTACGGCAGAGAGCCTTGCAATACCCAATAATGCGATAGCGGAATAGGTTTCTCCGGTACTGCCTGGAACTTCTGTTCCAAATTGATCCGTGAGCTTAGCAGATAGTTCAAAATATGTTTTGGGATTGAGCAATTTATCAATCGGAATTTTGTTTTTGATCTTTGCTTGTTTCCTGAAGAAATCTTCAATAAAGTCAACTATAGATTGCCCAAACTGCAATTCTCCTTTTGTCGCCGTATTCCGAACCTCATAGGCCATCTGTTTGATATAATCGATCTTTATTTCTTTATCGCCATCAAATTCGAGTTTGAAATAAAACTTTCCGCTAATCTTCCGATCAACAAAAAATGCGTTTATCCTCTTTACCTGATCATCATATTTATCATATCGCTCAGTAGTTTTACTGAATATCTTAATCATATTGTCCCTGATACCATTAGCTATGGTCGTTCGGGTTTGATTGGCCTCCTGTAAAGCGGAAGCGATATCATCAGTAGATTTGATTTTGCTTCCCAACAATTCTTCTTCCAAAACCCTGAATGAAAAATCCTGGTCTTTAATCGCTAATTGTACAGCCGGGTTCTTTTCATTACTCGTTTCTTCAAATGAATTGGAAATGCCAATAAATGCTGTTTTATATTCTTCCCATAACTCATTATAATTGCGTCCCAATGCTTCAATATCCTTGGATGTTAAAGGAAAGTCTTCTACGTTTTCCTGGAAATACTCGTAGTAAGCACTATTGAGCGTATTAAACGCTACTTGCTTTTTAGTCAGGTTATCAATGATTGTCTGTAAATCCCGTTTATCACGCTGTATCTTGCTTTCCAAAGAGTCGAGCTTTGTTTGCTTGGCTCCTTTTTCTTGATAAAACTGAACCCTCTTTTGGTCGCATTCTTTACGAACTTTCAACAATTCCCTTTTTACGACTTCAGGCTCATCGTATTCAACCTTAAACCTGTTTTTAATTTCCAATAATTCCTCTTCTTCTCTTTTCTTTTGTGCTTGTAATTGAGCAATCTTTTCGTCAATCTGTAAGGTACAGGCTGCCGCATTTTTTAATTTTTCGATATTGCTGTTTTCGACAAGCGATATATCAAAGGATTGGTCAAAAAGGGTCGTATCATAAGGTTTCCCATCTGTGATATGCTTCAATGCTTCTATCCTACTATTTATGGAGCTGGTTTCTGTATTCAGTTTATGGATCAATTGTTGAACCGATTGCTCCAGATTTTCTCTGTCTCCCAAGAGCGCTGCATCAGGGTTAAATTGGATAAACTGGTGTAATGCGCCTAATTTTATCCAAAGCCCTTTGAGGGAGGAGTTAGCCTTAAAATCCTTGATTAGTTCATCAGGATTAACGTATTGAGCTGAATTGTCTGGGTTAGCAATTTCAGAAACAGATGTGGTTGCGTAATACAAAACGGCCTGTAGCTGTTCATTATTTAACACTGGCAAATTTTTGATATACCAGTATAAAAGGCCATTTTCATCTTTATCCCGTAATAACGACAACAGCTTTTCTTTGGCCGCTTTTTCCTTTTTTAAAGAGGATTTTAACTCATCCAAAATCTCCAATTGTTCTTTTCGGGTTTGGACAATATTTTTAAGTGTTTTATACTTTTCCAGATAAGGTTTCGCAAATGCGATTTCTTTTTTTATATCTTCATTATCCCTGCTTAAAATATCAATTTTTTGCAGTCTATCTCTCCAGCTATCATCTATTTCAGGAAGTATAAACATTTTAAGCTCGTTGATACCTTCACCTAACTTTTCTATGCTTTTGGTTAACTCTTCATAACGGTTGAACATATTAAAATTTGCATCCGCTTCCTCGTAGCCCTGTTTTATTGATTTTTCTTCCGCCGGAAGATTTTCGATAGCAGTTCTAAGTTCATCAAGTTCAATTTCATGGGTTGCTATCGCTGCCTTGCCTTCTGCTTCATTATCCTGTAATTGCTTTAATTCTATATATGCGTTTTGTAATTCGGCTTCTTTAAATGATTTGAATTTTGTTTTATGAGACTGCTCCAATTCCCTTAAGCTGGTTAATCTTTTTTGCTTGTTGGATAGGTTCTGAATATCTTTATTCAGGCTTTCATATTCTCGCAAAATCTTTTCAAGCTCGGATTGCTCTTTCTGAAAGTTGGCAAGAATATCTTCATCGGATTCTTCAAAGAGAAATTCTTTTAAGTTTCTGGAAGCTTGGTTACCACTTAAATTCAGTGTCTTAGCTTTTGAAAAGGATTGTATGACCTTAGCAAAGGCTTTTAGATTTTTATCTTGGCTGAGATTCAGAGGAAGGATGTTTTTATCATAAAGGAACTTATAATAGGTATTGACGCTTTCATTATTACCGAAGAAGTTGAGCCGAAGTCTGTGCTTTTCGTAAAGGAATGTTGCTAAATCCTGTATGTCAGCTATTTCTTTGTCCCCAGACTCTTTTTCTTTCAATAAGTCTTTGGCGAAGATTAGCCCTTCTTTTTCAAGAGCCAGTTCATTTATTTTCAGGTTTATATCTGCCTGTTTGGTAATGACAAAGGGAATAATGCGCTTGCCTTTCTGACTGTTTATCTGTATTCCTATAGTTATAAACTTACCTGAATCAACTTCGATATTCAAAAAGCAATAGGCACATTTAGTTTTATAGGGAAGCGTACTGATTTGCCGTTCTTCTTTTTTTACACCATCAGTCCCGAATTTGACCAGATCCTTATCATATACAAATATCATTTGGAGTAGATCTGCAATAATGGATTTCCCTACACCATTGGAGCCAACAAAATCTGTTCTTGTCGGATGAAAGAGATAATCGTGTATATAATGCTTCAGAACACCTACGGTGGATAAGGAGTAGATTCTTGGATAACTCATGGCGCTTCATCATTTTTAAGTTGCTGGCTAAATGACCCAAAATCCTGAAGCTCCTCCTGGTACAGTTTGGCCAAACGGTGAATAGCCGGTCTTATTTCAAAAACTAGGTCTTCATTCCTTCCCGATTGTTTTTCTACCCAGCCTAATCTATCAAAATTCTCAATCGTTTTGCTGAATTTTGTATGCACTTCATTCCATTCCTTCTCGTCATAAGATGCTCTGATGTCATTGAACAAAATCCGTTTGTATGCTTCCTGATGGTCACTCTCTAATATTTGTGTTTTGATGTCATTCCAGTAAATAACCTTTTCTTCGTCGAAATACTTTTGGTAGTACATATCCAAAAGCGTCAACCCAATCAGTGTTTGTAATTCAGTAAGTTCCTTATTACGGCTTGCATCGCTTAATTTCCCTTTACCGTTTTCCGTGAAGTCGAGATAATAATACCGGCTTCCATCAGAGATGTCGGCAACGAGATTAAGCCTGTACAGATTGCTGTAAAAACTGCTCCACTGCGGCTCATAGCTTTCCAATACGGTATATTCTACATAATACTTGTGGTCAATATGTTTGCCCGACAACAACAGCATATTGATGTCTGCAAAATGCTTTTCAATACGCTCCTCTGCCAGAAAAGAATAATCGCTTATTTCATAATTCTCGTTTTCCATAACGATAGGTCTTGTTGGGATAAGGAAATAATTTTTTGTTCTACATCGATGAATACATTGCTATTCTCCGAAGTATAGGCTGTCATACGGGAAGCTACCTGATAAGCAATGGACAGGTCTTTTTCTTCATCCACGATACTATTCATAAGTTCATCAACAGACAATAGCCCTTTGCCTTCCAGAATATCTTTAGCCTTATCTACCCATTGATTGATGATTTGCTGGCGGTTGATTTCTTTTGCTATTTTCTGCTTTTCATTACGTTCATAGGTTTCATCAGCCTCAATATTTACAATGATATTGGGTTTTGGAAGTTCAAACTCGTAATATCTTGGGTACAACATTCGGACAGGCTCATATACCACTTGCTTTAATGGAAAATTGTTGCTGAACCTGATACCTTCGGCAGTATATTGTGAACTTTCCAAGATTGTCCTATGCAGTTTTTTTAGTTGTAACCTAAAAAAGGCTCGTGCAGAAAACTGCTCCTGCAGCTCCGTTAGTTTTTCACTGGCGTGGTTGATTTGTCTACGGATAATGTGTACTTTTTGGTCTACCGAATTGAAAAATTCCCTGATATCCGTATATATTTCCTGAGCCCTTTCCCAATCGCTTTTACTTTTCTGTACATTGTCTGTATCAAATTTTCCATCATCTTCCATCTTTCTATAAAAGTGATCCACCACATTTAGCAGGTCACCAAGAAATTTATCCTTGGAGATGATGGCCTCCGTAATATCTTCTGCTCTTTCTCCGAACTTTCTAAAGACAATAGTAAAATCCCTTACTAAAGAAGTGGCACTTTGCTCGTCTTCTTTTCGGAGAATATCGTTTAGCTCTTTGTAAGCCTCCCGTAATTCATCCTCCAATGATTCTAAATGATCGGTAATAATTTTCTTTGAACCTTGAATAAATATTCTCCCGAATTTTCGTTCCAATTCTTCAATAGTCTTGATTTCGCCATGATGTATGGTGAATGAGTCTTGAACACTTTTTTTAAGCGGATGATTTTTATAGGGATTTTCTAATTTGCTGACCATTAAATCTACCACATTTTTGGCGTAGTCTGTCAGATAATATTTCCAGGGCTCATCGGGATGGCTTCGCAGGAAATAGTGAAATAGGTTGTCTTTAATATTGCTCCATTGCCGAACGGAATCCAGGTTAAAATCAACGGCTATATCTTTCAGGATTTCATTAATCTCTTTTTGTGTAAAGTATTCTTCGATTTCTCGATTTTTGAGTTTTTCATAAAGAGCAATAATCAAATAGCCTCCGTCATATTTTGAGGGAAGGAGAAGGTCATATTTAGAATATAGTTGTTGTTCTTTCAAAAAATCAATTGTAAATTTTACCCAACAGATGCATTCTTTATTCTTTTAACACATTTTCCAATTAGAACTATAAAACGCTTTTTTAAAATTGCTTTTGGTTATTCTCTACTTATACATTTTTTTGAAGACAACATAAGATTGAGAACGATCATTTTCATGTTTTATTAATTTTTTTACTAAAATTATTTTGTATATGTATACAAAATAATTTTCATGGTAAGATAAAAATAACTAAAATTATTATGGCACACAACAATGTGAATAATTGAATTATTTAAGTAAATTAAATTCTACAATTATAATGAATAAGAATAATCGTTTTACTAATTATATAAATAACGAGATTTAATAAATGATGCCCATTAAAATGGGTAGAGAAGATTTCTTATTTAATATTATAAATATTGTCTTGAGATGTGTAGAACCTTCCCTTTTCATATACCAGATCATGTAGAAGTAGCCGATTAAGAAGGCTATGTTTTTGAGCTAGGGGAGCTATTTTATAGATATCTTTTAATGATTTTATCCTGGAAAGTAGTGAGTGAAGTGCAATCCATTTTTCCGATTCCTTAATGGACTCCTGCCTACTGGAGAGAAGAATTTCTTTATCGGTTAGCAGCTTTTGATATAGCCTGTTAAATGTCTCACTATCAATTTCTTTGTTTAGGATCAGTTCGTCCAATGCACCCTGCTTCTTCTCGATTGCTGATATCTGCCTATTTCTCGAAGCAATGATTTCTTTCTGGTCCTGCACTGTTTTCCGTAGAAGAGATTCCGCTTTTTCTGCAATCACATTTAATTGTAATTCAGAAAACTTGAATGTATCCAGCAATTCCTCAAATTGGTTGTGAAGCTTATCTCCGTTATAGTTCGCTCCCGTATGTAAGGTACAACGGTAATAAGGGTAGTATTTACTTTTGCCTTTGGAATATGCTGCAGTCATATTCCTTCCGCACCAACACTTTAATATACCCCGTAGGGGAAAAAGTTCTTTCGGTCTGGATTTGGATACCTTCGGCCTATCGCTTCGCTTTTTAATGAGCCAATAATCACTTTCCTTGATGATTGGTTGATGAATTCCTTTAACATACCTTTCCTTTTGGTTTCTTGTTGCAGGTATTTTAATCAAACCGGCATAGATAGGATTGTAAAGCACGCTCTGTATCGCGCAGTGTCCTGATCTATTAAATCCCTGTTTTTGTGCAAGCTTATAGATTGTCTGTATGGGTATCCCCGACAGATAATTACGGAATATAGTCTGAATGATTTCTGCTTTATCTTCATCTATTACTAATACTGTCTTATTATTTCGGTCTTTTGCATTAATATATCCAAAAGGTGCTTTTCCTACATGACGGCCAGACAATCGTGCATAATTAATATTTTCTTTAGTTCTTTTCCTGATTTGAAGAAGTTCCTGGTTCGCCATTAAATAGGCAAATGCTCTTTTCAGGAATACGGAAGGGTCATTGACATCAATATCAATATTTTCATCGATAGCCAAAACTTTTAGCCTAAACTGTTCCTCCAGTTTTTTGATCCTCGAAAAGGCTTCTGTAAAGTCACGGCTGAACCGATCATGGCTGGCGACAATCAGATAGGAGACTTTGGGATTATGCTTTTTTATGAATGCTTCTAAAGCTTTGTAATCGGGACGATCAAATGTATCACTACGTTCGCCGTTATCAGTAAAAAGAGCTAAAAGCTGAAGATTGTTCCTACTGCAGTAATTTTGTATTACTTCTTCTTGGAACTCCAGGGAATAACGGGATTGATCCCTGGCGCTTATTCTTCTATATCCTATCGCAAAATTTTTCATTTTCGATATTCTGGTATTATTATCCTAAGCAATAAATTACATCAGGATAAAAATAACATTTCATAGTTAATTCAATATAAAGAACCTAAGTCATTCACATTAAATTAATGTGTGCATTGTACTTTTAGTAGTAGAAAAAGAGGGAACATATACAGGAAACAATATGCAGGACAAGGAACGGAATAATGATATTATAAATGCTGAATTCGATAATGAAATTCTGGAATTAATTGCCCAGATTGTTGTTGAATATCTGCTTGAAAATAAAGAAGGCAGGTGATAAAACATGATTTTTCACAACTGTCTGATTATCAGCGGGTGTTCAAAGCAACCCCTGTATCGGAATCGAACACTAAAAAACTGATTTTCAATTATTTAGATATTTAACCCAGCTAAATCCTTTAGTAACGCAAAACACAAACGGCTAACTATCAAATAGTTAGCCGTTTATTTTAAATTATTGTAGCCCGTAGGGGAATCGAACCCCTGTTTCCAGAATGAAAATCTGGCGTCCTCACCCCTAGACGAACGGGCCATTAAATGTAGAGTGTCTTTCAACTCTTTTGGTAGCGGGGACACGACTCGAACGTGCGACCTTCGGGTTATGAGCCCGACGAGCTACCAACTGCTCCACCCCGCACTCTATACAACTCGTTTTTAGCCTTTGTTAAATCCTTAACTCTGTTTCCGAATTGGAATGCAAAGATATAATTCGTTTCTTTGTACTGCAAATTTTTTTTTAAAAATATTTTAATGGCGCATAAAGCAGGTTTTGTAAGTATAATAGGTAAGCCAAACGTTGGTAAATCTACCCTCATGAATGTGCTTGTAGGAGAGCGGCTTAGCATCATAACACCTAAGGCTCAAACCACAAGACACCGCATTTTGGGGATCGTAAATGAAGAGGATTATCAGATCGTTTTTTCGGATACCCCGGGTATAATTAAGCCAAAATACTCTTTACAAGAGAGCATGATGAGCTTTGTTAACGGATCTTTGACTGACGCGGACGTACTTTTATTTGTAACTGATATTAATGAGCAACACGATGAAGAGGATGTTTTGGAGAAGTTATTAAATCGTGATATTCCAACAATTGTACTGATTAATAAAATAGATAAGGCTTTACAGGAACAGGTTGATGAGAAAATCGCTTACTGGCAGGAGAAATTAAATCCGGTTGCTATTTATGCAATATCCGCCCTTCACAAACATAATGTAGATGGGCTGCTTGATAAAGTTTTAAGTATGCTGCCTGAGCATCCGCCATATTACGATAAAGAAGATTATACGGATCGTTCTGAACGTTTCTTCGTTTCTGAAATTATCCGGGAGAAAATATTCCTGAATTATCAGAAAGAAATCCCTTACAGTACCGAAGTTATTGTAAAGAGCTTTAAAGAAGAAGAACTCCGTTCGGGAAAACCTGGCGATTTAATGATTAGAATTACAGCTGAAATTGTGGTTGAACGCGATTCTCAAAAAAACATTCTGATTGGAACTGCTGGTAAAATGCTTAAAAAAGTAGGCACAGAAGCCAGGCTGGAAATTGAAAAGTTTTTAGGCAATAAAGTGTTTCTCGAAATGTTTGTTAAAGTAATTCCCGATTGGAGAAGCAAGAAGAATTACTTAAAAAGCTTTGGTTACGATAATTAAGCGTAAATTTGCAAAAAAACAGATGAATGGCTACAACGGTGCCTTCATTATTTAAAAATTAATTAATACACACAGTATAACGTTTCAACACAGTAACGTTCCAACAATACCAATCCATGAGTAATATTATCGCCATTGTAGGCAGGCCGAATGTCGGCAAATCGACCCTTTTTAACAGATTAACCGAAAGCCGTAAAGCTATTGTAGATGATATGAGCGGAGTAACCCGCGACAGGCATTATGGTGTTGGTGAGTGGACAGACAGACAATTTACAGTAATTGATACTGGTGGTTACGTAGCCAATTCAGAAGATGTTTATGAAGCCGCAATCCGTGAGCAGGTTATGATTGCCATTGAAGAAGCCAGCGTATTAATCTTTATGGTTGATGTAACAACAGGCATCACAGATTTAGACGATGATATTGCGCAGGTGCTTCGCCGCAGTAACAAACCTGTTTTTGTAACCGCAAATAAAGTTGATAATACAGCATTACACAGCGAAATCAGTACTTTTTATGGTTTCGGCTTAGGGGAGGTTTATCCATTGTCATCCATGACGGGATCCGGAACAGGTGAATTATTGGATGAAATAATTAAACATTTTGAAGATATTCCTGAAGAGGAAAATGCTTTACCTAAAATTACCATTGCAGGTCGTCCAAACGTTGGTAAATCATCT
The DNA here is from genome assembly GCF_027213715.1 of Pedobacter punctiformis. Classification (GTDB taxonomy): domain Bacteria; phylum Bacteroidota; class Bacteroidia; order Sphingobacteriales; family Sphingobacteriaceae; genus Pedobacter; species Pedobacter punctiformis. Next base: position 26,595 of record NZ_JAPWGM010000005.1, read on the forward strand.
TTAGTTAATGCTTTAGTTGGTAAAGAGCGCAATATCGTAACGGCCAACGCTGGTACCACCCGCGATTCAATAAAAATTCATTACAATCAGTTTGGTCACGAGTTTATGCTGATCGATACGGCAGGACTGCGTAAAAAAACCAAGGTTAAAGAAAATCTTGAGTTTTATTCAGTTATGCGTACCATCAAAGCTTTGGAAGAAGCGGATGTCGTTGTTTTAATGATCGATGCGCAGGAAGGAATTGAAAGTCAGGACATTAATATTTTCCACCTGGCCGAAAAGAACAAAAAAGGTATTGTTATTTTGGTTAATAAATGGGATTTGATTGAAAAAAATACGCAAACCATGAAAGCTTTTGAAGAGCAGATTCAGGAGCGTATCCGTCCTTTTACTGATGTACCAATTATATTTACTTCGGTATTAAATAAACAACGCATTTTCAAAGCGATTGAAGCGGCGCTGGATGTTTATAAAAACCGTAGCAAGAAAATCCCTACATCAAAATTAAATGATGTAATGTTGCCATTGATTGAGAAATTTCCACCACCGGCATTAAAAGGTAAACACATTAAAATTAAATACATCACTCAAATTAATGCGACTTCGCCAATGTTTGCGTTTTTCTGCAACTTGCCTCAGTACATTAAAGATCCGTATAAACGTTTTATTGAGAATAAATTAAGAGAAAACTTTGATTTCTCCGGATCTCCGATTCAAATTTTCTTCAGACAGAAATAGGATAATTTTTAAAATTATTAGAAAAGCAGGGTTAGCATTCCATCGGGAATAGCGGTCCTGCTTTTTGCTTTTAGTCCCGATAGAAAAAATTGGGAGCTAACGCTTCAATCAGGTTTATTTAACCTGAGCCGGTACTTAACTGGCCATCTTTTCTTTTGCCAAATATCTTTCAAAACAGTTAAAAATCATGGTTATCTTTGTCGCATGCAAAACGAAGTTCAGGTTTTAAATAGCGAAGCTAAAGATATTGATGTCATTTTTGATTTTTATGATATGGCAATCGAACACCAAAAAAAGGTTTTTAATAAACACTGGCAGGGCTTTAGCCGCGAAATGGTGACTACTGAAATTGCTGAAAACAGACAGTATAAAATTTTAGTTGATGGACAGGTTGCAGCTATTTTTGCAGTAACTTTTGACGATGAGTTGATTTGGAAAGAAAGAGATCAGGATTCAATTTATATCCACAGAATTGTAACACATCCGGATTTTAGAGGTTATTCTTTTGTAAAACAAATTGTTGAGTGGGCCAAAAAATACGCTGCAGAAAACGATCTTCAATATATCCGGATGGATACCTGGGCGGATAATGAAAAACTTTTAAAATACTATACCGGCTGCGGGTTTGATTTTGCAGGTACAGTAAGTCTGACTAAAACGGAAGGTTTGCCAAAACATTATGAAGGCATTAGCTTAAATCTTTTTGAGATCAAAGTTTAACCTTTTTTCTGGTTCAGTAAATTAAGCGTATGGTCTAAAGTTTCAGTGCCACCCAGGGCTTGATGACCTGTAATTACGTATTTGGCATTAGGGTATTTTTGTTTAAGCTTTAAAATTGTTTTTGGCCATTCCTGCAAATTAGCTTCACCGGTATACCCTAAATCAGTTGCCTCAACGCTCTTTACCAGGCAACCGCCATAAAGTATTTTGTCTTTACCAAACCAAATGGTCAAATTATCTTTAGTATGCCCTTCGCCAGCGTAAAAGGTGTTGAATTTGTAACCCCCAACCATAAAAGTGGTGTCTTTAGAAAATGTAAACTCCGCTCTTCTTTCTTTGGTCACGGCCGAAATTTCATCTGTTAACTTGGTGGTATAGGTTTTAATCCCTTTTGTTCTGAAAAATTCCAATCCTCCACTTCGGTCTTTGTGAGAATGTGTAGCAATAGCCACAACTACTTTTTTATGGTGTTTAGCTTCAATACTATCCAATAGCGGTTGTAGCTCTGCGTCATTCCAGGGGGCATCAATCATTACTACTCCACCTTTTGTAACCATATACATGCCATTTGCAGGTGTTTGAATACCGTTGTATGTATTGTAGGTTACAAAAACGTAAAAATTTCCGGTTAAATGGTTAATGTGTAATCCGGCAGATTGAGCAAATGAAAAAGCAGAGATTAAAAGGGCTGTAACCAGCATGAATAGTTTACGCATAGAATAATTAAAAGATTATGGGTTTAGAACGATTTTTCGGCTTAACATATTGTCGGCTTTTTCCATAAGGATAAAAATATTTTTTCTCCGCGATAAAATCAACTAATAAACCTTAATCACTTGTCCGGTGATAATGCCCAAAACACTTTTTTCAAACGCTTTAACTACTTTATCCATGGTTACTGGGATTTCGCCGGGGAAAGCATCAAAATAGGAAGGCGAATCTTCTACTACATTCGGGCTGATGGCATTGATTCTCACTCCATTTTCCAATTCTGCTGAAGCGGCAAAGACAAAAGAATTTAATCCACCGTTTATGGTACTCAATGCAATACCTGCTGCTATAGGATGATCGGCAAGGATACCTGAAGTTAAACTGAATGAACCGCCTTTGTTAATGTAGTGCTGACCAATCAGAACCAAATTAATCTGGCCAAGCAATTTATCCAGTAAGCCTGTTTTAAATTGATCGCCCGTCATTTCCTTCAGGATTGCAAAAGGACCGCTTCCGGAAGTACTGATTAGTGCATCAAAAGAGCCAACCTTTTCAAACATCGCTTTTATTGAGGTTTCATTCGTAATGTCTACCTGTACATCACCGCGGGTATGGCCAACACGGATAACTTCGTGTTTTTGAGCAAAAGCATCTGAAACTTTTTTACCTAAGATACCAGTTGCACCAACTATAATGATTTTCATATCTTAAATTATTTTACCTAAAGTTAGGATAGCTAAGAAACATTATAGTCATTTAAAAGTTTTAATCTCCCGTTTTAAAAAACAAGTTCAATCTGTGCTTCCAAATCAGTAATAAAAAGATCAATATGCTGAGTAGTTACATTAGGCATGCAAATAATATGAGAACTTCCATTTTCAGCAGCAAGTTGCCATTTCTTACAAATACCTAATGCCGGCGTTGGAAAGTTGACGGTAATTGCGTTTGGATTTCGCCAGGCCGAAATGCCTAATTTTTTAAGTTTTAACTCTGTGTATTCGGCAACTTTAAGGCTGTGTAAGGCTCTGCTTTTTAAGCCTTCTATACCTAAACGTTTAATGGTGTGCCATAAAAATAAAGGACTATGTCCATTCCTGGAGCCTGTTATTGTTGTATCAACACTGCCAATGTAGGCAACAGAGCGTGCAATCCTATCTCTGTTCGATTTTTTAGCTATTACCACACCGCAAGGCATTGGTGAACCAAAAAATTTATGTCCGCTAATGGCAATACTGTCAGCGCCATCTTCAAAATCAAATGCAGGTCTTGGCTCAATTAATGCACTGTAGGTTCCAGAAAGGGCAGCATCTGCATGGATGTAATAATGTTGTATAGCTAATCTTTTAAGGATGGTTTTAATTTTGCCTACATCGTCCCGGGCCTCTGTCATAGTGGTGCCAATATTCGCCATAATAATTACCGGCATATGGCGGTTCATTCTGATGGTGTGCTCTAAATCTTCATAATCAATTTCTCCATTTTCCTGAGTTCTGATTACAATATTTGACATATTAAGCAAATGCAGATTTTTCTGCACACTGTAATGTGTTGCTTCAGAATAGTAAACCATTCCTTTTGGATGTAATTCTCTTGCCAGATACAAGCCATACAAATTCCCTTCTGATCCGCCATTGGTTACATATCCCCACCAGTTATCAACTGGTGCCCTGAATAATTCGGCAAAGAATTGAACCACTTCTTTTTCCAACTCTCGTGAGCCAACACCGTATGTAGAGGTTACAAAAGGATCACCAAGATTGTTCATCGGATACTTTAAAAAATCCATTAAACCCTGGTAATTAAAATCTTTTGATACCGGGTAGCCTAAAAATAAACTGGTTTGCTCTTTTACTTTTTCCAGCAAATCATTTAACACTTCCTGATCTTTTACAGATAAATTGCTCGTTTCCATAATTGAATTGTTGATTTACAAAGTTATGGATTCGGAATATAATATTATTTTAATTAAATAAATAAGAATATTATATTGATATATATTTATTTTTCGGTTTAATATTTTGATTTGAATAGCAAAATCACTGCCTCTTAAATACAATATATTGAGAAATAGAGTCAGCTGGCTTATTGAATATTGGCGAGTGCCTGCTTAACAGCATTGTCATTTTGATTTACGGCCTTATAATAGCCAATATCACCAAGGTAATAACGACAAAGCAATGCTTTAAGATCATTTTGAATCACACTTTTAGCATTGTATAACTGTAAGCGGTCTATCGGAAAGTTTTTACGTTGTATAAAACCGATAAAATCTTTGAAATCATTATCATTAATGTTAAAAATATTAATATTTTGCTCTACGAAAGACGCACTGTAACGATTGGTTAAAACATTAAAAACATAATCAGATAATATTTTTTTACTCACCAGATTACTGTAAAATTTATTGTAACCTGCAGTATCCAGCCTTACAAAAACATCAGGCCTGATTCCGCCCATAATTTTTTGCTTAACAACCGGAGGATTTGAGGCATCCGGTTTATCTATCGAATCCTGAAAGGAATTGTGATCGCCGGTTAATTCACCATCCGTCATGCGGTCATCCAACTCATGTTTATAAGCATCGTAACCTTTTTTGTATGATTTCTGAATGCTTTTGCCTGAGGGAGTGTAGTATCTCGCAATGGTTAAGTTCAGGGCAGAGCCATCGCCAAAGGCAAATTGCTCCTGTACCAAACCTTTACCAAAAGATCGGCGGCCTACAATAATTCCACGACCTAAATCCTGTATCGCACCGGCAACAATTTCACTTGCCGAAGCGGTATTTTCATTAATCAAAACCGCCAGCTTACCTTGTTGAAAAGCACCATTTCCAGTTGAAAAATAATCTGTACGGGGTTCGTGTTTACCCTGGGTATAAACAATGAGTTTATTTTCGGGAAGAAACTGATCTGCCAGGCCCGTTGCGGCACTAAAATAACCACCTCCATTATCGCGTAGATCCAGAATGAGCTTTTTCATGCCTTTTGCCTTTAGGGTTGCAGCAGCCGTTGCAAAATCTTCATCGGTATTGGCTCCAAATTTACTAATGCGAACATAACCGGTTTCGTTGTTGATCATGTAAGCCGCATCAATACTGCTTACATTTACTTTGCCACGGGTAACCACTAACCGGTTAGGCTGCTGACTTCCGTTGTGAAGCAACAAAACTTTAACACCCGTTCCTGCTTTTCCTTTAAAACGACCTGTAATCTGATCTTTAGGTAAGTTTTTACCACTAATAACGGTGCTGTCAATGCTTAAAATTTTATCGCCAAGTTTTATACCAGCCTGATAGGCGGGACCATCTTTAACCACACTGGTTACCATCATGGTATCATTAAGCATATAATATTCAATTCCTACACCTTCAAAGTTTCCTTCCAGGTTATCTTCCATATCCTGTGCGTCGGTTGGTGGCAGGTAAACACTGTGCGGATCAAGCTGATGTAAAACGCTGTCTATTGGCAGGTTGTGAAGAGAATCAGTGTTAATGTCGTCAACGTAATTTTTGTTAATAATATGAAGAATTTCATCCAGCTTTTCTGTGTTATTTGCTGCAAGTTGTGGATTTTTTTGCACGCCAAACCCCTGATCCTTTATGAATTTAATGCCCAACACCATTCCGATAATTAAAATAACAGAATAGCTTAAGGCAATGAGGAGATTATAGCGGGTATTCTTTTTCATTAGCAACACTGCAAATTTATGAAAATTAGTGGGTTGATTAATTTTTTAACCCTATTTTTATACATTTTGTTTGTACTTTTTAACATAATTTAACCAGATGGAGAGGCGAGTTAAATTTTTGCATGCATATTTTTGAATTTTTAAGAACGTTTTTAGAAAGAATTTACCGAATTTTATCAAAATTATATTTATGAATAGAGTAACCGAGCAAGAATCCAATTACAATCACATTGATCAAATGTCGGTAATGGAAGTTCTGCAGGGCATTAATAATGAAGATAAGACTGTTGCCTATGCAGTTGAAAAATCTTTGCCTCAAATAGAAAAATTAACATCAGCTGTGGCTGAAAGAATGAAAAAAGGTGGTCGTCTTTTTTATATAGGAGCAGGTACAAGTGGTCGTTTAGGCGTAGTTGATGCATCTGAATGCCCACCAACGTATGGCGTTCCATTTGACTGGGTAGTCGGAATTATCGCCGGTGGAGATACTGCAATTAGAAAGGCTGTAGAGTTTGCCGAAGATGATGCGGAGCAGGCCTGGAAAGATTTACAGGAATTTAACATAAACGAGAAGGATTGTTTGGTTGGTTTGGCGGCCTCCGGAACCACACCTTATGTTGTTGGCGGTTTGAATACGGCACGTAAAAATGGGGTGTTAACCGGTTGTATTGTTTGCAATACTGGTGGCCCTATTGCTGCTGAGTCTGATTTTCCGGTAGAAGTGGTTGTTGGTCCCGAGTTTGTAACCGGATCAACCCGCATGAAATCAGGAACGGCTCAAAAACTGGTTTTAAATATGCTGAGCACTACAGTAATGGTGCAACTGGGCCGGGTGGTTGGCAATAAAATGGTCGACATGCAGTTAACTAATAATAAGCTGGTCGATCGCGGTACACAAATGGTTATGGATGAGTTGAACATCAATTATGATGAGGCTGCTAGTTTATTAAATCAGCATGGTAGTGTACGTAAAGCTGTTGAGGCCGGGCAAAAAGAAACGCATTAAATACGGTTGGTTTTAAAATCTAATTCAAAATATGCATGAAATAGAGCCTTATTACCAATGGAGAGATGAATATATTTCGGCAGAAGATGAGCGGTCGCCATTTTTTAATACCGAATATTCTGAACTTTATTTCGATAAGCAGATTTATAATTTTTTGCTGCACCCGCAATGGGACGAATTTGGCTCAAATACGCTTTATCTGAAAGTTCTTTTTGCTGATTACGACCGTAGTTATGCCATTATAGAACTTATAGGCGAATGGAATGATGCGATTAATAACGATATTATGTTGCTGAAACGTGATATTATTGAACTGATGATGGATGAAGGAATTAATAAATTTATCCTGATTGGCGAAAACGTATTAAATTTCCACGCCTCGGACGATAGTTATTATGAAGAATGGTTTCAGGAAGTTGATGAAGGCTGGATTGTTGGTGTAAACTTTAGCGAACATGTAATCAGCGAGTTTAGAGATAATAGCATCGATTATTACATCAATTTTGGTGGCGCTTTTGATGATATGCCCTGGCGTACCTTAAAACCTTTACAATTCTTTAAAAAAGTTGAAGAACTACTGACAAAAAGATTGAACTAAATCTTTATTTTTATAGTATTTAAATAACACAAATCAAAAATGGAACAACAAAATTATCAATATCAGGACAACAGTGTTTTTGTACAGGGAAAATCTGCATCAAAACGTTTCTTCGGAAATGTTTTCTTATGGATGTTTGTTGCACTGCTTGTTTCAACAGGTGCAGCATATTTTATAGCCAGCACGCCCGCCGTATTAGATTATCTTTTATCTTATAATCCATCTACCGGCAAAGGTGGTTTTACTGTTTTAGGTTACATCGCTATATTTGCCCCGCTTGGATTAGTATTTTTAATGGGTGCCGGTATGCGCCGGATGTCTTATCAGGCACTTGTTGGCGTGTTTCTCCTATACTCTATACTTACCGGAGTAATGCTGAGTTTTATATTATTAACTTACTCTTTACCTTCAATAGCCATTAGTTTTGCCGCTGCGGCAGCAATTTTTGCGGTTATGGCTATAATGGGTTACACAACGGATACAGATTTAAGTAAATTCGGACCTATATTATTTGCTGGTGTAATTGGTTTGGTCATCATCAGTGTAATCAACCTGTTTTTGGGCAGCTCTACTTTAGGTTATATTATGGGATTCTTTGGAGTGGCCATATTTACAGCTTTAACAGCTTATAAAGTTCAGGAATTAAAAAGAATTGGAGAGGGACTAGATGAAAACGGCGAAACACTTGATGTAAATGACAGTAAGAAACTGGCTATTATGGGCGCTTTATCGTTATACATCACATTTATCAATTTATTTTTATCGTTACTTCGTCTTTTTGGAAGCAGAAGATAATCTATAAAAACAGAACAATATTCTTAAGGCCGTGCAGTTTTGCATGGCCTTTGTAATTTTATTTGGTAACAAGGCGATAATTTTTGGAATTGATGTTGCTTTGTTGCACTTTTGTATGCTTATTAAGAAAGACGGAGGGATTAGACCCAACGAAGTCTTAGCAACCTGTGCCAACAAGGTGCTAAATTCTATTTCTGATTTAATATCAGAAGAAAGATAAGTTTAGGAAGTACAATCATGTGCCTGCTTTTTAAATAAGCCAGTTTTGGAAATGTAATCGTTAAGGAAAGATGTAACTGTCTGACCATTTCTGTTTTCATTCCCACATTTTACATTACAAATGAGCATAAGAGAAGAATTAGAGCAGCGTATTTTAGTGATTGATGGAGCAATGGGCACCATGATTCAGCGCTATACCTTAACCGAAGAAGATTTTAGAGGAGAACGTTTTAAAGATCACACCTGTGATGTTAAAGGCAATAACGATTTGTTAAATCTTACCCGCCCGGATATTATTAAAGCCATACACCTCGAATATTTAAATTCAGGTGCTGATATTATAGAAACCAATACCTTTAGTACCCAACGCATTTCTATGGCCGATTACCAGATGGAAGCGCTGAGTTATGAGTTGAGTTACGAAGGCGCCAGAATAGCCAAAGAAGCTACTACTGAGTTTATGGCGCAACATCCGGATAGGAAATGTTTTGTAGCCGGTGCGGTAGGACCAACCAACCGTACTTTATCTTTATCTCCCGATGTTAATGATCCGGGTTTTAGGGCAATTAGCTATGAAGAACTTTTCGAGGCCTATTACGAGCAGGTTCGTGGCCTGGTGGATGGAGGTTCTGATCTTATTTTAATTGAGACTATTTTTGATACGCTAAATGCTAAAGTGGCTATTGCGGCCATTAAAAAATACGAAGAAGTTGTTGGGCGCAAGCTGGAAATTATGATTTCCGGAACCATAACGGATGCTTCAGGAAGAACACTATCCGGCCAAACGGCTGAAGCTTTCTTAAATTCGGTTATTCATGCCAAACCATTAAGTATTGGTTTTAACTGCGCTTTGGGTGCAAAAGATATGCGTCCGCATATTGAAGAACTTTCTGCCAAAGCAGGTTGTTATGTTTCTGCTTATCCAAATGCAGGTTTGCCAAATGAGTTTGGGGCTTATGATGAGCAACCACACGAAACAGCACATTTGGTTGACGATTTTATTCATTCCGGCTTTGTAAATATTGTGGGTGGTTGTTGTGGCACCACGCCTGAGCATATTGGTTGTATTGCCGCCAATGCCCGTAAAGCTGCGCCACGCAAAATCCCCACACCTGCGCCTTACATGCGCCTGAGCGGTTTAGAACCCGTAACCATTACCCCTGAAAGTATTTTTGTAAACATTGGTGAAAGGACGAACATCACCGGATCTCCTAAATTTTCTAAACTTATTTTAAGTGGCGATTATGAAGCCGCTTTAGCAGTTGCCCGTCAGCAGGTAGAAGGTGGTGCGCAGATTATTGATGTGAACATGGATGAGGGAATGCTCGATTCAGAAGCTGCAATGACTAAGTTTTTAAACCTGATTGCTTCTGAACCTGATATTTCTAAACTACCTATCATGGTCGATTCTTCTAAATGGAGTGTGATCGAGTGTGGTTTAAAATGTTTGCAGGGTAAAGGGATCGTAAACTCAATTTCCTTAAAAGAAGGAGAGGAGAAGTTTATCGAAAGCGCTAAAAAAATCATGGTATATGGTGCTGCGGTTGTGGTTATGGCCTTTGATGAAAATGGCCAGGCAGATAATTATGAGCGGCGTATTCAAATATGTAAAAGAAGTTACGATATTTTGGTTAACGAAGTTGGTTTTCCAGCAGAAGACATCATCTTCGACCCTAATATTTTAACCGTAGCAACCGGATTAGAAGAGCATAATAATTATGCTGTCGATTTTATAAATGCCACCCGTTGGATTAAACAAAACCTACCTTACGCTAAGGTAAGCGGAGGGGTTTCTAATATTTCATTCTCTTTCAGAGGAAATAATACCGTTCGTGAAGCCATGCACGCTGCTTTTCTTTACCATGCCATACAGGCCGGTTTAGATATGGGTATTGTAAATGCGGGTATGCTGGAAGTATATCAGGAAATTCCGCCAGAATTATTAGAACGTGTAGAAGATGTACTTTTAAACCGCAGGGATGATGCGACTGAACGTCTTGTGGAGTTTGCCGAAACAGTAAAATCTAAGGGAAAAGAAGTTGTAAAAGATGAGGAATGGCGCAAGGGCACTGTCCAGGAACGTTTGTCGCATGCATTGGTAAAAGGTTTAATCGAATACCTGGATGATGATGTTGAAGAGGCACGTCAGGTTTACGAAAGACCAATTCAAGTAATTGAAGGCCCCCTGATGGATGGAATGAACATTGTTGGTGATTTATTTGGCGCCGGAAAAATGTTTCTTCCACAAGTGGTTAAATCTGCCCGCGTAATGAAAAAGGCAGTAGCCTATTTATTGCCGTTTATTGAGCAGGAAAAACTGGACAATCCCGATCAGAATCAAAATTCTTCAGCCGGGAAAGTATTAATGGCTACGGTAAAAGGCGATGTTCATGATATCGGGAAAAATATTGTAGGTGTTGTTTTAGCTTGCAATAACTTTGAAGTTGTGGATATGGGTGTAATGGTCCCTGCTCAGGATATTATTAAAAAGGCGAGAGAAATTAATGCTGATATCATCGGATTAAGTGGTTTAATTACCCCTTCGCTGGATGAAATGGTTCACTTTGCCAAAGAAATGGAACGTGAAGGTTTTACCATTCCGTTAATTATTGGCGGTGCCACTACTTCCCGAATCCATGCCGCAGTTAAGGTTGCACCCAATTATTCCGGTCCGGCAATTCATGTGCTCGATGCTTCCAGAAGTGTTACGGTTTGCAGTACACTGATGAATGGTGAAACGAGGGATACTTACATCAGCCAGATTAAAGAAGAATATGAAAAGGCCCGCGAAGCCCATTTAAATAAACGTTCTGATAAGCGTTTTAAAACGATTGAAGAAGCCCGCGAAAATAAATTTAAGATAGATTTCGAAGAAAACCTTCCGGTACCTGAATTTACAGGAACAAAGGTTTTTGATCATTATCCTTTAGAAGAATTGGTTCCTTATATTGACTGGACACCATTTTTTCACACCTGGGAACTTCGGGGAAGCTACCCTAAAATATTTGATGATAAAAATGTAGGTGTGGAGGCCAAAAAGCTTTTTGATGATGCGCAGGCATTGTTAAAAAGAGTGCTTGACGAAAAATTGTTTACTGCGAGAGGAGTGATTGGCTTCTGGCCGGCAAATTCGGTTGGAGACGATATTGTTTTAGAAGTCGGAAGTCAGAAGCTGGAAGCCGGAAGTTTAGGTAGCGACTCCCGACCTGTTACCATTCATACGCTTCGTCAGCAGGCTGAAAAAGTTGATGGACAACCTTATTATGCCTTATCAGATTTTATTGCTCCAAAAGAAAGCGGAATACAGGATTATTTTGGCGGTTTTGCGGTAACAACAGGTATTGGTGTTGACGAGTTGGTTGCCGAGTTTGAAGCAAATCACGACGATTACAATAGCATTATGGCAAAAGCACTGGCAGATCGTTTGGCTGAAGCTTTTGCAGAACGCATGCACGAACGGGTGCGTAAAGAGTTTTGGGGTTATGCCAAAGAAGAACAATTAAGTAATCAGGAGCTGATTAAGGAAGAATATGCGGGTATTCGCCCTGCACCGGGTTATCCGGCTTGTCCGGAGCATACCGAGAAAGGTACTTTATTTACATTACTTGATGCTGAAAATAAAATAGGATTGCGCTTAACTGAAAGCTACGCCATGTATCCAACAGCAGCCGTTAGCGGATTTTACTTTGCAAACCCTCAATCCCGTTATTTTGGTTTGGGCAAAATTACCAAAGATCAGATTGATGATTATGCCATTCGTAAAGAAATGTCCGTTGAAGAAGTAGAACGCTGGTTAAGTCCTAACCTTGCCTACTAAAATTGCTTTGTTATGCTGAAGAATCTTCAGAATAAGGATTATAATATTGATGTTTGCAGTCATCGAAAAAATTGGAACTGCTATTGTATTGAAGGTGCTTTGCACTTCAGCACGACAACCGAAAACAGGTTATGAAAATTACAGACCATATTCAAAATTCTGAGGGTAAAACCCTTTTCTCTTTCGAACTTTTGCCACCGGTAAAGGGAAAAAGTATCGATGAAATTTATAGAGCGATTGATCCACTGATGGAATTTAATCCACCTTTTATTGATGTAACTTATCATAGAGAAGATTTTATTTATAAACAACATGATAATGGCCTGTTGGAGAAGGTTTCTTACCGTAAACGTCCGGGTACGGTAGCCATTTGTGCGGCCATTATGAACCGTTATAAAGTTGACGCGGTTCCACATTTAATTTGTGGTGGCTTTACCAAAGAAGAAACCGAAAACGCCTTAATCGATCTGCAGTTTTTAGGCATTGATAATGTATTGGTTTTACGGGGTGATGCACGTCAGGCTGACTCCTCTTTTGTGCCTACACCGGGCGGACATTCATTTGCTTCCGACCTGCTTAAACAGGTTACCGATATGAATAATGGCCATTACCTCCATGAAGATAATGAAGCTTATAAAACTGATTTTTGTATCGGTGTTGCCGGTTATCCGGAGAAACATTTCGAAGCCCCGAATTTGAAAACAGATTTCAAATATCTGAAGAAAAAAATCGAAATGGGAGCTGAGTTTATTGTAACCCAAATGTTTTTTGACGTACAGAAATATGTAGATTTTGTGAAACTTTGCCGCGAAAACGACATTCATGTACCCATTATTCCAGGTTTAAAACCGATTACATCGTCAAAGCAATTAATTAGTCTGCCTAAAATTTTTCATCTTGATTTACCGGATGCGTTAAGTGAGGCGGTACATGCCTGTAAAAACGAAAAGGACGTAAAAGAGGTAGGCATTGAATGGATGATTGAGCAATGTAAAGAGCTGGTAAAAGTTGGTGCTCCGGTGCTTCACTTTTATACAATGAGTAATCCTGAACCTACAAAGAGAATCGCAAGAGCAATATTTTAACCTTATCGTGCCTATATGAATAATCATTTAAAAAACGATCTCGATGCTATAGAATCCATACTTGATTTGGTTAAACATCAGGGATTAGATTTTTTAAATAATATTTGCGAAAGACCTACCTCTACCCAAAAAGAGGTTCAAATCACGAATGAGCTTAGTGAGGAGGGTTTGGGTACAATTGATGCCCTGCAACAATTTAATAAGTGCTTTGAAGAAATCATGGTTGCTTCAACAGGGCCAAGATACTGGGGTTTTGTAACCGGCGGATCTACACCTGCAGCAATAGCCGGCGATTGGCTGAGCACGATTTACGATCAAAATACACAATCGGTAAAGGGTAGTGGTGATGTTTCTGCTCTAATAGAGTTAGAAACCATTAAGCTTTTGTTATCGCTTTTTAATTTACCGACCGATTTTTTTGGTGGTTTTGTAACTGGGGCAACAATGTCTAATTTTACTTGTTTGGCCGTAGCCAGACAATGGATTGGCCAACAAAATGGAAAAGATTTTGCCAGAGCGGGCGTCTCAGGTATAGTTCATGTTTTATCAGCCACACCGCATTCATCAGCTGTCAAATCTTTAGCTATGCTAGGGCTAGGCAGTAATAATTTTACCCAGCTAAAAACTACAGCAGGTAATAGAGAAACCGTTGATACAGCAGATTTAGAGGATAAAATTAAAACCCTGAATGGTCAGTCTTTTATTTTAATTTCGAGTGCCGGTACGGTAAATACAGTAGATTTTGACGATTTTGAAGCCATTTCTAAATTAAAAGAAAAATATAATTTTTGGTGGCATATTGACGCTGCATTCGGCGGTTTTGCCGCATGTTCTCCTAAATACAATCATTTGGTTAAGGGCTGGGAAACAGCAGACAGCATTACCGTAGATTGCCACAAATGGTTAAATGTGCCCTATGAAAGTGCTGTATTTTTCGTGAAAGAAAAACATCAGTTGCTGCAGATGCAAACTTTTCAAAATTCTAATGCAGCCTACCTGGGCGATCCATTAGAGAACTTTAGTTACCTTAATTTTCTGCCTGAAAATTCCAGACGTTTAAAAGCGCTGCCTGCCTGGTTTTCATTAATCAGTTATGGCAAAAGTGGCTACCAGGATATTGTAGAAAACAGCGTAGAAATGGCTTTGCTTTTTGCTGATTTTATTGAACAAAATCCTGCTTTCAAACTGCTTGCTCCGGTGAGACTCAACACGGTTTGTTTTACTTTAGCAGATGAAAATCAAGCAGGAGATTTTCTTAACCGGTTAAATGCTACGGGTAAGGTTTTTATGACACCAACAGTTTATAAAGGCAATAAAGGTTTAAGAGCTGCATTTGTAAACTGGAGAACAACCAAAGCAGATATTGAACTCGTGATTTCGGAAATTGAAAAGGTATTGGTTAACCTGTAAAACAATTTGTCATACTGAGAAATGAAGTATCTCGTTTTCGCTTACAGATGCTTCCTTCGTCAGCATGACAAAATTAGAAAAGATTTTCAAACCAGGAGATGCCAGTAATTTACTGACTATTGGTATAGGTTTTTTTATCTTTTCCAACACCAGTAATTTTTAGAGATTTCCAGTTTGGAGGCAATTGTGTTTTAATTTGAGTAATACCTGATGGTGTAATTTCCAATCCTCCAAATCCCATTAATACAGATTGCAATACACCACCTGCTCCGGTAGCAAAGTATGGATTTGTACCTCCTTTTGTTTCTGCAATTACCCTGAATGGTGGATTAAGATTGGGTTCGTAAGCATCTTTAAAAAAATGATAGGCCTTTTTCCCATTGCCTAACCTGGAGTATAACAACGAAAATATAGCATGCGTCATTGCTGGTGTTCCTTCGTTAGGTACTCTGGTTTCATAATAAGCCAAATCCTTTTCGATCTGTTTTTTATCCGTGATTTCTTTAAGCGGATAAGCTAAAAGATTAACATCGCCCTGCTTAATGCCTTCTCCCTTATAGGTTTCATGTTCTTTGGTTACGCCATTTTCTAAGGTCAGGATTGGAATATTTTGCGCAACATAATTCCAGTCTGGATTTGCCTCCATGCCTAATATTTTAGCGACTGCCGTTGCATTAAATAAATTAGCTTTAGCTGCGGCATTTGTAAAAGCATCATTATCTACATTTTCAGCCCACTCATCAGCAGCAACTACATTTTTTATATCAAATTTACCTGCTCCGTTTCGCTCTACGCGGCTTGCCCAAAAATCGGCTGTGGCTGATAATATTGGCCAGCCTTTTTCTTTAAGCCAAACAGTATCTTGGGTTACGCGGAAATAATTGTAAGCAGCTAAAGCAACGCAAGCGGATATGTGATGCTCAAAAGGGCCACTTAATGCCCAAACAGGCGTTTCCTCAACTCCCGTATCTGCACTTTCCCAGGGGTACATAGCGCCTTTATAACCGTGTGAGAAGGCATTGCGTTTGGCTGCTTCCAAACGTTCGAAGCGGTATTCAATCAATGATTTTGCGATATCAGGATGCAACACCAAAAGCGCAGGAAACATCCATATATCAGTATCCCAGAATACATGTCCGTTATAACCCAAGCCAGATAAACCCATTGGAGAAAGTGAATTTGATGTTCCGGCCCTTGAAAAAGAGGTTAAATGATACAACATGCTGTGCACATCCTGCTGCGCTTGCGGATCTCCTTCAATTTTGATGTCAGATTCCCAGAGTTTATCCCAGGCCTGATTGTGGAATTTGATTAACCTGTCTCTCCCTTCCAGTTTGGCAAAAATAGTTAACCTTTCTGCTTCGTTTAAAGGATCAGCATGTTGGGCAGAAGTAATCGTACTGCCAACAACCGCATAGGTATAACTTGAACCACTTTTAAGGGGTTTGCTAAACTTCATCAAATGCATACTGTTATCCCACATCTCATGGATAATTTTGGGCTCATGACCATGTTCTTCGCTAAACAAAAAGCTATTTGAAGCACATAACTGAAGTTTACCCGTCGGGCTTTTTGCCGTTGAGGTTAAAAGACTCAAAGTAACGTGAGGTCTGTCAATTTCGTTGTAATAATTTTGTACATCCCGCAAAGCATCAGGCGTTTCCATTACGCTTGCCGCGGTTAAATTAAGATCTTGCTTTGCAGTAATGGTTACATCCATTAAAACAGAGTAGGGCAGTTGCTGCAGTGCATAATAAGTATACTTGATGGTCGCTTTACTACCAAAATCAAGGGTTGTGGTAAAAGATGCATGCTGCATATCCAGTTCCTGGCGCATGTTCTGAATGTTTTTTGCATCTAAACGTTTACCATCAATTTCGATAAACATATTTAAAAGGTTAAACCCCTTCAAGAAATTGCTTACTCTTCCACGTCCGTAGGTATCGTAGGCACCTGCTAACACAACGTCTTTAACTTTAAAAGGTTCGGCAGAAGAAACCACACCAATTATACCATTGCCAACAGTTACTCCATAATAATTATTAGCATCAATGTTGTCAGGCTTTATTTTCCAGGGATCCTGTGCTTTTGACTCAAAATAAAAAAGAATGACCAAAAAGAATGTAATTGTTTTTTTCATATATCTTTTTATAAGAAAGTAGATTTAATAAAAATGAGCCTAACACTGTGTCAGACTCATTTAATGTAAAACTCAACTATTTAGTTAATAACCAGGGTTTTGTTTAAGATTAGGATTTCCTACCTGACTGCTGGGAATTGGGAAAAGTAAATACTTAGGATTATCAGTTGGTTTTTCTTGCCATGGGTTTAAAAATTTACCGAAACGAATTAAATCTGTTCTGCGCTGGCCTTCCCAATAAAGCTCCCGTCCTCTTTCATCCAATAAATTATCTAAGGTTAACGTTAAGAATGCACTTGCACCTCTTTTAGCTCTTAAAGCATTGACAATAATCAATGCAGGGCCTGCTTGACTTGTGCGCAACAATGCCTCTGCTTTCATTAACAACACATCTGAAAATCTAAAATAAACCCAGTCGTTGTTTGGTTTTTTTGAATCTACATTTGGGTAATCAACAGGATATTTTACTACTCTGATGCCGGCAACTTCTAAATGGTTGGGATCAGTTTCCATAATGCTTACTTTAGGATCGAAAATTAAAGCATTGCCTTTTCTATCTTTTAATGCTATGCCATTTTGATCATATTGCTGTCCTACTAATAAGCCTACTTTTAAACCTGAAACATTTGTTTGCCCGGTATAAGTTCCGCCTCTTCTTAAGTCGGTTGCCTCAAATTTGTTGTAAAAATCTGATAAAGTAGAAAAACCATTATATCCAGAAGGAGATTGATTATAATGGAGTGTACATTTCCACATACCATCTAAATCGCTACCAGATTGACCTGATAAATTTTTAGCTGTGAAAATATTTTCAGATGATAAAATATCATTTGTGGGAGCGAAATTATCGAAATAGTTGCTTGTCAAAGTATAGCCCGATCCTGCGATTTCATCGGCAAGACTGATCACCTTGGCCATGTCAGCCGCATCGAATGTAGGTGTTGTACGATTTAAGAATGCTCCTTTATTTAAATAAATCTTCATCAATAAAGTTTTTGCGGCATTTTTATTAGCAATGTTCGCGGTTCCTGAAGGTAAATTGGGAATAATTGTGGTAAGCTCAGCAATAAGATAATTAATTTCTTCCTGTGCTGTTCTTACTCTTGATGGGTTCACAACGCTTTCACCTGGTTCTCTATATGGTACCTGATTCCATCCATCCAAAATAGAAAATTCAGCATACGCCCGTAAAAATCTAGCTTCGGCAGCTTGCTGTGGACTTGGATTAAATTGCAGCAAATTGGTAGTTAGATAAGATATGCTGTTTAAGCCTGAAAACACATCTGCAACGGTTGAATGAGTTGCATCCCAGGTATGTAAATGTAAAGTTCGCCATTTCCCATTATCGTCCCAGTCGCCCGCACGTGTAGGTACTATTACTTCATCAGATGTTACCTCTTGAAGTGCAAACCAATTCCATGGTGCTTGATAAGGTCCTGCCATAGCGGCGTAACTTCCTCCAAGTAATTTTGTAGGGTCTACATCACCTGTTCCAATTTGTCCATGCAGGTCTTCTTTAAGCTTAGTACATCCCGAAAAGGAAAGCGCCAGCACTACAAAACCTATTATATATTTATTTTTCATGTCGTTCGAATTAAAATTTTAAAGAGAAAAATTCACGCCTAAATTAAATGTCCTTGCTGTTGGATATCCAATATAATCGATACCCGCCGATGGCACACCGTTTACACTTTTACTTGTGTTTACTTCGGGATCGAAACCTGTATATTTGGTTATTACGAAAAGATTTTGCCCATTCACATAAACATTTAGTGCCTTTATGGATTTTCCGATGTTCCCTATGCTATAATTAATGGTAGCATTAGCTAATTTCAGGTAATTGCCTTTTTCAATATATCTTGATGAAGCAGACGTACTGTTTGCTATATTCTCTTTAACACTACCTTGATTTATTAAGTTTGAAGCTATATTTCTGGTGCCTAAATTATTAATAGGTAAAACCGAGTTAGCTGTATTGTTGTAGATATCATGACCAAAAGCGCCATTAAAATTTGCTGTAAACGAGAATTTTTTATAACCAACATTTGTACTAACACCTAAGAGCACTTTTGGATTAGGATTGCCTGAATAATAAAGGGCACCATTGTTCTCATATGTTGAAAAACCATTTGCATCCAAGCCTGTAAATCTCTTAGTCACCATTGCAAAAAGAGGTAATCCATTTTGAATTACTTCAGCGGTTACCCCACTCAAGCCACCACCACTTAATGAACCTGTGTTAATTATACCAACAGCCGGTGAAAGGTTTTGAACCTTATTCTTAATAAAGGTTGCATTTCCACCCAATGTCCATGACCAATCGTCTTTACTTATAATATTTGCATTTACACTTAACTCAAAGCCTTTATTGATAATCTCTCCAGGCAAGTTAGTCCAAACGGGTACACCCGCAAATGCCGGTTGAAATGGAATTAATGGAAATAACAAATCAGTAGTCGTTTTATTGAAATAATCTATCGATCCGGTAATTTTACTATCCCAAAAACCAAAATCAATACCAATGTTAGTTTGTTTATCTGATTGCCACTTTAAATCTGGATTTGCATTATTTATGAAGGTTGTACTTTGTGCACCTGAATTAAATCCATAATTATAACGCTGTTGCGAAGATCCGGAAGGGAAATCCTGATTACCGGTTATACCCCAGCCTAATCTTAGTTTTAACTGATTTAACCATGTAGCATCACTTAAGAATTTTTCATTTTTAATATTCCAGGCAGCCGCAAATGAAGGGAAATAACCGTACTTGTTGTTGGCCCCAAAGCGGGTAGATCCATCACTTCTAAAAGTAGCTGTTAAAATATATTTGCTGTCGTAATTAAAAATGGCTCTCGCAAAGTAAGATTGCAACTCATACGTTGGATCGTTAAATGCTTGTGAGGTACGATTAGCCGGATCTGTAGCTTGAAAAATATCAGTATAATCAACAAATGTTGGAATAGCCGTACCAAAACCAGTAGCTGTATTTATCAAGCCTTTATTGCCATAACTTGTATACTCATATCCAATAATTGCATTTAAATTTAATTTATTAGCAATCTCTTTATTAAAATTTAGGGTATTGGTAAATTGTTTAGTGGTTAGCTCCGTATTTGCATAACTACCATAACCACTTCCTTCAATACCTACTAAATTTAAAAAGCTACGGGTTGATGATCTTCTAATTCCTGTACTGTAATTTACACTGGCAAGCATACGATATTCTAACCACGGTGTAATTTTATAATAAGGAGAAATACTTCCTAAAATCGTCGATACTTTAGCTTTATCACTATTGGCCTCTAAAGATACTAATGGATTAATTTGTGATGATCCTTTAATAAGATGTAAACTTCCATCGGTATTATATAAAGGCTCTGTTGGGTTCCAGGCCAATGCCTGGCTAATCAAACTTCCCTGAAAACCAGATGTAGTGCTAATTGGCGCAATATCTTCTAAATACTGGCTGCTTAGCATATTTATATCTAATCCTAACTTTTTACTTTCTAAAAATTTAAAATTGCCATTAAAACCAGCACTATATTTTTTAAAATTACTGGTTTTGATAATACCTTTTTGATCCTGATAACCAACTGAAGCACGATAGGTATTTCCATTTGTACCCCCGCTAATACCTACAGAGTAATTTTGATTATAACCTGTTTGAGTTATGGCGTCCATAGCATTTATACTGTTGCCAAAATCTCCATATGTTAGGCCGTATTGTTTTAATGTTGTACGATATTCATCAGCATTTAAAATATCTATCTGGCGTGCAATGTTGCTAATCCCTGCCGATGCTCCCACATCTATTTTAGTGTCACCGCTTTTACCTCTTTTAGTCGTAATTAATACTACGCCATATGCTGCACGCGAACCATAAATGGCTGTTGCAGAAGCATCTTTTAAAATTTCCATCGATTCTATATCCGCTGGATTAATAAAGTTTAATGGATTTCCATCTGGTGTATCCCCTGTTGTTGGACTACTTGATAAGCCTCCAACACCATTGTTTGTTGATGGCCTTGCAGACCGATTATCCAACGCAACTCCATCAACAACATACAAAGGCTGGCCTGTACCGGTTATGGCCGAGTTGCCCCTAACTCGAACAGTTGATGCACCACCTGGCTGACCGCTATTATTGGTCATTTGTACGCCCGCAACTTTACCTTGTAATAATTGATCAGGAGAAGTTAAAGGACCTTTATTAAAATCTTTCGCAGATATTGTTGTGGTGGCACCCGTTAAGTCATTTTTCTTAACAGAGGCATAACCCACAACCGTAACGCCTTCCAGGTTATTGGTGGTTTGCAGCGTTACTGTAACAATGCCTTGATTGTTAACACTTACCGTTTGCGATTGATAACCAACAAAACTGAAAATTAATTTTGCGGATGAAGAAGGCACCGAAATCGAATATTTTCCTTCGGCATCAGTTTGTGTTCTTGTATTTGTTCCTGCTACCTGAATAGTTGCACCAACCATTGGAATTTTATCCGTATCATAAACAATTCCTTTAACAATAGTTTGTGCAAATGCTGCAGAATTGAGCAGTATAAAAAAACTTAGTGCTGCCAGCATTTTTAATGCGTACAATTTGGGCATGTTCAGTTGAACAAACCAATTGTTTTTGAGTACAGTGATTTTCATAGTTTATTAATATTTGGTTTTTAGTTTTAGTAAATTAATTTCAAGTGATACACAATTAAGTGTTAGAGGGGATTGTTTTCTGTCATATTGGTTGTTTTTAAATTTATGTTGATTAAGTTTAGTTGTTCTGCATTCATTTTTAGATAAACACCATTTGTCCAGCCGAAACCATCCTGATTTGGATACTCACCACCACCCGCTTCCAGTGAAACATCAGTTACATTATATTTTTCCATAATTTTTCCGGTTTTATGAAAAACCCGGTCTACGGTACTGAGCCAATTTTGGCTGATGTTTTTCGCCAAGGCATCTGCACCATAATTTTTTACACCCAAAAGTGCAATCCATTGTAACGGAGCCCAGCCATTTGGTGCATCCCATTGTTGTCCGGTTGATAAAAGTGTGGTAATTAGCCCTCCCGGTTTCAGGAAATCCTGCTCAATATGTTTAATTACAGAAGTTGCTTCTATTTTAGTTGCTATGCCAAAAAATAACGGAAACATGGTTGCCAAGCTTGGCGTTTGTGAAGATTGTCCTTTTTTGAAATCGTAATCTAAATACAACTCAGTTTGGTTGTTCCACAGGTATTTTTTTATTGCGGCTAAACGGTCATTGGCTTTTTGAATAAAAATCAGATGCTCATCATAAAATCCTGCAAACTTTGAGGCCTTTGCAATGGTATATTCTAAATGCCAAAGCAAACAATTCAAATCAACCGGAATAAGATCTATTGTTTTTATACTGGCCATATCCTGAGGGTTTTCAAACCATCTGCCCGAAAAATCCCAGCCTGAAGCACAGGCCGCCCTGATATTTCGATATAAATCATCTTTTTCACCAACCGTATTGCTATAAATTTCCAGATCCTCATAATAGCCTTCCGGTCGTGGCGTATTCAAATTATCCCAGTAGCGGTTAAGAATTTCTCCACCCGGTAACCTTACGGTATGGGCAATGGCATTTGTGCCGGGATTTAATTCTTCGCTGCCCTGCATCCAAAACTTATATTCTTTTTTAAGTTCAGGCAGGTACCTTATTAAATTCATTTCTCCTTTTTCTTCTACCAATAATTCGATCATCAGAGAAAAAAATGGGGGTTGAGAACGGCTTAAAAAATAACTGCGGTTGCCATTAGGAATAAATCCGTATTCATTGATGAGGAAGGCAAAATTGTTTACCATATCTTCAATCAAATCTGTCCGACCAGATACTTGTAAGCCAAGCATGGTAAAGTAACTATCCCAATAAAATAATTCTCTAAACCGACCACCAGGAACTATAAATTTAAAAGGCAGATTAATCTGGGAGCTGTATTCTTCAATCGTTTCACGAATAAGTTTATCCCACAAATTGTTAATGTGTTCAAGTACCGTAGTCGTTTGCTGATCTGAAGCAAGTTTTAAGCTTTCGGGTAAAAAAAATGTTTCCTGAAGGAACGTCAATAAATGAAAGTCAGCATCGTTTTTTTGCAGCCGGTATTTATGTACAATTTCTGCAGCCGTAAATCTTGGTACACAATCGGTAAAAACCTTTTGATCAGAAAAAATTCTCTGGGTTTGCACGTCGAAGAATAATTCTTCTAACTCTTCAATATAAAGTAAGTTGGATTGCATGTAAAATAGATTGCAGTTAATCTTTGATTAAATCGGGTACGACTGTTTTCTTTAATTTATTGAAAAATAAAAGTGCTATAGCCAATATCGAGATGGGGAAAAGCGAGAAATAAAAAGCTTCCTTCCCGCCATAATATTGAAAAATATTGCCAGTAATTAAT
Organism: Pedobacter punctiformis; assembly: GCF_027213715.1. GTDB lineage: Bacteria > Bacteroidota > Bacteroidia > Sphingobacteriales > Sphingobacteriaceae > Pedobacter > Pedobacter punctiformis. The sequence goes on from NZ_JAPWGM010000005.1 coordinate 49,948, forward strand.
GAGCCTAATGTGCCACCCAAAGCAGAGAAAATTACAATAAGCCCTGACATTGCCGCATGCTGATTTTTTGGTAATGAAGCCAGCACCAACGAATTTATTGCAGGGTAAATTGGCGCCAGGAAAAAACCAATTAAAGGAAAAACATAAGCAACCAATGGAATATCTTTCCAGGTAATGATATTGTGCTGTACCGTGTTTGCCGCTAATGGCATGGTAATAAGAACCAGTAAGGCCGCCGCCGCCAAACATGCACCCAGGCATACGTACCAGGATATTTTTTTTAATACCAAACCAGCCAAAAAACGGCCAAGAGCGGTAGTTCCTGCCAATATGCTCGCCATCAGAATGCTAAAGGACGAAGGCAGATGTAATACTTTATTGTTAAAACTTGGGAGCCAGCTCATAATGCTTTGTTCTACTAAAACATATAAAAAAGCACAGGCAATAAAAGAAATGACCAATGGTAACATGAGTAATTTAAACATGTTTACAAAAGATTGATTGGCAGTTAAATCTGCTGCGGGTTTTATTGCTGATTCATTAAGTGGAGATAATGTTAAAAGTATAAGCGCAACAGCATAAAGGAAGCCGATCAGATAGTAAACCTGGAACCATCTTGGCGAACTGGCATCCGAATCGTCAATAAAGTAGCTGAACAAAAAATAGCCGGATAAAATGCCAACCATAAAAAAGCTTTCAATAAAATTCATGAAACTAATGTGTTCTTTTTCATTTTTGGTAATTAAACCGATGCTGCCGAATACTGAAATTTTAATTAAGGCAAAACTAGCCCCGGTTACTGCAAACAATATTTTGATTGCAATAAATGTTTTTAACGAAGGAATAACAACGCAGGTAACCGCCACGGCAGCCAAACCAATTTGCATTGATTTTTTATATCCGATTCTGGTTATAAAAGAAGCAACAAGAAAAGAAACCAACGCAATGGTAATGTCTTTAAATGCTTCTAAAATGGATGCGGATGATGCGGAAACTTTATAATAACGTTGCGACTGAAGAATAACAGTACCTACACTATTCAATAACACCCCAAACAAGAGGTAATTGATTAGTACAGAAATTTTTATCTTTAAAAATTCCATAGGGCGGTAAAAATATTTGGTTAAAAGTGGTTTAGTTTGTTATAAACAAAAATGTGCATTCTTTGCATAATCAAATTATCCTGTATTCATTATTTATTTAACTATATTAATATTTAATTACTAATATTATAGGTTATAGTCTTAATAGCGATGAAAATACATTATGAAATCATAAAGCCTGATGAAAATTCATCGATTAGATTTTTACATCAGAATAAACCAACTAAAGAATTTGTTTGGGAATATCATTATCACCCCGAATATGAACTGGTTTGTGTTTTTGAAGGTGCCGGAACCAGGCATGTAGGCTCTCACCTAAGCGTGTATGAGGATGGTGATTTGGTATTTATCGGTTCAAATGTACCACATTCAGGTTTTGGCTTAAATGCCCGTGATCCTCATGAAGAAATTGTAATCCAGATTAAACCAGAAGTGCTTGACGGTTTATTAAGGTGTTTCCCGGAAATGAAAAACATTTCCGGATTGCTGGAACGGTCTAAACATGGGATAAAATTTAACGGGCCTGTTAAAACTGAAATTAAAAAAATGCTGATTAATATGAAGGAAATGAAACCCTTTGAAAAAGTAGTCGCGTTGCTTGAGGTATTTAATGTATTGGCCAATGATGATACTTACGATATTTTAAATAAACAACCCATTGTAGCCAGGTTAATTAGTAAACACAGATCGAGGTTGCAGAAAATTTTTACCTATGTAGAAAATTATTATCAAAAAGATATTGATATCCAGGAAGTGGCCGATCTTGTAAACATTTCCGTTCCGTCTTTTTGTAATTATTTTAAAAGGATGACGCACATTACTTTTACTGAATTTGTGAATCGTTACCGGGTTCAAAAATCCTGTATGCTTTTACTGCAGGATAAAACCGTAGCCGAAGTGTGTTTCGAATGTGGTTTTAATAATGTTACCTATTTCAATAAGATTTTTAGAAAAATCATCAATAAAACGCCTTCCGAATTTAGGAAAGAAAACTAAATGTTTTAAGTTTTACAGAAGAATGAGATTATTGCAGCTGTTTTAGACAATAGACTTTATCTTTGTAATAATGAATTTTTGTAAGTTTAAATATCTGCTGATTTTCAGTTTTGCCACTACTTTATTATTTAAAGCTGGAGGAACTATCACGTATTTAAACTTTTATTCAGACGATAAATGTAGTTCTTCGGATGTTGCCGGAGAGGAAGAAAATAAAATCGAGAAAGCTTATTTCGATGATTATTTTCTTGTTCATGCCCATTTAGATGTGATGATTGAACCATTGAAAAAGATCATTTCCCATAATGATTTTGTTAAAACAACTTATATTCCTGAAGTTTTAACCCCTCCTCCGTTAAGTTAGTGTTTATAAAAGAATCGCTTTTAATTAACAATTAACCATTTTCTCATTTACAAATTATACAAAATGAAACGAGCAATTTCTTTCTGTTTTGCAGTGTTTTTAACCTCTGCATCTCTAAAAATTAATGCACAGGAAATTGTGCAAAATAATGTTCAGCCTATAAATAATTCTGTCACTCTGGTTTCACAATTAGAACCGGTAAGTTTCAATTATGAAAAACAATGGGCAGAAAAATTAAAATTAAGCTCCAAACCACAATATGGTTTTATACCTGCCAGTGTGCAAAAGGTATTGCCTGCCCTGGTATCGCAGCGGGCCAAAGACTATTCTTCAGGTAAAAATGCTTTTAAAACAGCAACCATTCCAACCGTAGATTATCAAAGTTTAATTCCGCTTTTGGTTGGCAGTATTAAAGAACAGCAAAAACAAATTGAAGAACTGAAAAGGGAGATTGAAATTTTAAAAACTCAAAAAAGTAAATAACTTTCAGATTAACATTGAGGCCGGAAGATTTCTTCCGGCTTTTTGTTTGTTCAAAAATTAATAAGTAGTTTCAATAAAAATTCTAATCATGAGAAAAATTATCGCCTCCTTAATTTTATGTTTATCCATGAGTTACAGTTATGCGCAAATTACTTCAATTGCCATGAGTGTGAACGATTTAAAAGATGCACCGTTTAAATTTAAAGGTACCAGGGCAATGATGGTAGACCGGATCGATGATGGCTCTTCTAAAGATATTTTTGTTTTTTCTAAAGTACCATCCGGCAGCAATCCGGATACTTTGTATGCAGAGAAATTTACCAAAATAGGCGAAGTCTGGAAGTTAACACAAGAGAAAACCATTACATACAATGGCATTATTAGCATTTGGGGTGCAAGAAAAGGATTTACAGATGCCGATAAAGATAAACAGGTTGACGCCTTTTTTATTTACAGCCTGCACGATGCCGACTTTAAGAAGCAATTATCTGTACATCTGCTGCTTTTTCACAAAGGCGAAAGTTATACGCTTTCACAAACGGATGAAGGAAAGGAAAGCCAAAGCAAAAACTTTTCAAGTTTGCCGGAAAGTATTAAAACAGAAGTTTTAGCCTACTGGAATAAACTGGATAAAAAATAATCCAGTTTTCGTAAAATATTTAACATAATCTTTCTCAAGCAAGCTAAATGGATTATGTTTAAAGTTCATTTGAATATTATGCGCTTTAAATTTCTATTTCCTTTTTTAGTCCTCATTATTGGCATCCAAAGCATTTATGCCCAGCAGACAGGAATGCCCGTTTTACCAAAGGCGGAAAGAGAATTTCGTGCGGCCTGGGTGGCCACGGTGGCTAATATTAATTGGCCAAGCAAACCCGGGTTAAGCACAAAACAGCAACAGGATGAGGTTTTAGCCTTATTGGATATGCTTAAAATAAATCATTTTAATGCGGTGATTTTTCAGATTCGCCCGCAGGCAGATGCTTTATATAAAAGTAATTTAGAGCCATGGTCGTATTTTCTGACCGGGACCCAGGGTAAAGCACCTGATCCTTATTATGATCCTTTAGAGTTTTGGATAAATGCAGCGCACGAACGTGGTTTGGAATTACATGTATGGTTAAACCCATACCGTGCTCATCATATTGCCGGGGGAGAACCCGGAGAATTATCTGTTGTAAAAAAACACCCTGAATTAGTTTACAAATTAAAACAAGGTTACTGGTGGTTTGATCCGGCTAAAAAAGGAACACAGGATTTATCGGCAGAAGTGGTTAAAGATATTGTTAAACGTTATGATATTGATGGTGTACATTTCGACGATTATTTTTATCCCTATGATGAATATAACGGCGGAGCCGATTTTCCGGATGATGCCAGCTATGCCGAATATCAAAAAGATGGCGGAAAATTATCAAGAGGAGACTGGAGAAGAGAAGCGGTAAATACTTTTGTTAAAAGAATTTATAAAGTCATTAAAGCCGAAAAGAAATATGTGAAATTTGGTATCAGTCCATTCGGGATTTGGAGACCGGGCTATCCGGAATCTATCAAAGGTTACGATCAGTATGATAAACTTTATGCCGATGCCAAATTATGGCTAAACGAAGGCTGGATTGATTATTTTATGCCGCAACTTTACTGGCAGGTTAACAATATTCCTCAAAGCTTTCCGGTTTTATTGGGTTGGTGGCAATCTGAAAATACAAAACAAAGACATCTTTGGCCCGGGCTGAATAGTGGTATTGGTGGTGGCGAAAAAAACAGTGACGAAATTATCAATGAAATTATGATTACCAGAGGGATTTTACCTAAAAGTCCCGGTGCAGCTCATTGGAGTATTGGAGCGTTAACCAAATACGAAAGTTTGCGCAATGATTTGTTAAAAGGCCCATATAAACAGGACGCTTTAGTTCCCGCTTCTTCCTGGCTGGATGATCGTGCGCCTGCTGAACTTAAGGTTAATACGGAGTTAAGAGATGCAGATATTTATGTAAAATGGATGCCTAAAAATGAGGAGGATGTTTTCCGGTACATCGTTTATACACAATATGGCGATCAATGGACTTATACAATTTTAAATGCAAAGAGTAGGTTTTTGCTCGTTGCTAAATCCATCAATTCGGGCAAAGTAAGTTTAAAAAATATTGCGGTAACTGCTGTGGATAGAACCGGCAATGAAAGCAAAATTGAAGTTCTGCCTGTTGCACCATAATGAACTTATAAATATAGACTTAGATTGGCTTTTTGTGATAATCAGGAAACGAATGTTAGTGGTTATTTACAGAAACCGTCCCGCCATTCACTATTTCTGATGAAAAATCAGAATCGTTGCTGTCGGGTTTAGTTTACCCGGGTAAACCTGATTAATTTAAACCTGACAGGAGCGGACACGATCCTGGTTTCGGGGACGTAAAGCGTATGGCAGGGCTTGCATAACCGATACGTTCAGAACTCTGCTTTCCAAATAAATTTTATTATTATCACCCTGTCATTGCGAGGCACGAAGCAATCTTACAATGTCAGGTTTTCCTCTCCAGCGCATTAGAATTGCTTCGTGTCCTTCAATGAGAACTGGTTTAAGCTTTGCTTAGTAAATATTCTTTGAAAGCGTTAAAATCTATACCAAGCTGACCGGCATGTTTAGGTTTGCTTTCCAGGGCTTTAACCTGTTCCGGAATCTCTATTTTAGCTCCAATGTGTGCTGGAAAAATATCAGGGAATTTACAGGCATGAGCGGTAGATAAAAATACTGCAGCACTGTTATCCTGTGGATTTTCCTTTCTAAATTGCTCAACAGCCAAATAAGCAATAGCAGTATGAGGGCAGGCTACATAGTTATATTTTTGATCAATTTCTTTAATCCCGGCCAGCGTTTCGTCATCTGTGAAACGATAAGAAGTAACCACTTTTTTTAGTGCTTCTAAATCCTGGTTAAATAAATCCATAATACGTATCCAATTGCTCGGAGCGCCCACATCCATCGCGTTGGCGTAAGTTTGTACTGATGGTTTGGTTTCGTATACACCACTCTCTAAAAAACGCGGAACGGTATCATTCATGTTGGTTGCCGCAATGAATTGTTTAACAGGCAATCCTAATTTATAGGCCAGCAAACCGGCACCAATATTTCCAAAATTACCGCTCGGCACAGAAAAAAGAACATCGCTAAAGCCTTGTTTTTTTAGCTGAGCGTAAGTGTTGAAATAATAAAACGTTTGTGGAATTAACCTTGAAATATTAATGGAATTGGCCGATGTTAAACGGAATCTGGCATTTAGTTCATCATCTGCAAAAGCCTGTTTTACCAAAGTCTGGCAATCATCAAAGGTGCCTTTAACCTCAATAGCCCTAATGTTTTGTCCATTGGTGGTTAACTGAAGTTCCTGTATCGGACTCACTCTTCCTTCAGGATAAAGAATGGTAACCCGCGTATTTGGAACGCCCAAAAAGCCAAGGGCTACAGCGCCGCCGGTATCGCCAGAAGTGGCAACCAGTACATCCAATAATTGCTCTCCATCTTTAAGGAAGTAGGCCATTACGCGACTCATGAAACGGGCGCCAAAATCTTTAAAAGCTAAGGAAGGGCCATGAAATAATTCTAAAACAAAGGTTTTTTCATCAAGCTTAACCACTGGTGCTTCAAAATTAATGGCATCATCAATTAAGGCCTTTAAATCCCTGGCCGGAATTTCGTCTTTCAGCAAAACCGAAGCTACTTTATAGGCAATTTCTGGCAGAGAGTATTGTTCAATGTTTTGGATAAACTCTGCATCAAGTTGTGGGATTTCTACAGGCATGTACAAACCTTTATCCTGAGGCATACTATTAAAAACGGCTTCTTTGAAAGAAACACGTAAAGCTGTATTGTTGGTTGAGTATAGTTTCATTCTATAGTATAAGGTTGAATGGGTGTGAAGTTAAGAGATGCAGGGGTATGGTGCTTAGTTTCGCTTTAAGCTTTTAACTTTCCGACTTGTACCCTACATCTTTCTTAAATTACTCTTGGTCCTTCAGCATTTACTGAAGAAACGTAAGCTTTGCTGTTAATATTAATTTTGTTTAAGTATTGTTGTTGAGCTTTGGTAATGCGTTTTGCCGTTTCTTCGTCTTTTGTTAAGGCAAAAACAGACGGTCCTGAACCTGAAATGCCGAAACCAATGGCACCATTTTCTATGGCAAGCTTTCTCATTTCTTCAAAACCCGGAATTAAAATAGAACGGGTTGGTTCAACCAGCACATCTTTCATGCTTCTGCCAATTAAATCGAAATCGTTCATAAATAATCCGCTAACCAATCCGGCAACATTTCCCCATTGAGTAACCGCATCTTTTAAAAAAACTTTACTGCGAATCATTTGACGGGCATCTTTAGTTGGCACATCCACTTCGGCATATACAATTGCCGCGTACATACCTGCGGGCGTTGGCAAAGAAATCACATCCAGTGGTTCGTAACTTCTAACCAAAACAAAGCCGCCCAGTAAAGCAGGGGCAACATTATCTGCATGGCCATAACCACAAGCCAGTTCTTCACCTTTCATGGCAAAAGGAACCAGTTCTTTAGCCGTTAATAAATCGCCCATTAATTTGTTTATGGCAAATAAACCGGCAACAGTGCTGGCCGAACTTGAGCCTAAACCACTACCAATTGGCATTTTTTTATGCAATTCTATTTCTACACCAACATCTAAACGGTTAATGTGCTTTAAATAATGCTGTACGCTTGCACTCACGGTATTTTTTGCGGCATCCAGCGGCAAACGGCCGTCATCACCGGTAATTCTTTTTATGGTTACGCCAGGTGTATCCGTTAAATGCATCTCAACTTCATCACCGGGTTCATTAACAGCAAAACCCAGCACATCAAAACCGCAAACAACATTTGCAACCGTGGCAGGTGCGAAAACTTTTATACTATCTTTCATTTTTTTATAGACCTAACAAGTTGCTAAGCAGTTATTTGTTTTAAGTGATATTTTAAATGCACAACATAATCTTCAATAAAATAGGCGAGGGTATGCATTTCTACTTTTCCTTTGCCGGTATCGCAAACATTTTGAAGCTTATTTTCCGGTATTTTTTCAATCACCCGGGCAATCTGATCGTTCAATAATTTCCAAAGTATTTTAACATCAGCTACGCTGGCTTCCTGATAGTTTTGGTAGCTTACCCATTCATCCTGATGGTAAACAATTTTAGCGCCCTGCTCATACTGGCCAACAATTAAACGCCTGGTATTATTGGAAGCACTGTCTACCAGATGACCTAACAATTCTTTTTTAGACCATTTTAAGGGCTGGGGTTTATCATTCCAGGCTTCTTCAGTGATGCTTTCAAAATCAGTTAGCGCCTGCTTAACCAGCATAAGAATTTCGTTTTTGTGTTCTGAAACTAAACTCATTATACTAATTATTTAACGTTCCTACATTAATAATATCGGCAAAAACACCGGCTGCGGTAACCTCAGCACCGGCTCCGGGGCCTTTAACCACCAATGGACGGGATTTATACCGGTCTGTTGTAAAAGAGATGATGTTATCACTGCCTGAAAGCATATAAAAAGGATGGCTGTCATCAACCATTTGCAAGCTGATCTCCACATTTCCATCTTCAAGCTTACCGATGTAGCGTAAAACTTTACCGTCATTAGCGGCTTTGTTTTTCAACTCCTCAAAATAAGCTGAATTGGCTTGAAGTTCGTTGTAAAAATCTTCAACCGTTGCGGCCCGTAAGCAAGCTTCGGGTAAAATGTTATCAATTTTTACATCTTCGGCTTCTAAGGGATAACCAGCATCGCGGGCAAGGATGAGCATTTTACGCATAAAATCCTTACCATTTAAATCATCACGCGGATCGGGCTCAGTATAACCCAGTTCTTGTGCTTCTTTAACGGTTTCATAAAAACCTGCTTCGCCTTTAAAGTTGTTAAAGATGTAAGAAATTGTTCCTGATAAAATGGCTTCTATGCGGGCAACCTTATCGCCACTCATCATCAATTCTTTTAGCGTGCGGATAATGGGTAAGCCTGCGCCCACATTGGTTTCATAATAAAAATCGACACCAAATTTACGGGCGGTATCTTTAAAGGATTTGTATTGAGCAAAATCTGCTGAATTTCCCTTTTTGTTACAGGTAACCACTGAAATACTGTTCTCAAAAATGCCCTGATAAAATTTTATCGGTGATTCGCTTGCCGTATTATCTACAAAAACACAGTTCGGCAGGTTTAACGCTTTCATTCTCTCCACAAAACCAGCTAAATTGGCTTGTTCTCCGTGGTTGTTTAATTCCTGTTCCCAATCTTCCAAAGACAAACCTTCGGCATTGAAAATCATTTTTCTGGTATTGCTTATTCCGGCAACTTTAACTTGTAAATCATTATTGGCGGCCAGAAAAGGCATTTGTTCTTTTAGCTGGTTGAATAAAGTTTTACCGATACTTCCGGTACCCAGACAAAAAATATTTAAAGTTCTTTTTAAATCAGTAAAGAAAGCATCGTGTACGGCATTTACCGCTTTTGATAAATCAGCCGAACTGATAATTACTGAAATATTATATTCTGATGAGCCCTGTGCAATTGCTCTTACATTAATACCGTTTCTGCCCAAAGCGTTAAATAAACGTCCGCTCATTCCCGGCGTATGTTTCATATTTTCGCCAACAATGGCTAAAACCGCCAGATTATTTTCGACTTCAGGTAATTCTAATTTCTTTGCATCCAGTTCCAGTTCAAATTCTTTTTTGATTAATGTAATTGCATGCGAAGCATCAGTTGGTTTTACCGCGAAAGTGATGCTGTGCTCAGATGAAGATTGTGTAATCAACACCACGTTAATCTGTTCACGGGAAAGTAAAGAAAATAACCGGCCACTAAAACCTGCCTTACCCACCATACCGCTTCCGGTTAGGTTGATGATGCTGATGTGATCGATTGAAGAAATGCCTTTAATTGGTAAACTGGATGGCTTAACATCACTTTTTATATAAGTTCCTGCAAAATCCGGTTCAAAAGTATTTTTAATTACAATTGGAATTTTTTTCATGAAAGCCGGAATCATAGTTGGCGGATAAATCACTTTAGCACCAAAGTAACTTAGTTCCATAGCCTCCGTATAACTCAGCTCTGGCAGGGAGAATGCTTTTTTTACAATCCGAGGATCTGCAGTCATCATGCCATTTACATCCGTCCAGATTTCTATTTCTTCTGCATTTAAAGCTGCGGCCCAAACTGCAGCAGTATAATCAGAGCCTCCACGACCTAGAGTGGTGATTCTGCCTGCATGATTACTGGCGATAAAGCCGGTAACGAAAAGTACTTTGCTTTTATTGGCCTGATGAAAATCGTTGATTAATAACTCTGTTAATTCAGTGTCTACCTTGGCCTGACCGAAATTACTATCAGTTTTAATCAACTCTGCACCATTTACATATAGCGCTTCATTAAAAGTTTGCGAAGCAATGTGTGCAATCATAAAAGTTGAGCAGCGCTCGCCATAACTTAAAATCTGATCTTTGGTTTGCAAACTCAGTTCCCGCAGGTTACTCACAGCCTGTAATAAATCTTCCAGTTCGTTAAAGAATATCTTTAAACGGGTAAACACGGGGTTTTGCGCTGCCGCAGGCAGGAGCGAGCGGATAACAGCAAAATGTTTTGCCTCAATTTCTTTTAAAGAGGAGTCGTAATCTTCACCCCGTTCGGCACTTTCGGCCATATCGGTTAGTAAATTGGTTACACCACTCATTGCCGATAATACAACTACCGGATTGTTCTTCTGTTTTTCTTCTGCCACCAGGCGTAAGAGCGTTTTAATGTTCTCGGCCGAACCTACGGATGTGCCGCCGAATTTAAGTACCTTCATTATTTTTTCGTTTAAAAAATTTGGGTTAAAAAAAAAACGCCCCCGATTTTCGGGGGCGTCTTCTGTGTTTATATTTTTTCAATTTACAACAAATTAGCCCCTCTGGTTTATACCGGTGGTTGTAATAATTGTTGTAATAATTGAAGTGTTAAAATTCATGTTGTCGTTGTGTACTTTGTACACCGTAAAGTAGAAGAATATTTTTTTAAAATGCAAATGTTTTTTGAATTTTATTTGAAAACTTTCAATAAAACGTCAAATCGGATGAAATACCCATATATTTTGAACTGAAAACCGATATGGATTAATATCAATTTGAGAGCTGAAGTAATTGTATAAAGACAATTTCAGCTGATTAACTGGAAAAACATTTGTGGATTCTGGCCCTGTTATGAATCTTAATTAAAAATCAACTCATGAGATTCACTAAATTTCTTTTCCTTCTTATTCCATTTTCAATGTTTGGTTTATCTTCCTATTCGCAAACAAATACGCCGATAAGAATGGTTTCCGTAGGCCCAAAGACATCTAATTCACCACTTTGGCTGGTGGTTTTGAAAAATAAAACTTACATTTTGGATAGCCCAGGCGTAGCCGGAAGAATTAATCCCGATTATATTGAAAATATGAAGGTTTTGAAAGATGCGGCGGCAACAGCAATATATGGAAGCAGAGCGATGAACGGAGTAATTATAATCACCCTTAAAAAAGAAAAAGCAAGGAAAGAATACAGAAGATTAAAACCGTATTTAAGCAAGGTCTGAATTTCATTAAATAATTTTTAAGCTGCTTCAACCATTTACGTTTTTCATTTTACATTCTTTTCCAACGCTTATTCATACCTTTGCAGCAAATATGCAGGGCTTAGTTATTAAATCTACCGGTAGCTGGTATAGTGTTTTAGCCGATGGTGGTGAGCGCTACGATTGCCGTATTGTAGGTAAATTCAGGATGAAAGGTATCCAGACAACCAATCCAATTGCAGTTGGCGACCGGGTAAAATTTGATCTGGAACGTGATGGTTTACAGGGGATTATTAACGAATTGTTGCCACGTAGAAATTACATTATCCGTAAGTCTATTAACCTGAGCAAGCAGGCACAAATTCTGGCTGCAAACCTGGATATGGCTATTTTAGTCGTTACATTGGCTTCTCCGCGTACTTCATTAGGATTTATTGACCGTTTTTTAGTTACAGCTGAGGCTTATGATGTACCTGCGGTTCTGGTATTTAACAAACTTGATTTATTTAGTAAGGAGGGCTTAGAAATTCTACAGGAATTTAAAGCCATTTATGAAACCATCGGGTATCCTTGCTATGAGGTTTCTGCACTTAAAGGAATCAATATACCTGTTATTCAGGAATTAATTACCAATAAGATTACCCTCATTTCCGGCCATTCCGGTGTTGGAAAATCCAGTTTAATTAATGCGCTTTTACCTGATCGTGATTTAAGAACAGGTGAAGTTTCTGACTGGAGTGATAAAGGGCAGCACACCACAACTTTTGCAGAGATGTTTGAATTGCCGCAAGGTGGTTTTATTGTAGATACACCCGGAATCAGAGAACTGGGTGTTATTGATATCGAAAAAGAAGAACTGGGCCATTTCTTTCCTGAAATCTTTAAAACTTCTCATAATTGCCGTTTTAACAACTGCCGTCATGTTAACGAGCCTGGCTGCGCTGTTTTAGAGGCCGTTAACGAAGGTGAAATTGCGGTTTCGAGATACGAAAGCTATTTGAGCATTTATCATGGAAACGACACCAGGCATTAATGGAGTCAGAAGTCGGAAGTCCGAAGATATGGTGTGATAGAACACCTCTTAATTGAACCAACGAATTATATTAAAAACCTTTGCTTAAAAAATAAAGAAATGAAATTCAAATTAGGAGATTTTGTTCGTTTTGTTGATGAAAAACGGGAGGGATATGTAACCAAAATTATCGATAACCAAACTTTGGGCGTAACAGATAGTGATGGCTTCGAAATTCCGGTTGCAGTAAGTAATTTAACTTCGGTGCATGGTCATGGATCAGTTGCTGAAGACGAAGATACACCAAAACCAATTGCAGTGAATGTACCTGCAATAAATAAAATCGAAAACGGGATTTACCTTGCTGTAGCTACAGATGATAAGGTTGGTAACGTAGTCCATTTTCATTTGCAAAATCAAACCCCAACTATTTTACTTACAAGTTTAACAACCGGGCGTAAAGATAAATATGCGGGTGCTTTTTATGGCATGCTCGAAGCACATCAATCAACTTTAGTTTATTCTGCTTCTATTCCCGATCTGGATATCTGGCCTGAATTTAATTTTCAGTTTTTAATGTTTAGCAAAGCTGATGTTAAACCTGCAGAACCTTTAGTAGTAAAAAAGAAATTCAGGGCAAAAGATTTTAGCACCGATCAGAAAGAATTGCCACAATTGAAACATAAAGGTTGGTTAATCAGACTGGATGAGCAAGCTCCGGTTATTGATGCTCAAAAGTTAAAGGAAAGCTTTTATAAATCTGCTGCCCAAGAGAAAACGGTCAATGTCCCTGAAAAGGAAATTGATTTACATATTGAAAAGTTAAGAGATGACCATCATTTTTTAGAGGCTGATGAAATGCTTCAAATTCAGCTGGCTCATTTTCAAAATGCTTTAGATGCGGCTATTGTTCATCATTTTGACAAAATTATTTTTATCCATGGGAGTGGAAACGGAACATTAAGGGATAAAATTCATAAACTCATCAGCAAAAATCCACATATAAAAACCTACATGGACGCCCGCAAAGAAAAATTTGGGTATGGTGCTACAGAAGTTATCTTTAAATAAGATAAGCATCTCAATGAGGTGCGGTTATCTATAACATGATGTGATTAACCGGCAAATGCGAAAAAGCTTAAGAAATTGAGGTATGCTTTTTGCGATAATCAAATTTCTTTTTATAAAAGATTAAAACTAGCTTTGCCGCTAATTAATGAAACACCTCGTTACCATATCGCTTGTATTTTTTAGCTTAACACATTTGGCAAAAGCCGAACGTGTTGAAGGGCTGAGGATATTAAATGAATATTGTAAAGAACACAAAATCAGTGTAAATACCACTGGTGAAACCTCTGTTCAGCTTAATGAACACCGTAATCCTTATCTTTTATCCTACACCAGACTTGCTTTAATTGGTACTCAACCTCAATTAAAAACTGCAAAATATGTAAGTGTAAATCAGGTTATTGCCGATTTAACGATTAGGAAAAAACCAAAGAACAACAGCCCCTAGTTGTCTTTTCTCAAAAGGTCTTTTATAAGATTTTGAAGCCCATTTTATACTTGCAACTGCCAAACTGACTTGCAAAGAGTGGTGGCGTGGTTGTTGTAACACACCAATTTTTTAATAATAAATACGATTTAAAATATAATGTTAGGATTTTTAGCCAAGATTTTCGGAAGTAAATCAGAAAGAGATATAAAGAGCATACAGCCACTGGTTGTTAAAATAAATGAAGAATATGCTAAGCTTTCTTCAATAGATAATGATGAGCTGCGTGCTAAAACAATAGAGTTTAAAGGTAGAATTTCTACTTTTTTAAGCAATATAGATGCAAAAATTACAGCATTGAAAGTTGATGCCGAAAGTGAAGAATTAGATCTTCACCAAAAAACAGCATTGTACGATCAGGTTGATGCATTGGGTAAAGAACGCGATGCTGAACTGGAAAAAGTACTTTTGGAAATTCTTCCGGAAGCATTTGCTGTGATTAAAGAAACTTCCCGCCGCTTAAGCGAAAACGACTTTTTAGAAGTAACCGCAACTCAGTTTGACCGCGATTATGCTGCACGTAAAAACAATGTTAAAATTGTTGGCGATAAAGCACAATGGGCCAATAAATGGGATGCTGCGGGTACCGAAGTGGCCTGGAACATGGTACACTACGATGTACAGTTAATTGGTGGTATTGTTTTACACAGTGGTAAAATTGCCGAAATGGCTACCGGTGAGGGTAAAACCCTTGTAAGTACATTGCCGGCATATTTAAATGCTTTAGCTGGTCAGGGAGTTCACATCGTTACCGTGAATGATTACCTTGCCCGCCGTGATAGTGAGTGGAACGGTCCTTTATTCGAGTTTCATGGTTTAAGCGTAGATTGTATTGATAAACACGAGCCAAACTCTGAAGAAAGAAGAAAAGCTTACGCTGCGGATATCACTTACGGAACAAATAATGAGTTCGGTTTTGATTACCTGCGTGACAATATGTCGCAGACGCCAGATCAACTGGTGCAGCGCAAATTGCATTTTGCAATGGTGGATGAGGTCGATTCAGTTTTAATTGATGATGCACGTACTCCTTTAATTATTTCTGGCCCTATTCCACACGGCGATCAGCACGAATTTTATGAGTTAAAGCCACGTATTGAGCGTTTGGTTAATGCACAAAAAGCATATGTTACCCAGGCTTTAAATGAAGCCAAAAAATTAATCAACGCTGGTAACTCCGGAACGGAAGAAGGCGAAGGCGGTTTAGCATTATTACGTGCTTATCGCGGTTTGCCAAAAAATAAAGCTTTAATTAAATTTTTAAGTGAAAGTGGTGTTCGTGGTTTATTGTTAAAAACAGAAAATCACTATATGGCAGATCAATCTAAGAATATGCCTAAGGTAGATTCGGAACTGTTCTTCTATATCGATGAAAAAAATAACCAGGTAGAATTAACGGAAAAAGGTATTGAATTAATTACCCAATCTGGAGAAGACCCTCATTTCTTCGTATTACCTGATGTAGGTACTGAAGTAGCCGAGTTAGAGAAATCTGACCTTCCTTTGGAAGAAAAAGTAATTACAAAAGATGCTTTGATGCGTGATTATTCTGTTAAAGCAGAGCGTATTCACTCGGTAAATCAATTGCTAAAAGCTTATACTTTATTCGAGATTGATGTTGAATACATTATTGATGAAGGCAAAATTAAAATCGTTGATGAGCAAACCGGTCGTATTATGGATGGTCGCCGTTACTCAGACGGTTTACACCAGGCAATTGAGGCTAAAGAAAATGTTAAAGTTGAAGATGCTACGCAAACTTATGCAACGGTAACACTTCAAAACTATTTCCGTATGTACCACAAACTTTGCGGTATGACGGGTACTGCAACTACAGAAGCAGGTGAGTTTTGGTCTATTTATAAATTAGACGTAGTTGAAATTCCAACCAACAGAAATATTTCAAGAAGAGATGAACAGGATTACGTTTACCGTACTGTTCGTGAAAAATACAATGCAGTTGCAGCAGAAATTCAATTTTTGGTTTTCCCATATTCACATTACGAAACAGAGTATGAGTTAGACAAAGAAGGAAATGCAAAACAAAAAGATGGTAAGCCAATTGTTAGATACGATGCTACGGGCAGAGCGGTACCTAAGCTTGATGCGAAAGGTGCGTTAATTCCAGCAGTTAATCCCCAAACAGGTGAGTTGGAGCCAAAAGCAGGTCGCCCGGTATTGGTGGGTACCACATCAGTAGAAATTTCGGAATTATTAAGCCGTATGCTTAAACTTCGTGGAATTAAACACAATGTATTAAATGCTAAAATGCACCAGAAAGAAGCCGACATCGTTGCTGAAGCTGGTCAGGCAGGTACGGTAACCATTGCAACCAATATGGCTGGTCGTGGTACGGATATTAAATTAGGTGCAGGTGTTAAAGAAGCAGGTGGTTTAGCCATTGTGGGTACCGAGCGTCACGAATCCCGTCGTGTCGACAGACAGTTACGTGGTCGTGCAGGTCGTCAGGGTGATCCGGGTTCATCTCAGTTCTTCGTTTCATTAGAAGATAATTTAATGCGTTTATTTGGTTCAGAGCGTATTTCTGGCATCATGGTTCGTATGGGTATTGAAGATGGCGAAGTAATTCAGCACTCTATGATTACCAAATCTATTGAGCGTGCCCAAAAGAAAGTAGAAGAAAATAACTTTGGTATCCGTAAACGTTTATTGGAGTACGATGATGTGATGAACTCACAACGTACGGTTATTTATACTAAACGTAAAAATGCCTTATTCGGCGAGCGTTTGGATGTAGATATGAACAATATGGTTTTCGATGTTGCTGAAGATATCGTTACCGAGTATAAACAGGAAGCAAACTACGACGGCTTTAAATTAGAGGTGATTAAAAACTTCTCATTTGATACCGCCATTACTGAGAAAGAATTTTCATCATCAAACATTACGCAGTTAACTGAGCAATTATTTGATGAAGCTGAATCATTCTATGCCCGTAAATCAGATGCAATTATCCAGCAATCATTACCGGTTTTAAAACAGGTTTTTGAAGAACGTGGTAATCATATCGAACAAATTGTTGTTCCTTTTACTGACGGTATCCGCGGAATCCAGGTTGCTGTAGATTTAAAGAAAGCAATTGATAATAAAGGAAAAGAAGTGGTTCGTTCATTCGAAAAAACAATTGTTCTGGCCTTAATTGATGACAACTGGAAAGAGCATTTACGTGAAATGGACGATTTAAAACAATCAGTTCAAAATGCAGTTTACGAACAAAAAGATCCATTGGTTATTTATAAAATGGAAGCTTTTAACTTATTTAAAAGCATGCTGAATGCCGTGAATAAAGAAGTTGTAAGTTTCTTATATAAAGGTGGTATTCCGGTACAGCAGGAAGCTGAGCAAGTTAGAGAAGCTCCGGCACCACAAAAACAACCTAAGTTACAAACAACCAAACAAGAGTTTGGAAGAGAAGAACCTGGTGTTGAATTTGGCGATACCCGTGAAGCAGTTCCTCAGCAGCCGATTCGCAAAGAAGCAACCGTTGGCCGTAACGAACCTTGCCCTTGTGGTAGCGGTAAGAAATACAAGAATTGCCACGGAGCGAATTTGTAATTTGCTTAACCCATAAAGAATGCCGAATTTTGCAAGAAGTTCGGCATTCTTGTTTTTAAAACATTTTTGCATGCCGGATGTAATACCATCATGAAAACAATTTACGTACTAATATTTAGCCTGCTTCTTTTTAAAGCCTCTTTTGCCCAAAAAGGAGAAGTAACCGTTATAAAAGATCCTTTAATTGATAGTTTAATTGCTAAAAGAATCGAAGTTTACAAATCATCCGGAGAAGTTAAACCCAATAAGGCTATTGTTTCTTCCTATGGCTACCGGGTGCAGATTTTTTATGGATCGGACCGGAGAGAAGTTTTTAATGAACAAGCCCGGTTTAAGAACAGTTATCCAAAGGTAAATACCTATATCGTTTATAAAGAGCCGAATTACTATATACGCGTTGGAGATTTCAGAACAAGACTGGAAGCACAACGGTTAATGAATGAACTCAGACCAAATTTCCCTACATTATTTATTTTCAGGGAGAAAATTAATGCACCCAATTTAGATACCACCACTGATGATCAAAGATAAAATTAAAGATTTAGCCGGAACCATTTTTAACGATGTTGTCGGTTATCGCCGCCATATTCATTCCAATCCCGAACTATCATTTAAAGAATTTGAAACCTCTTTGTTCATAAAAGAAAAGTTAACTAAATGGGGTATTGAATTTATCGATTGTGCCAATACAGGAGTAGTTGGGTTAATCAAAGGAAATAAACCTTCTGAAAAAGTAATTGCCTTGCGTGCAGATATGGACGCTTTGCCTATACATGAGGCCAATGATAAGCCTTACCGCTCAAAAAATCAAGGAATAATGCATGCATGCGGACATGATGTGCACAGTTCTTCACTTTTGGGTACTGCTTATATTCTTAATCAGCTTAAAGACGATTTCGGTGGAACTATTAAATTAATTTTCCAGCCGGCAGAAGAATTATTGCCAGGAGGCGCAAGCATCATGATTAAAGAAGGTGTGTTGGAAAACCCTAAACCTGATACAATTGTTGGTCAACACGTAATGCCTTTGATTGATGCAGGTAAAGTTGGTTTCCGTTCAGGTATTTATATGGCTTCAACGGATGAATTATATGTTACCGTAACCGGAAAAGGCGGCCATGGTGCACAACCACATCAAAATATTGACCCTGTTGTAATTGCTTCTCATATTATTATTGCGCTACAACAAATTGTTAGCCGCAATGCAGATCCCCGCCTACCATCCGTTTTATCTTTTGGTAAAGTTATTGCCAATGGTGCCACCAATATTATTCCTAACGAAGTTAAAATTGAAGGTACTTTCAGAACGCTTGACGAAAACTGGCGTGCTGAAGCGCATGTGCGCATGAAGAAAATGGCAGAAGGCATGGCCGAGAGCATGGGCGGAAGCTGCGACTTCGATATTCATAAAGGTTATCCGTTTTTAATTAATGAAGAAAAACTGACGGCAAATGCCAGAAGTTTTGCAGAAGACTTTTTAGGTAAGGAAAATGTAATTGATCTGGATATTTGGATGGCTGCAGAAGATTTTTCTTTTTACTCACAAGTAACGGATGCTTGTTTTTACCGCTTAGGGACAGGAAATGCGGCAAAAGATACGCAGCATTCGGTACACACACCAAAGTTTGATATAGATGAAGATGCACTTAAAATATCAACCGGTTTAATGGCTTACATTGCAGTAAAACAATTAGGCAATTAATGTAATGGTAAGGCTGAATAAGTAAATCATTAATAACTGTTCTGCCTTACCTCAAACAATTCCATTTTCCTTTGGCTTTATTTTTGTATTTAGACAAGCACATGAAAAAAATATTTTTGTTTCTATTATTAACGCCACTCTTTTTCAAAGGTTATAGTCAGGAAATTAATCGTTTCAATCCCGATACCATAAAAACGATAACGCTTGATTCTACGGTAAACATTAAGGCCGAGCGCTTAAATATCGAAACTTTTATCAATGCCATTATAAACGATACTACTTTTTATCAGTCTTTCAGAGATATGAAACGTTATAGTTTTATTGCAGAAAACCGCATTTATACCTATGATAAAAAGAATAAGGTAGATGGCCGTATTTATCGAAAACTTAGGCACAACAATAGTGGCCCTTATAAAATAGAATACCTGGTTAAGCAGGATACCGGCAAAGTTTTTAAGAAAAACGGTAAGTATCAGTTGTATACTGTAGAAATGTTTGATTACATTTTTATGAATGCCTACAGTACTGATTTCGTGAAAAATGCACCAATGGATGGCAAAAAAGGTGGCACTACAAATGAAGGATATAAAGAAAAACTTAAAACCTTAATTTTTAATCCCGGTCGCCCGGTAAAAGGCATTCCATTTATTGGCAGCAAAACCGAAATTTTTACGGCTAATATGCGCCAGTATTATGATTATGGATTTACCAGTGGAACTTATCTGGATTCTATCCCCGTTTACAGGTTTAAGGTTTCTGTTAAGCCAGAATTAAGCAGCTGGACAAAAGACGGAATCATGATTAAAGAACTGGTGACCATTTTCGATAAACGTAATTTTAATATTCTTGGTCGTTATGTAGACATGAAATACAGCAATATGCTGTTTGATTTTGATGTACAAATGAACATTGAAATGGGCTACTTTGGCGAAGATAAACTGCCCACAAAAATTACCTATCAGGGAAACTGGAACGTGCCGCTTAAAAAAGAGGAAAGAGCAAGTTTTCTGATTTTGCATAAAGATTATAAGCTGGAGAAGACCAAATAAGGATTTAATAAGGGCTAAAAGATTTATTATCTTTAAACGTTTTAATTAAATCTCAATCCATGTATTCACGCCATTCCTTAAAAATAAATTTATTTTTTGCTTTAATTGCCTTTTCAATTAGCGGTTTAAAAGCGCAGGTATTAACTTCAAAGCAAATTGACAGCATTTCTGAAAAGGTTTTAACAACTTTCGATGTTCCTGGATTAGCAGTTGCGATAGTAAAAGATGGAAAAGTTATTCATGCTAAAGGTTATGGCGTTCGTTCCTTAAAATCGGCCCAAAAAGTTGATGAAAATACTCTTTTCGGGATTGCATCCAACACTAAAGCATTTACCGCTGCAGGATTGGCTATACTAATAGATGAGAAGAAATTAACCTGGGATACAAAGGTTACCGATGTCATTCCGGAGTTTAAAATGTTCGATCCCTATGTTACTGCCGAATTTACCATCAGAGATTTGCTTTCGCACAGAAGTGGTTTAGGTTTGGGCGCTGGCGATTTAATGATCTGGCCGGATTCTTCGACCGTTTCTAAAAAACAAATCATCCATAATTTAAGGTATTTAAAACCGGTTTCGAGTTTCCGTACCAAATGGGATTACGATAATTTATTGTATATCGTAGCCGGAGAGGTGATAGAGCGGGTTGGCGGAATGAAATATGAAGATTTTATCGAAACCAGAATTATGCAGCCATTGGGCATGACCAAAAGTGCCTTGTCGTTTAACCGTTTAAAGGATAAAACCAATATTATCGATGCTCATGCTCCGGTAAATGGCAAAATTACAGCTATCCCTAAAGATTTTACTGAAAACAGCAATGCTGCGGGGGGAATCAATACCAGCGTTAACGATTTGAGTAAATGGGTAATTACACAGCTTAATGGTGGTAAGTATGGCGAAAAATTAGATAAAACTTTATTCAGCCGGTCTGCACAAAACCAAATGTGGACTTTACACAGCATTATTCCGGCTGGAAAAGGTTTATATAACAGGCATTTCTTTGGTTATGGTTTGGGTTGGTTTTTGAGTGATGAAAAAGGAAATCTTGTTGCAGAACATACGGGTGGTTTAGCCGGGATGGTAAGTGAAGTAACTTTAATTCCTGAAATGAAATTAGGGATTATCGTTTTAACCAACCAACAGGCTGGCGGTGCATTTAGTGCCATTACGCAATCAATTAAAGATGGATATTACGGCGTGACTGGAAAAGACAGGATTACCGAGCAGGTTCAGAATGTAAAAGCGGAAGTGGATTACGCAAAAAAAGTAACAGATAAAATTTGGGGAGATATTGCTGCCGAACAAAAAAACGTTACAAATAAAGTAGAAACGAAAAAGTATTCAGGAACCTATTCTGATATTTGGTTTGGCGAAGCAATCATTAGCGAGCAGAATGGCAAAATGCATTTTCAGGCTAAAAATTCTCCGAAATTAAAGGGAGATATGGTTTACTATAAAGGAAATACTTTCATTGTAAAATGGTATGACAGAAGTTTGGATGCCGACGCTTTTGTCAATTTCTCATTGGATAACGATGCAATTCCAAATGGATTTAAAATGGAAGCGATTTCGCCTTTAACCGATTTTAGTTTTGATTTTCAGGATCTTGATTTTAAGAAAAATGACCAGAAATAATTGAACCACAAAGAATATAAATTATGAAAACCCTATTTAAAACCAGTATTCTACTTTGTATCTGCTTAATTTCTTTAACAGCAATGACCTATAAACCAAAACGCATTATCTTTTTTGGTGATTCTATTACCCAGCAAGGTGTATCGGCTAACGGATACGTAACTTTGATTAAAAAAGCATTAGATTCTACAAAATACAACGTTACCGGCGCCGGAATTGGTGGTAATAAAGTTTACGATTTATATTTGCGGCTGGAAGATGATGTGCTGAATAAAAAACCTGATTTGGTGGTTATTTATGTAGGCATTAATGATGTTTGGCACAAACAATCTTCGCATACCGGAACCGACTATGATAAATATTTAAAATTTTATCAGGCGTTAATCAATAAAATTCAGGGGGTGGGCAGCAAGGTTGTATTGTGTACGCCTTCGGTTGTGGGAGAGAAAAAAGACGGCTCGAATGAACTCGATGCCGATTTAAATAAATATGCTGCGGGCATTAGAGAGCTGGCCGCTAAAAATAACCTCCCTCTTTGTGATTTAAGGAAGGTTTTTACAGAATATGAAGCTAAAAATAATCCTGAAGATAAAGAAAAGGGTATTTTAACCGTTGATAGAGTACACTTAAATGATGTTGGTAATAAACTGGTTGCCGATCAGTTGTTGCCGTTGGTAAAATAATTTTCTAAAAGCAATCTTTCTGAAAATTAAGAAGAAGAGAATTTAATAAGTGGTAAAAAGGAATAACAAAGAATAAAAAGATTGCTTCGTTATGCTTTGAGCAATAACGAATGAAGTTAAAATATGATCAACCGCGAAACGATAGATAAGATAATGGATACCGCCCGTATTGAGGAGGTAGTAGGGGATTTTGTGCACTTAAAAAAACGCGGAACCAGTTTAATTGGTAATTGTCCTTTCCATGGAGAGAAAACACCCTCATTCCACGTATCGGTTACCAAAGGTATTTATAAATGTTTTGGTTGTGGTAAAGGCGGAGATTCCGTTCGTTTTATCATGGACCATGAAAAATATTCCTATCCGGAAGCGCTTAAATTTTTAGCGAATAAATATAATATTGAGGTTGCTGAAACAGAACTAACGCCTCAGGATGCCGAAGCGCAAAGTGCAAAGGAGAGTCTTTATATTGTTTCGCAGTACGCCGCTACCTTTTTTGTAAAACAACTTTGGGAAACTGACGAAGGTAAAGCCATTGGGTTGAGCTATTTTAAAGAGCGTGGTTTTAGAGAAGACATCCTCAAAAAATTTGAAGTGGGTTATTCGCCTGACGTTTGGGATGCCATGACTCAAAGCGCCGTTAACAGCGGGCATAATCTTGAATTTCTGGAGCAAACCGGTTTATCTATAAAAAATGATAAAGGCAAAATTTACGACCGTTTCCGTGGCCGGGTTATGTTTCCTATACATAATTTTACAGGCCGTGTTATTGGTTTTGGTGGTCGTACCTTAAAAACCGATAAAAATGTTCCTAAATATGTAAACTCGCCCGAGAGTGAAATTTATCATAAATCGAATGTATTGTATGGCCTTTTTCACGCTAAAAAAGCCATCCGGGATTTAGATAACTGTTACCTGGCAGAAGGTTATGCCGATGTACTTTCGGTGCATCAGGCCGGAGTAGAAAACGTTGTAGCCTCTTCCGGAACTTCGTTAACCACCGAACAAATTAAACTGATTGGTCGTTTTACCCAAAATGTAACCATCTTGTTTGATGGGGATGCCGCAGGT
This sequence comes from Pedobacter punctiformis, assembly GCF_027213715.1. GTDB lineage: Bacteria > Bacteroidota > Bacteroidia > Sphingobacteriales > Sphingobacteriaceae > Pedobacter > Pedobacter punctiformis. Next base: position 73,780 of record NZ_JAPWGM010000005.1, read on the forward strand.
ATAAAGGCCTCTTTACGTGGCTTGGATATGATTCTGGAAGAAGGACTAAATGTAAAAATTGTCTCTTTTCCAGATGGACATGATCCGGATTCCTATATGCATCATGTGGGTGCGGGCGCCTTTAAAATCTACATTGAAAATAACAGAAAAGATTTTATCCTGTACAAAGCCAATGTACTGTTAAAAGAAGCAGGTAGTGATCCGATTAAGAGAGCAGGGATCATCCGCGATATTGTCGAAAGTATTGCGAAAATCCCCGACCCGATCAAGGCTTCGGTGTTTATCAGGGAGTGCAGCAGTTTACTTGAGATTGAGGAGCGCATTCTGCTAACGGAATTGAATAAAATGCGTTCGGCGAAGCTTAAAAAGAGCTTTCCTTCTAATAGTAATTCCTATTCAAACAACAACCCCTATTCATCAGGTGCGCCTGAGGCTCTTGGACCACCAGATAATCTTTGGGATGATGGTGCGGGACCGGATGGAATAACTGAAGAAGTTGATGTTAACGAACATCAGGAAAAGGAAATAATACGCCTTCTGTTGGCTTATGGGCACGAATTTGTAAACTGGGACAATATTGATGATATGTACATTGGCTCTTTTGTGATGCAAAATCTGGCCGATGTTGAGTTTACTGATCCGCTTTGCAAAAAAATCATTGATTATTATAAAATAGAAATTGAGGATGGCCGCTTGCCAACTGCAAACCATTTTATAAAACATGAAGACAGGGCCATTGCCGATTTAGCCATTACACTTTCTACTTCACCTTATTCGCTAAGTGAAAATTGGCTGAACAAACATCTTATTTATGTTAAAGATGAATCTTCGAATTTAAAAGCCACTATTTTGGGTGGAATTTTTCATTTGAAGAAAAGAAAGGTAGATGAAATTTTAACTTCACTTTTGAAAGAAATTAAAGAAGAGAAAGATGGGGATAACCAAGCGATTTTAATGCAGCGTTATGCAACCATTAAAAATGTGGAAAGAGACATTTCAAAATTTTTAGGCTCGGTAATCGTAAAATAAAATCGCCAAATGGCAATCCATAATGATTTAGGCAGGCAGGGAGAAAGTATTGCAAAGCACTATTTTGAAGCTAATGAATACGAGATTTTAGATGAAAACTGGACGTATGGCAAGGCCGAAATAGATTTAATTGTTTATAAAAACGGCTTAATGGTTTTTGTAGAGGTAAAATCCAGAAGTTCGGTTGCATTTGGCCGGCCGGAAGAATTTGTAGACCGGACGAAGCAAAAACAAATGGAACTGGCTTCGCTTGCTTATATTGAAATGATGAATCATCAAAATGAAATTCGCTTTGATGTAGTCGCCATCCTGTTTACAAAAGATCATAATTATACACTAAAACATATTGAAGATGCATTTTGGCCAGAAGGTTAAACAAATTAGAAATACTTTTTTTATAGGGGCTACAATTGCATTGGTTAGTGCCTGTCATCCGGAAACCACCACCAGTTACAGAAGTTTTATAACCCCTGAATCGGGTACTAACGTAGCCTTAGGAAAAGAGCTTGATGTTAATATCCAGTTTGGGAAAGATAAACCTGTAGATTCTGTTGTTTACCTGATTGATACTGCGAGAATAGTTTCTCAAAAAGATACATCAGATATCAAACTGAAAACAGACGGCTTTAAAATGGGCAGCCACCTGATCACAGCAAAAATTTATGGTGGCGGCCAGTCAGAAGATTTGACGGCTAATATTAATATTTTAGCAGCACAGGCACCCGCTGAATATACTTATAAAGTTATTAAAACATTGCCGCATGATACTTCATCTTATGTTGAAGGCCTTGAATATCATGATGGATTCTTTTACGAAAGCGCAGGAAGTTATGGTTTTTCCAGTTTAAGAAAAGTTAATGTAAATACCGGAAAGGTTATACAAAAAACAGATTTGGATAAAAAATACTTTGGAGAAGGTATTACGGTTATCGGAAATAAAATTATTCAGTTAACCTACCGCGAAAAAGTGGGTTTTGTTTATGATAAAGCAACCTTTAAAAAACTGGCAGAATTTCCATATGTAGCCGGAGGAGAAGGCTGGGGACTGGCATTTGACGGGGAGAAGGTTTTAAATACAGATGGCTCTAATACCATCTTCTTTCTGGATAAAAATACCTACAATAAAATTGGATCGATTGATGTTTTTGATCATAAGGGAAGAATTGACAACCTGAACGAATTGGAATATATTGATGGAAAAATCTATGCAAATGTTTACACCACCAATAATATCTTAATTATTAATCCTGAAACGGGGGCCGTAGAAGGTAAAATAGATCTTTCCGGTCTTTTACCTCAGGGTTATTTTAAAATGGAAGATGAAATTGCAAATAATGTACTCAATGGAATTGCTTATGATCAAGCAGGAAAGCGATTATTTGTAACCGGTAAGAAATGGCCAACTATTTTTCAGATACAGATCGTTAAAAAATAAAATTGCATATCCTTTAAGCTTGTCGAAAAATCTATTTTAACAAATCATTTCGACAAGCTCAATGCGACCCTTTCTATTTAATTTCTTTTTTCTTTGGCTCACTGATGTAACCATTAAAAGTAATGGGCTGCTTGTTTACACTGCTGGCATTTAAAGTTGCATATCCATTAGTAGAAACATTAAGTGTTAACCTGTAATTCTCTCTTTTTACGTCTTTGGTATTAATTTGAATGGTATAGCTCCCTTTTTTACTTTTAGATTCCTGATAAGTAAAATCCTTTGAAGTAAATTTTATACCACCTTCTGTCGGATCCATTGGGGCATTAAAAGAACGGCCATAATAAGGAAGGTAAGCAACAATACTATCAGGTGTTATTTTTAAATCATATTGAGCACCCGATAAATTAATAGTACCTGCACTTTGCCCACCTGGCATTTTTGTCATAATTCTGGAAATTTCCATGCTAGCCATTGCCATGGCTGAATTTGCAATAAAAATAAAATTTTTATCACCCACAATCCTTACGGTTGTTTCTTTATCGGTTTGGGCAAAACCCTGAGCCGTTACTGCAATTAGCAAAACGCTCATCAGATATTTTAAATGTTTCATATTCAATTGTATGTGTTTAACAATTTAATGATGCTGAAAGTGTTAAAAATCCATAGACGATTTGAAATTTATATTAAATATACGAATTTATAAGCCTGATTGGATTGATAACACTGGCAAATTGTTATAATGCAAAAGCCGTTCCCTATTTGATTAGGAAACGGCTTTTGGGTATTTAAATAAAGAAGTCTGAAAGATTACTTTGCAGCTACTGGTGTTGCATAATTATCAAACTGATTTACGGTAAAACCAGCTTTTTTTAAACCCTCAGTAAATTGCTCTGTTTTACCAACAATAACCACACGGGTATTGTCGTGATTGAAATATTTTTTAGCAACCCTTAAAATATCATCTGTTGTTACTGCATTAATTTTTTGCAGATAAGTACGATAAAAATCTTTTGGTAAGTTGTTGATCAGGATATTGCTGGCAAATGAAGCTGTACGTGCAGGATTTTCAAGGCCTAAAGCAAACGAGCCATTGTACAGGTTTTTAGCATTTTGTAATTCTTCGGCAGCAACCTTTACCGTACGGATGGTATTAATTTCCCTTAAAAATTCAACCACTGCACTGTCAACTTTTTCGTTTCTTACGGCAGCTGTTGCTGAAAATTTTGATTGAAAACGACCAGCACCTGTGCTTGCATAAGCGCCATAAGTGAAGCCATGTTTCTCACGAAGGTTATTAAATAATCTGGATTCAGAACCACCACCTAAAATTTGGTTGGCCAGTAATACAGGGAAATAATCCGGGTTGCTCATGGGTAAATCAATCAGGTTGGTTACGGTAATTTCAGACTGAACTGCATTACCAACGTTAACGACATCTACTTCTGTTTTAACGGGATTGCTAACTTTGGCAAGCACAGGAATGGTTAACGCTGTTCCTTTCCAATCGCCAAATGCCTTTTCGGCAAGTGCTTTTGCAGCTTCAGGCTTAATGTCCCCAACAAAGGTTAAGAAACCTCTGGATGGGGTAATATATTGCTTGTAAGCAGCTTTAACGTCGTCTAAAGTAATTCCATTAATAGAGGCCTCTGTTGTAAATTCTCCATTTGGATGATTTTTACCGTAAGCAAGGGCATTTACTACACGGGCAGAAATTGCTTTAGCGCTTTTTTCGTTAGATTTTAATCCTGTTAAAGTTTGAGACTTAAGTTTTTCAAATGAAGTTTGTGGAAAAGAGGGCTGACGAATGCCTTCGGCCATTAACATAAACGCACTGTTGAAATAACGGGTTAAAGCAGACGTTTGCCCACCAGCTGGGCCTAAACTTACGTCTGCACCCAGCTGATCAACAGCTTCGTCGAATTCCATTTTGGTTTTAGTTGCTGTGCCTTCGTTTAGCATGTTGCCCATCAACGACATTACCCCAGCTTTTGCGCCTTCCGTGATAGGACCGGCATCAATGTTATAGCTGGCTGTAATTTTTGGTAGTTTATGGTTTTCAACAACCAAAACAGTAATACCATTTGACAATTTATAAATTACCGGATCGCCAATGGTAATAACGGGTGCCGGACCAGGTTTTGGTTTGTGGCTGCGATCTATGTTTTGTGCTGATATGCCCTGAGTTAATAAGGAAACAGCAGCTATAATGAATAATTTTTTCATGTTCTGAAATGTAATTAATTTGAAAATAGTTTTTAGCTGTTATTTTTTTGGTAAGTAATACAATACAATCCTTTGGTTTTTATTCAGATATTTTTTTGCTACGTCCCTGATTTCCTCACGGGTAATTGATTTAATTACATCCAGTTGCTTGTTAATGTCATTACTGTCCTTATTATGGAAAGTATACCCATTTGCTAAATTTTCGGCAACCCCCAGCATTTTGCTGTTTGCACTTACATAACTGTTTTCAAATTGATTTTGAAGTTTTTTATAATCACTTTCGCTGATTAAATCTGTTTGAAGACGCAAGACTTCTTCATCTATATCTTTTAGTAAATCGTTAAGCGGTGTGTTTTTATTTGGCAAGGCAAGCGTAATGTATGCGCCATAATCTTCAAGCGTATAATTAAAGGCAGCTACCTGCAAGGCAGTTTTTTTCTGGTCAACCATTTTAGTGCTTAATCTGGAGCTTCCACCGCCAGATAAAATAGAACTGATCATGCCTAAAACTTTGTTATCCCTGCTTTTCATTCCTGGTACGCGATACGCCGCAAAAATTGCAGGAATCTGGATATTAGCATCATAAGCCGTATCAATCACTTCTTTTGTAATTGGCGGTAATTCGTAAGGTGTTCTGACCACAGGAGCACCTTTTGGCACTTCAGCAAAGTAAGACTTTACAAGACTTTTAGTTTTATCTAGGTCAATATCGCCGGCAATGGTTAATACCGCATTGTTTGGTACATAATATTTTTTAAAAAAAGCAATAAACTCGTTCAGTTTGGCTGCATCCAGGTGCTCCATCGAGCCAATTGGCTGCCATCTGTATGGAGAACCATCAAACAGGTGTCTGAATATTTTTTCAGTGAATTTACCATAAGGCGAATTATCTATGCGAAGACGTTTTTCTTCCTTAACGACCTCGTTTTGTGTTTTAACGCCACCTTCATTAATTACAGGCTGCAACATACGTTCGCTTTCCAGCCATAAACCCAATTCTAACTGGTTGGAAGGGAAAACTTCATAATAAAATGTACGATCCTGGGTAGTGTTTGCATTATTTTGTCCGCCATTACTGCTTACCAGTTTCATAAACTCGCCCTTTTTTATGTTTTTAGAGCCTTCAAATAAAAGGTGTTCAAAAAAGTGTGCGAAACCGGTACGGGTTGTATCTTCATCTTTTGAACCCACATGGTACATAACAGATACTGCAACAACTGGTGCCGTTTTGTCCTGATGTAAAATTACATGAAGACCATTGTCCAGATCATATTCCGTAAATTGTACTTTTTGAGCAAAAGCGCTGAAGCACAGACCGGAAATGGCCATTGTTAAAAGGAATTTTCTTTTCATTTTGAATAATAAGTGTTAATAAGAAATTCTGTGTGACAGAGAACTATAGGGTTAGTTGGGCTAAAGTAAAAAATATATTATAAAAAAAGGCGACCACGGGCCGCCTTTTTAAATTTGATATCAATATTGGTTTATCTCCAGTCTTTGTACTGATTGATTAAGCCATTTGTTGAGCCGTCGTGACTTGTAACCTTGCCGTTTCCTTCCAGTTCGGGAAGTATTTTTTTAGCCAGTTGTTTACCCAGTTCTACACCCCACTGATCAAAACTAAAAATATTCCATATTACCCCCTGAACAAATATTTTATGTTCGTACATGGCCACCAGACTGCCAAGACTGTAAGGCGTAATCTTTTTCAACAGAATTGAATTGGTTGGCCTGTTGCCTTCAAAAACTTTAAACGGAGCCAGTTTTTTAATTTCAACATCCGTTTTGCCTTCTTTTTTCAATTCGGCAAATACTTCTTCCTCAGTTTTACCATTCATTAAAGCCTCTGTTTGTGCAAAGAAATTTGAAAGTAAAATGGCATGATGTTCTCCCAATGGATTTAAACTTTGAGCCGGTGCAATAAAATCAGCAGGAATGATTCTGGTACCCTGATGAATTAACTGATAAAAAGCATGTTGCCCGTTGGTGCCTGGTTCACCCCAAATAATAGGGCCCGTTTCATAATCAACTTCGTTGCCGTTTCTATCTACGTGTTTACCATTACTTTCCATATCTCCCTGTTGGAAATAGGCTGAAAAGCGGTGTAAATATTGATCATAAGGTAAAATAACCTGCGTTTCGGCATTATAAAAATTAATATACCAAACACCAAGCAAAGCTAAAATTACCGGAAGATTGCTTTCAAATTCTGCGGTTTTAAAATGATTATCTGTTGCATGGGCTCCGGCAAGTAGCTGTTTAAAATTATCGAACCCTATACTTAAAGAAATTGATAAACCAATGGCGCTCCATAAAGAATAGCGGCCACCAACCCAATCCCAAAATTCGAACATATTTTCGGTATCAATACCAAAAGCAGCCACATCCTTTGCATTGGTAGATAAGGCTGCGAAATGTTTAGCAATATCATTTTCCTTTCCACCTTTTTCTAAAAACCAGCTACGGGCAGAGTGTGCATTGGTCATGGTTTCCTGTGTGGTAAATGTTTTCGAAGCCACTAAAAATAAAGTAGTTTCTGCATTTAAGTCTGCTAAGGTTTCAGCAATGTGCGTACCATCAATATTAGAAACAAAATGAATATTTAAATGATTTTTATAGTGTTTTAACGCTTCGGTAACCATTACAGGGCCAAGGTCTGAACCGCCAATACCAATATTCACAATATCTGTAATCGGTTTGCCCGTATAACCCTTCCAGTCGCCGCTAATAATGCTGTTGCTAAATTTTTCCATTTTGGCAAGCACAGCATTTACCTCAGGCATAACATCTTTGCTATCTACTAAAATTGGCGTATTGCTCAGGTTACGTAAGGCAATGTGTAAAACTGAACGGTCTTCGGTTTCATTAATTTTATCTCCATTGTACATGGCCTTAATGGCTTCATCCAGCTTACACTCACGGGCCAGTTGCATTAATAAAGCCAGTGTTTCATCGCTTATTCTGTTTTTACTATAATCCAGTAAAATATCTTCAAAGAAAATCGAAAACTTGGTAAAACGATCAGCGTCACTTTCAAAAAGATCTTTAATACTTTTTTGATTAATATCTATAAAATGATCGGCCAGGTACTTGTAAGCTTCAGTTTCGGTAAAATTTATTTTTGGTAGCATATTTTTATTCTTTTTTGTAAAAGTAATAAAGCAAAAATTTAAAATTGTCTTTTTAAAGTTTAAACATAAAGAATTTTTTATTTCAAATAAACGAAGTAACTTGCATATAGAATTCCTATTGACAGTATATCATCCTCATTAAATTAATAAGAAATATAAACGATCATGTTAGAAAACTTAAATGAATTAGTGCGGGAGAACGCACAGGATGCTGTTGTTAACAATAGCGCAATACCTAACGAACATAACGAAGCCGTAATTCAGGCAGCTTCAAGTTCTATATTTGATACCTTGAAAGATAAATTAACATCAGGTGATATTGGATCTTTAACAGATATTTTTAAAGGTGGAAATGCTGAAGGTAGTGCGGTTGCCAATCAGGCTTCAGGTTCTTTTATTGATAAACTGGGCTCTTTGGGTATCAGTGGTGATACGGCAAAATCTATTGCTGCAGCCATTATTCCGGTGATTATTAGCAAATTTACTCAAAAGACAAATGACCCTAACGATAGCTCATTCAACATTCAGGATGTAGTGGGTAAACTGGCTGGCGGTGCTGATGGTAAATTTGATTTAACAGATGTAATTGGTATGATTACAGGCAATAAAGACCAGGCAGCAGGTGCACAACCTGATGGTGGAGGCATTCTTGATAAATTAAAGGGAATGTTTAACTAAAAAAATTCTCCAAAGGTAGATTCAGTATCACCTGGAAGAACTATCTTTGGAGAAATTTATATTATGCTTAAGACACTCTCGTTTTTTGGGCTCCTATGCCTAATTTTATCTGTATGTACTTTTTCTTCCTGTGAAAAAGATGCACAAATTAAAACTGTTCGTGATACAATTAAGGTTATTGATACTTTAGATATCGACAGACCAATAAATTTAAGAGCTTCCAAAGGCATTTATGGATCAAAGATTACAATATCTTGGACACCAATGCCATTGGCTCAAAAATATCAGTTGTATAAGTTTAACGAGATTTCCCAAAAATATATTTTGTTAAAAGAGTTGTCAGATACGACTTTTGATGACGCCGCAATCAGTAAATCATTAACAAAGAATTTTTACAAGGTAAGAACAGCGAATACTGCAACTTCCTTCAGTAGATTTAGTGATGCAGATTTTGGATATACTTCTGGTTTAACCTATTATCAAGCCTTATCTTTTGGCTCTGAAGGAACCGGACCATCTCAGTTTAACTTCAATATGCATGTTGAGGCGGACAAAGCAAATAATATTTATGTCAGCGATGAGGGTGCTAATAGAGTACTGAAGTTTGATCAAACAGGAAAATTTTTAGAACAGTTCTATTCTGGATCTGGTGCTCGGGCAATTGTCTTTTTTAGTAACGGTAATTATATAGCAACCAGAACTCAAAGTAGTAGTTATATTCAGATATATAATGCTAATAAACAGCTTATTAGGGAGTGGGGAACCTATGGGGCTGGTGATAGTAATTTTGGTAATGTGGAGGAAATTGCGCTTGATGATGAGCAAAATATCTGGATTGTGGATGGAGTAAATCACAGGATTAAAAAGTATGATCAAAATGGAAATTTGCTGTTGAAATTTGGAAAACAAGGCAGCGCTAATGGAGATTTTGATGCACCTTTTGGAATATGCTACTTTAAAAATAAAATTTATGTTAGTGATACCCGTAATAGCAGGGTACAAGTTTTTGATAAATCTGGTAAATATCTTAAAACCTGGACTAGCAAAAATAGTTACTATGCTATTAAAGCTAAGGGAGACAATCTTTATATCGCAGCAGGGGGTTCTTTAATAAAAACTGATGAAAATGGAGATGTTCAAGAGAAAATAGGACAATTTCAACAGGCAGTTGGAGTTGCGCTTGGGGTAAATGATGAGGTTATAGCATGCGATGTTTACGCCAGAAAAATAGTTATTTTTAAAAAGGGGTAAATTCTACATATAAATAAAAAAGCCACATCATGATGTGGCTTTTTTATTTAACTTGTTTTTGTATCCTTGTAATTGAGTAGATTCGGGAATCATTTATCCAAAACCTAAATTTTGTATGAAAGCAATCTACTTATCCCTGCTTACATTTTTATCTGTCAACGCCTTTGCACAAAAAGGAGAACTGAGATCAACTGTTTCTAAAAAAGCTGATGCCATAGAGCAGAAAGTCATTAACTGGCGCCGCGATTTTCATGAACATCCCGAGTTGGGAAATAATGAGGTTAGAACTGCTGGTATTATTGCCAAACACTTAGAATCTTTAGGTATAAAAGTAACAACCGGTGTGGCTAAAACGGGCGTTGTTGGTATTTTAAAAGGAGGTAAACCCGGGCCTGTTGTTGCATTAAGAGCAGATATGGATGGTTTACCGGTTACCGAAAGAGTTGACGTTCCTTTTGCATCAAAAGTAAAAAGCACTTACAACGGACAAGAGGTAGGGGTAATGCACGCTTGCGGACACGATAGCCACATGGCTATTTTAATGGGCGTAGCAGAAGTGCTGGCTTCTATGCAAAAAGATATTCGGGGTACTGTTAAGTTTATTTTTCAGCCCGCGGAAGAAGGTGTTTCCGCAGGAGAAGAAGGAGGTGCAGCACTGATGATTAAAGAAGGTGTTTTGGAAAATCCAAAGGTTGATGTGATTTTCGGTCTCCATATTAATTCTCAAACGGAAGTTGGCGATGTAACCTATCGTCCCGGCGGTACAATGGCGGCGGTAAATGATATGAAAATTACGGTTAAAGGCCGTCAGGCGCACGGCGCTTACCCCTGGAGCAGTATTGACCCTGTGGTTATTTCTGCTCAAATCATCAATAACCTGCAAACTATTGTAAGCAGAAACCTGAATGTGACTGAAAACCCGGGTGTGGTAACCATTGGTGCAATAAATGGAGGTGTAAGATCCAACATCATTCCAGAAAAAGTAGAAATGTTGGGCACAGTACGTAATTTCAGCAAAGAAGATGAGGCGATGTTTATCGACAGGATTAAAACCATTGTGACTAAAACGGCTGAAGCTGGCGGGGCGACAGCCGAAGTCAAAATTCCTTATAGTAATCATTATCCGGTAACCTTTAATGATATCGCATTGACTGAAAAAATGCTGCCAAGTATGCAGGCCAGTGCAGGTTTAGCGCATGTGAAATTGAAGCCTCCCGTTACAGGTGCGGAAGATTTTTCATTCTTTCAGGAAAAGGTTCCGGGTTTGTTTGTGTTTTTGGGTGGCATGCCGAAAGGAAAAGATCCTTTAAAAGCGCCATCACACCATACACCTGATTTTTATATTGATGAAAGTGGCTTTGTAGTAGGGGTTAAATTGTTATCTGATTTAACACTTGATTATATGGAGATGAAGAAATAATTGAATCTGATCTCCGGCCTATAAAAAAATATATAAGTACATTTGCCTAATGACTAAAGAACAAATACAGGATTTAAGTTCCAGAGTAACGGAACTGAGGAGGCATCTTTGACGTTGATGAACTACTTTACGCAATTCGGGAAGAACAAAAATTAACCATGGCGCCCGATTTCTGGGACGACCCTAAAAAAGCAGAAAAAATTCTTGCAGACATTAGTTCAAAGAAAAAATGGACTGATGGCTTTGAAGAGGCAAACCGGGCGGTTGAAGATGCCGTTGTGATGTTTGATTTTTATCAGGCAGGCGATGCTTCTGAAGAAGAAATGCAGGAGCAGTTTGATTTAAGTAAACTGGCTGTTGCCGATCTTGAATTAAAAAACATGTTAAGCAGCAAAGAAGATCAGCTTTCTGCCGTAATGCAAATTACAGCAGGTGCCGGTGGAACTGAAAGCTGCGATTGGGCATACATGCTCATGCGGATGTACATGATGTGGGGTGAGAAAAATGGATATAAAATTACCGAGCAGGACAGACAGGATGGAGAGATTGCCGGAATAAAAACGGTAACCATTCAATTTGATGGTGATTTTTCTTACGGTTATTTAAAAGGCGAAAATGGCGTTCACAGGTTAGTACGGATTTCTCCCTTTGATTCAAATGCACGCCGGCATACTTCTTTTGCTTCTGTTTACGTTTATCCTTTGGTGGATGATACGATTGAGATTAATATTAACCCTGCTGATGTAGAATTTGAAACCTTCAGGGCTGGCGGAGCAGGTGGGCAAAATGTTAACAAAGTTGAAACCGCTGTTCGTTTACACCATAAACCTTCGGGTATTATTATTAAAAATCAGGAATCCAGATCTCAGTTGCAGAACAAAGAAAATGCATTACGCTTATTAAAATCTCAGCTTTACGAGATTGAACAAAGAAAACGTAATGAAGAAACAGCGGCAATTGAAGGTTCTAAAAAGAAAATAGAATGGGGCTCACAAATCAGAAGTTATGTGCTGGATGACCGCAGGGTTAAAGATCACCGGACTAATTATCAAACTTCAAACCCGCAGGCGGTTTTAGATGGTGACATTAACGATTTTCTTAAAGCATATTTAATGGAATTTTAATTGAAAATAATGACCAGATCCTTTTTAAGCATTCTGTTTTTTATGGCAGCAACTTATACACAAGCGCAACAGATTATTCCTTTGTACCCGGATAGTGTACCTGGATCAAAATATGCGAAAAATTATCAGGAAGTTTCAGAAACCGGAAAGGATGGCATTATCCGCATTAGCAAGGTGAGTATACCAACGCTGATGGTTTTTGAGGCACCGGCAGCGTTAGCAAATGGGGCCGCTGTAATTATTTGCCCCGGTGGTGGATATGGAATTTTAGCTTATAACCATGAAGGTACCGAAGTAGCTAAACGTTTTAACGAAATCGGGATTACAGCCTTTGTACTGAAATACCGTTTGCCAAGTGATGAAATTATGGTTGATAAAACCTATGCATTACTTCAGGATGCTGAACAAGCCATTTATCTGGTCAGAAAAAATGCAAAACAATACGGGGTTAAACCGAATAAAATTGGCATCATGGGTTTTTCTGCAGGAGGGCATTTAGCCTCAACACTGCTTGCACACTATAATGATGTGAAAATAAAAGATGCTGAAAAAATAAATTTAAGACCGGACTTTGGTGCTTTAATTTACCCGGTTATAAGTTTTGAGCAATCTATACACACCGGAACCATGAAAAATTTATTAGGCGCAAATCCACCTGAAAGCTTAAAAAAATACTTTTCTGCCGATCAGCAAGTGAATAAAAAAACGCCGCCCGTATTTTTTGTTCATGCTCGGGATGATCAATCAGTACCGGTGCAGAATAGTGTGTTAATGAACGAAGCACTTAAGAAACAGAAGGTGAGAACCGGATTGTATTTATATGCCAACGGCGGTCACGGCTTTGGCTTACACAATAAAACTTCTGATGTGGATTGGTTTAACTTGTTAAGAGATTGGCTTAAAAGTATTTCAATAATATAAGATAAAGAAAACATGAATAAAAGATTAAATATCTTTCTGTTAACAGTTTGTGCATTGGTACTGATTTTTGTGATCAGCTGTAAGAAAACAGCTGATACAGATCCGGTAATTGACCAAAGTTGCAGGGCTAGTAATATTGAAGATTATACCGAAACTACTTTAAACAATGCTTACAGCCTTACTTACGATGACTACAGAAGGTTAATTCAGCGTGCGGGTAAAACCAATACTTTTAATGTGGTTTATGGAACAGATAAAGTTACTGTTACAGGTACTAATGGCGGAAGTTTGGACATTACTTTAAAAGATGGCAGAGCAATTAAAACAGCAGCCGTTGGAACTACAAATTATGAAGAATATACCTATAATACGAGTGGTTATATTTCGGAGGTAAAATATTATGAAGCAGGTACCTTAAAATCAACCTATACTTTATCCTATTCAGGCGGTAACTTGACACAAATAGGCCGGACAGATGTTGGTTTTATAAAAGATCAGACCAATACGACCACTATAACTTATACAACTACGCCAACGAATTTTAATTTGCAGTTTATGGAGCCTTTTAATACCATGGTTTCTAATTTTAATGCGCCGTATCGCATTTATGGAAATATGTCAATCGGTATTGTAACTAAAGTGGTTAACGATCAGTCGGTTAAATCAGGTGCTATACTTAATCAAACCGTTACCACAAATGATTATCTTTATCTTAAAGATTCAGTTTCTAACTATAATATTATTACCAACAAAAAGAACATTAAAACCTTAACCGATAATACAATTGTTACTGATGTAACAACGAATCTGAAATATAATATAGGTTATAGCTGTAAAAATTGATAAGTTTTATCCGCCTTAAAGGTTAATAAATATACTGTTTAATAAAAAAGTTGCGGTTATAGTTGCGGCTTTTTATTCTTTTTCTCTTTCTGCAATAATTTCCTGTAATTCATTCAGTTCTGCTACTTTTTCTGTAGCCCCTGCATTTTCATAGGCAGAAATTAAATTACGGATTACCCGTCTGATGATATCACTATTGCTGCAAGGGCGATAATATTCAGGCAAAGCCTCTAAATTAAGTTGTCTTAAAAACTGATCCACATCATGTTTGCCAAAGATATTTCCCCGGTTAAAAGCATTGATGTAAAAAAGCACACCATATTCGGTACCTTCCTGCCTGCTTTCATCAATAAAGCCTAAAATAAAGTGCTGCGGCAGGTTAATGCCATACACAGGCAAATCCAGTTTTTGCGCCAGCGTAGAATAAATAATAGCTAAAGAAATTTGATTGCCCTTTTTACTTTCTAAAACCTGGTTTAAATAAGAATTTTGAGGATCATGATGATTTTTTGTATTTCCACCAAAACCATATTGCTGATAAAGAATATGGTTAATGAGTTTAACTTTTTCCACCGAACTCATTTCATATTGCAAACCCAGCCAAATATCACGTTTAATTTCTTCCAGCTGATTGATTACTTTTTGTTCATCCAGATCCGGGTATTGATAACGGTTAATGATTAAGGCACCTTGCAATAAATCAAAAGCACCGCTTAAATACCAAAGGTTAAGATCCTCTTTAACCGTATTAAATTGTATCTGATGAACAATATTCTCAATGCGTTCCTGTAAAAGCCCATCAAAAGATTGTTCCCAGGCATTTTCTAAATAGTGAATAACCGCCCCACCATATTCCAGTAGCTTTTGTTCCACATGATGATAAACTTCCTCATCCGGATCGTCAAGCAATTTTACTAAAGCACTTATCTCTGCGTTATTTTCCATAAAATATACATTCCATTTGCGGCGTTTAATTACTTTTGCAATAATATGCTATTTCAATTTATTACAGATTACCTAAAACACCGTTTTACAGCTAAAACCAGACATGGAACACATTCTCCATTTGTTTATAAACTGGCTGATGAGGTAATTTACGATTTTACCGAGAAAACTGAATACAAAAATATAGAAGCGCAGCGAAAAAAACTTTTTAATGACGATTCTAATATCACGGTTACAGACCTTGGGGCGGGTTCTCACCTCAATAAAAACAGAACGAAGAAGGTTAGTCAGATTGCAAAAAATGCATTGAAAAGTCCGAGGTTAGCCCAGTTAATTTATCGGTTGGCTAAAAATACAGAGGCGAAAAATTTAATTGAATTGGGGACCTGTTTAGGAATTACTACCGCATATTTATCAAAAGCTAATCCTGAGGCCGAAGTAATTACCATAGAAGGTTGTCCGCAAACGGCACAGGTTGCAGGAAATAATTTCAAAGTACTGGATTTAAATAATATTGAGTTACATGTTGGTAATTTTGATTTAATTCTGCCAGATATTATTGCAAAGCAACAACAATTGGATTTTGTATACGTTGATGGAAATCACCGTAAGGATGCCACACTTAATTATTTTAAATGGTGTTTGCCAAAGGTTCATGAAAATTCTCTGCTTATTTTTGATGATATTTATTGGAGTGAGGGCATGAAAGAAGCCTGGGAAGAAATTAAAAGCCATCCTGATGTAACCGTAACCATTGATTTATTTTGGATTGGATTAGTTTACTTTAAAAAGGGGCAAGCCAAAGAGCACTTTAAACTTAAGTTTTAAATACTTTATCTTTTGATTCGGGTAAACACCTTCGGATTTAACACAGTACTATAATTATGAAGCGGTTTTTGATATTAACCATTAGTTTACTGCCATTTCTCTGTTTTGCTCAGGAAGTAAAAACACAGTTGAACGCAAAAATCAATTTCCCCGAATATGATAAAAGCTCAAGGCTGATTTATTTTATCTATCAGCAAAAAGATAAATCAATTATTGATAGTACCTGGATAAGAGATAATACTTTCACTTTTAATAAAAGTTTAAGTCCTAATGTTAAAGTTAAGTTGCTGTTTACAAAACCAGGTACCTCGCCCAATCAGGCCGCAGATCCTAATATTTTAAACTTTTTTGTTAAGGAAGGTACTGTAAATGTAGATGCAACAGGTTATTTAGGTCGTGCAAAGGTAACAGGCGTGCCCGTACAGGACGAATATACTGCATTTAAAAAAGTATACCTGAAAATAGATACAAGTTTGCGTTTACTCGGCTGGAAAAAGAAGAGAACGAAGGTTACAGACACCCTAAAGATGAAAATTGTAGATGGACAGATAGATTCAGCAAGAAATGCAAAAATGAGCCTTCTTTGTACTTTTTTGGATCAGAATTTAAATAAACCTTATGCACCCGATGCTTTATTAATGTATTTAAAAGCCAATGGCTCTACACTCAATTTGGATAAAGCAGATCAATATTTTAGCAAATTGCCTGTTGAACAACAAAAATCTGTTGATGGCAGCGATATTATCAAAGAGATTGCCGATTTAAGGAAGAAAAATAAAAAGAATTAACCTGCCTGAAACTATGATCACTTTTAAGAAACATACATTCCTTTTTGCTTTTGCTTTTTTCTGTTCGGTATGCTGTTTTGCTCAAAAAAATGAAACAACGATCAATGTGCTTAATGCGGTTCATTTTTACGATGGTTATGCAAAACCTGTAAATGAGCCGGTACAGCAAGGTTTAATCCGACTAAGCAATACGAAGTATATCCGCAAGCTTACTGATGCAGAAAGAGGAAAGATTGGGCATAAACTGAATGTGAAGTTGGTGGTTACTGCAGGTTGTGATAATTACGACAGGATAGGACGGGTAACCTTATATAAAACGCCAAAAAATAAATCTTTTGATGATGCAGAGGCTGAAGAATATGAATTGCTGCGCATTATGACGCCTTTTATGTACAAAACACGTAAACCGGATCAAATTCCTTATACCGCACAGGCAGATCAGATGGCGGGATTATTTAAAGATAAAAGCAGTGATATCTGGGTGCTGACTGAAATTTTTGGTACCACAGGTGCAGGGCAAAAAGAGGTCATTGGCTGCGATGGATCGTTGTTAACGTTTACGGTTTCTGTTGATTTTATCAGCGATAAGAGTAAAAATACAAACAATGCCCAGATAGCGCCTTTATTGAGTTATTATGCTTTGGATGGGAAGGATACTACAGCAGGTTATAATGCTAAAGAAGTTGAATTCACACTAACGAAAAATGCAAAATCTGCTGTTTTTTATCTGATTTCTTCCGGACATGGAGCTGGCGAAAATGGGGAAGAATACAATTGGAGAACCCACGTTTTATATTTAGATGGTAAAGAATATACCCGTTTGGATATGAACCAGAACTGTAGTCCTTACGAAATTTATAATACCCAACCGAATGGCATTTATTTTGGCAACATTGCAAAAGAACGCCGTAGCTGGTGTCCGGGGGCACCTGTTCCTGTTCGGGTTGTTAATTTAGGATCTTTAAACGCAGGTAAGCATAAACTGAAAATTACCGTACCTGAAGCTAGCTTATTAAAAACAGAAAGCAATTATCTTCTTTCCTGTTATATAGTGGCACAATAGGATATTATTCAATATTTTTTCATCACAATTCTTATTAATCATGACGGGTTTACCTTTTTAGATCATGATTTGATAATTCTTCGTAATTTTATTATGCTGTTAATCAGTATTTTATGTTTAAAAACTGATTTTTTAGTTTTATAACTTATTTTTCAGTTGTAAAACTTAAAAATAAGTTATAAGTTTGGGTATGGAAGAACTAACTAAAACAGAAGAGCGTATTATGCAGGTTTTATGGAAACTGCAGAAGGCATTTGTTAAAGATATTATTGATGAACTGGATGACGAACCTAAACCACCATACAATACCATTTCTTCAATTGTAAGGCTGTTAGAGAAAAAGGGCTATGTTGCCTATAAAGCTTATGGCAAAACTTATGAGTATTACCCGGCCATTAGCAAAGATGAGTACGCTAAAACAACTTTCACTAAATTATTTTCCGGCTATTTTGATAACTCGGTAAGCAACCTGATTTCTTTCATGGTTAAAAAAGAAAACCTGAGCCAGCAGGAAATAGAGGAAATTCAAAAAATTATTAACCAGGAAACTAAGCCATGATACTCATTTATTTATTAAAAGTTTCGGCCTGTACAGCTGCATTTTATGCAGTTTATCATTTGTTATTAGCTAAACTTACGTTTTTTAATCTAAACAGGATTTATCTTTTAGTTATGCTGGTGCTGAGTTTTAGCATTCCGGCATTAACCATTGAAAGTCGGCGTGAAGTTGTGGCTAGCGATCAGGTTAGCCTGACTAAAGTAGTGTATAACAATGATGGTGCTGCAGAGAAAGATTTTCAGGATGATGAAATAGGCACATCAAATAACAATACAGATTGGAATCAAATGTTTGAATATGCTTATTATTCCATTTTAGCACTCTTTATTTTAAGGATGTTGTTTATGATGGGTTTCGTAAAAAGAGAATTGCGGAAACATGTGGTTGATCAAACTGGCCCAATTCTGCTGGTTAATGCAAAATCAGTTGTAAAAAATTGCACTTTCTTTAACCACATCATTATCGATTCGGCTTTGCCGCCTGAAGAAAGAGATTTGGTTGTTAAGCACGAATCAATCCATGTACAGCAAATGCATGCTTTTGATAAAACTTTAGCTAATCTGGCAGCGGCTGTTCTATGGTTTAACCCGGTTATTTATTTATGGAGGAATGCAATTGACCATAACCACGAATTTCTGGCAGATAGAGAAACTTCAAAAACGGCCGATAAGAAAATTTATGCTTCTTTATTGCTCAATCTTGCCATGCCATCAAAAAACTTTGTAACAAATAGTTTTAGTAAACAACCATTAAAAAGCAGAATCATGATGTTGTATAAAAAACCAAATTCAAAGCTGCAAAAGCTTGCGTATTTTTTAATCGTTCCAGTTGTTCTGGTTTGTTCATTAGCCTTTATTAATCGTAAAGAAACCATCATAACCAAGCCTGTTGAAGCAGCCAAAAGTAAGACAGATGGTCTTAAAAATGAGGCCTTTGAAGTCAATTATTTTAAAAATGGCATTGTTTTAAATCCAAATGCCAAATCAGCATTTAAAGCAGTTGAAATTACTTTAGTTGTTGATGCCGGACATGGTGGTAAAGATGAGGCCGGAATAGCATTTAATGGGCAAAGAGAAAAAGATTTAAACCTGAATGCCGTTAAAATTTTAAAGGAAGAGGCTGCTAAAAGAGGTATAAAAGTAATCCTGACCAGAAATAACGATCAGTATTTAACCCTTCGTGACCGCTTACCGAAAGAAAGTGCTACGGCTTTTATTTCTATCCACCATAATGCTGCTGAGAAAGATGCCAAAGCTCCGTTTAATGGTATTGAGGTTTATGTTTCGAAGTTAAACAGCAACATTAAAGTAGCTGAAGAGCTGGGTACCGGTATTTTGAGCAAGCTTAATCAATTGGATGGTATTGAAGTGAAAAATTCTTTAAATGATGCCAATCTGTTCCTGTTAAGAGAATCGAAAGTGCCGGCAGTTTTAATCGAACTTGGAAACATTTCTAACGAGAAAAGCTTAGATTATATCAAAGAAGAGAAGAATATACGCCGGATCAGCAATCTGATTTTGGATGGCTTTGTGGCATTTTCAAAACGCGGTTGCTAAAACCCCTGAAATTATGGAATGGTTAACCTATTTGCTTGAAGTAAGTGTTTGCACCACTTTATTTTTTGGATTTTACCTGTTGGTATTAAGAAAATTAACTTTCTTTAAAATCAACCGCTTTTATCTTATTCTTAGTTTATTGCTGAGTCTTATTATTCCTGCATTTCAGGTTAACATAGAAAAGGCAGTTGAACCTCTTCCTGTTGTAAATGTGCAACCCGGATTAACTGTTCAGGAGGAGGAACCAACTCAACCGCCCTTACAAGTAATGCCAGCAGAAGATGCTGCGATTAATTGGTTTGCCTGGCTTGAAATAACCTATATATTGGTTGCTGTGGCCTTAATGTTAATTTGCCTGTGGCAGTTATTTCAATTGCTTAAACACACTAAAGAGCAAAGTCAAAACATTAATGGCTCAAAGCTAATATCAAAGCAAAAGGGCTTTACCAATTGCTCTTTCTTTAACTATGTGTTTATTAATCAGGATTATTTAACTGAAAGTGAATTACAGGTTTTGTTAAAACATGAACAAGTACATGCAAGTCAATATCATTCGGCAGATAAAATATTAATGATGATTTGTAAAGCTGTTTTGTGGTTTAACCCTGTTATTTATCTATACAATAAAGCTTTAGAGCAAAACCACGAATATGAAGCAGATGAAGTAACCTCATTGAGTTTCGGGAATAAAGATTATGCTAATTTATTACTCAAGCTGGCAATTGCTAAAAGTGATATGCCACTGGTACACAATTTTGTGAAAAGTCCGGTTAAAGAAAGAATTAAAATGTTGTTTCATTCTAAATCCAAAAATATGAAAAAGTTAATGTATTTATTGGTGTTACCTATCGCTATAGGGCTGATTTGGTTATTTACTGTTCAGGTGGTGTATGCGCAAGCTGAGATTAAGCATGATAAAACTTTTCAAGATACATTAAAGAAACCCCTGTCAAAAAACAAGGAGCTGGCTTTGCCTGATGTTAAGCAAACTGATCCTTATTTTACCTCAAAGGATTATTTAGATAAATTGAGCAGCATGAACGAGGTTCATGGTAAAACAATAAGTGGAGCTGTTGTTGGGGAATACAAAATTGGAGAAAAATCATCTTTTATGCGTGGTTATCTTTTTAAATCAGGAGAGAAAACTTATGTTTTGTAAAGCTAAAGAATAAATTAAGCATTGCCCTGAAGAATGGCGATCAACTGAAAGTAGTAGTGGGAGGAGCTGGATCGACAGTAAAGGATCCCTATATCGTGCTGGAACCTAAACAAGTTTATTTAGCCGGTAAACTGATTTATCAAATGCCAAAAGCGGAAGTCTATCCTTTTCTTTATGAAAGAAAGGGAGTGAGGTTTAATGATGGAAAGATTTCGGATATACGCTCATTTGCCGGTAAAAAGATAATTAATGTAATCGCGAATGGTTTTACTTTCAAAATTAACGTTGATAAAAACCAAACAGATTTAAGTTACCTGAGGGATTACAGCAAAAATGATCAGGTGAGATTAAGGTTTGTTCATGAAGTGAAAACTGGTGCTAAATCTTATGCAATAAATGATTGGATTTCAATTTCTAAAAATGTGAGAACCTATGGAGTTATAAATAAAAAGCTTTTTAATAAATTTTATGGAGAAAATGATGATCAGAAAATTTCACTAATAAAACCAGCAAATACGATAGTACAGCCAAAAGTTGTTTCTTTTAAAAAGCTTACCTACAATGGTAAAAGAAAACAGTCTTACTTTGAAAGGATTGTGATGACTATTTATGGTGGAGAGCTGGAAGCAGAGTATGCAGAAATGGATCAGAAGGAGGGTTTGATTAGGGCTAAAAACGCTGTTTTTACAGATAAAGCTGGAAATGTGATTAATGGTAAAGAAATGATCTTCGAATTGAAAAAAGGCACTTACTATACAAATTTAAAGCCTCCCGTTGCAAAAGAGAGTAATCTGACTTTAAAAAATCCTAACGAGTCCAGAATAGAATTCAGTGCCCGTGATTCTGTAAAAATGGGAAAGGATAAGCTTGTCATGTATTTATATGGAAAAGCTAAAATCCGTTATGAAAATATTAATATCGTTGCCGATGAAATTGTTTACAATAATAAAACCCTCGCAGGAACAGCAAGGAATCCAATTTTGACGGATGAAAAAAGTAAAATCAGTACCTCAGGAAGCTTTTTAAAGTTTGATTTAAAAGGAAAAACTGAAGTTTGGCAAAAATAAAAAGGATTTATAGAATTTGATTCACCGGTTTAAAGAATAAGAACCTGGTTAAAAAGCTTCGGCAAGACTGATATAAAATCCGCTCTGGCGCTTTTCATTTTTCAGTTTTTCACCTATTCCATAATCTAAACGTACACTTAAGCCTTTAGCCGGATCGAAGAAATAACGTAAACCTGCACCTAAATTTGGTTTAAATTTATCTGTGTCAAAATCAGTTTTACCCCAAACTGTGCCGGTACCTGCAAATAATACCGCTCCAAAGCGGTTGTTATAACGGTAACGCAATTCGGTTTGTAAAGCCAATAAGTTTTCATCGCGGTAACGACCTGAGTAATAACCACGCATCATCTCGTCATTACCCAGTTGAGGCAACAAATAAAAAGGGGTGTTTTTACTTTGTATGGTATTATACATTCCCTGTACACCGAGTACGAATTTTTTACCCAGTTTCCAGAAATTGCGCACGTTTAAGGTAATCTGACTACCATTAAAATTATCTCCACCAAAAAAATCAGGCGCATACTGATAAGTGATCCTTCCAAAAAAACCTTTAGTAGGGTAATTGTTAGAGTTACGGGTATCATAACTTTGAGATACGCCGGTAAAAATTACGCTTCCTCCCTGTTTTCCTAAAATTTGAGAATCGGTAGTAAAAATTCCTCCGGCCACTTTATCGGTAAAATCGTAGTTTTCAAATCCAAGAGAAATACCGGTATAAGCATTTTTAATAAAGGTCTTTTCAAGATCAAGGGCAATTTTAAACTGTTGTTGTACCAGTTTGTCTTCATTAACTTTATCGGTGTTGTTTCCAACGCCATAAAAATTAAAAGGCATTTTCTTAAATCTGATCTCTGCAATGCTATGATAAATATTGCCTTTGCTCCAGGCATCGCCCTGCAAACTTACACTGTATGTTTTTTTTGTTGAATAAGATGCCGTACCCGAGAAATTAGAGCTTCGGTTGGTGGTGTCTTTTCTGTCTCTGTAATAGGAGAATAATGCGCCAAGCCCAAATTCAAAACCTGTTTCCTGTGCATATCCAAAAACAGGTATAGGCATAAAACTTGCCTTACGGGTTGTATCTTTTTCTTCGGAAAGGAGTTTTCTGATGAGTTTCATTTGGGCCATCCCGGGTAAAGACACCACCAGAAGAAAAAATAAAACATATATTTTTTTCATGCCGCAAAGAAAAGGAATTTGTGCGATAGGTTAATCGGTTAATTGCCGAAATTGGTCAATTGTTTATCAATTTATTAAATGCTTCGGGCATTGCAAACCAGATAAACCATTAAGTACATTATGCTGTTAAACAAAAAACAGCTATTTTTGCCGCAAACAATACAAAATAAAATGAGCAATACAAGAGGACCGATATCTCAGTTTATGGAGCGCAATTACCTCCATTTTAACGCTGCGGCAATGATGGATGCAGCTAAAGGCTATGAAACGCATTTAGATGAAGGTGGTAAAATGATGATTACCCTTGCCGGTGCAATGAGTACCGCAGAATTGGGGATCTCTTTAGCCGAAATGATCCGTCAGGATAAGGTGGCCATTATTTCTTGTACAGGTGCCAACCTTGAAGAAGATATTATGAATCTTGTTGCCCACTCTCATTATAAACGCGTACCAAACTACCGTGATTTAAGTCCGCAGGATGAATGGGATCTTTTAGAAAACCATTATAACCGGGTTACCGATACTTGTATTCCTGAAGAAGAAGCTTTCCGCCGTTTACAAAAACACATTCACAAAATCTGGAAAGATGCTGATGAAGCAGGTGAACGTTACTTTCCACATGAGTTTATGTACAAAATGCTTTTGAGTGGCGATTTGGAACAATACTATGAAATAGATCCTAAAAACTCCTGGATGTTGGCGGCTGCTGAAAAAAACCTGCCAATTGTGGTTCCGGGATGGGAAGATTCTACTATGGGTAATATTTTTGCTTCTTATGTAATGAAAAAGGAGTTGAAAGCAACGACCATGAAAAGTGGTATTGAATATATGGGTTGGCTAGCCGATTGGTATATTGCCAACAGTGGGGGTAAAGGAATTGGTTTCTTCCAGATTGGCGGAGGTATTGCAGGCGATTTCCCGATTTGTGTAGTACCGATGCTTTATCAGGATATGGAAATGGAAAATATTCCGTTCTGGAGTTACTTCTGTCAGATCTCAGATTCAACAACTTCTTACGGATCATATTCGGGTGCGGTACCAAACGAAAAAATTACCTGGGGCAAATTAGATATCCATACGCCTAAGTTTATTGTAGAAAGTGATGCTACAATTGTAGCGCCTCTAATGTTTGCCTGGATATTAAAACAATAAAATAAAATTTATACAATCAAAATTCAAAATTTTGAACGGCCGTTTACAATTCTCTTGTAAATGGCCGTTTTTGTTGACTGAGAGGCTCAAAAGTGCATTTGTTTAGAATGATTATAAATTGTATTTCCAGTCATTATTATGTCATCGGATTTATTAATAAGTTATACTTTTGTTGAAGTTTTGATAGGCAGGCTATCGTCTAAGCATCAATTTCATATCTAAAAGTAAATTAAATAAGTATAAAGTGTTCATTATGAGAGATATCTCGATGATTTTAAAAAGTGTTTGGAAGTCGTTATTCTTGTTTTCAGCTATTTCTGTACTAGCGGTTTCTGCTGCTAATGCGCAAGATGCTAAAGAAGGAAGAACGCTTTTCAAAGCAAAATGTGCTTCATGTCACGCCCTTGATGCCAAATTGATCGGTCCTGCCTTAACAGGTGTGAGTAATCGCCACCCGGAAGCCTTCCTTTTAAAATGGATTCCAAATAACGCTGCCATGATCGCAGCCGGTGATCCTGCTGCTGTTAAACTTTTCAACGAAAACGGTAAAGTAGCAATGACTACCTTCCCTGAATTAGATGAGGCTAAGGTTAAAAGCATTTTAGCGTATATTAAAGAAGGTGAACCAAAACCAGCTGCTGGTACTGGTGCAGTTGCTGTTAAAGATGAATCTACTTCAGGTTTGTCAATTGCAGGAATTGTAGCTATCGTTTTAGTTGCTATCGTGATTTTAGTGATTTTAGGTCGTGCTTCTAAATTATTAGAACGTCTGATTTTACAAAAACAAGGAATTGAAATTGAAGAAGATGTACCATTAAAGGTAGGTGTTCGCAAAATGTTCAAGAACAAAAAGTTTGTTATGTTCTTTATTTTGTGCTTAATTATCTGTTTAGGTTCATTTGGATGGATGGGTATGTGGGAAACAGGTGTTCACACAGGTTACCAACCCGTACAACCCATTAAATTCTCACACGAATTACACGCAGGGATCAATCAAATCGATTGTCAATACTGTCACTCAGGTGCATTTAAATCTAAAAATGCTTCTATTCCATCATTAAACGTTTGTATGAACTGTCATAAAGCGGTACAGGCAAGGGATAAATATGATGGAGAGATTTCTCCTGAGATCAAGAAAATCTACAGTGCTTTAGGTTACGATCCTGAAACGCAGAAATACGATGAAAGTAAAACAAAACCAATGGAGTGGGTACGTGTACACAATCTTCCTGATTTTGCTTACTTCAATCACTCTCAGCACGTAGTGGTTGCTGAAGATGCGATTCGTAAAGCAAAAGGATTACAGCCAACTGAGCCAGTATGTTTCGCTTGTCACGGTCCGGTTAATACAATGGAAGAAATTTATCAATATTCTCCGTTAACCATGAAATGGTGTATCAACTGCCACAAAGAAACTGATATTTCTGGTCAGAAAAATAATGCTTTCTACGCTAAGGTTATCGAAGCGCATGAGAAAATTAAAAAAGGCGAAAAAATTACTCCAGCAATGTTGGGTGGTTTAGAGTGTGGTAAATGCCACTATTAATAAATAGAGTTTAGTAAGAACGTTCGAATAAACAGTAATATAGCTTAAATGGAAAGCAACAAAAAATACTGGAAAGGCTTAGAGGAGTATAACAATACCCCCGATTTTGTTAAGAATAACAAAAACGAATTTGCCGAGCCACTTCCAATAGAAGATGTTTTAAATGAAGCAGGGTTAAGTACCGTTACCCCACGCCGCGACTTTTTAAAGGCGTTAGGTTTTGGTTTAGGTGCAGTTACGTTAGCAGCTTGTCAAAGCACTCCTGTTCATAAATCTATTCCTTACCTGGTAAAACCTGAAGAGGTTACGCCTGGTATTCCTAACTATTATACTTCCAGCTTTAATGGCCAGAGTATTTTAGTTAAAACAAGAGAAGGCCGTCCAATTAAAATTGAACCAAACCCAAATGCGGGTGAGTTTAATTGTGGTACTGATGCAAGAGCACAGGCTTCTGTTTTAGATTTATATGATGTATCTAAATTAAAAGCACCAGTTCTTAAAAATGAGGAAACAACCTGGGCTAAAATTGATGCATTTGTAAAGGGTGAATTAAATAAAGCGCAAACTTCGGGTAAAAAAATCCGTATTGTATCATCGACAGTAAACAGTCCGTCAACTAATGCAGTTATTGCAGGTTTTATTACAAAATACCCTGCTGCTAAATTGGTTCAGTACGATGCTGTTTCTTATACAGGTATTATTCAGGCAAATCAAAATAGCTTTGGTAAAGCCGTTTTACCAAAATACAATTTCGATAAAGCAGATTTAATTGTAAGTTTTGGTGCAGATTTCTTAGGTACATGGATTAGTGGTGAAGAGTTTACGGCTCAATACACCGCTAACCGTAACTATAAATCATTAGAAAATAAAAAAATGAGCCGCCACATTCAATTTGAAAGTGGAATGAGCTTAACAGGTACTAATGCAGATACACGTGTTCCGGTTAAATTATCAGAACAAGGCCCTGCATTAATTGCCTTATATAATGCAATTACCGGTCAGGCTTTAGCAGGCGGAACATTAGGAAATAATGCTACAGCTGATAAAGTAATTAAATTAGTTGCTAAAGAATTGGTACAGGCTAAAGGTAAAGGCCTTGTAGTTTGTGGTTCTAACGATGTTTCTACTCAAATTTTAGTAAATGCCATTAATGCTGCTATCGGTAGCTACGGTACTACTATTGATTTAGATAACGCATGTCATTTATACGCTGGTAACGATGCAGAATTTGCAGGTTTAGTTGGCGAAATGAGCCGTGGAGAAGTTGGTGCAATCTTATTCCTGAACAGCAACCCTGCTTACGATTACATTAACAATAAAACATTTACTGAAGCTTTAGCTAAGGTTCCTGCAAAAATTTCTTTTGCAGACCGTGCTGACGAAACTGCTTCACTTTGTGATGCCATTGCAATTAACCACAACTATTTAGAGTCATGGGGTGATGCAAATGCTTACGAAGGATATTATTCAATCGTACAACCAACCATCAACCCTGTTTTCAACAGCCGTCAGGCAGAAGAAAGTTTATTAGTTTGGGCTGATGCACCGGTTAAAGATTACTACCAATTTGTACGCAGCAACTGGGAAACTAAAGTATTGCCAGCAGCAGGCCTTAAGTGGGAAGATGCACTGGATAAAGGTGTAATTTCTACTGCAGCTAAACCGGCTGGCGCTTATAGCTTCAGTTTATCTTTAGCCGCAGTTGTAACTTCAATTAGCAACAGCAGCAAATCTTTAGCAAAAGATATCGAGTTACAGGTTTATGAAAACGTGCCGATGCGTGATGGTAAAAATGCAAATAACGCATTCTTACAAGAATTACCTGATCCGGTTTCAAAAGTAACCTGGGATAACTATGTTGCACTTGCCCCTAAATTTGCAGAAAAATTAAACGTTAAAGAATTTGATGTTGTAACCGTTAAAGGAAACAACGGATATTCTGTTGACCTTCCGGTATTGATCCAGCCAGGACAAGCACAGGGAACTGCTTCAATTGCATTAGGTTACGGACGTGAGAAAGTAGGTAAAGCAGGAAATGGTGTAGGTAAAAATGCTTTCCCGTTTGTTTCATTTGTAAATGGAACCATGCAATACGCAACCAACGTAACCATTACGCCAACAGGTGGTCATTACGAATTGGCTCAAACACAAACTCACCACTCTTTCGAAGGTCGTAACGTAATCCGCGAAGCTACTTTTAAAGAATACTTAAAAGATGCTGGTGCAGGTACAGGAAAAGGTGAAGAAGGACATAAAAACTATGATCTTTGGGATCAGTACGAAAAACCAGGTAACAACTGGGTTATGGCAATCGATTTGAATGCCTGTACAGGTTGTGGTTCTTGTATTGTTGCTTGTAACGTAGAAAATAACATTCCTGTTGTAGGCCGTGATGAGGTTCGCCGTCGTCGCGAAATGCACTGGATCCGTATTGATCGTTATTACAGCTACGAAACTAAGGATGGTGATGTAACCAGAGAAAAAGAAATTGCTAAGTTAGAAGACTTAGATCACGTTTCGGTTGTTCACCAGCCAATGTTATGTCAGCACTGTGATCACGCACCTTGCGAAACCGTTTGTCCGGTATTAGCAACCGTACACTCATCAGATGGTTTAAACCACATGGCTTATAACCGTTGTGTAGGTACACGTTACTGTGCAAACAACTGTCCGTATAAAGTACGTCGTTTCAACTGGTTTAACTACTGGAACGATTCTCGTTTCGATAACTATTTAAATAACGAGTTTACTCAATTGGTTTTAAATCCTGATGTAACTACACGTTCAAGAGGGGTTATGGAAAAATGCTCTATGTGTATTCAACGTATACAGGGTGGCAAATTACAAGCTAAAATTGAGAAACGTCCATTAAAAGATGGCGATATTAAAATGGCTTGTCAGGAAGCTTGTTCAGCAAATGCAATCATATTTGGTGATTCAAACGATCCAAACTCTGAGGTTTCAAAAGCATTACGTTCTGAACGTATCTACTACGTTTTAGAAGAAATCAATGTAAAACCAGGTATCGGATACATGACAAAAATTAGAAATACAGATACAACAGTACAAGCGTAAGCTTTAGTATAAAGAAAATACAAATTATGTCAGGACATAACGAATCAATACTTAGAGAACCATTAATTACCGGCAATAACATTACGTATGCAAAAATTACGGATGATATTTTGGGCCCGGTAGAGAATAAACCAAACAAAGCCTGGTGGATTGGTTTCACCTTTGCCGCATTAGGCGCTTTACTTTGGGTGGTTGCCGTGAGTTATACCTTTTGGAATGGTATAGGTGCATGGGGTTTAAATAAAACAGTTGGATGGGCTTGGGATATCACCGGTTTCGTATGGTGGGTTGGTATTGGTCACGCTGGAACACTGATTTCAGCAGTACTATTACTCTTCCGTCAAAACTGGCGTAACTCCATTAACCGTTCAGCAGAGGCAATGACAATCTTTGCGGTTATTTGTGCCGCAACCTACGTTGTATCTCACATGGGTCGTCCATGGTTAGCTTATTGGGTTTTACCATTACCAAATCAGTTTGGTTCATTATGGGTAAACTTTAACTCACCATTGGTATGGGATATGTTTGCAATCTCCACTTATTTCTCTGTATCATTATTATTTTGGTACACAGGTTTATTACCAGATATTGCAACCATTCGTGACCGTGCTACAGGCATGCGTAAAAAAGTATACTCTATCTTCTCATTTGGATGGAGTGGAAGTGTAAAAACATGGCAGCGTTTTGAGGCAGTGTCTCTAATCCTTGCCGGTATTTCTACACCTCTTGTACTTTCGGTACACACAATTGTATCAATGGACTTTGCAACTTCAGTAATTCCAGGATGGCACACCACCATTTTCCCTCCTTACTTCGTTGCGGGTGCAATCTTCTCAGGCTTTGCAATGGTGTTAACCTTATTATTGGTTGCACGTAAAGTACTAGGCCTTGAAAACTACATCACCATGTTCCACATTGAGTCGATGAATAAAATCATCATCTTAACCGGATCAATCGTAGGTGTTGCTTATTTAACAGAGTTCTTCATCGCATGGTATTCTGGTTCAGAATATGAGCAATATGCATTTATCAACCGTTCAACTGGTCCATACTGGTGGGCTTACTGGATGATGATGACTTGTAACGTAATTTCTCCACAGCTTTTATGGTTCAAAAAGATTCGTTTAAGCATTCGTGCAACCTGGATTTTATCAATTGTAGTAAACGTTGGGATGTGGTTTGAGCGTTTCGTAATTATCGTTACCTCGTTACACCGTGATTATATTCCATCAAGTTGGGCAATGTTTTATCCAACGTGGGTAGATATCAGTGTATTTGTTGGTTCAATTGGACTATTCTTTACTCTATTCCTTTTATTCTTAAGAGTTTTACCTTCAATTGCTATTGCAGAGGTTAAATTATTATTGAAAACTGCAAGTGAGCAGGCTAAAATGAAACAGATTAAAGAAGGGCATGAGGATAAAGAATATGTAGCAGAATACATAGAGTCTTTAGAGAAATTTGATAGTGTTAAACAAGAAGATTACGCAAAAATATAACAATGAGTGATATCAAATATATTTTAGGCAGTTTTGGTGATCCTGATGAAATGATGCATGGCATCGAAAAACTTCAGGCAAATAACGTCAGCATTTATGATGTATATACCCCAATGCCTATACACGGAATAGAAGCCAAATTAGGAATTAAAAGATCAAGAATTGATATTGCAGCATTTTGCTTTGGTATAACCGGTACTTGTGCCGCTTTCGCCTTAATTTATTTTTGCGCAGTTATCGATTGGAAAGTAAACATAGGTGGTAAACCATCATTTGCATTGCCGGATTTTATTCCGATAATGTTCGAATTAACAGTTTTATTCTGTGCATTCGGTATGGTTTTAACTTACTATGCTTCTACACACTTGTTTCCGGGCAGAGCGCCAAGAGTAATGGACCTGCGTGCTACTGATGATCGTTTTGTAATTGCAGTGGATGCAAAAGAAAATGCAGAACACACTGTTATTGATGGTTTATTAAAAGATGCCGGTGCTTTAGAAGTAAAGTATAATGAAAGGAAGTACATTAGCTATGAATAAGAATAAATTTGTTTATGCCGCGTTTTTAGCTATCGCTTTTGCAGCTACTCTTTCGGCTTGTAGAGATAAACGCAGTACCGGGCTGGAATATGCCAGGAACATGTATGATCCGATTGCTTATAACCCGGATCAGCCAAATAAAAATTTTAAAGATGGTAAAACTGCACAGTTACCACCAGCAAATACAAAACCTGTAGGTTTTAAAGAATATGATGAATATCCTAATACTAAAGAAGGATATGAAGCAGCTGGTGCAAGCATGGTTAATCCATTACCTGTAGATACAACCAACCTTGCAGAAGGTAAACATTCATTTATTGTTTTCTGCGCTCCATGCCATGGAGAAAAAGGAGATGGACAAGGGCACCTGGTAAAAATTGAGAAATTTAATGGTGTACCTTCTTATCACGAAGGCAGTTCATCAAGAGGTGGCGCTATGAAAGATCTTACCGCAGGTAAAATTTACCATACCATTACCTATGGTGTAAATAACATGGGCTCGCATGCTTCACAAATCTCACCAACAGATCGTTGGAAAGTTGTGATGTATGTTCAACAATTACAAAAAGAACAATAAGTAAAGCAGAATATAAATGGGAACTCACAATATTAATTTTAGTGAACAATTTGAGTTTACAGGAAAAGTAAAAACTTTAAGCATTATTGGAATTGCATTAGGTGTAATTGCAGTAGCTTATGGTTTCTTAGCCGGAGATAAAGTGATGCACGAGCGCACTTTTGCCAACCTGTTGCTTATGGGATATTATTTTGCATGCGTTTGTATGTCAGGTACATTTTTCCTGGCGGTTCAATACGTTGCTCAGGCTGGTTGGTCTGCATCAATTCTACGTGTACCTCAAGCTATGGCAAAAACATTGCCTATCGCTGCTGTAATACTTGTTGTTATTATTTCAGCTGGTTTATACACACATAATTTATACCACCACTGGCATGCAGATGGTTTAACGGACCCGAATAGTCCTAACTATGATTCGTTAATCGCAGGAAAGTCTGTATTCTTAAACGTTCCTTTCTTTTTAGGTCGTCAGGTTGTGTTTTTAGGTGTTTACAGTATCTTTTCAATGCTTTTTGTTAAGTTTTCTTATAATGAAGATTTAGCAGGAGGATTAAATTCTTACAGAAAGAGTTTTAAAAATGCTTGTATCTTCCTGGTCATTTATGGTTTTACAACACCAGTATTTGCTTTCGATACCATCATGTCATTAGAGGCACACTGGTTCTCTACTATGTTTGGCTGGTATAACTTCGCAGCAATGTGGGTTAGCAGTTTAGCAACTATTGCAATTATCATCATTCTGTTAAGAAGAGCAGGTTATATGCAATGGGTTAACAATAGCCACTTACATAACTTAGGTCAGTTTATTTTTGGTTTCTCCATCTTCTGGACTTATGTATGGTTTGCACAGTTTTTATTAATCTACTATGCTAACATGCCTGAAGAAACTGTTTATTTCTACAAACGTTTTGAATATTACAAGTTTTGGTTCTTCTTAAACCTTGCAATGAACTTCCTGGCGCCAGTATTATTATTAATGGACAGAGACAACAAGAGAACAGATGTAAAACTATTATTTGTTTCCATCGTGGTATTATTAGGTCACTGGGTAGATTACTACCAAATGATTATGCCAGGTGCAGTAGAAGATGGACATAACGGTTTTGGTATTGTAGAAATTGGTACCGCAGTAGGTTTCGTAGGATTGTTTACCTTTACAGTTTTATCGGCCTTAAGCAAAAAGCCTTTAATCGCAAAAAATCACCCTTTATTACAAGAAAGTTTGCATCATCAGCTATAGCAGGTGATTTTATAAGAGCAAATATTTAATTATTATTATAATTAGCAGTACAGCGTACTACTTTTAAGAAAATGAGTTTAAGAAAGTTTATCACGAATAAAACGACCGCAGCTTTAGCAGTATTACTTACTGTTTTTGCAAACACGAGCGCATTTGCACAAGATGCAGCAGCAGCGGCGGCACCGAAAGCTGTTGATATGGGCGAGGTTTATAAATCAGTAATTTTTTATGTACTGGTTTTCCTGGCAATATGTTTATTCATTGCTATTGTGGGTAAAGCCATAAGAGTTTATGAATTAAGCCGCGAAGCACAAGGCAAGCCGGTAGGCATTAACTGGAACAGGGTACATGCAAGTTTATTTGCATTATTTCTTGTTTTAGGTTTATATGGTGTGTATTGGGAATATACAGTGCACGGTGCAATGTTATTACCAGATGCAGCTTCAATACATGGAGAGCGCATTGATAAAATGTTTAATTTAACATTAATCATTACCACAATCGTGTTCGTGGTAACACACATCCTGTTATTCGGATTTTCTTACGTTTATAAATATTCAGCTAAAAGAAAAGCATATTATTATCCTCACAACAATACAATCGAAAAAATCTGGACCATTGTTCCGGCATTAGTTTTAACTGTATTGGTATTAATGGGTTTCTTAACCTGGAGATCAATTTTCTTCAAAGTTGAAGATCCTAATAACAAACCTTTGCAAATTGAAGTAACATCTGAGCAGTTTAAATGGTCTATCCGTTATCCTGGAGCAGATGGAGTAGTGGGTAATAAAAATTATAAATTAACAACTGCGACTAATCCATTGGGTATTGATTTTAAAGATTTAAATTCCCGTGATGATGAAATGGCTGATGAGATGGTAATTCCGGTTAATAAACCGGTTAGACTAATCTTAACCAGTAAAGATGTGATTCACAGTTTTTACATGCCGCATTTCAGAGTACAATTAAACACTGTACCAGGTATGAGAACCGTGTTTGAATTTACACCAACCATTACCACCCGCGAAATGCAGGAAAAAACAAATGATCCTAACTTTAAATATCTTTTCTATTGTGCTAAAATTTGCGGTTCAGGTCACTGGAATATGCAAAAAGACGTTCGTGTTGTTTCTGAAAAGGAATATGCAGAATGGATAGCTAAACAGAAAACCTACTTAAACGATGATTTAAGAAAACAATTTAATTTGCCAGTGGCACCTGCACCTGTAAAATCTGTAGCTGATTCTACAGCTAAGGATACAACAGCAGTGAAAACTAACCAAATGGCTTTAAATAAATAATATTACCGCAGAGCGAAAGAATTATGTCAACAATAGCAATACACGACGATCACAATCACGATCACCACGATCACGGACACCATAAGGAGACTTTAATTTCAAAGTATATCTTCAGTATGGACCATAAAATGATTGCAAAGCAATTTCTAATAACCGGTATTATTATGGCGGTTATAGCAATGGCTTTATCCATTTTATTCCGTATCCAATTGGCTTGGCCAGATAAAAATTTCCCTTTCTTAGAAACATTTTTAGGTAAATGGGCAGAAGGCGGTCGTATCAAACCCGATTTCTATTTAGCACTGGTCACCATTCACGGTACCATAATGGTTTTCTTTGTACTAACAGCAGGACTGAGCGGTACATTTAGTAACTTATTAATTCCATTGCAAATTGGAGCAAGAGATATGGCCTCGCCATTCTTAAATATGCTTTCATACTGGTTCTTCTTTATGGCCTGTGTAATCATGATGTCTTCATTTTTTATCCAAACAGGACCCGCATCAGGAGGCTGGACGGTTTATCCGCCACTATCAGCCATTCCTACAGCAATACCAGGTTCTGGTTTAGGTATGACCTTGTGGTTGGTTAGTATGGTACTTTTCGTAGCCTCATCATTAATGGGTGGTATTAACTACGTAAGTACAATTTTAAACATGCGTACTAAGGGCATGGACCTTTGGAAAATGCCTCTAACAATCTGGGCATTCTTCTTAACCGCTATTTTAGGTATCTTATCATTCCCTGTATTAGTTGCAGGTGTAGTATTATTGGTATTTGACCGTAGCTTTGGAACAAGTTTCTACCTTTCTGATATTGTAATGGGTACAAACATTTTACCTAACGAAGGTGGTTCTCCAATTTTATGGCAACACTTATTCTGGTTCTTAGGTCACCCTGAGGTATACATTGTAATTATGCCTGCATTGGGTATCTCATCAGAGGTTATCTCGGTAAATGCACGTAAGCCAATTTTCGGTTACCATGCTATGGTTTACTCACTAATTGGTATTACAGTACTTTCATTCATAGTATGGGGTCACCATATGTTTGTAACCGGTATGAACCCATTATTGGGTGGTGTATTTATGATCACTACTTTAATTATTGCGGTGCCATCAGCTGTAAAAACATTTAACTATTTAGCTACATTATGGAGAGGTAATATCCGTTTTACACCGGCAATGTTATTTGCAATTGGTTTAGTGTCATTCTTTATCTCTGGTGGTTTAACCGGTATCTTCTTAGGTAATGCATCATTAGATATTAACTTACACGATACCTACTTTGTAGTTGCCCACTTCCACCTGGTAATGGGATCAGCAGCAATTTTTGGTATGCTTGCAGGGGTTTATCACTGGTATCCTAAAATGTTTGGCCGTATGATGAACGCTAAATTAGGTTACTTACACTTCTGGTTAACTTTTATTGCAGCTTATTTAGTATTCTTCCCATTACACTTTTTAGGTTTAGATGGCGTTCCACGTCGTTACTATGCCTTCACAGAGTTCGAATTTATGAAGAAATGGTTAACGGTTAACGTTTTTGTAACCTGGGCTGCTATTTTAGCTGCTTTAGCACAGGTAGCGTTCCTGTTTAACTTTTTCTACTCAATTTATAAAGGAAAGAAAGCTACTCAAAACCCTTGGGAATCAAATACATTAGAATGGACTGCTCCGGTAGAACATCTTCACGGAAACTGGCCAGGAGAAATTCCTACAGTTTACAGATGGCCTTATGATTATAGCAAACCGGGTCATGATGCAGATTTTATTCCTCAAACTGTACCTTTCTCTCAAACCATGAGCTCTAACTTGCCACATGACTTTGAAGGAAATGAAGAAGCAGAAAAAATACAACAAGATTGGGAATTAGCTAATCCTGTTGCAGAAAATAAAGGCTAGTTTAAGCTTTACACAATTTAAAGGGGTATCTGATTAAGTTTCTGCTTATCCGGATACCCTTTTCATCTTAAAAGATATATGATCAGCAGATCAGAACAACGTTTCATCAGAGTTAACTTTATAACCATAATCGTTACTTTATTGGTTATACTGGCTGGCGGTATTGTACGCAGTACCGGCTCTGGAATGGGGTGCCCGGATTGGCCGAAATGTTTCGACAGATACATTCCACCAACCCATGTATCGCAACTCCCTGCTGATTATAAAGAGAAATATGTTGCCGGCAGACTTAAAAAGAATGAAAAGTTTGCTCAATATCTGGAAAGCATGGGTAAAACCGAACTTGCAGATAGCATCAGACATGATAAAAGCATCACGATACCGGAAGAGTTTAATCCGGCAAAAACCTGGACAGAATATTTAAACAGGCTGGCGGGGGCTTTGGCAGGAATATTTTTATTGTTAACTGCAATTTATTCGTTTGCCTATAAAAAAACAGCTAAACGAATTATTGTACTCAGTATTTTAAACATTTTTGTAGTCGGTTACCAGGCTTGGTTAGGTTCAATTGTGGTATCCACAAATCTGGCACAATGGGTGGTAACGGTACACATGCTTTTGGCACTGGTTATTTTAGCGATATCTATTTATACCTATAACTACGCCAAGCAATTAAATATAGAACCTACGGTTATTATGTACCGTATACTGTGGTTAAAAGGTTTTTTATTTTTTACAGTTATTTTAAGCATTGCCCAAATTGTATTGGGTACCGAAGTTAGAGAAGCAGTAGATGTGATTGCAAAATCACTTTTATATCATAATAATGCTACCTGGGTAGCTAAAGTAGGAAATGTGTTTTCTTACCACAGAGACCTGGCTATTTTAGTGGTCATCGCAAATGGAGTTGTTTATAAAATGGTTACCGACCGTTTTAGTGGGAAAGCAGCACCTTTGTTAACCGCAAGGTTTATTATAATTACGCTTTTAATTCAATTATTAAGTGGCTTTGCATTAGCATATATAGCATTTCCACCAGCAGCGCAAGCAGTACACATTTTATTCTCTACGCTGTTATTTAGTTTACAGTTTTATCTGTATTTGTTGGTTTACCGTACAAGTACCTATAGACAATAATATTTAAGGAAATTGAAACAATTTTTTTCAGATTTTTCTAAACTCATAAAATTCAGGCTATCCTTTACGGTAGTGTTTTCTGCGTCGATCTCCTTTTTGATTGGTCAGAAAATGCAGATAGGAAGAGGCCATATCCCTTCAATTGATTGGGGAAACTGGTTAATTTTAATAGCAGGCGGATTTTTGGTAACAGCAGCAGCAAATTGCTTTAATGAGATTATAGAGAAGGATCTTGATAAGCTGATGAGCCGGACAAAAGACCGTCCGATGCCTGCAGGTAGAATGACTACAGGACAAGGTTTGATTCTGGGTGTTTTTATGGCATTTTTAGGAACCTGGTTATTGGGTAAGTTAAATCTTGAAACCGGTTTATTATCAGTATTTTCAATTTTGCTATATGCTTTTGCTTATACTCCATTAAAAAGAAAATCTCCAATTGCAGTTTTTGTAGGAGCCATTCCGGGTGCATTGCCCCCACTTATTGGATATTTAGCCGCTTTTGGAAGTTTAAAAGCCGAACTGTTTTTAGATATCGATTATAAAATAGCAGTAGTACTGTTCCTGATTCAGTTTGTTTGGCAATTTCCACATTTCTGGGCCATTGCATGGGTTTTGGATGATGATTATAAAAAAGCAGGTTTTAGATTACTGCCCACCAAAAAACGGGATAAAGTTTCAGCTTTCATGACCTTTTTAGGTACATTAATTCTGATACCAGTAAGTTTACTGCCAACTTTCTATGGTTTTGGCGGTTATTATATTGCAGGATTATCTTTAATTGCAGGCATTATTTTTTGCTGGCTTGCCTTTAAACTTTTAATAAACAGAGAACTAGCGGATGCGAAGAAGGTGATGTTCTGTTCATTTTTTTATATACCGGCCGTACAGCTGGTATTATTATTTGATTTTATAGCAAAATAATTTTTATGGTTATCACAATGGAAAATACCCAGGATACATTTGACCCAAAACCCAGAAAGTTTATCGTCTGGCTTTTTGTCGTATCATCTACAATTATGTTTGGCGGCTTTACCAGCTACTATCTGGTATTCGCAGCATCAAAAGGTAAAGGGCATGGTTTAGTTCTTCCTGACGCCTTTATTTATAGCAGCTTGGTTATTATAGCCAGCAGTATAACGTTAATGTTAGCTTCAAGAGCTTTAAGAAACCTTAACTTTAGTTTACAGCGGTCTATGCTATGGATAACGGTAATTTTAGCGGTTATTTTTGGTGTAATGCAGTTTAATGCATGGGGCAGCATGGTAAGAAGTGGTGCAACAATGGTTGGTAATAACGCTGCAATTTCATTTATCTATGTAGTTTCTGGAATGCACTTAGTTCACATTATTGCAGGTGTAGGGCTTATTATCAGTGCTTTACTAGGCAGTTATAAAAATATTACGCCAGCCAAAGGCAAGTACAGAATGGAAATTGCTTCTATTTTTTGGCATTTTATAGATATATTATGGATATATCTGTATGTTTTTTTACTTTTGAACCGTTAAATTTGTTAACAAACTATTATACTATTTCCAAATGAATTCAGTATCACAATTAGATCAAGTTAAAACCGGACCATGGAATGGTGGTCGTTCTCCGTGGTCGGTAGAATATGGTAAAATCATGATGTGGTTTTTCCTTTTGTCAGATGCTTTTACCTTTTCATCTCTATTGATCTATTACGGCGCTCAGCGTTTTTCTAAATTAACATGGCCAGATCCGGATTTGGTTTTCCAATCAATCCCTGGAATAAAAGAAAGTGGTGCACCCCTGGTTTTTGTGGGTATCATGACTTTTATATTAATTCTTAGTTCGGTAACAATGGTTATGGCTGTTGAAGCCGGCCACCGTCGTTCTAAGAAAGAAGTAATCTGGTGGATGGTTGCTACAATCATTGGAGGTTTTATGTTCTTAGGCTGTCAGGCATTAGAATGGACTCACTTGTTCCATGAAGGTTTTGGATGGGGTAAAATTCCACCAATGGAAACATTAAAACATTTATTTACTGGTGATGTATCTTTAGTAGCTGCACAACAGTTCTCAAACTTATTCTTCACCATTACAGGTTTCCACGGTTTCCACGTATTTACAGGTGTTTTAATTAATATTATCCTGTTAGTGATGACAATTAATGGAACTTTCGAAAGAAGAGGTCATTATTTAATGGTAGAAAAAGTTGGTTTATACTGGCACTTTGTAGATTTAGTATGGGTGTTTGTATTTACATTCTTCTATTTGGTTTAATTTATCATATTATAAAAATATTTTTATGTCAGAACACTCACATACAACAGAAGGTCACGAACATGGTGAACATGCAGGAATGAATAAAGCCAAAATCTGGAAAGTAGCAGGTATATTATCTCTAATTACAGGTATTGAATTTATCATAGCCCTTTGGGCCATCCCTGGAGGACATATTCCTCAGCATGTTGGTAACTACATTTATATTGCTTTAACGTTGGTAAAAGCATTTTATATCGTAGCTTATTTTATGCACTTAAAATTTGAGAAATTAGGTTTACAACTTGCATTAACGGTTTCATTTATTTTCATTATTTACTTTATTGTTTTAATGTTAATAGAAGGTGGGTTTTTAAACCTGCACATGATGAATCATTAATGAAAAGAAGCCCTATAAAAAAAACATTAATCCTGGTAAGCATATTAGCTATACCGGGATTTTTGTTTTTTTACTTATTACCCCATTTTGCAAAAAACCGTTATAAAAGCTTACCAATTTATGGCGACAAGATTGTAGCCTCAACTTTTCATACCGTAAAAGGCAAAAAAATCCCGGATACCATTTACCATGTTGTTCCTGATTTTAAATTGGTAAATCAAAATAATGATTCCATCAGCTGGAAATCTTTGAATCAAAAAATTGTGGTACTAAATTTATTTTATACCACAACAACTGTTAAAGAAGTTAGCGATAACATAAAGAAAACTGTGGAGAATTACGAAAGGAACCCTTTAATTCGTTTTGTAAGCATTTCAGTTGATCCGGGCGATGATGTAGCTAAACTTAAATCTTACGCAGCCTCCTTAAAAGCTAGACATGGGAAATGGGATTTGCTAAAAGGCGATACCACTGAATTATACCCATTAATCAGAAAAGGATTACGTTTGGATGTAATTGCGCATCAGGAAGCCGGAGCAAATAAATTTATTTATGGCAATCAAATTTTACTGCTGGATAATCAACACCGAATACGAGGATATTACGAAGCTACAAACCCTGATGCCCTGGCCAAACTGGATGATGAAATAAAAGTTCTTGTTGCCGAAGACCTTCGAAATATAAAAGACGGCAGATAATATTAAAAATATCCCAAATGAATAATAGTCCTCTTGAAAAACAATACAGCAAATGGATCATCTTACTTTCCATTGTAATACCTGTTGCCGTAGCTGTCTTATTTTTTGTGAAAATACCCAATGCAAAACCTTTGCCGTTTTTACCGCCAATTTATGCAACCATTAATGGCATCACTGCTGTGTTGTTAGTCATTGCAGTATGGGCCATTAAAAACGGAAAAGTCACCTTACACCAAAATTTAATGAAAACAGCTATTGGATGTTCATTATTGTTTTTGGTAATGTACATTGCTTATCACATGACCACCCCTTCGACAAAATTTGGTGGAGAGGGTGCTGTTAAATATGTGTACTTCTTTATCTTGTTAACCCACATTTTATTGTCAATTGCCATTATCCCATTGGTATTAATTACCTATGTAAGAGCACTGGCAGAGCGCTTTGACAGACACCGCAAAATTGCTAAAATTACTTTTCCGCTTTGGTTATACGTAGCCATTACGGGGGTAGTGGTATACCTGATGATTGCTCCATATTATATTTACTAGAATTTATTGATAAAACATTTGTCAATAGCATTTTCGAATATATTTAGTTAATTTTTAGCTCGAGAATCAAAATAATTATCTATTATTGATATACCGTCCCGGTTATAGAAATAGAAAATAAAATGAGGATTTAAAAGGGCTTGCTTTGAGTAATAAAAATGAAAATGGTCAGGAATTGTTAAAAAAAATTGCAGAAGGTGATGAAAAAGCTTTCGGCATTTTATTTTATCAGTACCTCCCGGTTTTACAATCATTTGCTTTAAAGTTTACAAAGTCAGAACACGGAACAGAAGAAATTATTCAGGATAGTTTTTTAAAAATTTGGCTTAACCGGGATAAACTGGAAGAAGTGGAAAATGTAAAAGCCTATTTATACAAATACGTTTCTAACGAATGTTTAAACTATCTTAGAAAAACACTCCGGCAAACCAAAACAATAGATACTTTTAAAACCCGGCATTCTGATCACAATAACGATACGGTAGATACCATTCACCTTAATGAGATCAATAAAATAATTAATGCTGCAATTGCCAACCTTCCTGCACAAAGAAAAAAAATCTATGAATTGAGCAGGTTGGAATCTAAAACCATTCCGGAAATAGCCGAAATACTTAATCTATCTCCAAGTACAGTTAAAAATGCGCTGGTTATTGCCTTAAAAAGTATAAGAGCACATTTAAGTCAACATGGAATTACTTTCAGTATTTTAATGGGCTTTGGATTTTTGGATAAAATCTTTTTCAGATAGGCATCATTTAAAATTGAATGAATGTATGCGTGGAAAACCTTGCGTTTTAGCCAAATAAATTATTTACCAATTATTTTTAAAATTCCGATAGTCCTAAATTTACTATGCGGCTTCTTAGTCTAAGAATCATATGGAAAAAAGAATTAACCATTTATTAAATCAATTTCAGGCCGATACGCTTAATAATGCTGAAAAACAAGAACTTTTAGAACTTGCTGATGCTGAAAATGAGCTTGTTAGCAAAGAGATTATTCCAATGATTATGCAGGAGGAGCAATCTGCAAAGCAAACAAGGGTTGAGGGTAATTGGGAAAATGTACTTCAAAATGTTTTGGCTACGGATAAACCACAAAAGTTAAAAAGAAGAACATTAATACCAATTTTACGATGGGCCGCCGCAATTATTGTATTAATTGCAGTATCCATTACAGTATATATCAAATCATATAATCCAACTCAAAAGGTTCATGTTTTTGTACAGGATGTTTTGCCTGGAGGAAATAAAGCTATTTTAACGCTTGCGGATGGTAAAAAAATATCATTAACCGATGCGGTGACAGGAGATATTGCAAAGCAATCAGGTTTATCAATCACTAAAGCGGCAGATGGTCAGCTGATTTATAAAGTGTCAGAGGTTGTTCGTGATGCCGATGATTCAAAAGTCAACACGATTTCTACACCAAGAGGTGGACAGTGGCAGGTGAGATTGCCTGATGGATCTGTTGTGTGGCTAAATGCTGAGTCATCCTTAACTTATCCATTAAGTTTTGCTTCTGCTAAACAACGTATTGTACAATTAACCGGAGAAGCTTATTTTGAAGTTACCAAAGATAAATTACACCCATTTATTGTACGGACTGCTAAACAGGAAGTAGAAGTATTAGGGACTCATTTTAACATCAACTGTTATGCTGATGAGGATGTTACCAAAACAACTTTACTGGAAGGAAGCGTACGAGTATTTCATAATAATACGCATGATACAGAGGTTTTAAAACCAGGAGAGCAATCGGTTTTATCAAATAATGGGATTAACGTAAGGAATACTGATGTTGAAGAATCAATAGCCTGGAAAAATGGCTATTTCATGTTCGATAATGAGAAGCAAGAAAGCATTATGCGTAAACTTTCCAGATGGTATAATGTGGATGTGAAATATGCTGATGCTTCAGCAAAAGAAGTTATGTACTACGGAACAGTAAGCCGTTTTGGAAAAGTATCTCAGGTATTAAGAAAACTTGAGCAAACCGGAGAAGTTCGGTTTGACATTAAAGACAATAAGATTATAGTTTATAAAGAAGATAAAAAAAAATAATGTTTAAGGACTAACCAGCCTTTATTTTAACATTTAATTATACCGTAACTAATATAAATCAACAAACAATAACCTAACTAACATGAAGAAAACTACACTAAAAACTTAGATTACAGGTTATATAGAAACAAAAAAGGAGTGTTATTCTAGTAACACCCCTATTTCTGTGTATCTGTTTAACCAACCGGTAAAACCGGAAATCGATCAAAAAATCAATTATTTCTTGGATTAACCGCGGAACGCTTTTTAGCGCTTAAACAAATCAGTGTTTCGCACAAAAACAGACTATCAAATGTATAAAATTTATACCAGAATTTTGTGTATGCCTCCTGGCTACATACCTAAATTATTATTAATGATGAAGTTAGTTACGGTCATTTTGCTCGCCTCACTTATGCAGGTAAGTGCCGCTTCTTTTGGTCAGCTGGTTACGTTGAAAGAGAAAAATGTAACATTGGAGAAATTATTTAAAGAAATCAGAACACAATCAGGATATGACGTTTTATTGTCAACCAATAAAATTAAAAGTACAACACTGGTTAATGCTGATTTTAATAATTCTACAATAGAAGCTGTTATGGACAAAATCCTTTCAGGTAAGGATTTAACTTACACCATTGAAGATAAAACGATCTTAATCAAACCAAAAGAGAAAAATATTTTTGATAAGATCGCTAATTATTTTGCGGTTATAGAAGTTAAAGGTAAAGTACTTGGTGAAGATGGAAAGGGTATGCCAGGCGTTAGTATCCGAGAGAAAGGCATAAGCAATTCTGTAAGCACTAATTCAAATGGAGAATACACCATTAGAGTAGATGAAAAAGCAACATTAGTATTTAGTTATGTAGGTTATAATACAGTAGAAGTTCCTGTAAACGGGCGTACAACAATTAATGTAAACATTAAAGAAAATGTTAGCGACTTAAAGACGGTTGATATTGT
Organism: Pedobacter punctiformis; assembly: GCF_027213715.1. Classification (GTDB taxonomy): domain Bacteria; phylum Bacteroidota; class Bacteroidia; order Sphingobacteriales; family Sphingobacteriaceae; genus Pedobacter; species Pedobacter punctiformis. The sequence continues at coordinate 117,826 of NZ_JAPWGM010000005.1, forward strand.
ATCTACAGGTTACCAGGACTTAAATAAGAAATTATTTACCGGTTCATCAACTGCATTAAAAGCAACAGATGTTAAACGTGACGGTATTAATGATGTAAGTCGGATGCTTGAAGGCCGCGTTGCCGGTGTATCTGTTCAAAACGTTTCCGGAACTTTCGGTGCTGCACCAAAAATTCGCGTTCGTGGAGCTACCTCTATCTCAGGAGATAACAAACCATTATGGGTTGTTGATGGTATTATTTTAGAAGATGTGGTTAATATTTCTAATGAACAACTATCAACAGGAGATCCTTCTACATTGGTAGGTTCATCTGTTGCTGGGTTGAATCCTGATGATATAGAGAGTTTTAACATTTTGAAGGATGCTGCTGCTACCGCACAATACGGAGCCAGAGCAATGAACGGAGTTGTAATTATCACTACGAAAAAAGGTAGAAATACCGAAGGTAAGCCGGTAATAACATACACCGGGAATTTTTCCAGTTATATGAAACCTTCATATGAGAATTTTGATATCTTGAATTCAGCAGATCAGATGAATGTTTATCTGGAAATGCAAAATAAAGGATGGTTAAATCATTCAAGTTCATCCCGTAGTGCAAATGGTGGGGTTTTTACTAAAATGTATAACCAAATGTATAATTATGATCCTGCTACCGGAACTTTCGGTTTGAAAAATGATGCTTTCAGTCAAAAGCAATTTTTGCAGCGTTATGCAGATAACAATACCAATTGGTTTGATATTTTGTTTAAACAATCATTTATGCAAGAACACTCATTAGGTATATCAAGTGGTACAGCCAAATCGAAAATCTATGCATCTACCAGTTTCTTGCAGGATAATGGATGGACCGTTGGTGACAACGTTAAACGCTTTACTGGAAATGTTCGTGGTAACTTTGAAATTAACGATAAGTTGAGTATTGAGTTAATTACTCAGGGATCAATTCGTGATCAAAAAGCGCCAGGTACCCTGGGTAGAAATGGCAATCCGGTTTATGGTACATACGATCGTGATTTTGATATTAACCCATTTAGTTACGCCCTAAATACCAGTCGTACATTAACCGCTTACGATGCTAATGGAAATAGAGAATTCTTTACTCAAAATTATGCTCCATTTAATATTTTGAATGAATTGGAAAACAATACATTAGAACTAAGCTTAATAGATTTTAAAGTTCAGGGCGGAGTTAAGTATAAAATCACCAAGGACTTGAAGTATTCATTTGATGGAGCTTATCGCTATGCAAAGACCAGTCAGGAGCATAAAATTACTGAACATTCAAATATGGCGCAGGCATACCGTGCAGGTATAAGTCCTAATGATGCGACAATCAGAAATAATAATAAATTTTTATACAGCAACCCGGATGATCCAAATGCGCTACCTGTTTCTGTGTTGCCATATGGAGGTTTTTACAAAACTAACGACGATAATATTACCAATTATTATGTGCGTAACAGTTTAGAATATGATAAAACCTTTAACGAAGATCACCTGGTTAACTTCTTTGCTACGCAAGAAATGCGTTATATAAACAGGCAAAATAAAGTATTTGATGGTTATGGATATCAATATGATAAAGGCGGTGTTCCATTTATTGATCCAAATATTGTAAAATCAAATGTTGAAAGCGGCTTTAACTATTATAGTATGGGTTATCGCTACGAAAGATATTTAAATTACTCATTAAGAGCTGCTTATTCTTATAAAGGTAAATATAGTATCAACGCGACAGGACGCTATGATGGTTCAAACTTATTAGGAGAATCACCAACTGCAAGATGGCTGCCAACATGGAATGTTTCAGGTGCCTGGAATATTGATACAGAAAATTTCATGCAAAGCGAGCGTATTAAGAATGTTGTTAACCGTGCCACACTTCGTGCTACTTATGGCCTTGTTGCAAGCATGGGTACTGCCCAAAATTCTAGTTTAGTATTAAGAAGTATGGCTACACGTAGACCATATATACCAGAAAAAGAAACCAAATTGTACATAGATGGTCTGGAAAATTCAGAGCTTACTTTCGAAAAACTTAATGAATTGAACGTGGGTCTGGATTTAGGTTTATTTGGTGATCGCTTGACTTTAACCGTTGATGCTTATAAAAGAAAAAGTTTTGATTTAATTGGTGAATTTAGAAATGGAGGTATTGGTGGTGAATCGGTTAAGCAAGCTAATTATGCAGACATGGAATCACATGGTATCGAGGCTGCATTAGGGGCAAAAGTTTTGAAAACCACTAATTTTAACTGGTCATCTCAATTGATTTTTGGCTATAATAAAAACAAAATCACAAACCTTAAAAATCAACCACTAATATTTGATCTAATTGGAGCTGATGGTGGTCCATTAGAAGGATATGCACAAAGAGGCCTGTTCTCTCTCGATTTTAAAGGATTAGATCCACTGAACGGTTCGCCAAAGTTTATGAATAATGAAGGTGTAGTGAGTGGTGATGTTTATCTTCAAAGCGATGTTGTAAAATACCTGAAATATGAAGGACCAATTGATCCAAAATATACCGGAGGTTTCTCAAATACATTTAAATACAAAGATTTTACTTTATCAGCACTGGTAACCTTTGCTGCAGGAAATAAAGTTCGTCTGTCGCCAGCGTTTAAAACAAGCTATACTGACTTAGACGCAATGCCTAAGGCATTTTTAAGCCGTTGGGAAATGCAGGGAGATGAGCTGAAAACTAATGTTCCATCAATTTTAGACGCACTTGAAGCAACATCTTTTAGAAGTGTTTATGCTTATAATAATTACAATTATTCTACTGAAAGAGTAGCAGATGGTGGTTTTGTAAGAATGAAACAAATTATATTAAGCTATAACATTCCTGCAAAATATACTAAGAAATTGGGCTTAACGAATTCATCTATTAGTGCGGTAGGAAATAATCTATTCTTAATTTATTCGGATAAAAAATTAAATGGACAAGATCCGGAGTTCTTTGGATCAGGTGGTGTGGCATTGCCAATCCCGCGTCAGTTTACATTATCTTTAAAGGTAGGATTCTAAATAAAATATCATGAAAAAAATATATATATCTATTATTGCTCTATCCCTTATCTCGAGTTTAGGGTGTAAGAAATTTTTAGAGCAGGCTCCAGATCAGAGAACTGAATTAAATTCTGTAGAAAAGGTATCAGAACTTTTAACCAGTGCTTATCCAGAAGGAAACTATATCGCTTTTACCGAAACATCATCAGATAATGTGGAAGATAAAGGCCCCGGTATAGGTGATGAAGATAGAGCGATAGTTTTGCCTTATAACTGGAAAGACAATGATGATAATAGTGAGGACACGCCTACAAATTATTGGAATTCTTGTTATACTGCAATCGCTGCTGCAAATGCTGCATTAGAAACAATTGGTAAAGCACCCGATCAGACCGCTTATTTGCCATATAAAGGTGAAGCTTTAGTTGCCAGAGCGTACGCACATTTTATGTTGGTTACCCTTTATTCTAAAGCTTATGAAGCCGGAACGGCTAATGATGCACCAGGTATTCCTTATGTTACGGAGCCAGAAAAGGTTGTAGTTGGCCAATATTCCAGAGGTACTGTAGCTTCTGTTTATGCTAATATAGAAAAGGATTTATTAGAGGGATTGCCATTATTAAGAAATACAGCTTATAAAATCCCTAAATACCATTTTAATATTTCTGCAGGTAATGCATTTGCGGCAAGGTTTTTCTTATTTAAAAAGGACTATGATAAAGTAATCCAGTATGCAAGTGCAGTTTCACCCGGAAATTCATTTGCTACTATTCTTAGACCATGGAATACCAGATACAATACTTATACATTGGATGAAATGTATCTTTATTTTACGCAGGCATCTGAACCTTCCACATTATTATTAATAGAGACTGCTTCATCCTGGGCAAGAACACGTACACCTCGTTTTGGTTACGGACAAATTATAAATAATGAAGTTTTTACAAATAATGTTACGGGTGCCAGATGGTGTTATAAATCAGCTTATTATGGTCAGCCACATTATAGTATGCTTAAATGGAATGAGTATTTTGTTAAAACAAGTCCAAATGCGACTATTGGATTTCCATATACGATTGTACCTGTATTAACTGCTGATGAGACTTTGTTAAATCGGGCTGAAGCTTATGCTGCATCCGGACAAAATACATTGGCATTACAAGATTTAAATACTTACTGCAGTACCAGAATCCTGAATTATAATGCAAGTACTCATGCCGTAACTTTGGCTAAGATTGCTGCTTTTTATGGAATAGCAGATCCTAAAGAGGGTTTGATAGCAACTATTTTAGATTTTAAGAAAAAAGAATATACGCAGGAAGGACTGCGTTGGTTTGATATTTTGAGGTATAAATTGCCTGTTAAACATAAAATTTTTGCAGTAAACGGTTCATTTGAAACTATTGAACTTGCCGCTGACGACCCTCGTAAATTATTTCAACTTCCATCACAGGTAACCCTGTCTGGTATAAAACAAAATCCAAGATAATTATGAAAAAGACATTAAAAAATGGATTTGTTGCATTGTCTATGCTAGCAATCCTTGCATCTTGTAAAAAAGAAGGCACTCTAAACGCAAATTTAGATGCGATTGATCAAAATATAATTAAAGATAAAAACGCAACCGATATTTGGTTGGATCAAAATTTTTTAACCCCTTATAATATAGAAACCAAATACCGATTTGATCGTTTTGAACTGCCATCAGGAAAGAACATCACACCGCCGGCGGTGGATAAGGTAATCCCTGCAATGGAAATGGTTCGTGATGTATGGATCAGACCATACGAAGTGGTGGGTGGTGCAGATTTTATTAAAAAGATTTCTCCAAAACAATTTGTGTTGGCGGGTAGTGCCGAGTATAACAGTAATGGATCAATAACACTGGGAACTGCAGAAGGAGGACGTAAAATTGTGCTCTATGTGGTTAACTCTTTTGATAAAACCAACCTGGCATCAGTTAAGCAGATGATTCAGGTTATTCAACACGAATACACCCATATTTTGAATCAAACTGTTGATTTTTCACCAGAATATCAAACCGTTTCTCGTGGTGGGTACGAGGCAAACTGGACGCAGAGGCCACTTTCTGAAGCATATTCATTAGGTTTTATTACACAATATGCAAGGGTATCTCCAGGCGAAGATTTTGCTGAACAATCGTCTAACATGTTGATGATGGGTAGAGTACAATATAATGGTATTGTTGCCTCTCTTCCTGCTGACGCACAAATTAAATTAAAAAAGAAAGAACAGTATGTAGTTGATTATTTTAAAACAGCTTTTAATATCGACTTTTATCAGTTGCAAACTGAAGTGCAAAAAGCATTATTTAAAATTTCTGCACCAGTATTGCATAAAATGATTGGTCTAGGTATCGGATACACTACATTAACAACAAACCCTTCTGTAGACCCTAGTCAGTCGACAGAATTTTTAACGACGTGGAACACCTCGAAAACTGCTGTTGCAGCCATTGGAGGTGCAGGCAGACAGTTAAATAATATGCAGTTTATTTTTGGTACGGGTAATTTACTAACTGTGCGCTATAATTACACCAACTCAGCTGGTTCGGTATTGCAGGCAGATGCAGATTACACTATGGTTGTAAATGCAACGACCGGAGTAGCAACGATTACCTTAAATGCAACTCAACCAACAACAACAACTTATACTAATATGAATACCTTGAGGCCAGGTGTTGCTGCGATCAACACTTATTTAACATCAAGTACTTTTAGAATAAACTGGATTAACCAAATTATACCAGGGCAAATTGGGTTTGTAGGTTCTTTAGGAGCATTTTATAAATCAACAAATGCCAATTCTTACATCTATGGAGTCATGGGGAATTAATTTAAAGACAAATTGACATGAAAAAAATACTATTATATTCATTATTATCTTTTTCCCTTTTTACAGGATGTAAAAAAGATGAGACTCTGGTTGATGGACAACGACCGGAAGAAAGGATTACTGAAGCAGTAACTAAATATTCAAATACTTTAACAGGCAGTACTTATGGCTGGAAAGCTTTCTTATATCCTGATGGGGGAGGCGGTTACTCTTTTTACCTGAATTTTAATAAAGAAAACAAGGTTACCATGTACGCCGATTTAGATTACGATCCGGCACAAAAGAGTATGGAAAGTACGTATAAGGTAAGAGCATTGCAAAATCCTACCCTATCATTCGATACCTATAATTATATGCATATTCTTGCTGATCCTAATCCAAGTACTTTTGGTGGTGTAGCAGGATGGGGAGTTTATTCAGATTTCGAGTTCTCTATTGATAAAGAGACTGGGGATACTATAAAATTAACCGGTAAACTACTTGGAAGTAAATTGGTTTTAGTGAAGGCTACACAAGCTGAGAAAACTTCATATGACTCAAAAGGATTGTACAATTCAATTAATACTACAGTAAATTATACAACAGCAAATAAAAATTTATATGTTTTATTGGGCGATGCAACTAAAGTGCAAACTACAATTGATGTATTTAATAAGATTTTCAGTTTAACCTGGGAAGATAATGGAGACGTAAAAACAACCTCTACGGGATTTGCATTTACCTTAACCGGAATAGTTTTAAAAGAACCTTTATTTTATAAAGGTAAAAAAATAACAGAGTTAACATGGGACCCTGTTAAGGGAGTTTATTATACAACTGTTGATGGTGTAAGGGTTGAAGTCATAATTTCGGCAACACCAATTTTACCTTTGCATTTATTAATAGGTATAAATTATACGACCATAACTGCACCTAATGGTACAACATATCCGGGTTGGTCAGCAGATTTTCAAACCAGACGAGCTTCAGCAGCAGCAGCAATGTTAGCAGGCCCATACGGGCTAAGGCTTGATAAAATGACTTTCAAGTTTAATACAATTCAAAAAACGATGGTTTTAACGGTTGATATATACCAGGGAGCAACCAGGTTTGTTGGAGATTTTCCATATACCTATACAAAAACAACTGCTGGTGTTTATAAATTCACAGCGGGAGCACCTACAGGAAACGCAGCATTGATTGTTGCTAATATGGCTCCTTTAACCACACAGCGTTTAGATGTTAATCAGTTTACCTTAGACTATTTTACTCATCCGACAACTGGCGCAGTGTTAGGACAATTTAAGAGTGTAGAAAACCCAGGTTTTACATTTACAGGAACATTACAATAAATTATATGCGCTCTTAATACCCTTACTCAAAAGGTAAGGGTATTAAATTTTATGATGATTGTGAAAAAAAGCCCCATCCTAAAAAGTGGGGCTTTTTTATGACATAATTTTTAATTCCCTCCAACCGTTTTATCTGTATATTTGCAACAATGAAAAAGAAAGTAGTTTTTATCTTATTTCTGTTTGCCCTAACTTTTGCCATTAGCCCTAAGGTTAATGCGCAATGTGCTATGTGTAGCATTAATGCAGAGCAAGGTGTAAAAAATGGTAATACACAAGCCGAAGGATTAAATACCGGAGTAATCTACTTATTGTCTATTCCTTATCTGATGGCACTTGTTGTTGGGGTGATTTGGTATAAAAAATACCGCAAAAAGAATGTTCAGCTTAACATGAAAAGCGAGCCGATTAACCTGAATTAAGCAATGTCTGATAAAACCTCTAAGCTATATGCAATGGTGCATGCAAAATGCCCGCATTGTCGCAGAGGCGATATTTTTACAGGCAGTATGTATGGCTTTAACATTCAGCATACCAAAGAAATTTGCAGCCATTGTGCACAAAGGATTGAAATAGAGCCCGGTTATTTTTATGCGGCAATGTATGTAAGTTATGCAATGAATGTGATAGAAATGCTGATTGCCAGTTTTATTACCTACTTAATTTGTGGTCCTTTAACTGACGAAACTTTTTGGACCTACCTTATTGTGATTTTTGCAGGATGTTTTCTCTTATATCCATTCAATTACAGATATTCGAGAATTATTTTATTACACGTTTTATCGCCAAATATTAAGTACAAACCTTATTACGATAAATAGATTAATTGTTTAAACTGTTTGAATCGGTAACTGAGTGACAGAATATTTAGTTTTTAAACTGTTTAATCGCTCAATTAAACAATTAACCGATTAAATAAGTTAACCAAAAAACAATTAAACCAATACTGTATGCTTAAAAAAGAAACCCTCAATTTTATTGGAGATGTTGCGGAGAATAACAACCGAGAATGGTTTGCTGAAAATAAACCTAAGTATGAAGAAGCTAAGGCTGATGTTCTTAATCTGGTTGCAGCAATTATCCCCGAGCTCTCTAAAATTGATCCGCTAATATCTGCAGAAACTGATCCTAAAAAATGCCTGATGCGGATTTATCGCGATGTGCGCTTCAGCAAAAATAAAGACCCGTATAAAACTAATTTTGGCATTTGGTTTTCTTCCCGCAGTAAAGGAGGAAATGAACCTGGTTATTATTTGCATGTGCAACCCGGAATGAGCTTTGTAGCCGGAGGTTACTGGATGCCCGATGCACCACACGTAAAACTAATCCGTCAGGAAATAGATTATAACATAGGCGATTTCAAAGAAATTATAAATAACAGTGATTTTAAGAAAAATTTTAAACTAGGCAGCGGAGGCGCATTGAAAAATGCCCCTAAAGGTTATGATCCTGCTGATCCCAACATCGAATTTTTAAAGTTGAAAAGCTTCGAGGCTTCCATGCAACTAAATGATGTGGAGTTTTTTAAGCCGGCACTCGTTAATAAGTTAATAAGTTCTTTTAAAACAGTTCAACCATTAGTTGCATTTTTACGAAATGCGGTTGATGCGCAATAATTCCTGTTGTTATGGGTTTAACAAATAAATACAGTTACTGAACCCTTAAAATAATTGATTAACCAAAAAATAAAAATGAAAAATACCTTTCTTGCATTTGCTATCTTCCTGTTTGCATCCTCAATAACTTCCTGCGTTATTTTATCACCTAAAAAATATAAAGCCTTACTTGGCACAAAAGATTCTTTATATACGGCTTTTAATGAAGGACAAATTAAAATAGAAAACCTGGAAGGTGAAGTAAAAAAACTGAAGAAAGATACGGCATTAATGGCCGAAGAATTACGCGATATACAAAGCCGTTATAATGATGTTGATGCAAACTATAAGAAACTTAAAAACAATAGCTCATCAGAAATTACTAAACTATCAGGAGATTTAGCCGCAAGAGAAAAACGACTTAAAGAAGTAGAAGAGGTATTGCGTAAACGCGATGAAGCTACTAATCAATTAAAAGAAAAACTGCAACAAGCGTTATTGGGCTTCACAAAAAGTGGCCTGACCGTGGATATTAAAAATGGAAAAGTATACGTTTCTTTAATGGATAAGCTTTTATTTCCGTCGGGTAGTATTATTATCGATGATAAAGGGAAACAGGCACTTAGCCAGCTTGCAAAAGTTTTAAAAGAACAACCTGAAATTAATATTGCAGTTGAAGGGCATACAGATAATCAGAAAGTAAATAATCTGGGTCAAATTAAAGATAACTGGGATTTAAGTGTTTTAAGATCAACATCTGTTGTGCGTTTCTTAACCGAAGGCGAAAAAGTAGAAGGGGTTAGAATGACCGCTACAGGTAAAGGCGAATTTCAGCCGCTTGCTCCCAATACAGGCGCTGATGGCAGAAGTAAAAACAGAAGAATTGAGATCGTGTTGTCACCAAAATTGGATGAATTATACAATCTGATCAAATAATCCGGGACATAAAAACAAATATCTAAAATAAAATAGGCCATCTGACAACATCTGATGGCCTATTTTTATATAGAAAAATCTGAGGTATTGCCTTTTAGTATTCTCGATCCTGTACTTGGCGCTCTTGTTTCAACTTAGGACTGAAGACGCAATCGTGACTAACTTCGTTTATATGATTTCAGAATTTTAAAAGTGTGATCAAACTCTATTCCATTTAAATTTGCATAATCGGGCATTGAAATTTTATGGGTTGTTAAAAAGTTTAATAACTCTTTAATAACATTCGATACTTCTTCTGTTGCATCGGTATGTTTTAAACAATCGATTTTGATTAACATTAACGATATTTCATGCATTTTAAACTCATTTTTTGAGGCAAGTTTAATTCCAGATTCTATTTCGATAAGTGATTGTTCAAAATTATCAGTGTAGTTGTAAAAATTTGCCTTAAATACGCTAAAGGCAGTCGTTACGAAGTGCGTATGGTAGGTATAATCCGAGCTTATTATTTTTTCTAGAAATTGTATAATTCTTTGAGCCTTTTTAAAATAGTGAAGCTGCAGATAGGTTTGACCTAAAATAATTAATAAAAAAGGAGAGAAAACGGAAGACCGGATGTAAAATATGTTTGGGTACTTATTTAAAATGGCCATTATAAAACGATGGCATTCTGCATAGTTTTTCTGAGAGAAAAGAGTCAGTAAAACCAGGCGGTAAGTCAGTAATTCTGTCGTTGTTAAATCCTCGTTTTTTAAAGGTTTACTTTTATCAATTTCCCGGCAAAGCTTAATAATCTTCTCCTCTAAAGTTTTACTTTCATTGGGTTTATTATTCAGGTTATTGTTAAAGTATAGAATCAGATCGTAAGGATTGATTGGGAAAAGTTCATTTAACCTTTTATAATTTCTTTTCAAAAGCTGCATATTATTATTTAGAGCGGCCTTATCAATATCAATCAGATAAATTAGACATTCTATAACATGAAGCATAATCTGTATATCTTCATTTAATACATGATCAGATACTTTTTTGATGGTTTCTTTGTACAAATTATCCATCGTTCTCCCCATTGCCATAATATCAACAAAATCGATATCGATGCTTTGTTTATTGAAGTTTGAATTGGGTTTACTCAACTCGTACCTCGTTATATGACAAATAAAATCGAAAGAATTATTTTTCTCCAGGTTTGAAAATGGAAGTTGTAAGATATTCTTTAATTCAGAAATCTTATTTCGGTTAATGCAAAACCGGATTGTCCAGTTTAAAATGTGATCCCTTAAATTGGTCTGATCATTAAAGTTTGTTAAAATATATTCGAAAAATTCTTTACTCGGTCTGTATTGGAATTTCTCTGTAATCTGAATAAAAATGAAATAAGTATAAATATCATTGCTTAAAAAGCGGATTACCTCAGTTGGAATTGAGGTGCTTAATCTTTTTTCTTCAATAATAATTCCGGTAAACAGCAACTCCTGATAAGCCTCCGGATACGAAATTACATAGTTTAATATTTCTTCTTTCGCTACCCTTAAACCTTTATTGCCCGTAGTTAAACATTCGCTGATCTTCTTCAGGATAAATATTTTCTCTGTACTGTTTTTCGAAAGAAATACCTTTTTCTCTAAGAAAAAATTAATGAGCTCATAACATAACAAAGGATTAGAAAGATCGAGCAGATTGGTTTCATTCTTTAACTTAAAATAAACCTGTAACCAAAATGGTATTTTAAACTGGTTGAGCAGAGTGGGGTGGATATCATTTTTACCAATCGTTTTACCTTCAATCTGACTCAGCGTGTATAATATTTCTTCCGCATTTAAAGAAGGAACATTACTCAATAGATCGGAGTCGTAAAACAATCCATTATACCAGGTTTTGGTTAAAAAAGCAGAACCGGTAATTACGGGTTGTAAATTTACCCAGGAGTTTGTTCTTAACCCGAAAACAATTTTAACGAAATTATTTTCTTCAATGCTGCATAAAAAATCAATAAAAACTTTAAAGTACTTGCTCTTCAGTAAATACTCATCAATCCCGTCAAGGATCAATACAAATCTTCCTTCCCTTTTTTCGGGGTTTTTCTTGAAATAGGTAATCAGCTCACTAACACTTCCAAATTTAAATTCTTTTAAAAACCAATCTTTAAAGGTTAATCCATTTTGGATAATGGCATTTATACTCGTTGAATTAATTAATAAAACAATATCATTTTTATATAGTGCATGCTCTGAATAAAAGAAATGTTCAACAATGTGACCAAGCAAAATGGATTTCCCGTGTCCGGGTTGTGCACTAATGGTTGTAAACTGGTAATTATTTTTTAAGAAATAGTCAAAATCAGGGTAAAAGAAGCTCCGGTTTGCTGTAGAGGAGAAAGGTACACCCGAATTATTCTTTTTTGCAATTAACGAGATATCGGTAATGGCATGGGTTTTAAGTTTTAAATTTTGCCAAATACTTTGAACAGAAGAGATCTGATTTTCTTTGTCTTGACAGAAAGCATCCCAATCGGAATAACCAATGTATTGCGACAGACTGTTTAATGTAAATAGAGAGAATTTATGTAAAGTATTTGCAAAGCCAAAAAAACGCTTAATAGTCGTTTCACTAACGTAATTTTTGGTTTCTTGAAATACAAATTCAGAAATTACCTTACAGTGCCCGGGGTCTATATTTCTTAGTCCAGACTTTATAAGTACAAACTTCCTTAATTCTTGATGGAGTTCGCTAGCGTTCATTAAATATAGAGATGGATGACTTTGCTAATGTCATCATAATTTCACAATCATTGAAATGATTTTTGCAAGAAAAATTTCTATGAACGAAATGAATGAAAGATTAGGAAAAAACAATGAATAGTAATGGATAAATAAGGTGCTCGGTGTAAATGTAGATTTGTCATAATCTTTAATGCCTAAATAGTGTAACACAAAAGTGCATTATAACATTGTATTTCCCTAATAAATGCTGACATGATGAAAAATTTTACCTCTCACCTCCTAAAAGGACTAATCTGCAATACGCCCGTATTTGCGATCATCATTTTATTAACGCTCTTAAATTCAAAATCGTATGCGCAAACTAAAGTTTATGCAAATGAAGTTACGGTTCAAAGTAATGTAACGAATGCAGCAAATGCAATTTCACAATCTCCAACAACTTTTGCAACCGTTAATTCTTATGGAGGTGTAGCTGGAGGTCTTTTTTCTTACAACGGAGAATTGGAATTAAAATATCCGGCTACTGTTCCGGCAGGTACAACTTCGTACGTGCGAATTGATTTTAACGCAGATGTTTTAAATGCTTTATTAGGAGGAAATCTGGGAGGATTCTTAGCCAATGTATTAGGGAACGTTGTGCTGGGCGACCACTCTTTCGAAATCGGAGCCCGTAATTCAAGTGGTACAACAGTGATTAGCGGATCAAGTACCGGTGCTTTTTCAAGTCCAAATTTAAGATTAGTTAAAGATGCCAACGGCTTTTTCTATGTTGCAATAACACCAACAGTGCCTTACGACAGGGTTTATGTAAAAGATATAACAAGGGCTTTATTACTTGGAGCTACAAACAATACTAAAGTTTACTATGCTTTTTACGGCACCGGAATTGACCCTTGTGCGCAGGCATTTGCCACAGGTTACGAAGGCGATGGCTTAACTGTTGACCTTTTGGGGCTCGGAAAAGCAGGGGTAACAAATAGTGAAAGGGCTATTGATGCCGATCAAACTAATTATTCGGAAGTAAGCCTGGGTGCATTAGGTGTAGCAGGATCAATCAGTCAAAACTTCTATTTCGAAACATTATCTAATGCAGGTGATGAATTTAATTTAAGATTTCGAACTGCTCCGGCCTTATTAAATGCCGGATTGTTAAATAATATTTCTGTAACCGCTTATAATGGTACCACGCAAGTATTTACACAACCTGCTTCAACGCTGTTAAATGTAGATTTACTCGGGCTGCTACAAACAGGACAAGTGGTGTCTGTTCCGTTTGCTCCGGGCTTAGCTTTTGACCGGGTTAAAGTAACCGTATCCTCATTATTGAATGCGAATTTAACACAAAGTATTTTTATTTATGGTTTAACAAGATCTGCCGGACGACCAACATTTACTGCTCCGGCAAGCAATGCGGTATCAATTTGCTATAATACATCTACAAATTTAACTGCAACAACCACTGCTGCCAACGAGCTAAGGTGGTATGATGCGGTAGATGGTGGAACCTTGCTGGCAACAACAGCCTTTAACGGAAGCTATCCTACAGGGCTGCTAACTGCAAATAAAACCTATTACGTTGCTGCCAGAAGGTTAAATTGTACAGCAGAATCGGGCAGGGTACCAGTTGTGGTAACGGTTAATCCGGCAATAGTATTTAATACAACGACTTTAAGTAACGCTACTGTTGGTTTTACATATACCAAACAAATTAATGTTGCCGCAGGTGGTACTCCAAATTACACCTATACACTGGCTGCGGGAAGTACATTGCCTGCTGGTTTGAGTTTATCAGCAGCAGGATTAATTACCGGAACACCAACAGTTGCAAATGATTATACTTTTTCAATTACGGCTACTGACAATAAAGGCTGTACAGTAACCACGCCATTTAATTTAAAAGTAACCGCAGCTTTAGTTTTAACTCCGGGTGCTTTAGCAAATGGCATTACCGGAACGGTATATACTACACAAACCATTCCGCCGGCTACAGGTGGTACTGGGCCATATGTATATGCCGCTACCAATCTTCCTCCGGGATTAACGTTTGATCCTGCTACCCATCAAATTTCGGGTACCCCAACTTTAAAGGGAAATTATACAATTCCTGTTACGGTTACCGATGCAAATGGAAATTCAATTACTTCAAACTATACCATTAAAGTAACTGATCCATTGGCTTTACCTGCAACAACACTGGCAGATGGAGTTACCGGTACAGTATATAATACGCAGGTGATTCCTTCGGCCACAGGTGGTATCGGACCTTTTGCTTATTCGGCAACTGGCCTCCCTCCGGGACTAACCTTTAACCCAACAACCAGAGAAATTACCGGAACGCCAACACAAGCCGGAAATTACACCGTTTCGGTGACTGTAACTGATGCAGATGGAAAAACAGCGACAACAAATTATCCTGTAAAAGTAACCGATCCACTTTTACTTCCTGCAGCTACTTTAGCTGATGGAACAGTGGGCGTAACTTATCCTGCTCAAACTATTCCTTCAGCAACAGGTGGGGTAGGACCATATGCTTATGTGGCAACTAATCTGCCTCCGGGATTAACCTTTAACCCGGCAACCAGAGAAATTACCGGTACCCCAACACAAGCCGGAAATTATGCTGTTGCGGTAACCGTTACCGACAGTCAGAATAAAACGGTGACTACTAATTATCCGGTTAAAGTTATCGGACAACTTTCTTTACCATCCGCAACATTGCCAAATGGTGTAGTAGGAGATGTATATGCAACACAAACTTTACCGGCCGTTTCTGGTGGAACATCCCCTTATACTTATTTAGCCACAAACCTTCCTCCGGGATTAAGTTTTAATACGGTTACAAGAGAAATTACTGGTACGCCAACCGTTGGTGGAAATTATACAATTTCTTTAACAGCTACGGATGCAAATAATAATAAAGTTAATACAGATTATACCATAGCTGTTACTGTAAAAGCTCCGGTTGCTGCAAATGCGAGTGTTTGCGCAGGAAATCCGGCTACACTTAGCGTAAGTAATTTGCAAACCGGCGTAACTTATAACTGGTATGCATCTTCAGGAAGTACCGCTTTAGTAACCAATAATACAGGCGTATTTACCACTCCAACAGTAAGTACTCAAACCATATTTTATGTAGAAGCCGTATCTGGCACGGCAGTAAGCAGCCGTACAGCGGTTACGGTTTCTATAAATCCTGCTGCTGCTCCAGCAGTAATAACCACTAACAATCAGGTTATAAATAGCGGGCAAACCACAACTTTATCTGCAACTGCTGATGCCGGAAATACAATTAACTGGTATGCCGCAGCAACAGGAGGGACTCAATTGGCTACAGGTACATCGTTTACCACACCCGCCTTAAACACAACCACAACTTATTACGTTGAAACTGTTAACAGCAATGGTTGTGCAAGCGCAAGCAGGGTTCCGGTAACGGTAACTGTAATTACAGGTGCAGGTAATCCAAACTGTAATGCAGCGAACAAACAAAATACAGGTATTACTGGTCTTTGTTTATTATGTAATATTGATGGCGCCGGAAATTCTACTGACGCAGATTTAACAAACTATACCAGAATATCACTGGCTGTGGGTGTAACATCAGTTGGATATCAACAATTAATCTTCCCATCAGCTGGGGTTGCTACAGATAGCATTCGCCTGGATTTGGCAACACCAACCGGTTTGCTTGACCTTGGTGTTTTAGGAAACATAACGGTTAATGTACTTAACGGAAGTACTATCGTAAAAACGTATCAGTTAAATTCTTCTCTCTTAGATCTGAAACTTTTAAGTGGAAACCGTTTTGTGGCTACCTTACTTGCAGGCGGTACTTATGACCGTGTGGAAGTGAGATTTGGTGCCCTGATTTCAGCCATATCCAGTCTGGATATTTATGGTGCACAGGTTATTTATCCTAATCCAACAATAACTGCAGGAAATCAAACGATTTGTTCAGGAAGTACAGCCACTTTAACCGCTACAGCAAATGGAGGTACTACACTAAACTGGTATAGTGCTGCAACAGGAGGTACTTTATTGGGTACTGGAGAAACATTTACAACACCAGCTTTAACTGCAACAACAACTTATTATATTGAAGTACTAAAAGGAACCTGTGCAAATGCAACAAGAGTTCCGGTAACGGTAACAGTTACTCCGGTATTAACTGCACCGGTACTTGCCCCAATAGCAGGCGCATGTCAGGGTTCTGCTGCAACTTTATCCGTTAGTAATCCTGATGCCGCCATTACTTACAGATGGTATGATGCTGCAGCTGCCGGAAACCTTGTATTTACAGGCGCTGTATTTACGACTCCGGTTTTAACTGCTAATACAACTTATTATGTAGAGGCATTGCAAGGTAATTGTACCAGTGCTACCCGTACTGCAGCTGCGGTAACCGTAACCCCTCGTCCGGCTTTACCGGTTGTTACAGTCTCTGCATCAACTGTAAGTGCTGGTCAAACGGCCATTTTAACCGCAGGCCCTTCTGATCCTAATGTGAGCTTTAAATGGTATACTTCGGCAAATGCTACATCAGCAGTTTATACCGGCGACACTTATGTAACGCCACCTTTAACTGCGAGCACCACTTATTATGTAGAGTCTGTTTCAAATACCTCAGGCTGTGTATCTGCCAGTCGTGTTCAGGTAACGATTACCGTTGATGGTGGAGGATCTCCAAACCCTGTGCCTTGTGAGTCTCCGGTAAGCCAAACCAGCGATGTAGTTGGCGTAGCTTTATTATCGGGTGTGTTTAACCCAAATCTGGCTATTGATAATGACACACAAACGGCATCTTCATTGGTTATGCCGGTTGGTGCATTAGGTGCTTATGCTTATCAAACAGTTAAATTCAGCTCGCTTTCAAGCGTAGGAGATACCGTTCGTATGCTGGTTTCTACCCCTGGAAAATTATTGTCATTGGGTTTGTTAAATGGTGCTCAGGTTACAAGCTATAATGGTACCACCAGTAACAACGATACCAGACTTTTAAATAATACGACCTTATTAAACGTTCAATTATTGAGCGGAGACACGCAGGCCCTGATTACTTTTGTACCAACCGCTACATTTGATGGAATTGAATTAAGATTAAATTCCGGATTATTAGGCGCATTGGCCTCAATTAATTTTAACTATGCACAAAGAGTGATGGTTGCACCAACCGTTGCTGCTGCAAATGTTACGGCTTGTGCAGGTCAAACGGCTCAGTTAAGCGTAAGCAATCCTTCGGCGCTGCTTACTTACAGATGGTACGATGCTTCGGGAACTTATTTAGCTGGCAAAGACGGAACTACATTTACAACACCGGCTTTAACTGCAAATACAAAATACTATGTATCAGGGGTGTCTGCTTCAGGTTGCGTAAGCTACAGAACGGTGGTTAATGTAACCATCAATCCATTAGCGGTGGTGCCAGAATTACTGTCGCCAAATGTTAATACCTGTTTAACCACATCGGCAACCTTCCAGGTTAAAAATCCGGTTGTGGGCACTACTTATAACTGGTATAGCAACTCAATTTCCACAACGATTTTATTTACAGGAGATAAATTTATTACCCCTTTAGTTACAGGCAATACAAGTTACTTTGTAGAGGCTGTAAATAGCTGTGGTTCTGCCTCAGCAAGAACCGAGGCAACGGTTACGATTGGTTCAATTGATATTCCTGTAGTTACGCCGCCTTCTGTAACTATAAGTGAAGGTTCTGTAGCTTCATTAACTGCAACTTCGAGTACAGCAGGTGCCACGATTAACTGGTACGACAGCCCGGGAGCCATTATTCCAGTATTTACAGGAGAAACTTATGTAACCCCACCTTTAACTGCAACAAAAACTTATTATGTGGAAGCAACGGTTGCAGGCGGTTGTCCTGCAACGGCCAAAGCAACGGTGACAGTAACTGTTATTCCTAATGGTACGCCAACACCAACGCCTTGCGGAGCGGCTACAATTGCTACGGCTAAAGGTGTAGATGGAATAGCACTCTTAGCAGATGTGTTTAATCCTAATTTAGCTGTTGATAATGACGTGAATACAGGATCAAGTCTGGTGATGCCAGTTGGTGCACTGGGCGCATCAGTATATCAGCGATTAGGATTTACCGGAGGCTTATCAAACGTGGGCGATACCTTAATTGTAAAAATCACTTCGCCGGGTAAATTATTATCATTGGCGGTATTGCCAAGTTTAACCCTAACTACTTTTAATGGTACAACAAGTAATAACGATGGCATAACGATAAACAATCCGCTAGTTGACCTGAAATTATTAAGCGATGGAAGCGAAGCTACTTTAAGATTTGTACCAACTGCTCCGTTTGATGGAGTAGAATTAAGACTAAGCTCAGGCTTATTGGGTGCTTTAACTTCGGTAAATCTAAATTATGCACAACGTACCACAACCTTACCAACCGTTGCAGCTGCAGCAGTTAGTGCTTGTCAGGGTACATCGGCAACGCTTACCGTTACTAATCCAAAAGCAAATACAATATATAAATGGTACCAGGGCACAACTTATCAAGCCGGTAAAGATGGTGTAACTTTTACCACTGATCCGGCGTTAACCGCAGGTAGTTACGATTTCTTTGTAACCGCTTCCGCATATGGTTGCGAAACTAAACCGATAAAAGCGGTGGTAACCATTTTGCCTCCTGCAACTATTCCTGTTCCATCACCAACCAATCCGGCCACAACCTGCGTAAATACACCGGCAACTCTTAGTGTGGTGGCCATAGCAGGTGTTACCTATAACTGGTACGATGCGGCAACAGGTGGAAACGTTTTGGTAAATAACAACAGCAGCTTTACCACTTCAGCTTCTTTGGCTGCGGGAAATACATACGATTACTATGTTGAAGCCGTAAGCGGAAGCAATTGTGCTAATCCTACCCGTACTAAAGTTAGCATTACGGTTAATCCATCCTCAACCGCAAGTGACATTACAGTTGCCGGAAATACTTCATTATGTGCTTCGGGTGTAGCCGTTCTTACAGCGAGCAGTACAACGGTTACCAATCCGGTATTTACCTGGTACAGCGATGCAGCCTTAACAAATGTTGTTTCTAATGCAGCACAGTTTACCACTTCAGCCATTACTGTAACAACCAAATTTTATGTAACGGTAAGCGGTACCAATAAATGTGCTAATGCACCTGGAAGTGCGCAAGAAGTAACCATCACTGTTAATCCGGTTGCTACTGCTTCTGATATTAGTTTATCGGGTACAAGTACCATATGCGGAGGATCTGCAGTAACCCTTACTGCAACTTCAACAACGGTTACTAATCCGGTATTTACCTGGTACAGTGATGCAGCTTTAGCTACTAAAGTATTTGAAGGAGCAACATTTACAACCGGAATTTTAAATGCAAACACCACTTTTTATGTAACCGTTAAGGGAGATAACAAGTGTGAAAATACGGCAGCAACAGCCAAACCAATTACCATTACGGTAAACCCGATTGCAACTGATGCAGATATCGCCATTAGCGGTTTAACTACCATTTGTAAAGGTTCAACAACAACCTTATCTGCTGGCAGTACAACGGTTACTAATCCGGTATTTACCTGGTATAGTGATGCCGCATTAACAACAATTGCACATACAGGTGCATCGTTTACAACGCTTCCTCTTAATGCTTCAACAACTTATTATGTTACTGTAAGAGGAGACAACAGGTGCGAAAATAAAACAGATGCAAAAGTGGTTAATGTAACGGTAAACGATTACGCAACAGCGGCAGATATTACCTTGAACAACGCAAACATTTGTTCAGGATCTTCTGTGGTACTAATGGCTTCAAGCTTAACTGTAACACAACCAGTATTTACCTGGTATAGTGATGCCTCATTAACTAGTGTGGTATTTACAGGTCCAACATTTAACATCCCATCATTAACAACGAACACAACTTACTACGTAACCGTTAAAGGGGCGAATAAATGTGAGAATGGCGCTGCAGACGCTAAAGTTGTAACGGTTACGGTTAACCCATTGGCCACTATGACCGATATTATGGTTAATGGCAGTACAACAGCTTGCGCAGGATCTTCAGCAACACTTTCAGCTACGTCAGCAACGGTAACTAACCCGGTATTTACCTGGTACAGCGATGCGGCCTTAACAAATGTAAGTTTCATAGGGGCTAATTTTGTAACCCCTGCTTTATCTGCCAATACCACTTACTACGTAACCGTAAAAGGCGATAATAAATGTGAAAATGCTCCAGGTACAGCTAAATCAATTGGCATTACCGTTAAACCGATCGCAACAGCAACTGATATTACCACTGTCGATGCAACCATTTGCGCTGGTACTTCAACAACATTAATGGCCAGCTCAGCAACAGTTACTAATCCGGTATTTACCTGGTACAGCGATGCTGCTTTAACTACAGTGGCATTTACAGGGGCCAGCTATGCAACTAATCCTTTAAATACCACAACTAAATTTTATGTAACGGTAAAAGGCGATAACGTTTGTGAGAATTCGCCACTTACGGCAAAAGTGGTTACGGTAACGGTTAATACAGCTGCAACAGCCGCTGATGTTACCATTTCTACACCAAATAAAATATGCGGAACTGGAACAGCTGTAATTAATGCCAGCTCAACTACGGTGACCAATCCCGTATTTACCTGGTACAATGATGCTTCATTAACCAGTGTTGCCTTTGTAGGACCAATTTTTACAACACCAACATTAACAGCAAACACCACTTATTATGTAACCGTAAAAGGTGCAAATAAATGTGAAACTACTGCAGCCAACGCCACGGTAGTAACGGTTATTGTTAATCCACTTGCAACAGCAGCAGATGTAACAGTAAATGGTTCAACCAGTGTTTGTGCAAATTCATCTGCCATACTTACTGCAGGTTCAACCACAGTAACTAATCCAATATTTACCTGGTATAGTGATGCAGCTTTAAATAATGTAGTCTTTACAGGTGCTGTATTTACAACACCAGTATTAACCACTAATACCAGTTATTATGTAACCGTAAAAGGGGATAATAAATGTGAAAATGCTGCAGCGAATGCGAAATCGGTTAACTTAACCGTTAACCCGGTTGCTTCATCATCAGATATTGCTGCCACAGACGCAACAATTTGTTCAGGCTCTTCTGCAGCATTAGTTGCCAGTTCAACTACGGTTACCAATCCGGTATTTACCTGGTACAATGATGCATCTTTAACCAGTGTTACTTTTGTAGGAGCATCATTTAATACCCCTGTATTAACCGCTACAACTAAATATTATGTAACCGTTAAAGGTGATAACAGATGTGAAAGCTCTCCGGCCTCTGCAAAAGTGGTAACCGTAACTGTAAATTCAGCTGCTATATCAGATGATGTTACTTTAACAACATCAAGTAATGTAATCTGCGGTTCAGGAATAGTAACCATAAGTGCCAGTTCTACAACAGTTACCAATCCGGTATTTACCTGGTACAATGATGCATCTTTAACCAGTGTTGCTTTTGTAGGCCCAACATTTACAACGCCAAACTTAACAGTAACCACTACTTACTACGTAACCGTTAAGGGCGCTAATAAATGTGAAAATGCTGCTGCAAATGCCAGACCAATTACCATTAAGGTTAACCCTACGGCATTGGCTTCAGATGTTTCTGTAACGGGATCAACTTCAATTTGTGCAAATGCTGCAGCCAGCCTGACAGCCAGTAGCACAACGGTAACTAATCCAGTATTTACCTGGTACAGCGATGCTGCTTTAACCAATGCAGCATTTACAGGTGCCGTATTTACAACACCTGTATTAACCACCAATACCACTTACTATGTAACGGTTAAAGGTGATAACAGATGTGAAAACACTGCTGCAAATGCTAAATCGATAAGTATCGTAGTTAATGCTTTACCAAATAATCCGGTTATTGCAAGTGCAGGAACAAGTGTTTGTGCCGGCGATGCAACTACATTAAATATTTCAAATGCACAGGCAGGTGTTACCTACGAATGGTACAGCGCTGCAACAGGAGGTAGTTTGCTATTTACAGGTACTTCTTATACTACACCAACCCTGGCAGCTACAACAGATTATTATGTGTTGGCTATTGGAACAGGGGGCTGTAATAATAACGGAGGAAGAGTAAAAATTACGGTTACCGTAAATCCTAAACCTACAGTGCCAACAGTTGCTTCATCATCTGTAAGTGTGTGTACAGGAAGTTCAGCTGCATTATCTGTTCTAAATCCTCAGACTAACGTAACTTATAATTGGTACACTAATGCAACAGGAGGAACAATTGCCGGAACAGGCAGCACTTTCTCAACACCAGCCGTAACTGCAAATGCTACTTATTATGTTGAAGCAGTATCTGGTACCTGTAGTTCAACATCAAGAACAGCCGTTAATGTTACACCATTACCAGTGCCGGTTGCACCTGCATCGGTAACACCTGCTAACGGAGTAATATGTGCGGGAAGTACAACGATATTGACGGTTAACAATCCGGTTGCCGGATTAATTTACAGATGGTATGCGGCTAGTTCAGGCGGTACATCACTTGCTGAAGGTATAACCTTTACCACTCCGGCTTTAACCACTAATGCAACCTATTATGTAGAAAGTATTGCAGTAGGAGGTTGTTCTAGTCCAACAAGAACCGCCGTATCTGTAACTGTTCTTCCAATATTGGAAAAACCAGTTGTGGTTTTACAAACTGCTGATCCGGGCAGCATCACTTTCGCCTGGGCAGCTGTAAATGGCGCAACAGGTTACGAAGTGTCAACAGATAATGGTTTAACATGGGTTGCCCCAACTTCTGGATCATCAGGCACAACCTATTTAGTGTCGGGTTTAAAACCAGATCAGGCGGTTACCATCATAGTAAGAGCAAAAGGTCAGATTGCCTGCCAAACCAGTGCAAATTCAAATCCATTTACAGGTAAGGCAACCAACCCGCTTGGAAACGATGTATATATTCCTAATGCATTTACACCAAACAATGATGGTAAGAATGATATCTTCCTGATTTACGGTAATACAATCGCCAGTTCAAAAATGTACATCTATACCCAGTGGGGTCAATTGATCTATCAGTCAAATTCAACAGCCAATGGTTGGGATGGAACATTCAAAGGTGTTAACCAGCCATCAGGAGTATATGTGTACATGGTTGAGGTTAACTTTAATGATGGAACCCAGATTTTAAGGAAAGATACCGTAACCTTAATTAGATAATGATAAGCAGGATAAATTTATAAACAGACAAAAAAGAATATTATGAAAATACTATCGGCTTTAAAAATATATGCAGTACTGGGATTTATGCTTCTGACAGCGAAATCTTTTGCCCAAACAGATCCGCACTTCTCTCAATACTACGCTTATCCGTTATGGTTAAACCCAGCATTAACCGGCGTAATCGATGGAGATTATAGGGGCTCCGTTAACATTAAACAACAATGGAGCGGACTTAGTAATTCCTTTTTAACGGGTGGGGCATCTTTTGATTTGGCCCCCAAAAAGAACTTCGCTTTCGGGGCTACTGTTTTAAATCAAAGGGCTGGCGATTTAGATTTTAATTACCTGGCGGCTCTGGTATCCGGCTCATATCGTTTAAGGTTTGGCCTGGAAGGTTTACAGATGATGAGTTTTGGTTTGCAGGCCGGTCTTATAAACCGAAGTTTTGATCTGTCAAAAGCCCGTTTCGGGGATCAGTATAATGCGGTTACCGGTTTCAATGGTACAGGTAATGGAGAAAATATATCCTCAACTTCCTCTCTTGTACCGGATATTAATGCAGGGGTAATGTATTTTGATGGTAATCCTAATCAAACTATAAATGTATTTGTTGGCGCAAGTGCAGCGCATTTAAATCGCCCGGTTGAACGTTTTTCCGGTACAAGTGAACGTACTCCAATTCGTTTTACAGCGCATGGAGGAGCAAGAATCAGAGCTTCAGAAATGCTGGATATTGTACCGAATGCCTTAGTGATGTACCAGGGAAATACGAACGAAATTTCATTGGGTGCTTACAGTCAGTTAACGCTTAATAATTCCTCAAATATATTATTTGGAGCAAATTACAGGGTTAAAGATGCTGCAATTGCATTTGTAGGTTTGCAGCTTAAAAACATGGTATTTGGCTTAAGTTACGATATCAATACCTCAACCTTTCAAAGGGCATCAAAAAGTAATGGGGGTTTAGAGCTATCGGTTACTTTAATTGGCCGCAACGGAATTATTGGCCCTAACTTCTTCTGTCCACGGTTATAATCAACAAGCAAAATGAAAAAAATATTCCTATTCCTTTTATTCGCATATGCTGGCGCTGCTAACGCACAGTATGTGGTAGATTATAAAAAAGTTGCTGATACTTATTTTCAAAATAAAGACTATTATGCAGCATCAACCTTTTACAAAAAAGCCTTAAAAATTGAGGGAGACAGTACACAAGCCATCATTCCTTATGGCAAAGATAAGCGGCCAGCCAAAGAAGAAAAGATAGTAGAAGATTATGAAGGTTCAGTATATAATCTGGCAGAATCAAGCCGTTTATACCGCGAATTTTCAGAAGCCGAAAAATATTATGCAGTTGCCAGTACCTTTACCAATACAAGGTATAGAAAAGCCATGTTTTATTATGGAGAAAGTTTAAGGTCAAATAAGAAATTTCCGGAAGCCATTAAGGCTTTTGAAGAATTTATCAGTAAAAATAGTAATGATTTATTTGTAAAAACCGCTCAAAGAGAAATTCTTTCCTGCAAATTTGCAATGGACGAAATGCGTTATCCCCGCATGGTGCAGATAAAAAAAATACCCAATCATATCAACGGATTGGGTTCTAACTATGCTGCGGTTAAAATTAATGATGAATTTTATTTTACATCATCCAGACCGGTTGCTGTAGCTGCAAAACGAGATATTGTGAAAACAGAAGAGGGTAGCGTACAGGTTTCAACAAAAGCCAATCCATTTATCAATAATATTTATAGTGCTAAAATACCAGTAAACTCAAGTGAAGAAATTGCAGTAAATCAAGTAAATCTCAACTTTTCAAGAGGAGTAGAAATTGCGGCTACTACTTTTCATCCGGCCGGAAATGTAGCGTATTTTACAGTGTGGGCAGATAAAGAGAAATATTCAATCTACAGCGCAACTAAAACAGGCGGTAAATGGTCTGATCCAAAACCATTAGGCTTGGAGGTAAACAGTAAAGATTTTAATTCATCACAACCATTTGTAACTTCAGACGGAAAGTTTTTACTTTTCTCTTCTGATCGTTCAGGCGGTTATGGAAAATTTGACCTTTGGTATTGTTCTATCCGGTCAGACGGATCCATGGGGCAGGCAGTAAATTTAGGCCCAACCATTAATACCGAAAATGATGAAAGGGCGCCTTACTATAATGTGTCAACAAAAAAACTTCTTTTTAGTACCGATGGAAGAATTGGTCTGGGTGGTTTAGACTTTTTTGAATCAGAAGGCGATTTAATTACCTGGTCTGAGCCAAGAAACATGGGCTATCCTTTTAATTCATCAAAAGATGACGCGTATTTTTCTGCTATTGATGCACGTGGCGACAGAGGTTACATCAGTTCTGACCGGGAGTCAACATGTTGTTTGGAAATTTTTGAAATAAAAAAAGAGTTTTTCTCCATCACCGGTATTTTGGCTGATTGTAAAACTAAAAAACCTTTAGCTGGCGCCACCGTTTCAATTGTAAACTACGAGGGAGAACAAAAAATGACCACCGGAAATGATGGGAAATACCTGCTTAAAGTGGATGCGAAAAGACCAGTTAAACTTCAGTTTTCAAAAGATAATTATTTCTCCATGACCAAAAATTATGTTTACGAAGAAATGGCGAAAGCAGATACTTTGATTTCTAAAGATTATTGCATCAGTCCATTCAGAATTAACATACCAATTGTACTGGATAATGTGTACTATGAATTTAACAGTGCAGAGTTAACCGAACCATCGAAGAAAGTTCTGGATGCTTTATTCATCATTATGGATGATAATCCTGAAATGGAAATCGAACTGGGTGCGCATACCGATGCCATTGGGACTGATGAATACAATCAAAGTTTATCAGAAAGAAGAGCACAATCTTGTGTGGATTACCTCATCAGTAAAAATATTGCAGCCGCCAGAATGACTGCTAAGGGTTACGGAGAAAAAGTACCAATTGCACCGAATACGCTGAAAAATGGTAAGGATAATCCTGAAGGCAGGACAAAAAACAGAAGAACAGAATTTAAAGTAACAAAAAAATAAACCTAGACTCCTTATATCCCAAGAGCCGTCTCCGCATGGAGATGGCTTTTTTGTTTTTAAACCAAAAGATATTCATCAGTACATTCATTATTAACATAATCTTTGTAATTTTCGCAGATCATTAAAATAAATGAAATTAAATATCCACCCGGTTGTAATTTTCAGGACTCCAAAATTTTCCTGTCAAGCCAATTTAATGGCCTCCTGGGACGAACTTAAACAGGATATTGCCATTTCTTCCGATACTTTTTATCAAGCCATAAAAGATATAAAGGCTGAAGAATTAGCCGGGTTGCCACCAAAAATTTATTTCACCATCTGGAAGTATTTTAACCGGGCAAAATACCGGTCAACACCTTACGGTACATTTGCCAGTTTTGGTCTGTTAAAAGATGCCATTAAACCCTATCCTGAAACTATAAGGATAAACGAATTACAACAGGTACACCGGTTTATAGACTGGCCTTATAAAAATAATATCCAGTTTAATATTCAGGATTTGCTGTTTAAAAATTGCCTGCTTTTTAGCAATACCAGTTATTACAATGCGGCAAATAGTATTCGTTATATCGCCTGCACAGAAGGGGTATTTGAACTGGCAGAAATAGATGACGATCCTTTTGTGAAACAAATCCTGGAGGCTTGTTTAAAGCCTGTTAAAACCAATGATTTAATTAGCAACCTGCAGCTTGATGATGCCGGGAAAGTATCTCTGTTCACTTTGCTTGAAGATATGCACGCGCTTCAGTTGATATTTACAGATTATGATCCTAATATTATTGGAGAAGATTATTTTGAACGCATTAATATAATTCCTCAAAATAATTTACCTGAATATTTAATTGCACAGCGTGAGGTAAGTTCAGGCCACATTGACGAAAGCTTATTACAACATGTTCCGGAGTTGGTTCAGTTTTTACATAAGGTTGTTCCACAGGTTGAGAAAGAATCATTAACCGGTTTCATTAACCGGTTTAAAAAGAAATTTGAGAAAAAAGAAGTGCCATTGCTTTTAGCCCTGGACCCTGAGATGGGGGTTGGTTATGATGAACTGGAACAGGCAGGAGATCAGGACGATTTTGTAACCCGGTTTAAGCACAACACAGATCATCAAAAGACTGAAATTGAATTAAAATCAGTTTTAAGAAATGAACTTATAGCAGAAAGCTTTGAAAAAGGGAAAACACTTTTTTTAAACAAATCGCTTTTTAAGTTAAATGAAAACTCCAGGCCAATTCCAAATTCATTTAGTTTAATGATGAACATTTGCGATGGAGTAGTACACGTTGACCAGATAGGAGGGGTAACAGCCAATGCCCTGAGCGGACGTTTTACCCTCGCCGGAAAAGATGTTTTAGAAAATAGCATTGAAATTGCCCGGATAGAGCAAAATGCAAATCCAGAGGTTTTGTTTTTTGATGTAGCTTATACCGTTGAAGCCAATGTGGATAATATTAACAGGCGAAAATTAATTTATAACCATCAACTTTCTATTTTAAACTTTGATACCTCACACGATCCGCTAAGTCTTCGTGATATTATGATTTCGGTTAATGGAGATGAAATCATACTGAGATCTGAAAAACTTGGAAAAAGGATTGTCCCTAAAATGGCATCCGCCTATAATTATACCCGCTCCGATCTTTCGGTATTCAGGTTGCTTTGCGATTTGCAGCATCATGGCATTCAAACCAATCTTAATATTTGTCTCAAAGCCTTATTTCCCGGCTTAGCCTACTATCCAAGACTTCAGTATAAAAACATTGTATTGAACGAGGCCAAATGGCAAATAAAAAAGGAAAATCTGTTTAAAGCCAATAACGATCAACCCTCTGTTCAACAGTGCCGTGCTTACCTGCAGGAAATTGGTTTAAGTCCCTATTTTAAAACAGGCTTGTCTGATCAAACCTTATGTTTTAACCTAAATAGTGATGAAGATCTATCCATGTTTATGCAATATTTACAAAAGCACAAAGAAGTTTCTTTGGAAGAGGTGTGTTTGCCGGAAGAAAGTTTAATTAAGGATCAAAAATTACAACCTTACTTTGGGCAGTTCATTGTAGGTCTTTACCATACCGAAAAAGTTTACAGGGAAGTAACCAATACAAAACGTCGTGAAAACAATGCTGTAAAACAAATTTTCCTTCCGGGAAGGGAATGGTTGTATTTTGAAATTTATTGTCATCAGCAAAGGGCAGATCAAATATTAACAGGCCCGATTGCCAGCTTTTTAAACACTCATGAAGAAAATATCAGGCAATGGTTTTTTGTCCGCTATCATGAAAACGGAGATCATTTAAGGTTTAGAGTATTGTTAAATAATATAGATGATGGATATAAACTAACTGCCGCACTATCCAACGATCTGGAACAAGATCTTTTGGCAGGTTTGGTATCAGATGTTCAAATTAAAACTTATAAGCGTGAAACTGCCCGTTATGGAAATGATTTGATTGAAAAGGCCGAAGAACATTTCTATAGAGACAGTCAGTTTGTATTATCTATTATTGAATCGCAATTTTCTAATTTTAATAAGTACAGTTTATGTGCTGCACTTGCCCATCAGATCCAAAAGGCAGAGCTATTTGATATAGCGTTTTTAGAAGTTATAAAAATAATGTCGAACTCGTTTAATGAAGAACATCATCTGGAACCTGCAGATTTCAAGAAATTAAATAATCAATATCAATTGTACCGAAAGGAAAACGTACCAGACCTTAATGAAGTTCAAATAAGCAACTTTAAACTGTTTGTAGCATCATTTATTGATATTCTGCAAGTTTGCCCTGCAGAGCGGCGAATAAGGCTTTTTAGCGATTTAATGCATATGCATGTAAACCGGTTGTTTATTAAAGATCAGCGAAGCCATGAAATGGTGATGTATTACTTTTTGCTGAAAGAGTTACAAAGAAAAAATGCAACAGCTAAGTTACGTTAAACGCGAAGTATTTAAATTGGCTAAAGGGTTAATTACATCCACATCAATTTCGGTTATGTACCGGTTTAAAGGATCCTGATAAAATTTAAATTCACAAGCCTCTTTATAAAAGTTATTTAGCCTTTTGCCTATATTTTCTACACCAACATGATGGCTTTCGCCCGGCTTGCTTTTAACATCATTAATCATGTTAATGGTTTTGATGCTTAAATGATTGTTTTCGTAATTAATTTTAATCAGCGCTGGTTGGGTAGAATGAGAAACATTACCATGTTTAAAAATATTCTCAATTAAGGTTAATAAAATAAGTGGCGGAAACCTAAGGCCGAATAAATCTCCTTTAACTTCCAGTTCTAAATTTATGGTGTTAGCCGTACGAAGTTTATGTAAATTAATTAAGTGTTCTATTTGTTCCACCTCTTCACTTAAAGGAACCATTTCAGAAGCTTCGGGCCTTTTTAGAGCATACCGCATCATTTCGGCCAGATTCATAATGGCATCTGCAGCCATAGGCGCCTTCTTTCTGGCATCGTTATAAATAAAATTTAAGGTATTAAACAGAAAGTGCGGGTTTATCTGACTGCGGAGATAGTTATTTTGAGAGTTTACCAGATCATTTTCCAGTGCCTGTTTTTCTATTTGTGTTACTAAACTCTGTCTCTCCAGTGCTTCAACTCTTTTCCTGTCTTCAAAAGATTTCATGATGTAAACATAACCCGTTGAAAATCCAATAAATAAAAGAGACCGGAAAACACATCTGGCAATGTAATCTTTATCAATAACAGGAAAATCTGTTCGGTGTATAAAATGTAATTTGATAAATAGCAGCTGCAGACAATAAACTAGAAGAGTATAAAAAGCTATTTCGGCAAAGATTAAAAAAGGAATACCAATGATTTTAAAACTGAGCTTTTTGTTTTCTAATAAAATATTGAAAAAATAAGCATGAATATAAAAAATCGAGATGTTTACAAAGTAAAAAAGAACGTAGCTGCCTACTTGTCCAAATATGTTATTGATTAAGCCGGCAATAATTACCTCATAAATGATATATACGCTCCAAACAATTAAATGGATTTTATATTTTTTATAAAAATTATGTAAATTTAAAAAAATCATCTTCCTATATATTTATTAAAAAAGGGCTTTCACACCCTTAAAATGGTGTGTTTGTGTAAAAAAGTATAGCTGATTAATTTTCTGTTGCATCTTTACAACATTATTAAAAACAACTATAAAATTTAGATAATCATGAAAGCTCAAAACACAACTAAACTTGCAAAAAAAACAGTATTCGTTTTTAAAAGCGCTAAGAATCAAAATAATTTCAATACAGATCCAACAACAGCAACAGCAAAAACAATCCTGACTTTTGATATCTATGATATTTCTTTCAGAAAATAGTTACTGATTTCTATTGGATTTTAACAGACTGCTTTGAACATAGGCAAAGAAAGCCTCTTTATAGCCTTCTCCGATTTGAATCATCTCATTATTTACCAGGCGGATAATATTTCCATCAACTTTTTTGATTGATGCCTTAGCAACAATATTTGATTTGTTTACCCTGATAAACGCATGGCTTTCAAGTGCTTTTTCAATCTCTTTCAATGTCAAATAGGTAGTATGTGTTTCAGATTTTGTAATAATCTGAATGTAGTTTTGAAGTGCCTTGATATATAAAATATCGTCTATGGCAATATTAGAAAAAGCATACTTATGATCGCCCTTTATGTACAAAGCAGCAAGTTGATCAGCTTCTTTCGAAGCAGTTTTAGCATTTGCAGCCTCCTTTTTTAGAATCCTGTCAATACCCAAAGCAAATTTTGCAAATGAAATTGGTTTTAGCAGGTACTGGTCAGATTGTACGTCAAAAGCCTGTAAAGCATAATCTGGATGTGCGGTTGTAAAAATCAGATACTTGGCCTTCTCTCTAATATTCTTTGCCAATTCAATTCCATTAATACCTGGCATATCAATATCCATAAACAGCAAGTCTATTTCATCTTCTATAGTAATCTCTGTAAGCGCCTGCACGGGACTCGTAAATGTCTTAAATACCGTTAAACCCGGCATTTCAGAGATATGATCTGTTAAAACTTCTATTGCATGTTGTTCGTCGTCAATTACAACGCATTTTAAATTCATGGTGCCTGATATGTGTGTTTGGAATGATTTCAATGCAAGATAAATAAAAAATGAATTGCTTTAATCATGATGCTAAAAAAATCTTATCCCTTTTCGTCCTCAGAAATGTAGGGTTTCGTGTAAAATACTGGAAGGTTCGTGTAAAAAACTTAGTCCGGCACAATATTTTTATAACCTTTAAACTGTTTGCCAAAAACAAATGATCAATAGCAATATGATTAATAAGGCTTTGGTTAAATTACATCTACCTACCCAACCTTGTGTAGCCTGTGGACAGGAAACATAGAAACAGGCCATACAATATTGGGTTTCGAATAGATTAACACTAAAATGTTACGTTAAAACTACCTTAAGAATATAAATTTAACAGCTATTAAAATGGAACTTAAAGATGAAATTGGGCAATTTGCCGTAAGAATTAAAAAAATGCTTCCTCAAGTTCAATCTGAAGATTTAACCAGAAATGCATTGGTTATGCCTTTCATCCAGATATTGGGCTTTGATCCTTCTGAGGTTCAAACCGATGCTGTTTTAGATTTTGGCGTTAAAAAAAGCAAGAAAGTTGATTATACCATTATGAAAGATGGAGAGCCAACAATTTTGGTGGAATGTAAACATCATAACGATAATTTAGATATTCACGATTCACGTTTGTCTAAATATTTCCGTAAAACAAAAGCTAAATACGGTTTGCTGACTAATGGTTTGGTGTATCGTTTTTACACTGAAAAAATGGTAAGAAGTAAAAAAAGCTCTGAGCCACTATTTGAATTTAAAATTACAGATACCAAAGCTGCAACAATTGCAAAATTGATTGAGGAGCATAAAGATTATTTTAACGTAGCGCATAAACAACCGGCTTTAGCCAGTTAATCAAAATATATTCTAACCCAATATAAAGAAAGCCCTCCTGATTTTACATCTGGAGGGCTTTCTTTTGTAATGTTATGTCGCTTGTCATTTGCCTGTCGAAGGATTTTTAAAGCATTCGACAGGCTCATCATAACAACATTATAAAAATCGTCATTACTTTATGATTTGCAATAACAACCTCATTAAATCAATTCAACACTTCTGCTTACAAAAGCTGTTAATTCAGCGCCGGTTAACATGCCCTGAGCCAACAAGGCTAAATCTACAGCCTGTTTAGCTAACGTACTTTGTTCTTCGGTATCTGCTTTTAATATTTTACTGATTAATTTATGATTGCCATTAATAGCCACTTTATAATTATCAGGCATTTGACCATAAAAACCCATTCCGCCACCCATAGCAGCCATATCTTTCATGCGGCGCATAAATTCATCCATGGTAATGGTTACCGGTAATTCATCAGGGTTTAAGGCTACAATTTCAACATGCATGCCTGGTTTGGTAATTGCTTTTTCAAAAATTGTTGTAACTTCTTTTACCTGATCTTCACTTAGCACGTGCTCATTAACCTCATCTTTTTCGATTAACTTGTCTGCCACGCTTGAATCTACACGTTTAATTGATGTTTTCTCCAGTTTTTGCTCTAATTGATTTATAAAATGATTATCAATCGGAGAATCTAATACCAATACATCGTAATCTTTTTTATTTGCCGATTGGATAAAAGCATCTTGTTTGGCAGCATCGTTGGTGTAAAGGTAAACTACAGTGCCATTTTTATCTGTTTGCAAAGGCGCTACTTTCTCTTTGTACTCCGGTAAAGTGAAAAGCTCATTCTTCGTGTTTCCAACCAAAGCAAAATCTTTAGCTTTATCGTAGAATTTTTCTTCGCTGATCATTCCGTATTTTACAAAAAGACCAATGTCTTTCCATTTATCTTCGTAAGCCTTACGATCTTTAGCAAATAACTCGCCTAATTTATCTGCAACTTTTTTAGTAATGTAGTTGTTGATTTTTTTAACGTTACTATCTGCCTGTAAGAAACTACGCGATACGTTTAATGGAATATCCGGAGAATCGATTACACCATGCAACAACATTAAAAATTCTGGAACGATATCTTTAACCTCATCCGTAATAAATACCTGACGGGAATAAAGTTTAATCTTATTGCGTTGCATTTCGAAATCATTTTTCAATTTCGGGAAGTACAATACGCCGGTCAGGTTAAAAGGATAATCAACATTTAAGTGAATCCAAAACAATGGTTCTTCTGAGAATGGATATAATTCGCGGTAGAAATTTAAATAATCCTCATCTGACAATTCTGCAGGTGCCTTGGTCCAGATTGGGTTTGTAGTGTTGATGATGTTATCAACTTCAACATCTTTATATTTCTTCTTGCCTTCTTCATCCTCACCATCTTCTACAGATTCGGTTTTAGTACCGAATTTAATTGGAACAGGTAAAAATTTGGCATATTTATCCAGAATTCCCTGAAGTTTAGATTCTTCTAAAAACTCTTCTGAATCTTTGTTAATGTGTAAAATAATATCGGTACCACGGGTTGCCCTCTGTCCATCGGTAATTTCGAACGTTGTACTTCCGTCGCAAACCCAGTGTGCAGGTTCTGCACCATCCTGGTAAGATAAAGTATCAATCTCAACTAAATCAGCCACCATGAAGGCTGAGTAGAAGCCTAAACCAAATTTACCAATGATTTCGTTGGCATCTTTTGCATCTTTAAACTTTTCAACAAACTCACTTGCGCCAGAAAATGCAACCTGATTGATGTATTTTTTAATTTCTTCGGCAGTCATACCTAAACCATTATCGCTAATGGTAATGGTTTTTTTGTCTTTGTTTACCGCTACCTGAACTAATGGTGCACCAACTTCGCCTTTAAACTGACCTAATGAACCCAGTCTTTTAATTTTCTGAACCGCATCAACTGCGTTAGAAACTAACTCGCGAAGAAAAATCTCGTTATCAGAGTATAAAAATTTCTTAATTATCGGGAAAATGTTCTCGGTATGTATCGAGATATTTCCTTTTTCCTGTATGCTCATATGTAAATAAATTGTTTAATCTACATCCTGCATATCAAGGGTTGTTCCAAAGGGATTTATTTGTCAAAATGACAGTGCCAGAGAAAGAATAACCAGGAGAATTTTAAGCTAAAGAGGGGGTTAAATAAGGTTATATATTTCGGAAACCTTTTAAATTTAAATGATATGGATTAGTTTAAATGAAAACTTGGTTTATCCTCTTCTAAAGAAAGAATCTTACTGATTTTCTTTAATAATACATCCATTTGGAAAGGTTTGGATAAGAAATCATCCTGTCCATAATTTAAGGTTGTAAAATCTTTAGGGTCGTACAAACCCGAAATTAATAAAATAGGGATTAAAGAAGTGCTTTCAATCGATTTTAACTGCTCACACAACACGCGGCCATCAATATGACCTAAGGAGATATCCAGTAAAATTAAATCAGGCTTAAAACGTTCTATACGATCAAATACTTGCTCACCATCACTTAATGCCGATACTTTAAATCCACCTATTTCCAGTATCAATTGAATGGTTTCTAAAACCTCAATGTCATCGTCTACTACCAATATTTTCTTCATGTTTCGTTAAGCAATTTATGTGCTGTTGTAAATATTAACAATTAGTTTGTCGTTTCTGTTTACAATCTTAAAAAGATTTTAACAATAAATACACATCCCGGTTAAATAGCTTGTTTTACAACACCTTCTTTACGTAAGATAAAATTGAAAAGCTCCTCGATAGGTTTCTGAAGAATTTTTCCAACACGTATTCCGTTATCTTTTAATACCGCTTTCAGTTCGTCCTGGTAGTAATAGGCAATAGAACCTACAAAGTGACATGGAATACTTTTATAGCGGGGGTAATCTTTAATATTTGTATCAACAAATTCCTGGAAACCTGTTTTTAATATATGCTGAATAAATGGATGATCTTTTTGGGCGGCCATGAAACGGCTAAAGCCTGCCAGATAAATGTTTGGAAAAGGTTTTTGGTAAACGTTTGTTATAATCTGTTCTTTTTCTGCAGGAAATGTCTTTTTAAATTCTGAAGCCAAATCTTCAGGCATCTTTTTATACAGATAACTCAATAGTACCTTTTTTCCAAAAAAGGTACCCGAACCCTCGTCGCCTAAAACATAACCTAAACCATGATGGCCATCCTGAATTTTGTTGCCATCAAAATGGCAAATGTTAGAACCTGTACCCAATATGCAGTTTAAACCTTCTTCATCGCCACAGGTTGCGTAAACAGAACCTAAAAGGTCGTGATCTGCAGAAATATAAGCATTTGGAAAAACAAATGACAGGCCATTGGAAACAACTTCGTGTTTATCCGGAGAAGAGCAACCCGCCCCAAAGAAGTAAATTTCTTTTACTTCTTCAGCATACTGAACTAATATTTCATTCTTTAAAATCAGTTTGCTGATGTCTTGCTCATTTAAAAAATAGGGATTAATTCCTGGAGTGTTAAACTTAACTATTTCTCCATTAAAATAACCCATCCAATCTGTTTTTGATGAGCCGCTGTCTGCAACAAGTATCATGCAATAAATATAAAAATTAATTAGATAAATTTATATTCCCACTGATTTCTTTTAGCGTAATTTCAGCAAGTTTTGCCTGATATTGCATTTCAATGAAACGATTTCGCACATCTATTGCATTTTTTTGTGCTTCTCTCAATTCCAGCGGTGCAATGCTGCCTAAACGGTACTTCGCCAGTGTGATATCGAGGTTTTCTTTTGCAATTTCCAGATTT
The DNA here is from genome assembly GCF_027213715.1 of Pedobacter punctiformis. Lineage (GTDB taxonomy): Bacteria > Bacteroidota > Bacteroidia > Sphingobacteriales > Sphingobacteriaceae > Pedobacter > Pedobacter punctiformis. Next base: position 154,316 of record NZ_JAPWGM010000005.1, read on the forward strand.
TTTTGCTCCAGTTTTACTAAATCCAGGTAGGTAGCATAGTTTTGATAAGCTGTTAGCAATTGCGCATTCACATCTAACTTGGTTTTGCTTAAATTTAATGTAGAATTATCAATTTCTATTTTGGCATTCCTTTCCTGCTGACGTTGTAAAAAACCATTAAAAATATTAATGCTTGCTGTAACACCGTAAGTGAAACCATTTGCAGCAAATTTTTGGTTAAAACCGGTTGGACTTGTACTGTTTGACCGGCTGTATCCTGAGTTTAAACTCACTGAAGGGTATCGGGCACCGCGAACTGATTTTAATGTTAAAGAAGCAATTCTCTGATTAATAAAGGCGTTTTGAACATTAGGATTTTGTTTTTCTGCCAGTTCTGCCAATTGATTGTAAACTAAGGCCGCATCCACATCAATTTTATCTTCAACTGAAAAAGTGGTACCAATATCTCTAACCATTAACTGGTTTAAACGTACTTTAGCTACCTGTAAAGCATTTTTTTGCTGTAAATAGGCTGATGTATCTGCATTATAATCTACCTGTGCAGTCAATACATCAAGTTTAGAGCCCCGGCCCAGTTGCAATTTTGTTTTGGCAATGGTGGTTCTTAAAACTGAAACATCCATGGCGCTATCTGCTGCAATAACCAATTGTTGCTGTCTAACTACATCATAGTAAGCGGTAATAACATCAGCAACGGTGTTTAAAATGGTTAATCTCGAATTTAATTCGCCTTGCTTTTGAAGCTCCTTTAGCCTGTCATAATTGGCAAACATGGTAAAACCATCAAAAATGGTCCAGTTTAAATCGGCTCCAAGACTATTATTAGTGCTTTTTGCGCCCGTAATTACCCGGTCAGGCCCTGTTGCAGGTGTTTGCCGGGTGTTTTGAATACTTCCGCCATTGGTGTAGGTACCATCCAATTTTGGAAGCATACCTGCATTGCCAATGTTTGCATTGTTTTTGGCAATGTTAGTGTTGTTTTTACTTATTTTTATATCATAATTATTTCGGAGCGCAACGGTTATTGCCTCCTGCAAACTGAGTTTTTCCTGCGCCAAAAGCGAAAAGGAACATAAGCTCAGTAGTATGATAATCAGGTTTAATCTCTTGCTCATTTTATTCTGCTGAAGTTTTCATCGCTTCCTCTTCAAAACGATGTGCATCTTTCAATTCTTTATTTGGTTTGTAAGGTTTTGCCCAGTAAGAGTAAATCGCCGGGATTACAAACAGGGTCAAAATTAACGAAAACAATGTTCCGCCAACAATTACAGTACCCATACTCATTCTGCTTTTTGCAGCTGCGCCTAAAGCCAATGCAATGGGTAAGGCACCTATCGCAATTGCCAAACTCGTCATTAAAATAGGACGTAAGCGGGAAACAGCTGCTTCACGAATGGCCTCGGGAATAGGAATACCCTTTTCTTTGAGTTGATTGGCAAACTCTACAATCAAAATACCGTTTTTGGTTACCAAACCAATCAGCATAATGGTTCCGATCTGGCTAAAAATATTCCAGCTTTGCCCGCATAACCAAAGAGACAAAAATGCACCGGCAACGGCCATTGGTACCGTCAAAATGATGATGATAGGATCTTTAAAACTTTCAAATTGTGCCGAAAGAATTAAATAAACCAATAACAAAGCTAAACCGAAGGCAAAAAAGGTATTTGACGAACTTTCTTTAAAATCCCGTGACTCGCCGCTTAAATCTGTAGAGAAACTTTCATCTAAAACTTTTTTAGCAATGGCATCCATGGCATCTATACCTTCGCCAATACTTTTACCCGGAGCCAAACCTGCAGAAACCGTAGCTGCAATTAAACGATTATTTCTATATAATTGTGGCGGACTGCTTTCTTCTTTAGCGGTAACTAAATTATCCAGCTGAATTAATTCTCCTTTATCATTTCGTACATATACCGAGCTTAAATCGAGCGGTTCTTTACGGTCTACCTGATCAAACTGCCCGATAACCTGATACTGTTTCCCATTCATGAAGAAATAAGAAAAACGCTGACCGCTAAGCCCGAGGTTTAACGTTTGGGCGATTGCAGATATAGATACACCAAGGTTTTTTGCTTTGTCTCTATCTATTGTAAGGTTAATTTCCGGTTTATTGAATTTAAGGTTCACATCAGATACCGTAAAAGTTGGATCTTTTGCAACCGCATCCATAAATAAAGGCACTTTTTCTCTTAACTTTTCAAAATTTTGTGCCTGGATAATGTAACTGATTGGTAAACCACCACGACGGCCAACCGAAATGGTGGGCTGCTGATTAACAATGGTTTTTCCCTCGCTGTATTTTTTAGTGATTTTAGTAAGCTGATCGGCAATTTCTTTTTGACTGCGTTCCCGGTCTTCCGGATCAACTAAACCCATTCTTAAAAACCCCGAATTGGTAGATCCCGCCCCGCCAAAGCCCGGAGAGGTAATGGTAATGTTTACATTTTTTTCAGGTACAGAATCAATCACCATCTGGTTAAGTTTCATGATGAACTTATCTGTATAAGCAAAAGAAGAGCCTTCAGGAGTTGTTACGTTGATGTTAATTGCACTTCTGTCATCATAAGGCGCTGTTTCTTTTGGTAATAATTTCCAAAACAGAAAAATTAAGCCCAAACAAACCAATATGATAGGAACAGACAACCATCTTTTATCTAAAAACTTATTTAAGTTGGCTTGATAAGCATCGTTTAATTTTACAAAGTAAGGCTCGGTAAAATTGTAAAACCGCGAAGGTTTATGTCCGCCTTTTTTCATTAAATATGCATTAAGCATCGGGGTTAAGGTAAGCGATACAAAAGCGGAAATTAAAACCGCTGCCCCGATTACAATACCAAACTCTCTAAATAAGCGGCCAACAAATCCCTGTAAAAAAATTACCGGAAGAAAAACGGCTGCCAATGTTATCGAAATAGAAATTACAGCGAAAAAGATTTCATTTGATCCTTTTATGGCGGCTTCAAATGGCGACATGCCTTCTTCAACCTTTTTAAATATGTTTTCGGTAACTACAATACCATCATCAACCACCAAACCGGTTGCCAGTACAATGGCCAGTAAGCTCAATACGTTGATCGAAAATCCGAAAATATACATTACAAAAAATGTAAAAATTAAGGATACAGGAATATCAATTAACGGACGGAAGGCAATGGCCCAGTCTCTAAAAAACAGGTAAATAATCAGAATAACCAAAACCAATGATAAACCAATGGTTTCTGCTACTTCGGTTACAGAACGTTTAATAAATAAGGTGTTATCAAGGGCAACTTTTAATTTAATGTCCTGTGGAATGTCAGCCTTTAGTTTATCAAAACGTTTATAAAACTCTTTACTGATATCTAAATAATTTGCTCCGGGCTGGGGGATAATAGCAACGGCAACCATTGGCTTACCCGATTCACGCAAAATGGTTTCTTCGTTTTCTGACCCCATTTCTGCTAAACCAACATCTTGTAGTTTAACCACATTGGTGCTGTCGTTTTTAAGAATCAGGTTGTTAAACTCATCTGCCGTCGTTAATTTACCCAGGGTTTTTACCGTAAGCTCCGTTGTTGCCCCCGTAATTTTACCCGATGGAAGTTCTACGTTTTCATTATCTAAAGCAGTAACAATATCCTGTGAGGTTAGGCCATAAGCAGCCAGTTTATTAGGATCTATACGAATTCTCATCGCATATTTTCTTTGTCCCTGAATTTGAACACTACTTACCCCCGGAATCGTTTGAATCCGGTCTGCAATTACATTTTCCGCAAAATCACTTAAATCCAGTGTATTTCTTTTATCACTCTGAATGGTCATGGATAAAATTGCATCCGAATTTGCATCGGCTTTACTTACTACCGGTAAACCGTCAATATCTTTTGGTAAAGTTCGTGCCGCCTGCGATACCTTATCGCGTACATCATTTGCCGCCTCCTCAATATTTTTATCCAGGTTAAATTCGATGGTGATGTTACTGGTACCCTGATTACTGGATGATGAAATGTTACGAATCCCATCGATAGCATTGATTGATTTTTCCAGTGGTTCGGTAATCTGCGATTCGATAATGTCTGAATTGGCACCCGGATAAGATGTTCTAACTGAAACCACCGTAGGATCAATAGAAGGATATTCCCTAACGCCTAAAAAGTTATAGCCAATTACCCCAAATAATACAATCATCAGGTTCATTACAATAGCCAGAACCGGTCTTTTTATACTCGTAGTTGAAATACTCATGATTATTCTTTAGGGAGATGAACTTTTACCGGAGTATCTTTTTTAAGGGACATTGAGCCTGTGGTTAAAACAGTATCTCCGGCCTTCAGGCCCGAAGTAATTACAATATTTTCGGCCGTTCTGGTACCCGCTTCTACTTTAACTTCCTGTGCCTTTCCATTTTTACTTACATAAACAATTTTACCATTTAAAACAGGAACAATAGCCTGATTAGGGATTAAAATTGCATCATCCATTGTTTTTAGAGACAGTTTAATCTTAGCAAAAGACCCGGGCAATAACGAATTGTCCGAATTAGGAGCCAATGCCCTTATTTGTAAGGTTCTGGTCGCCGCATCTATCCCTGGTTCTATGGCATAAACCTTTCCGGTGTTATGTTTAGAAGAACCATCTGTGGTAAAAGAAATTTCTGAACCCATTTTTATTTGTCCTGCATATTTTTCAGGAACTGAAAAGGTAATTTTTACCGGGTTGGTGCTAACCAAATTGGCAATTACAGTAGCAGGTGTTAAATAAGTACCCGAAGAAATATTGCGTAAACCAATTTTGCCACTAAACGGTGCACGGATGGTTGTTTTTGCCAGTTGTGCTCTGATTAATTGTGATTGTGCCTGTAAAGATTTTAAGTCTGCTAAAGAAGTATCGTACTCTTCCTGGCTAATTGCGCCTTTTTCCAATAACTGTTTTGCACGGTTTTCATTTGTTGCAGATAACTTTTGTTTCGTTAAAGCCTCATTTAACTGCGCCTGAATATCCCTGTCGTTAACTTTTACCAACACACTACCTTTAGATACCGTTGTACCCTCCTGAAAATAAATCCCGGTTACTAGACCCGAAACTTCACTTTTTAACACAACAGATTCATTGGCATCAATGGCGCCTGTAATTTCCAGGTCGTTATTAAAGGTACTTGTTTTAACAATTATTCCATCAACAACCATCGGAGGCCCACCTTTGCCTCCTTTATCATCCTTCCCTTTTCCTGTTGATGCTCCTTTGCCTTCCAGTTTCTTATTCGCACTTATCCGGTAATAAACCAACCAGGCCAGTCCTAATGCTAAAACAGCGTATACAATATACCTTTTCTTCATGTGTTTTTTCGTGTGTTTGCGTATTCGAAATATTAGATATTCCTTAAAAATTTCGTAAAAATATTCAATTAGTTCACCATAAAATTGTTGTATTAAGGATGTTACTTTGCGTTAATCCTAAATTATTGTGGCAATGGTCAGACTTAAATAGATACTGGAGGTTTAAGAATATTTTTACGTGTATTCATTATTTTACAGGGCAATTATTAATTTTAAATTTTAAACCGTCCACATAAAATATAAATTTGTGACAAAACACACGACAATATGTTTAATAAAAAATCAGTTTTAAGTTTAGTTTTAGTACTTACAGGTATTATGGCAGCGAAGGCGCAGGTAAAAATAGGTTTCGAGGTTTCCTTTAAAGAACCGCAGGCTCATTATGCTGAGGTTCAGATGAATATTTCTGGCCTGGCTAAAGATTATGTAGACGTTAAAATGCCTGTTTGGACACCGGGTTCTTATTTGGTACGTGAATTTGAAAAAAGTGTAGAGGATTTTAAAGCAACTGCATCGGGCAAAACTCTTAGGGTTGAAAAAGTAAGAAAAAATACCTGGAGGATATTTTCTGCTAAAGCAAACGATGTTAAAATTAATTATCGTGTTTATGCTTTTGAAATCTCCGTGCGCACACCATTTATTGATGAATCACATGCCTTTTTATCGCCGACAGGAATTTTTATGCACCTTGATGGTATGATTAAATCGCCGAGCACGGTCAAAATTATTCCTTTTAACACCTGGAGTAAAGTATCTACAGGCTTAACACCGGTTGCAGGTCAGCAATTTACTTACCATGCAACTGATTTTGATATTTTATATGATAGCCCTATCGAAGTTGGTAACCAGGATGTATTCGAATTTACTGCTTCAGGTGTACGCCATGAAGTGGCAATGTATGGTGGCGGCAATTACGATAAAGAAAAACTAAAAGTGGATATGGCTAAAATTGTAGATCAGGAAACTGCAGTTTATGGCGAAAACCCAAATAAATATTACCTGTTTATTGTGCATAATTTTCAACGTGGAGGCGGTGGTTTAGAGCATTTAAACTCTACTACTTTAGGCGCAACCAGAGATGCTTACAATACTGAAAAAGGATATAATGGCTTTTTAGCACTTGTGGCTCATGAATATCACCACCTTTGGAATGTTAAACGTTTACGCCCGGTTGCTTTAGGCCCGTTTGATTACGATAATGAAAATTATACTACTAACCTTTGGGTTGCGGAAGGATTTACTTCGTATTACGAAAATAAATATATGCACAGAGCTGGCTTTATTGATGCCAATGGTTTTGTTAATGACCTTGCTGCTGGTATAGCGACTGTTTTAAATACACCAGGTGCGAAGGTTCAGTCTGCAGCATCTTCTAGTTATGATGCCTGGATTATTGGTTATCGCCCGAACGAAAATTCAAAAAACAACGCCATTTCTTATTATAACAAAGGAGAAGTAATTGGTATTTTGATGGATCTGGAAATTATTAACGCCACCAGGGGCGCTAAAAGTTTAGATGATGTAATGAAAGCCATGTATTTGCAGTGCAAAACACTTAAACGTGGTTATACAGATGCTGAATTTAAAGCAATGGTTGAAAAAGTTTCTGGTATTAGCTTTACCAATTTCTGGGCTAAATACGTAAACGGTGTAGATGATGCTGAATACGTTAAATACTTTGGTTATGCAGGAGTTGATGTTTCGACAGAAAATGCGACGCCAGGCAAGCCTGTAACTGGTGCATCTTGTACTTTAGGCAATGGCTTAATCGTAACCTCAACAACCAGAAACTCTGCAGCTTGGGTTGATGGTTTAAATGTAAATGATGAAATTATTTCGGTAGATGGGGTTACTGTAGACGAGGCTTTATCAACCATTAAACTGCGTAGCCCAATGATTTCTTTGGATGTTTTACCTGTGGTAGCAAAAAAGAATATTGGTGATGTACTTAAAGTGAAAGTTAAGAGAGATGGACTTGAAAAAGAATTTTCTTTAAAGTTAAAAGCTAATCCAAACGTACGTTTAAAAGCAACTATAAATGAAAATGCAACTGCGGCTCAAAAAGCAGTATTTGCAAAATGGGCTGGAAAATAGTTTCCCGATTCATGAAATAAAAAAATCCCGTAGGGCATAACCTTACGGGATTTTTTATTTGTGTTTTTTAACTTAGAAAGTAAAACGAACGCCTAAACCGATATCACCGCTGTAAAAGTCAGTATCCGGAGTTAACTGTAATGTTGGAATCCAGTCTAAAGATAAGTTAATTGGAGCACCTTTAAATTTGTAATCTAAACCTAAAACACCATCAAGTGATACATAAATATCACTATCATAGCCTTTAACTTTGTAAGATCCTATTGAAGCACCACCACCATAGAACCAGTTTAAACCTGGAGCACCTTTAATTGGATTATATACTTCGTATAAACCAGTTAAGTTAATGTAATTTACTCCTTTTGAGCTTCTGAAGTTTCCAATAAGTTCAAGCATAGCACCTTTATTCAAGGCTGTTTTAAAACTCACACCATTTGCAGAACCAAAACGTCCACCGATAGCATTTTTGTAATCCTGAGCTTTAACATTCATTGTGCTGAACATAAATAATGCTGCACATCCTAAAAAAGTAAAAATTAATTTTTTCATAAATAAAATTTTATATTGTTTTTTTAAATTATTGTCATCATAGCAACTTCTATGCCGTAATGTTTTTAAATTGTCATTTTATATAAATACTGCTGAGTTTTATAGTTGAAAATTGTTTTAAAAGGTTAACCCTTAATACCCAAAACATTTACATTGGTAGGGAATGAATTAATAATTCTGAACGGATTAGCAGATAATAAAAATTAATCTGCGGTTATTTAAAGGCTGATTCTTTCTTAATCATTTTGGTCGTTTTGTATATTTTTAACGTCAAAAATTTTATTCATAAAAAACAATGCTTGCATAGTAATTATGGAATTGCTAAGTTTATTCAAATATTTTATACCCAAACGTCATCCGGTATTTGGTTGTAAGATTATTTTTTGAATTAAAAGGCATGGAGATGTTACGTCTTTGTGTTTTGATTTTTTTAACTTAACCAAATAATATTAAATCAATATGGCTGCAGAAATTAAACGGGTTTTTGATCTTTTAAAATATAGCCTTGAACATCCCAAAAAAGAGTTCATTAATGGAAAAATAAAGGGTAAATGGGTAAATTACAGTACAGAAGAGTTTTGTACTGCCGTTGATGCCCTAAGTAAAGGACTTATCAAAAAAGGAATCGGCAAAGGCGGGCGGGTAGCCGTTATGTCGCATAACCGGCCAGAATGGAACATTGCCGATTTCGCAGCCAACCAAATCGGTGCTTATCAAATTCCATTATATCCAACGCTTGCTGAGCACGATATTCAGTTTATTTTAAAGGATGCAGAGATTGCAATTATTTTTGTAGCAGACGAAGAAATTTATAAAAAGGTTAAACCCTGCGTTGATGCGATTAACCCTGCGGTTAAGATTTATAGTTTTGATGAAATTCCTGAAGCCGAAAGCTGGAAAGTTTTACTGGAAGAAGGAAAGGCCGATACCGAAACCAATCTTGATGAATACCGGGAAAAAATTGGTCCTGAAGATATTTTAACCCTTATTTATACATCTGGTACTACCGGCACGCCAAAAGGTGTAATGCTTACCCATAGTAACCTGGTGGCTAATTTTGTAAATTCTGCCGTTGTTATTCCAAAAGGACTTAATAAGGGCCTGAGCTTTTTACCGCTTTCGCACATTTTTGAGCGCATGATCATTTATCTCTATCTGTATAACCGCACTTCGGTATATTATGCAGAGAGTATGGAAACCATTGTAGCTGATATTCAGTTTGTTAAGCCAAATGCCTTTTCTACCGTTCCACGTTTGCTTGAAAAAGTATACGATAAGATTATGGAGAAAGGAAAAGCCTTAAGCGGAATTAAAAAGGGGATTTTCTTTTGGTCGGTATCGCTTGCCGAAAAGTATACGATTGATGCCGGCTGGTGGTATAATTTTAAACTGGGTATTGCCCGTAAGCTGGTTTTTAAGAAATGGCAGGAAGCCCTGGGCGGAGAAATTGTAGTGGTGGTATCTGGTGGTGCTGCATTAAATCCACGTTTGGCCAGAATTTTCTGGGCTGCCGGTATGCCGGTTTTCGAAGGGTATGGATTAACCGAAACTTCTCCGGTAATTACCGTTAATCATTTTGGAGGTACCATGTTTGGTTCTGTTGGGGAAGTAATAGAAGGCGTTGAGGTGAAAATTGCTCAGGACGGGGAAGTTCTTGCCCGTGGCCACAACATTATGAAAGGCTATTACAACCGTCCCGACTTAACAGATGAAGCGATCGATCAGGAAGGCTGGTTTCATACCGGTGATATTGGCGAATTGGTTGATAACCGCTTTTTGAGGATTACAGACCGTAAAAAAGAAATGTTTAAAACCGCTGGTGGTAAGTATGTTGCACCGCAAATGCTGGAAAATAAGTACAAAGAATCTATTTTTATAGAGCAGATTATGGTTCTGGGAGAAAATAGAAAATTCCCGTCTGCATTAATTGTTCCAAATTTCGAAACCCTAAAAACCTGGGCTGGCAGAAAAGGAATTACCTACACCAGTAATGAGGAAATTATTAAAAATGAGCAGGTTATGGCCAAGTATAACGAAGTAATAGAAAGTTTTAATTCTTCATTTGGCAAGTGGGAGCAAGTTAAAAGATTTGCTTTATTACATAAAGAATGGAGTATTGATGGAGGCGAGCTTACCCCTAAATTAAGTTTGAAAAGAAAAATTATTACAGAAAAAAATAATTCAATAATAGATAAGATTTATAAAGATGCAGAAAACTATAAAGCACCACAATAACTACCTCACTTTGACTTTTTTTTTAATGGTTGCAGCCCTGATAAATGGCTGTGCAAGTGGTCAGTTAGGCAAAAATAATAGTGGTGAATTTAAAAACGGAATGGTTGTTTCTGCCCATCCCGAAGCATCGCAAGTTGGTGTAGATATTTTAAAAAAAGGAGGCAATGCTGTTGACGCTGCGGTTGCAGTACAATTTGCCTTAGCTGTTGTTTATCCAAATGCAGGTAATATTGGTGGTGGTGGTTTTATGGTTTACCGCTCAGCTGCAGGAGAAACTAATGCACTCGATTTTAGAGAAAAGGCGGCCGCTGCAGCCAACAGAGATATGTATCTGGATGCTGCAGGGAATCCAATTGTAGATAAAAGTTTGTATGGACATTTAGCTGCGGGTGTACCAGGATCAGTAGACGGCATGGTTGAAGCGCATAAAAAATACGGCAAATTAAGCTGGGCTCAGGTTATACAGCCAGCCATTGATCTGGCTGAAAAAGGTTTTAAAATAACAAAACGTCAGGCAGGCGAATTAAATGGTTTACACCGTAACTTCATGGATTTTAATCCACTGGGAACAGCTTTCGTAAATTTAGAAAGCACCTGGAAAGAGAATGATCTTTTAGTGCAGAATGAATTGGCCAATACCTTAAAACTTATTCAGCAAAAAGGCCGTGATGGATTTTATGGAGGTAGCGTAGCCGATTCCATTGTGGCAGAGATGCAGCGTGGAAAGGGTCTGGTCACTAAAGAAGATTTAAAAAATTATCATGCGGTATGGCGTAAGCCGGTTGTTGGCCAATACCGTGGTTATAAGATTATTACAATGCCGCCAACTTCAAGTGGTGGAATTGCTTTAATTCAATTATTGCAGTCTGTTGAGCCCTACCCATTAAAAAAATGGGGGCATAATGCCGATTCGACTGTTCAGTTAATTGTAGAAGCCGAAAGAAGAGTTTATGCAGATCGTGCTACGCACCTGGGCGACCCTGATTTTTATGCAGTTCCACAAAAGCAGCTTTTAAATGCAGAATACAATAAAAATAGAATGGCCAATTTCAATTGGGCTGCAGCTACACCAAGCAGTTCGGTTTTGGCGGGCGAAATAGCGGGAAAAGAGCACGAAGAAACTACACACTTTTCTATTGTCGACCGTGAAGGTAATGCAGTTTCCATTACCACCACATTAAATGGTTCTTACGGATCACTTGTTGTTGTAAAAGGTGCCGGCTTTTTACTGAACAACGAAATGGACGATTTTTCAGTAAAACCTGGTGCGCCGAACATGTATGGTTTAGTAGGCGGAGAAGCCAATGCAATTGCCCCAAATAAAAGAATGTTAAGTTCTATGACGCCTAGCATTGTAGAAAAAGGCGGCAAATTATTTATGGTTGTGGGTACGCCCGGCGGCTCTACAATTATCACTTCAGTATTTCAAACCATTATCAATGTCATTGATTTTGAAATGCCTATGCAAGCTGCCGTAGCGGCCAAAAAGTTTCATCACCAATGGCTGCCAGATGAAGTTTATGTTGAAAAGGGTGCTTTAGACAGTTTGGCAGTGAAAACACTGGAAGCTAAAGGTTATAAAATTGTGCCTCGTGGTGCCATAGGAAGAGTTGATGCCATTTTAAAAACCAAGTGGGGCTATTATCAGGGCGGGGCAGATCCACGGGGGGATGATAAGGCCATTGGCTATTAGTAATGTGGATAAGTGGATAAGTTGTTTGATGAATGTCTGCTTTTTGGTATGGGGATTGTTGTAAGAGGGCAACGCTTATTCACGTTATTTAAAAAAGATATGAAATCACAACTATTTAAATCACTACCGGTTGTACTAGCCGGTTTATTTGTCGGATCAGTAGCACAAGCTCAGGAACCGGCTGCAACAGCAGCCAAATTAAGAACTTGGTCAATTGGTGTAAACGCAGGTGTATTAACGCCACTTTCTCCACTGGGAGGAAAAAATGACTTCAGTAACAACAAATCAAGTTTAGGTTACGGTCTTTACATTAAAAAACAATTCACTCCTTATTTCTCTTTACGTTTAGACGGAGTTAGAGGTAAATTAAAAGGTGATAATACAGAAGCTTATGAAAGTGGTTTAGTTAACAACAGCCCTGTAAAAGCTTTCTCAACTGAATTAGAATATTCAGGAAGTTTAAATGCGGTTGTTAACTTGTTTAACATCGATATGTTTAAAAAAGAGAATGTATTACAACTTTATACTTCAGCTGGTGCTGGTTTAGCTGGTTACAAACCAACGATTACTACGGCTTCAGGTACTTCATTATACGCAGGCGACAAAACCATTAAAGAATTAATTATTCCGGTAGGTGTTGGTGCTAAATTTAAAATTTCTGACGGTATTAACTTTGATTTAGGCTGGACAATCAACTTTGTTGATGGTGATAACTTAGACGGTTACAACAGGGGTGGAAATGATAAATATAACTATGCTTATGCAGGTTTAGAATTTGCTTTAGGTACTGGAAAACAATTGGCTTTCCACAACCCGGTAGCTTTAACTTATGATGAGGCTTTAAAAGCAAAACAAACTGCTGATGGTTTAAAATCAGATCTTGATGCTCAAAAAGCTGAAAACGCAAAATTACGTTCAGAAATGAGCAACTTATTAGCGGATGCTGATGGTGATGGTGTTGCAGATAAATTAGATAAATGCCCTGGAACTCCAGCTGGTACTGTAGTTGATGGTGCTGGTTGCCCATTAAAAGTGCCTGCTCCACAAATTACTGAAAAAGTAATCGTAACTGAAGCAGATCGTAAAGTAGTTGCTGATGCAATTAAAAACTTAGAATTCGATTTAGGTAAAGCAACTATCCGCTCTAAATCTTATGCTACTTTAAACCGCGTTGCAGCTTTATTAATTGAGAAAAACTTCAGCTTAAAATTAGCTGGTCACACAGATAACACTGGTTCAAAAGAATTAAACTTACGTTTATCTAAAGACAGAGCAGAATCTGTAAAAGCTTATTTAGTATCTCAGGGTGCTAATGCTTCAAGAATCGAAGCTACAGGTTACGGAATGGGTCAACCAATTGCAACAAACAAAACTGCAGCAGGTCGTCAACAAAACCGTCGTGTAGAATTTACATTATACTAGTCAGTTTTCAACTGATCTTGAACGCCTCCGATGCAAATCTGGGGCGTTTTTTTTTGACAAAAAATATGCAGATTCCTCTTGCATTAACAAAATACATTCGTTAGCTTTGTTATGCAAGCATAATAAATTAGCTAAATGAAACAACAACAAACACTGGATTATCACATTAAGTTTGCCTGGCAAAATATGTTTAATAAATATAATCAGATGGCTGCCGGTTTTGGCATTACACAGGCCATTGGTTATATGCTGATTAATATAGATGATGAGCAAGGTACAGCAGTTTCAAATTTGGCAGCACTACTTGGCGTAAAGGCAACAAGCCTGTCAAGGATGTTGAATAACATGGAAGAAAGCAATTTAATTTACCGCGAAACGGCTGCCGGTGATAAACGTTCTGTTAAAATTTTTCTAACCGCTTTTGGAAAAGAAAAAAAACATCTTGCCAAAGGTGTTGTTCGTAAATTTAATGAGTATCTCGATGAACATTTCTCTAAAAAGGAAAAAGAAACATTCATTAATCTGTTAATTAAGTTAAATGAAATTACTGTAGCATATACTGTTGATTAAATCATAATTTATAATGAAACGAAGCATAAATAAAGTTGCTGTTTTAGGTTCAGGTATTATGGGATCGCGTATAGCATGCCACTTCGCTAATATCGGCGTAGAGGTTTTGCTGTTGGATATTGCCCCGAAAGAACTAAGCCCGGAAGAGCAGGCAAAAGGATTAACGCTGGATAATCCGGCAGTAAAAAACCGGATTGTAAACACAGCTTTGCAAACAGCTGTAAAAACCAATCCTTCTCCGGTTTATTCTAAAAAAGCATTAAACAAAATTAAAACGGGTAATTTCGATGATGACATGTCGAAAATTGCTGGTTTTGACTGGGTAATTGAAGTTGTTGTCGAAAATTTAGACATCAAGAAAAAAGTTTTCGAACAAGTAGAGCAATTTCGCAAACCAGGCACCTTAATTACTTCAAATACTTCTGGTATTCCTATTCATTTAATGGCTGAAGGAAGAAGTGATGATTTTAAAGCACATTTCTGCGGTACACACTTTTTTAATCCTCCCCGTTATTTAAAACTGCTGGAAATTATTCCAACACCACATACTCGACCAGAAATTGTTGATTTTCTGATGCATTATGGAGATAAGTTTTTGGGTAAAACGACTGTTTTATGTAAAGATACTCCGGCATTTATTGCCAACCGCGTAGGGGTTTATTCCATTATGGCACTTTTGCATTTGGTTGATAAACTGGATTTAACAGTTGAGGAAGTTGATAAATTTACCGGCCCTGCTTTGGGCAGACCAAAATCTGCTACTTTCCGTACTTCGGATGTTGTGGGTTTAGATACCATGATTAAGGTTGCAAAAGGACTATATGATAACTGTCCTGATGATAAAGCCCACGAACTGTTTAAACTTCCGGCCTATGTGCAAAAAATGGAAGAGAACAAGTGGCTGGGAGATAAAACTCAACAAGGTTTCTACAAAAAAACTAAAACAGCAGAAGGAAAAACAGAAATCCTTGCGCTTGATTTAAAAACACTGGAATATAAACCTCAGCAAAAAGTAAAATCGGCCACACTTGAAATGACCAAGCCGGTTGAAAATCTGCGTGAGCGCATGAAGATTTTTGCAAAAGGAAAAGATAAAGCAGGCGAATTATTCCGTCACTCTTCATTCGGTTTATTTGAATATGTTTCCGATAGAATCCCTGAAATTTCTGATGAATTGTATCGCATTGATGATGCCATGCGTGCAGGCTTTGGCTGGGAACTTGGTCCTTTTGAGCTTTGGGATGCCGTTGGCATTAAAGAAGCTATTGAAGGAATGGAGCAATACGGAAACAAAGCTGCTGCCTGGGTTAAAGAAATGCTTGATGCCGGAAATACTTCATTCTATAAAGTAGAAAACGGAATTAAAAAATACTACGATATTCCATCGAAATCTTATAAAGCTTTACCAGGCTCTGAAGAATTTATCATTTTAGATAACCTTCGCGAGCACAAAACCCTCTGGAAAAATTCTGGTGTTTCAATCATAGATTTAGGCGATGGCATTTTGAATGTAGAATTTCATACCAAAATGAACACCATTGGTGGCGATGTGATTTCGGGCATTAATAAAGCTATTGATATGGCTGAAAAAGATTATCGTGGATTGGTAATTGGTAACGATGGAGCAAATTTCTCTGCCGGAGCCAATGTAGGGATGATCTTTATGATGGCAGTAGAGCAGGAGTGGGATGAATTGAATATGGCCATTAAAATGTTCCAGAATACTTCAATGCGCATCCGTTACTCTTCTATTCCTGTGGTGGTGGCCCCTCATAATTTAACCCTGGGTGGTGGTTGTGAGTTTAGTTTACACGCAGATCACGTTCAGCTTTCTGCCGAAACTTATATGGGTTTGGTCGAGTTTGGTGTAGGCGTAATTCCTGGTGGTGGTGGAACAAAAGAGTTCGCTTTACGTGCTTCTGATGAATTTAAAGATGATCAGATTGTTCAAAATGCTTTGAAAGATCGTTTCCTGACCATTGGTATGGCTAAAGTTTCTACCTCAGGATATGAAGCTTATGAACTGGGTTATTTGCAAAAAGATAAATTCTCCATTTCTATGAACCGCAACCGATTACTAGCCGATGCAAAAGCTAAAGCAATTGAATTGGCTGATGCCGGTTATACAAAACCTGTTCAGCGTAATGACATTAAGGTTTTAGGGAAACAAGGATTGGGAATTGTTTATGCAGGTGCCAACAGCATGTACGCAGGACATTATATTTCTGAACATGATAAAAAGATTTCTGAAAAATTAGGTTATGTAATGTGCGGTGGCGATTTATCGTCTCCTACTGAAGTAACTGAACAATATTTATTGGATTTGGAAAGAGAAGCATTTTTATCGCTGGCCGGAGAAAGAAAATCTCTTGAAAGAATTCAATCTATTATTACTAAAGGAAAACCTTTAAGAAATTAAGAAGTTTAACACGATTTGATGTTGAAGCTAGCTTCAACATCAAATCTCAAATCTAATAAAATGCAAGAGGCATATATTATAGCAGGATATCGTACAGCAGTAGGTAAAGCACCCCGTGGCGTATTCCGTTTTACAAGAGCTGATGATTTGGCTGCCGAAGTGATCAGAGCTTTAGTAGCATCGGTTCCGAATTTAGATAACGAACAAATTGATGATGTAATTGTAGGTAACGCTACACCGGAGGCAGAGCAGGGTTTAAATATTGCCCGTATGATTTCGCTGATGGGTTTGGATACCGACAAAGTTCCGGGTGTAACCGTTAACCGTTATTGCGCATCAGGTTTAGATACAATTGCAACCGCAGTTGCTAAAATTAAAGCAGGCATGGCCGATTGCATTATCGCCGGAGGTGTTGAAGTGATGAGCGGAATGCCTTTTGGTGGATGGAAACTGGTACCCAATGCAGATGTTGCCAAAAATAATCCGGATTGGTATTGGGGTATGGGCCTAACCGCTGAAGCAGTGGCTAAAGAATATAATGTAAACCGTGAAGATCAGGATGTATTTTCTTTAAAATCTCACGAAAAAGCTGTCCATGCCATTAAAAATGGTCATTTGAAAGATGGAATTTTGCCAATCACCGTGAATGAAAATTACCTGGATGCCAATCTGAAAAAGAAAACCCGTTCTTATGTAGTCGATACAGATGAAGGGCCACGTGCAGATACAACTTTAGATAAACTGGCAAAACTAAAGCCTGTTTTTGATGCTAATGGTTGCATTACTGCTGGTAACTCTTCGCAAACTTCTGACGGTGCAGCATTCGTTTTAGTGGTTTCTGAAAAGAAAATGAAAGAACTGAATGCAGAGCCAATCGCCAGGCTGGTAAGTTATGGCGTTGCAGGTGTGCCGCCAAGAATTATGGGTATCGGGCCAATTGAAGCCATTCCAAAAGCTTTAAAACAAGCAGGTTTAAAACAAGATGATATTGATCTTATTGAGCTGAATGAAGCTTTTGCTTCTCAATCTTTAGCGATTATCAGAACCTTAGGTTTAAACCCCGATATTATTAATGTTAACGGAGGAGCAATTGCTCTGGGGCACCCGCTTGGTTGTACAGGTGCAAAGTTAACTGTTCAGATGATGAATGAATTAAAAAGACAGGACAAAAAATATGGTATGGTTACCATGTGCGTAGGTACCGGCCAGGGCGCAGCAGGTATTTTTGAGTTGCTGTAACTTACCATAACGGCAAAAAAGAAAATTGGAAAGCAAATACTTTTCGTTAAATATAAAATTAAGTGATTATCTCCTCTGTTGATACTCGCTACTAGATACTATAACAATGGAAACAACTGAAAAAAAGACAATTAAAGGTGGTGAATTTTTAGTAAAGGACACCGTGTATCAGGATGTGTTTATCCCTGAAGAATTTGATGAAGAGCAGCAAATGATTGCGCAAACTTGCCGCGATTTTTTAGCTGCTGAAGTTTATCCGAATTTAGATAAAATAGACAAACAGGAAGATCCGGAATTAATGCCATCGCTTTTAACCAAAGCAGGCGAACTGGGTATTTTAGGCGTTTCTGTTCCTGAAGAATACGGAGGTTTTGGAAAAAATTTCAATACTTCAATGCTGGTCGCAGATGTGGTGGGTGCCGGGCATTCATTTGCTGTTGCACTTTCAGCGCATACCGGAATCGGTACATTGCCAATTTTATATTATGGTAACGAAGCGCAAAAGGCCAAATATATTCCTAAACTGGGTTCTGGTGAGTGGAAGGCTGCCTATTGCTTAACTGAACCCAATTCGGGTTCGGATGCAAACTCCGGAAAAACGAAAGCCAGGCTAAGTGAAGATGGAAAACACTACATCATCACCGGGCAAAAAATGTGGATCACCAATGGTGGTTTTGCGGATATTTTTATTGTTTTTGCAAAGATAGACGATGATAAAAATTTAACTGCTTTTATTGTTGAGAAAGATTTCGGTGGTATTACCATGAATCCTGAAGAACACAAAATGGGTATTAAAGGCTCGTCAACCCGTCAGGTTTTCTTTAATGACTGCCCTGTACCAGTTGAGAATATGTTAAGTGACAGAGAAAACGGCTTTAAAATTGCCGTAAACATTCTGAACATTGGCCGAATCAAATTATCAGCAGCAGCTATCGGTGCTTCAAAAGCAACCCTGAGTACCGCAATTAATTATTCAAATGAAC
The DNA here is from genome assembly GCF_027213715.1 of Pedobacter punctiformis. GTDB lineage: Bacteria > Bacteroidota > Bacteroidia > Sphingobacteriales > Sphingobacteriaceae > Pedobacter > Pedobacter punctiformis. The sequence goes on from NZ_JAPWGM010000005.1 coordinate 172,841, forward strand.
GGATTCAATTCGGTCGCCCGATTTCTAAATACGGTGCAATTCGTTTTAAAATTGCTGAAATTGCTTCCAAACTATATGCAGTTGATGCCGCGAATTACAGAGCAGGACAGAATATCGACGATACCTATGATCAATTAGTTGCAGGCGGAATGGAGTCTGGTAAAGCCAGGTTAAAATCTGTTGAACAGTTTGCTGTAGAATGCGCAATCTTAAAGGTTTGGGGCTCCGAAGCTTTGGATTATGCCGTTGATGAAGGTGTTCAAATTTATGGGGGTATGGGCTTTAGCGCTGATGCACCAATGGACAGGGCTTATCGTGATGCCAGAATCAATAGGATTTTCGAAGGAACGAATGAAATTAACCGTTTGTTAACTGTTGATATGATGTTGAAACGTGCCATGAAAGGAGAGTTGGATTTAATGACGCCGGCTACTGCTGTGGCTGCAGAATTAATGAGCATTCCTGACTTTGGCGAAGAAGATGCCACCTTATTTGCAGCAGAGAAAAAAGTATTGTCTAACCTGAAAAAAGCGACCCTGATGGTAGCCGGTGCTGCGGTACAGAAACTGATGATGACTTTAAGTAAAGAACAGGAAATTTTGATGAACATTGCCGATATGGCCAGTTATGTTTATGTGCTTGAATCTGCTTTACTCAGAACCGAAAAATTAGTAAGCATGCGGGGAGAAGAAGCAACCACTGGTCAGTTAGATTTATTAAGAATTTATTTAGTTGAAGCCGTAGACGGTGTTGCCAAAGCAGGGAAAGAAGCACTTTGGGCTTTTGCAGAAGGTGATGAACAACGCATGATGCTGGTTGGTTTACGCAGGTTTACTAAAGTAGAACCATTTAATGTAAAAGAAGCCCGCCAAAGAGTTGCCCAACAATTAATTGAGGCCAATAAATACATCTTCTAAAATAAAAAATTAACAACTTAAAGGTTTAAGATAAGGATGCTGAAATGTCCGGATCTTGAACCTTTTTGCATTTAAAACAGAAATTTATTTCAAACATTCTAATGCCTATACCCTAAACATGAATGTTAAAATAGGTTAAAAATTGTAGCATCCGTATTAAAAACCTATTTTTGCGAATGATGGTTAGAATTAAATTAACTTTAATATTTTTTATTGGCATAATAATCTTTTCAGCCTGTAAGAAAACGGAAAGTGAAGACAAGCAAATGACAGAATTTATTAAAGCAAACAACATTAATGCAGTTAAACACGAATCGGGTTTGTATTATCAGATTATAAAACCCGGAAGTGGAACATTTACCTACCCTTCAAATACAAAAATTACCATCAAATACGAAGGCCGTTTATTAAATGGAAATGTATTTGACAATGGCAATGGACAGGAACAAACCTTCCCATTAGCAGGTTTAATTGAAGGTTGGCAAATCGGAATCCCTTTAATTCAAAAAGGTGGAGAAATCAGGCTGATTATACCTCCTGATTTGGGCTATGGAAATCGTGCAGTAGGTACTATTCCTGCCAATTCTGTTTTAGATTTTACCATACAATTAATAAACGTACAATAACATAGAATGAAAAAATATACTATTGCTTTATTTTCGCTTTTAGCAGCTGCCGTATTATTTACCTCTTGTAAAAAGGAATATGAATCTATTGAAAGCGTAGATGATACTGCTATTCAGGCTTATATTAAGAAGAATAATCTTAATATGACAAAAGATGCTACAGGTGTTTATTATCAGGTTGTTACACCAGGAACAGGTGATGTTTTTGCAAACAAAGATTCAGTTTATTTTACCTATCAGGAGAAATCTATAACAGATGCAACCACTTATTATACCTCGCCAACTTATGGAGTGAGTGGAACATATTTTGGATATATGATAGGCACATTTAATGGCAGTTGGGGTAAGGCACTTATTGGTCAAAAGTATGGCGCTAAGGTTAGACTCTTAATTCCTTCACACCTTGCTTATGGCAAAAACGGAAATACATCGTTAAACGTACCATCTAATGCAATTTTAGATACTTACGTAAATACCTTAGATTTTAGAAAGCAATGGCAGTTAGACGATTATTATATTCAAACCTATTTAACAGCAAACAAAGTTACTGCGGTTAAAGATGCCGCTACCGGAATATATACGGTAGTAACCAGTGCAGGTACCCCCGGAACAGTTATTACCGATCAAACTACTTTAGTGGTAAAATATACAGGTAGATTTTTAAACGGTACGGTTTTCGATTCATCTACTGATGGTACATTCTCTACAACTTTAAACAACGTAATTAAAGGATGGGGCATTTTGAAAAACTATGCACCAGGTGCTAAAGTTAGGCTTTTCATTCCTTCTGTATTGGCTTACGGTCCTTCAGGTAGTGTTGATCCCTCTACAGGCGTAGCAACAATCCCTGCAAATACAACATTAGATTTTGATATTGAAATTGTAAGCGCTACGAATTAAGCGCTTCCTTAAAAACTTTTAAAATTCTTTCTCTTGCAAGAGTATGCTCAACTATAGGTTGGGCATATTTTTTTGTCCCGAATTCAGGGACCCACTTTTTGATGTATTCCAGCTCCCGGTCAAATTTTTTAGTTTGCAGTTCCGGATTAAAAACCCTGAAATACGGAGCCGCATCATTGCCCGAACCAGCTGCCCATTGCCATCCGCCCACGTTACTGGCCATTTCATAATCCAGTAATTTTCCGGCAAAATAGGTTTCGCCCCAACGCCAGTCTATAAGTAAGTGTTTGGTTAAAAAACTTGCTACAATCATTCTCACCCTATTGTGCATCCATCCGGTTTGGTTAAGCTGTCTCATGCCTGCATCAACAATAGGATATCCCGTATTTCCGGTACACCAGGCTTTAAATTCTGTTTCATTATTGCGCCATTTTATTTTATCGTATTGCTTTTTAAAAGAATCAAAAGCAGCATATGGAAAATGCCAAAGAATAGCCATGTAAAATTCCCTCCAGGCCAATTCCGATAGCCAAACAGTGGATTTAGCCGCAATAGCATCTGCAACCGCTTTACGAATGCTTAAAGTCCCGAATCTTAAATGAAGGCCAATATGTGTAGTGCCATCCAATGCGGGGTAATCGCGTTCTTTAGCATAGTTATCCAATTTGTTTTTATAATCAACTTTAGGAAATTGAAGATTACCCTGTTCAAAGCCCATTTCCTGTAAGGTTGGGTAAGGCAGATGTTTAGTTTGGAAAAGGTTTTTAAAGTGCTTTTTTGTCAAATAAGCCCTGGTGTAAAAATCATTCAATTTAGCCTGCCATTGTCTGTAAAAAGGAGTAAATACCGTATAAGGAGTCCGGTCAGATTTTAAGATCTCGTCCTTTTCAAAAATAACCTGGTCTTTAAATGTTTTGAAGGCAATTTTTTCACTGGTTAAATACTCAGCTACATCATCGTCACGCTTGCGGGCATAAGGTTCATAATCATGATTGGTATAAACTTCTTTTACCTCATATTCTTTTAAAACTGCCGGCCATATTTTTTCAACTTTGCCATATTTAACCAATATATCAGCACCATGCTTTTGCAGTTCCTGTTTTAGTTTTTCAATAGTTTGATGAATAAAGGCTACTCTGGCATCATCTTTTGAAAATTTATCCAGGATATGCTGATCAAAAATAAACAAGGGGAGAACCGGATAATCACTTTTTAATGCATGGTAAAAAGCGGCATTATCTTCTAAACGTAAATCACGCCGAAACCAGCAAATGCTAATCGTTTTCTTCATTATTAAACAAGGTATTTTCAAAGGTAATAACAGCCGAATGGAAAACAGGTTTCATTTCAGGTGTTATTATTTTGATATCTTTTCTAAGGCTGTAGTACTGTGCTTTGATTTTCGCCATTCCCAGGGTGGAGTAGGGTTATGGTCATGCCATAACCCTGTTTTGTTTTTTCTGGCATCGGTTTCCAATTTGGCATATACCGTATCGGTAGAATATTTCTTGAAATGCCAGGCCATTCCCTTTTTCACCATTTCCTGATTTACATTTTGATTTTTATTGTTGAAAACAACGGCAATCAATCTCTTATTCCGGTCATATTTTGCTCCATGAACCGTTACCTGTTGCCCGAAACATAAATCTGACAACGTCTTTTTTGCATTATTGCCAAAGGGCTGCGAGCCTCTTTTTTCAGGACAATCAATATGGGCCAAACGTATTTTGACGGGTGTATTTTGATATAAAACTTCCATTGTATCACCATCCATAATCCGGATTACTTTAGCAATGAAAGTTTGATTTTTTAAGTTTATATCAATTACCTGCCCATCCATATGCTGAATGAATGCGGAGTTAAATGTTAAAAATAAAACGAGCGTAATTACTTTTCCCAACCACATAATGTTTTTCCGTCCTTTTTTGCTTTGTCTAGTGTAGATTGTACAATCTTGTAACCACAATTACTCAATCCACGACATTTGGAATCATAGTGATATTTTTTTGTGTTACCACTGTCGCAAATATACACTGTTGTTGATTCCTTGCTAACAAAATTATTTAAGAATAACATTAATAATAAAAGCGTTTTCATAATGATGAATAAATAGGGGGTTTACTAATGAAGTAATTTATTTTTAAGGTACAGAATCAATTTTATTTTTCCAGAATAATCTTCTGTATAACCGGGTCTAAGTTTGCTGGTAAATCAGCAGATTTTATATAGAACTTTTTTACATTCATAGCCCTGAACCAATCTGCCCAGTATTGATTAATTACATCCTCTTCATAAGGATTTTTCTTAGAAGCGTTAATCCCCAGAACAATAATCTCCAGATCTTTTAAATTGTTGGTTACAGGAATAAAGCCAAGTTTGTTTTTTACCATGATTGCTTTATAATCAGAAGATATAAGTTTCCTTGATCGAATGAAGTCTGGTGTTATAAAAGAGCTTTTGTTTCCTTCTAAAAATTTACTGTCCTTGTGATACATATAACCATCTGTCAGGATGATTAAAATATTTCTATGATTATCTTTGATACAATAATCCCGAACATTATTTTTAAAAAATTTCCAAATATCCGAACCAATAAATTGGCCATCCTTAATAGCAGATTGATAGATTTTTATGGGGATCTCCGAAAAGGTTTTGTCCAAACTCAAAATACTGCCTTTACTGGAGGTTTTGTCAAAATTTGCCTTTAATTGTTGACTTAATTTATTGATTTCAGGGTTTTTAGGTTCGGGATTGAAGTAAACTTGTATTTGATCATTCAACTGAATTATTTTCTTCTGCTTTATGTGAGCGATAAATGCCTTTTCTACAGATTTGATATACTGAACATCTCTTTGGTAAAATTCAGGATATTTTTTAGGATCTATTCGGTCTGATAAATCCAATAGAAAACTAATGTTAAGATTCTGAGCACTTACTTTTTTAGAACTTATTGAAAGTGAAAGAATCAGGATTAAGAGTAAAATTTTTGATTTCATAATATTTGGATTAGACTACAGATAAATAAATGGAATTTTGAGAATCTTCTTTTGCGCCCACTCCCTCGCAATGATTATTGTATACTTCGATACATTCTTTTATCAAATTCTGATTCTCTGTTCTCGAAACAAATAACTTTTCATTAATAAATGTGATCCATCCCTGCACATATTCCGAAGCATATAGAACGTATTCTTTTGTAGGGATGATAACTGCATCAATTATTCTTTGCAACTCTCCAATCCTTCCCTGAGCTTTAGCAATAAGTTCTTTAATGGCATTGAGCTCTTTAATAAATAGTTCCTTCTGTTTATCAAGGTCTGAAACCCTTTCCTGATGAATGAGAATATCTTTTTGTCGTTTTTGTTGTTCATGTTTTATCTTATCTTTTTCTTTATGCTCTTTCATGATAAAATCAAAAACCAATCCCCAGATAACATATACAATAAATCCTGCGAAGATAATTCCCCAAAATTGAATCCTGGTAAAAGCAATAGGTAAATTAAAAGGAGGCGAATCGAAAGTTTTATTCAAATCGTAGATCTTTTCCTCAATCTGATAAGCCAGAATGGCATCAAATACAAATGTAACCATAACTAAAACACCTATTTTGAGGTAATTTGCAAAACTTTTATTTTCACTGAACATGTGGATTAAGAACCCCAAACCTAAAAATACAAATGGAATTAAGGAAACAAATGCACCCTCAAGCGTTCCATCATTCCAGGCCTTTTCAAAAGCTTTTGGGTCTAAAACATTCATCATTAAATTACTATTGGGATCAAAAGTTTTGAAAAAAGCAGAATAAGATGTAGAGACATAAAAAGTAAATAGATATAAACTTATCGGAATGAGAATAATTAATCCAATCCAAAACTTTGTAGAAGCTCCTTTCGTTGCTTTTATATGGTACTTTTCAGGATCTCTGGCCAAATCATTAATTTCGAATTTTAAAGCTTCAACGCTATCTTTTACTGACCTGATGTTGGCATCCGTCCTGGCAATTTGTTCTTCTTTATTCTCTTTACTTACGGTAAGTGCCTTTACCTCGGTTTCTTTATTTTTTTGTTCGTTTATATACGGCTCTTTAATTTGCCTTTGTTTATCTACAAGTTCTTTTTCCTCATTCTGAAATTTAGCATAAATGGCATTTAAACATATGGATAGTGCTTGTGAGCCACCTATGTTTCTAGATCCATCTCTAAATCCAGCTTCGTGATAAGTCCTTTTTCTTACTTCCTCGGTTTCTCCGGTTTGATTTTCTGTAACGCCATCTTTTTCATTTTGAGATTCTGTAACAGACTTTAGGCGAAATAAATTTTTAATTTGGATGGTCATAACGCTTTAGTTTTGAAGTTCATTAATAATTTCACTTTTGGTTTTACCTTGCTTCACGGAATCCAGAAAATAATCAGCAATTGCAACAACATTTTCTTCTACAAATCCGAATAGCTTGATGTACTTTTCCAGAGCGGATCTTTCATTGTCATCTATTTTTTCGTCGGCCCAAATCATTACTGTAAGGTCATAGAGATAGTCTATCTTCTCTTCTATCAGATTTGGTAATGTATTTTTAGAATCGATAGGATTGAGAAGAATTTCATCCAGGTTTCTGGCTGTAATACCTCTTTCCTCCGCAAATCTGTAAAGCATTTTAAGTTCCAGAGCGCTAAAGCTATCATCGCAAATAGCCATTTGATAAAGTCTTAGGAAATGCGCTTTTAGGTTTTCCGGTATCTGAAAAATTTCCATATAATTAGTTTTCTTTTTGTTTTAAGGGTTTGGGTACAATAATGTGATCTCTGGTATAGAGTTTAGGAGGCGATAAAGGTTCCTGATTTTTTTCTTCCTTTACTTTGTCTTTTTTTCTCAAAAATGCAAGGAGCAAAAACAGTATTCCGGTAGCTATATCAAATGGAAGCCAGATGCTTTTTCGATGCAGATAGATTGGAAATACAGGATTGAAAAAAATAAATACAGCCACAAACACGATTATCCACGAATAATTTTTGTGGTTTAAAAGATCGTAGATCATTAAAATTGAGCCTAACGAAATCACTATTCTTAGAAAAGTGTAATATTCGATAGGTAACTTTAATGTGGCGATGAAACAGGAAGCAGAGCAGAGGATGAATAGGGATTTCATTTTTAGTTAATAATTTTCTAAGGTTTTATGTAGCTGAGCCCGATAATTATATATTTCGTCCAGATTGTTTAGCAGTACTTTTTCTCCTGCATCTTTGCCGTTATGAAATATTTCTAAATATTTGTTAACCGTGTTAAAATGAAATCTGCAAATGGGCTTTCTGTTATTATTATCCAGTAAGATTCCAAAATAAGATTGAGTATCACGGGAAGCAATTCTTTCGGAAGTGATTTTTTCCCTCAAAATCGCTTTTACAATTTGAAAAGCTTCGGCTTCTTCTTCCGTTGTGATAACTTTAGATACCTCATTATTTTCATCCACAGGATTTACTTTGTTGTCGTCCCGGGCTTCCAGTTTTTCATTAATGTTTAATGCAGATTTTAACCGGTAACTGATAGATTCATTAATAGAAATCGTTAATGCCTTTTTTGTATATTCCTTAAAGGCAATCATTCGATTGGCCGTTAATGGCTTGTCGAAGAATCGATTCACTAATAACCTCACAATTTCATCAGATGGAGTTTCTATTTCTTTTTCAAACTCTTTTTTTATGGCTTTGATATATTTAAATGCCTCAGCCGAATCAAGAATACTTTCTAGATTGTATTCGTTTTTAGTAAAGTTTTCCAGAATCTTTATCGAACTATCTTTTAAATCTTCAATGTCAATAGTTAAAAAAGGCTTCTCATCCATAATATTTGGTTTTTCCAGATCCGTATAAAAATTATAGATGGTTCCGTTAGTCAACACCCCAAATCTTGCTTTCGAAACATGGTAATACCGGTGAAGCTGAGAGTTATGTGCATCTGCATTTTCCTTCCAGTGTTTGCATTCGAAAATGAGGATAGGCTCATCATTTTTTCTGATCACGTAATCTACTTTTTCGCCTTTTTTAGTGCCGATGTCACAAATGTGTTCCGGAACTACTTCTGTCGGATTAAAAATATCGTAACCTAACATTTGTATAAAAGGCAACACAAACGCATTTTTAGTAGCCTCTTCTGTACTGATCTGATCTTTTAATCCACACACACGCTGTTGGAGCTGCTCTAGCTTTAATTTGAGTTCCATGGTTTTTGAATTAAATGGTTTCGTCTATAATTTCTGCACCGGGTGCATTTGCCTTTACCGATTCAATTCCGGTTTCTCTGCCACCAATTGAAGTGTACATTTGACTGGTGCCAATAATTTCGCCATTTCCAGCCTTTAGATTAAAATAGTATAGACCGTTTTTAGCAATCTTCCGGTCGTATCTCGAATCTAATGGCGCATTGGTTTTTACAGATTCAATTCCATTTTTACAAGACGCTTTAGCGGTATAGCCCTCACTCGTTAAAATGACTTGTCCGTTAGAAGCTTTCAGATTAAACTGATATTCTTCATTTTTTCTTTGAGAGATTATGAATTTTCCCATATAGTTTTTAATTGTTTAGTTCCTCAAAACTATATAGATAAAGCCCCCTTTTTTTACGGGAAACCGTAACACGGTAACTATTTTTAAAAAGATTTTAATGTGCTTGTTTTCTGATCAAAAGGATGATCGAGGTAGGTTTAATTATGGGCGGAATAATAAATGAAATGGGAGATTGTCCCATTTTAATAAGAAAACAATCTCCCGCATTTTTCTGAAAACCTGTGGATTAAAAGCCAAGGTTTATGTTTAATCCATAGGTTCTATTCACTACAATTACTGGGTATGACATGCCTTAGAACAAGTTTCACAGCCGTTTGCAGTAGAATATGTTTTTTTAGCTTCTTTTACTGCTCCTTCACAAGAGTTGTATTCTCCCAAATATTTTCTGTTACTGGCAGCAGGTAAATATCTACAATCTTCATGGTGAACCTCATGATCGCCATTACTTTGGGCGTTCTCATTTACATAATACTTTTTCATATTAATTTTTTTTAATTGATTTGATATCAAAAGTATACAGATGTAAAAGACATTCCTTATGGGAAGCCATAAAGGAGCAATCTTAAAAAAATAGGGAGATTTAGTTATTGAGTCTGGACCGAACATAAAAACCGGTCAGAAATCGTTAATTCTAAATAATCTTATTGGCTATGCAATACGCAATAAGTTGAGGATTGTTTGAAATGTTTAATGTTGTTTTAATCAAATTAATACGTTTTTCAATAGCACTCAGGCTTGAAGGTTCCATCTTATTTTCTCTTAAAAGATCAGGCATTTCTTTCTGACTTTTACCGCTGGACAGTAAGGATACAATCATCTTGTCGTACTCTGTAAAATGATGAATATTTTCTTCCTTTTGTCTGAGATTAGACGAAACGTATTTTTTGTTTTTATAAATCGTTTCTATAGCCGATTTAAGGTCTTTCGCATCATGACGTGCTTTTGGAACATAAGCATCAATGTTCAGCTCTTTAAAAAGAGCATTGGCAATTAATGCCCGGTTTTCACTCGAAAACACCAATACCTTTATATCCGGCTGCACGTTTTTTACTGCTTTAATCAATTCTTTGCCATCAGAGATTTTTTGCTGAGTATAATCATCGTCAAAAGAAAGATCAGTAATCATTAACTCGTAAGGTTTGCCATCACGAAGCGCCTTTTGTACCCGGGTTAATGCACTGTCGCATTGAAATACATAATCTGTATCAGCTATTGTAATACCCAGATTGCTAAGAACACTGCGAAGGGAGAGATTTGCCATTTCATGGTCTTCAACGATTAATACATTTTTGAACATAATGATGTTTTTATAAAGGAAAAGAGAGTTTAACATTAAGTCCCTGTTCGGGCTTAGTGTCAAAAGTAATTACACCCGAAATACTTTTAATACGGGTTTCCGTATTTTTTAGTCCGTTTCCGGGCGAAAAATCCACTATACCTTTTCCATTATCCGAATACAAAATCGTTATGCGCTCCTTATCATGTTGAAAATCCAGTTGTACGTGGTCTGCCCCACTATGTTTACTCATATTGGTCATAAGTTCTTGCAGAATGGCAAAAAGTTCAGGTTTAACGCTTTCTTTTACATTATTCCATAGTTTCTCCTCATTTCCGTTTACAACCAGGTTAACCTTTGCCGATTGATAAGAAGAAAACATATTTGAAAGCGCTTTCGCAAAACCCTGTTTATATTTTGTGTCGATACTTTCATAAGAGAGATCTCTTGAAATGTGATAAATTACATCAAGCTTTTCTGCAACTTCATCTTTTTCCATTTCCGGTCTGTTGTCTATCTCATCCATTATCTGGTAAATCCGGTTGGCTACATGATCGTGAACCTTTTTTACATACTTTATTTCTGTGTTTTTAACTTCAATTTCTTTCTCCTGCCTTAGTATTTTTTGTCGTCTTCTATACCAGAAATAACCAGAGATTAAGATTATGATTAAAATGCCAATTCCGATGTTTTGGATCAGGATGTTTTTTTGTTTTTCAATGTTTTCCGCTTTAGCTTTCAAAAAATCAGCCTTGTTCTTTTCTGTCTCATATCTAATTAATGCAAATTGATTTTTGGCAGCACTACGGGCTGTTTGAATACTATCATCCAAATGTGTATAGATTTCAAAAAAATGCTTGGTTTCTTTAGATGGACTAAGTTTTATTAACTTTTGTAATGCTTCCAGCTGATCATCAGGACTAACCAGCGTTTGCGCAATGTGATACATTTTTTGAGCATAAAATAAAGCAGAATCAGGATGCTTTATCATGTAATAATCTGCAAGGTGAGCATAATTTGCGTTTTGCCCCCATAGATCATTTTCTTTCTTCCGAATGTGCAAAGCCTTTAAAAATTCAGGCGCCGCATTATATTTAGAATTTTGAAGCCACTTCGCATTTGAAAAATTATCTATTACTTTTGTTAAAAGAATGTTGTCATTTTTTACGCTATCATTTTGGAGTAAATCTATGTAAATAGCTTTAGCGTCTAAGTAATTTTGGGTTTTATAGTAGGCAACAGCTAAGTTGTTCATCCACATTAATCTATTTTTGTAATCGGATTTAGCTGAAATTGCTTTTTGATACCACTTTATTGCCTCATTATATTCTTTTAAATTTGTTTTATTTATGGCTATTGTATTATATGTTGTTGCCAGATAAGAATTATCTGTGTGTTCAAAATAAGCAATTGATTTAATTGCGGTTTCGTAACTTCCAAAATAATCTCCCTGATCCGATTGAATGATCGCCATATTAAATAAGGATTTTCCAGTCAGTAGACTATCAGTATTAGAGGAAATTACTTTGTTGTAATAATAAAAAGCACTATCATAATGATTTTCAGTAAGAAGGACGTTTGCTTTTTCGTAATCTAATCTTACTAGACTTTTGGTTATTTTTTTTTCTTTTTTAGTACAAGAAAAAAAGAAAGGGAAAAATAATAAGAGAGTTAATAGTTGTTTCACACAACTAAATTAGTTAATTATGTAATCAAAAAAGAGGAAAGTAGATCTTTCCTCTTTTAATAATAAATTAATTTTTAATAGGTGTATGCCCAGTTTCTCCGCCAGTATCTTCACCTGGATCGGTATCACCAGGATCGCTTGGATCGCCTTCGGTAGAATCAGCAGTGGTAACTGTAGTCGTAGTTCCGTTGCAATTTCCAGAATGATTTGTATTGGATGGAGTAGCCAATCCTAATAGGATGGCAATAAATAATGGTAAAAACATGATTCAAAAATTTTAGAAATGAAATACTTTGTAGTTCCCCGCGACCATTCGCGGGGGCTGCTACGATTGTAAATCAGAAGGCCTTCTGAAAATTTTTGGGAAGTGTGAGTGTCTGTCGCGGGAGCTTATTACTGCTTCCCAAACCGGTTATAAACCACCGCGATTTCTACTCTTTTTGTTAATCGGCTTTTTATTTGTTTTTTTGTTTGAGCTAATCAACAATACAAATGTAGGGGGCGTCAAATGATTAGCTATCAGGGTATTCCGAAGTTTCTTTTGTTTCCATTAGTATTCCGGAAAACCGTAAAAATTCCGGATATTCCGCTTTATTTTTACGCTTTAATTTTTAGAAAATGTTTGAAGATTATAAAAAGGCAGTATTAGATTTCTATTTAGCACAGAAAGAAGCAGGCTTACTTTCCACGAATATGGAGAATCCGAACCGGTCAAAATTGAAAAGAGAATGCCTCAAAATCTTTTCGGAAAGACATTCAAAAGAAGATGATATAATGATTAGATCATTTTTTGATCCAACAAATAAGTTTAATGATTATATAAGAAGTATTGAACGATTTGACCTGAACAAATTCAGACCTTTAGTTGGTTTCTTAACATCTGACCAAAATATTAGAGATGAGGAAGCTGTGAAACTTTTAGCCTGGTTGGTTGGCTTTAAAAGTTATGGTATCTGGAGGAGTGGCCAAGGTGAAATAAATTTAATAAAAGACCCGGAAAGTCAAGATCACGCCAGGCCAATTGAAGATGTACTATCTAATTCACCTTTGATTACGCCGACGTATTTAACTGAAAATCACCCTGAACATAAACAGGAAATTGAGAAAGTGGAAAAGTTAGAAGAAGATGCGGGAAAGAAGGATAGTGGAGAAAGTAATGGCTCAGGTGGGTTTATGACTTTTCAAAGTGGTAATGGTGGACAGGATAGTCCGGAAGGTACCCCCAAAATTCCAATTGATGAATCAGATAGTAAGCCGCCAATATCTACACTAAAAATCATAATGATTTGTATAATGGTGCTGGTTGTAGGGACAGGGACCTTTCAGTTCTGGGGAAATAAAAAAGGCAGGGTTTATAATTCGTTATTTTTAAACCAGGATTGCATGTATTGGACAGGTGATCGATATCAACCCATTGTCTGTGATCAGAAGAAAGGCGATACACCAATAATTGCTTTAGACACACAGAAAGTAGCCCATTTAAAGAGAATTACCCAGCCTGATACACTTACATTAAACTCCCTGGGTAAAGTTTGGTATGTTAAAATAGGTGGAAAACCAGAATTTTATACATCAGATGGTTTTCACCCGGTATACAACGATAGAAGGTTAAAACCAACAACAGAATACATATTGAAAGAGTATATTTTGAATAAATAGATACGTTTTTATGATTAGTCCTTTGATGATTCGTTAGATTGTTTTTGGCTATAAATATTCTCCAAAGCATCCTTCAAATGGGTAAACTTAAATTTAAAACCTGCATCTAATATTTTTTGGGCAGAAGTATTATTGCTCATCAATACCGCTTCGGTTCTTTCGCCTAATATTAAATCTAAAATACCTTTAGACACTTTTATTGGCCAAAAAGGCCTGTGCAATACTTTAGCAATGGTTTTAGTAAGGTTTGTATTGGTTGCAGGGTTAGGCGCACAAGCATTGTAGCTCCCCTCCATTTTTAGGTTTTCAATAGCTTCTGTGTACATGCCTACCATGTCATCCATATGCAGCCAGGGCGTCCATTGTTTGCCTGTACCTAAGGCAGCACCTGCAAACATCCTCACAGGTAAATCCAGCTGGGGCAGGGCACCTCCGGCTTTTGTAATTACAATACCGGTACGAAGCTTTACAACTCTTAAACTTAATTTCCGGCCTTCCTCTACGGCATCTTCCCAAAGTTTACAGCATTCAGCTAAAAAACCATACCCGTTCGGACTTTCTTCTGTTAATATTTCATCTCCGCAATCGCCATAATAACCAACGGCAGAGGCCGAAATGAAAGATTTTATTTGATGATCCCGATGCTCTTTTATGATTTTAAAGAGCAATCCGGTCGATTTTATACGGCTGTCTATAATTTGTTTTTTACGTTCGGCGGTCCATTTTTTATCTGCAACAGGTTCACCAGCTAAATGAACAACGGCATCAACCCCATCAATGCACTTTGGATCGATTTGTTGCTTGTAAACATCCCATAAAAAAGCATTAGGATCATTTTCTACCTTCCGTGACAGCGTATTAACCAAATAGCCCTTATTTAAAAGGTGCTTTTTTAGTGCTGTACCTACTAAACCCGTAGCGCCTGTGATCAGAATCTTTTTAGCCATGTTTTTAAAACACTAAAGATACGAAACGGTTTCGCTACGGGTAAATTAGTCTGATTACATTTTTTTAAATGGTTTATCTCGCCCTTAGTCTTTCTGCTTTAAATTCCTTTACCTCAATTAAAGCCCTGAGATTAGCTTATTCTTTGGCCCTTTAACTGTATAGCTCAACCTTAAAACCTTAGTTTCGTTTGGTGCTAATTTAAGTTGCCACGAAAGCATTCCGGTTTCCTTATTTACTTCAGCACCGTTACTTTCCAATAATTCGGTTTCAATATCACTCTCCGTTGATAAAGGATATTGATCTTTAATTGAAAGATCTATTGCTTCCTTCTTCGTGTTGCGAATGGTGATGGTATAGGTAAACATTTGTTTCTTATTGCTTCCAATAAATTTGGTGCTGCTAAAATCGGCCAGTTTTTCTTTTTTGATGATGATTTTTTTGTCTTTACCCATGCTCAGGCTCAACGTATCCCTAATACTTTCCGGGTTTATATAAGATTTTCCGGTATACGTATTTTCAAAAATAATGTTGGCATCTCCAGCCTGCAGGTTTAATTTTTCCCAATCGGTAACATCGGCAAGCAGATAAGCATCAGCGCTTAATTTTGGTGCAGCATAGTATTTGTATTTCGCCGGAACTTCGTACTCTTTAAAGGCAACGGTATGTGGTTTGTTATCACTGTTCACATCATAAGGAATATCGATATCGAAAGTTACACCAAGCTGGCTTTCGTTTACAGTTGTATAATTGTTTATGGTGGAAGCTGAATAAGTAGTGTTTGCTTTTTTATCAGCTTTACCATAACCTGTCACCACAACTTCTCTCAGCTCGTCTTTTTCATTTACAATAGGAGAAGCCATTCCTCTGATTCTGATTTGTTGCTGATAGGTTGATACAAACCACGGATTTAAATTTGGAGCGGTGATGTTGTAATTTGGGTTTCCGGTAGATAAAGACAGTTTAACTTTTTTCCAGTCTAAACCTGTATTTTGTGTAATGGCCGCTTTATATACTACTGCCAAAGGATTAGAAATGTTTAATGCTTTAATGTCATAACTTGCCCTCCAGTTTGCATTTGGAGTTACATAAGAAACGTTGTAACTAGCCTCAGCAGTTTCTTTAGACATTACCTGTAAAACCAACTGGCCCAGTTGTTGATTCGGGTTATTTCTGAGTTCTGCAATTTGTTGCTGAAAAGCCTGTATTTTTTGATTTTGTTTATCTTCAACCAATGTTAATGCTGCAATTGTATTTCTAACCTCAGCATTTTTACTGCGGTAATACTCTGCCAGTTTCATCAGTTCGGCAACATTAGTTCCGGTATTTGTACCACCCGATTTTCTGTTCTCGTCTAACAAAACCAAAGTCTGCTCCTCAATGGTTTTGCTGTTTTTTGTTTTAACCAGTTCGACTGAAACGATTTTTAAACTATCGTTTAATTTTTTTAACGTGGGGTTTTCAGCATCTGAGTTTAAAAAATCACGGTTAAACTGTACAGAAAGAATAGTAACACCTGAAGAAACGCCAACCTGTACCGAGTTTTCATTTACACTGCCCGATATATTATTAATTGCAATTTCTGATGTTCCTGCAGGAAGATTAACCTTTCCTTTATGCGTAAGTTGAGCGCCATTATTGTAAACCGTTACACTTTCCAGTGCGGCTTTAGATTTAATTTGTTGCTGAGCAGACAAACTCAATGGGAATAGCAAAGTAATTAGTAGTTTTTTCATTTATTTTCCTTATTATGTGTTTAGAAAATCTCCATTTTAAGAAGAGGATGTATCAGATGATGATTTTCCATAAATGATGTAGGTTTTTGTTGGCTATTTGTAAAGAATATCACTCATTTTTGTTCGCCGAGAGAAAAATAGATAAATTTGTAATTGCGTTCTTAATACCCTTTTTCCTTAAAAGATGTCCAAAAAAATTCTAGTTTGGTTTAGAAACGATCTTCGTCTGCATGATAATGAAATGCTGGTAGAGGCAATTGCTAAATCCGATACAATTTTGCCAGTTTATATTCTTGATAAGCGCCTTTTTGGTGAAACAAAATACGGTACCTTAAAAACTGGAAACATCAGAGCCAAATTTATACTGGAAAGCGTTGAAGCCTTAAGAAACTCTTTAAAACAAATTGGAGGTAACCTGCTTATTGCAGAGGGCAACCCTGAAGATATTATTCCACAATTGGTTCAGGATTACGAAATTACCGAAGTTTACCACCACCGGGAAGTTGCAGAAGAAGAAACCCATATCTCCTCGCTGGTTGAAAATGGACTTTGGAAGCTTCGCATTAATTTAAAACATTTTATTGGCCATACCTTATATAATAAAGAAGACTTACCATTTCCGATTAAAGATATTCCTGATGCCTTTAATCAGTTTAAGAAGAAAATTGAACGTGATGCCATTATTAAGCCTTGTTTTGCTGCTCCAGACCGGATTAATGTTGCCGAAGTAATAGATTGGGGAACATTGCCTGTTTTGGCTGATCTGGCTCTGGAACCATACGCCGCAGACAGCCGTGCAGAACTGGAATTTGTGGGCGGTGAACATGCAGGAATAAGTCATTTGCAAAAAATTATTGTGGCCATGCAACAAGCTGCAACAACCAAAAATTTAATTTTAGCTTCAAAACTATCTGCCTGGCTGGCTATGGGTAATTTATCTCCGCGTAAAGTTTACTGGGAGATAAAAAAAATGGAAAGTACCCCAAATACCAAAGCCATGTTTAATCATATTTTATTAGGCCTGCTGTGGAGAGATTATTTCCGATTTATGTTTAAAAAGTATGGAAATACGTTTTTTCATCCCGATGGTTTTGGTAGCCAGGGCATTGTTGATCTTGTAAATGAAGAAGAAAACTTTAACAAGTGGAAAAACGGTCAAACCGGATTTGCAGTTGTTGATGCCGTGATGACTGAGCTTAATAAAACAGGTTACATTACCAATGTGGCCAGACAAACTGCCGCACTTTATCTGATTAATAATTTAGAAGTGAGCTGGGTTTTAGGTGCAGCTTATTTTGAAGAAAAACTTATTGATTATAATCCTGCCAGTAACTGGGGCAACTGGGCTAATATTGCAGGCGTAGGCAACGATCAGAAAACAAAAAATGTTTTCGATTTGGATAAGAACATTAAAAGCCTCGATCCAAAAGGAAATTATGCCTTAACCTGGGCTTCCTGATCTAACCATCAAAGCTTTACAATTTAAATAAAAGGTTATTCTGGCATCCGAATTGTTCATAATTCTATGGTACATTCATTCTATTGCCCAATCATTTAATTGTACTGGAAGTCAAATTGTTCCATTTTATATTTTTTTGTGCAATAAATAGAGATTTTTACCATTTATATAAGGTAAAATTCTAATTTTGTAATGCTTATAGTAAACAGTTAATAATGGATAAATTATCTTATCTTAATGGCGCAAACGCCGATTATATAGAGTCTTTATATCAGTCATATCAACAAGATCCGGAATTGGTTGAATTTGGCTGGCAAAAATTTTTTGAAGGTTTTGATTTCGGACGTGGGTCTGAAGCACCTGCAGTAACCGTAGAAACACCTGAACAATTTCTGAAAGAAGTTAATGTGTTAAACTTGATTGATGGCTATCGCAGTCGCGGTCACTTATTTACGCATACCAATCCGGTTCGCGAGCGCCGTAAACATCTTCCGACTTTAGATCTGGCAAATTTTGGTTTGTCGGATGCAGATTTAGAAACTGTTTTCAACTCAGGTGTAGAAATTGGCATTGGAGCAGCAAAGCTGAAAGATATTGTTGCCGTTTTAAAACAAACCTATGCCCACTCTATCGGTGCAGAGTTTAAGTTTTTACGTACACCGGAAGTGTTGAACTGGATTCAGCAAAAAATGGAAAGTGTGCGCAACACCCCTAACTTTTCTATCGAAGAGAAAAAACGCATTCTTAAAAAATTAAACGAAGCGGTGAGTTTCGAAAACTTTCTGGGAACCAAATTCTTAGGTCAGAAACGTTTCTCTTTAGAAGGAGCAGAAGCTTTAATTCCGGCATTAGATTCAGTTATTGAAAAAGGTGCTGATTTGGGAATCGAAGAATTTGTTATTGGTATGGCGCACCGCGGTCGTTTAAATGTGCTGGCCAATATCATGCAAAAAACTTATAAAGATATTTTTGCCGAATTTGAAGGTAAAAGCTATAATGCAGATACCCCTTTTGGTGGCGACGTAAAATATCATTTGGGTTATTCAACTGATGTAACTACGGTAGCCGGCAAAAGTGTTCACTTAAGCTTATGTCCAAACCCATCTCACCTGGAAACTGTGAATGGTGTGGTTGAAGGTATGAGCCGTTCAAAAATTGATTTTAAATACGGAGGTGATAACAGCCGTTTAGCACCGATATTAATTCATGGTGATGCCTCTGTTGCAGGACAGGGTATTGTTTATGAAGTGATTCAAATGGCAGGACTTGAAGGTTATAAAACAGGTGGAACCATTCACCTGGTGATTAATAACCAGATTGGTTTCACTACAAATTATAAAGATGCACGTACCAGTACGTATTGTACGGATATTGCAAAAGTAACTTTATCGCCTGTTTTCCACGTAAATGGAGATGATCCTGAAGCATTGGTTTACGCGATTAATTTAGCTATGGAATATCGTCAGAAATATAAAAACGATGTTTTCATTGATATTTTATGTTACCGTCGTTTCGGGCACAATGAAGCCGATGAACCTAAATTCACTCAGCCATTATTATACAAAACGATTGAAAAACATCCAAATCCAAGAGAAATTTATGTCGAGCAATTAACTAAAGAAGGTAAACTGGAGGCCGGTTTGGCAAAAGAAATGGAAAAAGAATTCCGTGGTATTTTGCAGGAGCGTTTAAATGAAGCTAAAGAATTTGTATCTACCAATGCCGAAGTTAAGTTTGGAGGTGCATGGGCTGATTTACGTATTGCCACCCCCCAGGATTTTGAAACTTCTCCGGTTACGGCAGTTAAAAAATCAACTTTGTTAGAAATTGGTAAACGCATTACAACTTTACCATCCAATAAGAAATTCTTCAAAAAAATTGAGAAATTATTTGATGAACGTCGCAAAATGGTTAACGATACCAACCTTTTCGATTGGGCAATGGGCGAGCAGCTGGCTTACGGTACTTTGTTATCAGAAGGCAAACGTGTTCGTTTAAGTGGTCAGGATGTTGAACGTGGTACTTTTTCTCACCGTCATGCGGTTTTAACCCTTGAAGATAGCGAAGAAGAATATGTACCATTAGCAAATATTTCAGATCAGCAGGCACCTTTTGATATTTACAATTCGCACTTATCAGAATATGGTGTTTTAGGTTTCGAGTATGGTTATGCAATGGCTAACCCTAACGCATTAACCATTTGGGAAGCACAATTTGGTGATTTCTTTAACGGAGCACAAATTGTTGTTGATCAGTATATTGCCAGTGCAGAAACAAAATGGCAGCGTGAGAACGGTTTGGTGATGTTGTTGCCTCACGGTTATGAAGGCCAGGGTCCTGAACACTCATCAGCACGTATTGAGCGTTTTATGGAGCTTTGTGCAGATTATAACATGCAGGTAACCAATTGTACTACTCCGGCAAACTTTTTCCATGTTTTACGCCGCCAATTTAAACGCGATTTCCGTAAACCATTGGTTGTTTTTACCCCTAAAAGTTTATTACGCCATCCTAAATGTGTAAGTCCTCTAGTTGATTTTACCGAAGGTGGATTTAAAGAAGTAATTGACGATGTAAATGTTAAAGTTGCAGAAGTTACACGCATTGTTTTCTGTAGCGGTAAAATATATTACGAGTTGTTGGAAAAACAACAGGCTGATCAATTAAAACATGTGGCTATTGTGCGTGTAGAGCAATTATATCCAACTCCTGTTGATCAGATGGAAGCAATCCAGAAGAAATATAAAAATGCTAAAGAAATTTTCTGGGTTCAGGAAGAACCAGAAAACATGGGTGCATGGCCATATTTGTTCCGCCACTTATATAAAACGGCCTTAAAAGGTATTGATGTAATTTCAAGAAAAGAAAGCAGCAGTACTGCAACTGGTTTTGCTAAACAACATGCCAATCAGCAGGCTTATATTTTAGCAAAAGCTTTAGAGGTTGAAGTAACTCAGGAAGTAAAAAACATTGCAAAAAAAGCAGGTAAAAAGTTAGTGCAAATCGACTAAAAGATAGAAGGTGAGCAGGTTTGACGGGTAAGGTTTACCACACAAACATTTAAAGCTTTCAACATTAATAAAAAAGAAAATTACAAAAATAAAAATATGAGTTTAGAGATAAAAGTTCCGCCGGTTGGCGAATCGATAACCGAAGTTGTTTTATCACGCTGGATAAAAAATGATGGCGATGCCGTAGAAATGGATGAAGTAATTGCCGAATTAGAATCGGATAAAGCTACTTTTGAATTAACAGCAGAACAAGCCGGAACTTTAAAAACCATAGCTGCCGAAGGTGATACTTTACCAATCGGAGCAGTAGTTTGTAAAATTGAAGATGGTGGCGCTGCTCCAGCTAAAAAAGAGGATGCCCCTAAAGCTGAAGAAAAAGCAGCTGTTGCTGAAGATAAAACTTCTGCTCCGGTTGCCGAACGTGCTGGCGATAGCTACGCTACAGGAACGCCTTCGCCTGCTGCGGGTAAAATCCTTGCAGAAAAAGGAGTTGATGCGTCCAGTGTAAAAGGTACTGGTGTTGACGGCCGTATTACCAAAGAAGATGCTGTAAAAGCAGAAGCCGGTAAAAAAGCGGAGGCTCCTAAAGCCGCTGCAGCTCCGGCGGCAGTTGCTGCACCTGCAGGAAGCCGTAGTGAGCGTCGTGAAAAAATGTCACCATTACGCAGAACCGTTGCAAAACGTTTAGTAGCCGTTAAAAATGAAACCGCCATGTTAACTACGTTTAACGAAGTTAATATGAAGCCAATTATGGACTTACGCGGAAAATATAAAGATCAGTTTAAAGAAAAATATGGCGTAGGTTTAGGCTTTATGAGTTTCTTTACCAAAGCGGTAACAGAAGCTTTAAAAGATTTCCCTGCGGTAAATGGCCGTATTGAAGGCGAAGAGTTGGTTTACAACAACTTTGCTGATATTTCAATCGCTGTTTCTGCACCAAAAGGTTTAGTGGTTCCTGTTATCCGTAACGCGGAAAGCATGAGCCTGGCTCAAATCGAAAAATCAGTATTAGAACTGGCTTTAAAAGCACGCGACAGCAAATTAACCATCGAAGAAATGACTGGCGGAACATTTACAATCACTAACGGTGGTGTATTTGGTTCAATGATGTCTACACCAATTATCAATGCGCCACAATCGGCTATTTTAGGTATGCACAACATCGTTGAGCGTCCGGTAGCAGAAAAAGGCGAAGTGGTGATTCGTCCGATGATGTATGTTGCCTTATCTTACGACCACAGAATTATTGACGGGCGTGAGTCGGTTGGCTTCTTAGTTCGTGTTAAACAATTATTAGAAGACCCGGCCAGATTATTATTAGGCATTTAGTCTTAATTAACCTAAAATATCAAAGCCCCGATAAACATCGGGGCTTTTTTTAAATATGAAATTAACGTTTAGCACCAAATTCCTTTTTATTTTCCTGCTTATCCTTTTAGTGGAAATACTAATCGGTAAATATCTTAACGATGCATTCATCCGGCCTTTCGGGGGCGATGTTTTAGTGGTGGTATTGATTTATGCCTTTTTCAGGATATTTTTAAAAACAAATTATAAAAAACTTGCCTTTGCGGTATTAATTTTCTCTTTCGGGATTGAGTTTTTACAAGCTGTTAATTACGTAAAGTGGCTGGGATTAGAAGACAATAAACTCATGAGCATTGTGCTGGGTACCTCATTTAGCTTTTATGATTTGCTGGCTTATTTTGTAGGTTATTTAATTTGTTTAATGTTTAAAGATTAAGCATTTGGAAAGCAAGGTTACTGCTTGTTACTTGCAGCAGCCCGTCTTTTCGCTAAATTCCCGGTCGAAAAAACAGGGGATACCGCTGCAATACGGTTTAGTTAACAGTGTTTGTTGCTCCAAATTTCAAAACCGCTTTACAAGTATTCCATTCCTCGTGAATTTTACGTTTGCAACTTTTGTTTATTGCGGTACCCAAAGTTACTAAACCCGATAGTATGAATGCCAATTCTTTTATTGGCAGAAAGGATAGCGGGAGCAGAGTTGCCGATTTAGCTATTGCTCTCATTTTCTAATTATTAGCTTACCACATCAGACATTGAGAATATAAGTCAATAACCAAATTCTTAATGTACTTTGTCATGCTGAAGAATGAAGCATCTGCAAGTTGTGAAACAGATCCTTCGTGCCTGAGGATGACAAATATGTTTCAAAAACAAATATATCAGAGATGACCGCCAGCTAAATAAAAAAGTCCATCTCAATTAAGAAATGGACTTTTTTATTTTTATTATTCTTCGACAAGCTCAGAATGACCGTAAATTACTCTTCTACAATTTCACTGTTAATGCTTACATCATCCTTTACATCTTCTTTAAAGTAGTTTTTTTGAAAAACCAGGATAAGTATTACGCCAACCGAAATTGCGGCATCAGCGAGGTTAAAAACAGGCCTGAAGAACACAAACTCTTCACCCCCCCAAACGGGAAACCAGGTTGGGAAATGTCCTTGTGCAATCGGGAAATAAATCATATCTACCACACGACCGTGAAACCAGCTTTCGTAGCCATATATTTTTCCGTAAAAAACAGAATCAATAATATTTCCTAAAGCGCCAGCAAAAATTAAGGCAACATTTAAAATTAAGCCGCGGTGGTATTTTTGCTTAATCAAATAATGTAATCCATAACCAATACCGGCTACAGCTGCAATGCGGAATAAGGATAGTGCCAGTTTACCAAACTCACCGCCAAACTCCATTCCGAAGGCCATTCCATTATTTTCGGTAAAATGGATGATAAACCACTTGCCCAGGATATTAAATTCCTGACCGAGATACATATGAGTTTTAACCCAGGTTTTAGCAGCCTGATCGGCCAGTAAAACCAAAAAGATTAGAATTAAAGGTTTTGTATAGCCTTTCATTAACCCTGCTTTAATTTAGCTTCCATACTTAAAGTTGCATGTGGAACAGCACGTAAACGTTCTTTTTGGATTAATTTACCGGTTTCGCGACAAATACCATAAGTTTTGTTTTCAATACGAACCAAAGCAGCCTCAAGATTATCAATAAATTTTTTCTGACGGGCAGCCAATTGATTGATTTGTTCTTTTTCCATCGTTGCCGAACCGTCTTCCAATGTTTTATAAGCACCAGAAGTATCTTCGGTACCATTTGCATTAGGGTTGCTTAAAGAAGTTGTTAACGAGTTAAGTTCTTCTTTGGCAACGCGTAATTTATCTTGAATTAATTCTTTAAATTCTTGTAATTCACTGTCTGAGTAGCGTGTTTTATTGCTGTTTTCCATGTTATGATATCTCTAATTTACTAATTAATGGATTTCTTTATATTTTATGTACTGAAATGCTTAGCTCAACATCATCGATAACGATTTTGTTTGCATCATTTAAAACGTCAGTTAATTCAAATTCGTCTGCTAAGATTTCGGCGCAAATGTAATCTTTGTTTTTAGCAACTGCATCTGCCACTAAGTTATCATTTTGTAACTTAACTTTAATCCTATCGGTCACTTCAAAATTCAATTCTTTACGTAAATTCTGAATACGGTTAACCAACTCTCTTGAAATACCTTCCTGTTTAAGTGCTTCGGATATGGTAACATCAAGTGCAACAGTAAGATTGCCCAGGTTTGTTACCTGCCATCCCGGAATGTCTTCCGCAAATACTTCAACATCGCTATTTAGGTCGATGGTATATTTTGCATCATCACTTCCTGCAACAGTTAAGAAACCTTCAGTTTCCAGGCGGTGAATCTCATCCTGATTTGCATTTTCCAAGGCTGCTTTAACAGTACTCATATCTTTACCAACTTTTTTACCTAATGATTTAAAATTAGGCTTTAATTTTTTCTTAACAATGCCATGTGTATCGGTTATAAACTCAATATGCTTAACATTTGTTTCAGACAAAATATAATCGGCAACTTTTGATATTTTTTGTTCGAAATCTCCATTTAATGAAGGAATTAAAATCTTCTCTAAAGGCTGGCGAACATTAATGCTTGATTTTTTACGCAATGATAAAACCATTGAGGAAATATCCTGTGCATAAAGCATTCTTTCATTCAATGCATGATCAATTAAACTTGCATCTGCCTCATTCCATAATGTTAAGTGAACAGATTGCGCTGCCTGTTTATCTGTTACCGTTAAATTTCTGTATAACCAATCGGCAAAAAATGGTGCCACGGGGCTCATTAATTGCGTTAGGGTTTCTAAGCAGGTGTAAAGTGTTTCGTAAGCAGCACGTTTATCATCCGTCATTTCACCTTTCCAAAAACGGCGGCGACTTAAACGGATGTACCAGTTACTTAAATG
The DNA here is from genome assembly GCF_027213715.1 of Pedobacter punctiformis. Classification (GTDB taxonomy): domain Bacteria; phylum Bacteroidota; class Bacteroidia; order Sphingobacteriales; family Sphingobacteriaceae; genus Pedobacter; species Pedobacter punctiformis. Next base: position 197,917 of record NZ_JAPWGM010000005.1, read on the forward strand.
CTCATCAACAAAGGTCTGAATTGCTCTCGTGGCTTTAGTTGGCTCATAAGTATTGTAAGCCTCATCTACTTCGTTAATCAGGTTTTGCAATAACGACAAAATCCAGCGGTCTAACTCCGTTCTGTCAGCAACTTTACTTAAATTGTTTTTATCAATTTCAAACTTGTCGATATTGGCATATAAAGCAAAGAAGTTGTAGGTATTGTAAAGTGTTCCGAAAAATTTACGGCGTACTTCAGCAATTCCTTCAATATCAAATTTTAAATTATCCCAGGGATTTGCATTTGAAATCATATACCAGCGGGTGGCATCAGCACCATACTCGTTAATGGTTTCGAACGGATCAGCAGCATTACCCAAACGTTTAGACATTTTTTGCCCGTTTTTGTCCAGCACCAGACCGTTTGATACCACATTTTTATAGGCCACCTTATCAAAAACAAGAGCAGAAATTGCATGCAGCGTGTAAAACCAGCCACGGGTCTGATCAACACCTTCAGCAATAAAATCTGCAGGGAAATCTTCATTTCCGTCAATTTTTTCTTGGTTTTCAAAAGGGTAGTGCCATTGCGCATAAGGCATAGCACCCGAATCAAACCATACATCAATCAAATCACTTTCACGGTTCATTGGTTTGCCCGATGGAGATACCAAAACAATCTGATCCACTACATTTTTATGCAAATCAATCAGATCATAATTCTCCTCAGACATGTTTCCAATCTCAAATCCCTTAAATGGGTTTTCTTTCTGGAAACCAGCCGCTATCGATTTTTCAATTGCATGATATAGTTCTTCAACCGAACCGATCAGCACTTCCTCTTTTTTATCCTCAGTTCTCCATATTGGCAAAGGAATTCCCCAATACCTTGATCGTGATAAGTTCCAGTCGTTGGCACTTTTTAGCCAGTTGCCAAAACGGCCTTCACCCGTAGATTTTGGCTTCCAGTTAATGGTTTCATTAAGGTCGAACATTCTGTCTTTGATGTCGGTCACTTTAATAAACCAGGAATCCAGAGGATAATATAAAAGAGGCTCGTCAGTTCTCCAGCTATGCGGGTAACTGTGTACGTATTTTTCTACTTTAAAAGCCTTGTTCTCTTCTTTTAATAAAATGGCGATTTCCACATCAACTGATTTCTCAGGTGCTTCGCCAGCATTGTAGTATTCGTTCTTTACATATTTTCCTGCAAAAGGGCCAACATGTTTAGTAAATCTACCCTGCAGGTCTACCAACGGCACAGGTGTATCGTTTTCGTCCAGTACCAGCATTGGCGGTACTTCCGGAATCGCTTCTTTGGCAACTTTAGCATCATCTGCACCAAAAGTAGGCGCAGTATGTACAATACCGGTACCATCTTCTGTGGTAACAAAGTCTCCCGAAATTACACGGAAAGCATGCTCCGCATTTTGGTAGGGTAGTGCATAGGTTAAAAGCTGTTCGTATTTAATTCCAACCAGCTCAGTTCCTTTACATTCAGCAATAATCTGATAAGGTATTTTCTTATCTCCAGTCTTGAAATTGATGAAATCTTCTGCTTCAGTGCTTTCAAAGAATATTTTACTAAACTGTTTCCCAACCAGATTTTTTGCTAAAATAACGTTAGTTGGGAGAAATGTATATTGGTTAAAAGTTTTAACCAAAACATAGTCGATTTTTGGTCCTACTGTTAAAGCCGTGTTGGATGGTAAAGTCCATGGAGTTGTGGTCCATGCCATCAGGTAAATATCGCCAAATGCTTGTAAAAAAGAAGGCAAACTTGCTGGCAGGGCTTTAAATTGGGCAACAATCGTTGTGTCTGTAACATCACGGTAAGCGCCCGGTTGATTGACCTCATGAGAACTCAACCCAGTTCCTGCTTTTGGAGAATAAGGTTGAATGGTATAACCTTTATACAACAAACCTTTATCGTAAATCTGTTTTAAAAGCCACCATACCGATTCCATGTATTTAGACTTGTAGGTAATGTATGGGTCATTCATATCTACCCAATAACCCATTTTCTCGGTCAGGTCGTTCCACACATCAGTGTAACGCATTACGGTTTTTTTACAAGCTTCGTTATAGGCTTCAATAGAAATGGTTTTGCCGATATCTTCTTTGGTAATGCCAAGCTCTTTTTCAGTTCCGAGTTCAACAGGCAGGCCATGCGTATCCCATCCGGCTTTTCGTTTTACCTGAAAGCCTTTAATGGTTTTGTAACGGCAAAAAATGTCCTTAATCGCACGAGCCATTACGTGGTGAATCCCCGGCATACCATTGGCAGACGGCGGACCCTCGTAAAAAGTAAACGGGTTTGACTTTGGGCGTGAAGAAATACTCTTTTCAAATATGTTTTCTTCTTTCCAAAAATCTAATATTTCCTGCCCTATTTTGGCAAGATCCAACTGTTTAAATTCCCTATACATCAATCAAGTACCTTCAAAAAAAATAAGGTTGCAAAGTTAAAGTTTTTGACTGAATTTTGGTAGTTTTAGCTATAAATACTTTTGCCAATGAAATTATTTAACATCGGAATTACGTTAATGGTTATTGCGGTTGTGGCTTTACCGATTGTAGCGTTGATTAATCCGGCAAATCGTGATTTTATTTTGTACAGCTTTTATTTTTGTGGTTTTCTTGAACTAATTGGGTTAATCTTTGTTTTAATTCATATCATTACCCTAAAAAAGAAACTCCCATGATCAGGCTCTTAAAATTGCAGAAAGCAGTATTTGTAATTATTGCAGGTGTGCTTTCATTTATCGCGTACAAAATTATGGATGCGAATGAGGTGAAAGGTGCTATTTATTTTGAAATGCTGGCTGGTGTATTGCTCATTGTTGGTGCCCTTTGGTTTTTATATCCGATTTTATTTGCAAAAAAAGATGAGGACGGAAATGCTGAAATTTTAACCGATCCAACGATTGAGATTAAAGAGGACGAAGAGGAAAAGCCTGCGGTAGAATCGTAGATTTATCAGTATTTTGTCTTAGCCAGACAGGCTTCGTACCTTTTTCTTAACAAAAAGGTACCCAAGTCAAGGCTTGCATCCTTCCTTGAATAGCAACGTTATAATTCTGATTGCAGTAACATGAAACTTTTCTTCGTTAAACTCTCAATCGGCAAGGTCATTTTTTTTGGAAGGAACAGTTCAACGCCACTCAGTAACTTTGCCCAAAGAAGAGAAAGCCTGCAGCAGCAGAAAATAATTGTCTTCCTCATTATTAAACTAAAAATAAATTATCACCGCGTAGGGGTAAACACCTTTACGATTGTATTAGCTCTAAAACAACATAATTAGAGATAATATGATACCCGCACTTATTATTTGGCTATGCAAAAAATACATTGCACCCAGAATTCAGAAAAGAAACTTGCTGCAAAAAGCATCAGCTTTAAAAGTTCAGGCATTGGCCTTTATTTTTATGGCAGCAACCACGCAATTGTTTGCCCAGCAACAAAACAGTAAATACAACATTAAACGTAATGGTGAAGTTATTGGGCAAATGCATTTTAGTCAAAAAGATGATGGAACCAATACCTTTCTAAAAATTACGTCAAAGGTAAACACCCGTTTTGTATTTAAAATTGATGTAGAAACCGAAGATGTTGCTCATTTTAAAAATGGCAGATTGATCTCTTCCGGAGTTAACCGCGTTGTAAACGGAGATCCTAAAGAGTTTAAAAAGACCAGCTTGCAAAATGAAGTTTACCAGGTGCAGGCAGGCAAAAAAATAAGTATCATAAAACAACCCATTGTTTACAGTATGATGCTTTTGTACAGCAGCGAACCTGTAAATATTACTGAAGTCTATTCTGATAATTTTCAATGTTTTGTCCCGGTCCAAAAGAAAGGCAATCATCAATACCGCATTACATTGCCTGATGGAAATTATAACGACTATCAATTTGAAAACGGTATTTGCAGAACCGTTACCGTAAATCATTCTTTGTACACCATTAAAATGGAGAGGGTTTAATTATGGAAGCAGTAACCAATAAATACATTAAAGTTTTAGTTACCGGCGCATCTGGTTTTATAGGCCGTAAATTATGCTTAACATTAGCCGAAATGGGTTATGATGTAATTGCATTGTGCAGAAACATTCATCATCCATACCTTATTCCTCATCGCAATATTCAATTTGTTAAAGGCGATATTTTAGAGATTGAAAGTTTGGAAAGTGCCATGAAAGACTGTTATCAGGTTTACCATACTGCGGCTATGGCTAAAATGTGGTGTAAAAATGAGCAGGATTTTTACGATATCAACGTGCTGGGTACCCGGAATGTTTTAAACTGCGCTTTAAAACTAGGGGTAGAACGGGTTGTACATACCTCTACCTGTGGGGTTTGGGGGCCAACATTAAATCTGCCCATTTCTGAAAACGATCCACGGGCGGTAGGTTTTGCAATTAATTATGAAAGAACAAAATACCTGGCAGAACTGGAGGTAAAGGAGTTTGTTAAAAAAGGACTGGATGTGGTTATTGTAAATCCATCAAGAGTTTATGGCGATGGACCGATAACAGACAGCAATACCGTAAGTAAAATGGTAAACGGCTACATTAACGGTACCTGGCATTTTATTCCCGGCGACGGAAATGCAATTGCAAATTATGTTTTTGTAGATGATGTAGTAAACGGCCATGTTTCGGCTATGGGCAATGGCAGAAACGGAGAAAGGTATATTTTGGGTGGAGAAGATATTTGTTTTAACAGCTTTTTTGAAACTTTAAGGAGGATTACGGGGAAGAACCGGAATTTGTTTAAAATTCCGGTAAGGGTAATTAAAGCATATAGTCAGTTTGAAGCATTTAAAACTCGTTTTTTTAGCTTAACGCCTTATTTTCTTCCGGAGTTTGCCGACCGGTTAAATTGCAACCAGCAATACAACAGCAATAAAGCAATTGCCGAATTAAATTACAGAATAACGCCATTTACAATTGGTATTAGTAAAACCATCGAACATTTACAAAAGAACGCTTTATGGAAAAATTAACAGCTTTGGTTACTGGAGCAAGTGAAGGTTTAGGGAAATCTTTTGCTTTAGAACTGGCCGGCAGAGGCATGGATTTAGTATTGGTTTCATTGCCAAACAGCGGGTTAAATCACCTGGCCAATTACCTTCGGTTAAACTTTAACAATAAAGTTTTTTGCATTGAAAAAGATTTAACGGAAGCCAATTCTGCGTACGATATTTTTAAAATGCTAGAAGAGCATAAGGTAAAAGTAAACCTGCTTATTAATAATGCCGGTTTGGGTAACTGGTCATGGTTTGAAGAAAAGAATATCGCGTTTTATAAAACACAGATCGACTTAAACATTACCAGCACTGTATTATTAACCAGATTGTTTTTAAACCACATTAATAAAAATGAGCAGAATTATATTTTAAATGTGGGTAGTTTGGGCGGTCATTTTATTGTACCCAAGAAACAGGTTTATGGGGCAACAAAATCGTTTATTGGTTATTTTACCAAATGCTTACAGCTTGAACTGAGTGGTACAAAAGTAAACATTAGCCTGTTAAGTCCGGGGGGCATTAATACCAAGCCTGAATTGCTGGTACTTAACCACAGTTTAAAAGGCATGGCAAAAGCAACTATTTTGGAACCTGAAGTAGTGGCAAAGGCTGCGATAAGCGGCGTACTGAAAGGACAAAAAGAGATTATTCCGGGTTTAGCCAACCGGTTTTTGGTGTTGCTGGATAAAATTATCCCCGGATTTTTAAAAGAAATCATTATAAGACGTAAATTGAAAGCAATTTTGAATGTTTAGCAGAGGTTGATTGAGCAATAAATGATGCGAAAATAATATTAACAATCTTTTAATACACTTGGAAAGTAACGATACCAACCTCATAGCACTAATTAAAGAAGGAAACAAGCTGGCCTTTGATGATGTTTTTATTAAACATTTTAAAAGTTTGCATGCTTATGCCTATACCATAATTAAAGAGCGTGATGATGCAGAAGAGATTGTGCAAAATGTTTTTGTTCGGATATGGACCAAAAGAGCGCAACTTAAAACCGATGGATATTTAAAATCATTTCTTTATCGGGCAGTACACAACGAAAGCCTGAATTATTTGAAGCATAAAAAAATACGCTCAAAATTTGATCTGCATTATGCAGATTCAGCGAAAAATGACATGGGAAATTTGAATAAAGACTTGATGGCCGCAGAACTGGAACGAAATATACATGCCGCCATCAATGATTTACCCGAAAAATGTCGCGAAGTGTTTCAGTTAAGTCGTTTTGAGCAACTTAAATATCAGCAAATTGCTGATGCTTTAAACATTTCAATAAAAACAGTAGAAAACCAAATGGGTAAGGCCCTGAAAATACTCCGCTTAAAAATGGTCGATTTTCTAATTTTCTTATTCATTTATTTGATGTAAAGCGTATGGATGAAAAGTATACCTATATAAATGATGATTTACTCGCCAAATACCTGCTTGATGAAGCTTCGGAAACGGAGCGCACAGCGGTAGATAAGTGGGTAAATGAACACCCTTTAAATTTAAAATACCTTGAAGATTTAAAAACGATTCTGGAGAAAAGTAAACTTCAGCCTGATCAGCATATTGATGAGTATGAAGCACTGGAACGATTAAATGCACGTTTGATTAAACAAAATAAAGGTAATTCATATCTGAAAATACTCCGTATTGCAGCCATTATAACTGTGGTTTGCGGTATTGGCTGGTTTATGTATTTAAATACCATTGCAAGCAACGTTAATGTTCATTCAACAAATCAGGTGCTGACCAAATCCCTTCCCGATGGTTCAGTTGCCATTTTAAATAAAGAATCAACGCTTTCGTATAAAGGTGGTTTCTTTAAAAAGATTAGAGATGTTAACCTTAAAGGCGAAGCCTTTTTTAAAGTTGAACCCGATAAATCTAAACCCTTCATTATAAAAGTAAATGATGTTACAGTAACCGTTGTGGGTACATCTTTTAATGTTAAAAGCATTAACGGCGAAACCATTGTAATTGTAGAAACCGGCATTGTAAAAGTAAATAATGCCCGGGATAGCGTTCGTTTAGTGGCAGGAGAAAGGGTGAAATTGCAATCCAATCAGCAACACCTGAATAAAGCTTTTAGCAAGGACAAATTGTACAATTATTATTATACCAATGAACTGGTTTGCGACAATACACCACTGCAAGAATTGGTGCCCGTATTAAATGAAAAGTTTAACGCAAATATTGTAATCAGTAACCCTGAAATTAAAACCTTACCAATTAGTACCACATTTAAAAATGAATCGCTGAATCAAATTTTAAATGTAATTGCCCAAACTTTCAAAATAAAGGTCGTTACCCGAAATGGAATCATAGAATTAAAATAACTTCATTATCCCATGCATTTTTTTATCAAACTTGGTTTTGTTTTATTGGTTCTAACGGGTGTTTCCTTTACCTTAAATGCTCAAACTACTTTAAACAGAAAAATTTCTTTGCAAATCGAAAATCAGCCACTTAAAAAAGTATTGGCTATGATTGAGCAAAAAGGAGATTTCAGGTTTTCTTACAACAGCAATATTATGCCTTTGGATAGTGTGGTTAATATCCGCGAAAATAATTTAACCATTGGCGATGCGCTTGATCTGATTTTAAATCAGCGATATGAATATCATCAGTCGGGCAATTTTGTAATTGTACGATATGCGCCGCACGAGTTGGTTTTGATGGTGAAAGAATCGTCGGGCAATGCCGAATCTTATTCCATTACCGGGCAAATAGTAGATAAATACAGTGGCGTACCCATAAAAAATGCCAGTATTTACGAAAAATTTCTGCTGCAGTCGCAACTCTCTGATGAGAACGGGTATTTCTCCATCCGATTGAAAAATATTACTCAACCTATTGCATTAACTGTAACTAAGGAAAATTATAAGGTAGTAACCAATTACTTTTTGGCTGAAGTGAATATTAGCAAAAATGCAGACGACCGTACAGATGGAATAGCAACCGAGCGGTTTGTAGATGGTGATTTATTTGATGTAGAACGGACGGCATTGGGCAGGGCCCTAATTACAGCAAAGCAACAAATCCAATCCGTTAATATCGGTGGTTTTATATCAGAAGCTCCCGTACAGTTTGCCTTGGTTCCGGGCATAAATTCGCACGGCTCATTAAGCGGGCAGGTGGTTAACAATTTTTCTTTTAATGCTATTGGAGCTTATAGTGCCGGTGTTGATGGCATGGAAGTAGGGCTCATTTTTAATATTGATAAAACTAATGTAAGGTATTTTCAATTTGCAGGCGCTTTTAATCTTGTTGGAGGTAATGTTAAAGGTGTTCAGGTTGCAGGTCTTTTTAACCATGTAGTTGGCAATGTTAATGCACTGCAAATTGGCTTGGGTTATAACCGGACTGGTAAAAACCTTAAGGGCGCACAAGTGGCTGGTATTTACAACAGGGCAAAAGGAGATATGAATGGTTTACAAGCTGCGCTTGGTCTTAATTCTGTTGGTGGCGTTACTAACGGGTTTCAGGTTGCTACATTTAACCACAGTAAAGGAGTTAAAAAAGGTGTTCAAGTTGGTGTTTTTGGAAATGCTGTTGAAAGCAGCAGTACAGGCCTTCAAATTGCAGGCGTTGCAAATTATAATAAGGAGGTAAATGGTTTCAGTGTTGCTTCTTTAACCAATATTACCCAAAAAACGGCTAACGGATTACAAATTGCCGCTGGTCTTAATTATGCGAAAACATTAAAAGGTGTTCAGGTAGGGCTTATTAATATTGCACAAAAAAATGAAGGTTATGCAATTGGGTTAATAAATATTGCTATGAATGGGTATCATAATCTGGGTTTTAGTACCAACGAAACTACTCCCGTAAACTTTGTGTATAAGGGTGGGAGTAAACGTTTGTATAACATGCTAATGTTTGGATATGATAATAAAGCTTCGTCGAAACTTTATACAGGAGGTTTGGGGTTTGGAACCGAACTTAACGTGTATAAAAGATTTTCTATAAACCCTGAAGTAAATGCTCAATATGTTTACCAGGGAAGCTGGGATCAATTTAACCTGCTCAATAAAATCGAATTGCCCGTAAACATCAGGATCAACAAATGGCTGGCCATACAAGGCGGCCCATCTTTAAATGTGTACTACACCAAACAAAACGAAAAGATTGGAAATTATGGCCTGTTGCAGCAAAAACATAAAAATTTCTCATTCAGCAATCAAAATTATACAGGTTGGTTAGGCTGGAGCGTGGGCGTTTTGTTGCTTTAACATTAAAAGCTACACAAAGTAAAAGCACATTGATTTATATAAAATCTAATGTGCTTTACCTGGTAAATCTGATGAAATTATTCCTTCTAATGATCGAAGTCAATAGGATTTTTAGCTAAATCCTCTTCAGAAATAACCTTTCTAACTTTCTTTTTATCCAGCCATAAAACCAGGGCAGGCAGTAAGGTCAGGTTAAAAATTAAGGCTACAAACAAGGTGATGGATAATAGTAAACCCAAAACAACGGTTCCGCCAAAAGTTGATGCCGTAAATATTCCAAATCCAAAGAATAAAATTAAAGCAATGTGCGTCATACTTACGCCCGTTTCCGTAATGGTATCTGTAATTACTTTGTTAACCGGAAAATTGGTTAGGTTCAGTTCCTGCTGATAACGGGTTAAAAAGTATATCGTTTGATCGGATGCCAATCCAAAGGCTATGGTAAAGATTAAAATGGTCGATGGTTTTAATGAAATCCCGAAATATCCCATAATTCCGGCTGTAATAATGAGTGGAACAATATTAGGTAGTAAGGAAATAAACATAATACCAAGGCTCTTAAACTGTGCCAACCGCAATAAAGAGATTAATACAATGGCGAGCCCAATGCTTTCAACCAGGTGTTTAAGCATGTAATCCGTACCCTTAGAGAAAATAATGCTCGAACCGGTAAGCTCTACATCAAATTTAGCAGGAGGCAAAATGCTATCTATTCTTGGTTTTAACTCCAGTAAAATAGCATCCAGTCTTTTCGAGCCTACATCCGCCATTTGAAAACTTAATCTGGTGCTCTGTTTATCTTTATCAATAAAATTGTTTAATAAACTTGCATTTCCTTTTCCGCCATTGGCAATGTAGGCCAAAATGAAGTTTTTCTCCATATTATCGGGCAAACGGAAATAGGTAGAATCGTTATTATAAAATGCCTGAGTGGCATATTTTAAACCCATGTTTAACGAAATTGGTCTTGAGAATTCAGGGTAAGCTGCAATCATTTTTTCCAGTTTCTCTATCCTCTTTAAATTGGTCAGATTTAAAACCCCGTTTTTCTTCTTTGTATCTACACTTACCTCTAAAGGAAGAATACCTTCGAAGTTTTTCTCGAAGAATTTAAGGTCCGTTAAAATTTCTGAATTTTTAGGTAAGTCATCCACAACATAACCGTTCACGTTAATTTTCAATACCCCAATAAAGGCTATAATTGAAATAACAATAGTGCTAATATAAATTAAGCCGCTTTTGTTTTGAACCAGTTGATCTGTCCCCACCAGAATGCGGTGTAAAAGCCCTTCTTCTACATGATTTTGAGGCTTTAATTTTGGAGCTGGCAAATAACTGAATATAATTGGAACCAGGCACAGGCACATTAACCAGGTTACCATTACGTTGATGGAAGCTACGCTGCCAAATTGCATCAATAACTCGCTGCCTGTAAAATATAATACTCCAAAACCAATGGCTGCGGTAATATTTGCAATCAAAGTGGTAACCGCAATACGCTCAATGGTAATGCTTAAGGCTTTTTGTTTATCCCCATGCTTTCTTAACTCGTTTTGGTATTTATTCAATAATAAAATACTGTTCGGAATCCCGATAATTACAATAAGTGGTGGAATTAATCCGGTTAAGATCGTCAGTTCAAATCCGAATAGAACCAAAGTGCCAATACTCCATATTACTCCCATAATAACAACTAGTATGGGAAAGAAAACCGCATAAAACTTTCTAAAGAATAATAAAAGAATAATGGCCGAAACTAATATAGAAAGCCCCAGGAAAAGTACAAATTCATTACTTACCAGTTTACTAACCGCTGTGCGGATATAAGGTAAGCCTGAAATATGCACCTGAATTTTAGTTGATTTTTGAAAAGCCTTTGCTTTTTCTTCAATCTGTTTTAAAATAGGATTTCTTTCTGCCGTATTTAAAATTTTAGTATCAAAGGTTATGGCCATTAACGTAGCATTAGATTTGTTGAAAACCAATCCTTCGAAAAATGGAGTATTGTATAAAGAGTTTTTGATAGAATCCATACCGGCATCTGTTTGAACCAAGCCACCTGGTAGTGACTTTAGAGCAAATTTTTGATTAACCGTATCTTTCTCCAGTTGAAAGATCCTTCCGGTAGATAAAACCTGTTTGATTCCTTTTAACTTCTGAATCTCATTGGATAGCTGAATCCATTGATTATAAACTTCTTTTTTGAAGATATCCGGCGATTGTATACCCACAACCATAATGCTGCCATCTTCACCAAATTGTTTTTTAAAGGCATTATATTTTATAAAAGCGCTATCTGTAACGGGTAAAATTTTACTCCCTGTGTAAGATAATTTAACATTTTTAGCTTGCCAGGCCATGAAAACGGTGCCCGCTAAAAAAAATACGATAATTGCAATTCTGTTCTGGAGGATGAATCTTGATAGCTTAACCCACATGTGAAGTTTAGTTTTAATTTACAGTAATAACGACAAAACTAAACCTTATTTGCAAACGAGGATTATTTTTTGCGTATTTAAATTTGCACAAATAACATACTTTTGAAAAAATTGTTTGATCAGACATGTTACACAAAGTTAGAGGTATAGTTTTAAAGACCACAAATTACAGCGAAACCAGTGTGGTTGTGCAGGTTTTTACCGATAAATTTGGTATGCAATCTTACCTGATTAATGGCGTTAAAAAGCCCCGGTCAAAAGTTAAAATGAATATGCTGCAGTCGTTGCATTTGTTGGATATGGTGGTATATCATAAAGCAAATACAAATATTCAGCGTATTGCTGAGATCAGACAAACGCCTGTTTTTAAAACAATACCCTATGACGTAATAAAAAGTAGCATTACTATTTTCTTAAATGAAGTATTGTATAAAAGTATCAGGCAACAATCTGCCGACGAAAGTTTATTCGACTATATTTTTAATTCCATAGCCTGGTTTGATGAAAGTACCGAAATCAATCCCAATTTTCACTTGTCATTTTTGTTAAAATTAACCCGGTTTTTAGGTTTTTCTCCAAATGATAAGCACCGAAACGATCAAAATTATTTCGATTTACAGGAAGGAGAGTTTGTTTCAAGACCTCCGGTTCATAGTCATTACCTCGAATTGGACGATGCTTTAAGATTTATTTCACTTTTTAATTTGCCATTGGAAAAAATATTTGAAATAAAATTCAGCAACATTCAGCGAAGATTTCTGTTAGATAAGATATTGGTATTCTATACCTTACATACAGCCTCGTTTGGAGAAGTGCAATCGCATAAAATTCTGGAAACATTGCTGGCCTGAGAAAAATAATAAAAAATATTTGCACAACAATTTTATAGCGCTATATTTGCATTCCCAAACGGAGGAAGGGAAATTAGCTCAGCTGGTTCAGAGCACCTCGTTTACACCGAGGGGGTCGGGGGTTCGAACCCCTCATTTCCCACAAAAGCCTTTCAATTTAAACTGAAAGGCTTTTTTATACAAAGTTTGGAATACCCTAAAAAGGGGAAATTAGCTCAGCTGGTTCAGAGCACCTCGTTTACACCGAGGGGGTCGGGGGTTCGAACCCCTCATTTCCCACACTAAGCCTTTCAGTTCACTGGAAGGCTTTTTTGTTTTATATTTAGGTATGTATTATACCTACATTTTGTATTCAACATTAAGGAATCGATATTATATTGGTTGTAGTTCAGATCTTGAAAATCGCATAAAAACACACAATACAAATCATCGTGGTTTTACCGGACATACAGGAGATTGGATAATCGTTTGGAAAGAGGTCTTCAGCACTAGGTCAGAAGCCATATTTCGGGAAAATCAGATTAAGAAATGGAAAAGCAGAAAGATGGTAGAAAAACTCATTAACTCAGCAGGTTCATAGCATCCCGACATTTTCAGTCGGGAGGGTCGGGGGTTCGAACCCCTCATTTCCCACACACAAAGCCTTTCAGTTCACCGGAAGGCTTTTTTTATTGCAAAATTTTTTAAATCAACATACTATTTAACTTCCTTTTTCTTTACACAAACGATTGATTACGACTTTTAGCCAGCATAATTTTAATGTTTTTTCTTTCTCTGCTATCTTTTAAAGTCCTTAAAGCAAAATCTGAAATCTTTCTGTCCAAATAACCTTAAAATTGTAGTATTAATAATTCATTATAAGGATTTTTACTAAAAATGTAATGTTCTTTAAGACAAACGTTTGCGTTGTTTTTTATGGTTTAATTTTGTAGGTGTTGTACCATCTCATGTTAAATTAGGATAAAGTATTAGTGCTTTACAACTTAATTTTGATACATCTCAACTAAACTATAAATACAAACTTAACCAATGAAAAAAACAACTAAATCAATAGCAAACCTAATTATATTAGGATTTGTATTATTTACAACTTCCTGTAAAAAGCAAGAAACCGGATTGAGTGGAAATGATGTTGCTCTAAATAAAGAAGAGAAAGCTGGGGCAAGCACTGAATCTTTGGGAGGTACATCACTAACAGTTTCAATGGGAGGCAATGCTTTTGTAACCACATTGGCATCGGGCGGGGCAGAAACCGTTACCAGCACAAAATTGGCAAACTGGACAAATGCAAACAGTATTTTCAGTTCTTATTTCAGACTTGGAAACACTGGTACACTAACTGTTGCCGCTAAAATATCTGTACCCAGTGGTACAAGTGTTTTAAAAATTACCGTTAACGGAACACCATTTAATGTAACCGCAACAGGTTCGGCTTATACCACTTATAATGTAGGTACAGTTAATATTACCAATCCCGGTTACGTAACGGTTCAATTTCAGGGGGTAAGTAAAACAGGGTCATATTTTGCTGATCTTACCGATCTGGTAATCAGTGGTACTTCAGTTGCTTCAAATGTTAACTATGCTAACGATCCTGCAAATTATTATTGGTCAAGAAGAGGCCCTTCTGTTCATTTAGGTTTTAGCACGCCCGCCAATACCGAATGGTTTTATAACGAAGTTACCGTTCCGGCTGGGCAGGATAAAATTGGAAGTTATTACATGGCAAATGGATTTAATGGTGGATATTTTGGTATGCAGGTTAAATCAGCTACTGAAAGATGGATGATTTTTTCTGTATGGAACCCAACCGGAGGAACCACAACCTGGACCAGAAAAGGAACTAATGTAGTGGCAACAAACTTTACCGGAGAAGGAGAAGGTGGGCAATCTTACCTGGTGTACAACTGGATTACAGGTAATACCTATAAATTTTTAACGCAGGCTAAACCCGACGGTTTAGGTAATACAATCTTTTCATCCTGGTTTTATGCCCCTGAGCTGGGCACCTGGACTTTTATGGCTTCCTGGAAAAAACCAAATACAAATACTTATCTAACCGGATTATACTCGTTTTTAGAAAACTTTATCGATACCAATGGCCATTTGGGTAGAAAAGCTGAGTACAATAACCAATGGATAAGAAATACCTCAGGTACCTGGACAGAAATTACCTCTGCTAATTTTACCATTGATGCTACGGGCAGCAATCAGCAAAGAATGGATTATGCCGGTGGTGTTTCAGGAGGTAAATTTTATTTGCAAAATGGCGGTTTTTTTGCCAATTATGTTAATGCCAATCAAACCTTTACCAGAACGGCCACAGGTACAGCCCCAACTGTTAATTTAACCACACTTCCATAATTATTAAAGGGCAAAACAGGTTGATGTATACTGTTTTGCCTTTTTTATCACCACTTTAATATAATCACTATAATTATTTATCTTATTCAAATTTATATCCGAAATTGGCGGCTGCAATTTGTTTGAAATGTAGATGGGTAATAAAATTGTTCGCTTTATTTTCTTCGGTAACTACTTTGTAGGAATATTGGCTGTTGCCCTTACCATCGAAGCTACAAATCAACTTAGGCTGCCTTACAACTCGATAAACTATTTTATGCTGTTGTTTCTGGCACCCATCATATATTATACCTACGCCTATAATAAAGTTTCTACAAAGCCATCTTCAACCAATCCAAGAAACCAGTGGTATTACAAGCATAAAACCTTTATTAACTGGAGTCAGGTATTGCTTTTTACAGCTTGTATAGCGCTGTCAGTTAATTTACTTTATCACAACTATTACAATATCCTAAAACTTCCTTTGAGTTACTGGACAGCCATTATAGTTATTATTATAGCCGGGGCTTTGTATTATGGCTTACTTCCACGCTCATTTCTTAAATTTAATTTACGGAACACGGGTTGGCTTAAAGCTTTTGTTATTGGTTTTGTATGGGCCTGTTGCGCCAATGTTTTACCCCTGATTATGTTGAAGATAGAAACAGGGATTGGCTATCACGACCCGCTTTTATGGACCTGGCTTTTTATTAAAAACTGGATGTTTTGCACGGTTAATGCTATTATTTTTGATATAAAAGATTACCCCAGTGATGCAAATAAGCATTTAAGAACTTTTGTAGTTAGGTATGGTTTGCGCCGAACGATTTTCTATGTGCTGATTCCACTGCTCATCATTGGTCTTATTTCCCTTTTTATTTTTGCTTATTTTAAGGGATTTGGCCTGCTCCAGGTATTTTTTAATGTTTTACCCTTCATCCTAACCATTTACATAGCCTATTCTATGCATAAACGGAAGAATATTTTATACTATTTAATGGTTATTGATGGGCTGATATTATTCAAAGCCATTTGTGGCATTATAGGTATGCAGTTTGTGCAGTAAAAATTAAAATTTTAAACGGTTAACCCGATTGAAATAATTTAAACAATTAACCAGTAATGACCAATAACTACGATAAAATAGCCAATCACTACGATCAGCTAAGCAGATTGGTGTTTTTTAAGTCGCAGTTAAATGCACAAATTGATCAGTTAAAACACCTTAAAAAAGACAATTTAATTTTAATTGTTGGAGGCGGTACAGGTTGGATTTTAGAAGAAATAACTAAGATTTATACTGAAGGCTTGCATATTGTTTATGTCGAAATATCTGAAAAGATGATTGCACTTTCGAAGAAAAAAAATATTAAAGGCAATCAGGTTGATTTTATACACACTGGTATAGAAGACTTTCAGTCGGCCGACAAATTTGATGTCATATTAACTCCTTTTCTGTTTGATAATTTTATCGAAAGCAGGGCAACACTTGTTTTTGAAAAGTTAAATTCCTTACTAAAAGTAGAAGGACTCTGGTTCCTGGTCGATTTTACCGTAGGTGATGGAAATGGACGCTGGTGGAAATCGGCTTTGCTTAAACTGATGTACAGTTTTTTTAAGCTAATAAAAATTGTCGAAGCCACTGCCTTAATTAATATGGAGCCTCATTTTTTAGTTAAAGGATATCAAAAAATTGAAGAGCAATTTTACTATGGCAACTTCATTAAGGCAATAGTTTTTAGGAAAACGTAAAAATGACAATTCTTTTGCAGCTATAATGCTAAACAAAGAAATGATTAACGAAGAATTTTAGAAAATAATTGAGCCCACAATAGCAATCAAAAATAAAACAGCCATTACAATACGGTCTGCATTTATCCACTCCGTTTTAGTAAGCGGTCTGACTTCTTTTTTTAAACTTTCATCTTTCGCTCTGGAAAGTCTGAAAAGAGATGTGTCTAATTTGATAATCATGGTAGATGTTTTACAGGATACTTTTTATAAGACAAATGTTAAGCCAAACAAATAAACAAACGTGAAAATGTTAATAACTTGTATTTTTATGTTAAATAATTGATTTTTATAGTTTTGTGAAAGTATTTTTAAGTAAAAAGGGTACGTTTTCTGATCAGGAATGTACCCTTTTGATTAACGGTTATGTATGCGTTTTACTGCACAAAAAACTGACACAAAATTTGTTGAAAATACTTGTTCGCTGTTGCCTTTATTTAACCTTGTTTCCATCAAAGTCTATAAAGTAACTTTCTGTTTCATTGATTACTTTTAACGACCTTCGATTATTGTATTCTACCTTCTCTGCAGCTATTTCTAGTTTTTCTTTTCCATATTCAGTAATTAGTTTCCATTTACGATCTGAGATCTTCACTAATATTAATTCATTTGAAATAAAGTTTAATTCCTGGGCTTTGGAAATTTCGAATTTCCTGTTAAAATTTAAATCAGTAATTAAGTAACTCTTATCTGCTTTGAAAATAATGCTGTTTTCTCTGAATTCTATTTTGTCAAATTTTATCTTCTTAATTATTTTACCCAAATGGTTTATAATACCATATTTAAAATGATCTTTAAAAATGTCTTTTCTAACTAATAAATAATCATTATCAATATAGGGTTGATAGATGTATGAGTAAGAACAAATTTCTTTTCCTTTATTATCTATTAAAATGAAATTTGACCTGTCAGAATTTTCTAACACAAAAGTTCCAAAACTA
This sequence comes from Pedobacter punctiformis, assembly GCF_027213715.1. Taxonomy (GTDB): domain Bacteria; phylum Bacteroidota; class Bacteroidia; order Sphingobacteriales; family Sphingobacteriaceae; genus Pedobacter; species Pedobacter punctiformis. The sequence continues at coordinate 215,522 of NZ_JAPWGM010000005.1, forward strand.
TTTTTCCTTGAAGAGATACGTCATAGCTTCCTAAATTCCTGACCATTTCATTTTTATCATTATAGAGTTCAATTTCACCGTCCCCTGAGTTTTTAACAGTAAAAAAAGCATGATTAATCTTACCTGATTTCAAATTATAAAACATTATCCAATGCTTGTCATTCTGAAGTACCATTCTCTCATTTAGGTCGTAAAGTGTATATTTATCCTCTTCTGATTTTAACTTTATGTATCGATTGTTAACAGATAGTTCATAATATACATACTTTGGCAACAAAACAGGTTTATGATTTTCATCGATCAGACCATACAGTTTTCCCTCCTTTACTATAGAACAATTGGTTTTAGCAATCTTATAAATATTGTTTTGCGAATAGCAGATACTCGTAAAAAAAATGAATATTAAGCTTAATAATTTCATCTATGATGCAATTAGAATTAAAAGAGATTTATATATTTTATTGTGCTTTTGTCTTTAATTTACTATTCTTTTTGCCATACCAAAAATAAATAGCCAGCCCTATAATTAACCAAACGGCAAGTCTTAACCAGGTTTCCCAAGGTAAAAAGATCATCATGGCAATACAGGTTAAAATTCCTAAAATTGGAATAAGTGGCACTAAAGGAACTTTAAATGGTCGCTTAGCCTCTGGATCTGTTTTACGCAGGATTAAAATCCCTACACAAACCATTAAAAAGGCCAGTAAAGTACCAATGCTGGTCATTTCTCCCACTACATTTATAGGAACAAATGCGGCAAACACTGCAATGAAAATACAAAGCATGATGTTCGACTTCCACGGTGTTTTAAATTTTGGATGCACATCTGAAAATATTTTAGGTAGCAAACCATCTTTACTAATGGAATAAAACATCCGCGATTGTGCCATTAAATCAATTAATATTACAGAAGTATATCCGATTAAAATAGCCAGAATAATGGCCTGGCTTAACCAGGCATAAGGTGTTTTTTCAATGGCAATGGCAACCGGAGCACCGCTATCGGCAAATTCTTTATAATTGGCTAAACCTGTCATTACGTGACCGAATAAACCAAATAAAACTGTACAAACAACCAATGAACCAATAATTCCAATAGGTAAATCACGTGAAGGATTTTTGGTTTCCTGTGCGGATGCGGCCACCGCATCAAAGCCTATAAAAACAAAAAATACCAATCCAGCTCCTCGTAAAACCCCGCTCCAGCCAAATTGTCCAAATGTTCCGGTATTTTCAGGGATGTATGGATGGTAGTTTGCCGGATCGATATATTGCCAGCCTAATGCTATAAACACCAGCACAACGCCCACTTTTAAAAATACAATAATTCCATTTACAATAGCCGAACCTTTTGTGCCACGAATTAAAATTGCTGTCATAAGCACAACAACCAGTGCAGCCGGAATGTTGATAATGCCATGTACCGAAGTTCCATCGGCAAGTTTAGCCGTTTCAAAAGGAGAGCGGGTAAGTTGTGGAGGCAGGTAAATATGCAAACTTGCCAAAAAGCGTGTTAAATATTGCGACCAGCTTATGGCAACTGTAGCACAACCAACAGAATACTCCAAAACTAAATCCCAACCAATAATCCAGGCAAAAAATTCGCCCATGGTTGCATAAGAATAAGTATACGCACTACCTGCAACCGGAATCATGGATGCAAATTCGGCATAACATAAAGCCGCAAAGCCACAACCTAAGGCAGCAATTACAAAAGATAATGTTACGGCTGGCCCCGAATGATTTGCAGCGGCAAGGCCGGTAATCGAGAATAAGCCGGCCCCAAGCGTTAAACCAACACCAATTAAAATTAAATTAACCGGACCGAGGGTTCTTTTGAGTGTGCCTTCACCTTTTTCATTAGCCTCAGCAACAATACTGGCAATAGATTTTTTCATGAAAATAAATTAGAATGCTGCAAAATTATTAAAATATATTAAATCTATAGTATTTATATATTATTAAAATTTTCAGATGTTTTTGGTCTAAATAGATAATAATGTAAAAATACATAAAAATTTATTAGTCTGATTATCAATGTATTAATATGATTTATGAATTTATTTTAGTACTATGTATTGCATAGTACATTATTAAACATATATCTTTGTATTATGATAGCAGAAAATACGCAAACACAAATGCGGAAGGGAATTCTGGAATATTGTGTTTTATCGATAATCTCCAGGGGAGAGATATACGCCTCAGATATAATTGCCGAATTGAGGTCGGCTAAACTTTTGGTGGTAGAGGGCACTTTGTACCCATTGCTAACCAGACTTAAAAATAATGGCCTGTTAGGTTATAACTGGGTAGAGTCTACCTCTGGTCCGCCAAGAAAATACTATACCCTTACCGAGGTTGGTAAGGATATTTTATCTCAACTGGATCAAACCTGGCAGGAGCTGGCCTATGCCGTGGGTATCTCACAAAAAGGAGCCAATTCATAAATTTTAACTCAATTAGAAATGGAAAAGACCATCATCATAAATATAGGCAATACCATCATTCACATAGAAGAGAGCGCCTATGAACTCTTAAAAGCATACTTGAACGAAGTAAAACAACATTTTGCCAATCATGCAGATGACCTGGAGATTGTAACTGATATCGAAAACAGGATTGTTGAATTGCTTACTGAACAGCTTGAAGAGCAGAAAAAACAAGTGGTAGATTTAGCGAATGTAAATTTTGTAATTGGTCAGATGGGCCGTGTGCAGGATTTTGATGCAGCTGAAGAAGGGGAAGAAGAGCCTGTAATTAATGCCAGTTATCAATATCAGGCAGAGAAAAAATTATACCGGGATATGGATGAGCGTGTTGTTGCCGGTGTTTGCGCAGGGATCGCTCATTACGTAAATGTAGAAGCCAAATGGATCAGACTGGCCGCTTTAATTACAATATGTTTCGTTGGTACCGGTATTTTAGTTTATGCTTTGTTATGGATCATCATGCCAAAAGCGAAGTCGAGATTAGAGAAAATGGAAATGAAAGGTGAGCCTGCTAATCTTCAGGGTTTCCAAAAAAACCTGGACGAAGAACTGGAAGCTGTTAAAGATCGTTTAAAAGAAGTTAATGCACACGCACAACCCATTTTTGCCCGTTTCGGTATCGTAATCGGCGAGTTTTTCGAATGGCTTGGTCGTTTTATATCTGGTACAGGAAAAGTAATTTTTAAAGTAATCGCCGGTTTTATTGTGGTGTTTGGGGTATTGTTTTTACTTTTCTTAATTATAGCGGCAGCTGCGTTTTTAGGCTTTTATGATGGTAATGCCTATGATTATTTCCCTTTATCAATTATCAATTACGGCTATAGGGATACGTTACTCTTATCGGCCTTTATCGTATTTTTTGTGCCAATTTTAGCCCTGGTTTTATTTTCTATCCGGGTGGCCTTTAACAAACAAGCCATTAATAAAACCCTTTCTTTTGCGCTGTTAATTATCTGGCTGGCCGGAGTTGCAACTGCAGGATATTATGTAGCAAAAATTTCTTCAGAATTTAAAGAGCATGCAGAAATTACCCAAACAACGGATTTAAAAACATTACCCGTTTATGCTATTGATATCGATAAAAGTATGATGTTTAGCGCAGAAGATAGCGTATCCTTCCACATTGGTCCTGATTCTTTTAAGAACAGAAAAGTAATCGATAATCCGGAAGATAACCCATTCAGAGCACCTCAAAACATACGAATTGATGTTGAAAAGAGTGAAAGCGGAAAAACAAGTTTAGTACAAACGTATACTTCGCAGGGGAAAACGTTTAAAATTGCCTTGCAAAATGCGCAGAATATTGCATACAGCTACTCGGTTAATGACAGCGTTTTAATGTTTAGTCCCAGATTACAGCTTAAAAAAGGGATAAACTGGAGAGCGCAGGAAGTTACTTTAACTTTAAAAATACCTGTAGGTACACAATTGGTTTTAAAACAGGATGCTTACCGTTATGTGAATAATTTTTATGGGTGGAGTTGCAATGACAACCCAAATAACAGCGATGATTTTAGCACCTGGATTATGACAACAGATGGATTAAAATGTAAATACGAAGTTGATCACCCTAAACCGGTTGAAGAAGATCAGCAAAATAATTAAAAAGTACCTGTAACCTTAATTTGAAAACCAACGTCGAAGTAAGCAAGTAATTTATAGAGTTGACCCACAAAGTTTAAACGAAATACTTAAATAATTAATCAAACAGGAGGGTGTATCATCTAATGTAATTTCTCCCCCAAGGCTGCCATAGGCTTAAGGATGACAAAACCATATTTATGATACATCTTCTAAAAATAATATAAGATGAAAACTTTCTTTACGTTAATTGCATGCCTTTTGGTGTGTGGGACTTCTTTTGCCCAAAAAATCAGTAAACTTTCAGGTAAAGTTGTGGATGAAAAGAACCAAATGGTACCATTTGCTATTGTCAGGTTATTAAACTTTCCGGATACAAGCGTTGTAAAAAGTGTATCTACCAATCCGGACGGAGAATTTGTAATCGATCAGGTGAAAAATGGAGATTATGTGATTAATGTTTCTATTGTGGGCTTTAAGACAAAAAAAACAGCTAAGCTAACAGTTACTGGAGATTTAAATATTCCTGCAATCGGAATTGAAAGCACAACCAAACAATTAAAGGAAGTAAGTGTGCAGGGTAAAAAGCCATTTATTGAGCACCAGATTGATAAAACGGTTTTAAATGTAGAGAACAGTATTGTATCGACAGGAGGAAGTGCACTGGAAGTACTGGAAAAAGCACCCGGTGTACAAATTGACCGTCAGAGTGACCAAATTAAGCTGAACAATAAATCGGGTGTTTTGGTGATGATAGATGGTAAAACAAACTTCCTTTCGGGAGCAGATGTAACCACTTTGCTGAGCAATATGAGCAGTGACCAAATCTCCACGATTGAGCTCATTACCAACCCATCCTCTAAATACGATGCAGCGGGTAATGCAGGGATTATCAATATTAAGTTGAGAAGAAACAAGGCTTACGGAACAAACGGAAGTGTAACCGGAAATCTTGGGCGTGGAATTATACCTGATGCACCGAGCGATTTATATCGTGGCGGTGTAAGTCTGAATCTAAACCACAGACAAGGCAAATGGAATGTATATGGAAACGGAAGCTTTAGCAGAAAGGTAAACTTTAACAATACATTTTTAACCCGTACTACCGAGTCTGATGGTTTGGCAAGTGTATTAACCCAAAATTTTGACCGCCAAAATACCGGGGTAGGTTACCAGGGTAAAATCGGTACCGATTATTATGCATCAGAAAAAACGGTTTTTGGAGTAATGATAGATGCCAATACAGTAAGTTCTAAACTGAGTAACCTAAGTAATACCGATATCAATGAAATGAAAAATGGTATAGCAAGTTCCAGTTCCATTATCCAAAATGCAAATTCGGAGTTTCCCTTTAATAACTTAACCGCCAACTTTAACATTAAGCATGATTACAATAAGGATGGCAAGAGCATTACCTTCGATGCCGATTATTCAGGATTTGGGAATAAAAAAGATGAAAACTTTTTAGCCAATTATTTAGATGCTGATGGTACACCGACAAAAAATACGACCTTAAAAAATGCAACAGACGCTAAGATTAATGTGTATGCAGCGAAAACAGATTTAACATTGCCGCTTTCTAAAACAATGAAAATTGAAGCAGGTTTAAAAAGCAGCTATGTAGTGACCAAAAATGATTTTATTTCAGAGGAGTTTGTTTCTGGCGCCTGGCAGAATGATTTAGGCAAATCAAATTACTTTGTTTACAAAGAAAACATCAATGCGGCTTATACCAACTTTGCAAAAGAATGGGACAAATGGCAGATACAAATAGGTTTGAGAGCAGAACATACCAGCTCCAAAGGAAATTCGGTAACCGATAATAAAGAAGTTAAACGAAGTTATCTTTCTCTTTTCCCAACCGTATTTATTAATCAAAAGTTAAATAAAGACAACAATATCCGCTATTCTTACAGCAGAAGGGTAGACAGACCAAACTATCAGCAATTAAACCCATTTGTTTTCTATATGGATCCTTTAGCCGTAGATCAGGGAAATCCTTATTTGAAACCTCAGTTTACCGATAACTTTGAAATTGGGTACACCTATAAACAAGCTTCATTTACTTTGAATTATTCGGATACACGCGACATGATTACGCAAATTAGTAAGCAAGATGATGCAACCCGGGTAATTAGTGTAATCCGTGAGAATTTAGGAAGATCACAAAACTTCTCTGCAAGCGTGTATGTACCTGTTAGAGTGTTTAGCTGGTGGAATTTACAAAACAGTGCAAGTTTGTATTATAGTAAATTTAAAGATGGGAATTTAGAAGGAGCAGCCTACAGTGCAAATAAGGCTGCGGTAAATTTATATACCTCAAGCTCTTTTACTTTGCCTAAAAACTTTAGTTTGGAAATTAATTTCTGGTTTAACTCACCAAGAGTTTCAGGTGTGGAGCAAACTACTATTCCTCAGTATGCTTTAAATGCAGGGATACAAAAAACAATGCTGAACAAAAAACTTAAATTCAGGTTAAATATGGACGATATTTTGTTGACCAACCATTGGGAAGGTAAACTGGCCTATCAAAACATTAACATGACAGTGGTTAATCACTACATTAGCAGAAGAGCTTATATTAGCATTACTTACGCTTTTGGAAACCAGAATGTCAAATCAGAAAGAACAAGAAATACCGCTACTGATGATATTAAAGGCAGAGCAGGAAGTAACTAATAATTAATTATAAATATAAAGACATGAAATATCTAATCTACATCATTTCAATACTACTATTTACAATGGGGTATGGTTGTAAAAATCGAAACAACAACTTAAATATCACCATTACAGATACCAACGATTCCTATAATTTTAAAGCGGCATATCCGGAAAATAAAACGGAAATACTGGAAAAATACCTGGACTCTGCACTAAATAACAAATTGGATTTGGATAGTGACCTGGATTTAATTGTAGCTATAAAAAACGGAGAGAAAATTAATCTGAAAGCATCCAGTGGCAAACTCGAAATTAATTTCAATAAATCAGGAAGTACCGCTACCGGTTATATGCAGGTAAAGAGAATTGCCGAAGAGGCTAACAAACTTTTAACAAAAGAATAGTTAATGTTTAATGATTAAAAAAGGGCGCTATTTAGCGCCCTTTTTTATTGAAGCTGAATTTTACTTCGTAGACATTGAGTTCATTAATCTGCACAGTTCTGATTCCATTTAAAATTTAATCAGAAGCTTTTCTGCAATCCGTTTATCGTTTTGGTAGTATTCGAAAAACCAATCCCCATTTTTCTTCAAAACAATACCATTGGCCGTTCCATTGCTGGCAATAAAATATTCAGCTGCCGAAGTTTTAAAAAGAGTTAAAACTATTTTAGGTGCTGTATTTATTAATTGATACCCGTTGGCGATGGGTTGTGCATAAAGTGTACCATCAGGTTGTTTGGCTTCAGCAACCGGAGTTTGTGCAACCGCTGTTGTTGCTACAAGAGGAGTTATTTGAGCAGATTGTGCTGCCACAGGTGCAGGTGCTGTGTTGGTTTGTTCATTTGCAATGGTCGTTCCATTATAAGCATATTGTACTTCATTTAAGGAAGTAAAAGCATCCCTCAAAGCCAGGTTATAAGAAATTTTATACTCTTTCTCTCTGCTTTTTCCTTCTTTGCTTTTAAACAGAATGTTACCCTTACAATCTTTTAGTAAAAAGGTTACATTAGTGGTAAACATTGAGTTTTTTTCCAGTAAATCAGCGATCAGTGCGCTGCACTTATTGTTGGCAATTTCTGTAGGTAAATCTGCATTATCATAATAAACTTTAAAACCTTTCTCTTCTAAAAAGAGTTTGGTCAGGCTGTTTAAATCATACTGATTACTCTGTTTTAGAAAGCTAAATTTTTCAGGTACAATAACATATTTGTAATTGTTAATCGTGTTTTGCGCAAAGCCCGTAACCGAAGCTAATAACAAGCATATAAACAGGTATCTTTTCATATTAAGCAAATTTATGATCGGTTCTGGTTGCATGTTTTGTTTCCGGATGCAACTCAGGTATAAATATAGTTTTATGCTTATAACTTAGCAAGAACTGAATAAAATAAGCTTAAAATCAAGACATTATAAATGATATATATCCCGGAGTTTAATATTATATTTGTTTATAACGACTTCGTAGCTCAGTTGGTAGAGCAAATGACTCTTAATCATTGGGTCCAGGGTTCGAATCCCTGCGGGGTCACAGAAAGTGGCAATGTCTTATTATGGTCATGCCCTTATTCTTCAGTGCTTTTGTCTCGCTGCCAATTTAATACACCCAATCCCAAAGCAACAATTACAAAAAATCCACCTATCCATGGTGTCGCTTGTAATGTGAGCGTACTGTCTGCCACCAGGCCACCTATGAACGAGCCCGAAGCCGCTCCAATGTTGAATGCTGAAACGTTCAATGCAGAGGCAATTCCCCCGCTTCCTGGAAATTTGCGTTCCGAAAGCTTCACAACCAATAATTGTAATGCAGGAACATTGCTGTAAGCAAAAAAACCAAATAGCAATAAAGTAATAATGACTATAGGTTTGCTGGTCAGCACAAAGGATAAGATAAACAACATGATGGCATGGAAAAGAAAAAGGTAAACCAATGTTTTTGAAGGTTTTCGGTTAGATATGCGCCCTCCCGTAATATTTCCTAATGCTACACCCACTCCAAAAATCAACAGAATAAAATTAATCGTGTCTAAAGAAAATCCGGTGATGTTTTTCAATACAGGTGATAGATAAGTAAATAACACAAAAGTGCCTGTATAAGCGAAGATGTTGGACAAAAGAACCATTAAAACCGAACTGTTTTTAAGTACTTTAGGTAGGTCTTTCAGCTTTAGGGTTTCAGTGGGTTTTGCTTGCTTCCCAAGCGAAAAACCCAGGATAAGTAAACCCAAAATTCCCCAGATTACAACGGCTAAAAAAGTCATTTTCCAACCATAATGCGAACCAATATAAGTGCCCAATGGCACTCCGATAACGGTTGAAATCATCAACCCAGCAAATACTAACGAAATAGCGGTTGCCCTTTTGTTTTCCGTTACCATATTGCTGGCAATGATTACCGCATAGGCAAAAAATACACCATGAGTTGTTCCTGTGATTACCCTGCTCAATTGCAGGAGAATAATATTGTTGGCAAAAAAGGCGATTGTGTTCCCGATTATAAAAACGGCAATCGTTAGATGCAATAATTTTTTACGTTCTATTTTTCCTGTCAATACTGTAAAAACAGGCCCGCCAATAGCTACGCCCAAAGCGTACAGCGTGACTAATAAACCTGCCGATGAAATAGAAATGGATAAATCGTTTGCAATGGTCGGCAATAAACCTACGATTACAAACTCCGTCGTTCCGATACCAAATGCACAAAAAGTTAATGCCCAAATGGCGAATGGAATTTTTGCTGATGTTACTTGTCCTCTCATTGTCTAAATTTTATCAGCAAAATTCTTACAATGGAAAAGGAAGACAAAGGACAATTATCACAAAATGAGCGTGAGAAATATCACGCGTGTTGAGAAGTCAACCTGCTTAATGTTTCTCTTGTAATACCTAAATAAGAAGCAATCAGACTTTTGGGTACACGTTGCAGTAAATCGGGATATTGTTGCATCAGGTATTCATAACGCTGTTTTGCATGATCGCTGATGAGCGACAAAATTCGTTTTTGAGCAGCCACATAGCCTGATGTAGTTTTCTTACGGAAGAAATATTCCATTTTTCGCATTTCAGAACAGAGTTTTTCCCTGTTTTCTAAAGAAATGTAAAGTGTTTCGCTGTCTTCCAAACAGTCCACGTTTAAGATGGCCTTTGTTTGATTATGATAAGCTTGTGGGTCGGAAATCCACCAATTTTCAGCTGCAAAAAGTACAATATGAGATTTCCCTTTATGGTTAATATGCCAGGATTTCAATAAACCGCTTAACACGAAATAGTCGTACTTCACATAATCACCATTCTGAATAACATATTGGTTTTTTAGAAATTTTCTGTACACAAAGTGTGATAAGACGTATTCAAACTCTTCGTCCGTCAATTTGATAATTTCTTCTATATGCCGCCTTAATTTTTCACTCATTTCCTTCGTTCACCGGTGGTTGTGTTAAGGTCTATGTAAGTCATAGTTGTAGATTATTTGTTTGTTGTGTTTATTTCTTTGTATTTTAAGATATTCCTGAAATTGTTATTTTTCACAAAGTTCTTTCAACTTGTCCAGTGCTTTTGGATAGGTATCGTTCATATAGCCTAAAAAATCTTCAGTGGTGTCTAAGTCAACAATAACGGTTGTGGCCCCATTGTTTTCTTCGAAGGTATAGTTTTCAAATCCGTTTGCCCATTTTTCTACTTCTGGTCCTTCTGTAATTTCCTGGTCAGCTTTTAAAAGACCATAATGTTGAATGGAAACAAACTGGTTAGGAATGTTTTCAACTATCCTGGAAACCATACCTCCCTTTTCTCCTTTCTCATCAACTCCAATAAATAGAATTTTATTTCCCTTATCCCAGCTTCCTTCATAGGTAGATGTCGGGTTAAACGAAGAAGTCCATTGCTCATAAGTTGATTTACTGTTAGTGCCAAGCATAAAATCATATACCTTGCTCACAGGCGCATTGATGCTTGCTTTGAATTGTAATTTTTTCATAATATTAATATTTGTTTAAATTAATCTTTCAAGTTATTATTTTCCGTCATACTTAGCAGCTCATTAACATAGCCTGTAATGTTTTGGGGCTTTGTGTTTGGCTGGGCAATTGAAGCAATACTTGTCCCGATTTCCTTCGGAAAAGTCAAATTTATTATTAAAATTCAATTGCAAAACTGCTCTTGAATTTTGCAATCAGCCCGTTGGCTTAAAACTCCTGTTACCTGTTGTGGTTTATTTGTTCATTGAATATTCTTTTAACAGCGTTGTTAATCGCCTTTCATTCGCGTAAATATCTTTCAGGTATTCTGTCGGATGTTTTTGGCTTACCCACTTTTCAAATTTTTTAGTTTTCTGTTTTAATTGCGTCAAATAAAGTTGATAATTTCCAGTGGTATCTATCAACATATGTTCGATCATATTTTTATGATTCGTCAAAATTTTAATTTTCCATTTTGGATAAGTAATTTTTAGATATTTCAAATAATTACTTTGGTCCTGGACATTATATTCAGTTTCGTATTTGTTTTCAGCTCTTTTTAAGATTTTATACTTTCCATTGAATACTTTTGACTGGGGGACATAATTTTCTAAAAATGATTTTTTGTCATTTATATATTTTGTATAGGTTCTTTGCAGCTCAAAATTGTCAGCAACTATAACCCGCAAACTATCAATCTGATAATTATTAAGAAAGTTTAAAAACCTGTCAGCGGGAGTAGGTTTCGGATTTTGTCCCCAGGAAACAAAAAAGATAAATCCGAAAATTAAAGTTAATATAGTCGAGTGCTTTGTCATACAGAATGTTTAATTAGTATAGCAGGTAACACTCAAATATACACAACATATTTATTGAAATTTAGTAGAACAAAGAGCTGTTATGATAATTAGTTATTTGCTCTATTTCAATATCAAACCATTTGAAATGGTTATCTTTTTGGTTACCCATGAGAACGGAAATTTCGGAATCGGTTAATTTATTCGTCATTTAATGAATTGATACCTTGTTCTTTAAGTCGTTCAAGATGAGCAGTCATCGCTTTAACTTGCGCCGTTGGGTGTCCTTGCCAAATTGTAATTTCTCCTACAACTCTAAATGGATGGATGGAACGATATGATTTTGTCGGATTACCGGGGAATTTTTTATCTGTTAAATCAGGATCATCTTCAAGGACTCCGGTTGGTTCTACCAGATAAATTCTCTCCCGCCCTTCGCCAAAGGCAAGTTCAGCACCCCATATCGCAGCGTCAAGTGTTGCAGACAGGAAAATGTACTTTGCATTTTTGTTTAAACCATAGTTAGAGTTGAAACCAACTTGAATTAAGTCACCTATTTTTAAGTCCGCCTTGGTTCCGTGAAAATAAGTTTGGGCGAAAGGTGTTGAACCAGGGCCACTTAACGGCTGTTCATTTTTGTTTTCTTCCATTGTCAAAAAATCTACGTGGTTTGTTTGTGGTATTACTGCTGTTCAGTAGAATTACAACGTTTAGTTTAGTACTTTCTTTCATAGGTATAAAAGAGAACTATTTTGTGAAAGATACATCAACATTGAATATTTCTGTGGCTATTTCAATTGGCTAGCTTTTTTATAAAGGTCTTTTTGTTTCTGATCCAATTTTTCAATCGCATAACGCAGGGTTACTTTTGGCATAGTTGAGGCATATTGGTCTAAAAAGTTTAAAAGTTTCTGTTTGTCCCGTTTCCCTGCTTCGCGAATCCAGCTCCCAACAGCCTTTTGGATAAGGTCGTGTTGGTCGTTTACTAATATTTCTGCTATTTTAAAGGTATCCTCTAAATCGTTCTCCCGGATAAAAAAATAAGTAGCAACAATTGCTGTCCGGCGCTCCCAAACATTTTTTGATTTGGCAAGTTGGTAAAGCAGGGTTCTTGATTTATCAAATAAATAACCACCAACTACAAAGGGTGCACTGCGATCAACCAGGTCCCAGTTATTGATGCAGCTGTGTTTTGAAATGTATAAATCGAACAATTCCTTTTTCCGCTCCGCCGTGTTTTTTTTATCTCTTGCCTGAAAGTCCATAATACTTACTGCAGCCATTCTTGCCTCATAATAATCACTTTCCAGAAGTTTTTCAATTTCGTTCAGGGGCATTTGCATAAATTGTTTTGCTAGTGCAAATATGTTGGACATACGAACACCAAAGAACTTACTTTCCATGCCTTCATACCTGAAAAACCGTTGAACATTTTCAAGTTCAGCCTTCGTTTGAAAAGCTGAAAGTTCAGTAAGAAATTGTTTTGCCGTTAATACTTTCATCTTAATGTTTATTGTTCTTGCCCAAAAATTAAGAAGCTTTATGTTATTTATCAAATGATCTTACGCGGGAAGCAACTAATATAATGATTCTACTTTTTAATAATTTGAAAACAGGTAGATTTTGTAAGGCAAAAATGGACTTAAACGCCTGAAAAATATCAAAATCCTGTAAACGCAAAAAAACCTTTCCGGCCGGAAAGGTTTTACTTATATGGAATAGACAATTTTTTATTCAGCGATTTCTAAAACCTGATCTTTTTGTATTTTTTTGTTCCAGTTTCCGAAAGCTTTTTTAACTGATGTTTTAGCTTCGTCTGTGTGTACATCACCTGCTACTGTAAGGTAAAAATTAGATGGAGTAATTTGATTATAAAAATCGGTTACATCAGCTAGTGAAAGCGCCATAATAGAATTTTCGTTTACGGTTTGATCGTAATCATAATCCTGTGCTTTTAAGCTTAACATTAATTTTGCTTTTGCAGTGTTAAAAGTGTTTTGGCTAAAGCTTATATTTTGAATGGCAGCGGCCATATTTTGCAATTCTTCATCAAAATTTGCAGTGATTGTAGAGATATTACCTGTACGGTCTTTAAAGCTGATGTTGTTGTTTTTGCCTGTGCCTTCACCAATCATCGTCATTAATAATTCTATAACGCCATCTTTTCTGTTTTTAAGATTACGGGTATCTAAAGTGAAATTAGAAAATGCTTTAGCAGATTGATTGTTTTCTGAAATAATAATATTCATTCCGTTTTTTAGCTTGTAGCTAACCGGTTCTTTGAAAGAAATCTGTGCCTGACTTGAGTAAACAGATAAAATGATAATTGTAGTAAATAAAATTTTTTTAAGGATGCTCATAACTTTTTTATTTTTTGTAATTGTTGAACAAATGTAGCGCTGGCCCAATTCCTGGCCTATAAACTATCGGTAGAAAGGCAAAAATGGGAGTCGAACAGACCGATTGAAACTTTGAAATTTTAACATGTTCATTTTATTCATTTGCAGTCGGCTATATTTTTAAAGTGTTGATATACTTAAATTTATAACGATCAAATCCTCCCTGTAAATGAATTGCCTGATTGTTGATGACAACAAAATAGCGCTTAGTGCACTAAAACATTTAGTAGATATGGAGGAATCCCTGACGCTTGTTGGTGAATGCCTCAATGCAACAGAGGCCTATCAGAAAATTGCCAATAACAAAATAGACTTATTATTACTGGATGTAGAAATGCCTGGCATTACAGGTTTGGAACTCGTTGATGGACTGGGGCAAATAAAACCTCTGATTATTTTTATCAGTTCAAAAAAGGATTACGCCGCAGATGCCTTTGATTTAAACGTTGTTGACTTTATTTTAAAGCCGGTAACACCCGCCCGTTTTTTAAAGGCTATTGTTAAAGCCCGTGAAATATACAAGAGCAGAAATTTATTTATAGAGAACAAAAAGGACGAATTTATTTTCATCCGCGATGCCGGAGTAATCAGAAGATTAAAGCTGAGTGACATTTGTTACCTCGAAGCGAAGGGCGACTATGTGAAAATATACGATACGGATAAAATTTATACCATTCATTCCTCTTTAAAATCCGTTGAAGATAAACTTACACCCGATTTGTTTTCAAGAGTACACCGGTCGTTTATTATTAATGTGAGTAAAATTGATACCATTGAAGGCGGCACTTTAATTATAAATAAAAGCTTTGTACCTGTCTCAGACGCCTATAAATCGGCACTAAATAAAAGAATGCAAATTCTATAAATAACATACTATCTGCAATGACTACTAAATCTGACCTGTTAAAACAAAAATCTGCTATAAATTTTACTCATAATTTTAGGATAATCAACCTCGATTACCTGATGGAACTTAGCATGGGAGACGTTAAGTTTCAAAAAGAACTAACCAATCAATTTATAGAACTCTCTATTTCAGAGACTGATCAGTTGAATTTATATTTCGAAACTGCAGAATACCATAAAATCCAACCGCTGGCCCACAGCATGTTATCTACCATTTATATTATGGGGCTGGGACCGAAACTTGAATCTCACCTTCAGGAACTTAAAGATTACAGTCAACCCGACCAGCTTAAACGGCATATAAACATAATAAGCGATGTTTGCAGAGAAGCCCGGGTGGAGGCGGAGATTTTCCTGGAAACTTTATAAAGAACTGCGGATTGCATTAAAATAAATGTTATTTTTTATTTAACAGTCCCTTACTGGATGACGGTTGTTGACAATGCTGCATCACAACATCATTATTTTTATATTCAATTTAAAATCTATCCGTTCGGTTTTAAGTATAACAAGCTTGTGATAAACGATAAGTATCAATGTCTGGCTAATCAGAATTTGTACCTTTGAAGTTTAAATAATTTTTATTTACAATGAGCATGAGAAAATACTTTATAGCCCTTAGCCTGACTTATTTCGTTTGTATTTCGGCCATTGCACAGCAAAAACCAGCTTACTGGGACGATGTACAAGCCATTAAACATTTTGATGCCATGTATAAGGCACCGGTTAATCCGGTTTTATTTGTAGGCAGCTCATCCATTAGAAAATGGGACGATTTAACTCAGGTATTTGCAAAATATAATGGTTTAAACCGCGGTATTGGCGGGGCGGTAATTAACGACATTACTTTTTACCTGAATGATATCGTTTTTCCGTATAATCCCAAACAAATTGTATTGTATGTCGGAGAAAATGACTTGCCTGATGCTAAAGTGACTCCGGATACGGTTTTAAACAGAACAATTAATCTATATAAATCAATCAGGGCAAAATTACCAAACACGCCTATTGTTTATATTTCTATAAAACCCAGCCCAAGTCGTGATAAATTCAGAGAGAAAGCCATTGCCTCAAATCAGTTAATCCAAAAGTTTCTGGCAGGAGAGCAAAATGTAGTGTTTGTAGATATTTATAAACCCATGCTTACAAAAACAGGGCAGTTAAGACCTGAATTATTTTTAGAAGATATGTTGCACATGAATCCAGCGGGTTATGCCATTTGGAGAAAAGCCATAGAACGAAAACTGATAAAAAACCAGGAGTAAATCAGCAGGATTAAACGGGTTCAAATTTTCTTTCCGTACAGGCCAACTTATAGCATTGAGCGTTTATCCGCTTCTAAATTTTTTTAAGCTAAAAAGGGAAACGGGGGCATCATTAATACAAAATGACAGGCCTACACAAGAATTAAAATTATATATTTATTATTGCAAAAATCCTCCCTGGCTAATCATGAAAAAAAGTATACTTATTGCATTTATCTTTTTGATGAATTTTAAATCCCATGCACAGGATTTACTCGGAATTCCTCAAATTGTAAATTACAATAACGAGCACTATCTGGGGGGAATTCAAAACTGGGATGTTAAGCAGGATAAGCAAGGCATCTTATATTTTGGAAACAATGAAGGCTTATTAACTTTTAACGGGCGCTACTGGAACCTGCATCGTTTGCCCAATTATACATCCGTAAGATCTATTGGAATAGATTCTAAAAATAAAATTTATGTTGGTGGACAGGATGAAATAGGTTATTTTTTCCCTGATGCATGGGGGATTTTAAGATACACTTCATTATTATCCCTGCTACCCGAAACCCAACGTAAATTTGCTGATATCTGGGATATTGCTATTGTTAACGATGAAGTTTTTTTCCGTTCTACCAATGTTGTTCTTCATTATAAAGACGGTGCAATTAAAGGCTACAAACCCGGTGCAACCTGGCTCTACCTCGGTGCCGTGAATAAACAAGTAATGGCACAATCTAAGGATGCGGGTATCATGATTTACGACAAAGAAGTTTGGAAACCCTATTGTACCGATACCGTTTTAAAGTATGCGTCTGTGAGCTCAATTATGCCTTATGGCAAGGATACTTTACTGGTTTCTACTTTAAAAAAGGGTTTTTTTACCATACACAATAATCACCTTACACCATTACGTACTCAACTGGATGCCGTGTTTATTAACGACCGGATATTTTTTGCCAGTCAGATTAATAGTAACCTTTACGCAGTGGGCACAACATCAGGTGGCGTATACATTATGAATAAAAAGGGCCAGCTGGTACAGAAATACAATTACCGGGAGGGTTTGCAAAACAATAATGTAAGGGGCATACTTTTAGATCAGGACAAAAATATGTGGCTGGCGCTGGATGATGGGATCGCTTATGTAGCCATTAACAGTGCCATTAAAAATATTTATCCAGACAGGAACAAACAAATAACGAGTTACGCTTTCCACAAGTTTAACCAATCTTTATACATTGGTACTTCCAACGGTTTGTACCGTACACCCGTTAACGCTGTTTCACAGGATTTAAGTTATTCAACATCGAACTTTGAAGAGGTTAAAAATACAAAGGGACAGGTTTGGGGCCTGGATGAAATTAATAACCAGTTGTTGATGGCGCATGAAGAAGGTACTTCTTTAATTCAGGGTAATGTGGCAAAACCTTTATATACACTTCCGGGAACCTGGATGTTTCAGCCGCTGCAAAATGTTTTTCCTGCAACAGATGTTTTAGCGGGAACCTATGTGGGCCTGCAAAAATTAAATTATTTAAACGGTACATTTACCAACGGCGGTAAAATAGAAGGAATTACAGAAACCCTGCGTTTTATCGTTGTCGATAATAACGATAACATATGGGCCTCGCATCCATATCATGGCGTTTACAAAATTGAATTAAGTGCAGATCATAAAAAAATACTCCGCACCAGGATGTTCACTCCAAAAGAAGGTTTGCCCTCTAAATTATACAATTATGTGTATCGTGTTAAAAACAGGGTCGTTATTGCCACAGTAGATGGTGTTTATGAATATGATACCGATCACCAAAAATTTATACGGTTAAAATTACTTAATAATGCCCTTAACGGAATTTCTATTCAATATTTAAAGGAGGATAACGAAGGGAATATCTGGTTTGTAACCAATAAAAAGGTTGGGATTGTAGATTTTAGCAAACCTTCAGGCTCCAATCCTTTTAGCATATTTTACCTGCCCGAGCTGGATGGAAAAGTAGTGGGTGGATTTGAATCTATTTATGCGCTGGATAAAAAAAATATCTTTATTGGCGCAAATAAAGGTGCTTACCACATCAATTACGATAAATACATTGATAACATTACCAAGCCAGTTGTACTTTTAGGTGCTGTAAAATTGCTGGCCACAGACAGTAATATTTTTGGAGGTTATTTTGTCCAAAAAGGCAATATTGCAGACAAACAGGATATGACTCAAATCCTTCAACTTAAAAATGCTTTAAATTCTGTTCATTTCGAATTTTCATCAACCCTTTTTGAGCATGAAAAAAATATTAGTTTTAGTTATCAGCTCGTAGGTTTTGATGTGCAGTGGTCGGCATGGAATGTAAAAAGCGAAAAGGATTATACCAATTTACCCGCAGGTAAATATACCTTTAATATAAAAGGACGAACCGATGCCGGGAACGAATCGGCGGTGGTTAGTTATACTTTTGAAGTTTTACCCGCCTGGTATAATTCTATCTGGATGAAAATACTTTACCTGGCCTTACTGGTTTTATTGGTTAGGTTAATAATCCGCTGGCAAAAAAACAAACACCTTAAAGAGCAGGAAAGAATGGGTTATCTGCATCAGCTGGAACTGGATCGTACGGAAAAGGAAATTGTACGCCTTAAAAACGAAAAACTGGAAGCTGATGTAAATTATAAAAACAAAGAATTATCCACCATGACCATGCACCTGGTGCAAAGAGGTAAGGTGCTGGCCAAAATCAAGGAAGTTATATCGTCTGTAATTAAGAGTCAGGATCTTTCAGAAAGTTCTCCAAATTTCAGGCACCTGATTCGTTTAATCCGTGAGGTAGAAAAGAAAGATCAGGAGCTGGACCATTTAAGCGTACACTTTAACCATGTAAATGCTGAGTTTTTTAATAAGCTTAAAGATCTTTATCCCGACCTGAGCCAGAATGATCTGAAGTTTTGTGCTTACCTGTCTATGAACCTTTCCTCAAAAGAAATGGCACAACTGATGAATGTAACCATTAAAGCCGTTGAAGTTGGAAGATATCGCCTGAGAAAGAAACTTCAGCTTAAACCGGAGGTTAATCTTTACGAGTTTTTAATCGAGATCGCAAGGCAAAAAGGCAGTCAATAATGCTTTTTAATGGTTTTAATTTAATTAATTTATTTTCAGTTTGTTACGTTGTTTTTGTAGTGCTTATGTAGGTGTAAAATGCGGCTTTTTTTGGCATAAAACGGCGTTTGTATGGCTGGTGTAGTGGGCTCAATTTCTACTAAAACTATCTTCCTCCATTAGATTTGATTTGAGTTGCAGCAGCTGTGCAGGCACTCGAACTAACCAAATCATTTACTAAAAACTATTTTCTATGAGAGGAAGATTTACATTCGTATTCTTCATTTACTGTTTGATGGTATTTCCCTTTGCTTTAATGGCTCAGGACATCACCGTTACAGGAAAAGTAACAGATCAAAAAGAGGGGTTACCACTTCCCGGGGTAACTGTAAAAGTAGAAGGTTCAAACAGAGCCGTTTCTACAGATGGCACGGGCCGGTTTTCAATTCAGGCGGCAAACGGAAGCAGATTAACATTTAGCTTAATCGGTATGGCATCCCAAACCGTAACCATTACCTCATCTACCGTTAATGTAAGTTTGCTTACAGATGCTAAAGAATTAAGTGAAGTTGTTGTTGTAGGTTATGGTACGCAAAAGAAAAGCGTGGTAACCGGGGCCATTTCAAGTGTTAAAGCATCCGATCTGGAAAATCAACCCGTTGTTAGGATTGAGCAATCTTTACAGGGCCGTACTTCTGGTTTAACTATTGCTGCAACCTCCGGACAGCCAGGATCAAGTGCTACCGTTCGCTTAAGGGGATTTACCTCATTCGGAAATGATAAAAATAATCCTTTATGGGTGGTAGATGGAGTGGTAATTGACAATGGAGGCATAGGTTATTTAAATCAGGCCGATATTGAATCTATAGAAGTACTGAAAGATGCGGCATCGGCAGCAATTTATGGTGCACGTGCGGCTTCCGGCGTAATTTTAGTCACCACCAAAAAAGGTAAGGCAGGAAACCTGAGCATTACTTACAGTGGTTATTATGGTACACAGGCACCTGCAAAAAAACTGGATCTGCTTAATGCAACAGAGTATGCTACAGTAAGGAATACAGCGGCTATTAATGCCGGTAAAGCTGCTCCATATCCAAATGCGCAATCTTATGGTGAGGGTACAGATTGGCAATCGTTAATTTTTAACAACAGCGCACCAAAACAAAATCACGAAGTAAGCATTAGTGGCGGAAGTGAAAAGGCAACTTTTTATACTTCATTCGGTTATACAGATATTGATGGGATTGTAGCGACTCCGATTTCTAAATTTAACCGTGCAAATGTTCGTTTAAACTCAACTTACAAACCGGCAAAATGGATTACCATCGGAGAAAATTTGGGCTATAGCCATGCCGTTAATAGTGGCATCGGAGAAACCAACAGAGAGTACGGAGGCGTATTAAGTTCAGCCGTGAATTTAGATCCGATTATGCCGGCAATTATTTCTGATGCAGCTTCAGCAGCTACAGTTTATAACCCCAACAATCCACTGGGATTGAAGGATGCAAATGGTAATTTTTATGGCGTTCCGGCAGGTGGTTTTCAGGAGATGAAAAATCCATTGGCTTACATTCAAACCCGTTTGGGCAATTACAGCTGGGATCACAATATTATTGGTAACGGTTTTGTTGATGTTGAACCAATTGCTGGTTTACATGTTCGTTCTACGCTGGGTACAAAAATGGCCTTTTATGGTGGCGATAGCTTTACGCCTGTGTTTTTCTTAGGCTCAGGCCCGGGTGGATCAAATTTATCTGCATCCCTTTCACGTAATCTTAATTATGTAATTAATTACAACTTTGAAAATACCATTTCTTATAACAGAATCTTTGATAAACACAACATTACCCTATTGGTTGGTCAGGGTGCTTATAAAGATGGTAACGCCAGGGGGGTGTCTACAACTTATGCCAATATTCCCGCAACCACTTTTGATGAGGCTTCTTTCAGGTACAATACACTACCTGCCAACAGAACAACGAGTGGAAACGACGGAACAGACCATAAGGTTAACTCTTTGTTTTCGAGGTTGCAATACAATTATGCAGAGAAATATTTAATGACTGCGTTAATCAGACGTGACGGTTCTTCAAGATTTGGACAGAACAATAAATTTGGTTACTTCCCTTCTGCTTCAGTAGGCTGGGTACCAACTTTAGAAGATTTCTTTCCTAAAAATAATATCGTTTCCTTCCTGAAAATCCGTGCAAGTTACGGGGTAACCGGACAAGATTTAATTGGCGATTTCTCTTTCGTGCCAACCGTTGGTCCGGGGCGTAACTATACTTTTGGCTCTACCGAAGTCATTAATGTAGGTTACAGTCCAAATGCACCGGCAAACCCCGATTTGAAATGGGAAGAAACCAGACAAACCGATATTGGTTTTGATGCTGTTTTATTCAGAGATTTTACTTTTGGTTTCGACTGGTATAAAAAGAAAACCATTGGTATTTTGCAAAACCCTCCCGTTCCGGGTTATACCGGTAGCGGTGCTTTTGCTGCAAATGTTGCCGATATGCAGAATACAGGTGTTGAATTTGAATTGGGCTATCGCAAGCAATTTGGAGAACTTAATGTAAGTGTGAATGCAAATGCTTCTTTCTTTAAAAATGAAGTCACTAAATTATTGCCTGGAGTTACTTTTATTGATGATAATACCGCAAGTTTCCAAACTTTGGGGGGTATTACCCGTACCGCTTTAGGCAGGTCTTACAATGAGTTTTTTGGTTACCAGAATTTAGGTATTTTCCAAACACAGGCAGAAATTGACAGTTATGTTGGCCCTTCAGGAACAAAATTACAGCCTAATGCTAAACCTGGCGATTTTAAATTTGCAAACTTAAACGGTGACAATGCCATTAATGGTGATGACCGTACTTATCTGGGCAACCCTGCTCCTAAAGCCAGTTACGGTTTAACCATTAATCTGGCTTATAAAAACTTCGACTTCTCTGCATTTGGAAGTGGTGTTGCCGGCAATACTATTTTCCAGGGTTTGCGCAGGTTAGATATTGGTACGCAAGCTAACTGGCAAACTAAAATTTTAGACAGCTGGACACCAACCAATACAAGTGCTACTCTACCGCGATTGGTAGAGGGTGATCCAAACGGAAATTATTCAAAATTTAACTCGGTATATCTTGAAAAAGGAGATTATTTCAGACTAAGAACCATTCAGCTGGGCTATTCATTTCCTAAATCAATCACCAGTAAATTGAGGATGCAAAAACTACGTGTTTATGTGTTAAGCGAAAATTTATTTACCATAACCAAATATTCAGGATACGATCCGGAATTGGGGGTAACCAGCGATGCGGGTGGCGGAGCAGTATTCAGTATAGACCGCAGTGCTTATCCACAGGCACGTTCATTTCTGTTTGGTTTAAATGTTGGATTTTAATGACTATAAAAATGAAAACTAAAATAAAATATATTCTTGCATTGGTAATTGGCTCCCAGTTATTAAACTCATGCAAAAAAGATTTAGATGTAAATTTCCAGGAAAGGATACTGGTTGATAATTATTATAAAACCCCGGCTGATGCATTGGCCGGTCTGGTGTCAGTTTACGATAGGTTCGGTTTTCAGGACGGAGGTTTATTTGATAAGGTAGCGATTATGGATGTAGCTTCTGATGACCAGATTGCTGGCGGTGGTAATGCTACAGACGTAAATTCCCTTCAGGTAGTCTCTAATTATACGCTCAGTCCTGCGGTTGGTCCGCAAGGTTACCTTTGGAATAAGGGTTATGCAGGTATTTACAGGGCAAACATTTTACTGGCCAGAATCGATGGTATTCAGATGGATGCAGCTACAAAGTCGCGTTATACAGCTGAAGCTAAAACATTGCGTGCACTGTTTTACTTTGACCTGGTTCGTTTCTTTAAAAAGATTCCTTTAATTACAGCCGAAGTTCCGGTAAGTGGGATGTATGATGTAGAGCAGGTGGCACCCGCTGATATTTATACTTTTATTGAAAAAGAATTGCTTGACGCCATTCCTGGTTTACCAAACACGGTTCCGGCAGCTACCGAAGGAGGGCGTTTAACTAAAGGTGCAGCGCAGGCTTTATTGGGTAAAATTTATTTATGGCAGAAAAAATATCAGCTGGCAGCAGATCAGTTTGCGATTGTAAACGGACCAACTCCTGGTCAGGCAAACCCAACTTATGGCTATAAACTACTGCCAAACTTTGCCGATTTATGGAAATACAGCAACAAATTTAATAGCGAATCTATCCTGGAAATTGTACACACTGGCGCTTCTAACGGTGGCTGGGGCGATGCCGGTGCAACCGAAGGTAATCTTTTAAATATTATTACAGGGCCACGTGGTTACAACGCCAATCCCGGAGCACCAGATTATTACGGTGGTTACAGTTTTCTGGTATTCAGAAAAGAGTTTTTTGATTTTATCCACTTTGATCCGCGTAATAAAGCAACCGTGGCAAACCTGGATAGTTTGGAAAAAAACTATGTAATTGGAAATTACGATGGCTTAGGACCGGTAAATCCTGGTGTTAAAAAGCCGGGTTATACCCCTGGTTATTTGAATACCGGTTACTTTCTTGAAAAATTCCTGGCCCGTAATTCCAACAAAACAACTGTGGGTACAAATTACGACTTAAATTTCTCTCAGGATATCTACGAAATCCGTCTGGCAGACACCTATTTGCTAGAGGCCGAATCTTTAATGGATGCGGGTGCTGCGGTAGGAGCAGGTTCAAGAGCTTATCAGCTTTTAAATGCAGTAAGGGCAAGGGTGGGTTTAAATCCGGTTGCTGTTACACAAGATAATATCGAAAAAGAAAGACGACTTGAACTGGCCGGTGAAGGACACCGCTGGTTAGATTTAGTGCGTTGGGGTAAAGCAGCTTCTGTTTTGGCATTTAAAGGTTTTGTAGCTGGTAAACATGAGGTTTTTCCAATCCCTCAAAATGAGCTTAACAATACTAAAATCGTACAAAACGATGAATGGAAAGGTAAATAAGCCTTTTATAAGAATATTCGCCACCCTGAGTTAATTTCAGTATGACGAAAAGATTAAACAACTAGTTTAAAGCCCCGGTTAATTTAAACATTAATCGAACTCAGGGTAATATGGTTAGTTTAATTTTGGTTTAATTGTTAACAGGAGGGGGAACTAAACAACCCCTCCCTGTTTTACCTGAAGTGAATGCCGCCTCCATTTCTTAATTTGATATTACATGACAATACATAAATTTTTTGCCCTTCCTTTAACCTGCCTGCTGGCTACACTGTCATTTTCTTTACAGGCACAAAACACAGCCGAACTTTGGCTTACTAAAGCAGATCGCTCCGTTTTATTCTCGAAACAAGATGTTACGTTAAAATTCAGCACCGAAAAAAATAATCAGCCCACTATTTTAGTAAATGATAAAGAAGTTTTTCAACCAATTGACGGATTTGGATACTCACTTACCGGTGGCAGTGCACAACACATCATCAACATGTCTGCCCAGGCCCGGGCTGCATTACTTAAAGAATTATTTGCAACTGATGGGAATAACATTGGAGTAAGTTACATCCGTTTAAGTATTGGGGCTTCAGATTTAAATGAAAAGGTATTTTCTTATAGTGACCTTCCCGAAGGACAAACGGATTTAGAACAAGCTAAATTTGATCTGGGTTTGGATAAGCAGGACGTAATTCCCGTAATGAAAGAAATTCTGGCCATAAACCCTAAGATTAAAATATTAGGCTCGCCCTGGTCTCCTCCTTTATGGATGAAAACCACTTACGATGCCCGTGGTGGGATGCTAAAACCGGAGTATTATGATGCCTATGCTAAATATTTTGTTCGTTATGTACAGGAAATGAAAAAGGAAGGCATTACT
Organism: Pedobacter punctiformis; assembly: GCF_027213715.1. Taxonomy (GTDB): domain Bacteria; phylum Bacteroidota; class Bacteroidia; order Sphingobacteriales; family Sphingobacteriaceae; genus Pedobacter; species Pedobacter punctiformis. The sequence goes on from NZ_JAPWGM010000005.1 coordinate 240,517, forward strand.
ATTGATGCCGTTACGGTGCAGAACGAACCTTTACACCCCGGCAATAACCCCAGTTTATTAATGCCCGCACCTGAGCAGGCAACTTTTGTTAAAAATAATTTAGGTCCTGCTTTTGAAAAATCAGGAATTAAAACTAAAATCATTATTTACGATCATAATGCCGATCGCCCCGATTACCCAATTACTATTTTAGATGATGCAAAGGCCGCAAAATATATTGATGGTTCCGCTTTTCACCTGTATGGAGGTAAAATAGAAGCATTAACCGATGTACATAATGCACACCCGGATAAAAACATCTATTTTTCTGAGCAAATGGTGGTCGAACGCCCCGGCAGTACAGCAATTAATATTACAGGGCCTGTTAAACGTTTAATTATTGGCGCCACCAGAAACTGGAGCCGCAATGTATTGGAATGGAACTTAGCGGCCGACTCTGAAAACAAGCCCTTTACCGATAGAGGCGGTTGTCCTTCCTGCCAGGGCGCTGTAACCATAGATAAAGATCAGGTAAGCCGGAACCTGGCTTATTATTCTGTTGCACACGCTTCAAAGTTTGTTCGTCCCGGTTCAGTACGTATTGCATCAACCGAATTTCAGGATTTATCCAATGTAGCCTTTAAAACGCCAGATGGGAAAAGGGTATTGATTATAGCCAACACAGGTAAAGAAACAGCCACGTTTAACATCAGTTTCAACGGTAAAATGTTGGCTACAAGTCTGGATAAAGGCGCAGTCGGAACTTACATTTGGTAACCATTCCTTAAAATCCCTGTATATTTTTTACGTTAATCAAAAATTTCATGTCACAAAAACCAATCAAAAAATATCTGTTAGCTATTTGCTCCAATACTATAAAACCCATAAGCCTCATTTTTTTGTTTGGAATAATTTCCTTCAACAGCTTTGCACAAGGGTTTTTAAAAACCGAAGGCAAAAAAATTGTAAATGAAAAAGGCGAAAATGTATTGCTGCGAGGCTTTGGTTTGGGCGGTTGGATGCTGCAGGAAGGCTACATGCTTAAAATTAATAAAGAAGCACAGCAATATAGAATCAGAGAACGTATAGAGGAATTAATGGGTGCAAGGCAAACGCAGGAATTTTATGATGCCTGGCTAAATAACCATACCCGAAAAATAGATATCGACTCCTTAAAAGCCTGGGGTTTTAATTCCATTCGGTTGCCTATGCATTACAATTTGTACACCTTACCCGTTGATAAAGAACCCGTAGCTGGGAAAAATACCTGGCTGGAAAAAGGTTTTGCCTTAACAGATAGTTTGCTGTCCTGGTGTAAGGCCAATAACATGTATTTGATTTTAGATTTACACGCTGCACCGGGCGGACAGGGAAATGATTTAAATATTGCCGACAGAGACCCATCAAAACCATCACTTTGGGATAGCGAAGCCAATCAGCAAAAAACAATTGCCCTTTGGATAAAACTTGCCGAACGATATAAAAATGAACCTAATATCGGTGCCTATGATATTTTGAATGAACCCAACTGGGGCTTTCAGAATTTGCAGGAAGATAAAAATGGAACTAAAGAAAAACTTAATGCCCCGTTAAAAAAACTGATGGTAGACATTACAGCAGCCATTCGTCGGGTAGATCAAAAACACATCATTATTATAGAAGGTAATGGCTGGGGAAACAATTACAATGGAATTTTTCCGGTTTGGGATAAAAACATGGTGCTGAGCTACCATAAATACTGGAATTATAACGATCAGAGCTCTATTGCACATATTATTAAAGCCAGAGAGGAGCAAAATGTACCTGTTTGGCTGGGCGAAACCGGCGAAAACTCTAATGTTTGGTTTACAGATGCAATTAGTTTACTGGAAAAAAATAACATTGGCTGGTCGTGGTGGCCCCTAAAGAAAATTGGATTTAACAACCCAATGGAAATAAAATCCAATCTAAATTACAACAGCGTGGTTAAATATATGAACGAAGGCGGCAATAAGCCTAAAGAAAGTAATGTGTACAGCGGTTTAATGGAACTTGCAACTTATGTAAAGTTAGAAAATACAATAATCCACAGAGACGTAATTGACGTTATGATCCGCCAGCCGTTTTCCAATGAAACTAAGCCATTTAAATCTAATATTGTAAAAAATAACACCATTATAAATGCAGTTGATTATGATTTGGGCAAAAATGGTTATGCTTATTTTGATGTAGATACTGCCGATTATCATGTTTCTACCGGGAAAAGAAGCGCAGGCAACCGTGGCCGGATTTACCGCAATGATGGCGTAGATATTTTGAAAGACTCTCTGCAATACGAGAAATATTATGTATCCAGTACTGAAAAAGGAGAGTGGCTGCAATACACCGTTTCAGTGGAGAAAAAGGGCAATTATACTTTAAAATTAAATACCGCTTCAAACCAAAGTGATGGAAAAATATCGGTTTCAGTAGATGGACAAATCGTGGCAAAAAACATTAGTGTTCCTAATAATGGAAATGCAAAGGTTTTTGTGCCTTTCGAGATCAAAAATGTTCCTTTAAAGGCAGGCAAGCAAGTCATCAGAATCATAACCGATGCAGGTGGTTATAATTTTAATTATATTCAATTTCTAAAATAGCATTAGCACCCTCTGTTTTGAAAGGCTATAAACGAATTCTGTTCCTGTTCGCTGTAATTACTACCGTAATTATTATCCTATCGAGGTGTATGAGTGTGGGCAGTCAATTGCCAAAAGACATCAGGGGTGAAAATTATACCGGAGCCGCAACTTGCATCAAATGCCATGTGGCTCTATCACAATCCTTTGCACACAATCCGCATGGCTTAACTTCTAAACCCGTTAATAACCAGGATTTAAGCCGGGTTTTTGAGCCAGATTCCAATACCTTTTCTTTCAATGCGCATATGCGTGTAGTAATTGAAAAAAGGAATAAAGGCATTTATCAGGTGGCCTACGAAAATGGAAAAGAAACCCACGCAGAACGTTTCGATATTCAGTTTGGATCTGGTGAAAAAGCTTTTACTTACGGCTACTGGAAGGGAAAGAAACTGATGGAGTTACCCTTATCTTATTTTACTTCTATAAACAATTGGGCAAACAGCCCCAGCTTTCCTTTAGATAAAATTTACTATGGCCGGGCAATTACCAGTCGCTGTTTTGAATGTCATGGCAGTTATGTAGAAAAAAAGACAGTCCAAAAATCGGCGTTGGCATTAGATGAAGAAATGGAAAAAAGATCTCTCATTTATGGCATAGATTGCGAACGTTGCCACGGACCTGGGAAACAGCATGTTGTTTTTCACATGGAAAATCCCAAAGAAAAGACAGCTAAATTTATAACCATTTATAAAACACTGAGCCGAAAACAAAAAATGGATGCCTGTGGCGTTTGTCATTCCGGTAATGATGTTTTGCCTCAAAGATCAGTTTTTGGCTTTCAGCCGGGAGACGATCTTAATGCCTACTACATTCGGGATTTTGTATCCTTCGGTGGCGCCAATCCTGATGTACACGGCAATCAAACTGCCATGTTAACCGGAAGCAAATGTTATCAAAAAAGTGAAACCATGACTTGCCAGTCTTGTCATAATACCCATGAAAGTATAAAAAGCAGTGTGCAATTGTATAGTCAGCGCTGCATAAACTGCCATAAAACAACAACGCATAGTGCACTAACATTAGCTAAAGGTATCCTTAAAGATAACTGTATTGATTGCCATATGCCCAAGCAGCCTTCCAAACTGATCAGTTTTCAAAAGGCAGGACAAAATCAGGTAAGCCCTTATCTTTTGCGTTCACACCATATTGGTATTTATCCCGTAAAATAACTTTTTACCGGTTGTTTTCTAAATGTTAAAATTTGGATTTTAAGCGTCAATGTCTTGACAGTATACTTTTTAAGAAGTTGTAATTCGTACATTTGGACTCAATCTCAAAAAGATTATTTTAGATATGTCCTTAAAATTTTACTTTCCGATATTCCTGCTTTTTCTTTTTAGTACCTCAGCAATAGCACAAAATAAATTTACGTTAAGCGGTACCGTTCGGGATGCTGGCACAGGAGAAACCCTGATTGGCGCTACGGTAAAAATAACGGGAAGCACCATGGCAGGCACCCAAACCAATGCCTATGGTTATTATGCTTTAACCCAAACCAGCGGCACATATACAGTAACCATTAGCTATACCGGTTATACATCCGTTACCAAAAGCATTAATTTAGATAAAGACATTAAGCTAAACGAAGAGTTAAAAAGCGCAAACGATTTAGCCGAGGTAGTAGTAAGTGCAAATAACCGCAAAAATGAAAATGTAAAAAGTGCTCAAATGGGACTGGAAAGGGTGGATATGAAATCATTAAACACCATTCCCGTTTTATTGGGCGAAAAAGATGTGTTAAAAACCATTCAGCTGCTACCCGGTGTAAAATCAGGAGGTGAAGGCAATACCGGTTTTTACGTTAGGGGAGGTGCTGCAGATCAGAATTTAATTATTCTGGATGAGGCCGTTGTTTATAATTCATCACATTTACTGGGTTTCTTTTCTACTTTCAATGCCGATGCCATTAAGGATGTAAGTTTATATAAAGGCGGCATGCCGGCCCAATATGGCGGACGTTTATCCTCCGTTTTAGATGTAAAAATGGATGATGGAAACAATAAAGAATTTAAATTTCAGGGCGGCATTGGGTTAATCGCTTCCCGTTTAAAAGCCGAGGGACCTATTGTTAAAGACAGAGGTTCTTTTATGGTCAGTTTCCGCAGAACTTATATTGATTTGTTTTTAAGGGCTTCGCCAGATTCATCCATAAACGGAAGTACCTTAAATTTTTACGACATCAATGCCAAAGCCAATTATAAAATCAACGATAAAAATACCATCTACATTTCAGGCTATTTCGGTAAAGATAATATTGGTGTAAAAGATCTTTTTGAAAACAATTGGGGTAATGTAACCACCACCATCCGCCTGAATCATATTTTTAATGCGAGGTTATTTTCCAATACCTCTTTAATTTACAACAACTACAATTATACAGTTCGGTTGCTTAATGATGTAACCAATTTTAAAGCTACATCACTGGTTAGAGATTTTAATTTTAAAGAAGATTTTCAATATTTTAGCAATAAACACACGCTGCGTTTTGGTTTAAATGCAACCCAGCACCGTATTTCTCCCATTGATATTACCACTACTTCGCAAGAATCGCAGGTAAACCCGCTTACCCAGGAAAAGCGCTACGGACTGGAAACGGCTGCATACATTTCTGACGAATGGGCCGTGAATGATAAATTAAATATTCTTTACGGATTACGTGTAGCTGCATTTTCATTAATGGGACCGGGTAATTTTGGACAGTATGATGCCGCAGGAAACATTATTAGTGTAGACCGGGCAGAAAGTGGTAAATTTTATAAAAACTACCTTAACCTGGAACCCCGTTTTTCTGTAAGTTATCTTTTTAATGAACAAAATTCAATTAAAGCCTCTTACAACCGCAATACGCAAAACATCCATATTTTAACCAATGCCACATCCAGTTCGCCAACCGATCAGTATGTGTTGAGCAGCAATAACATTAAACCCGAAATTGCCGATCAGGTGGCTTTAGGTTACTTCAAAAACCTGGAAGAGAACAATTATGAACTTTCAGGTGAAATTTACTACAAGTGGATGCAGAATCAAATTGACTATAAAAATGCAGCACAGTTACTGGCCAACTCAAATGTAGAATCTGAACTACTTTACGGAACAGGTAGAGCTTACGGTTTAGAATTATTTTTCAAAAAGAAATTTGGAAAACTGAACGGCTGGGTAGGTTATACACTTTCCAGAACGGAAAGAAAATTTGCCGGATTAAACAATGGAAACTATTTTCCGGCCAGACAGGACAGAACACACGATTTATCGGTTGTAGGCATTTATAATTTAAACAAGCGATGGACATTTTCTTCCAGTCTTATTTACAGCACAGGTAATGCCGTTACTTTTCCGGCAGGTAAATACAATATTGGCAATCAAACCACTTATTATTATACCGAAAGAAACGCGGGAAGAATGCCTTACAACATGCGCCTTGATTTAAGTGCAACCTTAGAAGGTAAAAATACAGGCCGTTATCAATCCAGCTGGAATTTTGGAGTATACAATGCACTGGGTCGCAAAAATCCATATTCAATAGAGTTTATTAATGATCCAAACGACCCGACAAAAACAGTTGCTGAGCAAACTTCACTTTTTGGATTAATCCCTTCGGTAACCTGGAACTTTAAATTTTAGTACATGAAAACATTAACCTTATACCTTGCCACTCTTTGCCTTTGCTTTACGGCCTGTAAAAAGATAATTAGTATCGATACCGATAATGCAGCAGCACAAATGGTGATAGAAGCAAATATTACCGATCAGCTGGCAGATCAACAGATTAAAATTACCAAATCTGTAGGTTACAGTGATCAAAGCGTATACCCTAAAGTAAGCGGCGCAAGTGTAACCGTAACCGATAGTAAAGGCGTTAGTTATCTTTTTACAGAGAAAAGCCCGGGACTTTATGTCAATAGAATGAAGGGAGTACCAGGTTTAACCTATAATTTGCAGGTAAATGCAGAAAATAAAAATTATACTGCAACAGCTGTAATGCCTAAAACCGTTAAGTTAGATTCGGTTGGTGTGGTAAGTAATACCTTTTTTGGTAAAGAACTTAAAACCGCTGCGGCTTATCTGGCAGATCCATCTTCAGAAGCCAATTACTATCATTTTTATTTATATGTAAACGGCTTATTATCTAAACGCATCTACGTAAACGACGATCGCCTGACTAATGGTAATAAGCTGCGTTTGCAATTGTACTACGAAGAAAATGATGACGACGATGAAGGATTAAAAACCGGGGATAAAGTAAGTGTGGAAATGGAATGTATTGATGCTAATGTTTTTAAATACTGGTACGCATTGAGTCAACAATCCGGTAGAGGGCCCAATCAGGGTACAACACCATCAAACCCAACTTCAAATATTTCTAATAATGCTTTAGGCTACTTTTCGGCACATACCTATCAGCAAATCAGTATTACCGCACCCTAATGCATTAAAGGGGCGTACGCTCACCTTTTCCGGTTACACTGAAACTGATTTAGCATCATTTGTATTATAGATGGTATCAAATCATTATTGCAGTACAAACAATTTTCTACTTTTGTTATGCAGAACAATAAACTGTTCGATTTTTGGGGAAAGAATTTATCGTTATTCAGCCCCTTGTCATTACAGGATATGAAGCAATCTTCTCTCTTATGCTCAGGTATAGCCAATCCGGATTTCGTAAAAGAATAAAAAAACAGATAGAATTGTCTTTTTGGAAAGCAGTTTTATTGCTAATTGGCTTCTTCAGTCCCGCTTTCCCTGCTGCCGATTGAAAAAATCGGCATTCGTTCAATCGGGTTTAGATAACGAACAGCTGTGTAATTAATTTATTCCCACTCGTCATTGCGAGGCACGAAGCAATCTCATTTAAGCAATAAGCTCTGCTAAGTATTCTTGCTTCGGGGTTTAATATTATTGCCTATACTTATCCTTTCTCACATATTAATCCGGTTTAAATAAAAAATGCCGGATGAACACACCCGGCATTTGTAGAAAAAATATTGATTTAATTTTATTTTACCGTGTACTTAAAAACAGAACGGCCTAAGTTACCATTACCATCAATTCCTTCAACAACAACTTTATATTGCCCTTTGCCATCTGCATTGAAAAATTCAAAAGAAGCATTTCCGCTTGCATCAGTCATTACTTTGGGATTCCAGTAAATAGTAGTTCTTAAATCGTTGCGGTTTAAGTTTGCAGGCACATCATATTTAGGGACATAAAACTGGCGATCCTTGCTGTATCCTTGCGGAGAAAAAGTGATTTCGTAGTTTTTAGGTAACATATCCAGCAACTGGCTTTTAGAAATTTTGGTGCCTTTAGGAGCTTTTTTCTGGTTAACAACAATAACCCCGTTCACATTATTTGCCCGGTTTACAAGGCCAAGTTCATCTCTTAAAAATACTTCAACCGATTCTATATTACCCGCTTCTAAAGTATTAAGCTGGTTAACATCCATCAGCATACCGTTGATAAATACACCCATCGGTATTTTTTTGCCCGCATTATAGTCTCTGGTTACATAAAAATTATTCTCAACAAAAGTAACGCCCGGCAGCATAGATTGTAAACAGTTAATTAATAAATTACAGCCAGTCAACCTGTCGCCTGAAATTTCATGATCGGCCATCTGGCTTAAACCCGATAGGGCAGGATAATCTTTATGGCTTACCTTTGGTATGGCGGCAGCCTTAATGGTTACATCTTTTAAGGTGTGTAAATAAGAATATTGTTTTTGGCTATTGGCCAGATAGGTAGTTAAAGCACTGTCGATATTTAGCACCTCTTCCGGAGCATTTAAGCTTCTGGTAATGCTCGGTGTTGGCGATCCGTTTAAACTAATCACCATAGCTTTGTAGTTTACATTGTATTTTGCCGTGATGGTTACTTTGGATGAATCGTTAAAAACCAGGTTAGAAAACTTAAAGTTACCAACCGGATCTGTAGTACCCTCTAAATTAAAACGTTTATCCGGAATGGTTAATAAAAGCGCACCCTTTCTAACCGGAATACCATTGGCCATTCTTAAAATACCCGAAACTTCTATGCCCTGCTCCGGTAAAAATTCTACTTTAGGCAGTTTACCTGCGATAATATCCGGATAAGAATAACTGCGATAACCCTGCGTTAATAAAAGAACATCTAAATCGGCATTCTTTTTAGCATCAGGATTGTTAAAGTAATAATTTGGTTTTTCTACATAACCTTTAATATCACTGTTTAACAATAAACCCGTAAATATAGTACTGGCACCATCCTCATTAAAAGGGACCTTATTTTCATCAATAACCGATACGGAGAAATTGCCTGCAACAGGCGCCGCATCTTTTTTAGCCGCTAAATTTATTTTAACTTTTTTCTTTGGTCCGTAGGCAGGTAAAGTACTGCTTACACTTAGAGCTAAACCATTTTTTTGTTGTACAAAAATAATTCTTTCACTAAGCGGGGTACCATTTTCAGCAAATAAGGTAAACTGCGAAATACCGGTTGGAAACTTAGATTTTAAAATAGAAGTAGTGTATTCCTTACTCGATAAAGCGGTTTGCGCACCATAACAAATTACACCTTTGCTTTGCGCTATGAGATAGAACTTTCTACCCTGGTTTTGTTGGAAAAAGGCCTCGTTCGAAGCAATTTTAACCACTATATTATCCGGATTGCTATTGTCTGCCACAATGGTGATTCCTGTTGCTGTAACAGCAGGTAAAGCAACAGTTTGCGCTGTGCCATCTGAATAAGTAACCGTTGCTTTATACGTTTTGCCAGCTTCAGGTGTGATCATAAAACTACCCATTCCCAAATGCTGAGCCGTAAAAACAGCAGCCTGTTTACCATCATTATCTGTTACAATACCTTTGGCATTAATGCCCAATCCATCACTTTTAATGGCTTTAAACGCAACCTTGGCTGCTAAACCAGCAACCAGCTTACCCCCTTCAGGAAAAAACTGAATATCTTTACTTACAATAGCGCTTTTTAAAGAAAAGCTATTGTTAACTACATCCTTTTCTGAAGTATTAATACTGGTTACCAATTGTCCTTTTTGCAATTGATATTCTGCCTTTTGGTTCGCCGTCATGTTAACGGTTAAATAACCATTAGCATCGGTTGTACCCCTGCCTTTTGCTATAACAGTATAACTGGTAATAACCTGCCAGCTTACATTTTTATTTGCATAAGGTTTGTTATTCGCATCTTTAAACTGGATACGGGCATCTATTTTTTCCTGCTTATCTGTAGAAGAATTTTTAAGGGTAATATTGGTTTTAACCTCTTTATCAATCGCTTCGCCAATAAAAAGAGTTTTATTAAAATAGGCCGGGCTCTCAAAGTTTAACATCCACATGGTATATGCCCTGATGTGATAATTGCCCTGCTTATAATTAACCTGATCTAAAGGAATATTTCCGCTGGCTGTTCCATCCGTAACCGGTAGTTTAACCGTTTGAATAAGCGAATCCTGCCGGTTTATTACATCAACATACACAACCTTGCTTAAACCCGATAAAAAATTCTGGTTTTCAGTAATGTAAGCTTTAAACCAAATGGTATCTGCCACGGCATAATAAGGTTTATCAAAGTGCAGGTAAATTTTTTCAGTAGGGTAGTCGTTTAAAACTTTATTGGTTTTATTAATAATGGTGTTAATGCTAACGGTATCGGTTTGAGCCGATGAAGTGAAGTTTAGTACAGATATAAAAGCAACTAATATTAATAAAACTCTAAAAATCTTCATGAATTGGAAATTAAATACTGAAAGGTAAATATATCCAATTATAAATAGAGCGCCTAAAATGTTGGCATGTTTAACACTTTTTTACATAAAAATTGAAACAATTTTGAAAACGCCATACAACAAAAAACAGGTTGCTTATTGGGCAACCTGTTTTTATAACATTAAGAAATGCAGCTGTTTATTTTAATGCAGCTCAATGAAAGGAAATGTCTGTCATTGCAAGGCACAAAGCAATTTTACAACACCAGTTTTCCTTTCCAATGCATTAGGATTACTTACAACTACTATAACCCCTTATTTAAATTCGATTAAAAATTCATTTAAAGGCGTACGTACTTTTTTAAGATTTACCAACCAATCGCCTTCAGGATCACGGTGACCTAAAGGAAGTAAAGTTACACTGCGTAAACCCTGTTTATCTAAACCTAAGAATTTATCCAGTTCAGGTCCGTTAAAACCTTCCATAGGTGTTGCGTCTACTTCTAAAATAGCCGCTTCAGCAATGGCAATACCAAAACCAATATAGGCCTGACGTGCCGCATGGTTAAAGTTTTCTTCAGCAGTTCTGGATAAGATCATTCCTTTTAATTGCGCTTTATACGCATCAGTTCCGCTGTCAGGTAAACCACGTTCAGCATTCATTCTGCTAAAAACATGATCTATTCCTTCTTCAGTATAGTTTTCGTTTGCAGCAAAAATTAATAAGTGAGAAGAATCTATAACTTGTGACTGGTTGAAAGCAATCGGCGCAATTTTTTCTTTTAATTCCTGGTTGGTAACCACAATAACTTTAAAAGGTTGTAAACCTGAAGAAGTTGGTGCTAGGTGTGCTGCGGCTATAATTTTATCAACCTTTTCTTGTGCTACAGGCTGACCATTCATTTTTTTAACGGCATAACGCCAGTTCAGGGCATTTATTAAGCTCATATTTTAAGTTTTTTATTTTCTATTAACAACACAAATATCCATATTAACTTAAAACTGTTTGTTGATGTATGGTAAGAATTGCCGGAGCTATCTTAAAGGATAGTTAAAGAATGTGCTGAAATATTTTTATGGAAGAAATCTAATGTCACTTCTAACCGGAAAGTGATCGGACAATTTTGCCTGGGTAATGTGGTAATTTAAAATTTCTAAATCTTTGGTCGTGGCAATGTAATCAATCTGGAAATTAGGAAACTTACCATTATAGGTTCTACCCAAACCCGATCCTTTTTTGATAAAGGCATTATTTAAACCCGAGGTAATTTGAGTAACTACATAAGAAGCAGGTGTATCGTTAAAGTCGCCGGCAATTAAATAGGGCGTTTTACATTCAGCCATTTCTTTCTTCATAATATCCACCTGATTGCTTCTTTTTAAAAAGGCACTTTTCAGCATTTTTAAAATCCGTTTAGAAGGTTGCAATTCGGTATTCATTTCCTTCACCTTATCCAGGTAATCATAATCCTGTTTTTCAAAAGATATAGATTGAAAATGCACATTATAAATTCTTAAATTTTTACGTCCAATTTCTAAATCCGCATAAATGCTCATATTGCCACCAATGCTCTGTTCAAAAGGAATTTTGCCGGTATCTTTAATTTTGTATTTAGAAAAAATAGCCAGACCAACAGCTTCATAATCATTTTTGTTGGTAGGCACGAAGTAATAATATTTGGTGTTAAGCAGCGCCTTTAAACTATCGATGGTATCAAATGAACCTTTGTATCGGGTATAAAATTCCTGGAAGCAAATAATATCAGGATTTTGATCTTTAACCACCTGCAACATTTTTTCTTTAACCGATTCGGTATTATTCTCCCCATAAAGTTTAAAGCTATGTACATTGTAAGTCATCATTCTGATACTGCCATCTACTTTTTCTGTCTGCCCCTCATTGCCTCCAATAGCCAACGTTGCCTTTAGGGTTTTATAACCAAAGGCAATAACCACAAACGTAATCAGCGCAAATAACCACTTTTTACTAATCGACCACCAAACTAAAAATATAACATTTGCCAGCAAGGAAAATGGGTAGGCCAGGCCAAAAAAAGCAATAATTGCATGTTTCCTCGGATCCATACTGCCAGCTACAGTGCCGAGCAATAAGAAAACAGCCAAAACAACAGCAATGGGTAAAAGTAATTTATCAAAGAAATTATATTTCCGCTTAGCCATTAATCTTTACTCGCTTTAAAAAGTTTTTCTTTCTCAACCGGAGATAATTTATCATAACCCGAAGTCGAAATTTTATCTAAGATGGCATCAATTTCCTGTTGCGAAACGCCCTTAAATTCTGCTTTTTTAACAGGTTGTTCATTTCTAACCACCTTTAGTTTAGGTTTGCGCTCAAAAATTTTACTCCAGTCTTTTCCACTTTGTAAACTTTTAATAAATACAAAACCTAATAATGCACCCCCAAGATGTGCTAGACTGCCACCAGCATTAAAAGAGGTAATACCGATGATATCTAAAATAACATAAGCTATGGCCAGGTATTTAATTTTAACTTCTCCAAAAAACATCAGGAAAATTGCATAGTTGGGCACCAATGTTGCCGTGCCTACAATAATGGCCATAACGGCTGCTGATGCACCAATAAGTACCGCAGAATTTACACTAGATGCAAAAAAAGGAAACAGATTAAAAGCCGCAATATAAAATATGGCACCAGCCATACCACCTGCCAGATAAACAAAATGGAACTGGCGGGCTTTTAAAAAGTTCATAAAGATATTGCCAAACCAAAACAGCCCCAACATATTAAAAAGAAGGTGTAAAAAGCCTGCATGAAAAAACATGTAGGTAATTATCGTATAGAAATGAGTTGGGAGTGCCGATACAGCGGCAGGTAAAGCCAAATAATCACTCATCCAATCGTAGATGTTAAATTTTATACCCCCAAGTAGGCAAAAAATAGAAATTAATGCCGGTACAATAAATAAAATAACATTAATGCCAATGTAAAAAAACAGTGGATTACCCGATTGGAATATTTTAAACTTTAACTCTTTGAAAATATTATTATTCATACAGCGTATAAAATGTATCTTTTTTATCCTTCCATAGTTTAACCAGGATATAGCCAATTAAAGCACCCCCTATGTGCGCATAATGTGCAATAGAATCGCCTTGTATTTGTGCTACACCCAAAGAAAGCTCTATTAAAATATAAACAGGAATAATGTATTTAGCCTTTACCGGAACCGGGATAAACATAATCATCAGTTCAGCATTAGGGTAAAGCATACCAAAAGCGACTAAGAGCCCAAATATGGCCCCCGAAGCACCAACCATACCTCCAAAATAAATTCCATATAAGGTAGTTGCATCAGTCATCGATAAAACTTTTCTGTCAAATTGCCCCTGATAAAAAGTCTCCATGTTTATTTTTCCGTTGGCGGTTATGCTGCCTAAAATTTGATGTACCTCATAGGCTTGTACTGCCCATTGTAAAAACAAGGCACCCAAACCGGTTATTAAGTAAAAAATAATGAACTTTTTTGCACCCCAACGTGTCTCCAGTATGCTTCCGAAAGAGTAAAGGGCAAACATGTTAAAAAAAATGTGGGCAATACCACCATGCATAAACATGTAAGTAATGGGCTGCCACAATCTGAATTTTGGAGAGTTAAAATAAAAGGCTCCAAATAAATCATCAAGATGTAAATTAGGAATCAGATTGGTTGCCGCAAAAAATAAAATATTTATAATCAGCAGGTTTTTAACTACCGGAGGTATATATATGTTGTTCATTTATTCTTTTAAATTCTATAAAGGAAAAGGAGCATTTAATTTAATCCCTATTTCTCAAATTTCTTATCCAGTTCTGCCAGGGTAATGGTTTGTATAATTGGCTTTCCTGTTACGCTAAAGTTAGGTGTTTTACATCCAAAAAGTTCATCAATAAGTGTATTCATTTCTTCCTGACTCAACGCCGTTCCGGCTTTTATAGCACTGTTTTTTGCTAAACTCCGGGCTAAACTATCCCGTTTATTCAGTTTTAATTCTTGCTGAGAATTTTTAAACCCTTCAATAAGCTGTTCAAACAGTTGTGTTTCATTAATATTACTGCTTCCCAAATCAACAGGAATACCTTCTACCACTAACGTGTTTTTCCCGAATTCACGTACATCAAAGCCTAAACTTTTTATATCATCCAGTAAACTTTTAGCCAGTTCAAAGTCATTGGCATTTAAAGTAATGGTTTGCGGAAACAAGCTTTGCTGAGAAGCCCCTTTCCGGTCTTCGAGATGTACGAGAAATCGCTCATAAAGGATTCGCTCATGCGCCATTTGCTGATCGATAACCATTAAGCCCGATTTTATTTGCGATACAATGTAGCGGTTATGCAATTGCATATATTGTTTTTGCTTCGTTTCCAAAGCTGCATCATCTGCATAAAAAGAAGTTTGCTCCACAACAGGCTGCTGGGTTACTTCGTATAAAGAACCCCAGTTTTTTGTGCTTGGTTTAGCTTCATAATTTCTTGGACTAGTGGTATAACCCAACCCAACTTCCTTATTGTCGCTGGTAAAGGGATTAAAATCCGGATTAAAACTAATGCTTGGCGGTACAATATCTTCAACCGCCTTCTGGGTAATCATATTACTAAAACCCGTTTCCTGATCAAAATCCAGGGTTGGCGAAATGTTATAACGGCCAATAGATCTTTTTACGGCAGATTTTAAAATTGCATAGATAGATTTTTCGTCCAGGTATTTAATTTCAGTCTTGGTCGGATGTACGTTAACATCAATTTTTGCCGGATCAATTTCAATAAACAAAACATACAGCGGGTAACTGTCATCAGGTAAAAGATCATCAAAGGCCGAGCTTACCGCATGATTTAAATACGGATCTTTAATAAAACGATTATTCACAAAGAAAAACTGTTCACCCCGGGTCTTTTTTGCAAAAGCAGGTTTTCCAATAAACCCTTTTAAGTTAATAATGGTCGTATCCTCTTCAACCGGAACCAGACGCTCGTTATAATTGTTTCCAAATAAATGGACAATCCGTTGCTTTAAATTTCCTTTTGGCAGGTTATAAATCTCTACACCATCATGGTGCAAACTAAAAAATACAGCCGGATGAGCCAGGGCAATACGTTGAAACTCGTCGATAATATGGCGCATTTCCACCGGATTGCTTTTTAAGAAATTTCGCCTGGCCGGTGTATTGAAAAATAAATTTTTAATGGCTATTTGTGTGCCGGGCGAAGTGGCTACGGGTTCCTGATTAATTACCTGAGCGCCCTCAATGGTAATGCAGGTGCCAATTTCATCTTCGTGCCTGCGGGTTTTCATTTCAACCTGTGCAATTGCAGCAATTGAAGCCATGGCCTCGCCACGGAAACCCATTGTGCGAATGGCAAACAAATCTTCAGCTTTTTTTACTTTAGAAGTCGCATGGCGCTCAAAGCACATTCTGGCATCAGTAACACTCATGCCGCAGCCATTATCTATAATCTGAATCAAGGCTTTACCTGCATCTTTTATAACCAGTTGAATTTTGTCTGCTCCGGCATCAATAGCGTTTTCAAGTAATTCTTTCACTGCAGAAGCAGGTCTTTGAACAACTTCTCCGGCAGCAATCTGATTGGCAACAGCATCAGGTAATAAATGAATAATATCAGTCATGTATAAAGGCAATGTGAAATTGCTAAATTATATAAAATAAGCTTAAGGAAGGCGGTTTGTTTAAAACTCAACACATAAATGACTATCGTTAAAGACATAAGATTAATGGATTTAAAAAAGAAGCAGATAAAATCAAATCTTTTTTAGAAAATCAGGTTTCTGTTCTTTTGGTTCAAATGGTCCCGCTTTCCGCTATAGTCCCGATAAAGGATCGGGAGCTGCCGCTACAATCTGGTTTATTATTTAGGGCTGGTTTATATTGGCAACTACTATTAAGCAACAAAACATGTTTATGCTGCTACCTTTGCTGTTAATCTGCCCTTTCTGTAAGACTGAATTTACAAAGCGAAATGAATTCAATTTTCTATCTTTATCCACATGAAAACCTTACTCTACGCAATAGTTTTTGTCGTTTTTTTATCGTCTTGCAATAAAAAACAAGCTGATGTAATTGTTTACAATGCCAAAGTGTATACCGTAAATTCAAATTTTGACACTGTTGAAGCTTTTGCTGTAAAAGATGGAAAAATTTTAGCACTGGGTAAAAGTGAAGAGATCAGAAAGCAATATGCTGCGACAGAGGAAATAGATGCAACAGGAAAAATCGTATATCCCGGATTTATAGATGCACACGCTCACTTTTTTGGTTATGGGCAAAGCTTACAAACCGCAGATTTAAGGGAAACTAAATCGTGGGAAGAAGTTTGCCAGCGTTTAGTTGCTTTTGCAAAAACACATCCTGATGGCTGGTTAATTGGCAATGGTTGGGACCAAAATGACTGGGCTGATAAATCTTTCCCAACCAATGAACAGTTAACTCAATTATTCCCGGATCGTCCGGTATTTTTAAACCGTATCGATGGGCATGCTGCTATTGCCAACCAGAAGGCATTGGACGAAGCCGGAATTAAACAGGCAGAGAAATTAACCGGAGGTGATATGTTAACCAAAAATGGTAAACTAACCGGTGTTTTAATTGATAATGCAGTTGCTTTAGTAGAAAAGAAAATCCCTTCTCCTGATGCAAAACAGGCTGAAAAAATATTACTGGATGCACAAAGAAATTGTTTTGCCGCTGGTTTAACCACGATAGATGATTGTGGACTGGGATTTGAAGCGGTGGATTTCATAGAAAAACTACAGGCAGACCATAAATTAAAAATGCGGTTGTATGTAATGCTTTCTGATGCAGCGCCCAATTATGACTATTTGTTTAAACGGGGTGCAATTAAAACCGATCGCCTTAATGTAAGGGCGTTTAAGGTTTATGCAGATGGCGCTTTGGGGTCACGTGGGGCATGTCTTTTGCAACCTTATAGTGATATGCCCGGTAAAAGTGGTTTTCTGTTAAGCGATCAGAAACATTTTGAAGAAGTGGCCGCTAAAATTGCGGAGCATAATTTTCAAATGTGTACACATGCCATCGGAGATTCAGCAAACCGGGTGATGCTCAATATCTATAATCGAGTTTTAAAAGGTAAAAATGATAAGCGCTGGCGCATTGAACATGCACAGGTTATTAACCACAACGATTTTAATTTATTTGGAAAAGCAAGCATTATTCCTTCGGTACAACCTACGCATGCTACATCCGATATGTATTGGGCGGGACAGCGCCTGGGTACACAACGATTGAAAGATGCCTATGCCTATAAACAATTATTAAAGCAAAACGGATGGATTCCACTGGGAACAGATTTTCCGGTAGAAAACATTAATCCATTATTAACGTTTTATGCAGCAACGGTAAGAGCAGATGCAAAAGGTTTTCCTCAGGGCGGTTTTCAAATAGAAAATGCCCTTACACCTGAAGAAGCATTAAGAGGAATGACAATTTGGGCAGCCAAAGCTAACTTTGAAGAAAAAGAAAAAGGTAGTTTGGAAGCAGGTAAATTTGCCGATTTTGTTATTTTAGATGCCGATATTTTAAAATCAACACCACAACAAATATTAAAAACCAAAGTTTTAAAAACCTACCTGAACGGAGAAAAAGTATATGAAGCGAAATAGATTGTTTATCCTGGCTGCAGCAAGTTTCTTTAATGTTTTATGCCTGATTGCCTGCGCACAGGAACACACTCAAAACGAAAAAAAATTAACTGTTAATAATGAAATTGCCCGAAAAACAGTTTTATTAAATAATCAGGATTCTTTAATTCCGCTAAAAGCATTAGAGAAAAAAAATATTGCATCGGTAAGTCTTGGCTTTGCCTACAGTTCTGTATTTGATAGTCTGGCCAATAAGTACAGTCAGGTTACCTCATTTTCTGCAGTTTCCTATCCGGATAGTTTAAATTTAAACGATCTGGAAGACGATTTGAAATATTACAATACCATTTTGGTTTCTGTAGATAATCAAAATGTAAACAAAGCAAAGTATATCAATTTTATCAATAACATCAGCAAAACAAAAAAGGTAGTGATTGCCTTTTTTGGAGATGGAGTAGGTTTAAAATCTTTCGATATGCTTAAAACCCCTATTGTTTGGACACCAGACAATACCGCTGATGCAGCAGCCATTGTACCTCAGTATATTTTTGGCGGAATGGCAGCAAGCAATAAGTTAACCACAAATTATTCTGGTAAGTACACAACCGGTTCAGGTTTTGTTACCACAGTAACCCGCCTGAAATATACAGTACCTGAAGATGCAGGATTAAATTCGAACAGCTTAAAGGAAATAGATGATATTGCTGCCGAAGCCATCAGCCAAAAAGCGGCTCCAGGAATGGTAGTTTTAGTGGCAAAAGATGGTAAAGTGATCTTTAATAAAGCTTATGGAAACCACACCTATTTGGATAATGTGCCGGAGAAGGTTACAGATATATTCGATTTGGCTTCAGTTACAAAAATAACAGCAACCACGCCCGCCGTGATGAGGCTTTTTGAAGAAGCAAAGCTGAAACTGGATACCAACATCAGTGCTTATATTCCAAAAGCACGCACCACCCCAATGAATGATATTCAAATTAGAGAGGTAATGTTGCATCAGGCTGGTTTTATTCCTTATATCCCTTTTCATGATTACGTAAAAACGGGTGATTACAGCAGGGATTCTTCTGCCGCTTTTCCAACAAAAGTTGCCGATAATTATTACATCAAAAAGGGCTTCTTTAAAGATTTCATGTGGCCTAAAATGCTTAATGCACCAATTAAAACCCGTGGGCAATATGTGTACAGTGATATTAGCATGTACGTGATGAAAGATATTGTAGAGCACATTAGTGAGGAACCATTAAATCAATATGTTTATGAAAATTTTTATAAACCATTGGGCATGCAAACCGCAGGTTTTTTACCAAGAAACAGATTTAAAGCCGAACAAATTATTCCGACAGAAGACGACAAGTTTTTTAGAAAGACTTTATTGGTGGGTTATGTGCACGATCAGGGTGCTGCTTTAGCGGGTGGTGTATCTGGTCATGCAGGTTTATTTGCAAGCAGTAATGATATGGCTATTTTTTATCAAATGCTTTTAAACCGGGGTACCTATGGAGGTGTACAATATTTTAAACCTCAAACGGTTGATATGTTTACCTCAAAACAATCTAATGTAAGCCGTCGCGGTTTAGGTTTTGATCGCTGGGATCCGGATAGTACAAAACATTATCCTTCAGATTTAGCCTCGCCACAAACTTATGGGCACACGGGTTACACCGGAACCTGTGTTTGGGTAGATCCATCAAGAGGCTTGGTATATATCTTTTTATCAAACCGTGTAAATCCGACAGTTACCAATAAACTGTCTGATTTAAAAGTAAGAGGGCGTATTCAGGATGTTGTGATTAAAGCAATTGATGATTCAAAAAAATAAAGAATAAAAAAGGGTAAGACCTAAATCTTACCCTTTTTATGTTGGTGCTTGGCAATTAATTAGAGTTTCTTTATTTTGCAATTTTTATAAGTAGATATTAAAATTATGGAATATAATAGGCATCAAAAAGCTTGTTTCTGAATTTATACTCAGGGTCATATTTTCTTTTCAAAGAAAAAAATAATTCATAATTAGGGTATGCTCTTTCAAATTGGAACTTTGTCGCTTGTATTTGATATGGTAAGTAATAAGAACCGTTTTCAGCTAAAGAAGCATCAATGAGACTTCTTGTCCATTTCTTTACCCATGTTTTATCCTCTAATGAAACACCCTGTTTATAGTAAATAACAAAAGCAAAAGCCTCTTTCTTTGCCCAAGCTAGATAAGTTCCTTCATCGATGTTTGCGTGTCGTATCGAAATGTTTAATACATTGACTTTGTTGTCCTTCAGAATTTTTAACATCTTTGGTAAAAATGATTCAAAACCCTCAACCGGAATAAAGTATTCTTGTAAAACATAGGTTGATTTTTTTCTTGACGAAGGTTCCAATTCATTTATATCATAGGTAGCTTCATAATTTCTCCATTCAACAACTTTTCCAGTATAGTGTAAAGGGTCAATAATATGATGCCTGATCCATTTTCCGAATAATGACCCCGAGACAACTTTAAGCGCAAATCTATTCAGGGCATAGTTTTCATCGTTAGGTTTAAGTCTATCCTTAACGGTTAAATTTTTATCCGTTTTAACATAAGAAACAGCCCGTACTTCTTCAAAATCACTTGGATATATATCAGCGTTATGAAAGATTATATTTGGCTTATTTCTGATTTTTGACATGAAGAAGTTTTTATACTCTTTTAAATCCATAACACTGTCTTGAAGCTCTACCTTGCAGTTATCGGTTAAAAATAACGTAACTTCCGAAATAACACCTATTCCTCCATACCCACCTATGGCTGAATAAAATATCTCTCTATTCTCCTCGCGACTTGCATTTAAGATTCTGCCGTCAGCCAAAATAATTTTAAAACTTTTAACAGACGATATAATTGGCCCCTGGCCAACATAACGTCCATGTACATTTACGCTTAATGAACCTCCCACAGTGAAGTTTGCATAAGTCTGCATAATTTTAACCGATAAGTCATATCGATCAATAAATTGAATTAATTCCCACCATCTTATACCTGCCTGAACCGTGATTTCTTTTTCTTCTCTTGAGAAATTAAGAATGTGGTTAAATTTTCGCATGTCAATTTGCAAGGTGTTTTGAGTAGCAGTTTGCCCTCCTTGACTAAATCTACCTCCACCAATGGATATAGGACCATTATGATTTTTAACTGCATTTATAATTTCTATAGAAGTTTTAGGTTTTAGAGTACCATTAACTTTAATTGGGTTAAGCTGTGTTACGTCATTAATGATGTTTTTTTCTTCCGGAATTCTATCAGCATTGCATGAAAAAAATAATAATGCAACAAGTACAATTAAAATTTTAATATGATTTAAGGAGCTAAATCTCATAGCCTTGGTTTTTATGTATAATCAAAACTACCAGTTCTATTTAACTCAGTTTTTGATTAAAGTCAAAAAGAAAGCAGGCTTAAAAAAAAAATATGAAATACAAATTTATTGTCTTTTGTGTTATAGCAAGATTCAATATCCGTGAAAAAAGCAATTGATGTTTACACATCAACTGCTAGAAGAGTGAATTATTATTCAGATATTAATAATTATATCCATTCAAATCTTCCATTCCATCAGTAAGCTTAATTTTTGGAAGTTTACTTTTAAGTAATTCAAATTGTTCCTGGCTTAGCGCAGAGCCATTTATTAATACTCTTTTTAATTTTTTTATTCCACCAATCTTTTCTGCAATTTTATTAATATCGCAGTTTTTAGCTAGAGATAGTGTTAAATCCTCTAAATGATCTAGTGTATAAATTTCCTTCGGCAAGTCATATATATACAATCCAATAAGAGAAATTGATTTCACTATTTTGAATTTATTAATCCAAGAAGGTATTTCAAAGGCAACTCCATTTGTAGGTAAATTTTCACCATTTAAAACTGGAAAAACTAAAGCGGAATCATTAAATATATAAATAGACTCATATTTATCACCATCTACTAATCCTTTTGTTTCGATAAACTGATGGTAATTCATCATTAGAAATTGATTGTTTTCCTGACTCATTGCAAAAGTTGAAAATGTAAGTTTAAATAATATTAAACAAATTAATTGTTTCAGTTTCATAAATCTTTTATTTTATCAATTAGATCAAAATAAGCTTTATTAGAATCTTGCCATAAATTTTTCTCTATTCTTATAAATATAACCTGTTCATTGGATGAGTTTTTAATACTATAAATATTACTTATGGTATTTAATACCGATTGTCTATATGATGAGCTCATCAACTTCATCCAACAATTATAATCAAATACTAATACAGAAGCATTTACCCCATTTATTTTACTTCTATGAACTGTTTGATTAACTCCTTCCTGAAAGGTTGCATAAAGAGTTTCAACACTATTTTTATTTACATTTAAAGTTTTTACTTCATAAGCAATTCTACCTATTTCCATTGAAGTATTATGATTTAGATCAGGATATTCCATTTTTTGTTGTTTTGGATTTCCATCAATATCTGTGTAGTTTATCATTATACCATAATACATTCCGCCTACTTTAGGCAGAAAATGTTCTTGTAGAGCATCAATATGGGTTGAGCCGGCCCAATAACCAATTCTCATGTTTCCACCTGGACTAGTTGGATATTCTGTAGTTACTCTTTGGGCAAACAGACCTTCTCCTATAGCTCCAATTGATTTTCCATAGCCATCTTTTCCTGCTAATCCTTTACTAACTAAATGAAAATATTTAACGGATGTATTATTTGCTCCAATAAAAGCCCGATAAATCCAAGGGTTATATGCTATAATCTTTTGTGAGACTGGGTGACTTTCAGTATATGTGTCTGACTGGATCCTATTGCTTGTAAATATATTATACCCATTTGAAGTAAAGACAGGAAGTGCCAAAGCGGGTAAATTCAGATTAATATCGGAGGCATTTATAGCTTCATCACTGTAGAATTCGTCTAAAAAGTCATAAGTAACAGTTCCGCCACCGCCTGTTAATAGAGGTGGAGTGTTAAAAATAATTGGTTCTCCGCTAGGGCTATAAAAAATTGGAGTATAGTTGTTAGGGTTACCTGTTCCATCAGGTCCTTTATTTCCTATACTATATTGATAACCAGTAGTAAATGGGCCGGCAGTTGCATTTGGAGTAAAAAAGGATGCAACTAGGTTGCCACTCGCATCTCTAATCTCGGTTATTGTACCAAGGTACGTTACACCATCAGGGGTAGTAAGAACAGTATTGGGTTTAGGTGGTGACACTGTTAATCCTGAAGCTACAGCGTCAGCTACAAGTTGGTCGAAAACACTATTGGGAACCTGGCAATTTAAACAATTCGGATCTGTACCGTAATTTTTTGGTGGAGTTCCATCATCAGGTGCAGTCGGTAATGTGCCTGGAACTGGTTGTTGTCCACGTGGGTTATTAGGGTCAGGAATAAGCCCTCCAGTGCCATCTGTTGGTATTTCTACATCTACGCAAAATCTGGTGTAATTATAACCTTTAATGTATGTTGAACAAACTGGTGCTTGTGAACCTTCTGGCTGTATGCATGATTCACCATAAATTGGAGTTTGGCCAGTATAACAAAATTGCTGTGCCGACACCTGGATTCTTCCGTTACCAAAATCGTTCATGTTAATTTTCTCTTTCAACCCCGCATTTACAGATTCTCTGTAGCCTGTCTCAGTACCCTGACTAATAGCTTGTAAAGCTTTACCAGCATCAAAAATCCATCCATTTACAAAATTGCCCTTTCTATTATAAAAATAAATATAGCCAGTAAAATTATTTACCTGTGTATAATGTACAGGTTCATCAGATAAACTGGTCATATAATAACCATCTGTTATTTGGCCAGTTTTAGAATCTTTAAATAACAATAACTTAAACCTACTTTTAGCTAAATAATTATTTTTATCACTTTTACTTAAAAAACCATTAGTTATAAAAGCATTATCAGTACTTGTTAAATCAACCTCATATACAATTTTATCTTTTAATTCATTTACATAGATATTGTTCCAATTTGGAACCATACTTGAAAACAAAATGCTTTTTTGATCAAAGTTTTTACTTTGCCATTCTTTTAAGGCTGTAAGCTCATTGTTAGAGAGTTTCTCTTTGCCTAGATTGTCCTTTTTACAAGAATTCAAAATAATCAAAAGGATTAATAAAAATAACGAAAGGTTAGGTTTTAGAGGAGAGTTTAATTTGTATATCATAATAGACTTTTTAGTTATACAAACATATCTGTTTAAAGCCATTCGATTTTTGACAAAAGTCAAAAAATTATTTTTGCTTCCTTATACGACTCAAAGTCTCCTGCGAGATGCCCAAATATGAAGCAATGTGCCCTAATGAAACCCTTTGAAAAAGTAGAGGACTCCGTTGCAGTAATTGTATATAACGTTCTTTTGCACTTAACATTCGTAAATCATTTGCTTGCATTTCATTGCGCATATGGTAATACTCCGTTAATTTGCGCCCTGAAAAATTAAACTCAATAAAATTCAAATACATTTCGTCAAGTTTTTCTCTTTTAACGGCAATTAATGTAGAATCTTCCAATGTTTCAATATATTCAAAACTTGGTTGACCTGTATAGAAACTATAAACCGAAATCAGGAGTTCATTTTCAAATAAAAACCAGGTATTGGTTTCTTTACCAAGCCTGTCTAAATAATAAATTCTTGCGGCTCCTTTTACAATAAAATATATGGTATTACTTTTTTCGCCTGCGTTTAGTAATCTTGTTTTTCTTTTAACCTGTATAACATCGCTATTATTAACAATTGCTTCTTTTACCTCTGCACTTAATGGATAAATGTTATTAAAAAGATCGAATAAACTTTGATGATTTTCCTGTAATTGCATACTTGTTTTTGATTAAACAGGATGTGTTAATGAAATGAGTTGATTAAAGCCAAATGTAGCCAATTATTTTATGGAAAATAAAATAAAAAATACAAAAATGTAAACGTAGGAAGTGATTAAAGACTCAATGTCAATTTATAAATTGTAGTCTTCAATTCTTCTGTATCCAGGTCTTCGCACAATAAAAATTCAATAGAATTACCCGAGGTTTTATAAAATGAAATGCCTTCAAATTTATGATTGCCCGAAATTTTATGTGCAAAGTTTAATTTTAAAGATTTTGCATTGATACTTCCAATAAAGCTGCCTAATATTTCTCCGTCGTTAAATGTAGAGTTTGTATCCTCTGCAGTGGAAATAAAATAAATGTCGTCTTTATAAAAAGTAGCATCTGTAAAAGAAGAATTGATGTGTTTAATATTTGGCAAAATAATGGGGTAGAAGTTTGATGATTTAGCATGAGTCAAACGCTTTTCAGGAATTTTGAATATTCCGTTTTGTGAACTGGAACCATTGCCACGATTAAAAAGTAACCATTCTTCGCCAGTAAAAATTGCACCTTCAATATTGAAATTTTCATCATCAATAGAAGATGCCGGTTTTAAAAGGTTATAGGTTTCAGAAAGGTCATTCGAGGTAATTTTATTGGTTTCTAAATCATATTCAATTATTAAATTCCGGACAGGTGTAGAGCCAGACCCCAAAATGAACAAGGTATTTTCGAAATGGCATAAAACTTCAAAATCCGGCTTTTGTGTTTTGGGGATGTTTTCCAATAGCGTAGAGTCTGTTGAAGACAGAATTTGAATTTTACTTAAAGCAGTTGTTTTAATATCATACTGATTTAAATAGCCACTGTTATCTCCAATGATGTACAACAGATCATCTTTAACAAATAACCCGGATGCTGCACCTATTCCGTCAATTTCAGCAAAAATATTTAAGCCTGTTTTATGCATTTTAAAAGGTAATAAAAAAGCGCCAAATTTCTTCGGCGCTGTATTTTTTATAGCAGGCAGTTAAAAACTGTTAACTGAAAATTGCCAACTTAAAACTGATTTATTTTTTTAAGCCAATTTCTCTTAATCTTTCATCAAGATATTCACCGGCGGTCATATCGCTATACACTTTAGGGTGTTCAGCATCAATGGTAGAAGGTAAGCTGGTTAAATCCATATCGCTGCGTGGATGCAGGAAGAAAGGCACTGAGAAACGCGAAGTTTTCATTAATTCGCGTGGAGGATTAACCACACGGTGTGTAGTTGATCTTAATTTGTTATTGGTTAAACGCTGAAGCATATCGCCAACATTGACCACAATATCTGTATGATGCGCTTTAATTGGCAACCACTCATTGCTGCGGGTTAAAACCTCTAAACCATCTGCACTTGCACCAATTAATAAGGTAATTAAGTTAATATCCTCGTGAGCACCTGCACGTACGGCGTCGTCAGGAATAGTTTCAGGATTTTCAATCGGGAAATAATGAATTCCTCTTAAAATAGAATTACCATTATGTACATGTTTATCAAAATAATTGATCGGTAATTCCAGGTAGGTAGCAATAGCACGCAAAAGATAAGTGCCGTTTTCCTGCAATTTTCTGTAAATATCACCTGTAACCTTATTAAATTCCGGTAGTTCCTCTAAAATTTCGTTGTCAGGATACTCTTCTTTTACCGGATCGCCATCCGTTACTTCCTGTCCAATTTGCCAGAACTCTTTTAAATCCGGAGTTTTTGCACCTTTAGCAGTTTCTTTACCCGCACTGGTATAGCCACGCTGACCAGCAAGTTCAGGTTTTTCGTATTTGCGTTTAGTTTCAACAGGTAAAGCAAAAGCCGCTTTAATATTTTCGTAAAGTTTGTCGATCAAATCCTGACTTAAGCCATGGTTAGTGATGGTAACAAAACCTGAATCGTTGAATGCACGACCAAGTTCATCAGAAAATTTTTTGCGTTCTTCTTCAGTGCCATTAATGTATGAGCCTAAATCTAAACAAGGAATATAAGGTGTAGACATATTTTTTATGTTTTATTGTAATACGAATTTAAAAAAGAATTGTTAATAAGTGTGGTGTTTGCCTTTTTTTTGAACTTAAAAAATTGATAAACAATATTTTAAGTTATTAACATGTCAATTTAAATTAACAAATATTTGCAATTGTCATATAAAATCCATTATTAGAGGCGTAAAAACTTTAGCTGTTTTTATTTCGTATAATTAAGGAAAGAAGGCAAGACTTTTAGCAATACAAGTTAAAGCCTGAACAAATAACACACACATGAAAAAAATAATTTTAATTTTATTAGCTGTTTTAGCTTTAAACCAGGCTAATGCTCAGGGCAAAAAAACAGAAAAGGCAACCTTTGGAATGGGCTGTTTTTGGTGTACTGAAGCCATCTTCCAAAAATTAAAAGGCGTGGTATCAGTAAAATCAGGTTATGAAGGCGGGAAGCTGGCAAATCCAACTTATGAAGAGGTTTGTACAGGTTTTACTGGTCATGCAGAGGTTTTACAAATTACCTATAATCCAATGGTTATCAGCTACTCTGATTTACTGGAAGTTTTTTGGAAAAGCCATGATCCGACAACATTGAATCGCCAGGGGGCAGATAGTGGCACACAATATCGTTCTGTTATTTTTTACCATAATGATGAACAAAAGCAACTGGCCGAAAAATATAAGGCCGAATTAAATAAAACCAATGCTTACGGTAAAAAAGTGGTAACCGCTATTGAAGCGGAAAAACCTTTTTATGTAGCTGAAAATTATCATCAGAATTACTACAATAGAAATGGTGATGCACCTTATTGCAGATTGGTGATTTTGCCTAAACTGGAAAAGCTCGAAAAGGTTTTTAAAGCAAAGTTGAAAAATTAATTAGCTTGATTAGATTTGAATCCCGTAGCAGCACACGGGATTTTTTATTTAAAAACGTAATTTCGGAACAATAATAGAATTCTTTATGGTTAAGCGAATTGTTTTAGATATTGATACGCCTGAAATAGCAAAGGCACAAACTTTTTATCAGGATGTTTTAGGACTGGATTTGTTGATGGATCATGGCTGGATTGCAACTTATGGTTTAAATAACCAACAAATGGATATCCAGATTAGCTTTGCTAAAGAAGGTGGCTCCGGAACACCAACTCCTGATTTGTCCATTGAAGTAGATAATCTGGAAGAAATTTTAGAAAAGGTTAAGTTGGCTGGTTTTCCTATTGAATACGGTCCGGTTGATGAGCCCTGGGGCGTCAGAAGATTTTATACAAAAGATCCATTTGGCAAGCTCATTAATATTTTATGTCATCTTTAAATGCAATTATTACACAACACTTTTCCTGAAAATGCAGATTTTGATTTAGCGAATGTCAATTAAGTAACTTATCCGGCTAAACAATTAAGCATACATTAAACTTTCCGACAGTAAATATTACATTTGCAATATGAATACAGGCTTGCAGCTTTACAACACCTTATCCCGTAAAAAAGAAATTTTCGAACCCTTAAATGCACCCAATGTTGGGATGTATGTTTGCGGTCCAACTGTTTATAGCGATGTGCATTTAGGCAACTGTCGCACCTTTATATCTTTTGATTTAATTTTCAGGTACCTTAAATATGCTGGGTTTAAAGTACGCTATGTGCGTAATATTACCGATGCCGGCCATTTGGAAGGTGACCGTGATGAAGGCGATGATAAATTTGCAAAACGTGCCAAACTGGAACAATTGGAGCCCATGGAAATTGTACAAAAATATACTTTAGGTTTCCATGATGTTTTGCGCATGTTTAATACTTTGCCGCCCAGCATCGAGCCTACAGCTACAGGCCATATTATTGAGCAAATTGAAATGATTAAAATCATCATTGCAAACGGTTATGCTTATGAAATTGATGGTAACGTATATTTTGATGTAGAAAAATACAGTAAAAGTTATAATTACACCATATTAACCAACCGCAATCTGGAAGATATGCTGAACAATACCCGTGAGCTTGGCGGACAAGACGAAAAACGTGGACGTTTAGATTTTGCACTTTGGATAAAAGCCAAACCAGAAACTTTAATGCAATGGCAATCGCCCTGGGGTATGGGGTTCCCGGGCTGGCATATAGAATGTTCTGCAATGAGTGCTAAATATTTGGGCGAAGAATTTGATATTCATGGCGGTGGTATGGATTTAGCTGCAACGCATCATACCAACGAAATTGCACAATCAGAAGCATGCAGTCACCACCAGCCAGCAAAATACTGGATGCACACCAATATGCTTACGGTTAACGGTACCCGAATGTCAAAATCGGCAGGCAATGGTTTTCTGCCTTTCGAATTGTTTACCGGAAACCATCCTTTATTAAGAAAAGGATACAGCCCCATGACGGTGAAATTCTTTATGTTACAGGCACATTATCGCAGTACTTTAGATTTTTCTAATGATGCTTTGGATGCTTCAGAAAAAGGTTTCCGCCGTTTAATGAGTGCCGTTAGTCTTTTAGAAAAATTAACGCCAACTGAACAAAATGACTTTGATATTGATGCATTAAAAGCAAGATGTGTTGAAGCCATGAACGACGACTTTAACAGCCCGGTGTTAATAGCTGAATTGTTCGAAGCCGTTCGTATTATCAATACTGTTTATGATGGTAAAGCCAAAATTTCGGCAGATGAACTTCAGAAACTGGTTCAGCTGATGCAGGATTTTGTTTTCGATATTTTAGGATTGAAAGATGAAGAAAGCAGTAACACTGATTTAAATGGCGTGCTGGATATGATCATCAATCTTAGAAAAGAAGCCAAAGAGAATAAAGATTACGTTACCTCTGATAAGATCAGAATTGGGCTTCAGGAATTAGGTATTCAGCTAAAAGATAGTAAAGAAGGTACAACCTGGAGCAAAGCATAAAATTTGTTAATGTTCAAGTATTAATATTTGTCCTGCTGAGGAACGAAGCATCTCTATATTATGAATGAGATGCTTCGTTCCTCAGCAGGACAGCAAAAATATAACGATGAATAAAAAACTTTTAATACTGTCTTTAATCACTTTAATTGGATTTCAGGCTTGTAAGAATACAAAGAAAACAACAGAAGAAGCTACAACTGAAACACAGGAGATTAAACTGCTTTCGCCTGATTTTAATGCAGATAGCGCCTACGCTTACACGAAAGCGCAGGTAGATTTTGGGCCCAGAATTCCAGGGACTGCTGCGCATCAAAAATGTGCAGATTATCTGGTTAAGAAATTAAAGTCATTTAGCGCAATTGTAAAAATTCAGGGCGGAAAAACGTCTACTTATGACGGAAAAAGTTTTGAGTTAAAAAATATTCTGGCAAGTTTTAACCCCGATAAAAAGAACCGGGTTTTAGTTACAGCACACTGGGATGCCCGTCCGTTTTCCGATCAGGATACTGATCCGGCAAACCATACCAAATCATTTGAAGCTGCAAACGATGGCGGAAGCGGTGTTGCGGTAATATTGGAAATGGCTCGTCTGATTCAGCAAAAACAACCTAATGTAGGGGTGGATTTTGTGCTTTGGGATTTAGAAGACTATGGCAAAGCCAATGATGAAAGTCCTGATGAAATTACCTGGTGTTTAGGCTCTCAATACTGGGCTAAAAATGCAGCGGCAACTGGTTACAAAGCTATGTATGGCATTAACCTGGATATGGTTGGCGGTGGAAATGCCCAATTTTCGCAAGATGAAATTTCCAGAACAGCTGCTCCTGATGTGGTTAAAAAAGTTTGGGATATTGGAAATGAAATCGGCTATGCTTCTTATTTTGTAAATATTCCTTCAGGCAAACTTGTTGACGATCACGTTTGGGTAAACAAAGCAGGCGTGCCCTGCATCGATATTATTCACTACAATGATAACAGTGGTTTTTACATTAACTGGCATACCCAGCTGGATAATTTAGCCAATATTGATAAAAATACACTCAAGGCAACGGGACAAACCGTGCTTGAAACCATTTACCGCGAAAAATAAATTGTGTATTTGTTAATTACTTTTGAAAAAAACAGATCAAAGAAAATTTTATATTCGCCAAACATATTATAAAACAGAACCATGAAGAAATTATTTTCAACAACAGTGGCAGTTGCCTTAGCGGTTAGTGCTTTCGCTCAAAAAAGTGATGGGACAACTAAATCCCTTGTCAACGCGGAGAAAGATTTTGCTAAATCGATTGCTAAAAATGGAGATAAAGAATCTTATTTAGAATATTCATCAGCCAATACATTGGTTTTCAGGCCAAATCCGGTTAATGCTAAAACTTTTTATGCTTCTCAGGAAAAAGGATTAAACAATGTGACCTGGGAACCAAATTTGGCAAAAGTATCCCGTAGTGGTGATTTTGGTTTTACCACTGGTCCTTATCAGGTAGATGGCGCTGAGAAAAAATATGGTCAATACTTATCCATCTGGAAAGCTGAAAATGGCAAATGGAAACTGGCAATAGACTTAGGAACATCAAGTAACAAACCTTTAAATAAGGTTAATGATAATTTTGTTGAACCAAAAGATCATTTTGTACCGAAGTTTAGAAACGAAAAGGAATTAAAGGCGAGCAAAGAAATTATATTAACCACTGAGAAAACATTGAATACGATGTTAAAAACACATGGCATTGCGGCTTTTGGTGGTTTCTTAACCAATGATGCCCGTTTACTTTTTCCTGGAAACGAAGCCATTGATGGTAAAGGAAAAATTCTTTCTTTTTACAACGGAATGGTAGATAAAATCAACTTGAAAACTACAGGAGCGGATAAATCATTGGGTAGCGATTTTGCTTATACGTATGGCGTAGCTACAATTGATTATAAAACAGATTTACGCGAAAGTTTTAACTACGTTTTTATATACGAAAAGGCTGCAGATGCAAGCTGGAACCTGATTGTTCAGGCTTTTGTACCGGCCGAAAGATAATTTAATGTGAATTTTAAAGAGGGGCTATCTTAAAAGTAGCCCTTTTTTTATGCCTTTATTTGTAAATTACGCCCCTGATGTTAAACTAATTTAGAGAAAATTGAAATCCATAAAAAATAGAACTTTAGTTATTGCTGCGCTCCTTTTATTGAATTTAAATGCTATTGCCCAAAAGCAGAAATTTGATGTGCAGGGAAAAGCAGGTTGTCGGGGTATTATGCCTGAAAACACCATTCAAGGGATGTTAAAAGCATTGGATCTTGGTGTAAATACGCTTGAAATGGATGCTGTAATTTCTAAAGATAAACAAGTGCTGTTATCGCAGGAACCTTACTTTAATAATGAAATTTCGCTTCAGCCCAACGGGAAAGCCATCACTTTTAAAGATCAAAAAAACTTCAATATCTATAAAATGGATTACGAAGACATTAAAAAGTTTGATGTAGGCAGTAAAGTTCATTCCCGTTTTCCAGGACAAATGAAGTTTAAGGCATACAAACCTTTGCTTTCTGAAACCATTGATGCGGTTGAAAGTTATGTTAAAGAAAATAAATTAGCTAAACCCGTTTACAGCATCGAAACCAAAACCATCAAAAATGGCGATAACGAGTTTCATCCGGAGCCGGCTGAATTTGTTGATCTGATTATGGAAATTGTGAATCAGAAAAAGATAGCAAAACGTGTTATTATAGAATCTTTCGATATGAGAACCCTACAGTATTTACACGAAAAATATCCTAAAATTCAGACTTCCTTATTGATTGATGAGAAAGAGCCTTTTGAAGATTATATTGAAAAATTAGGTTTTAAACCAACCATTTATAGCCCTTATTCTGTTTTAGTAGGAAAGGGTTTGGTAGATAGATGCCACGAAATGGGTATAAAAATTATCCCCTGGACGGTAAACACGCTAAAAGATATTGAGTATTTTAAAAGTTTAGGTGTTGATGGAATTATAACAGATTATCCAAATTTAATGGGACAGCTTAATTAGTAAAGAAAATCTGACTGGCTGGGATAAAGAAGTTCCACAAAAAAAGCGATGAAATTTTCATCGCTTTTTTACTTTCTAAAGAAGCCTAGTGATGGGCTTCCGTTTTTTCGTGACCTTGCTCGTGTTTCTCTTCAGTTTTTGGTCTTGTAAAAGCAAAAACCAGTACTAAAACAAGAACCCATGCAGTCATAGGTAAGGCCCAAATGCCTTTTGTATCTTGAACAGGAGCGTGAGTATCGTGTGCCGACATATAAATTGGATTAAAATTAATGTTAGGATAATTTCGCCAAATATAATAACAAACTTTAAAATATAAAGGCTTTAAGGCTAGTTTAAAGCCATTTTAATCCATAAAATAGAAAAGGGTGATGGGAACTAATTCCATCACCCTTTTTATTAAACAATTAGATTTTCTAATTATTTTGCTTTTACATTAATGGCAACCCTTCTGTTTTGTGCACGTCCCTCAGGCGTTTCATTATCCGCAACCGGGAATTCAGGTCCGTAACCTTTTGAAGCTTCAAAAGCGGCTTTATCTGCACCCAGTTTTTGTACTAAAACAGCTATTGCATCTGCTCTTTTCTGAGATAAAGTAATATTGGCGTCAGCTGGCCCTGTATTATCAGTGTAACCGCCAAATTTAAATTTAGCCGCAGGGAAAGCCTTGGTAATGGCCACCATATTTTTTAACTGATTGTTAGATTGATCTGTCAATTCAGTGCTGTTTAACTTAAAGTGAACATTGGTAAATTCAAACCAATTGCCTTTAACCGTATCAATTTTTGCCTCATTATCTGTTAAAAAGGCAACTAACCGTGCTTCGGTACTGTATTTACCTACCTTTAAAATACCCGCATTATTTGGCAAAGTAATGCTCACAGAATCTCCTTCGTCATAAATAAAATCACCATTACTATCCAGTTTACCTTTTATTGTAGTTTCTGTAGTGGTGGTTTCGGTATGAACAACCGTTGTGTCGTGACCTTGCTCATGTGTACCATCAGATTTGTCTCTGGTAAACCACCAGGCAGCCAATACCGCCAGTATAACAGCAATTAAAGGTAATACCCAAATGCCTCTTGAACGTTCTTGTTTTTTTTCATGGCCACCATGATGACTTTCATGGGTAACCACTGGCTCAACATGTTTTACCGGTGCAGCCTTAGGCGGTTCAGGTGTTATAATTGGATCAATAACTTTAGCCTCTGAAAAAGTACTTTTTATATCTGTTTGAGTAAAATCGGCTGGTAAAAATCCTACAGCCGTGGCCTTTTGTTTCGTAAAGAAATCGGCAATGTGGTCTGCACTAAAATCACTGGCCTTAAAATGTTTGCCCAGCAAAGCCAAAATCGTTGGCAGTGCCATGCTGATTAATGTAGAAACACTTGATGCTTTAATACCTGCATAATTGGCAATTTGTTTAATCGTATCTACATGCTTGTTTTCAAACAAACTATTGCTTAAAGAGGCACCTTCATCGCGTAAAGTCGCTCCATCTTCATGATGCAGAAACTTTCCAATCGTATTTAAAACACCTTTGCCTTCTTGTTCTCCTGCTGCTTTTATCAATGCTGCACTCCCATCTGGAGTTTGAGCCTTATCAGATATCCATCCAACAATTGTAGGAATAATGACCTCAATCGCTTTAGATAAGCTTGATTCTGATTCATTTAGGCTTCCGTTGGCCTGATTAATAACCTCGTTATTAAAATAACTTTTTGCCTGATCTAATAAATTTAATGACATGTTAAATGCTTTTTTTGGTTTAGAAAATTTTATGGTTTATTACTTAGGGAAGGTTAGATAAATATAGTAACAAACATGATAAAATAATGTTTTATTTTATTTATTGTGTTTTGAACTGCAGATTTCTCAAATCATTTTTTAAAAAGGTATTTTATTGGTTGCTAAATTAATTTATAGATTTGGTTAGATTTAGCTTAATATGAAATTTTTTGAACGGGCAGATTGGTGGCAGCTTATAAAGGAAACAATACTTCCTCATTTGGGTACCACGTTTTTATACATTACTATTTTTGTTTCTATAGGTCTTTTACTGGGCGTAATTTATAGCCTTATTTTATGGCGGTTTAAAATTTTAAAACGGGTACCTAAATATTATAATTGGGCAGTTAAATTATATGTTGTAGCTGGTATTGCGGTTTTTATTTACTTTTCCATTCATCTGGGCTTTATGTTTGCGGCAAAAAGTATTATAAAGAAAGAGGAACCCCGTATTGTTTCAGCCATATATGAAGAAATGGCCAGTCAGAATTTCGATTCGCCCGAAAAAAGAAAAATCTTCATTCAGAAAATTCAGGAAGGGGTAGTAGAGGTACAAAAAGGTTCTAAGGATGTTACCCTGTCTTTAAATAAATATGTGGCATCAAAAAATACAGGATTTAATATCGTTGATAAAGGGAAAAACCGCCTGGCCAATTATATTTTCACCCGGTATCAAAACGATATCTATTCTGCATCTGTATACGCAATGCTTATGGTGGCCAGCAGAGGCGCTTTTGATGTTAAAGATATGAGTTATGAGGAGTTTAATACTTTAATTAAGGCATTAAATGCGATGGACCCCCGCGATATAGAAAAAAGTATAAAAAATAAGGTCACCGAAAAAGTAGATGAGATCATTTCAGATCAGATGAACGGGATGATTAAGGGAACTTTTTATACTTTAATTATTATACTCCTGATACCCGTAGCAGAGTTTTATATCTATAAATTTTGGATGAAAAATAAAGCTGGAAAAGAAGAACTGGTTGTTAATTAAGGGATAAAGGCATGGCCCTTATCCCTGATAGGCATAAATCATTTTCTTTTTGCTTTTTTGTTTGTCGCGTACTCTTTCCAGATGTTCCTGTACCAAACCCTGATCCGTTTTGCTTTCGGTTGTTAGTTCAGCCTTCTTAAAAAAGCTTTCAGCTTTACTATAATCGAAAAGTTTTTCGGCATTTAAACCAAGCAATTCGTAAATGCGGGCTTCTGAAACGCCAGGCACTGTCAATGCTTTTTCGGCCGTAATATCAATAAGCCTGTACATTTTTAAAGTGATTAAAAGCTTCAGATAATGTTCGTAAACATCCGGAAATTCCGGCTCCAGTTCAACACACATTTTATAGTGATAACCGGCAGTTTGATAATTTTTAAACTGATATTGATAAAAGCAGCCCAGCTGAAAATGTGCCCTTGCATAGTCCGGATCGGCTGAAACGATTTCCTGAAAATATTGGAGTGATTTTGGCAATTCGCCGTAATTTAACTCCTCTACTGCCTGCAGATATTTTTCTTCTACAGTTAGATATATGTCCATAATGGATATAATTGAATTTATAAGGCTGTAAACAGCTTTATAATTGATAAATAGATAATTATTTAATTAGGATTCTTATCCCATTTGAGGATAGAAAAAACGCTAATGGTTCGGTAGAAAACTCAAATCCATACCCGAACACTTTAGCCAATAAGACTGGCTAAACCCTGGTGTTTGAATATGTAGTTGACGTAGCATTTTAATATTTCTTGCTGCAAAGATAATTATTTTCAATGAATTACAAATTATTGAAAATAAATCAGGCAGGCTGATTGCGTTTTATAATATTTTGAATCTGTCTCCGGTGTCTTAAAATATGCACAATTGCATGTTCCATCAGTTGTTCCACATCATATTGCTGCCCCCAGCGGGTATTGATTTTTTTATTGTTATCAAATTCTTCCAAAGGAATATCCCGGTTTTGAAGAAAGCAGTTTTCGCAATAACTAAAACCTGAATTTAATTTTTCAATGTAATCCTTTACATTGTCAAAAACATATCGGTTTGGTCTTACGGTATGTAAGCCAATCCAATTTTCTATATAAACCGTATAGCTGTAGGTGGAAGCAACAACGTGACTTAAAATATTTTGTATTGACCTTACGTCTTCATCCAGGGCATCAGGATTAACGATAGCAGTAAGCTGCGCCGGGTTTAAAGGACTGATGATTGCAATTAATTCATCAATTGCTTTTTTATATTCCTCTAAAAGTGCTGCAATTGCGCCGGTCAGGTTGTTTGAATTAATCATCGTCAAACAAATATATTCTTTTCGCCGCTAATTAGATTCTGCAAAATTTAACATCAGGAGCGTTTCCTTATTTGTGTATGAAATAACTCAGCTTAATGGCAAACCAAATTTTTGAGTTTACTGGCTTATAAAAGGTCTTTAATGATCTTTTCGATGGATAATCCTTCAGCCTCTGCACGATAATTACGAACGATACGGTGGCGTAAAATAGGTTCGGCAACGGCTTGAACATCCTCAATATCAGGAGCGTATTTGCCGGAAATAGCTGCGTGGCATTTTGCACCTAAAACCAGGAACTGAGATGCACGGGGACCAGCGCCCCAGCTTACATATTTGTTAACTGCTTCGGTTGAAAATTCACTGTTCGGGCGGGTTTTAGAGGCCAGCTTAACTGCATATTCCAAAACGTTATCGGTTACCGGAATATCACGAATCAGGCTCTGAAAGTATTGGATATCTTCTGCCTGGATAATTTTTTGCAACTGAACACTTTTGTTACTGGTGGTGTTTTTTACAATATTCAATTCATCTGCAAAGGCAGGATAGTTGAGCTGAATATTGAACATAAAACGATCCAGTTGTGCTTCAGGCAGGGGATAAGTACCTTCCTGCTCAATGGGGTTTTGCGTGGCTAAAACAAAAAATGGTTTAGGCAAAATGTGTGTTTGTCCGGCGGCGGTAACCGATTTCTCCTGCATGGCTTCGAGTAAAGCAGCCTGCGTTTTTGGAGGGGTACGGTTAATCTCATCGGCAAGGATTATATTAGAAAAGACAGGCCCTTTTATAAATTTAAAGTGCCTGTCTTCTCCTAAAATTTCAGCACCGATAATGTCACTTGGCATTAAATCAGGTGTGAATTGAATACGGTTAAAGTTAAGATCAAGAACAGAAGCTACGGTTTGTACCAATAAAGTTTTAGCTAAACCCGGTACGCCAACCAACAAGCAATGCCCGTTGCTGAAAATGGCAATTAAAACAGATTTAATGACATCATCCTGCCCGACTACAACTTTGCCTATTTCGGCTTTAATATTGTTGAAAGATTGGTGAAGCGCATCAACAGCTTCTACTTCGTTCTTGTACTGCATTATTTTATTTTGCGGCTGTGTTTTTAGTCCAGATTTTTAATTCGCTGCAGTTGTTAAACTCATCGTCAATTTTAATGTAAGTGCTTTCACGACGTTTTTCAAACCACTCGCTTAAAGTACGATTAATTTTATCACTTTGAGCGGCATCTCTGATTTTTGGAAAATCCTGAACCATATTGGCTTTGTGCGGTGGTATTTTAGATTTTAAATATAAAATACGATATCCTTGTTTGCCATCCGGAGAAGAGAATAAATCTGGTTTAGAAACGCCACCAACTTTCATGGTGTCGATTACTAAAAATACAGCAGGATCCAGTTTATCAACCGGGATAATAGTACTTCTGGCTTGTACATTTTCAGCGTTAAGCATCATACCACCGTTATATTTAGTTTCTTTATCGTCAGAAAATAAATTAGCAGCAGCAGCAAAAGTTAATTTATTGCTGATAATTCTGTTGTAAATACTATCTGCATGAAGTTTTAAACGGGTTAAACTTTCAGGTGTAGTTTGTGGCCTCACTAAGATGTGGCGGGCATGTACCTGCTCGCCGCGACGCTCGATAACCTGCAAAATATGGAAACCAAATTCAGTTTCAAAAACCGGAGAAATTTCACCTGCCTTTAATTTAAAAGCCCAGGCCGTAAATTCTTTAGCCATAGTGCTTCTATCAAAGAAACCCAAATCACCACCATCAGCAGATGATCCAGGATCTTCAGAATAAGTTTTAGCTAAAACGCCAAAGTCATCACCACTTTTTACACGTAAACGTAAAGCCTCTATTTTATCATGAAATCTTTGTTTTTCTGCTTTGCTTAACTGTGGATTTAAAATAATTTCACCAACTTCAACCTCTGTATTAAACTCAGGAACACTATCTCCTAAAGTTTTAAAGTATTTTTCAACTTCCATAGGTGTAACGTTAATGTTCTCAGTAATTTTAGCCTGCATTTTCTGAGCAATTAACTCATCTTTTACCGATGGTCTGATCTCATCTTTGTACTGAAGTACAGATTTGTTTAAAAATTGCTCTAAACGTTCCTGTCCGCCCGCACGTTGCATGCTGTAACGCATACGTTTATTTACCTCGTCATCAACTTGTCCGTCTTCTACCATAACAGAGTCAATCTCTGCCTGTTGTTTAAGCAATTTCTGGGTTAAGGTATTTTGTAAAATTCTACATTTAATATCTGCATTCGGCGGGTTGCCCTGATAAAGATATTGGGTGTATTGTTGGTTTAAATCTGATAGCAGGATGATGTTATTACCTACTACAGCAGCAACTTTATCAATATTATGCTTTTGGGCGAAGCCATTAAAAAACATGCTAATTAAAGCAATTGCTACTAAAGAAACTTTCTTCATTCTATGTTATTATATTTTGCAAATTTAATATTAATGGTTTAATTAACTAATGGATTAAAATTACAGCTTGGTTAGCTTTCTTAATTCGTTTTCATTAACCTTAACCTGGTATTTATCCTTCAGGCTTTTAAGCCACTTATCTTCCAAAAACTGTTGATAATCGGCAATCACTTTTCCTCTTATGTCAACTAATGGTTTATTGTAATCCTGTTGGTTTGTTGTATAAAAATCGTTAATGGCCTGTTCATCTTCCTGGGCTTTGTTCCAGATCTTCTGTTCAGATACATTAAACATTAAAACACCTTCGCGGTATTCGTTTATTAAATAGTTAAAATCCTTGTTGCTCGTTGTTGCCTTTTTGTGGGTAACTAAAGCATCTTCATAAGTTTTAATCTCATCAATATAAGTTGGATTTTTATCCAAACCCATCTCGCGGGCATCTAAAACTTTTAATTTAAAGTTAATGTATAAATTTAAATAGGTCTTTAAGCTGTTATAATCAGCATTGCCGTTCCCATTATGGCTTTTTTTGTAAGTCCAGATAAACTCCTTACTGCTTAATGATTTGCCATTAATTGTGGCTACATTTTGTGCAGAAGAAATGCTATAAACCAGGCTAAGAACAAACAAGCAATAAGCTTTTCTCACACAGAAGACTCTATAAATTTTAATGGATAAAAGTAACAATTAGCGGCGCTATTATAAGATATTTAACTAATTTTAACAGAAATTATTATAGCGCAAAAATACGAATGGAAAACCAGGTTACCAACAATGCTAACGCTTTACGCTTATTTTTTACTGAAGATGTCTTTTTAGTAGCCGATAAAAGCGTAAAAATACAGCCTGAGGTTCAAATGGAGCCTGTTTTAGAAGTTGCAGCCAATTTGGGATCTCCAGAAGTACCGGCTATTCAAAATACTGAAAATGAGCAAATTTCGGAGAAAAAAATTCCAAATCTGGTTAAAGAATACCCTGAAAATGCCGAAAAAGCACCTGTTGCAGAAGAACCCGTAGCTGAAAAAGTATTTAAGTTTTTAGGCGGGAATAAGAAGTCAGTGCTCATTTTAGTTAACGATAAAAATAACGATGTGAGCACCGAGCAGGGTAGGGAGTTGCTGCGCAAAATTGTAAAAGCGGTTGAACTGGCCACACCAGATTTTGCTTTGCTTAATTACGCCAGTTATGCCGGAACAAATTTTATTGAACTGCACCAGTTTTTTAAACCGCAATTACTGCTGGCTTTCGGTGTAAATACAGCAGATTTAAATTTAGACCTGATTTGGCAGCATGAAATTATTGTACACGAAACAACCCGAATGATTTTTGCGCCCGAATTGCATCAACTGGATGGTGATTTAAATGCCAAAAAATCACTTTGGGGAAATCTTAAAAAATTATAGAGTATTAAGTTATTCTCTCTAAACCATAAATTAAATTTTATTAATCACTCCAATGAATAAGCTGGTTTTCGCTACTAATAATCAACATAAAACTGAAGAAATAAGAGCCGCGCTTCAGGGTAAGTATGAAGTGCTTAATCTGGAAGATATTGGCTGTTTCACGGATATTCCTGAAACAAAAGAAACTTTTGAAGGTAACGCCCGGTTAAAAAGCAGCTACGTAGTAGAACATTATGGTTTAGACTGCTTTGCTGATGACAGTGGATTAGAGATTGAAGCTTTGGATAATGAGCCGGGTGTTTACTCTGCCCGTTACTCGGGAAGCCGGGATAACATGAATAACATTAACCTGGTTTTGGAAAAAATGAAGGGTAAGGAAAACCGGAAAGCCAGGTTTAAAACAGTGATTTCATTAATGCAAAATGGTGAAAATCATTTGTTTGAAGGTGTAATTGAAGGAACAATCCGTACAGAATTAAGTGGTACAAAAGGCTTTGGTTATGATCCTGTTTTCCAACCGGATGGTTACGACATTACTTTTGCGGAGATGGATTTAGAAGAAAAAAATAAAATTAGTCACCGGGCTATTGCCTTGAAAAAGATGATCGATTTTTTAAAGCTAAAATCAATAGCTAAACCGTAATCTTTTATTGATTTTACTGCACCTTTAAATTCTTTTCCTTAATTACCCTGGTCGTATCCTTTTTTGGAAAGATGGGTTTAATACCAAAGTTTGCGGTATCTGATATAGAAGGTTTTGGTGCCGTAACTTTTGAAGCCGGTGGAGCACCCGTTTTCGCAGCTGTACCAGTTGTTGGTGTAGTTGTTTTTTTTGCAGGAAGTTTTGGCTTTGCCTTTTTCATTGCAGAGCCAATGGCATCTTTTTTAGATTTCGGTCTTTCCTTTGGTTTCCACGAAAATCCCTTTAGTACATTGTCTTTATTTACAGTGTTTTCAGGATTTAATGCCCCCTCAATACTCTTTATGTAAATAATATCTTCAATATCGTTTTCCTTAAAAACAAATTTTATACGGCTGCTTACCGTCTGGTTCATTTCCTTATAAACCTTGGTGCTGTCATCCTGTGTATAATAAATACTTTCTGCATTACCATCCACATACAGGTTTTTAAGCTTTCCATCGTTGAAAAAGCCAGTCATATACCTGCCTTTAATTTGATTAAAGCGGAGAGAATCCTTTGGCGTATTGACCAGAAACGCATTTCTAAAAGCCTGAAGGTTATTCAGCTTATTCTTTTTAAACTGTACATAAATGGTATCGCCAATTTGTTGTGATCCCTCTGACCAAATAACCGGATTGATAAAACAGCGCAACGTAGAATCGCCACTCGTGTAAAACAAGCTATCAGTTTTTGCCTGAATATTGCTTTTATAAATCTTAACATCGTGATAAGCCTTTATAATCCGCGTTTGAACAGTATCTGCAGGATTAAACTTCGCTGTATCTGTTTTTAAGCCTGTGGTTTTTATGTTATTAATCAGTTTGTTTGCCGACTCGATACCAGGTTTCTTAGCCAGGTTTTTAGCTAAACTATCCGTTTTTATTTTAGAAAGATTTTTGATGACAGAATCAGTCTTAACTTTGATATCTTTTTTGGTACTGTCCAGTTTAGCTTTGGGCAAACCGACCGGAATAGAATCTACTTTAACTTTTAAGCTGTCATTGAGGTCTTTCGACAAAACCTTGGCTTTATCCAGCAGTTTGTCTTCCTCCTTAGGTTTGTTTTTTTGCTTCCTATTTCCACCTTTTTTATCAGGAGCACTTTTATCATCCACACTTGTAGGATTGCTTTCTGTTTTGTTTTCGCCCTTTTCTTTCTTTGTAGCCCCCTCTTCATCATCATCGCCTACCTGATTGTCGGCTTTAATTGATATTTTAGGAATCAACTTTAGCGTTTTTTGCAAAACCATCTGAGTTTCCAGGGTATCCGCACCAAGCCATAAACTATCCGGTCGTTTTTTGCCCTTCACTAAAATGGAGTCTTCCGTTCCTATTCCCAAATAGGCATTTCGGGTTACTAATGTCCGTTGATCGGCTTTATAATAGTAACCCAAATCACCAAACATCTTCATTTTATCTTTTGTATCTGAAAACACAATATTTTTGACCGCTTTACCATATCCAATTTTACCGAAATAGTATAAACTGTCGCCTTTTAAAGACCTGGTACCCTGTGTATATAAATTTTTCTTTCCAAAATACGCATCCTCAGTCATGGTATTATAGGCGCCATTCTCGGTATATAAATTATCATCTTTACCTTTAATGTTAGTTGGCCCATAAAAATAAGTCCACTTACTTTGGGTATTATAACGCATTGTATCCGATTTAATGGTACTCTGTGGGGTAACCACAACAACATTATACCGGAAATAAGCATCGTTACTGGCGCTGAAATAATAACCATTTTTACTGGTCAGGGTTACTTCCTGATTTACAATTTTCCCACCACTGGTATAAGTTCCAATTTTGCTTAGAGTATTATAATCTAAAACATTGGTGGTTAAAACTGATGTTGGGTCTTTCATTTGAACATTCCCGGTTAAATGGGCATGTTTTGTATTCCCATCGTATTCCAGCTGGTCCGAATAAATATCAGTAGTTAACTGGTTGATGTGTACATTTTTAAAAGCTTCGAAATAATTGCGCTTAATGTAGTAAACCGCACTATCGCAAGTTAATGTTGCATTATCTTGTTGGAAAACAGGGTTTTTTAAAAACGATCTGTTTTCTTTTGCGAAAACTTTAATAGAAGAAAAAGAAACAACCTTAATCTTTGATCCGACTTGCTGACCGAATAAAAGAGGAGGGCATATTAATAAGAATAGAAAGACAAATAATTTTTGCACCCTACAAAGTTAGTTTTTTGTTCCGAACGTTCGGAATAACAGTTAAAATTAAATATTTTTGATGAATGTTACCCTTACAGCAATTTCAGGATTTTATTGAAAAAGAAGCTTTATTTACTAAAGATAATAAAATTCTTTTGGCCGTAAGCGGTGGCAGGGATTCGGTATTAATGCTGCATCTTTTTAAAGCATTGAGTATTGAAGTTGGTGTAGCACATTGCAATTTTAATTTACGGGCAGAAGAAGCACAACGGGATGAACATTTTGTTAAAATGCTCTGCGATCGTTTTGAAACTCCTTTTTATGTAACGCATTTTGACACAAAAAAATATGCTGCAGTACATAAAATTTCTACCCAGATGGCGGCAAGAGATTTACGCTACCAATGGTTTGAAACCATCAGGGGAAAAGAAGGCTATGATTATATTGCCTTAGCGCAGCATCAAAATGATGCCATTGAAACGGTTTTAATTAACCTGATTAGGGGTACGGGCATTAGTGGTTTGCATGGTATTTTGCCAAAGAGAGATTTTTTAATCAGGCCATTATTGTTTTTAAACCGGGAAGAAATAGACCAGCTTATTGAAGATAATCATATTAATTTTGTAGAAGATGGTTCTAACCTGAGCACCGATTACACCCGGAATAAATTAAGACTTCAGGTTATTCCGCATTTAAAGGAAATTAATCCAAACCTCGAAAATACCTTTACTCAAAATATGGCCAGGTTTTCGGAGATAGAAACCTTTTTAAAAGTTCAGGTGGAGGATTTATCCCAAAAGTTACTGCAAAAAAAGGCTGATGGTATTTACATTGCTCTGGATAAAATAGCAGCATTAAAACCTCAGCAATTATTGCTTTTCGAATTGTTAAAACCTTTCGGCTTTACAAATGCGGTTGTCGAAGAAATTTTAGCTTCAGTGAAGAGTTTAAGCGGAACTCATTTTTTCAGCTCACATTACCAGGCCATTATTAACCGTGATTATCTGATTATTGCAAAGCATCCAATAGCAAATCATCAGCATCAGGTGATTCATCCAAATATGGAAAAAATAAATTTTTTAGGGCAGGAAATCTGTATGTCTTTTTCAGATGATTTAACCTTTGAACCTTTAAAATTTAAATCATTTGCAGATTTTGATAAACTGATTTTTCCGCTAATATTAAGAAGCTGGGAGCAGGGTGATAAATTTATTCCTTTGGGCATGCGAAATTTTAAGAAAATTAGTGATTTTTTTATCGATGAGAAACTACCTTTGCATTTAAAGGAAACGACCCCTTTACTCATTAACGGTAATGGAGAAATCATTTGGGTTGCGGGCATGCGACCGGATAACCGCTATAAATTAACCGGGGCAACCAAAAAAGTTGCTATATTCGAACTCAAAATAAATTAATTGGAAAACAAGTACGCATATATAGAAAAACAATACATCGG
Source organism: Pedobacter punctiformis (assembly GCF_027213715.1). GTDB lineage: Bacteria > Bacteroidota > Bacteroidia > Sphingobacteriales > Sphingobacteriaceae > Pedobacter > Pedobacter punctiformis. The sequence goes on from NZ_JAPWGM010000005.1 coordinate 285,513, forward strand.
CAGGGATTATGTCCGCATATTTATCAGGCTGATTATGGCTGCATTTTGTTTTGCTACCTACGTTTACGAACGCGACCGCGATAATACACAGGATCTTTTTTTAGTGGTTGGTTTCGGTATTATTGGCGTTTCCATGATTTTATTGTTCTTAATTCAGTATAAAATAGTGGTTGATAATAAAAGCCTTATTTTGGACGGGCTTTGGACAACCAAAAGAGTGAAAATAGATTTAAACAGTATTGTAGATGTTCGTAAAGGTGTTTATAGCCGGTATTTTTTTAACAACCCCGTTTATAACCTGCATACCAAGGGCACCATTCGTTTTTATTCTTCGGGTAAAGATGCTGTAGTGCTAACAGATCGTGATGGTTTGGAGTATTTTATTGGTACCCAACGACCTAATGAGCTGTTACTGGTTATAAAAGACGAAATGAGCAAAGCTTAAGCATTATCATAAACTAGGGGAATATTTTTCTCAAATTTCATCACCCAATTCATCTTAAATTAGTAAAAAATAGCTTCTGGCCTTCAGAAATGGCCTATTTGTTTTTAGGCATTTGATTTGAAATACCATTGTAAAATAATTCTTATGAAGAAAATAATTTTACTTGGTTTATTATCTGTAGCCTGTGCACCACTTTTCGCACAAACCTATAATCCTAAAGTTTCCAGAGATTCGCTTGGCGTTTTAAACAGTAGAATAGAAATACTTAAAACGAATATAAAAGTGATGGAACTAAAAGTGAAAGAATCTGAAGAGGAGGCCAATGTAGAGAAGCTGAGATTAAAACTTTTAGAAGCAAACGGAAATGCAAAAGAGTCTTCTGAAAAGGCAAGCAAGAACAGTAACAGAACGGATGCCGGATCTTCTGTAGATTTAAAAACGATGGAAAAATTATCGAAAAAAGCTAAAAGTGATGCGGACGATGCTTTAAAAGCATTGGAGCGTTTTAATAAACAGATTTCGAAAGTAGAAGACATCCGTTCGCAAATACAAGCTGAAGAGCGCAAGCTGGGCTATAAAAAACCTTTAGTCGCTTTTAATTACTAACGGGGATAATCTGAAAGAAATTCCTGTTTTTTATTGCAATTGCCTTACACACATTTTAGAATTAATTGGGGTACATTTGTGCTAACAACAATACATTTTACAAATGAAGATAGGAATTGTTTGCTACCCCACTTTTGGCGGTAGTGGCGTGGTTGCAACTGAATTAGGGAAAGCTTTGGCTAACGAAGGCCATCAGGTTCATTTCATAACATATAGTCAACCCGCAAGGCTGGATTTCTTCTCTGCGAATTTATTTTACCATGAAGTTTCCGTTCGGGATTACCCGCTGTTTGACTATGCTCCTTACGAATCGGCATTAGCCAGTAAATTAGTTGATGTTGTTCGGTTTGAGCAATTAGATGTATTGCATGTGCATTATGCTATTCCGCATGCATCAGCAGCATTTATGGCAAAGCAGATATTGGCCAGCTACGGAATTCACATTCCGGTAGTCACCACTTTGCATGGTACCGATATTACGCTGGTTGGTAAAGATCCTACCTATAAACCTGTTGTTACCTTTTCTATTAACCAAAGTGATGGAGTTACCACCGTATCTCAGGATTTAAAAGAAGATACTTTTAAACATTTTGACATTACCAAAGACATTAAGGTAATCCCCAACTTTATAGATTTCAGTCGTTTCAGCCTACAGGCAAAAGACCATTTTAAAAAAGCAATTGCCCCGGATAATGAACGGATTTTAATTCATACCAGTAATTTCCGAAAAGTAAAACGTACGGCCGATGTGATTCGCATTTTTGAGAAAGTACAGGCTGAAATACCCTCTAAATTGTTAATGGTAGGCGATGGCCCCGAACGAGTATACGACGAGCAACTGTGCCGTACCCTTGGCATTTGCGACCATGTTCGTTTTCTGGGTAAACAAGATGCTATTGAAGAAATCCTTTCTGTTTCTGATTTGTTCTTAATGCCTTCAGAATCTGAGAGTTTTGGATTAGCCGCTTTAGAGGCTATGGCTTGTAAGGTACCTGCCATTACCACCAATGCAGGCGGACTGCCAGAATTGAATATAGATGGTTTTTGTGGTTTCATGAGCAATGTTGGCGATGTTGATGATATGGCTGCACATGCAATTGAAATATTGAAAGATGATGCTATCTTAAAACAATTTAAGGAAAACGCCTTTAAAAGAGCGCAGGATTTCGACCTGAAAAAAATCTTACCATCTTACATTAATTTCTACAAAGAAATAATAGAAAATTCTTTGCAGACAAAATACTAGAATTTGGTTTTAAGTGTGTTAAAAGCTTATATTTAGGCTTTGAGGGCTGTTTTGTGAGAAAATAATCTTCGATTAGATAACGTAGAGCAAGATCAAACGTTTGTCTTTTGCCGGAAGATTTGCATGATTTTTTATTAAAATAATCATGATGATCAAACTCAAAATAGTTTCTCAATCCGGTTTTGCTGCCGGGCCATAAAAATATTTATAACAACTTAAACACAAATGAAAACCACTCTTATTGCTATTGCGCTGCTATTGACTTTTGCAGCAAATTCTGAGGCTCAAACCAAAAAGACCACTAAACACACCTTTGCAATTGCCGATGGTAATTTTTTATTAGACGGTAAATCTGTACAGATTCATAGTGGCGAAATGCATTATGCCCGAATCCCGAAACCTTATTGGCGTCATCGTTTAAAAATGATGAAAGCAATGGGTTTAAATGCTGTTGCTACCTATGTTTTTTGGAATTACCATGAAACTGCTCCCGGAGTTTGGGATTTCAAAACCGAAAACAGAGATGTTGCCGAATACATCAAAATTGCACAGGAGGAAGGTTTATTCGTAATTCTTCGCCCGGGGCCATACGTATGTGCCGAGTGGGAATTTGGTGGCTACCCATGGTTTTTGCAAAAAGTACCTGGTATGGTTATTCGTGGCAACAATCCACAATATTTAGCGGCAACAAAAGCTTATTTTACCGCACTATACGGGCAAGTAAAAAACCTGTTGGTTAGTAACGGTGGTCCTATTGTAATGGTGCAGGGCGAAAACGAATTTGGCTCTTATGTAGCTCAACGTAAAGATGTTTCTTTAGAAGAACATAAAAAGTATAGTGCGGCTGTGTTTCAGCAGTTAAAAGATGTTGGTTTTAATGTGCCTTTTTTTACCTCAGATGGCAGCTGGTTATTTGAAGGTGGCGCATTGCCTGGAGCATTGCCAATGGCAAACGGAGAAGATGATGTAGCCAAACTTAAAGAACTGGTAAACAAATACCATGATGGCAAAGGCCCTTATATGGTAGCCGAATTTTATCCGGGCTGGTTAGATCACTGGGCAGAGCCTTTCCCGAAAGTTTCTACACAAGCAGTGGTTAAACAAACGCAGAAATATTTAGATGGTGGCGTATCTTTTAATTATTATATGGTGCATGGCGGTACAAATTTTGGTTTTACATCTGGTGCTAATTATGATAACAAACACGATATTCAACCGGATTTAACCAGTTACGATTACGATGCACCGATTAGTGAAGCAGGTTGGGCCACTGAAAAATATAATGCATTAAGAGCTTTACTTAAAAAGCCTGAAACGCCAGCCGTTCCGGCTAAAAACCCGGTAATTTCTATTCCTGCTATTAAACTTACAAAAGCGGTAGATTTAGAGGATATAAAAAGCAAAATCACGCCGGTAAATGATGATAAACCTTTAACTTTTGAAGCTTTAAATCAAGGCCATGGTTACGTTTGGTATAGCAAAAAATTTAATCAGCCAATTAGTGGTAAATTAGAATTGGCCGGTCTTCGCGATTATGCTATAGTTTATGTTAACGGAACAAAGGTTGCTGAGTTAAACAGCTATTATAAAAAATACGATTGTGAAATAGATATTCCTTTTAATGCGGTTTTGGATATCGTGGTTGAAAATATGGGGCGTATTAATTATGGTTCAAAAATCATCAACAGTACAAAGGGTATAATTTCTCCGGTAATTATTAACGGACAAACCATTACCGGAAATTGGGATATGTATAAATTACCGATGGATGTTGTGCCCAATTTAACCGCTGCCAAAAATTCGGCAACGGCGGGCAAACCTGCTGTTTATGAAGGAAGTTTTTCTTTAACTAAAACAGGAGATACTTTCCTTGATATGCGTGACTGGGGTAAAGGCATTGTTTTTATTAATGGTATAAACATTGGTCGTTACTGGAGTGTTGGGCCTCAGCAAACGCTTTATGTTCCGGGTTGCTGGTTAAAAGCAGGTAAAAATAGCATTGTAATTTTTGAACAGAAAAACGATGTAATGCACAGTTCGGTAAAATCTATTGAAACTCCGATCTTAGAAGAAGTAAAACCTGAAAACGGTCTGCCGAAATAAATATTAAAAATACAGCCTGCAAATTTTACAAACGATAACTGTAAATTTTGCAGGCTTTTTTATGCCCTGAAATTTAAAGTATCGGGTCTCACCGTAGAGACAAAACAGAAATATTATCGCGATTATGAAGTCATTTTTAAAGCAAAATGAATCTCAAACACATCTTTAAATATTGATACTCAGTAAATAGCAATTGAACTGAAGACCATGTTCATTTTTTCTGCGATATAAAAAATAAGTAAGCAAAACAAAACTTTCTCAAAATCAAATCATTATAAATCGTACCTTTGCGGCAAATGAAAAAAATAGTAGATTATAGAAAGCTTTTGAACGTAGATAAAACGGCTGAGCTTGCAGCGCTTAAGTCGGTTTACCGTACTTTGATGAAAGAATGCCATCCGGATAAATTTCAGGTAGAAGAAGAGAGATTGGAGGCAGAAGCCAGAAGTAAAGACATTATCGAAGCTTATCATTTCCTGGTTAGTATTGCGCCAGAAACCCGTGAGCAAAATATAGAATCATATACTCAAACCATTACAAATTCTAATATTTTAGATTTTGAATACAAACAATCTGTTTTGAATATTCAGTTTTTTGATGGAAGTGCTTATGAATATTTTGATGTACCAAGAGCGATTTATATTAAACTGGTAAATGCAGATTCACCTGGCCGTTTTGCACGCCGTCACATCTGCAGTTCTTTTCCATATCGTAATGTAGCTAAAGTAGCAGAACCTGCTTAATAAAAAATAACGGATAATAAAAAGGCTTATCATTTTGGTAAGCCTTTTTTGCTTAGTTAAATTCTAAATATTCAGACCAGTTCAACTGATCTGGTAAAACCTGGTTACTAAATTCTAAATGAATTACTCTTCTCTTTTTACTATTCGTTGTTCGGTTTGAACCGTGAAAAAGCAAGGGTTTCATAATCATTATCCCGCCCTTTCCCAGATTGCAGGATACTTCTTTCTCAACAGACCGGTCAATATTTTCAGACTTGTAAATACCTTTAAGATGAGAGCCGGGTATAACCTTTAAAGCTCCATTATCTTCATTTGTGTCATCGAGATGAATTCTGATCGTAAAATTCTTTTCAAGGATATTTACCGGAGGTTGTACAGCAAACTGATTATGTTTGTTGGTATAAGGGCCAAAGCCTTTAATTTCTATCTTCCTATCAACTGAAATCGTTAAATCCTGATGGTAGGCTACAAACCAGTTAGAAGTTTCAGGCTTATCAAAATAAATAGATTTTACAATAAAATAATCTTCTCCAAAAGAACTAGCGATAAGACTTCTTAAATTATTATTAAAAATCAGATCAATAGTTTCGGGAATTTCTTTTAAAAATTGCCTTATTGCAAATAAATCTCTCGATTTTCTAAAGGTTTCTTTGTCGGAATTTATTTTGTTAATAATATCAAGAATAAATCCAATCTCCTGATCGTTGTAAATGTGATCGACAATGGTAAAACCATCCTTGTTTAACTGTCCTAAATTAAAATCGGGATTCATTTAATTATTCAACATGGGTTTAAAACGGTTGTCTTTATTTCTTAAATCCAGGCCACCTTCGTAAACTGATTTTAAATTAACCAGGTAAAAAGACCAGCCATCGTGGCAACCCAGACGGATATTTCGTTTAGAAGAATCATCAACCGGAATGTTTTTCTGTGTAAGCTGTACAATGGTGTATTCAAATTCTTGCTTTAAGTTTATCTCCACCAGGCAATTTCCTGCAAAAGTAAATTGAACAAAGTTCTTTCCATTTGCTTCTGTAATGTTGCCAAATTCAGTATCCTCATATAAATGCCAGTTCCATTTATAACGGTCGCCTTTTAAAGCAGGCTGATCTTTGCTTAATACAACATTGTTTTCATCTAAAAATTCGGCGTGGCTTAAAAACCACTTTTCAATTTCAGTGGCTGTAGTCCATGCTTTGTAGATTTCATCAAGTTCGGCCTTAATGGCAATCTTTATTGTAAATCTGGTCCAATCGAAGTTTTCCATTGGTGTTTTATTTTAATTATTTACTAAAAAGCAAACAAACAGGGGCACCCACTTCAATACGTTTACCGCTGTCGGTTAATTTGCCCGAAATTTTATCCCGTTTAAAAATAACAACGTCATTTGTATACTGATGGGCAACCAATAAAAATTTACCACTTGCGTCAATACTAAAATTTCTTGGTCCTTTACCTAAAGTGCTGATGGTTTCAACAGGTCTTAATATTCCTGTCGGCAGAATCGCAAATACAGAAATTGAATTGGCATCGCCACGATTGGTTTCATAAAGAAATTTTCCATCTGCCGAGATATGAATGTCAGCACCATCAATTTTGCCGCTAAAATTCTTTTCGGTAGTACCAATTTCCTGAATTTTTTTCAGACTGCCATTTGAATAAACAAACCCGGTAATGCTGCCATTAAATTCGTGAGCCAGGTAAGCAAATTTTCCATTCGGACTAAAAGTAATGTGTCGCGGACCGGTACCAGCGTTAGTTTTTAAAACATTTTTGATGGTTAAAATTCTATCGTTACTTGTTGGATTATAGTTGTAAATGTAAATTTGATCTTCGCCTAAATCATTACATATTAGGTATTTATGGTCGGGTGTAAATTTCACCATGTGTACGTGTGCACTTTTCTGCCTGCCTTTAGGATCAATACTTTTTCCGGTATGTTGAATAATCTGCTTAGGATCTGTTAACGAACCATCTGCATTGCGGCCAAATACAACAAGGCTTCCGCCACTATAATTTGCGATAATTACATTTTGATTATCTGCAGTAATATAACAAGGGTCAGCGCCATGACTTTCTTGCTTATTGATAAAATTAAGCTTGCCATTTGCCGCATTAAAAGTAAAGGCACTAACCGCACTGGTATTGCCGGTTTCGTTTACAGCATAAACAAATTTTCCATTTGAACTTAAAGTCAGGTAACTTGGATTAGCAACCTCTTTTGTTATGTTTTTTAATTTAGTGTTTCCGGTTAAAGTGTTAAAACCATAAGTGTAAATGCCTTCGCTCTTACCAGAGTTGGTATAAGTGCCGATAATTAGGTTGTATGTAATTTGTTTTTGCTGGGCAAATGCAAAGATCGAAATGGTGATAAATAAGAATAAGGAGCTGATTTTTTTCATGGGTATATTATTGATATGAACAAATATGAGAAAAACTTAATGAACTACCATCAATATTGCATCATCCGGTACCCGTATCAAAAGCTTAACTACCGGATAACAAAAAAGGCAATCTTTCGATTGCCTTCTGTATTATTTGATTAAATGTTTGATCTGAATAAGCTCATGCTCCTCAAGATAACGCCATCTTCCTCTTGGTAAATCTTTCTTGGTTAAATTGCCATAAACTACACGGTCTAATTTTTCTACATTATAACCTAAATGTTCAAAAATACGACGTACAATACGGTTTTTGCCACTGTGAATCTGAATGCCAATTTCTTTTTTAGTGCCACCAGAAACGTAAGAAATATTGTCAGGTTTAATTAAACCATCTTCAAGTTCTAAACCGAAAGAAATTTTATTTAAATCGCCTTGTGATAAAGCTTTATCCAGCTCAACGTTATAGATTTTGGTAATTCCGTTTTTAGGGTGAGATAATTTATCTGCTAAATCACCATCATTTGTCATTAACAATAAGCCTGTTGTGTTGCGATCTAAGCGACCAACCGGGTAAATACGTTCACGACTTGCTTTATCAACCAATTGCATTACGGTACGGCGTTCCTGTGGATCGTCAGTGGTGGTAATGTAATCTTTAGGTTTGTTTAACAGTACATAAACTTTTTTCTCCCGTTTAAGCAATTCGCCATTGTAGCGCACCTGATCTTTTGCAGGATCAACTTTGTGTCCAAGTTCTGTAACTGCTTCGCCGTTTACGGTAATAATGCCTGCAGCAATTAATTCATCGGCCTTGCGACGTGAACAGATGCCTGCATTTGAAATATATCTGTTTAGGCGGATTAAGCCTTTGTCTTCATTTGTTTTACGGGCAGGGGCGATAACTGTTCTTTCCGGACGGTTAAATTCAGTATCTCTTGGTTGCGACTCTTCACGTTTTCTGAATGGTCTGCTGTCTGCACCCTCTCTTGGTTTTACATCTCTTGAACTTCCGGCACTTGGTTTGAAGCCGTCAGATTTTCCTTCCCATGGTTTAAAACCTCTTGAGCCGCTATCTTTGGATTTGAAATCCCTGTCACCGGTTTTCGGTTTAAAATCTCTCGAATCTCTATCCTTAGACTTGAAATCTCTGTCTCCTGTTCTTGGTTTGTAATCTCTTCCACCATCTTTCGATTTAAAGTCTCTATCTCCTGTTCTTGGTTTATAATCTCTTGATCCACCTTCTCTTGGTTTATAATCTCTTGATCCACCGTCTCTTGATTTAAAGTCACGATCTCCTGTTCTTGGTTTGTAATCTCTCGATCCGCCCTCTCTAGGTTTAAAATCACGGTCACTACCTCTCGAAGTAGAATCTTTTGATTTAAACTCACGATCGCCAAATTTGAATCCCTTTGATTCTCCATCTCTCGATTTGAAGTCACGGTCTCCTGTTCTTGGTTTGAAATCTTTTTTGTCTGCGAAAGATTTTGATTTGAAATCTTTACTTCCTGATGTTCTTGGGCGGGAACCCTCTCTTTGATCGGATGATTTTTTGAATTTACCGTCTCTGTCTTCAGAGCTACTTTTTTTTTCTGATCCGGCTGAATAACTTTTGCCTTCGCTTCTCCGGTTACCCGGTTTGGACTTGTCATCCCGACTGTTCCTGTTGTTTTTATTTATCATGATACGCTTTTAACCACATCAAAAATGCGGGCTGCAAATTTATGTAAAATTGATGAATAATACAATTTTGAGATGCGTAAAAATTTGATCCAAAAATAGTCTCTAAAATAGGAAAAATCGGGTGAAAATCAAAATTCAAAAGCTACGTTTAAAGTACTTTAGAGCTTGATTTTTGCAGATTTATCTGTAACTACTTGGTAATCTGACTATTATTTTTTAGCTTTGCCAACGTTTTTTATAAGTTCACCAAAAAAAGGAGGAAGATGTTAAAGAAACACATCGTACCATTTGTAATAGTGGCAGCATTATTTATTATGGCAAAAGTGTTCGCTTACCAAATGCCCTTAGCACAAAAAAGTCTTTTAAAAGAAGAAAAATTAAACACTACAATACCTACAACTGATAGCTTGAAAGAGGAACCTGTTTCCTTAATGGCTCAGTTAAATTTTGCTAAAGAAACCTTGCCCTTAGGCGATAAAAAGGTAGAAAGTAAAATGAAAAAAATCCTTGCAGCACACACCTATGGTAACCTGCAAACACACCGCTTACACAGAAAAGCGGCGGAATGGTTTCCGATAATTGAGCCTATTTTGGCCGCTTATGGAATTCCTAACGATTTTAAATACGTTGCATTGGTAGAATCCGGTATGCAAGCCGGTGTATCGCCCAAAGGTGCAGCAGGAATTTGGCAGTTTATGCCTGGTACTGCCCGCATGTATGGTTTAAAAGTAAATGGTAACGTTGATGAACGTTATAACTTGCGTAAATCTACAATTGCAGCATGCAAATACATTAAAGAAATGTATGGCGGTTTAGAAAGCTGGACATTGGTTGCTGCGGCATACAATGTTGGCGATGGTCGCTTACGCAAGCAAATCAATAATCAAAATCAGGATAATTATTATAAAATGAAACTGAACCGTGAAACGGGAGGCTACGTTTATAAATTAATTTCTATGAAACAGATTATGGAACACCCTGTACGTTACGGTTATGAAAAACCGAAACAATTATTGGCATATAACGCCGAATAATAAAATAAAAGACAAGCATTTGGTAAAGCGCTCCGGTTAACGGGGCGCTTTTTTTATGATTAATAATCTGCATTACGGATTTTTTTTATTTTTGATGAGATGTATAAGCTGAGAATCGATAAAATCATTAACCAACCGGGAGAAAATATAACTTTTCAATTAAAACCAGCCGAAACGGATTACCCTAAATACCTTGCCGGTCAGTTTATTTCATTGATTTTTGAAGGAAAACATAAAGAAATCAGGCGTTCGTATTCTTTTAATAGCTCGCCTGATGTTGATGAACCGCTATCAATTACGGTTAAAAGAGTTGAAAACGGAGAAATATCCAGGCTTTTACATCACAAAACGACTGTTGGAGATGTTCTTTTGGCTCAGGCGCCGCAGGGTATGTTCAGTTATTTACCTGATGACTTAGAAAAGGATGTTTTCTTATTTGCAGCAGGCGTGGGAATTACGCCGCTATTTTCCATTTTAAAAACAGCGCTGGTAACAGAACAAAAATCGTTGATTACCTTAGTGTATAGCAACAGATCTAAAGAAGATACCCTGTTTTTTGATGAACTTAACGAGTGGCAGCTTAAGTATCCTGAAAGACTAAAAATTATTTATGTTTTTAGTAACAGTAAAAACTTGTTAACGGCCAGATTAAATAAGTTTTATATTGAAAAGTTATTGAAAGCGCATTTAAAATTTGATCGGGATAATGCACTTTTTTACACCTGTGGACCAATTATTTATATGGATTTGTGCCGGATTACTTTGCTGGGCATGGGCTACGATATCAAACAGATTAAGCGGGAAACTTTTGTGCTGCCGGAAGATGAACAGGATGAAGATGACGGTTCAGCAGAAAAAACGGTAGACAAAAATACCTACACAGTTGTACTGGATTTTAAAGGAGAAATTTATCAGCTGGATATTCCGTGGCCAAAAAGGATTTTAGATGTGGCATTAGAGCATAAAATAAAATTACCTTACAGCTGTCACGCAGGTATGTGCAGTACTTGTGCTGCTACCTGTACAAAAGGAGGGGTAAGAATGGATTACAATGAGGTATTAACCGATGACGAGCTATCTAAAGGTCGTGTTTTGGTTTGTACCGGGCATCCCACTGAAAATGGTACAACTATAAAATGGTAGCCGGATGGGCTTTTGGGCTCTTGTCAGTCCGGTTTGAGCAAAGCCAGCTATAAAAATACTTGGCTTCGCCCAAACAAAAATGCAGACTGATTTTAATTTTTTTAATTCGGGAGACTATTTCTGAACTTCATCGAAATTGATCATCCAGTTAATACCGAATTTATCCGTGAACATTCCGAAATAAGCACCCCAGAAAGTTTTGTCCATCGGCATGGTTACATTTCCACCAGCAGATAAACCAGCAAAAAGCTTGTCCGCTTCTTCAGCACTTTCTGTGTTGATAGAGATAGAGAAGTTGTTGCCTATTACTGTGGCTTGTCCAAAAGCTTCAGAACTATCGCTGCCCATTAAAATGGTTTCTTTACTGATTGGAAGCGATACGTGCATGATTTTTTCGCCTTCTTCTGCTGATAGTGGAGCACAACCTTCAGCAGGCGGCATGTCTTTGTATTTTCCAAGGTATGGAAATTCACCGCCAAAAACGGATTTGTAAAATGCAAACGCATCTCCGCAATTACCCTGAAAGGTTAGGTAAGGATTAATAGTTGCCATAATTTTAATTATTTGTTTTGTTGTTTGTTTAAAAAATAGTGTTGTACTAAAATAACATAAAACGCAGATTCGAAAACAATAGGGGTATCTGTTAAGAATGAAGACAAAAATATAATAATTTTATAACTAGCCTAATTTAAAAATATTATTTCCGGACCGTTATTTTTTAAAAATTAGCTGGCGTAATGTCATTGCTTCTTTTATTAAAATCATAGCATTTTTCCCAATTCCATGCCATGATGCAACTTCAGCTTCGGTAAAGTTTTCAAAATCAGCAAGCGTTTGAATATTGGCCTCCTGAAGTGCTCTTTGTGCAGGTGCTGACAGCTTTAAGGCAATATAAAAAGTATCTGATTTATCCATAGTGCAATATTTTTATAAAAATACAAAACCCCGGTGGAGTACCTTGCGTTAAGTTAAAACATTACAAATGTAAATATGACAATTTTTCCTTAATTAGGATTGGTTTGGGCTTTCAAATTGATAAAATTTTTAGCAATTTTGCCGATTGGAGTTTGGTTTGTTTTTAAGGGCGAAATCCTCACACTTTTTTAATATATATGAGCAAAAAATCTATAGACCTTGGTGAGCAAAAAGATGTTGAAGTTTACGGTGCCAGGGTACATAATTTAAAAAACATTGATGTTAGTTTCCCCCGTAATCAACTGGTTGTTATAACTGGTTTAAGCGGTAGCGGGAAATCTTCGTTGGCATTTGATACCATTTATGCAGAAGGTCAGCGAAGATATATGGAAACTTTTAGTGCTTATAGCCGCCAGTTTATGGGCGGTATGGAACGCCCTGATGTAGATAAAGTTTCGGGTTTAAGCCCCGTTATTGCCATTGAACAGAAAACAACCAGTAAAAACCCACGCTCAACAGTAGGTACCATTACCGAAATTTACGATTTTATGCGTTTGCTTTATGCACGTGTTGCCGATGCTTACTCGTACAATACGGGAGAGAAGATGGAACGCATGAGTGAGGATCAGATTCTGCAAAATATCTTTAATAAATTTAATGGCGTTGCGGTAAATATCCTGGCGCCGGTTGTTAAAGGTAGAAAAGGACATTATCGCGAACTTTTTGAACAGATCCGTAAACAGGGTTATGTTAAAGTGCGTGTAGATGGCGAAATTAAAGACATTACTGCAAAAATGCAGGTCGACCGGTATAAGATTCACGATATTGAAGTTGTGATCGACCGCCTCATTATAGATGAAAAAGATAAAAAACGCCTTTTAGATTCGTTGCAAATAGCAATGAAAATGGGTAAGGGTGTAATTAAGATCAGTGATAAGGATAATAACGTAGCCCATTTTAGCAAGTTCTTAATGTGCCCAACTACAGGTATATCTTATGATGAGCCACAACCAAATAGTTTTTCGTTTAACTCGCCCTATGGTGCCTGCGAACGTTGTGATGGGTTAGGCTATATTTTCGTTGTAGATAAGGAATCGGTTATCCCCAATCCAAAGTTGAGTATTTTAAATGGTGGTCTGGCTCCACTTGGCGAATACCGCGACACCTGGATGTTTCAGGTGTTAAAGGCACTGGCAAAAAAATACAATTTCTCTTTATCTACGCCAATTGAAAAATTAGGTGATGAAGTGATTCATATTATTTTAAATGGTTCCAATGATTTAATCAACGTAGCCGTTGAGTACAATAAATGGAACGTTCAGAATTACAACATTACGTTTGACGGCATTATTAAAATGCTTGAAGAACAGAATGAAAAAAGAGGAGAGGGAGCGGTTGATGACATGGAATCTTTCCGTAAGTTAAAAACCTGCCCCGAGTGTAATGGTGCAAGGTTAAAAAAAGAGAGTTTACATTTTAAGGTTGACGGTATGAATATTTTCGACCTGGCTTCTATGGATGTAAATAATTTAAGAAGCTGGTTCGAAGATGTGGATCAGCGTCTAAGTGATCGCCAGAACGTTATTGCCAAAGAAATTTTAAAAGAAATAAAAGCCCGTATCGGTTTCTTGACCGATGTGGGTTTAACCTATTTAACACTGGATCGAACGGCAAGAACATTATCGGGAGGTGAAGCACAACGTATTCGTTTAGCTACTCAAATCGGTTCTCAGTTAATGAATGTGATGTATATTTTGGATGAGCCGAGTATCGGTTTACACCAAAGAGATAATGAACGTTTAATTAATGCATTAAAAAATCTTCGCGATTTGGGTAATACCGTTTTGGTGGTAGAGCACGATAAGGATATGATTTTAGAGGCCGACTGGGTTATTGATATTGGCCCTGGTGCCGGTATTCATGGCGGAACAGTTGTAGCAGAAGGTACGGCAAAAGACATTCTTAAATCGAATACTTTAACTGCTGCCTATCTTAACGGGAAAAAGAAAATTGAAACGCCTAAAACCAGAAGAAAAGGTAACGGGCACAAATTATCCATTATTAAAGCCACCGGTCATAATTTAAAAGAGGTTTCAGTTGATTTTCCTTTAGGTAAATTTATTGCCGTTACCGGAGTTTCGGGTAGTGGTAAATCCAGTTTAATTACCGAAACTTTATATCCAATTTTAAATCATCATTTTTTCAGGGCAAAGAAACAACCACTTCCTTACGAAAAAATAAGTGGGTTAAAAGAAATTGACAAGGTAATTGAAATTGATCAGGCACCTATTGGGCGTACACCACGTTCAAATCCTTCAACGTACACAGGTGTTTTTTCTGACATCAGAAACTTGTTTGTGCAGTTACCAGAGGCCAAAATCAGGGGTTACAAACCGGGTCGTTTCTCTTTCAATGTAAAGGGTGGGCGTTGCGAAACTTGCCAGGGCGCAGGTTTAAAAGTTATTGAAATGAATTTCCTGCCGGATGTACAGGTTCCTTGCGAAGAATGTGGAGGAAAAAGATATAACCGGGAAACACTGGAAGTTCGTTTCCGGGGAAAATCCATCAGTGATGTTTTGGATATGAGTATTGAGGATGCCTGTGCATTTTTTGAAAACATTCCGATTATCTACAGAAAGATTAAAACGTTAAAAGATGTTGGTTTAGGTTACATTACGTTAGGTCAGTCATCGGTTACTTTATCCGGTGGCGAAGCACAACGCGTAAAACTAGCCACCGAGTTATCTAAAAAAGATACCGGAAAAACATTTTATATTCTGGATGAGCCGACAACCGGTTTGCACTTTGAAGATATTAATGTATTGCTAGGTGTATTAAACGAACTTGTTGATAAAGGCAATACCATTTTGGTTATTGAGCATAATTTAGATGTGGTTAAAGTGGCCGATTGGGTAATTGATCTTGGAGAAGAAGGCGGTGCAGGCGGCGGAAGAATTTTATTTGAAGGTACACCTGAAGGATTAATTCAAAATCCAATTAGCTTAACCGGAAAATTTTTGAAAAAGGAAATGGAGAGCTAAAATTCTGTTTCCACATTACATTTTACCATGATTTTTACCGATACACATACCCACCTATATTACGAGCAGGATGTTGAAAAACAAGCTCAATTAATGGAGCGTTGTTTTGAAAACGATGTTAACCGTTTGTTTTTACCTAATGTTGATGTGGCTTCTATTGCAATGATCAATGATTTGGTTCGTAAATATCCTGAAAACTGCTTTGCAATGGCCGGCCTTCACCCTTGTGATGTTAAAGAAGATTACACAACACAGCTTGATGAGATTTATAAAAGCATTGATGGACGTAATATCTATGCTATAGGTGAAATAGGGATTGATTTATATTGGGATAAAACTACATTGGCTATTCAGCAGGATGCTTTTCGCAAGCAAATTAACTGGGCTAAAGAACTGAGTTTGCCAATTGTGATTCACTGCAGAGAAGCTTTTGATGAAGTTTTTGAATTACTGGAAAGCGAGCGTGATGAAAAATTAAGGGGTATTTTTCATTGTTTTACCGGTAACCTTGCACAAGCTAAACAAGCCATTGATTTAAATTTTTATTTGGGCATTGGTGGCGTGGTTACTTACAAAAAGGCAGGTTTAGATCTTGTGCTCGCCGATATACCCCTACAAAATCTGGTTTTAGAAACCGATTCGCCTTATCTGGCTCCGGTTCCATTCCGTGGCAAACCAAACGAAAGCAGCTATTTGATTTATGTAGCCCAAAAACTTGCTGATATTTATGGGGTTTCGATTGATGAAATTGCCAATATAACAACAGAGAATTCGAAGAAAATTTTTGGAGTTTAGCTTTTGGATGAATGGATTTTCAGGGTTTTCAATTGCTTAGGGGAAAGCCAAAAAATAACTTTTATTGATATATTGAAAATTTGAATGGCTAAAAATCTGGTATTTCGACTAATTGCCCTTAATTTTTTGCCAATTTGATAAAATTCAATAAAAAATATTTGATTTTATCACCTCTTTCCGATCAATATAGCCTGTAATTAAATTTCTTTTGCGTTCTTTTGTGGCAGAGCAATTACCCTAAACCAAATGACCAAAATCTTAATTATTTATACCGGTGGCACAATTGGTATGGTTAACGATCCTGTTAATGGAACGTTAGTGCCTTTTAATTTCGAACAGATCAAAGAAAATGTTCCTGAACTTAAACGGCTGGATTATCATTTGGATGTGCATTCCTTTAATCCCGTTCTCGATTCATCAAACATGGACCCAGAGATTTGGAAAACAATTGCCCAGCTGATTTACGATCAATACAATCATTATGAAGGTTTTGTAATCCTTCATGGCTCGGATACGATGGCATTTACAGCATCTGCGCTAAGTTTTATGCTGGAAAATTTGAATAAACCAGTTGTTTTAACCGGTTCTCAATTACCAATTGGTGAGATTAGAACCGATGCCAAAGAAAATTTAATTACCGCACTGGAAATTGCGGCCATGAAAAAGGGAGGGAAATCTTTTGTTCCTGAGGTTTGCATTTACTTCGATTCGCAGCTATTTAGAGGAAACAGATCAATTAAATACAATTCGGAAAAATTTGAAGCTTTCCGTTCTCCAAACTATCCGATTCTTGCAGAAGCGGGTGTGCATTTAGAATTTCATAAAAACTTTGTGCTTAAAAATTCCGGAGAAGATCTTAAATTAAATACCAGTTTCAATTCCAATATCGGAGTTTTGAAATTATATCCGGGCATTACGCCGCAAGCAGTAAAAGCAATTACCCATTCAGAAGTGGATGCAATTGTTTTGGAAACCTTCGGTTCTGGCAATACTACAACTGCCGGATGGTTTATAGATTGCCTGCAACATGCCATAAACAATGGCAAAATTATCGTTGACATTTCTCAGTGTAAAAAAGGATCTGTACAGCTTGGACGTTACGAAACCAGTAAAAAATTACAGCAAATGGGTATTTTAAGTGGCTACGATATGACTTTTGAGGCTACAGTAACCAAGCTCATGTTTGTAATGGGCTTGAATTTATCAAACGAAGAAAGCTGTAAATTAATGGAGCAATCGCTGCGTGGCGAATTAACACATTAAGTAAAACTTCTGCAATTATGACGAAAGTCATTCCGGTTGTAAGTATTTAGCCTTATTTTTGCTATAGAAGGTTCGTCGTGCTGAATTCATCCCGGCATCAATATTAGGCGCTGAAATAAATTCAGGGTGACGATAGATAGAAAACATGAAGATAGAACAAATTTATACCGGTTGTTTGGCAGAGGCCGCATATTATATAGAAAGTAATGGAGAGGCGGCAATTATAGATCCGCTTAGAGAAGTTGCGACGTATTTAAAGAAGGCCGAAAAAGCTAATGCAACGATTAAATATATTTTTGAAACACATTTTCATGCAGATTTCGTTTCCGGTCATGTTGATCTGGCTGAAAAATCGGGTGCAGAAATTATCTATGGTCCAACTGCAAAAACTGCCTTTAAATCATACATTGCTAAAGATGGCGAACAGTTTAAGGTTGGTGATTTAACAATTACCGCTCTTCATACACCCGGGCATACGCTAGAATCGACTACCTATTTATTAACAGATGAAAACGGTAAAGATCACTGTATTTTTAGTGGGGATACCCTTTTTATTGGAGACGTTGGTCGCCCGGATTTAGCCCAAAAAGGCAATTTAACGATGGAAGATTTGGCAGCGATGCTTTACGATTCATTAAATGAAAAGATTAAACCTTTGGCTGATGATGTGATTGTTTACCCGGCGCATGGCGCAGGATCTGCTTGTGGTAAAAGCATGAGTAAAGAAACCTTTGATACTTTAGGCCATCAAAAGAAAGTTAATTATGCCTTAAAAGCAACAACCAAAACACAATTTATAGAAGAAGTAACGGATGGAATATTACCTCCGCCACAATATTTTGCTAAAAACGCGGCCATTAATAAAGGTGGTGTAGAAAGTATTGATGATGTTTTTGAAAAAGGATTGAATGCTTTATCTCCTAAGCAATTTGAAGATACTGCAAATCAAACCGGAGCCATTATGCTGGATACCCGCGATCCGCAGGTTTTTGCAAAAGGTTTTATTCCTAATTCCATTAATATTGGTTTAAACGGACAGTTTGCACCATGGGTTGGTGCTTTAATTACCGATTTGCAACAGCCAATTTTGTTAATTACGGATGAAGGAAAAGAGCAGGAAACCATTACCCGCCTAACCCGTGTAGGTTATGATAGTACCATTGGTTATTTAGAAGGCGGCTTTCAAAAATGGATTTCAGCAAATAAAGAAATTGATACAATTGAATCTATTTCTGCTGAGGTTTTTGAAGAGGTAGCCAATAATGGCGAAATTACTGCGCTTGATGTTCGCAAACCGGGAGAATACGAATCCGAGCATTTGGAATTTACGTTAAGCCGTCCTTTGGATTATATTAACGACTGGACCAATGAAATTAACCCTAAATCTACTTATTACATTCATTGCGCAGGCGGTTACCGTTCTATGATTGCGGCTTCGATTTTAAAATCGCGTGGCGTAGAAAATGTAATTGATGTAGCCGGTGGTTATGGTGCAATTAAAAATACAGGTTTAAAAAGAACCGATTTTGCTTGCCCAAGCAAAGCCATGAAAGTATAAATTTATTATTCAAAGCACTTTAGCTATTGCCGTGGTCTCTGAAATGCCTAAGGCGGTAAAAAATTATAGAATGCCTGAAAATCAAAATCATTACGACATACTTATAATAGGTGCCGGCCCGATAGGAATGGCCTGTGCCATAGAAGCTCAACGAGCCAGTTTAAGTTATGTAATTGTAGAAAAAGGTGCTTTGGTTAACAGCTTATATAATTATCCGGTGTTTATGACCTTCTTTTCTACTTCTCAAAAGTTAGAGATTGGAGGCGTTCCGTTTGTAACGATTAGTCCGAAACCCAACCGCAATGAAGCTGTAGAATATTATCGTAGGGTTGCAGAGAAATTTAATTTAAATATTAATTTATTCGAAAGGGTAAATCAGGTTGTTAAAAATGATGCTGACATTTTTGAAGTAACGACTTCTAAAACAAATTATACGGCAAACCATGTAATTGTTTCTACAGGTTTTTATGATGTTCCCTTACTGATGAATGTACCTGGTGAGAATTTACCAAAGGTAACACACTATTATAAAGATCCTCATCTGTACGCTTTTCAAAATGTAGTGGTGGTTGGTGCAAATAATTCTGGAGTCGATGCGGCTTTGGAAACCTATCGTAAAGGCGCAAAGGTAACCATGATTGTTAGAAGTGCTGAACTTGGCCCTCATGTAAAATACTGGGTGCGTCCTGACATTGAAAACAGGATAAAGGAAGGAGAAATTTCAGCACACTTCAATTCTGAACTGGTTGAGATTAGAGCAGATGAAGTAGATATTAAGACTGCAGAAGGAATAAAAACAATTAAAAATGATTTTGTTATCGCAATGACTGGTTACCAGCCTGATTTTTCGATGCTGAGAAAGTTTGGCATTGATTTACCCCAGAGCCTTTGTCCTGTTTACAACGAAGAAACCATGGAAACCAATGTTAAAGGCCTGTATCTTGCAGGAGTTGTTTGTGGTGGAATGGATACGCATAAGTTATTTATAGAAAACTCCAGGGTTCACGCGGAGATGATTATAAACCATATTGTTCAATAGAAAATTCATATTTTCGATTTCAGCTTTAGCAGACATTTTAAAATTTAGAATGTAAATGTAAAGCCTGCTCAGTTAATCATTAATTTAACAAAGAATTAATGTTTTTCGGCCTAAACTTTAACCGTCTGATAATATAGCCTGGATAATTTTGTTGCGATTCAGATTAAACAAACTAATTATCCATTAATGAAAAGAAATTTATTATTCGGCTTACTGTCGGCGCTGGCCATCATAAGCTCATGCAAAAAAAAGGACTCAGATGAAACCATTGCTAAGCCCTTCACTTATCCTGCAATGGCGGAAGCATCAGATCCTAAAATTTTACTGGAAGCTTCAAATGGAGTAAAAGTTTATAACGGAGGTTTTGGTTCTGCAGTTGTTGCTGATCCTTCATCGCCAGATGTATTTTACATGTTAACAGATCGGGGCCCTAATGCAGATGGAACTATCAAAGATGTAAAAGTATTTGGAATACCAGATTTTACCCCTCAAATTGGTAAATTTCGCTTAAAAGACGGTAAGCTTATTTTAGAGCAAACCATCGAGTTGAAAACTGCTGCGGGTATAAAACTTAATGGTTTGCCAAATCCAACAGGTTCAGGTTCTACTGGTGAAACAGCTGTGGATTTAACTGGAAAAACATTAACGCCAAGCATTGATGGTTTAGATCCGGAAGGAATGGTCAGATTAAGTGATGGCAGTTTTTGGTTAAGTGATGAGTATGGACCACATTTACTACATGTTGATGCAACAGGAAGAACCTTGGAAAGAGTTAATCCTTTTGGTAATGGAACAGGAGGAAGAAGCATTCCGGCTGTATTTGCCAAAAGAAAGGCAAACAGAGGTATGGAAGGTTTAGCCATTACGCCTGATGGAAAAACTTTAGTCGGAATTATGCAATCGCCCATGTTAAACCCTACAAAATCCGCTGCAGATGGTTCAGTAGTGTTGAGGATTTTAACTTTCGAAATTGCAACAGGGGCTACGAAACAATATGTATATCTGATGGATAATGCTTCTTTAACTGGGGTTAGCGAAATTGTTGCTGTAAACGCGACAACATTTTTAACCATAGAGAGAGATGGTGATTATGGAGGCGCACCAACAACACCGGCAACCTTTAAAAAGATATTTAAAATCAATTTATCCGGTGCTACCGATGTGTCTGATGCTTCAAACGCTGCAACCGGAAAACTTTATAATGGTAAAACGGTAGAGGAACTGAAAGATCTTTCCGGCTTAACCACCGCAGGAATTGTTCCCGTATCTAAATCTCTTGTTTTAGATTTACTGAAAGATTTACCTGCAGTATATCCGCACGATAAGGCGGAAGGTTTAGCCCTAATTAATGGCAATACCTTAGTCATCTCTAACGATGACGACTTTGGCGTAGTACCAGGTGCGAATGGTTCTTTTGCACAAAAAATGCTGCCATTAAACAACACGATAGACCGCAACAGACTTTATTTTGTGAATATAAAATTATAAAAGCATCCAGTTTTAAAATAAAAACCTCCACTCAATTAATGAGTGGAGGTTTTTTATTAGTATATTTTTAAATATATGGTTTTATTGAACTGGTATTTTTAACTGGTTTACAACAAAACCTTCAATAGCTTTTTCAACAGCAGGCAGGTCTTTAGAAGTAATATAAGAACCCAATACATGGTTACCTCCATTTGGAATAGCAATCTTTTGTTTCAAATCACCGGGCGTTCCCAATTGATCAAACATTTTAAGCATGGCATCCACCCGTACAACAGGATCCTGTTCCAATTCATTTTTATAATAATAGGCCATTAAAACAGGTTGTTTAACCTGCTCAAAAACAGGCTTGGTCATGGTTGTTTCTACCAGCTCTTCGAGCTCTACAACAGATTCTAACCGATAATTTGTATACCAGTATTTTTTATACTCTTCTGTTTTACCTTCCGCTTTACGCTCATCACTTCCGGTTACTCTTCTGGCAATTTGTAAGCCCCATGGATCATTCAATAACCATGCATTTTTATCATTAATGGCTACGTTAGGGGAAATTAAAATTAAGCTGTTAATTTCAGGGAAAGTTGCAGCTAGTTTAATCGCAATAGTTCCGCCGGTAGAAGTGCCAATTACAATTACTTTTTTACCCAGTTTTTGTCCGATTGCGTAAGCCTGTTTACTGGTTTCCCAAAGCCGGTCGGCAGTAAAATATTGCATGGGTGCAATGGTATCCACACCATGGTCTGCAAGACGGGCCAGATACAAATTAGCTTTTAGTTTTTTTGCCAGGTTTAAGTGTACAGGATTTCCTTCAGTTTTTGAGGCAGAAAAACCATGGAGGTACACAATTGCATATTCCGTTTGCTGATGTGCAGCATCTGCCCAAACAATTTCGGCCTCATTCCCAGGTTTAATTTTATGTTCACTTTCTATTGATTTAACATAATGTTCTAAATCTTTAAGTTCAGGAACCTTAACAGGTGTTTCGCTATAAATTGGTTTTTTAGGTTTTGGCCCTGCAAAATAAGTTCCTAAAATTAATACAGAAAGGCCAAGGAGAATTTTATAGCGTTTTTTCATTTAGAAAAGATTATGTTTTTGAAGCTTTGAAGTACGATCAGGAATTTTTTATACCACAATTATAATTTCATTAAGCTTTTATCGCATTGTTTTCATTAAATGTAAACTTTTATGGGAAATTAACCTAAGTTTGCAATCAAAATTTTTTCCATTTAATGCCGGGAATAGATCAAATAAAAACACCCATTGCAGCCGATATTAAAGCGTTTGAAAAAACCTTTAAAGAATCTATGCACAGCGATGCACCATTGCTGGATAGGATAACCCATTATATTGTTAAGCAAAAAGGTAAACAAATGCGACCAATGTTCGTGTTTTTTGCTGCAAAACTATGCGGTGGGATTACCGAATCTACGCATCGCGGAGCAGCACTGGTAGAGCTTTTGCATACAGCCACACTGGTACACGATGATGTGGTGGACAACGCCTACGAGCGTCGTGGTTTCTTCTCTATAAATGCATTATGGAAAAATAAAATCGCCGTTTTGGTAGGAGATTACCTTTTGGCAAAAGGTTTATTGCTTTCTGTAAACAATAATGAACATCGTTTGTTACAGATTGTATCAGAAGCGGTAAAGCAAATGAGTGAGGGTGAGCTGCTTCAGGTAGAAAAGGTGCGGAGGATGGATATTTCTGAAGAATTATACTTTGATGTAATCCGGCAGAAAACGGCCTCTTTAATTGCATCCTGTTGTGCTGCGGGTGCTGCATCGTCAGGTGCTGATGATGCCACAATTGAGAAAATGCGCCTGTTTGGCGAAAAAGTTGGTATTGCTTTTCAAATCAAAGATGATACCTTCGATTTTGGAACCGATGATGTGGGAAAACCACTGGGTATAGATATTAAGGAAAAGAAAGTAACATTACCCTTAATCTATGCTCTAAATAAAGCAGAAAAGGCAGAACGGAAAAAGATGATTAATTTGGTGAAGAATCACCAGGATGATCCTGTTAAAATACAAACGATTATTGATTTTGTAAATGAGAAGGAAGGGGTTTATTACGCCAACCAAAAAATGCTGGAATATCAGCAGGAAGCATTCGATATTTTACATCAATTTGAGGCCGGAGAAGCAAGAACAGGTTTAGAACAACTTGTACTATATACTACAGAACGTAAAAAATAATAATGAGCAACGAATTAATTTTCAGCATAGGTTTCCTTTTATTTATTGTATTAATTCTTGCCCTTGATTTAGGCCTGTTTAGCAGGAGAGAACATGTAGTAAGTTTAAAACAAGCAGGCATTATGAGCTTAATAATGGTTGTCCTGGCTTTGGGTTTCTACTATCTGTTGCTTACTGAAGGGCATCAGCTCCATGGAATAAGGGATTTTGCACATCTCAAAGAAATCGTCATTAAACATCAGCACCATATAAAACTGATTCCTGATGACTTTGACCAAAGTTTAGCGGTATATAAACAAAACCTTGGACTTGAATTTTTAACAGGTTATGTAATTGAATATGCCCTTTCAGTTGATAATATTTTCGTAATTGTATTGATTTTTTCTGCCTTTGCGGTTGAAGAAAAATACTACCACCGCGTACTGTTCTGGGGTATTTTGGGTGCAATCATCATGCGCTTTATCTTCATCTTTGTTGGCGCAGCATTAATCACCAAATTTGCATGGATACTGTACGTCTTTGGCGCATTCCTGGTATTTACCGGAGTTAAAATGTTTTTCAGTAAAGAAGAAGATGAAAAAATAGATACCGAAAAACATCCGGTGGTCAGATGGGCCTCGAAAATCTTTGCCATTCACCCTAAATATGAAGGCAAAAATTTCTTTGTAAGAATTAACCATAAAAGAATGGTTACCCCGCTGTTTTTAGTGTTGTTAATTGTAGAGTTTACCGATTTATTATTTGCTGTAGATTCTATTCCGGCTATTTTTGCCGTAACCAAAGATCCATATATCGTATTCTTTTCTAATATTTTTGCCATCATGGGTTTACGGTCTATGTTCTTCCTGCTGGTTAATATTATTCATAAATTCCACTATCTAAAAACCGGTTTGGCGGTATTATTGAGTTTTATTGGTGTAAAAATGCTGGGTCATACCTATCTGGAGAAGTGGGGTTTTACTACCGAACATTCTTTGATCATCATTTTAGCCATATTGGTTATTAGTATTGTGGCCTCATTAATCTTCCCAAAAAAGAAACCTAAACACACAGTGTAGATCCTTCGGTCCTCAGGATGACATTTTTTGTAGAGCCCCAAAAGCAAAATAACCGTTACAGCTAAAATTCTGAAAGTAAAATTTGTACTTTCAACCCATAAACCATTCTTTATGAAATACTTTTTCGTTGCCGGCTTAATTTGCACATCATTATTTGTTAAAGCACAAGACAATTTTAGCGATGCTTTTAATAAAATTAACAGTGATGTTCAGCAAAACTCTAAAGCTTATCAAACACTTAGATTTGAAACTGAAACTATCGGACATCGTTTAACAGGTTCATCAAACGGAGCGAGGGCTGAAAAATATGCTTTTGATTTGTTGAAGTCTTACGGTTGCGAAGTTAAGTTTCAGCCATTTGAAGTAGAAAGCTGGAACAGAAAAACGCTGAGTGTAGAAATTGGTGCCAATAAAAACAATTTGGTGAAAATTAAAGCCGTTACCCTTGCACATTCTCCGGTAAACGCTGATGTGAGCGGAAGCATTGTGGATGCAGGGAATGGACTGGAGGCTGATTATCAGGCTAAACCTGATCAGTTTAAGGGGAAAATTGCACTCATTTATTTGGGCGTTTTACCAGGTTCTCCTGCCGGAACAAAATCTTTGCACCGTTCAGAAAAAACAGCCATTGCAACTAAATATGGTGCAATTGGCGTGATTATCATTAACACCGTAAAAGATGGCGTTCTGTTAACCGGTACAGCATCCGTAACGGGTAAACTTATACCTATTCCGGCGGTTTGTATCGGATTGGAATCAGGTATGGCACTTAAAGAAAAGTTAAAATCTGAGCCACAGCAAGCACATATTGCCATGACTAATTTTTCAGGGATAATTAAAGCCAGAAATGTAATTGCAACTTTTAAAGGCACTGAAATGCCTGATGATAAAATTGTAGTTGGCGGGCATTTGGATAGCTGGGATTTAGCAACTGGTGCAATCGATAATGGAATTGGTTCTTTTGCAATTATGGACATGGCCCGCACCTTTAAAAAGTTAAACTTAAAAACTAAACGTACCGTAGAATTTGTTTTATTTATGGGCGAGGAGCAGGGTTTGCTTGGTTCAAAGGCTTATATCGATCAGGCTAAAAAGGCAGGTACTTTAAACCAGGTTAAGTTTATGCTTAATTACGATATGACCAACGATCCAAAGGGTTTCTCAACTTCGAGGGCTGAAATGAAAGATTTATTTACCAGTTGGGGCGCAGATATTGTTAAAATAGATACAGGATTTAAAAACTTATTTAATGCTGGTGCCGGTTTGCATAGCGATCATCAGCCATTTATGTTAGAAGGGATTCCTACTGGCGGTGGTTTTGGAGGCAAGTTGCCTAATAATTCAGGGCCATACTACCATTCAGATGGTGACAGCTTTAAACTGGTGAATGAACAGGAACTGAAAAATACAGTTCGTTATAGCGCCATGCTTACGTATGCGCTGGCCAATACGCCAAACATTCCGGTTGGTGTACAGGGTGAAGAAGAACTGAGAACCTTTTTAGAATCTCAAAACTTAAAAGAACCGCTGACTATTGCAGGCGAGTGGAGATGGAAATAGCCTATCCGCTAATGTAGCTTTCCAGTTGTGAAATGGTTTGTTTCTGATCGGCGATGATAAATTTTACGACGTCGCCGATGGATACCATTCCTTTAACTTCATTGTTTTCTACAACAGGTAAATGGCGAATGTGCTTATCTGTCATCAATTCCATACAATAATCTATGCCATCACCTAAGCTGATGGTAATAGGTTTTGCGGTCATGGCCTCTTTGATTAAAGTATCTTTTGATGATTTACCCTGAAGGATGATTTTTCTTGCATAATCGCGTTCTGTGAAGATACCCGATAACTGACTGCCTTCCATAACGAGTACCGCACTAATATTTTTTTCTGTCATTACTTTTAAAGCATCAAGAACAGAGATATCTTCCTTTACTGAAAATATCAGAACTTGTTTGGTATCCAGGAGCTGTTTAACGGTTTTCATAATTTTAGATTTGGTTACCTCAATTTAAGAAATAATTAGCTGAAAGTCAAAGTTTTATTTTTGAATTTCAGCTTAAGAAAGATTTTAATCTTGAATGAAATTATGTGCCTTGTACAATTCAGGTTTTTGTATTTTGCTTTAAATGAGGTTTTTATGCCTGTTGGAATGCAATAGCTTGAGAAGTTGTTTGAACTAACCATTAAAAAAGACTATATTTGCAACGTTCCTGAAAGCTTCCACTTTTCAAGAATACTAAAGCCTGTCAGTAATGAGAGGCTTTTTTTATGCCCACTGGTTTATAAGCATTGTTCTGCCTTCTGGTTACATTCTTCTTAACCAACACAAATGCAGCAGGTTTAAATGAGAACGAAACGTGGGTATAAGCTACATTCTTATTGCTGTAAAATATTCACTACAGGCAATTCAACCACCTGACTTTTGATGTTAAAAAAATAATCAGATTCCTGATTAAAAAAGGCATTCATTTTTTTGTAACTAAAATACTACGTTTGTTGCTCATTAATAACTGTAGTATTGTGCTAATTAACTAGTTTTTAATCATTAAGTTTATAACTATGAAAAAAGTAATTGTTATGATGTTTGTTGCTCTGACAACTTTAACAACAATGTCTCTGATGTATGCCAATCAAACTAATGTTGCAAAAACATCTCAAAAGGTATCTGTATTATTAGGGACAGTAGATACAAGTGTAGACGTAATTCAATTATACGGCGATAGTTCTACCGGAATTGTTGAATACGTTCAAATCGTTTCTAGTGAATGGGATGATCACGTTGTAAGCATTATGAATGTAAAAGTTTCTAACGGGATAGCTACTGGTAAAATTTATATGGAGGACGATAATGGTAGCCAAAGAATAATTGTTCTTATGAATCTTCCTGTATACTAATACCTGATTTTATAAAGTATTACGAAAGGATAGACTTATGTTCTATCCTTTCGCATTTTGTTACTTTAATTTCCTCAGATTCCTTTCTTTAAAAATCATACATCCTTTTGCTCCTATTTTACAATTAACAAACCGGCTATAATTTGGCTTTCACAATGCTATGTGGTAACTTTGCATCACATTTAAAAACAATAAATTATGTCATCAGTAGAGACAACTTATATCCCTTACAAAGTTAAGGACATTTCACTGGCAGAATGGGGCCGTAAAGAAATCGGATTAGCCGAAGCAGAAATGCCAGGTTTAATGAGTTTACGTAAAGAATTCGGTCCATCTCAACCACTAAAAGGAGCTCGTATTGCAGGCTGTCTGCACATGACCATCCAAACAGCGGTTTTAATCGAAACATTAGTGGCTTTAGGTGCAGAAGTGACCTGGTCATCTTGTAATATTTTTTCTACTCAGGATCACGCTGCTGCGGCAATCGCTGCTGCTGGTATTCAGGTTTACGCCTGGAAAGGTTTAAATGAGCAGGAATTTGACTGGTGTATTGAACAAACTTTACACTTCGGTCCAGAGCAACAACCATTAAATATGATCCTAGACGATGGTGGTGATTTAACCAACATGGTTTTCGATAAATATCCTGAATTAATTGCCGCAATTAAAGGTTTATCAGAAGAAACTACAACCGGTGTTCACCGTTTATACGAACGTATGAAAAATGGAACGCTACACTTACCGGCAATTAACGTTAACGATTCAGTAACTAAATCTAAATTTGACAACAAATACGGATGCCGTGAATCATTAGTGGATGCAATTCGTCGTGCAACTGACGTAATGATGGCAGGTAAAGTAGCTGTTGTTTGCGGTTATGGTGATGTAGGTAAGGGTTCTGCTGAATCTTTAAGTTCGCAGGGTGTACGCGTGATCGTAACTGAAATTGATCCAATTTGTGCTTTACAAGCTGCAATGGAAGGTTATGAAGTTAAAAGATTAGATACTGCAATTAAAGAAGCAGATATTGTAGTAACCACTACTGGTAACTGTGATATTGTTCGCGAAAAACATTTCAGGGCATTAAAAGATAAAGCTATCGTTTGTAACATTGGTCACTTTGATAACGAAATTGATATGGCCTGGCTAAATAGTGCTTACGGAAATACTAAAGTTGAAATCAAACCTCAGGTTGATAAATATACAATCGACGGTAAAGATGTAATTGTTCTTGCTGAAGGTCGTTTGGTTAACTTAGGTTGCGCAACTGGTCACCCAAGTTTCGTAATGAGTAACTCATTTACCAACCAGACTTTAGCTCAATTAGAACTTTGGACCAACACAGATCAATACGAAAACAAAGTTTATACTTTGCCTAAACATTTAGATGAAAAAGTTGCCCGTTTACATTTAGAAAAAATCGGTGTAGAATTAGAAGTTTTAGATCAGCACCAGGCAGATTATATTGGTGTACCGGTAGAAGGCCCGTTCAAATCGGATGAATATCGTTACTAATAAATATTCAGCTTAATATATTAAAAGGGATGTGCAATTTGCATATCCCTTTTTTGTGCACATAGAATTAAATAAAAAGGCGTATTTGTCATGCTGAGGAACGAAGCATCTCTTTCATAGTTTGCAGATACTTCGTTCCTCAGCATAACAGTATAATCAGTACCGCAGTTACAATTCTAAAATCTTTCCATACCAACCGGCTTTATTTTACAAATTTTGAAGCCCTTTTATTAGAGAAAAACCTACATTTGAAAAAATAATCAGCCATGAAAAATTTATTATTCACATTCATTATCGGTTTATTTAGTGTTGCAGCAAATGCACAAACAACACCTAAAAAAGCCGAACCTGCAAAAGCGGTTAAAAATCAGGTTGTAGAAATTGCTTGTGGGGAGTGTCAGTTTAAAATGAAAGGTAAAGACTGCGAATTAGCCGTTCGAATTGATGGTAAAGCTTATTTTGTGGACGGAAAAAACATTGACGATTTTGGCGATGCACATGGTGAGCATGGTTTTTGTAATGCAGTAAGCAAAGCAGAAGTAACGGGTGAAATTGTAAATAACCGTTTTAAAGCTACAAGCATTAAACTATTGCTAAAAAAATCGTAAAATATTTGAAGGCCTTTTAATAAAGCAATGGTTTTTTATGCTTGCAACGTATTGTTGATTTCCGTCGTCAGGTAAGCATAAAGTAGATAAATTCAAATATGAAAAATACAATTATCTTATTTCTGATCATTATATTGTTTAGCAGTTGTACCACATTGTTAACAAAGTTTGGCTCAAATGATTATACCTTAAATAAAGGTAAAATAGATATACCGAAAAAAGATCATTATATAGTGCTTTATAAAGCAAATTTTGCTGAAGGCTTAAAAGCAATGATTTCTTATACTGACGAGAATGACAAACAGATTGAATTAAAAGATGTAACAGGTAACTGGGAAAAATCGGTCGTGATTAAATCAGGATCTAAAGTGATTTTTGATACAATTGCTAAGGGTTCGGCAGGAAAAGGAGAGTATGCTGTTTTGGTAGATGAAAAGATAATATCAGAATATATTTTATCAAATAGAAAATTGCATTACCAATTAAACTTCGACTTGCCTTAATCATGGTCATATGTTAAAGTACAAAAACTAAGAACTTGTTATTCCTTATTTAAAATCTTTCTAATTTAGATCAAATCTGTTATCTTTACCCTCATCGCCATGAATAAAGAAAAGGTCAAATTATGGTTTAAACGGGTGGGGCTTGTCGGCTTTCTGTTCTTCCTGATTAAAGGATTAATCTGGCTTTTTGTATTCTATTTTATTGGTAAAAACGTTACTTAAAGGTAAACAGCATATTTGCCAAAAAATTCCATACAAATACAATTATAATCGCAAAAAACTTGGCTACATAAAAATTTGTGCCATTTTTACGCTGATGGAAAAGGTAAATTATAAAGGTGTTTAAGCCCAAACCGATTAAACTTACAATTAAAAATTTACTAAACTCTGTTCCCCAGTGTGCATTGGTACTTTCAAAAGTCCAAACCCTGTTTATTAAATAATTATTGGTTACGGCAAGTATAAATCCAATGGCATTTGCAATGTACTTGTTTATTTTAAGTTGCTCTTTGCAAAGCCAGGTGGCGCCAAAATCTATTGCCATGCCAAGCAAACCGGTTAATCCAAACTTTATGATGCGGTAAAACAGGTTCATTCTTAATGTATTTTTACCAGATAATATTTAATCAATGTCGCTGGTCGTGTTTTAGGATTTATAAAATTACCTTTTAATTTAGTTACGTGGTAGTATTCAAAATCTTTTAAAACCTCAACCTGATACCTGCTTTTAAGATTTGCCATTTCTGTTTCCGGCAGGTAAATAATCAGTTCTTTTTTATCAATTGCTTTGTCCAGCTCTTCATAACTCCAAAAATATTTAGGTTCTCCATGCGCATAAAAATCAAAAGAGTAAGAATCTATATTGAGTAACACAGCAGGTTTACCCGTTGGATAATTTTCACTTAACCATTTACCTGCATGCATACCCGATTCATATTTCATTACGGAAGGGTAGAAGAACGCGGAAAGAAAAATCATTAAGCCAGCCGATAGAAATGTATTTCTTGCAATAATATGGCTAACCGAAGTGCCCTTAAATAGTAAAAATGCAATTCCGAAAATCAATACTACTACAGCAATGGCCAAATATTTATAGTCGAGATTGTAAAAAATGGCTAAAGCAGAAAGAAGAATGACCACTAAAATATAAATCAGGTTTTGAATGGTTGAAAATATCTTTAAGCCTTTTTCTCCCAGTTTTTTTAGATATAGAGCTGTTATTATGGCAAACTGTGGAAATATGATCAATATGTAATGTGGCAATTGAAATTTGGATAAAGAAAAAATTAAGAAAGTTACTGCCGCACTTGCCCAAATGATAATGGTTTCAGCAGGTAAATCAGTTCTGTTTTTTCTTTTAAAAAGGTTAACCACCCCTACATAAAATAGTACCGACCAGGGTAAAAAGGCCCAAAGCGTAGTGTGTAAAAAGAAAGAAATATCGCCTTTACCTTTTATCGGACCATTGTTAAAAAAACGCCCAAACTGGCTGTCCCAAAAAAAGAATTTTAAGCCGGATACATTCGTTTTTCCAAACACAACTTTTTCAGGATGTAAGTCAAACTGGATATATAAAGTGTAAAGTTCAGGAATAATGAAAACGAATATCAATAGAATAGCAATCCACCATTTCAATTTCAGCAGCTGTTTAAGCTGGTTGTTAAAGAACCAGTAAATAATAAAACCTGCGAATACCGGAATTAAAACAAATATTCCTTTGATCATAATGGCACACGAAGCGGCAAGTGAACCCGCAACAATATGCCAGAAAGAGAAATAATGAGCCTTGTAATAATGATAAATAGAAGCCAGTGTAAAGGTGGTAATGTAAACTTCTGCCCGTACATCAAAAGTAGAAATCAAAATGTGTAAGGCAGTAAGGAAAATTAAAGCGCTGATTAAACCAATTTGTTCATCATATAAATCTTTAGCCAGTTTATACAAGTACCATGCGCCCAGTAAGCCAAATAAAAAGGAAGGGAGTTTGTAAGCAAAACCAGTAAAACCAAAAATTTTAAAGAATACTGCAGCCAGCCAAAAAGTTAAATGTGGCTTATCCAGCCAATCCAGCCCTCTAACATACAGGTTAGACCAGTCGTTGCGTAAAATCATGTTTTTTGCAATGGAAGCATAAAGTGCCGAATCGTTCTCCATTACATCGCTGAAAAGCGCAATTGTACTTATAATTACAATAAGCGCAATCAAAAATTTATACAGTTTATTCTCCGTTATGTTCATTTGAAATAACAAATATGGGAATAAAAATGTCAAAATTATTGAAGCGACTGGATTAAGAAAGGTAAAGCCTTATCTTTACCGCATGACAAAGCTTTCCGTTAATATCAATAAAATTGCAACCCTTCGCAACAGTCGCGGTGGTAATAATCCTGATTTAGTAAAAGTTGCGCTTGATTGCGAGCGTTTTGGCGCACAGGGCATTACGGTGCATCCAAGACCTGATGAACGTCATATCCGCTATCAGGATGTATATGATTTGAAAGCCGTTATTGCTACAGAATTTAACATCGAAGGCAACTGTAAAGAAGATAAATTTGTTGATTTGGTGCTGGCTAACAAACCAGCACAAGTTACTTTGGTGCCGGATGCTGAAGGACAAATTACGTCAAACCACGGTTGGGATACCATTAAACATAAGGATTATTTAAAGGAAATGGTGGCTGTTTTTCAAAAGGAAGGCATCAGGGTTTCCATTTTTGTAGATCCTGTTGTAGAAATGGTAGAAGGTGCAGCTGAAACCGGAACAGACCGGATTGAATTGTACACTGAAGCTTACGCACATAATTATTATGCAGATCGTGAAAAAGCAATTATATCTTATATCGCAGCAGCACATAAAGCAAATGCTTTGGGTTTAGGCATTAACGCCGGCCATGATTTGGATTTGCACAACCTGCATTATTTTGCACAAAGCATCCCCGGTTTATTAGAAGTTTCTATTGGTCACGCATTAATTAGCGATGCACTTTATTTCGGTTTGGAAACGACGGTTCAAAAATATTTACAACAACTTAAATAAGAATCTTAGCTGCAAAATCAGATGTTTGAGTAAATCCTTTAAAAGATAATTTGTTCTTCATCGCCTTGACTATATATCTTATTATTCATAAAACATCTTATGTTAAAAGGAATTCTCCTTGTATTTTTTGGTGCCTGCAGTTTTGGTATCCTGTCTACTTTTGTTAAACTGGCCTACCATGAAGGGTATACTTTAGGGGATGTAACCGGAACCCAGGCTTTTTTCGGTGCCGTAATTTTATGGGTACTCTTCTTTTTTCAAACCAAAACATCCGGTTATAAATCAAAAGAAATCGTAATTAAAACACCCTGGTGGAAAATGCTGCTTGCCGGATGTTGCACAGGGTTAGTGAGTATATTTTATTATCAATGCGTAAAATTGGTTCCAAATTCTGTAGCCATTATTTTATTAATGCAATTTATTTGGATGAGTATTTTAATGGAACTCATAATTTTTAAGAAAAAGCCAACAGAATTACAATTTTTAGCCATTTTGCTTGTTTTAGGCGGTACGGTTTTAGCAAGCGGTATGCTGGAAGTAAAATTAGATACCCTTAATTTAACAGGGATTGGTTTTGGTTTGCTCGCAGCACTCTGCTATGCAGGCTTTTTAATGTTAAGCGGCAGAATAGGAACCGAATATCCGGTATTAAAGAAAAGTGCCTTAATGATTACCGGTGCCTGCATATTGATTTTTATTATTTTTCCGCCTGTATTTTTATTTAATGGCGCATTGAGCGGAAGCCTGTTTAAATGGGGACTAATTATTGCTGTTTTTGGTACGGTTATTCCACCATTATTTTATGCAGAAGGTGTGCCAAGAGTAGGTACGGCATTAAGTTCCATATTAAGTGCGGCAGAATTACCCGTAGCCATCATTATGGCCGGTTTGGTTTTGCATGAACAGGTTTCGTTTTTACGCTGGGTTGGGGTAGTCGTAATTTTATCAGCCATGATTTTACCCAACCTGAAATATTTAAAGAAAAGTAATTAAACTTGTACCGGCTTTTGCAACCCTCGGAAAACATTTCTGAATTCTAAAAAATTAAATATCTTTAATCAGTGTAAATAATATAACTATGAAGAACCTTACCATTTATATTCTCTCCTTTCTTGTTATCGGTTTTGTTGGATGTAAAACCAAAACAACCATTAACCAAAATGAAGCAGGTGAAGTAATTACTGATTATTTAAAAGCTAACCCGGAGTATAAAACTGCTCATTTTAAGTTTGGTGAAATAAAATTTAGCAATACGAACGATATGTTCGAACTGGGAAAATATAAAACCTTGGCCAGTAAAGGTTTGGTTTCTTTAAGTTTGAAAGAGGCTAAGAAAAAATTCCTTTCAAAAGACAGCAGTTATGTTTATCAAATTACTTTGACCGATAAGGCAAGCCCTTTGGTTTTAAAGCAAGAAAGTGATAAAGCAACGGTAAAAGTGATAGAATATGTTTTGTCAGACGAAAAGCCTGTAGACTTTGAACAAGTAAATTCGAGTACGGCGAAGGTAACGGTATCTTTGAAAATGGTAACAACAGACTTTGCTCCATTCGATAAAGAAGCAAACAAGAATAGCAACTTCATTACCAAAACTTATAAACTTAAGTTAAGCAAAGATGAAGGCTGGAAGGTGCAGAAATAACAGCATAATTTGTTGTCTTAAGCTTGTGAAATGACCAGAGATAATTAATTTTTTCTGATGAGGAAACGCATGTCAGTGGTTATTTGCAGAAATAGTCCCGCCATTCACTATTTCTGATTAAGAATCAGAATCGTCGCTGTCGGGTTTAGTTTACAGCGGTAAACCTGGCTAAATTAAACCTGACAGGAGCGAACACGATCCCGATTTCCGGGAGCGTAAAGCGTATGGCAGGGCTTGCATAACCAATGTGCGCAGAACCCTGCTTTCCAAATATATTTTATAGTTTAACAATTTGTCATCCTGAGCCTTCTGGCTAATATCTTTTCAAAAAGTTCTTTGCCCGGCAAAAATTACTCAAACGTTTGATTTAGCCAGGATGGAGCCAGGCGGTAAAATCATTGATTTTTAGTGCAAAACATACGCGTTTTTTACAGTTTTGATAACGGAAAACATATCCTAAATTCTTACCTTTGCCGAAATTTATTATCATACCGCATGAGCTTAAATATCCATTACAAGGAAGATTTTCAAAACCGTCATATCGCCCCAAACGAGGCTGATACTGCCGAAATGCTGCAAACTATCGGCGTAAATTCTATTGATGCGCTAATAGAACAAACTGTTCCGCAAAAAATCAGGTTAAAACAACCTTTAAATTTGCCGGCAGCGAAATCAGAAACTGAATATCTGGGTGCCTTAAAGCAAACTTCATTGTTAAATAAAGTTTTCAAAAGCTTTATCGGTCAGGGTTATTATGATACCATTACACCGGGTGTAATTCTTCGTAATGTATTCGAAAATCCAGGATGGTATACACAATATACCCCATATCAGGCAGAAATTGCACAAGGTCGTTTGCAGGCTTTATTAAATTTCCAAACTATGGTTATTGATTTAACCGGAATGGAAATTGCAAATGCTTCTTTATTGGATGAAGGTACAGCAGCAGCAGAAGCCATGTTTATGCAATACAGTACCCGTAAAAATCAGGCAGCTAAGAAATTCTTTGTATCTGAACTGGTTTTTGCCCAAACAACAGATATTTTAAAAACCCGTGCTAATCCATACGGCATTGAGCTTGTAATTGGCGATCACAAAACTTTCCAGCCAACCGAAGATTTCTTTGGTGCAATTATTCAATACCCTGCAGGGAATGGTGAGGTTTATGATTATGCAGCTTTTGCTTCAGCCTTACACAACCAAAATATTAAATTAACTGTTGCTGCCGATATTTTAAGCTTAACTTTATTAACGCCTCCAGGCGAATGGGGTGCTGATATTGTTGTAGGTACCACGCAGCGTTTAGGTATACCAATGGGATTTGGTGGTCCTCATGCCGCTTTCTTTGCAACTAAAGATGAGTACAAACGTTCAATCCCGGGCCGTATTATTGGGGTAACCATTGATAGCCATGGCGATTACGCTTTACGTATGGCTTTACAAACGCGTGAGCAGCACATTCGCAGAGATAAAGCAACTTCAAATATTTGTACTGCACAAGCTTTACTGGCTATTATGGCCGGTTTTTATGCAGCTTATCACGGTCCTAAAGGTTTAAAAGCAATTGCCGAACGTACACATGGTTTAGCCGTTAGCCTTGCAGCTACACTTAAAAATTTAGGTTTCGAACAATTAAATTCTGCTTATTTCGATACCATCCGTTTTGATTTAGGTGAACTAAAAGGCGGCATTCATGCAGCTTGTTTAGATAACGAAATCAACTTAAACTATAATGGTAATTCGGTAACCATCTCTTTTGATGAAACCAGTACTTTCGAAGATGTACAGTTATTGGCTAAAATATTTGCTAAAGTTAAAGCCGTAGCAGCAGATCAGGTTGAGGTAGTGGAGCAGGTAGAAACCGTAATTCCTTCGGCATTACAACGTACTTCGGCCTATTTAACACACCCTATTTTTAATTCGCACCATTCAGAACATGAAATGTTGCGTTACATTAAATCATTAGAAGCAAAAGATTTATCTCTTTGCCATTCAATGATTGCCCTGGGTAGCTGTACCATGAAATTAAACGCTACTGCAGAAATGATTCCGGTTACCTGGTCTCACTTCGGTCGCGTACACCCGTTTGCACCAGCTGATCAGGTTTTAGGTTACTATTCTGTTTTTAACGAACTGGATAAATGGCTAAGTGAAATTACAGGTTTTGCCTCAATGAGCTTACAACCTAATGCAGGTGCGCAAGGTGAATATGCTGGTTTAATGGTTATTCGTGCTTATCACCATGATCGTGGTGATTTCCACCGTAATGTGGCTTTAATCCCCGCTTCAGCTCACGGTACAAATCCTGCTTCTGCAGCAATGGCTGATATGAAGATTGTTGTTGTTAAATCTTTAGAAAACGGTAACATCGATGTTGAAGATTTAAAAGCGAAAGCAGAATTACATAAAGACAACCTATCGTGTTTAATGGTAACTTACCCATCAACTCACGGTGTATTTGAAGAAAGTATCGTAGAAATTTGTGAAACCATCCACGCGAATGGCGGACAAGTTTATATGGATGGTGCAAATATGAATGCACAGGTTGGTTTAACAAGTCCGGCTAATATTGGTGCTGACGTTTGTCACTTAAACTTACACAAAACCTTCTGTATTCCTCACGGTGGTGGTGGTCCTGGTATGGGCCCAATTGGTGTTGCAAAACATTTGGTTCCTTATCTTCCTGGCCACGCAGTTGTGGATATCGATAAAGGAAAATCAATTTCTGCAGTTTCCTCTGCACCATGGGGTTCTGCATCCATTTTAATCATTTCTCATGCTTATATCGCTATGATGGGCAGCGAAGGTTTAACCAACGCTACAAAATATGCCATCTTAAATGCTAACTACATGAAAGCCCGTTTAGAACAACATTATCCTGTTCTTTATTCAGGTGCTCAGGGTCGTTGTGCGCATGAGATGATTTTAGATTGCCGTTCTTTCAAAGCTTTCGGTATTGAAGTTACCGATATTGCGAAACGTTTAATGGATTATGGTTTCCATGCACCAACGGTTTCTTTCCCGGTTGCAGGTACTTTAATGGTTGAGCCAACAGAATCTGAGCCTAAACATGAGCTGGATCGTTTTTGTGATGCCCTAATCGCCATTAAGAATGAAATTACAGATGTAGAAAACGGTACTTTAGATAGAGTTGATAATCCACTGAAAAATTCGCCTCATACTGTTGCTGTAATTACGGCAAACGAATGGGAGCATGCTTACAGCCGTCAAACTGCAGCTTTCCCACTTCCTTATGTGTTAGAGCGTAAGTTCTGGCC
Organism: Pedobacter punctiformis; assembly: GCF_027213715.1. Taxonomy (GTDB): domain Bacteria; phylum Bacteroidota; class Bacteroidia; order Sphingobacteriales; family Sphingobacteriaceae; genus Pedobacter; species Pedobacter punctiformis. The sequence continues at coordinate 323,739 of NZ_JAPWGM010000005.1, forward strand.
ATCAGTAGGCAGGGTTAACGACAGTCATGGAGACCGCTCATTAATTTGTGCTTGTCCACCGGTTGAAAGCTATTTAGAGGAAATCGTACCTTAATATTTTTTGTCCCGTTATCGCGGGAAGCATTTCGTTAAATAATTTATCTGCAGGTTTTGTGATATCTTCATAAAACCTGCAGATTTTTTTTGCATTACCAGCTTGATTACATTATACAATAAGAGCAATTAACTTACCCAGTAGGACAACTCAAGCCAGGCAATCCATTTTTCATTTAATTTTTTGTATATATATAATTGTTCTTCCATGGCCATACTTGCCGCAACTGTAGCCAAACATAAATATATAGCGTACAATTAAATGATTTACGGAATTTCAAATTGACATTTAAAAGTAAACAGATTAAACCTTTTATCTAATTTTTAAGTCTATCCACTTAATTAAGATAATTCTAATTAATTTTAAAATCTTAACATAGGTCAATAACAAGAGACAGACCATTTATATACCTTTACAAAAATTAAAAAAACCAGAAAATGAAATTAAAAATCGGCTCAATTTTTTTATTAGTGGCAGTAGTAGCTTTGTCAGCTTTTAAAAACCCTACAAAACCAGTAACTTATACTGTTGATGCAACAAAATCAACTATTACATGGGTTGGCAAAAAAGTAACAGGTTCTCACAACGGAACAATTACTTTACAATCAGGATCGTTAAAAGTAAACGGTAAAAGTGTAACAGGTGGAACCTTCACCATCGATATGAATTCAATTAAAGATGCAGACGGAAGTGCTAAATTAGAAGGTCACTTAAAAGCGGATGACTTCTTCGGTGTAGCTAAATTTCCAACTTCAACTTTCGTAATTACTAAAGTTGCTGGTGCTGGTGCTAACGTAACGGTTTCAGGTAACTTAACCATTAAAGGGATTACTAAACCATTAAGCTTTCCTGCAACTGTAACAGTAAATGCGGATGGTACTGTAAGTGCTTTAGCTGGTAAAATAGTTGTAGACAGAACTAAATATGACATTAAATATGGTTCTAAATCATTCTTCGATAGCATTGGCGACAAAGCAATTAACGATGAGTTTGAACTTGCTGTTAAATTAGTAGCTAAGAAATAATTATTTCCGGTCAGGAAAATTAAAGGCCTGCTCATTTGAGCAGGCCTTTTTTGTTTTCTCTATCCTGCTTCTTTCTTCAGCATGGTCTTTAAGCTTTCGGTATTTATCTTATTTTAAACCCACCTTCAATCTCATCAACAAAACCTGTTGCAGCACTTTTACCATGATAAAATAAACATTCCCAGTTTTCTTCTGCAGCTCTTTTACCAAATTCCTTGCGCAATTCCATCGCTTTACGCCCGTCGAAATCATATTTAGCAATAAAATTTTTAACCAGTTCTTCGGGTTCCGGTAAAACATCACCACCAAAAAACACCTTTTGATTACCCTCTGTTAATAAGAAAACCTGGTGATTTGGAGTATGCGCACCCGTAAATTCATAACTTATTGCTTCATTCAATTGTCCATCGCCTTCTACAAATTCAATTTGAGCGTTGCGCTGTACAAAATCAAATATATCGGTGTGGTAAGAAGAAGATTTAGTGCTGAAAGCCATTTCCCATTCACCGCGGTTAATTATATATTCTGCATCCGGAAAACTTAATTCTAATTTGTTACCCTGGTTGTGAATCATTCCACCCGAATGGTCAAAATGCAAATGCGACATTAGCACTTTGGTTACATCGGTTGGATCAAAACCTGCATTGCGAATATTTTTATGCAAAATCAATTCTCCCTGTTCGTCACTAAAACCTAAACCAGTGTCAAATAAAACAAGGTCATTTTGCAATTCAACTAAAAATGGTTGAACGTTAATGAATAAAGAAGCAGGTCTGTCTTTAAAACTATGTATGGTGGAATCAAACGGAACGAATTTCTTGGTTGCATCAACTGAATATGTTCCTTCGAATAAGGTATAAACTTGCAAAATATTAAGATTTATTATTTCTGTGCAAAGTTAACAATCTATTTGCAGTATCGTTTTAGTAAAAGCTTGGATACTTCCTTTTAATGTAAAAAATCATTCCTAAATTGAGGCAAATTATTCCAATGAAAAAAATATTACCCATCTTCATATTCTTTTTGAGTGTAGTTTCAACCTTATTTGCACAACAGAAACCAAATGTAATTATTGTTTTAGCTGATGATATGGGCTATAGTGATATATCCTGCTACGGAAATCCTTTGATAAAAACACCCTTTCTGGATGATATGGCTAGTAAAGGGATTAAAGCAACAAATTTCGTAACCACATCGCCAACCTGTACCCCATCACGGGCCTCTTTATTAACCGGAAGGTATTGCAGCAGGATGGATTTGCCTCAACCAATAGGCCCGGGAGATAAAAGGGGGATGCCGCAGGATGAAGTTACCATAGCTCAAATGCTGAAAACATCGGGTTATAATACGGCATTGATTGGTAAATGGCATCTTGGTGATCATGGTGTTTCTTTACCCAATAAAAAGGGTTTCGATGAATTTTATGGGATGCTTTACAGCCACGATTATCGGGCCCCTTATGTAAAAACGGATACAATCCTTAAAATTTTCAGAAATACAAAGCCCGAAATTTATAAACCCCAGGATAGCGCCTTAATTGGTTTATACACCAAAGAATCTATCGATTTTATAAAAAGAAGTGCCAAAAGTAAAAAACCGTTCTTTTTATATCTGGCGCAAAATATGCCACATTTGCCTGTTGCCTTCGCAGCTCAAAGGAACAGAAAAACACCATCTGCCGGTGGAGAACTTGGTGATGTAATTGAAGATATGGATGCTGGTTTGGCGCAAATCTGGAAACAGGTTGTTGCCTCAGGACAAGCGGATAACACCATTTTTATTTTCACAAGTGATAATGGGCCATGGGTTAATGCGCCCGCAAGAATGTACGAAGATGGATTTACTAAATTTTATCATGTAGGTTCAGCCGGAAATTTCAAAGGCTCGAAAGCTATTTCTTATGAAGGCGGACATCGTGTTCCGTTTATTGTGTACTGGAAAGGCCATACTTTAAATGATCAGCAACTGACCAAACCTTTTTCTAACCTGGATGTTTTTCCAACGATTGCGGAGTGGACCAAAACCAAACTTCCAGAGAAAATTTATGATGGAGAATCTGTGGCTGGCTTGTTAACCAATAAAAATGACCATAAAGTGCATCGCCCAATTTACTATCATAACTACGTTTTAGAAGGTGTAAAAGATGGGGATTGGAAACTAAGGATTACCAAAAAAGATAATCAGGAGCTTGTTGAGTTGTTCAATCTTTCCTGGGATCCATCCGAACGCGTAAACCTGATTGATGAAAGTAAATTCGCTCAGCAAAAGGAACATCTTTTAAAACTTTTTAAAGAATATCCGGGTAATTCTAAATAAGTAAATGCCAGTATTTTCCGTATAATGTTTTTAGATTGAATACCGCATGCCATTTGAATAGGCGAAAAGAGTTCAATTAAAATGTATATTTACTGTTCGGAAACAATACTAGATGGAAAAAAGATGGGTGCTGGCATCAAAATGCAATAATGATACCGTAACAACAATAGCTGAACAACTCAATATAGACCAGTCGCTTGCAGAGATTTTAGTCAACAGAAATATTTGTGATTTTGATCAGGCAAGAGATTTTTTCAGACCACAAATCGATCATCTTCACGATCCTTTTTTAATGAAGGATATGGATCTGGCCATTGATCGCATTGCAAAAGCGATAGCTAATGAGGAGAAAATTCTGATTTATGGTGATTATGATGTAGACGGAACAACCTCTGTTGCGCTGGCTTACAGCTTTTTTTCTCAACTGACTCCAAACATTGAATATTATATCCCGGATCGTTATCTGGAAGGCTACGGCATTTCTACTGCCGGAATAGATTATGCTTACCAGAATGGATTTTCTTTAATCATTGCCTTAGATTGCGGAATAAAATCCATTGATAAAATTGACTACGCCAATACTTTAAACATTGATTTTATTATCTGCGATCACCATTTGCCGGGAGAGGAGTTACCAAAAGCAGTTGCTGTTTTGGACCCAAAAAGAAACGATTGCGAATATCCTTTTAAAGAATTGGCGGGTTGTGGCATTGGCTTTAAACTTGCCCAGGCCTATGCCCAAAAACATAATTTAGCTCAGCATACCTATTTGCAGTACCTGGATTTGGTTATGGTTAGCATTGCCGCAGATATTGTTCCCGTAGTAGGCGAAAACCGGATTTTAGCCTATTATGGATTAAAAAAACTCAATACCAGTCCTTGCCAGGGATTAAAATCTTTAATGGAAATTTCGGGTAAAACTGAAAACTATACCATTACAGATGTGGTTTTTACTTTGGGGCCAAGAATTAATGCGGCCGGCCGGATCGATCATGCCAAACATGCTGTTGCCATGTTGCTTTGTGATGAAGAGGTAAATGCTGCGGAACAAAGTGAATTGATTAACCTTAAAAATACAGAAAGAAAAACATTCGATCAGGACATTACCCGCGAAGCTCTTGCTTTAATTGATGAAAGTGAAATACTGATTAACCGTAAAACTACTGTCGTTTTTAATGAGAACTGGCATAAAGGTGTAATCGGAATTGTAGCGTCCCGTTTAACAGAAAAATATTATCGTCCAACCATTGTACTCACAAAATCAAATGGATTAGTTGCCGGTTCCTGCCGGTCGGTGGCAGGTTTTGATTTGTACGAAGCTTTAAGCGGCTGTGCTGATTTATTGGATCAGTACGGTGGGCATAAATTTGCTGCCGGATTAACCATGCAACAAGATAATGTAAATGCTTTTGCCGATAAATTCGAAAAAATTGTCGCTGCAAGCATTACCGATGAACTATTGATTCCGATGATTAAAATCGATGCAGAAATAGAACTGGCTCAGATTGATGGTAAATTTTTTAGGATTTTATCCCAAATGGGCCCTTTCGGCCCGGAAAATATGTCGCCGATTTTTGTAACGCACAATGTATACCTAACCCAGCGGGCCATGGCAGTGGGTGCAAATCATTTAAAAATTAACGTAAAACAACAAAATTCCAGTATTTTTGAAGGCATTGGTTATGGTCTGGCAGAATTTGAAAATCTTTTACAACTAAAAGTCCCTTTTTCTGTTTGTTATACCATTGAAGAAAATGTATGGCGGGAGAAAAGACGTTTGCAGCTCAATATTAAAGGAATAAAAGTTAATTAAAGCTAAAAACTGAAGCCGAAAAATAATAATTGCTTAAGTGTTTAGCCTGGTAAAAAAATAACATAAGGTTGCTGTTTTGGTCAAAATCTAAAATTGTAAACCTAAAATCATAAATACGAATGATATTAAGAGCCGAAAATCTGGTTAAAAAATATAAACAGCGTACCGTTGTAAATGATGTTTCTTTTAATGTAAGTCAGGGAGAGATTGTTGGGCTTTTAGGACCAAATGGTGCGGGTAAAACAACTTCATTTTACATGATTGTTGGTTTAATTAAGCCAAATCAGGGCCGTATTTATCTGGAAGAAGAAGATATTACTGAAGATGCAATGTATCGCAGGGCACAAAAGGGGATTGGTTATTTAGCGCAGGAAGCCTCGGTTTTTAGAAAGCTAACTGTTGAAGAAAACATTCTGGCCATTTTGGAAATGAGCAAAATGAGTAAAGAAGAGCAACGGGAAAAACTGGAAGAACTTATAAATGAATTCAGTTTACATAAAGTTCGTAAAAACCGTGGAGATTTACTTTCAGGAGGCGAGCGCCGGCGTACGGAGATTGCCCGAGCTTTAGCCGCAAATCCAAATTTTATTCTTTTGGATGAACCATTTGCCGGGGTAGATCCAATTGCAGTAGAAGAAATTCAATCTATTGTAGCTAAACTAAAGCATAAAAATATTGGTATCCTGATTACAGATCACAATGTGCAGGAAACACTTTCCATTACCGACCGGGCTTATTTACTTTTTGAAGGTAAAATTTTAGAACAAGGTGTTCCCGAGGTTCTCGCAGAAAATGAAATGGTTAGAAAAGTGTATTTAGGTTCTAACTTTGTTTTGAAACGAAAGAATTTTTAATTTTCTGATAAGCACATGGCATTTGTAAATTCGATTTTTACCTGGTTAATGAAAAAGCGGATCCATCAGATCGAGCTTTTTATGAAATACCCACATGATGTTCAGGAAGAGTGGTTTCATACGCTTATTGACAGCGCAGAAAACACAGAGTGGGGCAAACTGTACGATTACAAATCTATTTTAACTCCTCAACAATATCAGGAACGCGTTCCCATTCAAAATTACGATACTTTAAAGCCCTACATTGAAAGGATGCTGGCGGGTGAACAAAATATTTTGTGGCCTTCGGATATCAAATGGTTTGCAAAATCATCGGGTACCACCAGCGATAGAAGTAAGTTTATACCGGTTTCTGAAGAAAGTTTAGAAGAATGCCACTTTAAAGGTGGTAAGGATATGCTTTCTATTTATTGCAACAACCGTCCCGATAATCAGATGTTTACCGGTAAAGGTTTGGTTTTGGGTGGAAGCCATCAGGTAAATCAGCTCAACGAAGATTGTTTTTATGGTGATTTATCTGCTGTTCTGATTAAAAACCTGCCAATCTGGGCAGAATATTACCGTACGCCGGATATGTCTATCGCTTTGATGGACAACTATGAAATTAAGATGGACCGGATGGCCGAAGCCACCATTCAGGAAAATGTAACCAGTATTTCAGGAGTACCCACCTGGACTATTGTGCTTGCTAAAAAGGTTTTAGAACTTACCGGCAAGAGTAATTTATTGGAAGTATGGCCAAACCTGGAACTTTATGTTCATGGAGCCGTAAATTTTGCACCTTACCGCGAGCAGTTTAAACAACTAATTCCTTCTAATGAAATGTATTATCTGGAAACTTATAATGCATCCGAAGGATTTTTTGGTATTCAGGATCAGGATAATTCAGAAGAAATGCTGCTGATGCTGGATTATGGTATTTTCTATGAATTTATTCCAATGGAAAATATTCACGATGAAAACCCGGCAGCTTTACTTTTAGGAGAAGTGGAACTGCATAAAAATTATGCAATTGTAATTTCTACCAATGGCGGTTTGTGGCGTTACATGATTGGCGATACCATTCAATTTACTTCCTTATCGCCTTACAGAATAAAAATTACGGGCAGAACCAAGCATTTTATCAATGCCTTTGGCGAAGAAGTGATTATTGATAATGCGGAGCAGGCGCTGACAAAAGCATGTTTGGAAACCGGTGCTGAAATTAAGGATTACACCGCCGGACCAATTTATTTTAAAGGTGAGCAGGCTGGAGGACACGAATGGATTATTGAATTTGACAAACAACCCAATGATTTTGAAAAATTTGTGGATGTTATGGATCAGACACTGAGAGCAGTAAACTCAGATTATGATGCCAAGCGTTTTAAAGATATGGCACTTCGACGTCCGCTGGTGCATAATGCGCCTGTAAATACATTTTATAATTGGCTTAAAGCGAAAGATAAATTAGGCGGGCAGCATAAAGTACCACGTTTAGCGAATGAACGTAAATATGTAGATGACATTCTGGATATGATCAAATCTACGCTTTAAAGATTTCATCAGATGAAAAAAATATTTTTTTTTGGTCATAGGCTTTTTATCTAATTCTGTTTTTGCACAAGTAAAAGAAAGACAATTATGATGCTTTTGGCCGTTAATTTGTAATAGATTAATTATGAAACTGAACAGGCAAAAAATATTGGCCTTTTTTAAAAAATCGAAAGATAAGGCTACAGTTATATTAAATGATAAAAGCAAGGCAACTGATACCATTCAGGAGGCGCTAGGAAAAGCAGTAACCAATAAAGGAGATTTAGAAGGCGTTTGGTCTAAGCTTTTGTTATTGTTCGCTGTTTCTAAAGATTATGTAAATGGCAGTTATACCGAAATACCAAAAGGTTCTATTGTTGCTATTATTGGCGGATTAATTTATTTTCTTTCTCCTGTTGATGTGGTACCCGATTTTATTCCCGTACTCGGCTTAATCGATGATGTATTTGTTTTAAATCTGGTTTATAAACAAGTTGTAAAAGACCTGGAGAAATATAAAATTTGGAAAGATAAGCAAGGAAATATAATCAGTATAGATGGTGCATCAACATAACGGTTTTTTAGATTGGTTAAGTCATCACCTTTTAACCTGTCCGTTGAAGGCACATTTTGGCGTAGATTGTCCAGGCTGCGGTTTGCAGCGATCAGTTATAAGTTTGTTTAGAGGCAATGTTATTGAGTCGTTTAAGCTATATCCGGCAACTATACCTTTAATTTTTATCGTAATTTTTACGCTTTTGCATCTTAAATTCGATTTCAAATTTGGGGCACAGTTAATAAAAATTGTGTTTGCTGGTGTTGCAGTAATTATCTTAATCAATTACATTTACAAAATATACAACCACCAATTACTAAATTAGCTTATGTCAGATGAACAAGGAAACCAACCATTCGAACCAATTAAGAATGAATCAGAGGCTGTTGAGCCTGTAAATAATGGACCAGTACAACCGCCACCATTTCAGCAACCACCGCCATTTGGTCAGTTTGGAGGCGGAATGGGACAACAAAATTTGCCAAATGCAACAATTGCATTGGTTTTAGGTATTTTATCAATCCCTGGTTGCTGCTGTTATGGTATAGGCTTGGTGTTTGGAATTATTGCATGGGTTTTATCAAACGGCGATATTAAAAAATATAACTTAAACCCCAACGCTTATTCAATATCATCCTATAAAAACACTAAAGCAGGTAAGATTTGTGCCATTATAGGCGTTGTTTTAAGTGCCTTATACATCGCTGCTTTAATTATAACTATTGTTGTTTTTGGATGGGCTGCACTTAAAGATCCGCAGTTGATGAAAGAGATGTTAGAACAAAAAGGTCTTCAATAAAATGTTAGGTAAGTTTTAATTTTACCTAAAAAATATAAATCGGACAGTTTCTACTGTTCGATTTTCTTATTTTTGTACCTGAATATCAGTAAATAAAAAAAGGAAGATAAATGTATCCAGAATATTTAGTAGAACCAATGCGTAAGGAATTAACTAACGTAGGTTTTGAAGAATTAAAAAATGCACAGGAAGTAGATGCCGCTATAAAAGGCGAAGGAACTGTTTTGGTGGTTGTAAACTCCGTATGCGGTTGTGCGGCGGCAAATGCACGTCCGGCGGCAAGAGCAGCAGCAGCACACGAAAAACATCCGGATAAATTGGTTACTGTATTTGCAGGAATGGAAAAAGAAGCGGTTGATCAGGCTAGAAATTATATGATGCCTTTTCCTCCATCTTCACCGGCTATGGCTTTATTTAAAGATGGTAAATTGGTTCACATGATTGAACGTCACCAGATTGAAGGCCGTCCTGCACAAATGATTGCCGATAATTTAATTGGTGCATTTGAGCAATACTGCTAAAATAAATTTGTTATGCTGAGGAATGAGGTCTTCGTTCCTCAGTATAATTCTTAAAAATCTTTATTCAGCAGCTTCTCCAACTCTCCAAAAGAAACATTCATTCTTACCCGGCCTTGTTTAGCGTAAGATATTTCTCCGGTTTCTTCTGATATAATAACCGCTACAGCATCAGTAGTTTCTGATACTCCAATTCCGGCTCTGTGTCTTAGTCCAAATTGCGAAGGCAGTTGATCATTATCTGTTAAAGGCAAAATACAACTGGCACTTTTAATCTTGTTTTCCGAAACGACAACAGCACCATCATGTAAAGGACTGTTTTTCTGGAAAATGCTTTCTAACAAGCGTTTTGAAATTTTAGCATCCACAACCTCACAACTATTCGCAAAAAATTGTTCATCATAAAACTTAACAAATACAATCAATGCACCCGTCCTGGTTTTTTTCATGCTTTTACAAGCATCAATAATTGGTTTTATGCGGGCAAGATTATTTCTTTCTATTTCCTTACGTCCAAATAAATAACCCCACCAGGCTTTGTTCTTTTGCAAAAAGGCATTTTTTCCAATCAATAAAAGGAAGCGGCGTATTTCCGGGTGAAAAATTACAATCAAAGCTATAATACCCACACTCATAAATTTCTCTATGATGGCGGTTAAAAGTTTCATATGTAAAGCATCCACTACTCTGTAAAAAATAGCGATGATCAGCATTCCAACTAACAAATTTACCGCTAAAGTGTTGCGAATGAGTGTGTAAACATAATATATGAGCAATGCAACCAGTACAATATCTATAACATCGGTAACAGTGAATTTTACAAAATCGAAATCTAATGCTTTCATTAACGGCAAGATAAGAAATGTTTGTTAATTGTATAAAACAGTTAATGGGTTAGTTGTTTTAATTGGTTAAGTGTTGATGCTAACGACTTAATCTAAAATTAATTTCCTTATATTAAGACAATATTGTTGTTATGCGCATTTACTCTTTTGAAAAGCTGGATACCTGGCAAAAAGCAAGAATCTTCAGGAAGGAAATTTATATTTTGATTCGGAAATTTCCAAAAGAAGAAATATATGGACTTACCAGTCAAATTAAAAGATCTGCAAGCAGCATTGGCGATTGCCTTGCCGAAGGTTCAGCGAGAATCACAGCAAAAGATAAAGCACATTATATTACAATGGCATATTCCAGTGCGATTGAAACTGTAAATCATATTATTGGTGCACATGATTTGGAATATATTGAAGAGGAAGAATACATTGCTTTCAGGTTAAAACTTGATGAATTAACGAATAAATTAAATGCCTTGAGAAATGCTATCCTTAAAGATAAAGCTTAAGAGTTTATGTGTTTAGAGAATCGCTATCCAACAGTTAACCGATTAATCAATTCAAACAATTAACCCCATAACTGAGCGACCAGCTCCACACATTCAACTGCTTCTTTAACATCGTGAACCCTTAAAATACCGGCTCCTTTTTGCAAAGCAATCGTATTTAAAACACTCGTTCCGTTTAGGGATTCGGCTGCCGTTGTTTTTAAAACTTTATGAATCATTCCTTTTCTTGAAAAACCAACCAATACCGGCAACTGAAATATTTTCAATTCCTGCATTTGGTTCAGCAGTTCATAATTATGAGCGATTGTTTTGCCAAAGCCAAATCCTGGATCAATAATAATATCGTGAACTTTTAAAGCCCTTAGCTCAGTAATTTTCTTTGCTAAGTAATCAACCACCTCAAGTAAAATATTTTCGTAAACCGGATTTTGCTGCATGGTTTGTGGAGTACCCTGCATGTGCATCATAATATAAGGAACCTGTAAACGGGCAACAGTTTCAAACATGAGTTTGTCCATATCTCCGGCTGCAATATCATTAATCAGGTGGGCGCCCGCTAAAATGGTTTCTTCGGCAACCTTAGCCCTAAAGGTATCAACAGAAATTATGATCTCTGGAAAAGCTTTTACCAAAGCTTCAATGACTGGAACAAGTCTCGAAATTTCTTCTTCAGTTTCAACATCTTTAGCACCCGGTCTGGAAGAGTAACCTCCTATATCAACAAAAGTTGCACCCTCATTTAAAAATTGCTCCGTTTTTTTTAGGGCTTCTTCAATGGAGATCGTTCGGCTGTTACTGTAAAAAGAATCGGGCGTAATATTTAAAATCCCCATTACTTTTGGCTTCGACAAATCAATCAGCTTGCCTTTAACGTTTATACTTTGTCTGGGTTCAAAAAAGTTTTTTTCTGGCATAATAAACCCTTTCGGGATTTGGGTTTCGCTTTAAAAATGTATCTTTAGCTTTTGTTTTTTCGATACAAAAATACACTAAAAACTAAATAATTATTGGCTTTGGCAGAAACAAATACCTCTACAGAATTTGATCAGGTGATCACCGTTTGCAGATCATTATTTTTAAAGAAAACTAAAGATTATGGTACGGCATGGCGTATTTTAAGACCAAGTTCTATTACTGATCAAATTTTTATTAAAGCGCAGAGAATCCGTACGTTAGAAGAGAAAAAAATCAGTAAAGTTGGCGAAAATATTACTTCAGAATATATTGGTATTATTAATTATTGCGTTATTGCAATGATGCAACTGGAACTAACGGATGCTGATCCAACAGAACTTCCATATGAATTTGTTGAAGATTCTTTTAATGAAAAAGTAAATGAAACAAAGGATTTAATGTTTGCTAAGAATCATGACTATGGTGAAGCTTGGAGAGATATGCGGGTAAGTTCTTTAACCGATTTGATTTTAATGAAAATATTCAGGGTTAAACAAATTGAAGATAATGAAGGGCAAACCTTAGCTTCGGAAGGAGTGAAGGCTAATTATCAGGATATGTTAAACTACTCGGTTTTTGCGTTGATTAAGTTAGGTGTTGAATAGAAGATAAAAATCTGTGTGATTTTTAAAACCACCTAATGAAAAGGAAATCACAGCCACTTCATGCCTATTTGAAAATAAGTTTATAACGAATGAAAAATATATTATTAACCATTTCGAGAATTTTAGTAGGTGCCTTGTTTATTTTTTCGGGGTTAATAAAAGCAAATGATCCCTTAGGCTTTGGTTATAAACTGCAAGAGTATTTTGAGGTTTTTCACATGGATTTTCTAAGTGGAATGGCAACAGGAATAGCCATTTTACTCTGTACTCTAGAAATTGTTTTGGGCGCTTTACTGCTGCTGGGTTTCTGGGGTAAAAAAGTAGCCTGGGGTTTATTGTTACTAATCATATTTTTCACCCTGTTAACATTTGTTTCAGCGGCTTTTAAAGTTGTAACCAGCTGTGGTTGCTTTGGAGATGCCATTCCGCTAACCCCATGGCAGTCCTTTAGTAAAGATTTAATCCTTCTGGTCTTAATTCTGTATATTTTCTTTCGAAAAGAATTGATCAGGCCAATTACGACTAAACCGGCGGTTCAAAGAAATATAGCCATTGTTGTTACTTTGGCATCTTTATTTTTTGGCTTATTTACCTATAATTTTCTACCCATTATCGATTTTCTTCCTTATAAGGTAGGTGCGCACATTCCTTCTTTAATGGTTATTCCTCCGGGAGAAAAACCTGATGAATTTCAAATCATGTACCACCTTAAAAATAAAAAAACGAAGGAAGAAAAAGACATGAGCGACAAGGAGTACCTTAAAACTGAAATTTGGAAAGATAACAACTGGGAAATTGTAGGGGAGCCAAGCAAAAAACTTATTAAAGAAGGTTTTTCTCCAAAAATTAAGGATTTAATTATCACCGATGCATCGGGTACAGATTACACAAAGGAACTTATTGAAAATCCTTATTACAGTTTAGTTTTTGTTGCTTATAACTTACACGATACGAATTTAAAAGCCATAGGCAAATTAAATGCATTGGCTATTGATGCAACTCAGCAGTTTAACATCAGAACTGTTTTGTTAACCTCAAATTCTGCCCAGGATGCTGCTGCTTTTATCAAAACGAACAATCTGTTTTCAGAAATATTTTATGCAGATGCGGTGCCATTAAAAAGTATGGTCAGGGCTAATCCAGGTATTTTACTTTTAAAAAATGGTGTGGTTGTAAATAAATGGCACTACCATAATATGCCGTCATTTGATGAACTTTCTAAAAAATATTTCGGAAAATAATTATGTTTAGCTATGCACTAAAAAAACTATTATACGGACTGGCTGTAATGGCCGGGGTAGTATTAATTGTTTTTTTATTGTTTAATATTCTACCTGGCGATCCGGCAAGGATGACCATGGGGCAAAGGGCCGATGTACAATCTCTGGAAGCCGTACGTAAAGAATTTGGCTTGGATCGTTCAAAACCAGTTCAGTTTATTTTGTATGTAAATGACCTTTCTCCGCTAAGTATTTTGGATAATGACGCAACTACACAACAAAAATATCATTATGCAAAAATAGTAGGGTTTAAGGAGAAGGCTTTGGTACTAAAGTGGCCTTACTTGCGGAGTTCTTATCAAACCAAAAGGGATGTGACCGCAATACTTTCAGAAACCGTTCCGAATACTTTTATCCTGGCACTTACGGCCATGATTTTTGCAACACTTATCGGTGTTTTTCTGGGCGTATTATCTGCCGTTTATAAAGATAGCTGGATCGATAAAGCCGCCAATACATTTGCCATTCTTGGAATATCTGCACCTTCTTTTTTTGCAGGAATAATTATTGCCTGGCTTTTTGGTTTTGTTTTAAGTAATTATACCGGTTTAAGGATGAGTGGCAGTTTGTATAGCTACGATCCTTTTAAAGGTGAAGTACTTACCCTGAGGAATTTATGGCTGCCTATGGTTACTTTAGGGCTCAGGCCGCTTGCAATTATTGTGCAGTTAACCAGAAGTGCAATGCTGGATGTACTGGCGCAGGATTATATTCGCACAGCGAGAGCAAAAGGACTTAGTAAAAATGCAATTATCTACAAACATGCCTTAAAAAATGCTTTGAACCCTGTAATTACCGCTATTTCGGGATGGTTTGCTTCTTTGCTTGCAGGCTCATTCTTTGTAGAATATGTTTTTGGCTATAACGGTTTAGGTCGTACCACCGTAACGGCGCTGGAAATGTCTGATTTTCCTGTAGTTATGGGTTCTATTTTGTTTATTGCTTTCGTGTTTGTGGTAATTAACATTCTGGTTGATATTTTGTACGCCTATGTTGATCCAAGGGTAAAACTGGCTTAAATTATGTTTCAAGAAATTGTAAATTATACTCAGCTTGCTGATCAGCGGATAATCTCGGTTTTCAATTCTTCAACGATTGATTTGCCAGAAGCGGAAAAACTGTTTAGCCATGTATTAAATGCCCAACATGTGTGGGTTAGTCGCATTAAAGGAGAAGTACCCCAATATGGCGTATGGGACGTTCACTATAGAAATGAGTTTGAAAAAATTTCAGCAGACAATTTTACTCAGATCAGAGAAATATTAAACAATACTCCCTTAAATCAAATGGTTATTTACCACAATTCTAAGGGTGACCCATACCAAAGCAAAGTCGAAGAAATTTTATTTCATTTATTAAATCATTCTACTTATCATCGTGCTCAAATTGCTACCCTCTTTAAAAAGGCAGGGTTTGAACCTCCGGTAACAGATTATATTATGTTAAAACGCGAACATCAATTATGAAAATTTTTCTTGTTGGATTTATGGGCTGCGGTAAAAGCACAAAAGCAAAGCAGCTGGCACATCGCCTGGAATGCCCGGTAATTGATCTGGATGCCGAAATTGTACAATTAACAGGTAAAACCATTGCTGAATATTTCGCAGAATTTGGCGAAAGTGGCTTTAGAAATCTGGAACGCGAAACATTAAAAACTTTCAATTATCCTGAGACCTGCGTTGTGGCAACAGGAGGCGGTTTACCATGCTTTTTTGATAATATGGAATGGATGAACGAAAATGGAGCAACTGTTTATCTTCAGATGGAGCCCGCTGCATTGGTTTCCAGATTACACAATCGCCAAAAACGCCCGTTAATAAAGGATATGGATGATGAACAGCTTCTTGAGTTTATTAAGATGAAACTTCAGGAACGTGATCCTTTTTATACAAAAGCACAGATTATTGTTAATGCATTTGATCTGGATGCAGAAAAATTAGAAGATGAATTAAAGGCTAAACATAAACTTGCCTAAAACTATCTTTAAACCTGACCTTCGTTTTCCTGATCGAATTGTTCTTCAATATATTTGATTTTTGTTTTTCCATGAGGCGAAGGTTCGCCGTAATCGTTAATATTTACAAAAACAATCTTATCAATAGTTAAAATACTCTTGCGGGTAATTTTATTTCTCACTTCGCAACACATGGTAATAGAAGTATTGCCGAAAGCGGTTGCCGTGATGCCCATTTCAATAATGTCGCCTAGCTTTCCTGAACTCACAAAATTGATTTCAGACATGTATTTCGTCACCACTTTTGGGTTTTCCAATTGAACAATGGCGTAAATTGCGGCCTCTTCATCAATCCATTTTAAAAGACTTCCTCCAAATAAACCGCCATTTGGATTTAAATCTTCCGGTTTAATCCATTTACGTGTGTGAAAATTCATATGATCAATATTTGAATTAAAATGATGTACGGAATCTCCGTAATCTTACTGCAAAGCTATCTTTTTAAACATGATTATTTTTCAGCAAAGGGTAATTTCATTCAAATTTAATCCCATCATCGATAATTTTGGCCGATAACAGCGCCAGAGGAATCCCACCCCCGGGATGTACACTTCCACCACAGAAATAAAGGTTTTTAATTTTCGAACTGAAATTTGGATGTCGTAAAAAGGCTGAAAACTGATTATTAGAACTATTGCCGTATAAAGATCCCTGATAAGAACCTGTTTTACTTTCTATGCTTCGGGGATCAAGAATTTCCTCACAAATAATATTATTTTCCAGGTTTGTTTTTAAAACGCGGTTGATCTTTTTAACAATGTTTAATTTTGCTTCTTTAATTAATATATCCCAATCCTGACCCTTGTTTGCCGGTACATTAATCATTACAAACCAGTTTTCGCAGCCTTTTGGCGCATCACTTTTAAGGTGTTTTGAAGTAATGTTAATGTAAATAGTTGGATCCTCGGTAATGATTTGGTCTTTCCAAATGGCATTAAACTCGTCCTGATAATTTTTTGTAAATAAAATATTGTGAAGCCCTAACTCATCATAATTACCTTTTATGCCCCAGTAAAAGATTAAAGCAGAGCTGCTGCGTTCTTGCTGCAAAAGCTTTTTAGGTGGCTTTATTTTCTTGAGCAGGTTTTTGTAGGTAAACCAAATGTCTAAATTGGAAACGACTACATCAGCCTGTAAAATCACATTGTTAACTTTTACTCCCTTTACTTTAAATTTTTTATCCTCTGAGTAAATAATTTCATCAATCTTTTGGCTAAAATAAAAGTTAACGCCTAAATCTTCTGCCAGTTTTACCAAAGCAGTAATAATGCTGTACATCCCTTTTTTCGGTAAAAATGCACCGAAATGATATTCGAAATGCGGAATTATATTTAATGTTGCAGGAGCCTGATAGGGATTGGAGCCATTATAAGTAGCATAACGGTTAAACAGCTGTACAATTCTCGGGTCTTTAAAAAAAACTTCGTTTGCTTTGTTTTGCGTTCTGAAAGCATCAATTTTTCCAAAGCTGAAAATTGATTTAATGGTATCGAAATGCAGATAGCTTCTAAGTTTGTGTAAACTTCTCTCTAAAAAAACCTTGTGCGTGATTTTATAAATGGTTTCGCTTTTTTTTAAAAAACGAGTAATTTCCTGCGCTTTAGAATTTGTTTTTTCTTGTATTTCCTGTGCAAATTGCTCCAAATCAGCTTTTGAGGTCAGTCTTAATCCGTCTTCATAAAAATACCTGCAAATTTCTTCCAGTTGGTCATATTCAAAATAATCAGAAGGGTTCTTATTTGCAATTTTAAAAAGTTCATCCACATATTGTGGCATTGTAAAAAGACTTGGTCCTGCATCAAACCTAAAGCCGTTGAGGTTTATTTCTGTAAGTTTTCCACCAGAATAGGTGTTGGCTTCAAAAATATCCACCTCATAGCCCTTAACAGCCATCCGTATTGCAGATGCGATGCCGGCTATACCGGCACCTATAATAATTGCTTTTGATTTAGGCATTAAACAATTGAAAGATGTGTTACTTCAACGCCTCTAAATAAATATTTGTTTGCTTTTCAACTTCGTTAACCGCAAACTTTATTGCAGAACCTACTCTTGTGGTTTCAGCTTTAACCGGCATTTTGTTTATCGTTGCGAGGGCATCTATATACCATTTGCTCCAAACTTCTATAATGTGTTTCTCGTCTGCAGCTGATTTGCCTTCAGCAATTGCTTTTTTGCTGAGTTCAAATTCTGTCTTTAAACGCGTTAAAGCATCATTTTTAACTTGTGTTACTGTTGTGCTTGCTGTATTTTCGTTTGCATTAATCAGTGTATAAGCTGCTGTTAAGCCACTAACTCCAACATTTTTCATTTCCGTAGCCGAAACTTTATCAATCCGGTCATTATCGGTGTGGTAAAAAACATCTGTAAAATGCCACATCAACAAGCCCGGTATTTTGTTTTGCAAAAAAGGAGTATGGTCACTGCCACCTTCAAAAGGATTATAGTTTACTGTCCAATTTGCAAACTTGCCCTGTGTCTTGCAAATATCAAAGATAAAATCATTGAAATAATGCGGAAAAAGGTCTTTTTCTTTTACATCTCCTGCACCCCATTCGGTATGTTTATCTGTTCCACGGGTCCAGATTGCTGAAGGATCGGGCATTTTCTCAATTAAAAAAGAACCACCGGTTTTTTTGGTGTCTTCTCCAACCATATCTAAGCTCATTCCCCATAGAATGCCTTTGGCCCTGACAGTATCCTCCGTAATGTAACGTCTGGTTGAAACAATTTCATCACCCCACAAAAAGGTTAAGCTACGTTGAGGTTTTATTTTTTTAGATTGATATAACGCCGCTGTTAAACGGGCCATTTCGGCCAGGGTTCCAACACCACTTGCATTGTCGTTGGCTCCGGGTTCCTGCACATGTGCGCTAAATACAAAGCGTTCTTGCGGTTTCACACTGCCTTTTACATTGGCAACAATTGTTAATTCCTCCGATGGATAAACTTTGGTTTCAATATTAACTTTTAGCTTAACAGCGCCTTTTCCACAGCTTGCTTTTAATTTCTCTTTTGCCGCATAAGATAAAAGCAATGTCCAAACTTCACTGTTGGCTTTCATACTGCCAAATTGGATGGAAGTTTGATGAACTTCAGGCTGCGTATATTTAGGCATTGAGTACCCCAAAACACCAATGGCACCTGCTTTTGTTGCAATTGCAAGTAATCTTGAAGGATGAGATTCAGAAAAAATGATTTTACCCTTTAAATCCATTTTCTCAATTTCCGAAGGCATTATTTTTGAAAGATAAACCACTTCAGCAGTAGAACCACCGGCAGGAGTAGAGCCACAATTAATCGGAATCATATTGCGGTTTGTTTTATAAGAGATTAAAGGTGTTGATTCTCCTATAATTTCAATACTGGCGTTAACAGGCTCCCAGGTATTATTTTTCATCGCCCGTTTCTCAATCCTATACGTTAAGGGCGCTTCAAATTCATTTTGCTTTTGTTCAACAAAGCCTGCTTTTTTTAAAATATTTTCAACATAACTAATACTTGTATTAAAGCCCGTATTACCAGGTACCCTGAAATATTTTTCTACAAAAGAAGTTGTCTCAAAGGCGTTTTTCTCTATAAAACCAGCCCTGGTTAATTTGAAATAGGGATCTGCCGGGCTTTGAGCGTAAGTTGTTATTCCCGCTAAAAGCAGGGCTAAAAGTATCTTTGTTTTCATCTTAAAAGCTAAAGCCGAAAGATACTAAGAAATAATTTTATAGTGCTTTAACTCTATGACTAATCGTAACGTTTTCCACGCTTATTTTTCAAACCTTCATCCACTGAAAGCGGTCCTGAGCCTACAACCCAAAAGAGGATAAGCATAAAAAGAACCAATATCGATAACCATAACTCCGAATTTGGCATAGAAAATCCCCGGGTAAGGTTAACAAAGAAAACGGCAAAAAGCAAAATTGGAATTTGAATAACCACGGCAAAACGGGTTACCAGGCCAAGTATAATTAAAATACCACCAACCAGATGTGCAAACGCTACAACATGGATGGCCACACTAATTAACATGCTGGAGAAACCGAAAACATTGTTTTGAGTGATTAAATTTTGCAGTGTCGAAGTGTCGCTAATAAATGAAACACCTTTGCCGAAAATAACGAGGCCGAGAATGATTCGCAAAAAATCCAGCCATTTTGATTGATGAACATCGCCCCAATGTTCAATTTTACGGATAACGTTCATGATGAACCTCCTTTTTTGTTAAATGATATATTAAGTTACAAATTAATATCTAACAATCAAATAGTTATACGGTTCTGATTAAGGCAATTTGTTTTTTCTTCAGGCAATCTGAACCCTAACTTTATTCAAGTTTATAGATATCTTCATATTTCAGGTAAGCCTTTCTGCTAATTGTATATATCGGGCTGCCATTTTGATCTATAATAAGCGCCAAACTCTCGTCATTATTTTTAGGGAAATTAATTTGGTAACCTCTGCCATCTCCTAATTTAATTCCATAAGTTTTTATAGAGTTTGCAATTTTAACAGAATTTTGAGTGTAGTCAAATTTGATGTTTTTTCCGGTACTATCTTTAACGGTAAAGCTTTTGGCATCAAATGATATTTCAAATTTCGCACCTTTAAAATCTGTGGCCTTCCACGAGCCCCTGTAAGTGTCTGATCCACTACATGCAATTAATAATACGGAGTATATTCCCAATAATAGAGCGCTAATTTTTTTCATGTTTTAATGATTTAAGTTAAATTTTTAGAATTTTAAATGTGGCTGTGTACTACATCAAATATACATAACCCGACACAATTTTAAAGTTTCTAAAAGTAGTTTGCAAATCACCCGAAAAAATAACGTAAAATTAACTGAAATTTAATTTGAACCGTTTTGGTTTTTGGTCTGAATTTTGTATACTTGTATAAACAGGGAGGTTTTTTATCATGAGTAAAGAAGTTTTAGAGTTTTCAGTACAAATTGATGAGAAGTTTGACGTAAATTTTAATTGGTTAGGTGGCTTTTGGGGCACAGCATTAAAATTTATTGGAAGATAATTTTTGAAATCACGATTTTATTGACGGACGATTCTTGTTCGATGAGTGATTTATTGCCTAATATTTCGTTATTTTATTCTTAAAATCCTTCTTTATTTGTATTCATTCTGACCTTAGTTTTCTACTTTAGTCTTTCAGGTTTTCCCCTTATCTTTGCAAAATAATGAGCAGAAGAAAACCCGGTACAGTAACTATAATTCCCAATGTACATATTATTGATATTGCAGAAGAAGGAAAAGGTGTAGGCAAAGCTGATGAGCTAGTCATTTTTGTTGATAAAGCCGTTCCCGGCGATGTTGTTGATGTAAGGTTAACTAAAAAGAAAAAAAACTTCGCAGAAGCCGTAATTGAGCAACTGCACGAAAAATCTGCATTAAGAACCGATCCGTTCTGTCCCCATTTTGGAACTTGTGGTGGTTGCAAATGGCAACACATGGGTTACGATTCCCAATTAAAATTTAAACAAAAAAATGTTGAGGCTGCTTTACAACGCCTTGGTAAAATAGATACTTCATCTGCCGAGCCTATTCTGGGTTCTGTAAAAAACAGGTATTACCGTAATAAACTGGAGTTTACTTTTTCTAACAAACGCTGGTTAGAGAAAACGGATATCGAGCGTGATGAAGATTTTGATATGAATGCCCTTGGTTTTCATGTGCCATTACGTTTTGATAAAATTTTAGATATCGAACATTGTTATTTACAAGATGATCCGTCGAACCAGATTCGTAACGCTGTTCGTAAATATGCAACAGAAAACCAATTGTCGTTTTACGATTTACGCAACCATGAAGGTGCTTTACGTAACCTGATTATCCGTACGTCAACAACAGGAGAGGTAATGGTGGCGGTTATATTTGCTTATCCCGAGCAGGAGCAAGTAGATGGGTTGATGAGCTTCTTAAAATCAGCGTTTCCTCAAATTACTTCGTTGTTGTATATTATTAATCAGAAGAAGAACGATACTATTTTTGATCAGGAAGTCATTACTTTTTCCGGAAGAGATCATATTTTCGAAGAAATGGATGGTATCCGCTTTAAAATCGGAGTGAAATCTTTTTATCAAACGAATTCAGAACAAGCTTTTGAATTGTACAAAATTACCAGAGAATTTGCCGGTTTTAAAGGCAATGAATTGGTTTATGATTTGTACACCGGCGCCGGAACAATTGCGAATTTTGTTGCTAAAAATGTAAAGCAGGTTGTTGGTGTTGAATATGTGCCAACAGCAATAGAAGATGCTAAATTTAACTCCGCATTAAACGGAATTGAGAATACGATTTTCTATGCAGGCGATATGAAGGATATTTTAACTTCAGCCTTTATTGCTGAACATGGTAAACCTGATGTGGTAATTACTGATCCGCCGAGAGCAGGCATGCATGCAGATGTTGTACAGCGATTGCTGGAAATGGAAGCCGAAAAAATTGTTTATGTAAGTTGTAATGCCGCTACACAAGCTCGGGATTTAGAATTGCTTAGTTTAAAATATAATGTTGAGCGGATTAAACCGGTGGATATGTTTCCGCATACTCAACACGTAGAAAATGTAGTTTTATTGAGATTAAAGGCTTAAGATTTTAACTTAGATATGGATAGAGAAGAATTATTAGGCGCAACGCCGGAAGATGGTGGGACAGAAAAACAGAAAAGTCCGTTATTAAGCTTAGAAAAAGATTTAGAATTTTATTCTGAATCTATTAAAGAAGTAGCAATAGAAATTATGGTTGAAGGCATATCTGCTCACCCAATTTTTATAGCACACCAGCACCAGGTTAATATTGGCGAGATCATTTTAAATAGAGAAGAATTAAATACCGATTGGACCATACAAGCCTCAACTTTGGAAGAGTTTGTTGAAAAGGGAATTATTAATAAAGACAGGAAAGAATCTTTTTTGAAGACTTACAAAAAACCTGAAAGCTTTATGTGTCTTTTTGTAGTTGTACCAGAAGGAGCCAACTTTGTTTATTATCCTTATAAGCAAGGACGAGGGTAGGTAAATAGTTGAAGGGAATTTTATAGGTATTGTTGTTGTTCTTTAGCTTAAGAAATTGAAACGCTGCGTTGCATCCACAAACGCAGCGGAATCATTAACTAAACCTATTTTATTAATTGACTCTTTTAACCTCACCACTTTTAGATGATGATGTTTTTTTAAGAGAAGCATTGCCTTTAAAATAAACATCGGCACCGCCGCTTGCTCCGGCCTCTAAGCCTTTATTTACTGAAATGTTTACATCTGAACCTCCTGAGGCTGATACTTTTGCATATTCTGCTGCAAATTCGTAAGCATCAATATCACTGCCGCCACTGGCTTGTATACTTAAATTTTCTGCTTTACCTTTTAAGTCCACATCGCTGCCACCACTGCTTTGAAGCGATAAATCATTACAAACCAGATTCAGTTTTACATCTGAACCACCTGAAGATCTGACCGCCAGTTTATCAACTTTCATCTGATTTTCAGTAAAAACATCTGATCCGCCTGAAGCTGTAAGCGCATTTAAGGTTTTGTAATGAACATAAGCCTTAATTACTTGATTTTTAAATAAACCACTCCAGTTAATTCCATCCTTTATTTTTATAGTTAAGTTGCCTCCATTTTGTTCAACAACTATATTTTTTAATAACTCAGCATCAGCTTTGATGTTCAGACTTTCTGAACCGCCCTGGGTTAAGTAAAGATCTATGCCACTGCTAACTGTAATGCTGTTAAAACTTTTTACTGAAACATTTTTATTGTCTTGCGCTTTAGCGTAATAGCCGCTAACAGCGATTAAAAATAGGATGACGGATGATTTAAACATTTTTTTCATAAGAATATATTTAGTGTTATAGAGATCCTTTGGACATTTTTGTGCCCTTAAGATTTCCATGATTTTGATTAAAGGTTACTGATTAGACGCAAACAGGTGCGAAACGTTGCAGATATTGTAAATTATTTTTGAAATAGTTTGACTTTCACCCTTAAAATCGTTCTTTTTGTATTCAATCCGCTTTATAAAATGGCTACATCGCAATTACTGATTCTTAATAAAAAACAAATTCAGCAAAAAATTAATCGCATTGCTTATCAAATTCTGGAAGATAACCTGAATGAAAAGGAAATCGTACTTGCAGGTATTTGGGACAGGGGTTATAAATTGGCTTTAAGACTTGAAAAGGTGCTAAAAAAAATAGCGGGTTTTAAAATCGTCTTGTTAAGAATTGATTTGGAGCGGGAGAGCAGTAAGCTGATTGCTAAAACGGATCTGGACGAAAGCCACTGGAAAAATAAAGTCATTATTTTAGTTGATGATGTGTTGAATAGTGGTAAAACGCTGGCCTATGGATTAGGTGTTTTCTTAAATACCCCTCATAAAAAAATCCGCACGGTGGTTTTAGTGGATAGAAGTCATAAAATTTTCCCAATCGCAACAGATTTTGTCGGTTTAGAACTGGCTACGGTTTTAAAAGAACATGTAGATGTGGTTATGGATGTAGAAGGGGAGGAAGATCGCGTTTATTTAAGCTAAGCATTCTATTTACTGCTCATTCTTTATGGATAGTAACCGGGCGAAAATGTATAATTTAGCCTGAAGTTTGCAATTAAGCCTATTTTTTTGCAATTTCCCTGCATGTATCTCCCCAAGAAAAATACAATCATCTTTAACTTTTTTTCATGGTACATTAAATACATCATAAAAAAAGATTTTTCTGCTTTTAATTTTGATCATCTAGCGCTAAAAAATGAAAATTCGATTTTACTGCTGGCGAATCATTTTAGCTGGTGGGATGGTTTTTTTATCTTCTATATCAATAAAAAGCTCTTTAAAAAACAATTTCATGTGTTGGTTAATGCCGATAATTACAATAAAGTAGGGTTTTTAAAATATCTTGGCGCTTTTGCACCCGAAACGAAGGGGAAAGATGTTTTAGAAACATTGAATTATGCAGGTAAGCTTTTAGACGACCCTGACAATCTGGTGCTGGTATTTCCACAGGGAAAACTCTATTCTAATCACCTTAAAAGTATTGGTTTTGAAAAAGGGGTGATGCAGATGATTAATGCCAGCCAAAAAAGAATCAATGTTGTTTTTTCTGCCACGTTTATAGATTACTTCGCCAAACGTAAACCCACTGCACATACTTATTTGCAACATTGGGAAAACGAAGAATACATTAGCTTGCAATTACTTAAAAGCGCTTACAATAAACATTATGATTACTCGGCTGTTAAACAAACACAAATTACCGAATGACCATTTTTATTCAAGTTGTCCTTATTTTTTTAGTAATCCGGTTTTCTGTAACCGTTTTCAATTTTATTTCCAACCCGAAGTTGCCCCGGGTAATTAAGCATTTTCAAGACCGGGTTTCTATTCTCATTCCAGCAAGAGACGAAGAAGAAAATATCATACTGTTGCTACAATCCATAAAAGACCAGGATTATACCAATTATGAAGTAATCGTTTTAGATGATCATTCAACGGATAATACATTTTCGGTAGTGCATGCCTTTTGTGAGGAAAATTCACAATTCAGTATTATAAAAGGTGAAGAACTACCCAAAGGCTGGTTAGGGAAAAACTACGCCTGTCACCAGTTAAGTGAGGCTGCAACCGGCAAGTATTTTCTATTTGTAGATGCAGATGAACTGATTAAAATCGGACTGATTAACAGCTTAATTTATAGAATGGAACTGGGGCAGCTGAGTTTGCTGAGCTTGTTTACCAATCAGCAAATGTTTTCATTTGGTGAGAAGCTAACGGTTCCATTAATGCACTTTATCCTTTTAAACCTCCTGCCGTTAAGATTAGTCAAATTATCTAAGAATCCGGCTTTTTCTGCTGCCAGCGGACAATGTATGTTTTTCAACGCAGCAAATTATCAGGAAAATAAATGGCACAGTTTAGTCAGGGCACAGGTTGTAGAGGATGTGGAACTCATGAAACTGCTAAAACAGGAAAAATATAAAACAGAGGCTTTGCTGGCTAATGGCATGATTTACTGTAGGATGTATAAAAACCTGGGCGAATGTTTAAATGGTTTTAGTAAAAATTTACTTGCAGGTTTTGGTAATAACGTCTTAATCTTATTACTTTACCAGCTTTTGGTTATTATAGGTCCGCTGGTTTTAGTGCTAAATTTTAACATTGCGTTACTTATACTACCGATAACTTTAATTGTTTTAAGCAGGTTAATGATCTCTTATTTGTCAGGGCAAAATGTGTTTATTAATATTGTTTTGCATCCGGTACAAATGTTATTTTTTTTAATTATTTCTATTATTTCTATAAAAAAACACATTTTTAAAACAGGCACATGGAAGGGCAGAACGATCAGACCGATTTAAAATTTAAAAAAGCAGCTGTTGCTGTAATTATCATTTTTCATTTGGTTGGTTTGTTGGGTTTTTTAATTCCTGCAGCGCAGCCATATTTTATAAAAATAGTTCCTTTTCACCTGTTGTTAATGTTTGCTGTAATTTTACTGTCTTATAATGCAAATGTTAAACGACTTGCTTTATTTGTGAGCGGTGTTTTTTTATGTGGTTTTTTAGTTGAAGTATTGGGCGTTCACACCGGTAAAATTTTCGGTAGCTATTATTATGGAACCACACTGGGTTATAAAATTGCTGCAGTACCACTCCTGATGGGGGTAAACTGGGTGATCCTTATTTTCAGTGTTGGCCAGATGATGAAGAGTTTTAAAATCAGAAACAGCATCGTTGCGTCACTTTTGGGCGGGCTGGCTTTAATTACATTAGATTTCTTCCTCGAACCGGTTGCTATGAAATTTGATTACTGGCATTGGGATTACCACGAAATTCCAGGACAAAATTATGTAGCCTGGTTCATCGTTTCCGTTATCTTGCTTAAATTTTATTACGCATTGGATTTAAAACAACAAAAATACATCGGTACAACTATGTTTATTGCTCAACTTGTATTTTTTGTTGTCTTATACATGACAACGGGATCAAATATTTTTGCTTAATTTTGCATTATAATGAGCAATAACTTACAAGTCACCATAGATAAATCATCAGGCTTCTGTTTTGGCGTAGTTTACGCAATAGAAATGGCTGAAGATATTTTAGATAGCGAAGGTTATTTATATTGTCTTGGTGATATTGTTCATAACGATGAAGAAGTTGAAAGGCTAACCGACCGTGGGTTGAAGATTATTGATCATGAGGTTTTAAAAACGCTGAAAAACGAGAAAGTCTTAATCCGGGCGCATGGCGAAGCCCCTTCCACTTATCAACTGGCTTTAGAAAATAACCTTACCCTTATCGATGCCTCTTGTCCGGTGGTTTTAAAGCTGCAAAACAGAATTAAAAACTCTCACGATGATAACGAGCAAATTCTGATCTTTGGAAAGCATGGGCATGCCGAAGTAATCGGTTTACAAGGACAAACGGATGGCAAAGCAATCGTTTTTCAGGATTTAGCGGAACTGGATCACATAGAATTACCTTCTAAATTTACTTTGTACAGTCAGACAACCAAAAGCACAGATAAATTTTATCACATTAAGGATGAATTATTAGGGCGTGGTTATGAAGTAAAGGCAAACGATACCATTTGCAGACAAGTGAGTAACCGTTACGAAGAATTGGAAAATTTTGTAAGTCATTATGATAAGATCGTATTTGTGTCGGGTAAAAAGTCATCCAACGGAAAAGTACTTTATGATGTTTGTAAAAAATACAATGATCACTCATATTTCGTTTCGAATGTAGAAGAGCTGGAGCAAAGTTGGTTTAATGCAAATGATAAGGTTGGCATTTGTGGTGCAACATCTACCCCAATGTGGCTGATGGAAAAAGTTAAAGCAGCAATAGAAACGTTTTAATCAAATCCTTTTTTGTTTCCTGCTGTTTAAAATAATAAAAGAATAAAACAGCCATTGAAAGATCCAAATAAATTTACCGGATTAATTGTTGCGCTAACAGTTATCGCCTGTTGGTTTACTTCACTGTGTCTTCTTTTAAACTGGCATTTTAACTGGACAAACCCTTTGGTTTATCTTACGGTACTGATACAAATGCATTTATACACCGGTTTGTTTATTACAGCTCATGATGCTATGCATGGCACAATTTCAACAAACAAAACCGTTAATAACTCTGTAGGTTATCTATCGGTATTTCTGTTTGCGGGCTTTTTCTATTCGCAATTGTACACTAAACATCATAAACACCACCGCCATGTGCATACAGCAGATGACCCAGATTATGCGGAACATGGTTTTTGGAAATGGTATTTCAGTTTTATGTGGAATTATGTAACCATTATTCAACTGGTTATTATGGCAGTTGCCTATAATGTTTTAAAAGTTTGGGTAGCTGAACAAAATCTTTTGCTTTTCTGGGTTTTGCCGTCTCTGCTAAGCACTTTCCAGCTGTTTTATTTTGGTACTTATCTGCCTCACAAAGGAGAGCATGACAATGAATATCAGTCTTCAACGCTGCGCAAGAATCATTTTTTTGCATTTATAAGCTGTTATTTTTTTGGGTATCATTTAGAACATCATCAAAAACCAGGTACGCCGTGGTGGCAGTTGTATAAAAGTAAAGGTTAGCACACTCTACACTTTGAAATAAAACCTGATTTTAATTTGACTTAAAAATGTCTGCCATCACCTTTTTTGGATAGGTATAAAAAAATAAAAAAGCGATATTTGCGCAACAAATCATATTCTTATTAAATGAGCAAAAAGGGAATTCTACTCGTTAATTTAGGCACTCCTGATAGTCCGGCAGTTTCTGATGTAAAAAAATATTTAGATCAGTTTTTAATGGACGAACGTGTAATCGATATACCAAAATTAAACAGAACCTTATTGGTAAAGGGAATTATAGTTCCTTTTCGCAGCCCTAAAACGGCAAAATTGTACAAGGAAATCTGGAATGAGAAAGGTTCGCCGCTTTTGTATTTTAGTAAACTGCAGGCTGGTATGCTACAGGAAAGATTGGGTGATGATTACCAGGTAGAACTGGCAATGCGTTATCAAAGTCCTTCGGTTGAATCTGCTTTGGCAAATTTAAAGGCCGGTTTGGTCGAAAGCATTCAGGTTATACCACTATTCCCTCAATATGCCTCGGCCAGTACAGGTTCGGTTATACAATTGGTTATGGAATTAATCAGTAAATGGCCAACTGTTCCGCCGGTTTCTTTTGTCAATTCCTTCCATAATAATGAACTGATGATTAAAGTTTTTGCCGAAAATGCAAGAAAACATCAACCTGAAACGTATGATCATGTTCTTTTTAGTTTCCACGGCTTGCCCGAACGTCAGCTATTAAAATGTGATCATACCGGAAGCTATTGTTTGAAAAGTGCGGATTGTTGTCAAACTTTAAACGATACCAACAAGTTTTGTTACTCAGCTCAAGGCCACGATACGGCAAGATTAATTGCCCGGGAATTAAACATTTCTAAAGAAAATTATACCGTTTGTTTCCAGTCGCGTTTGGGTAAAGAGCCCTGGGTACAACCTTACACAACTGATATTTTAAAGAAATTGGCCGCTGAAGGCAAAAAGCGTTTATTGGTTTTTAGTCCGGCTTTTGTTGCCGATTGTTTAGAAACGCTTTACGAAATTACAGTAGAATATCACGAAGAATTTAAGGCTTTAGGCGGTGAACATGTACAACTGGTAGAAAGCCTGAACGATAGCCCGGTATTTATTGAGGCCTTAGCGGAGATGGTAAATTAATATGACGAAGCGCTGCATCATTTTAATGGGCGTATCTGGCAGTGGGAAAACCGTTATCGGACAACAAATTGCAGAGAAATTGGATGCTAGATTTGTAGATGCAGATGATTTTCACCCTTCGGCAAATATTATAAAAATGAGTTCCGGCATTCCCCTGACTGATGCAGACCGGATTCCCTGGTTAAACGACTTGGGTAAAATTGCCTCAACCCATTTACAGGAAAATCAAATGCTTGTGATGGCTTGTTCTGCTTTAAAAAGATCTTACCGGGATATTTTAAGAGCAGAAATTTCAGGCGAAACTATGTTTATCTATTTAAAATCCAGTTTTGAAGAAATTGCGGAACGTTTGCAAAAACGTGTGGGTCACTTTATGCCTAAAGGTCTTTTAGAGAGTCAATTTGAAGCGTTGGATGAACCGCTATTTACAGAAAAAAATCTCATTACAATCGATGCTTCACCCGCGGTAGATGAGGTAACAAACAATTGTATTGACGCTATAAATAATACATTTTGAAAACAGAATTAGAGAAACTCGCAATTTTAAATCAGTTAACTTCAGGCGGTTACGAAGCCTTTTTATACGATTGTGATGGTACACTTGCCGATAATATGACTGCACATAAACTTTCATACAAAAACGTTGCTTCCAGATACCAGATTGATTTAGATACTGCCATTATTGATGAACTTGCCGGTTGGCCAACTATTTTAGTCAGTCAGGAAATTAGTCGTCGTTACGGGGTGGCACTTCCCGATACTTTTTCGCATGAAAAATCTATTGAGTTTTTCGAAAATTTTATTTTAGAAACAAAACCTATAGAATTTGTTGCCGAACATTTAAAAAAGCATGTGGGTAAGGTTCGTATTGGGGTAGTTTCGGGAGGGAGTAGAAAAACCGTAGAAAAAACTTTAACTGTGTTGGGCTTATTGCCTTTTATAGAAGTATTGGTATGTTCAGGTGAAACGGAGAAGGGAAAGCCATTTGCTGACCCGTTTTTAGCTGCAGCCGAATTGTTGGGTGTTGACCCGGCAAAATGTATGGTTTTCGAAGATGGAGAACCCGGCGTTCAGGCGGCTATTGCTGCAGGTATGGATTGGGTTAGAGTAGACCAGATTTAGGTTTTGTATGCTTAGATTACCTGAGTTGTTTTGAAAATCTTAAAGCGAAAGATAGATTTTATAAATTTAACCGTAAATCTTTTTAAGAATCATTTCAGTAGCACCTTTTTGATCTTTTACATATTTCTTCGCAATTGCTGCTGCTTCTGGATTTTCCTTAAAGCTTTCAAAAGCAGAAATCAATTCTTCAACAGAAGAGATACTTTTAGCAGCATTAAGTGTAATTAAATCTTTTGCTTCCTGAAATTTTTGATATTTAGGGCCAAAAATAACAGGTAATCCAAAAGCTGCAGCTTCGAGCGTATTGTGTATACCTGCGCCAAAACCACCGCCAATATAGGCCAGTTTTCCATATTGATATAAGGAAGAAAGCATGCCAATATTATCGATAATTAAAACCTGAGCATTGCTAAATTGTATTCTTGAATTTTCTGTCTGCAATTGAGCATGCAGTGCTGAAAACCGGGAACTATTTGCTGAAAATAATTGCTCGATACTGTCAATGTGATTCTCATCAATTTCGTGCGGTGCAATAATAAATTTCCAGTCGGGATACTTTTCAGGTAAAACAGATAAAAATTTTTCATCCTCAGGCCAGGTGCTGCCACAAATTAAAACCGGATCACTTCCAATAAATTTCTCTATTTCCGTTAACTGTTTAGGCGATTGAGCATTGTCATAAACCCGGTCGAAACGGGTATCGCCATTAATCGTTACATTATTTAAACCAATTGATTTTAACAAGGTTTCACTTTCTTTATTCTGAACAAAAAAGTGAGTTACGTTTTTGAGGATGTTCCGGTAAAAGCTGCCGTACCATTTAAAAAAAGTCTGTTTTTCTCTGAAAATGCCTGAAATAACATAAAGCGGAATGTTGTTCTTTTTAAGTGCTTTAAAGTAGAAATGCCAAAACTCATACTTGGTAAAAATGGCCATTTCGGGATTAATGCTTTGGATAAACCTTTTTGCATTGCCGGCCGTGTCGAGTGGTAAATAAAAAACATCTGCCAGGGCATAATTTTTTCTGATTTCGTAACCCGATGGAGAAAAAAAGGTAACCACAATTTTCTTTGCTGGAAATCGATCTTTTAACTTTTCTAAAACAGGCCTGCCTTGCTCAAATTCTCCAAGGGAGGCAAAATGAAACCAAATGTGTTTATCGGCAGGATTAATTTTTTGAGCAATCTGGTTAAAAATATTTTTACGGCCATTGATAAATAATTTCGCTTTGTGGTTAAAAAGTGAAAATATCCAAATAATGAGGCCATAAAATCTAATTCCTAGTATGTAAAGCAAAAGCATTGAGTGTAATTTCTTATCTTCGTGGCAATATAAAACGAATATATTTAAAAAGCTTAATAATAGATGAAGATAGCCGTAATTGGTACCGGATACGTAGGTTTGGTTACCGGAACTTGTTTAGCCGAAACTGGAAATGATGTTATTTGTGTTGACATAAATGAAGCAAAGGTAAAGCAAATGCAAAATGGTGAAGTACCCATTTACGAACCTGGTTTAGATTTGCTTTTTCATAGAAATATTGAGCAAGGCAGATTGCTTTTTACCACTAATTTGGCTGAAGCGGTAGAGAAATCTCAAATTATATTTATGGCTTTACCAACGCCTCCGGGCGGTGATGGAGCAGCTGATCTTTCGTACATTTTGGGTGCAGCAAAAGATATCTCAAAGCTGATCACGGAATATAAAATAATCATTAATAAATCTACCGTTCCGGTTGGAACTGCAGATAAAGTTAAAGCCGTTTTTGTAGAAAATACCAACATTGAAGTTGATGTCGTTTCTAATCCTGAATTTTTACGTGAAGGTGTAGCTGTTGATGACTTTATGAAACCCGACCGTGTGGTATTGGGTACCAGAAGTGAAAAAGCAATGAAAATAATGGCTGACCTTTACGCACCATATGTGCGCCAGGGAAACCCGGTTTTGTTTATGGATGAACGTTCATCTGAGTTGACAAAATATGCTGCTAATTCTTTTTTAGCAACTAAAATTACCTTTATGAACGAAATTGCCAACCTTTGCGAATTGGTTGGTGCCGATGTTGATGCGGTAAGAAGAGGAATCGGCTCGGATGACCGTATTGGTAAACGCTTTCTTTTTCCGGGTGTTGGTTATGGTGGATCATGTTTTCCAAAAGATGTGCAGGCATTGGTTAAATCATCAGATGCTTATGCTTACGATTTCCAAATTCTGAAATCGGTTATGGAAGTTAATGAAAAACAAAAAACCATCCTGGTTGATAAAGTGTTGAAATATTACAAAAATGACATTAAGGGCAAACATTTTGCGTTATGGGGCTTAGCCTTTAAACCAGAAACTGACGATATCAGAGAAGCGCCTGCTTTATATATTATTGATGCTTTGAAAAAACAAGGTGCTACAGTTACGGTATTTGATCCTGAAGCGATGGAAAATGTAAAGCAAACCATTGGCGATCAGGTTAATTATGCTAAAAACCAATATGAAGCGTTAGAAAATGCAGATGCTTTATTGATTGCAACCGAGTGGTCGGTTTTCCGCAACCCTGATTTTGATAAGATTGAAAGTAAAATTAAAAATAAGGTAGTTTTTGACGGGCGTAATTTGTACGACCTGCAAAAAATGATCGATTTGGGTTATTATTACAACAGTATTGGTAGAAAACTAATTGATTAAGATGAGTCGTAAAAGAATTCTGATAACAGGAGCAGCCGGATTTTTAGGTTCGCACCTTTGCGATCGTTTTATAAAAGAAGATTATCATGTAATTGGTATGGATAACCTGATTACGGGTGATCTGGCTAATATTGAACACCTTTTTAACCTGGAAAATTTCGAGTTTTATAACCACGATGTTTCCAAATTTGTTCATATTCCTGGTAATTTAGATTATATCCTGCATTTTGCCTCACCTGCCAGTCCGATTGATTATTTAAAAATTCCAATCCAAACGTTAAAAGTTGGTTCATTGGGCACACATAATTTACTGGGACTTGCAAGAGCTAAAGGCGCAAGAATGTTAATCGCTTCTACTTCAGAGGTGTATGGCGATCCTAGTGTTAACCCCCAGCCTGAAGAGTATTGGGGAAACGTTAATCCTGTAGGACCACGTGGTGTTTACGATGAAGCAAAACGTTTTCAGGAAGCAATAACAATGGCTTATCATACTTTTCATGGCGTTGAAACGAGGATTGTCCGTATTTTCAATACTTATGGACCAAGAATGCGCCTTAATGATGGCCGGGTTTTACCTGCTTTTATTGGTCAGGCATTAAGAGGAGAAGACCTGACCGTTTTTGGTGATGGCTCTCAAACCCGTTCATTTTGCTACGTAGATGATTTAATTGAAGGGATTTATCGCTTATTGATGTCGGATTATGCACAGCCTGTAAATATTGGCAACCCTGATGAGATTACGATCAAACAGTTTTGTGAAGAAATCATTAAACTAACCGGAACGTCTCAAAAAATTGTTTACAAAGAACTGCCTCAGGATGATCCTAAACAACGCCGTCCGGATATTACAAAAGCAAAAGCGTTATTAGGCTGGGAACCCAAGATTGGCAGAGCAGAAGGACTTAAAATTACATACGAATACTTCAAGTCTTTACCGGCCGAAGCATTACAAAAAATAGAACATAAAGATTTCACAACATTCAATCGTTAAAATGGCTAAAATATTAGTTACCGGGGGTACCGGTTATATTGGTTCTCATACCGTAGTAGAATTACACAATGCAGGATATGAAGTGGTTATTTTGGATAACCTTTCAAACTCAAATATTAAAATTTTAACTCAGCTGCACGAGATTACAGGTAAATGGCACGATTTCCATGAAATTGATTTACAAGATGATAAAGCAGTTCAGGAATTTGCAGAAAATCATACCGATATTAGCGGAATTATTCATTTTGCAGCTTACAAAGCTGTTGGCGAATCGGTAGAGCAGCCTTTAAAATATTATAAAAATAATTTTTACAGCTTAATTAACCTGCTAACCTCTTTTAACAAGAAAATAAATTTCGTTTTTTCTTCTTCATGTACAGTTTATGGTCAACCAGATACTTTACCGGTAACAGAAGCTGCACCTGTTAAAAAAGCAGAGTCGCCATATGGTAATACCAAACAAATTGCCGAAGAAATTCTGGAAGAAACCGCTGCGGTAACTCCGGATTTGAATGTAATTGCCTTGCGTTATTTTAACCCGGTTGGTGCACATGAAACGGCTTTGATTGGTGAATTGCCAAACGGCATTCCGGCTAACCTGGTTCCTTTTATTACGCAATCTGCTATTGGCAAACGCGGACCGATAACTGTTTATGGCGATGATTATGATACCCCGGATGGTTCAGCAATTCGTGATTATATCCATGTTGTTGATTTGGCCAAAGCACACGTTGCTGCAATAAAACGTTTGGAAGAAAATAAAGCAGGTACCAACTACGAAGTATTTAATGTAGGAACGGGTAAAGGAAGTTCTGTTTTAGAAATTATTGCTGCTTTTGAAAAATCAACCGGAACCAAACTGGATTATAAAATCGGACCAAGAAGGGCGGGAGATATTATTCAGATTTTTGGGGATGTAAGAAAATCTAATGAAGAATTGGATTGGAAAGCAAACCTGGACTTGAATGAAATGATGCGTTCGGCCTGGGAATGGGAAAAATATATAAAAGCTAATCCTTTTTAGATGAAGCTGGCGGAGCACAAAGATTTAAAACTGGCGATAACAGATTTACCTGTTAAAGAAAAAGACAAGTTACTGTTGCGTTTGGTTGCTAAAGATAAAGTGCTTACAGAACACCTTCATTATAAGCTACTGGAAGATGAAACCGATCTGGAGGATAGAAAAGAAAAGATAAAAACCGATGTTGCTGAACAGATTTTAGAGTTGAAAAACCTGAACGCTAAAGAAGCACTCGTTAAAGTTCGAAAGATGATTACCACGGTTAATCATTTTTATAAAGTTACAAAAGATGCTGTTGGAGAGGTTGAACTCAAAATCTACATCTTAAATATTATCCCGATAGCGTACAAAGGTAAAATCCTTTCCTATCGGGATTTTATGATTCTGTTTTCTGTTTATTATTTAAAAACGGTTGCTGTAACGTTAAATAAGTTTAAAAAACTACATGAAGATCTGCAATTTGATTTAAGCGGAGAAGTTAACCAATTACTGGATAAAATTTATTCATCCAAATTAGCATCAGCAGCCGAATCATCAAATCTCCCGAAAGAACTCTAAATTTAATGCTTAATTATCCCATTTATGTTCGGATTATTTAAAAAGAAAAAAATAGCACCCGAATTTAATTTTTCTAATATTGGAACTGATATGCACTCGCATATTATTCCGGGTATAGATGATGGTGCCCAAACCATTAACGATTCTTTGCTTTTAGCAAAGAAATTTAAGGAACTTGGCTTTAAAAAGCTAATTGCCACACCTCATATTATGGCCGACTATTTTCGAAATACGCCTGATACCATTAACCGGGGTTTAGATATTTTGAGAAAAGGCTTACAGGAAATTCAACTGGATTTAGAAGTAGATGCTGCAGCGGAGTATTACCTGGATGAAACACTGGAAAGAAAAGTTAAACAGAAAGAGGTGCTTACTTTTGGTAATCATTATGTGCTTTTTGAGCTTTCGTACATAAATGCACCTCAAAATTTAATCGATTTTATAAAAACCATGCAGGACGCTGGTTATAAACCTGTACTTGCCCATCCCGAAAGGTATCCTTATTACTATGCTTCAATAGAAAAGTATCACCAGATCAGGGAAACGGGCTGTTTAATGCAGTTAAATTCTATTGCGCTGACAGGTTATTATGGTTCGGGCGCAAAAAAAGTGGCTATAGAAATGGTTGAAAATCATATGATTGATTTTATAGGAAGTGATATGCACCATTTAAAACACGCTGCGGCTTTAGAAGAAAGTTTAAGCACGGCAGAAATGCAGAAACTTTTAAGTCAGCACCAGTTAAATAATGTTTTGCTTTAAGCTTAAAGTCTTTTTATTCGTATCTTAATGCTTCTACCGGATCTAATTTAGATGCTTTTTTAGCAGGATAGTAACCAGAACCAATACCAACTAAAACACAAAGTAAAAATCCACCAATAATAAATACCCATGGGATTATAAATGCACCACCCATAGCAAGGGATATAATATTACCTAAGAGAATACCCAGAAAAATGCCGAGTGCTCCGCCCATTAAACAAATTACTACGGCTTCTATTAAAAACTGACGGCGGATAACCTGTGGGTTAGCTCCAATCGCTTTTCTAATTCCAATTTCCCGCGTACGCTCGGTAACCGAAACCAGCATAATATTCATTAAACCAATGGAAGCGCCAATTAAAGTTATAATCCCGATGGCTACCCCACCAATGGCTACGAAGGCAAGGTTTTCGAATAAGGTTTGAGCTATAGCATCACTCTTTGTGATCTCAAAATTATTGGTTTCCGTGACTTTTACCTTTCTGATATTTCTGAATAAGGCTGTCGATTCTCCAATAACATTATCCATAATGTCGTTATTAGGAACCATAACGGTAATGGTATAAGAAGGGTTAGCATTGGCATTAATTTGCTTTGCTTTTAATAATGGAACATACACCGCTCTATCGCCACTGAAACCCATACTTGACCCTTTTTTTGCCAAAATCCCGACAATTTTAAATCTGTTGTTCCCAACATTGATCAACTTATCCATCGGGTCGGAATTTTTAAATAGCTTCTCTACTACATCACCACCCACAATACAAACATTTGAGCCCATTTCTACTTCAGACTTGCTGAAATTTCGACCTTCTGAAAGATTTAAACCTTGCGCAGCCAAACCATTTTCGTCAACCCCCTGTACATTAATATTTGGATTGGTTTTTAAACTGCCGTATTTTACTGTAGAACCACCACTGGCAAAAACACTTACGGCAACGGTTGCCGGTGTATTCAGACTGTCTTTAAATCTTACCGCATCTTCATATCTGATTTCTTTAAAAGGCTTAGGGCGTTTACCCGGACCACCAATTCTAATTCCTGTGCCACGGTTTCTGATGGTAAAAGAGTTAGCACCCATGCTGCTAAACGCTTCTGTCATACTTTTCTTAACCGCATCAAGTGTAGTTAAAATACCAACTAAAGCCATTAAACCTATGGCAATAATTAGGGCCGTTAGCATGGTGCGTAAACGATTGCCTTTAATTGATTCTAATGCCAGCCTGATATTTTCTCTGTAATTCATTTGTTGTAAGTAATCAAGTATCCGGGAGTCAAGTAGCAAGATTAGCTTTTAGCCTTAAACCCTATACCTTTGCCTTAAACCTTAATTTGTAAAAATAAAAAAAGTCCCGATGTTTAGACAAGGGGACCGTACTATATGTTACAATAATATTTTGTTTATGCCGAAAAACTTGTGCCACAGCCACAAGTACTGGTTGCATTTGGATTAATAAAGGTAAAACCACGCGAATTTAAACCGTCCTGCCAGTCAATCATCATTCCCATTAAATACATTTGGTGGGCTTTATTCATATATACTTTAATGCCGTCAATGAAAAACTCCTGATCGCCATCTTTTTTCTGATCGAAACCTAAAACATAGTTCATCCCGGCGCAACCGCCACCCTCAACGCCAACACGTAAACCAAAATCTTCTGCAATTTCTTGCTGATCTTTTAATTTATATAACTCTTTTGCTGCGTTTTCAGAAAAACTTACCGGTGCAAATGCTGTATCAACTGTTGTACTCATGTTATTTAAATTTTAACTGATACAAATATAAATAATAATGCACATTTTTGCTTTTATACGGGTGTTAAAATTACCGTAGTTAAACAATACCAATGAATATACAACAGATTGTAACCGATGTAGCCATCTTATTTGCAGGCATCTTTATCGCCCTTATGGCAGTTTATTATATCCTAAAGGCCGATATTCAACGATTTTTTAACCTTAAAACCATTGAAATTAATAAAGAAGCCAGAACCCACCTTTTACCTTTAAGATTACAGGCACACGAAAGACTTATTATTTTTACGGACAGGATTAATCCGGCTAATTTACTGGTGCGCCTGCATCAGCAGGGAATTGGTATTGCCACTTTGCAGGCTGGTATTTTAAACGAAGTAAGATCAGAATATCAGCATAACATTACGCAGCAGTTATATGTAGGCAGTGTAACCTGGAATGTGGTACGAAAACTTAAGGATGATACCATTGCTATGATTAATAATGCGGTACAGGGTTTACCTGCCGATGCCAACGGAATAGAATTAAGCAAGGCCATACTGCAACATATGGCTACGATAGACGAAAACCCGTACGATTTAACCATTGAGTTAATTAAAAGGGATATTCAGCAATTGTTTTAAGGAACAATCATTTAAACCGTTAATCCGTTTCGCAATTTAACAGTTGACGGGTCAATAGCTAACCAAACTTTAATATGAGTGATCACAAACATACAACCACTTCGGGTATAGAAATTAAAGAACTTTATACTTCAGCTAAACCTATGGAGGAAAAACCTGGCGAATTTCCTTTTACACGTGGGATTCAAAAGGATATGTATCGCGGACGCTTGTGGACAATGCGCCAGTATGCCGGATTTTCTACAGCTGAAGAATCTAACAAACGTTACCATTATTTATTGGCGCAGGGTACAACAGGACTTTCGGTTGCATTTGATTTACCTACCCAGATTGGTTATGATTCTGACCATGAAATGGCAGATGGTGAAGTTGGAAAGGTGGGGGTTGCTATTGATTCATTAAAAGATATAGAGATTCTGTTTGACGGCATTGAGCTGAAAAACATCACCACTTCTATGACCATTAATGCTACAGCTTCAATTTTACTGGCGATGTATATTGCACTTGCTAAAAAACAGGGAGCTGATTTAAAGCAGATTTCGGGTACCATTCAGAATGACATATTAAAAGAGTACGCTGCAAGAGGGACTTATATTTATCCGCCAAAGCCTTCAATGCGGTTAATTACTGATATTTTTGAATATTGCAGTAAAGAGGTGCCCAAATGGAACACCATTTCCATTTCAGGCTACCACATCCGAGAAGCGGG
This sequence comes from Pedobacter punctiformis, assembly GCF_027213715.1. Taxonomy (GTDB): domain Bacteria; phylum Bacteroidota; class Bacteroidia; order Sphingobacteriales; family Sphingobacteriaceae; genus Pedobacter; species Pedobacter punctiformis. Next base: position 363,375 of record NZ_JAPWGM010000005.1, read on the forward strand.
CTCAACGGCTGTGCAGGAACTGGCATTTACCTTAGCCAATGGAAAAACCTATTTAAAAGCAGCATTGGATAAAGGATTAGACATTAATGTTTTCGCTAAACGTTTATCGTTCTTTTTTAATTGCCACAATAATTTTTTTGAAGAAATAGCCAAATTCAGGGCAGCCAGAAGGATGTGGGCCAAAATTACAAAAGAACTTGGGGCTACTGATGTAAAAGCGCAAATGTTGCGCTTCCATACCCAGACTGGAGGATCTACCTTAACGGCACAGCAACCTTTAAATAATGTAATCAGGGTAAGCAACCAGGCTATGGCTGCGGTATTGGGTGGTACGCAATCGCTGCATACCAATGGTTATGATGAAGCGCTTTCTTTGCCAACAGAATCAGCAGCAAAAATTGCATTGCGAACACAGCAAATTATAGGTTTTGAAAGTGGTGTAACGGATACCGTTGATCCATTGGCCGGATCTTTTTTTGTAGAGAATCTTACGGATGAAGTAGAAGCTGCTGCCTGGCTTTATATAGATAAAATTGATGCAATGGGTGGATCTGTTAATGCGATAGAAAGTGACTACATGCAAAATGAAATTTCTGGCGCAGCTTATCAATATCAAACAGAAGTGGAAAGCGGGGAAAGGGTTTTAGTTGGGGTAAATAAATTTACACAAGAGGAGGAAGGTATTACTGAAGTTTTTAATATAGATGACTCCATCAGGAAGTTACAAACAGAGAAACTAAATCAGTTAAAAGCCAATCGTAATGCTGCCGAAGTTAAAGAAGCTTTGGGGGCTTTGGCAAAAGCCGCAAGCACAGATGTTAACCTGATGCCTTTAATTATTGATGCGGTAGAAAAGTATGCAACACTGGGTGAAATTGCAGATGTGCTGAGAAGCGTATTTGGGGAATATTAGGTAATTAAATCGTTTTAAATTGAATTTCTACAATTCAATTTCCCCAAATTGCGTAAAATAGGGTCATGATGAGATTGAATAAACTGAATAGAGGTTTTTGTATTAAAATTACAGTTTAAATAATAGCTTTGATATTCAGTGGGTTTGAGTTTTGTGACTGAGAAACTTCAGAAAATAATTTAGTAAAGCAGCTAAGTGGCCTGGAATTTGCTTTTCCGAAATCGGTTTATAACAATAGATCGAAAATTGAGCTGCAGGCTGATATTATGTTGAAAACTGATGTGGAGAAATAGTTATCCACACTAAAAATTCAGGTTGGAGATGATAGCTTGCTGCTTATGAAGATGTTACGAAATATTTGAAATTTTTGTTTAAAATGTTGATAATTTTCTCAATATTCGTAGTCCCGAAACGATCCAATCCGGATGTCCGAATCGGCACTGTAAACCAATAAATTATAGAAATCGCAATGGAAAAAACTTGTACAGAAGTGTGGAAGAACTGTCTTCAAATTATTAAGGATAACATTCCGAACCAAAGTTTCAAAACCTGGTTCGAGCCAATAACAGCCCTTAAATTAGAAGGTAAGGTTTTAACCATTCAGGTACCGAGTTTATTCTTTTACGAATGGCTTGAAGAACACTATGTAGGCTTACTACGTAAAACAGTAAAAAAGCAACTTGGAGAAGACGGCAGATTAGAATATAATATCGTTGTAGATAAGTCATCTAACAGTGGTAATCCTTATACCACTAATATGCCTTCTAACGGAAATGGAGCTGAAGCAAAGACGCAATCTATGCCTATTCCAGTTTCTATTAATAAAGACATTAAAAATCCTTTCATTATTCCGGGATTAAAAAAATTAAACGTAGATCCTCAGTTAAACTCTAATTACACTTTTGATAATTATATAGAAGGAGATTGTAATCGTTTAGCCCGGTCTGCAGGTTATGCCGTAGCAGCAAAACCAGGCGGTACGTCATTTAACCCTTTAATGATTTATGGCGGCGTAGGTTTAGGTAAAACGCACCTTGCACAAGCCATCGGTAATGAAATTAAAGCAACCATGCCTGATAAGCTGGTTATATATGTAAGCTGCGAGAAATTTTGTCAGCAGTTTGTGGATTCCCTGAAAAACAATACCATTAACGATTTCGTTAATTTCTATCAGGCAATGGATGTAATCATTATGGATGATGTACACAACTTTGCAGGAAAAGAAAAAACTCAGGATATTTTCTTCCATATCTTTAATCATTTACACCAATCGGGTAAACAGGTTATTTTAACATCAGATAAAGCGCCAAAAGATTTAGCAGGTTTAGAAGAACGTTTATTAAGCCGTTTTAAATGGGGGCTTTCAGCTGATTTGCAAATTCCTGATTTGGAAACCCGTATTGCAATTTTAAGAAAGAAAATGTATGCCGATGGTATTGAGTTGCCAGGCGAAGTGGTTGAGTATGTAGCGCACAATATTGATAATAACGTACGTGAACTGGAAGGTGCAATGGTTTCACTGCTTGCGCAGGCTACTTTAAACAAAAAAGAAATTGATTTAGGTTTAGCTAAACAAATGTTGAAGAATTTCATCAAGAATACCTCAAAAGAGATTTCGATGGAATACATTCAGAAATTGGTTTGCGAATATTTTGAAGTACCAGTAGATATGGTTAAATCTCAAACCCGTAAACGCGAGATTGTGCAGGCCCGTCAAATTTCTATGTACTTATCAAAAAGTCATACCAAATCATCTCTAAAAACAATTGGAGCTTTCTTTGGCGGTCGCGATCACAGTACGGTAATCTATGCCTGCCAAACGGTTGAAGATTTAATTGATACCGATAAGAAATTCAAAGCTTATGTACACGATATTCAAAAGAAATTAAAAATGAGCTAATATTACTCATTTGACAAAATAAAAAGCCCATGATTTTATTAATCATGGGCTTTTTATTTACTTAACCATCAAGAACTGTTAGGATCGCTATTATTTCTCTAACTCGGCCAGCCCATAGTATAAACCTGCAACATGCAAAGCCTGGGCAATTTTATTATCCTTTAATAACTGTTTAACCTCTTCTACAGTATATTCTTCTACATTTAAAATTTCATGTTCATCTAAATGCTGGTCATGGGTTTTTTCGCCTCCGGTTAAAAAATAGGTAAAGGTTTTATTTGTAGATGTTGCCGGATTAGGATAAAGTTCTGCAATTTGTTTACAGGTTTTAAAACTATATCCTGTTTCTTCCTGTAGTTCACGTTTAATGGCAAACTCTGGTGATTCGTCCCCATCAATTACACCGCCTGGTATTTCCAAAGAAATAATATCTGCCGCATGGCGATATTGTCTAACCAAAATCATTTTACCCTCTTCGGTTAATGCAATTGCATTAACCCAGTTTGGATATTCTAAAACATAATAGTCATCTTTTATAGCGCCGCCCTGCAACTCGCAGGTATCAACCCTTAATGTAGCCCATTTTTCTCTAACTAAATATTTTGAGGCAATTTTACGCCACTTTTCAATTATCATGTATATTCTTAAATTAAGAAACTGTTTAAATTTTAATTAGATTTTTCTACTCATATTGAGTCTGCACAAGGCCTTATGTGAATACTTCAAAGAGCTTAGTAGAACAATCCGAAAAAAACGAACAGTTTTAAATGTTTTCTAAAAAACCTTTGATTTGTTTTTGTCTTGATAAACCTTCAAAAGATTGTGTATGATGTTCCTTTTCAATAAACTGATAAAGTGTCAATAGCTTTTTGGCAATAACCTGAAAGTCGTTTGTATTATCGAAATGATCTATTTGGGTATATAGTAGTTTACTTAATAACTCCAGCTTTTCAGCAGAGAAACTTTTGTCTTTCAAAAAAAACTCAAATTCTTCGTCACTAATCGCTAACAAGCCCGAATAGGGTAGCTCAAATTCATTTTCAAGTGTATCGGCAAACCAAAAATCAGATTCTTCCTTTTTGCCTTCCAGTTTTAAACCAATTATTCTGGCTAAAGCCTGGGCAAGTTTCTGAATTTCAGCAGTAACTAAATCTCTTTTATACATGTTTATTAAACTCTTTTATTACGCGGTTATTTGTCCGGTCAGGTATTTTGGTGCTCTACCAGCTACCGCTGGAACCACCTCCGCCGAAACTTCCACCACCAAAACCGCCAAATCCACCACCTCCGCCGGATGAGCCTCCGCCAAAACCACCGAATCCACCGCCATTACCACGGCCTCCGCCTCCAAAAAGCAGTGCCCAAAATAATGCATTGGATGCACCACGGCTTCCAATTACTTCTCCGTTTCCACCACCACCTTTTCTCATCAGGATAATAATAACAATCACAATAATAATAATGATGACAATACTTCCTGATCCACCTTTACCGGATGAAATTCCAGGGTTGTCATTTTTGTATTCACCACGGGTATATTTTATAATGGAAGTAGTGCCTGCATCTAACCCGGAATAATAGTCTCCTGCTTTAAAATAAGGCTTAATATCATTTTCGATAATTCGTTTTGCATAAATATCTGGCAGTGCGCCCTCAACTCCGTAGCCGGTTTGAATCGATATTTTTCGGTCACCAACGGCCACAACAATCATAATACCATTGTTCTTTCCACTTTGACCAACGCCCCATTTACGTCCTAATTCAACAGCATATTCATTAATATCGTAATCACCTACCGATTTTATAATTGCAATGGCAATCTGTGTAGAAGATGAATCGTCAAATGCAACCAGTTTTTGTTCTAATCCCTGTTTTTGGGTAGAAGACAATACGCCAGCATAATCATTAACCAGCGTTGATGGCTTTTCAGGAAAATCCTGTCCAAAAGCGAAGCAGAAGATTAAACTAAACAGCGATAAAAGAAATAGTTTTTTCATTATTTAGTTATTTTCCAGTTTATCCATATACACAATATCGTTTGGTAATTCGTTTATATCTCCCGCCTGATAAGGAAAGAATAAAGCTAATTTTTCTCCTGCAAGGGCAACTCCGGCAACAATACCATCTGCCAGATTGCCATTGGCAAAATGGGCATTCATGGCTACTTTAGTCGTTTCCCAAAAATTATCAGGTACTACGCGGTTAATACCACTATCGCCAATAATGGCAAATTTATGATCTGCATGAGCCAGATAAATCAAAACCCCGTTTCTCTGTGCAGTTTTATCCATATTCAGCTTTGTAAAATATTCTATTGCCTTTTCATATGCATTACCCTCACAATGTTTATCTATTGCAATCCGGATTTCGCCAGAAGTTGCATTTTCTGCATCAGCAATCGCTTTTGCAATTTTATCCTGTTCAATATCTGAAAATATAGACATATCTTTCTTTTATAATGAAGTAAAAAGGGTAATACATGTTTAAATGAAACACGCATTACCCTTAATTTTTATAGCTTAAAATTAAAATTCTACTTTAGGCGCATTTTTAGCAGCTGCATCAGCCTCAAAGTAGCCTTTAGCTTTAAATCCAAACATTCCGGCTGTTAAATTGGTTGGGAAAGATCTGATCTTGCTGTTGTATTCCTGTACAGCATCATTAAAATCTTTACGGGCAACAGTAATTCTGTTTTCAGTGCTTTCTAACTGTGCAGAAAGATCGCTGAACTGTTGTGTTGCTTTTAATTCAGGATAATTTTCGGTAATGGATAATAATTTACCTAGTGCCTGACTTAATTGTCCTTGTGCTTCCTGATATTTCTGAATATTTTCTGGCGTTAATTCGTCCGCTTTAACAGTCATTTGCGTTGCTTTTGCACGGGCTTCAACCACTGCGGTTAAAGTTCCCTGCTCAAATTTAGCGGCACCTTTTACAGTACTTACTAAATTTGGAATTAAATCTGCTCTTCGCTGATATTGGGTTTGTACGGTTCCCCATTTAGATTTTACATTTTCATCAAGTTTAACCATGCTGTTGTATCCGCATGAACTTAGCGTACTAACTGCAATCACAGCAGCTAAAATTCCAAAAACTAATTTTTTCATCTTTAAGATATTTGTTTTATGTATTCAAATTGAATTTAAGCTCAATTTACAAATTAGATTACAAATTCTGTACCTTTGTTACACTTCGGGATAAATACCTGACAAGTTGTATGCAAAAAGAAATCGAAATTACGCTGCTCCCGCATCAGGTTGAGCAACCAGAAATCATCAATCAGAAACTTGCTGAATCTTTAAAAGTGCCTTTAGAGCGCATTAAAAGTTACGAAATACTGAAAAGATCTATTGATGCACGATCAAGAAAGGTCATTTACAGATTGCAGGTGAGGGCTTTTATTGATGAAGAAAAAATTCTTGAAATTTATACCGTAAACTATCAAAATGTCAGTAAAATGCTTATTTATTCAGAATTTTAAAAATAGTGATGATGGAATCAAAATGATTATTAGTAGCAATGGAAATCTTTGAGGGCATTTAATAGACTTTTAAGCGAGTAAGGTAATTAAAAAATGAGAATATATTGATTTTTTATATTAGTTAAGTAAAGCAAAAAAGCGGTTGATAATACACACCAACCGCTTAATAGGATAATATAATCTTTTATGCTTTCAAATTCTCACTGATTATTCATCATCTAAAAGTGTTGCACAATTTTCAGAAAGCTTTTTTAGTCGTTCTGGTAGCATACCAAGTGCTTGCATGTCTTTTATTGATGAGTAATATTTATTAATCATATCAAGCATCTGTTCATCCGGGTCACAGGCTTGAGCTTTTTCCATATAAATCAAAGTTTTTAAAACTTGATTTTTGTATTTAGTAAAACTCTCTTTATAAAGTGGGATATTTTTTTCTTTTCCCGCCTTATTAACCTCAGCGCTAAGTGCATTACATTTTTTAATATTTATAGCCGCCAATGCAAGATAAGGCACATAATAATTGGGTGAAAACTTTATGCATTCCTCATAATATGGAATTGCTTTAATTTCATCAATGCTTTCATATATTCGGCCTAAATGATAATTTAAATTGGCTATTTGTTTTTCATTTAATTCTGTTTTATGATTTAAAAGCTCAAGTGCTTTGGCTATTGTTTCCTGTTTTTTACTATCAGACATTCTTATCTGTATATAATCCCAATACATGTCTTTCACACTTTTAGTTTGGGGAAACGCTTGGTTAGAAAACAGCAATAAAAAGAAACTATATATTATTATTTTTTTCATAGACTTTAATCTTAATTACTCCAACTGAATTATTCTTTAATACTATTTCTTTAAATTATGCCATATCTAAACATATATTGGTTTTATCCAAAGCGACATTAATAGGCCCTCGTTGTTAATAAAAGCAATACAATTATTTATAAACTCAACTCCTTCTCCTTCAAATTCAGGGTCACCGATGCAAAACCAACCTGTTTTTTCGTTTTCATAAACCTGTACAGAAATTTTGTTTATACTATAACAAAAGCCATATTCAAATTCTCCTTCCACCATAAGAATTCCCCTTATATGTTTAGGAATATTTTGAGTAAGCTTTTCTCGTTTAGTATCCCCACCTGAGTACCCCCATATTTCTATAATTTGCTTATCAACAACAGTTAGTGTAAGCTTATTATAAGCTAGGTCGTAGTCAATTTCGTGTATAATTGGCTCTGTATCAAATGAAAAATCCTTTTTAATATATTTTACCATTCCTTGATGAATGTGCTCCGTTTCGATTATTTTAAATTTCATTACATTTTAATTAGGCCAACTGAATTATGGTTTAATGATATTTCTTAATCTTATGCTTTCTATCTCGTTTTTAATAAAAGTTGCACAAGCTTCTAAATCATTTGTAAAGTATTGAATTTGTTCTTTTTTTCCATCACCATTTAACAGGCCAACTTCATAGTCGGTACTCTCATTTAAAAAAAAAAGTACCAACCAGATGTTGTGCGTTTATTCTCAGAGTATGTTAGCCAATTATCAATGATTTGCTTATCTTTTTGAGAAAGGATATTTTTTATACTCTCCTCGGTAACTTCTCCAAAATTCAAAAAATAACCCGAATTTTTTAAAGCATTATATACTGAAATATTGTCATTTCGACTAAGTTCTTTAGGAATATTCAACACCTTATTTATCGTTTCTTCAACTTTCATTATAATTTTTCTTTGAAGGAAACATCTGTGCCACCCGTTTATTTTCAAGATCTTCAAGCGCTGCTTTGGTAGAAGAATATTTTTCGTGGTTGAATAACATTTTAATAAGCTGGAGATGTTGTTCTAAAAAATTAATAGAATCTTCAATCGCAAAGACCTTTTTAAGATCATTTTCCTTATATATTAATGCTTTAATTAAGCCCAAATCAAACCATAGCTTATTATCTTTTATTGTACCGATATCTAATGAAGTGCTTGATCTGTCTCTAACCATTCTAATCAAAACATCACCATTAGAATAGGTGCAGTAGAAATCCCCAAAAGATCCTGAATTAATATCTTCAATTAGTTCAAAGTGGTTTGCTATAAGAAGATCTTTTAATAATATTTTGTTTTGCATACTTTCTATTTGATTAACCAACGACCATCAGAACTAACTCTATAACCTTTACTAAATAAATAATTTAATTCTTTTTCAAAATAACTTCCAGGTCTTACCTTATTTATTGGTGTTGCCAATATTATATCACTCCCCCTTGAAATCGCCCTATCTAAAAACTTTTGATTTGCAATCCAACGTTCCGGATCAGACATTTCTTTCCAAATATTTAATGGTATTTCAAACCTCTTCGCAGCAAGTTCTTCTGCTAAAGCAACATATTCGGGATAATGACCTAACACAACAACATCTTGCTGTACCGCCGCTTCTACAGATCGAAGTGCATTAGTCCTTACAGAAGCACTGGTAGGATTTGTAACATACAAAGTTGCTAAATAAATCCAATAAGATGGGGATTTGATAGACTCACCCCAAAGATTGAGCAAGCCACTTACCCGATCTCCGGCCATTAATTGAATCATTCCTTTGGTTGGTGTACCATTCATATACACCAAATCGGCAGCACTTGTATAATATTCTACATTTGTTCTAAAATTATTTACTTGATCTGCTTTGATAAGATATTCAACACCATTTTTATTTCCACCTGTTCCTAATCTTGATGCAGTATAAAATGATAATCCACCGCTACTATTATAAAAGGGCATTAAAGTATAAGTTCCAACCTCAATAGTATTGGATGTACTTCTTGAGCCTAAGTTAAATAATTTAGAGCCTTTATATTGAACTATTAAATAAAGCTCAATTCCATTACCTGTTATTGGGTCTTGTATGGAACTTATAATATCCAGCATTTCTGCTTCTGAATAATAATAGCTTGCATCAAAAGTATAAGTTACTGGTGTTGCCCCACCGCCCAATGGAGGAACGGGATTAAAAATAATCGGTTGCCCGCTTGGGCCATAAAAGACTGGAGTGTAATTATTTGGATTACCTGTTCCATCTGGCCCCTTACCTCCTATATTATATTGATAACCTACTGTAAAGGGCCCTGCATTTACATTAGGCGTAAAAAAGGATACGACTAAATCACCATTTGCATCTTTAATCTCAATTATAGTACCAACATATTTTGATCCATCTGGAAGAGTAACAGTAGTGTTCGGTTTAGGTGGAGATACTGTCAATCCTGCTGCTCTTGAATCAGCTAAAAGCTGTTCAAAAACACTAACTGGAACTACACAATTTAAGCAATTCGGATCTGTGCCGTAATTTTTTGGCGGATTCCCATCATCCGGCGCAATTGGTAATGTACCTGGAACCGGTTGTTGTCCACGTGGGTTATTAGGGTCGGGAATAAGCCCTCCGGCACCATCTGTTGGTATCTCTACATCTACGCAAAATCTGGTGTAATTATAACCTTTAATGTATGTTGAACAGACTGGTGCTTGTGAACCTTCAGGCTGTATACATGATTCACCATAAATTGGAGTTTGACCAGTATAACAAAATTGCTGCGCCGATACCTGAATTCTTCCATTTCCAAAATCATTCATATTGATTTTTTCTTTCAATGCTGCGTTAACAGACTCCCTATGCCCAGCTTCTGTACCCGGAACAATTGGTACTATCATTTTACCCCTATCATAAACCCACCCATTTACGAAATTTCCAATTTTGTTATAAAAGTAAATTGTACCCGTAAAATTATCTACTTCTTTGTAGTGTAATAGGTCATTAGAAACACTGGCCATATAATAGCCGTCAGTTATTTGCCCGCTTTTATGATCCTTAAAAATCAATAATTTAATTTTACTCTTTATCTGATGATTTTGCTTATCATTTTTACTGACAATATCATTGGTTATAAAAGCATCAATAGAACTAATTAAGTCAATTTCATAAACAGTTTGATCTTTTAATTCATTTACATAAACCTGATTCCAATTTGGAGTCATACTTGAAAACAGTAGACTTTTTTGATTAAAGTTTTTGCTTTGCCAGTCTTTTAAGACTGAAAGCTCGTTGCTAGAAAGTTTCTCATTGCTTAGATTATCCTTTTTACAAGCAGATATAACTAAAAGTAAGGCTATGAAATATAGCCCTATAGCCTTAAAAGGTAAAGAGAGTGCATTAATTTTTCTCATCAGTTTAATAATTATTAAATAAAATTAGTTATTATTTTTAGGGATGATGATTGCACGAAGGTAATTCCATAATCTAAATAAAACAATATTATTTGTATTTTTATGTTACAATGAACAGTCTTATTATTTTATATTAAAATCTAATTTATTTTGTGTAATGATTAAATGTTGAACTTTAAAACTCTCTCTTTTTCCTCTTTCTGATTTTCCAAATAAAATTCCTTTAAATCCTTTAAGTAAACCTCTGTTGTTTTGCTTAAAGTGTGACCATTCTTAATTTGTACTTCAGTAAAAGACAGTCCCTCATAAACTAATTCATGTACATTGGCCGTATGCTTAAGGTGATATTTAGTAAAAGATGTATTAATTCCAAGGTCAGTTAACATCGTTTTAAAGCTATATGACATACTTTTATGTTTGTACATAATTTCACCTAAATAAGTAATCCTGCCATTACCATGATTGCTAAAAAGATAATAATTTTGGATTTCAGGTTTTTTAAAATCGACTCCAATACTGAGTAAATGATTATGCATTGGAGCATCTAAGGTAATCTTTCTTGCTATCCTAGTTTTGCTTTTTGCTGCTTTTAAATAAATCATTCTTTTTTCTAAATCAAAATCCTTGATTTCTAGTCTGCAAATTTCAATAGGTCTTAGGTGGGCATAGTATATAAGGAGTAAAAAGGTTAAGTAGGGCGGTTTTCTGTGCTTTTTAACATAATCAAATATACTTTGTAATTGCTCTACACTAAATACTGTACTGTTGTCTTTTTGTTCTCTTATTAATTCATAGCCTATCCTAATTGATTTTATAGGATTATGAGTCAAAACACGCTTTTTAGAAAACCAGAATTCTAATATAGCGCCAAGTCTTTCTTTATATTCTTTAATTGTAAATTTTGAAAGTGATTTTTTGAATCTGGGTGATATATACTCCTTCATGTAAACAATATAATTTTCCAATAACTCTCCATCTATACAATCTAATAAAACATATGGCATATTTATTTCTTGTAGATATTTTTTAAAGAAATTGATGCCTAGTTCATAATTTCTGATAGATTTATCAGAGAGAAATAGTTTACGGTTTTCTAAATATGCGTCTGCCGCGTGATTGAAAGAGGGCATTACTTGCTTTTTATTTATTTCATTGAAATCTTTCCCGTCATATATTTTAGTTGTTAGTAGATCATGAATAGCATTATATGCTTTTCTGATTCTTTTTTCTTGCTCTTTTTTATTTATGCCTGATTTGTTTAAACCAGCCTTAAATTTCACTTGTTTACGTTTATTATTTATTGTATAATAGAAATAGATGTAAGTTTCTTTACCAGTACTTATATAAAACGTTTGAGCAGTTAGGGTTTAGGGGGTATGGCTTAACTATCATAAACTTTTGATACTTTTTTAATTGATTAATAGGTAATTAATTTTTCTAAGGGGTTAGTAATTAGTGTATTCAGAATTTTGATGTACCTTTGTTACACTTCGGGATAAATACCTGACAAGTTGTATGCAAAAAGAAATCGAAATTACGCTGCTCCCGCATCAGGTTGAGCAACCAGAAATCATCAATCAGAAACTTGCTGAATCTTTAAAAGTGCCCCTGGATCGCATTAGGAGTCATGAAATACTAAAAAGATCTATTGATGCCCGTTCAAGAAAAGTAATTTACAGACTTCAGGTAAAGGCCTTTATTGATGAAGAAAGAATTCCTGAAGTTTATTCGGTAAACTATCAAAATGTCAGTAATGCTAAGCCTGTAATTATAGTTGGTGCAGGGCCAGCCGGTTTATTTGCTGCACTGCAGTGTATAGAAAATGGTTTAAAACCGATCATTATCGAACGCGGTAAAGATGTAAAACAACGCAGACGGGATTTGGCCACCATTAATAAACAAGGTTTAGTTAATACCGAATCTAATTATTGTTATGGAGAAGGCGGAGCCGGAACATATTCTGATGGTAAATTATATACCCGGTCTAACAAACGCGGAGATATTAATAAAGTATTACAGGTTTTTGTAAGCCACGGTGCCGAGCAGGATATTTTGGTAGATGCCCGTCCGCACATTGGTACAAATAAATTGCCCCATATTATTACTTCAATAAAAGATACAATCCTGAATGCGGGTGGTGAAGTAATGTTTGATAGCCAAATGACTGATATTTTGGTTGAATTTGGGAAAGTTAAAGGCATCGAAATAAATTTTGAAGATAAATTACTTGCCGATCATATTATTTTGGCAACCGGCCATTCAGCCAGAGACGTATATGAATTGCTGAACCGCAAAAATATTCTGATTGAGGCAAAACCCTTTGCGTTGGGCGTTCGTATTGAACATCCACAAGCCATTATAGATTCTGCTCAATACCATTGCGATACCCGTTCAGAATTTTTACCACCAGCTTACTACAGTCTGGTTGAGCAGGTTGGTGCACGGGGCGTGTTTTCTTTTTGTATGTGCCCGGGTGGAATTATTGCGCCTTGTGCAACCGGAGAAAATGAAATTGTAGTTAATGGCTGGTCGCCATCCAAAAGAAATAATCCATACGCCAACTCGGGTACTGTGGTGCAAGTTACCTTAAATGATGTACAAGGTTATGATCCGCTAAGGATGTTAAACTTTCAATCGGAAATAGAAAAACTGGCTTTTGAGGCTGGGGGAGGCAATTTAGTTGCACCCGCACAACGGATGATTGATTTTGTAAACAATAAGCTGTCTATAGATTTACCAAAAAATTCTTATCTGCCAGGTACAAAAAGTGTAATGCTTGATAATATTCTGCCAGAATTTGTTTCTGAAAGTTTAAAAGCTGCGCTTCCATTATTTGGAAATAAAATTAAAGGGTATTATACCAATGAAGCCATTTTGGTTGGTGTAGAAAGCCGTACCTCATCACCTGTCCGGATTCCAAGAGACAAAGAAAATTTTCAGCATCCGCAGGTTTCGGGCTTGTATCCATGTGCTGAAGGTGCTGGTTATGCAGGTGGTATTGTTTCTGCTGCCATAGATGGTATTAACTGTGCAAATGCAATAATATCGGCATCGTAATAAAACATTCTAATATCTCGGTTGTTTTTTCTTTATGTTTAATATCACGGTCGAATTAAGAAAAGCATTCAATGGTGATGCATGGCATGGCAATCACATCATGCAGATATTGAATCAGGTTAAACCCGAAAACGCGTTTAAGTATTTTATTACAGATGGACATTCTATAGCGGAAATTACTTTGCATTTAACCAGCTGGACAGAGGAGGTATCTGCCCGGCTAATGGATAAAATAGCTTCAGAACCAGCTATGGGTGATTGGCCAACTCCACAGAATAAGACGGCTCAAGGCTGGGAGAAAATTATTTTTGATTTTAAGGTTGCTAATGAGGAACTTATCCGGGTATGCGATTCTATAAAAGGTCAGGATTGGCACGAATGGGTAAAATCAGAAAGTAGTGCAGCGTTGGGCAAAGGAATGGATAAGGTAGAACTGCTTAATGGCCTGGTTCAGCATCATGCTTATCATGCCGGACAAATTGCCCTTTTAACCAAGTTTAATTAAAGGGGAAATTTTAACTTCCCCTCCAAAGCATTAATTTTTTGCCTTCTCTTTTTTTACCATCGAAAATCGTCTTGCAATACTAAATCCCCACCGGTATTGGTTTTTTAACCAGGAAGAATGCGTATCTGTAATAAACTGAGATTCTTGTATTGCCGTAGCATTGGTAAAATTGAGGTGGAAAACATGTCCGCCAGTTTCAATTTCTAAACCAATTCCAAGCGGATTATAAAATTTTTGGTCATTAATCTGCTCCAGGTACTTCTTTTTATCCGCATTACGGAAAGGTAAAAAGTAATCGGCCACAAAAGCCATGCGCTTGCTAAACTTTATGCGCCCGCCAATGCCTAATGCGAATAAATCATTCTGATCGTTAAAGGCTGTAAAATTCCGGTGGATATAAGTTGGTGTAATAGCAAAAGAAAAATTGCTGTTAAATTTTCTGGCTATAATACCCTGAACCACATAGGTTAAACGATCCTGAAAAGATTTGTAGGCGGTGGCAGAAGTCAGATCATCAGATGCCTTAACCGCTGAAGCGGTGGCACTTCCAAATAATGTTATGGCTACCGGAACCCGATCGTTTATAGTTTGCTCCATTAAACGGTATTTCAGGTTGCCCTCATAAAGTTGTGTTGCGGCAGTGGCTCCTTTAGCCCTGGCTATTCCCACAGATAATTTATCCGATAATCCATAATCAAAGCCTATGCGGATATCGGTAGATTGATCCAGGCCGAAAAAATTCTTTATGCCTCCATTTTTTCCGGCAATATCGCCAAACCTGTGGTCTACACTAAAATTAAGTTCATGTTTAAAAATGGTCTCATTAGAATGCCCGTTGATTAGTTTGATTGCTTTAAAAGTGGCCGAAACTTTCTGGTCCGGTGCCACAGGATTACCCAACACTTTCTCCAGATCGCTTTGCGCAAAAGAGAAGCTGCTAAATCCGGTTGACAATAATATAATGCTGTATATTCTTTTCATTTTAATTGATTTGATAAGTTGCATTCACCTTTATATCCATTACTTCAGCAATGTGCGTAATTACCAGCGAAGGGATTTTAATTTTATGATCAGCTGTTTTAACTTTAAATGCCGCGCTCGCTTTAACTATTTTGTCTTTAATAATCAGCGTAGCTTTTGTGGTATAGATTTTTGAAACCCCGTGTACGTTTAATGTTCCGCTAACAGTTACAGTATAAGTTCCATCTTTGTTAAAATCAGGCTTATCCATAATTTTTCCGTTGAAAGAAGAAACAGGATATTGCTCACTTTCCATATAATTTTCGTTAAAATGCTCCTGCATCAACTTCTTTTTAAACTGAAAAGCCGTATTGTTTGCCTTAAAAAGTACCTCTCCCGTATTTACATCAATTGCCGATATTGCCGTATTGTTAATCCCTTGTATGTCTTCAACAGGCGTGCTCGAAAAAAAAGAAATATTAGTGTTTTTACTGATAAGCGGTTTTTGTGCAAAGCAATTTGTGCCGATCAGCACAATTGCCATAAGTAATAGTTTTTTCATTGGTCGGTTTGCTTTTAATACTGATAAATACTATTGAGGCATTCCTTTATCCAGCCACGCTTTTAAAAGTTGTTTTTCGCTTGTACTTAACGATCCGTTCATTGGCATAACGCCCGTAACCAAAACGGCATTGTTAATTTTTGCTGAGTTTGCAGTAACCGACGCATAATTTGAATAGGTCCAGCTTGGTGCTCCGCTGCCGCCAGCCGTATGGCAGCTTGCACATTTTGTTTGAACCAGGGCCTGGATGTAATTGGTAAAGGTTACATTATCTACAGTAACCGTACCACCTGTTGGCGGAACAACCGGAGTTTCGGGCTCGGTTTTAATCTCTTCAGCCTGCTTTTTAGAGCAACTGTACAGAAAAAAAATGATGAGCATAAGTATGGTTAGGGTAATTAAGCTTTTTTTCATGGGTTTTGTCTTTGATTTAACCCTATTACGGCATTATTCATTTTGAGGTTGCCTGTGGCGATAAAAAACATGAGAATGTTTAGCTGCAAATCAGAAACTGAAATAAATGACAATTCTCTTAAAACCATTTTGTACCAAATGCCTTTATTTGTAAAGGAGGAATTTATGTTCCAGAATAAGAAAAATTCATGAAAAAGACATTAATTATAGGCGCATCGCCAGATCCGAGCAGATATGCTTACAAAGCCGCACATATGTTAAAGCGTTTTAACCACGATTTTGTAAATGTTGGTATAAAAAAAGGAGAGGTTGCCGGAGTTGAAATTGAAAAGCCTGAACAAATTCATCAGGACATTGATACCATAACCTTATATATTGGTCCCGATTTACAAGCACAGTACCATGATTATATATTGGAAACCAAACCGAAGCGTGTAATTTTTAATCCCGGTACAGAAAATCTGGAATTAGAAAAACTTTTGGATCAGCATAATATCGAACCGGTTGAAGCCTGTACACTTGTTTTATTAACAACAGGACAGTATTAAAATTTCTTTTTTAGGAAATCAGGCGTATTTGAGGTATTGGGGTTTGGTCCCGCCCTTCATTTCAAAGCCTCGGTTCGTGCCTTACCTTCGGGTTTTCCATTAGGGCCGGGTTTATTTATCCAGGGGTTGTGCTCCAAAACTCCCAATAAACCTTTCCTTTTCCCGATTTTTTAGCTCCTGAGGTTCAAATCTTCTATTTTTTCTTATTGATATCCATTAAGTTAAGGGATTTTGGCGGGATAAAAGGGTTTTATGTTTTGTTAGTGCGGATAATTTTTCTACTTTTGCAACCCGGTTCGGAAGGACTAGGACGCCGTAAGGGAAGGGATTAGGGAGATTAAGGAAACGGCAATTGAAGGAATGGGAGAAATGGGGTTTTAAGTTGGGTTTTGCCTGGCTTAAGGTTTAATCCGGGAGGGAAAAAAAGAATTTATTTTTCTTGCGGATTAAAAAAGTTTTTCTACCTTTGCAATCCCAAACGGAAACGAATGGAATCCTAAAGCAGCGGATGTTGCAGGAGGGAATAAAAAAGATTGAAA
>NZ_JAPWGM010000006.1 GCF_027213715.1 Pedobacter punctiformis
AGCCCACCAGAGCCGATGGTACTGCGGTAACACGTGGGAGAGTAGGTCGGTGCCAAATCTTAAACTGCTAACAGCAGATTAATAAGAAACCCTGTAACTATCAGTTGCAGGGTTTTCTTGGTTATATACAAGGGTATAGTTAAATCAATAGCTGTTGATTATTGCCTTGCCCATAGTGAATTGAAATATTGAAATCGATATAAAAACATTTAGGTGCCTATATCGGTGGTGTCCACCTCTTCCCATTCCGAACAGAGAAGTTAAGCCCACCAGAGCTGATGGTACTGCGGTAACACGTGGGAGAGTAGGTCGGTGCCAAATCTTAAACTGCTAACAGCAGATTAAAAGAAACCCTGTAGTTCAATCTGCAGGGTTTTCTTGGTTTATAACCATTCAAGCTAAAACCCATCAATTGAAATGATTTGTGCATTATTCCTATAAAGCACAGCCTTTGGTCAGTTAAACCTGACCGGCATGGAAATCCTTTTTGGTGAAGAGCAAATTACCTTTAAAAACCCATGCTCCAAAAAGATTGTAATAAAGGGCAGGGCGACTGGTACCGATAAAACACCGGCAATCGTTTCTTAATCTCCAATGAAAAATGCTTTTTAATACGTTAAAAAATCATAAATCTTTCCCTCAGGATGCAATAAAACCGTATAATTGCAGTATTACGTAAATCGTTATGATGAATTCTAACTTAAAGAAATTGATGTTTTTCATCTTTTTCCTTTGCTTACAAACATTATCCTTCGCTC
The DNA here is from genome assembly GCF_027213715.1 of Pedobacter punctiformis. Taxonomy (GTDB): domain Bacteria; phylum Bacteroidota; class Bacteroidia; order Sphingobacteriales; family Sphingobacteriaceae; genus Pedobacter; species Pedobacter punctiformis. The sequence continues at coordinate 759 of NZ_JAPWGM010000006.1, forward strand.
AGAGTAAAAAAGTACAGCTGCCTGCAAACTGGCATAATCTTGATTTATTGGAAAGTGGTTTTTTCGGCATTAGTACGGAAAAGGCTTACCGTGAGGTTTTAAAAGATAAAAAACCAAAAGAAAAAATTATTGTGGCTGTAATTGACGGAGGAGTAGACATTAATCATGAGGATTTAAAAGACGTTTTGTGGACAAATACGAAAGAAATTCCGGGTAATGGCATAGATGATGATGGGAATGGTTATGTTGATGATGTACACGGCTGGAATTTTATAGGTTCCAAAAAAGGTAATTTACAGTTTGACAACCTTGAACTGGTACGTTTATTAAGAATTTATACTCCAAAATATCAATCCACTACTAACCTTACTCCTTTGGACAGCACGCAGAAAGAGGAATTTAGACTATATAAAAAGATGGTTGGCGATTTTGGTAAAAAATATGAGGATGCAAGTAATACATTTTCGGTTCTTATTGCCATTAATAAGGTTTTAGATTCTGTTGCAAAAATTAATAATAAAAAAATACCTTCTTTAGAAGACATTGACAGGTATAAAGCAGATGATGAAACAGAAGAGCAGGTGAAGACGATTATTAGAAAGGGAGCAAAGGAAGATGGAAGTTTCGAGAAGTTTTATAAAAATATTAAGGATGGTTACGAGCAATACGATGCAATGCTTAAATATAACCTTAATCCTAAATATGATAAAAGAGCGGAACTGGTTGGTGATGATTATTCAAATGCAAATCAAAGAGATTATGGTAACAATGATGTAAAAGGACCGGATGCGGTGCATGGTACACACGTATCGGGCATTATTGGCGCTAACAGGGTAAATAACGTGGGAATTATAGGTGTGGCTGATTATGTAAGTATTATGGCGATAAGGGTAGTGCCAACGGGCGATGAAAGGGATAAGGATGTGGCTAATGGGATTAGATATGCGGTAGATAATGGTGCAAAGGTAATTAATATGAGTTTTGGGAAAGGTTATAAATGGGATAAGAAAGCGGTTGATGAAGCGATTAAATATGCAGAAACTAAAGGCGTTTTATTGGTGCATGCAGCTGGTAATGATAACCAAAATAATGATGTTGATGAGAATTATCCAAATAAATATTTCGACAGTAAAGAAGCTGAAGACTACAAAATAGCCCATAAAGTAAAAGCCAGACCTGACTTTGTGCCACCAAAAAATATAGCGCAAAATGGTATGGGGATGCGCCCCCCACTGGATGGAAGAGTTATTGAAAAGCCGTTAGCTTTAGATTCGGCTAAATTTAACCTTCCACATGCTAAAAACTGGATTGAGGTAGGGGCAAGTGCTTATAAAGATGACGACAATTTAAAGGCTGATTTTTCAAACTATGGCAAGTATACCGTTGATGTATTTGCGCCTGGATTTTTAATAAATTCAACCATTCCTGACTCTAAATATGAAGATTTGGACGGTACGAGTATGGCATCGCCGGTGGTTGCCGGTCTTGCAGCTTTAATTTTAAGCTATCATCCCGATTTTACTCCTGTGCAGGTTAAGGATATTATTATGAAGTCGGTTTCGAAAGTAAATCATAAGATAAAATACAAAAATGAAAAAGGCGAGAATGTTCGCGTATTTTTTTCTGAGATCTGTGTAAGCGGAGGCATTGTTAATACTTATAATGCATTAAAACTTGCCGAAACGTATAAGAAATAACATCTCTTATAGATTAGCCGTATTGAAACAATAGAATATTATAAGTGATTACGCTCAATGAAATGTTGAAACGTTCCAAAACTATATTTTTTTGACTTCATCCAGAAGATTAATGCATCCATTCTTGCGGTCATTTTTGATCCGGTGTTTTTTCTAACGTAACCAGGAAACCCAAAACGGTTAAAATCGCTTAAATCTGTAAATTCCCAGGGATGAAAATAAATATTGAGGTACTTATCTTTTTTATAAGTCCAGCTGGATAGGAATTTATAAATCCCAAGCGGAAGATTATGAAAGGATAACCAAAATAGCGGAAACCGGATAAGCGGACTTACTGAAGCCGGAATTTGCAGTACATTTTCCTTTCTGAAATACGTTCTGGAAATGTTGAAATTATTGTACCGGCCCGGTAAATAAGTTGGGTTAATGGAAGTATTGTAGGTATAGCCCGCTTTGAAAATTTCATGCTCATCCACCGGCATCATTCTCGCCATGCGATAACCGGTTATTGCTTTACCAGATAATTCTTCTAATTTCAATTTGGATTGTAAAAGATGTTCAGGTTTAAAATCAGAGTGATAATAACCATGTGATGCCAGTTCGTGGCCACTTGAGATAATCCTTTCAATTAAATCGGGAATGTTTTCAGCAAAAGTTACTGTGCAGAAAAAGGTTGCTTTAACGTTATGTTTGTCCAGCAAATCTAAAATAGAAATAGTACCAGCTCTTGAAATGGCAATCTGATCTTCAAAAGAGATATCCTTGCCGTATTCAAATGGCATATCAAACTCTTCAATATCAAAACTTAAAAGAATCATTTATTTATTTTGAATGTTTGTTGAGCGGATAATATAATTCGGACGATTTTTAGTTTGCATAAACATCTTACCAACGTATATACCAATAATGCCTAAAATAATTAATTGTAGTCCTCCAAAGAAAACAATAGTCATAATTACGGAGGCCCAACCCGATACTTCAACATTATTTATAAAAGAGTAAAGTACATAAGGAATGTATAAAACGGAAGCTAAGGAAAGGATAAAACCTAAATAAACTGCAGTATAAAGTGGTTTTATGCTAAATGAAGTTACACCATGCAACGCAAGCCTGATCATTTTTTTAACGGTATACTTACTTTTTCCTGCAAAGCGGGCAGCAGGATTATATTTTAGTGCATATTGCTTAAAACCGAGCCATTTGACAAGGCCTCTTAAAAAAGGCTCATTTTCATGAAAATTTCTAAAAACATTTACAACTTTCTGATCCAGAAGGCGAAAATCTGCAGAGCCTGGTTCCAGTTCAATATCTGATAAATTGTTTAATACTTTATAAAACAAACTGGATGAACTTCTCTTGCTTTTGGATAAGGATTTATCGTCTTCGCGGATGGTGTAAACCACTTCATTTCCTTCTTCCCATTTCTTTAGCATTTCAGGAATTAAATCCGGTGGATGTTGCATATCGCAATCCATAGAGATTACGCAATCGCCAAAAGCATGATCCATACCAGCTTTTACTGCTAATTGGTGACCAAAATTTTTAGAAAATTCAAGAAAAAAGACATTAGCCGATGTTTCAGCATATTCTTTAATTTTTTCGAGTGTTTGATCTGCACTTCCATCATCAACAAGAATAATCTCGTGATCGTAATTAAGGTTTGAAAATACGTTTTTGATACTTTCTATAATTACAAAAATATTATCAGCTTCGTTGTAAGCGGGAATAACTATTGAAACTAATTTTTTCATTTATAAGCAGTCAAATGGCAATCTAAATTATTCTTCATCATCTGGCACAATAGGGTTCCCAAATAAAAACGCAAAAGAGGTATTAGAATTTGCTAAAATAAATTCTTTTAGAAGCGTCTGAAAACAATTGTTGTCGGTAAAACGAAAACAACAACAATTAGGCTACAGATGAAATTACAAACTGGCGTTTCCGGCAAATGTAATTGCTCTTATTAATTTAAAATCACTAATGGAGTTATTTATTTGGTGTTGCAAGATATGAATTTTAAAGAAAACTTATCAATAAAGTTACATTGTTGCAACGATTAAATTCCTTAAAAATAATTCGGTTATTTATCCCACCAAACCCTTGAGGTTAACACGTCGCCTCCTGCCAGGCGGCTTACCGCAGCTTTGTAATTATTGGTATTATTCAGTATTTCGGTAGATAGATAAATCATTCTTCTCGGAATAGTAGCGTTAGTTACATTGCCGGTATAATTAACAGGTACAAGTTCTGGATAACCACTGCGTTTCCAGTTTAACCAGGCTTCGATAAAATTGAAGTTTGTTCCGGTCGTAATCCAGTATTGTGTATTAATGGCTTTAAAAGAATTTTGAATACTGCTTTCATCCAGGGGATTTTGAGCAACATAATTGCTGATTACTGTGGGGTTTATTTCTGCCAACGGATCCAACTGACTCATGGATCGCAAGGAAGCTGTTAAACCATTGTTATAATGAAGTTTGGCCGTACCAGTTACATTCCAGCCTCTAACCTTAGCTTCGGCGAGCAGAAATTCGGTTTCTGCGTAAGTCATTACAAAAATAGGACCGCCCAGTTTCAGGTAAACCGATGTTCTCGGTCTTGAATATTTTCCTAAAGGGGCAAAATCCGTACCCGTTCCGGTGCCGCCGGGGTAGCCTGGCGAATTGCGAATATCAGTAGTGCCTTCCTGCAAATCAAATCCATTTGGCATTCCTATCTGAACTGCAGGATCATTATTGCCTTTTAAATTTTGATTTGAATTTTGAGCTAAACCATCCAGCGGAACTTCTCCAATTACACCCAGTCTGGGATCATTGGTGCTTTTTAACTGGTCTATTAAAGTTTTACTCCATCGAACTTCCAGATAATCTGAAAAAGTTCTTAAGGCAAGAGAGATTCCATTCTGACTGTTAAAAGATAGCATATCTGTAATTAAAATAGCATTGTCATCAACTCCGGAGAAAGTTTTACCGACCGTTTTTTCTGCCCATTCTCTGGCTTTTTCCGGGTTAACTTTGGTTAGCCTCATGGCAACCCGAAGCATTAAAGAGTAACCGAATTTTTTCCATTTATCAATATCCCCTTTGTAAAATAAATCTGCGGTAGGTTTAGGTTTTTGAGGATCAAGGTTGTTAATTGCATTTTCAAGATCATGCAGCATGGTATCATAAATATCTTCCTGCTTATCGTAAACGGGGTATTTAATGCCCTGCATTGCTTTTGCAGCTTGCAAATAAGGTACATCACCATAAGTATCGGTTATTCTTTGTAAAATTAATACAAACATGATGTCGCCGATATTGATCAGGTTAGAGTTGGCCTGCTGGTTTTTTAAACTTGCCAATCTTTGCATTTCTCTAATGGTAGAAGCCTGCGCATAGCCTTCATTAAAAATTCTTCCCTGATAATCGGTAAAACTGGCCACATTAATATACTTGTCGCCATTGTTATAGTAATAATAGGTAGAAGCAAACAATTGCATCATAGTGCTTTGGTAAAGCAGCTGATGATAGCCAATATTGACATATTTTAACTGTGCTGATGAAAGCAAATCATTAGGGTCATAATTTTTTTCGGTTACCTTAGTCGGATCGGTATTTATTTCATCCAACTTTTCTTTAGAACAACCTGAGTAAATTAAACAGAAGAAACCAGCCATATAAATCATTGCTTTTTTCATGATGTGCTATTACTTAAATTTTAAATTAACGTTTAAACCAAAGGTTCGTGTGGCAGGTAAAGATGCGCCCTCAATACCTGCGTATGCAAGTACAGGGGAAAACTCAGACTCCGGATCTATATTCTTTGTATATTTTAACAATGTAAATAAATTTCTGCCAACCAAATCAATACTAATGTTTCTAAAAGGTGTTTTCTTTAAAAAACTTTCTTTAAAAGCATAACCAAGAGTTGCCTGTCTTAATTTGATAAAACTTCCATTTAGTACCGACAATGCAGAAATATTGCTGGCCAGCTCAGGATAATAATTATAGGCGGCTACAACCGTTGTATTCCGGTTTCCATTTTCGTAAACACCGTTGGCAATAATTCCGCTTTCTCTGCCGGGTATGGTGGCCTGATTTAATCCGTTTACATAAGAATAGTCTTCAGTTGCAGATAAAATTTTATTTCCAAACCTAAAATCAATTAAAAAAGAGATATTAAACTGTTTAAGGGTAAAACTATTATTTAAGCCACCATATAATGAAGGAATGGTGCTTCCCATCGGGATAAAATCACCCCGTTTAGGTATGCCATCAGACCCAATTATAACATTGCCGGCATCATCACGCTGATAATCATAGGCCATAATTTGTGTAATTGGTTTTCCTACAACTAAGGCAGTATTGGCATTTAAAGGACGGTAGGCACCTGTTAAAGTATAATTGCTGCTGCCATCAATCGATAATAATTTGTTTTTTACCTGAGTAAGATTAAAGTTAAGCTGCCATTTTTTATTCTTGCGTAAAATTGGAATATATTCTATGGCAAGTTCAGTTCCGGTGTTTTTTGTTTTACCTAAATTAACATAAGCAGAAGTAAAGCCAGTTGTTATAGATTGCTTGGCATTAATAATTTCATTATGGGTTACCCGGTAGAAATAAGTAAAGTCAATATCAAGTCTGCTGCCAAAAAATTTCAAATTTAAACCAGCTTCAAATTCACTTAACGTAAAGGGTTTTAAATTGTAATTTGGTAAATCTTTCGAAAAACTACCCACAGGCACTCCGTTAACCTGATTATCAGATGAATAATAGATCTGTGTAGTGTAAGGCACAATGGGCTCGCCACTGGTTTTTGCATAATCCAGTCTTAACTTTCCAAAGCTTAAGTTTTTAATGGAAAGGAGATCAGAAAAAACAAAACTTCCTGAAATACCCGGTACAAATATGCCTCTGTTATTGGAGGGGAGTGTAGAATAGATATCGTATCTTCCGGTTAAAGATAAATTAAGGAATCTTTTGAAGGCTAAATCGGCAGTATAATAGGCAGATTCAGTCACTATTTTTGAGGTGGTGTTGGTATTCGTTCTGGTAATTAAATTTTCTGGCGTGTAGAGGTAAGGAATAACGAATTGTGATCCCTTTATTTTTCTGGTATTGCCATTTCTTTCCGTATAATTTGCACCTAAGGAAATATCAAGGTTTAAATCCTTAGTCAGATCTCTTTTAATAGAAAGAAGGAAATCTGTATTTAGTTCTGAAGTTTTTAATTTATCAAATGCATTTAATCCCCCTTGCCGGCTCACTGAAAAAGCAGTTCCTGTTGGTAAAACACTTAATATATGGTCGTTACTAATGTCGTAACCAAATCTACCTTGAACAGAAGCCCAGTTATTAAATTTATATTTTACTGATGCCGAAGAAATGTAGCGGTTTCGTTTAGCAAAATCAGTTTGCTTGTTCATCAGGAAATATGGGTTCGTTTTATATTCGTCTGCGTTCCAGCGGGTTTCATTTCCGGTTACCTCGTCATATCCCGGTGCTAAAAGTGCCTGATCTAAACTGGTTGCTAAAGCGGCAATACCATAATTTGCATTAAGCGGACCATCACTTAAATAGCTCTTGTTTTTATTGTTTTCGTAAATAAAATTGGCATTAAAGCTTAAGGTTAGTTTTTTTGTTAAATCAAAAGAGCCATATATATTGAAAGTTTTTCTATTGAGATGCCCGTTTTTTAAAATGGAATTATAATCCAGATTGGAAGCGGAAACACGATAAATATTTTGATGTGTGCCACCAACCAAAGATAGGGTATTGGTAAAAGCCGGAGCAGTTCTGTAAAAATTTGCAATATTGTTTTTGGCGGGTAAATAAGGTTTGGATGAACCATCAATTTGTGGACTAAGTGCACCATCCATTTTTTCTCCCCAGCTTAAAATTCCGGTTGAGGCGGCGTTATAAACATTAACCGGTCGTTTGTTTTGCGAACCCTGGCCATAAATATATTGGAAATCCGTATGGTTCACCGGGCTTTCTAAAGAAAGATTGGTGTTATATTCGATGGTTGGGCCGGCATTATCTTTACCACTTTTTAAGTTGATGAGAATAACACCATTTGCTGCTCTGGCTCCATACAGGGCCGATGCCGCAGAGCCTTTAAGAATGGTTATGGTTTCTATGTCATCCGGATTAATGTTACTGATTCCATCACCATAATCTGCCCCTCCATATTCGTTGGCACTTCCGCGAAGGCTATTATCTATGGGGACACCATTAACCACAAATAAGGGAGATGCTGCAGACATGCTGGCTACGCCACGGAGTAATATCCGGGCAGAGGAGGAGGGACCTCCGCTAACGCCGCTAATGTTTAAGCCGGCTACTCTTCCCTGCAGGGCCATAATCATATTGGATTCTCTGGCCCTGCTTATTGAACTACCCTTGATTGAAGTTACCGCATAGCCAATTTTTCTGTTGTCCTTTTCTATGCCTAAAGCAGTAACCACCACTTCGTTCAACATCTTTACGCTATCCGGCTGGTTTGTGTTTGCAGCAACAGGTTTAATTACAATCAGCGCATTAGGGAGCAAAGCATATTCATAATCTGTGTTTTTTAAAATTCGATTAAGTACCTGAATAACCTCAAGATCATTTACACGGATGGTCACCTTTTTTTGAGGAATTTTTGATTGGCTAAAAACGAAATGATAAATCGTTTGATTTTGGATGGCTTCAATTACGTTTTCGAAATCTGCAGATTTAAAGTCAAGCGTAACTTTTGTTTGCGAATAGCTATTTACTGAAATTAAGAGAAATGTTATAAATAGTAATTTCTGTGCAAGCTTCATAAAAGGGAGTGCGCATAACCTGGGTTAGAGTTGCTTAATTATAAAGATAAACAATTTTACCCTGTACGTTAAAATTAAAATGCTCAATCATTTTTAACGCTTTCAAGGCATCGATAATGCTTTCTCCCTTAAATTTACCAGTAAATTTAAACGATTTTAATGCTTCGTTCTTAAATACAATTTTAACATCATACCATCTTTCAAAAAGTCTGGAAATAGAGGCGAAATCATTGTTTTTAAACATCAGTTCGTGTTTGGTCCATGATGTTTCTATAATTGAATTTACATCACCGGCAAAAAAATATGTTAACTTACTCAAACTGGCTTTATGGTCGTGATTGGTCAGTACGAATTTTTCACCCGGATTAAGAATAAATGGCGTAGCGGTATTATCTTTTAGTCTGATTTCAACCCGTCCTCTGATGAGCGTAGTTTCAGTAAAATCATCATTTGGATAGGCTTTAACATCAAAAGCAGTACCCAAAACTTTAACCTGTATTTTATCCGTATGAATGATAAAAGGACGTTCAGCATCTTTTTTAACATCAAAATAAGCTTCACCAGCTAAATAGACTTCTCTTGTATCGCCCTTAAAATTTGCCGGGTACTTAAGCTGACTGGCTGAATTTAGAGTGACTGTTGTACCATCGGCCAGAGTAAGATTTTTCTTTTCTGAAGCAGGTACATTAATAGATTGCCAGTTAATCCGGTCATTATTAAAATAACTCTTATAAAGCACAACGCCACTTACAAAAAGAATAAGAACAGCGGCAATCTGAAACCAGATTTTAAAATGATGTTTTGACTGGGTTGGTTTAATAATTACTTCCTCATCAACTTGTTCGGGTATTGCAATTCTGGATTTTATCCGGTTAAAAACTTCATCAATATGCTCATCCGGGCCTTCTTTTTCATCAAAATAGGCATTTAGTGATTTATATTCCTGGCGATAGCTTTCGTCGCTGCTCAATAATAATTCCAGCTCATTAGATTCTTCCGGCGAAATTTCACCAGTCAGTTGTTTGCCAAGCAATTCTGTAAATCTTTGATCTGTCATTTATCTTTTACCCTGTTTATACTATATAGTACCTGTTTGCTCCAAAATTGCCTACAAAATATTAAAAAAAGATATCATGCCCAGTATAATAATCAAACTTATAAGCCTTTCTGCAATTTCTTCTCCGGCATTATTTTGCTGGCTCGGCCTTAAAATTAACCTGAGTTTGGCAATGGCCCTGAATAATTGGGTTTGCACAGTTCTCGGACTAATTTCCAAAACTTCCGCAACCTCTTTATACTTCATTCCGTTTTCTTTAATCAACCGAAAAATAATTTTAGCCTGAGATGGTAAAGTCTCTATGGCATCATCTAATTTTTTATGCAGTTCCTTTTGTTCTAAAATACTTTCCGGATTAAAATAATTAACCGGATCATGCACTCCGGTATCTCCTAAATCGATAAACGTAACACCCGAATTTTTTTTTAGATGTTTTAAGGATTGATTTCTAATGGCAACGAAAAAGTAACTTTCGGGATTTAAAATATGAGTGCTAACCTTTCTGTTTTCCCAGCACTTCACAAAAACCTCTGCAACAATATCTTCTGCAATTTCTCTGCTGTTAACGTAGTAGACCGATAATTTAAGCAAACCCGTATACAGATAACGATATAAAGCTTCGAAGGATTTTACATCATCCCCGAGGCAAACATTTGTCCATAAAACAAGAAGATCCGGCTTGGCTGCTTTCAATTTCGGTCAGATTTATTTGATCAATGTAAGGTAATAAATAAAAATAATTTTCAAAAAATGTATTTGCCTGTAGGCATTTTTTTTAAAAAACAGATTCTTGTTAATAACGGCACTCTGGTTTTAACTCCGGTTATAATTTATACCAGCCTAACCAATATAAACCATTTACTATATGAGCAAACACCTGCAGGATACTTTTCTGTTTTTTAAATCTTTTTACATAAAAGGATTTACCTATTCTGTTCAGTTTCTTAATCGATCAAGCTATAACCAATAAAAATGATGACAAATAAACATGTACTAGGCGTAGACATTGGCGGATCGCACATTACCGCGGCCGTATTAAATATGGAAGACAGGTCACTTCTTGGAAATTCATACACCCGAACATGGATAGATTCTCACGGTAAGCCGGAGCAAATTATCCAAAGCTGGACCAATACTATAAATCTTGCTTGTCAAAAGACAGGTTTAAAAGTAGAAAAATTCGGAATTGCCATGCCTGGGCCTTTTGATTACGATCAGGGCATTTCTTACATCGCAGGCAATGATAAATATGAAGCCTTTTATGGCTTAAATGTTAAAAATATGCTGGCCGGGGCACTTAATATTTTACCTGATGATATTTTGATGAAAAACGATGCCTCTTGCTTTTTAGCCGGCGAAGTATTTGCGGGGGCCGCAAAAGGGTATGAAAATGTAATCGGCATTACACTGGGTACAGGTTTAGGTTCTGCGGTTTTAAAAAATAAGGAAGCGAAGGATGCGAATCTTTGGTGCTCCCCATTTTTGGATGGCATTGCAGAGGATTACCTCTCTACCCGGTGGTTTTTGAAACGTTATTATGAAATATCCGGACTTAACATATTAAATGTGAAGGTGATGACTGGATTGTATAATTATAGTCCAACGGTAAGGGAAATATTTATGGAGTTTGCCAATAATCTCGCTGCCTTTTTGAAAGTATTTCAGCAAGAAGTTAAGGCTGATGCCATTGTTATTGGAGGAAATATCGCTAATGCCTCTGAAAATTTTCTTCCATGGGTGATTAAGCAATTAAAGACATTTAACATAGAAATTCCGGTACTGATATCAACATTAAATGAGCATGCCGCCATTGCAGGGGCAGCAAGCTGCTGGGAAAATAAACCAACAGCAGGTCGTTCCGTAAACATCTAAAAAATAATTTACATAAAACGATTTTCTTGTAGGCAATTCATTTAAAATAATGCTCTCTACTAATAACTGCACAGCCGAGCCTTTTGGTTGTGCTGCAATTAACCAAATAATAACCAAAGTTTATTCTTAATGAGTATGAAAAAATCATTACAATTAACATGTTTATTGCTTTATGCATCCACAAGTTTATATGCGGCTGAAATTGTCAATAACCTAAAACCATCAGCATCTTTTAGTGCTTTTTATCAGGATCCGGTAAAAGGAACCGTAAAAGATGCAACGGGCACAACCGTGCCGGGGGTAACCGTGAGCGTTAAAGGTGCTCAGCTGAGTACACAAACAAATGCTTCAGGGCAGTACACCATACAAGCCAAAGCCGGTGATGTATTGGTATTTTCATCTATTGGTTACCAGAGAAAGGAAATTACGGTTGGTACACAAAGTGTTATTAATGTAACGCTAACAGATGATTCTAACGATCTGGAAACGGTTGTGGTAACGGCTCTGGGCATAACCAGACAAGCCAGAACTTTGACTTATGCTACCCAAACCATTAAAAGTGAGGATATAAACAATGTTAAAACACCAAATTTAATTAACAGTTTAAACGGTAAAGTAGCAGGTGTGCAAATCAACCGTACCTCGGGCGGTGCCGGTGGTTCGGCCAGGATAACGCTGCGTGGAGATAAATCTACACGCAACAGTCAACCTTTATTTGTAATTGATGGGATGCCTATTTTGAATCCCACAGGAGGTCCAAACGTAGATATTTATAGTTCAATGCCAGATAACGGGGATATTTTAAGTACCATGAACCCTGAAGATATCGAAAGCGTGAACTTTTTAAAAGGCGCTTCTGCTTCTGCATTATATGGTAGTGCCGGTAGTAATGGTGTAATTTTAATTACAACACGGAAAGGAAAAAATGGAGTAAGTAAATTTGATTTTTCAAGTAGTGTAACTTTCGACAGGGCTTCAGTACTTCCTGAATTACAATACAGCTATTTGCAAACTACAGCACCAACACCAGCTTCAGGAGCTATTGATGCAACCGCAGGAAGCCGTGAAAGCTGGGGAGCAAAAGGAACATCACCTGATTATGTAGATGATTTTTTCCAGACAGGAGCAACCTGGGTTAACAGCGTAAATTTTACTTCTGGAAATGAACGTTCGAATAATTTTTTCTCTTATTCAAATACTGCAAATAAAGGTATAGTTCCAACGAGTAAGTTTGATCAGAATACCATTAATTTTAGAAATTCTAGTAAGTTTTTTAATGATAAATTAACACTTGATGCAAATTTTATGGGCTCTTTGCAAAAAGTGCTCAACCGTTCTAATCCAGGCACTTATTTTAATCCATTAACGGGATTATACCTTTTTCCACGCGGATTGGATTTTGATAATTACAAAAATAACTATGAATATGCATCGCCATCAAGATATTTGAATGCGCAAAATTGGTGGAATCTTAATTTAGACAAGAAGTTTACAGGTTCTGATGAACAGCAAAATCCTTACTGGATTTTGAACCGTAATCCAATCACAACCAACAATAAAAATGCCTATGCTGCTGTATCCTTAAACTATGCTATTAACAATTGGTTAAGTGTACAAACAAGAGGTAACTATAACTATTATTATTCAGAAGCTGAAAGAGATGTATATGCAACCACATCTTCAGTAATTAGCGGTACTAACGGAAAGGTTTATAACAATAAATTAGATTCTAAAACTTTTTATGGCGATTTACTTTTACTGGGTAATAAAAACCTGAATAAAGATTTCAACTTAGGGTTTACTTTAGGTGCTTCTATTTCTGACAGCAAAAAGCTAAATACAACCTTAGAAAATGGTTTCCTTTCTTATCCAAACATTTTTGCCATGTCTAACCTTATTTTTCCAGGTACAAATGATAATGGAAGACATCTAAGGTTAGAAAATCACCACATTCAAACACAGTCTTTATTTGCCAGTGCACAAATTGGCTATAAAAACAAATTGTTTTTGGATTTAACCGACCGACAAGAATGGTCTTCAACCTTAGCATTCACGCCTCAGCAAACTTATAACTACTACTCGATCGGTGCAAATGCTATTTTAACCGATTTATTTAAGTTTCCAACAGCTGTAAATTTTGCTAAAATAAGAGCATCCTATGCAACAGTAGGTAATGGAATTGAAGATAACAGAACAAATCCTCAACCTAATATAGATGCCGGTACTTATGTTGGACCTGATGGTGCCCCGGTTACAGTAGGCGGTTTATATTTAAGGCCTGAGCAAAACCAAACGATTGAAATCGGTACAGAATGGCGTTTATTAAATAATAAATTATCACTGGATGTAACCTGGTATAAATCTAATATCAAACATCAGTTCTTTAAAGATGTTTCTATTACAGGTGGTGTTGCTGCCGGAACCAAAGGTGATATTAGTGCCGGAAACATTCAAAATACAGGGCTAGAGGCTACTTTATCTTACAAAGCATTTGTTGAAAATGATTTTAAATGGACTACGGGACTTAACTTTTCAAGAAACAAAAACAAAATTGTTCAATTGTTCCCTTCCGAAGTTAGTGCAGATCCTAACGCAAAATACACCTTATCAGGCGGCGGACTTAATTATTTGAAACAAGGTGGTTCATTTGGTGATATTTATGGCGCAACATTTAAAAGAAATGCTGCAGGTAACGTTATTGTTGATGCAAATGGTGCGCCTGAAAGAGACGAAAAGAATACTTATTTAGGCAATCCAAATCCTAAAGCCATCATAGGGTGGAATAACAGCTTTAGCTATAAAAACTTTACCCTTAATGTATTGGTTGATGGCAAGTTTGGCGGTAAGGTGTTGAGCTTATCAGAGCCGTATTATGATGCAGCAGGTGTAAGCAAAAGATCAGCTGATGCCCGTGATGCAGGTGGTGTAACGGTTTCAAATGCGGTAACAGAATCAGGAACAGCCTGGACAGGTACAACCACAGCTCAAAATTATTACACGGCAATAAGTGGTGGTGGAAAAAATGTAATCCACGAAGCTTATATGTACAGTGCAACTGCAATTCGTTTAAGAGAACTTTCTATAGCTTATCGTGTGCCTGTTAAAAGCAAAGTATTACACGATTTAACATTGAGTGCAATTGGTTCAAATCTGTTTTTCTTCAAAAAAGATGCTCCGTTTGATCCTGAACAAGTTTCGGGTGTAAATGCGGGCGGTGTTGGAGTTGATGTATTTGGAGCACCAGCATACAGAAGTATAGGGTTTAGTTTAAAATGTGGTTTTTAATAAATAACCAAATTTCTTTATCTGTTTAAAATTATAGAAATGAAAAATAATTTAAAAATAATAGGCTTTTCAATGGCAGTAGCTATGTTGTTCGGAAGCTGCAAGAAAAACTTTGAGGAATATAATACCAGCCTTTCGGGTGTAAATGATGAAGTATTAAATGCTGACTTTACAAAAGTGATTGGCCCGTTAAGAGAAGTGCAAAAAAATCTGATTAATCAAACCAACTGGGTTTATCAGCTTCAGCAAAACTTAAATGCAGATGTTTATAGCGGTTATTTTATGAGTCCTACAACTTATGGAGGAGATAATAACACCAATTACTTTATGAAAGATGGCTGGAATGATCGTATTATGATTAATCAGCTGGATGATGTGATGCAAAAGATTAAGAATTTTGAAACAGGTACTTTAGTTTACCCTTCAACAAGTTTTAATCATACCAGAGGATTTGTAACCATTCTTAAAGTTATCGAAGGACATAAAGTATCTGATATTCATGGACCGGTAATTTATACCAAATTTGGTAAGCCCAATGCAGATTTATCTGTAGACTTCGATTCGCAAAAGGATGCCTACACTGCATTTTTTGCTGATCTTGATGCCGCAATTACAGGTTTAAAAGCTACTGCAAATACAGGCGATGATAAAGTTTTTACTACAGCAGATATTGTTTACGGCGGTGATGTAAATAAATGGATTAAGCTGGCCAATACACTACGTCTTCGTTTGGCAATAAGAATTAACTATGCCGATGCAGCAAAAGCAAAACTGGAGGGCGAAAAAGCACTTAACCCTGCAAATGGCGGCCTTCTTGAAAATAATGACGAAAACGCATTTATTAAATATGGCTCAGCACACCCAATAAATGATATTATTAATGCATGGGGTGATTGCCGGGCAGGTGCACCAATCGGATCAATTTTGGGCGGTTACAACGATCCAAGATTAGCTTCTTATATGTTGCCTGCTACCGATGCGGCCGTAAACGGTCAGTTTATTGGCATCAGAAACGGTATTACACTAGTTGATAATGACAGATACAGAAGTTATTCTAAACCAGCAGCAAAATCAGCAGCGGGCGATTATTTTAGCAGTACAAATGGTATGGCTAAATTATCATGTGCAGCCGAAACATGGTTTTTAAAAGCAGAAGCAGCATTAAATGGATGGGCAGGCGCAGGCGATGCACAAACCAATTACGAAACTGGTGTAAAAAGATCATTTGAAGAATGGGGGCAAACCGCTGCAAGTGCTACAACCTATCTGGCCGATAATACCAGTACGGCAAAACCTTACATTGATCCTAAGGCAGTAGTTGCCGGTCAAAACGATGTGCTTGCCGGTAGCCCATATTTAAGTACAATTACCATTAAATGGGATGCAGCTGCAAATGCAGAGAAAAAATTAGAACGGATCATTACACAAAAATGGATTGCAACTTATCCTGACGGACAAGAAGCATGGTCAGAATTCAGACGTACAGGTTACCCTAAATTATTCCCGGTAATTAATAACGCAAGTGGAGGAACAATTTCTACTACTGCTTTTATTCGCAGATTACCTATTCCCAATAAGTTTAAAGATAGTAACCCGGGCGGTTATCAAAGAGCGGTTGCAACACTTGGTGGCCCTGATAACGGAGGCACCAAACTTTGGTGGGATAAAAAACCTTAAAAAACCATCAACAGGGCTAAATTACCCTGGCCCTGTTGATTCCTTAAACTAACCATTTATAAACCAAATTTGAACCTATGAAAAAATTAATTTTAGTTCCAGCATTTGCTTTAATTGTTGGTTCCTTTTTTTTGCAGTCATGTAAAAAAAACGATCAGTTAAATAGCGATAACCCGGCTATTGGATCGATGTATATGGCCAATAGTAACAATCAGGCCCTAAGCGCAACATCAAATCCCGATCTCATTGCCTATAAACAAAGCAATCATCAAATATCTGCCGCATTCTTCAGGGTGTTTAAAGATGTAACCAATGGCGGTGCAGCCAACGTCGCAACTTTTTCGTCTTTACCAGATAGTTTAGATATTGCAATAGCATTTGTATTTAACAACAATTCGCCAGTTGCAGTAAAAAATGCAATGAAAAATACTTACATACCTGCACTTCATGCAAAAGGAACCAAAGTTATTGTTACCGGAAATTTAGATATTCCTTCAGGTGTTGCTCATAATGCCGCGGGTTATAATATTACGGCCAAACTTATTATGGATAGTATTGTAAATAAATACGGATTTGATGGCTATGATATCGATGTGGAGAGTAACCCTACCGGATCTACCTTAACAGATATGGTGGGTGTTTATAAGGCTTTATCCCAATATTTAGGGCCAAAATCAGGAACCACTAAACTATTAACATTTGATACCAATCAGGATGGTAATAATAATATGTTCAGGCAGGTTTACGATTTAGTTAACTACGTATGGTTACAGGCATATGGCAGGCCGGCCAGTTCACTTCAAAATACCTGGAATACCTTTTCTCCATATATCCCCGCAAGTAAATTTATACCGGGTTTCTCATTTTATGAAGAAAATGGATATCCATCCAACGTTTGGTACGATGTAAGTTATCCACGCAATGGTACCGGCCGGGCTTACGACTTTGCAAACTGGCAACCAAGTGGTACCACTAAAGGAGGTGTATTTTCTTATGCTACCGATCGGGATTGTAACTTATCATCATCAACTGATAACTCAACCAAATTACCGGATTATAGAGTAACAAATGACCTGATCAAAATAATGAACCCGGTAACAACCTCTTCAGGCATTGTTTCAGGATCTACCTATCAACTAATTTCTGCACTAAACAACAGTAGTGTACTTGATGTTACAGCCAGCGGTACAACCGATGGAACCCTGGCAGAACTGTGGAGTGCTAATAACCCTAAAACTAATAATCAGAAATGGAAAGTGGTTAGTGTAGGAAGTGGTTATTATAAATTGCAACCTTTAAATGCACCCACCAAAGCATTAGATGTGAGTGCTTCAGGAACGGCAGATGGAACGCAGATTCAAATTTATACGGACAATGCCACAAACGCCCAAAAATGGAAAATAACCAGCACAGGAGATGGGTATTATACATTAAGCCCTGCTAATGCACCTTCTAAAAACCTGGATGTTAATAATTCCAGCACAGCAAATGGTACAAAAATCCAAATCTGGACCCCTAACGGTACCAATGCCCAAAAATGGAAATTCGTTCTGCAATAAAAATTATAGCTTAAAGGATAAGTACACTATAAAATTTTGAATTATTATATAACCCAATCCACCTGTTAACAGGTGGATTGGATTATCCTGTTAAGATTTAAACTAACCATTTATAAACCAAATTTAAACCTATGAAAAAGCTAACCATCTTCGGAGGGGTGATTGTATCCCTGTTCCTGTTACTTTATGCCTGCAAAAAAACAACAACAGCCGGGGCTACAACCGAAACAGCCAATGCAAAAGGGGCTATGATGGCTGCAAGCCCGGCAGCTTTATCACTGGCATCAGGCCCTTTTGTTACTGCTTATGTAGAAGTTAACAGCAACAATTTTGTAAACCCCGGCTGTTATACCTACGGTGCTCCGGCCAATCAACTATTCGGTATCTCGGTAATTTTTGCTGCAAATATTAATTCAACCAACGGCGTACCAACTTTGTATTTTAACCCACAAGTGCAGGATGTACTTAACTCCGGTAAAGTAGCCTATTTGCAATCGTTAGGCATTAAGGTTTTGCTAGATGTATTGGGCAATCACCAAAATGCAGGCTGGGGCTGTTTTACTACTTACGCTGCTGCTGATGCATTTGCCGTACAATGTGCCAATGCCGTACAGCAATATGGCCTTGATGGAATCGATATTGATGATGAGTATTCAACCTGTACCGCTAACAATAGCTCGCTGGTATTGGCTGCCGCGGCATTAAGAGCAAGGTTAGGTACCTCTAAAATCATCTCTATGGCTGCGTTTGGCCAGTCTAATTATTTTACAGCAACCTATAACGGCCAAAAATTAGGCGATATTTTAGATTATGTTTTTGAGCAAACCTACTTTTCATCTGATTATGCAGGCCGTTTACAGCCCTACATTAACGCCGGGGTGCCTAAAAGTAAACTCGGTTTAGGTACAGATTTAAGCAATAGCGATCAGGCTGCTGTAGCCACTTATGTTAAAAATAATGGCCTTGCAAGCGCTATGGTTTATAATGTAGCCAATAATTCGCAAACCAAACTCTCATCAATATCAAATGTACTTTACGGTTCGGCAACGGCCGTTAAACCTAATTGTATTGATGGAACAGGAACCCCTCCGGTAACGGCTGCAAATATGTCGCTGGTATTTGACGGAACAAATGAATATTTAAATTCCAATACCTTTAACCTGGCAGGTACCAGTTTAACCTACGAAGGATGGATTAAACCAGCAGCATTTAAATCGGTTTTCCCAAATATCTCAACAATTATGGGTATCGAGGTAAGCGATGCCAATGTAGCTTTGCTTCGTTTGGGCGATGCATCCCTGGCCAATAATAAATTACAATTTGTTTTAAATACAGGCGGCGCAACACCTAAAAAATTAAGTTCCGTATCGGCCTTAAACGCCAATACCTGGTATCACGTTGCTGCTACTTATGATGGTGCAACCATGAAAATTTACATCAACGGCGTTTTAGATGCCAGCTTAAGTGCTACGGGTACCATATCGGCAAATGGCGCATTTCAGGTTTCGAGAAGCTGGGATGCAAACCGTGGGTTTAACGGCCAGTTTGATGAACTAAGAGTTTGGAAAACGGCCTTATCGCAAACCTCTATCCAGGCTAATAAATGCAGTGTGGCGGCAAACAGCACAAGTTTAGAAGCTTACTGGAAATTTAATGAAGGTACAGGTACATCTATTGCTGATGCGACCGGCCACGGGCATAACGCAAACCTGGTTAATATGGAAAGCACAGATTGGTCTACCATTGTGCCCTGCCCATAAAATTTTTAACCATTAATATTTCTTAAACATCATCCTTGGCATACTTGCATAGGGTGATGTTTTTGTCTATAGAGATTTACTAAAATTAAACCCCTAAATAGGTTTTTAAACAAAAAAAGCCCATCTTTCGATGAGCTTTTGATCAGTAGCCGTTACTGGACAGATTTCGAATTTTTTCTTGGCTGATTTACAGGAATTGGCGAAAGTTGCAAATTATCTCAGATGATAGAACAAGATTACTGGACAAGTATCGAACTTTTTAAATAGCACTTTCATTGAAAATTGATAGGTCAGCTTTAGTTGACTTAATTTATGTCAGTTTTTGCTAGTGGTAAAAATTAATTGTATTATTATGCGCTAAACGTCTCTTCAAGCATGAGAATCTTCACGGTTATTTGTTATTTTTTCCTGACTATAATTATATTCGCTTCAACAGGCGTTGTAATTCCTTATATTTTGGAGGCTATCTAAGATACCCCACATAAAATCCGGGATTTAAACCAGAACATTGTTACATACTTCATAGCAATCTTCGCTTCAGCCTGTTTGGATCTGATCCTAAAATTGATCGACAAAGAATCTCGTTCCAGAAAAGCTGTTATTCTGGCCTTACTAATCATCTGTATACTAGTGGTTGCCGGAACTGCGTTTTTACTCTATTACAACGCTAATGGGGGCCAGAATGGAATAAAAACATACTTATCTATTGGCGTTATTCTATCATTTGTGATGTGGTGGATTGCGCACTACAAAGACGAGGCTTTCAATCCCCCGGTAAGTTCATTGGGAGGAAGTACAGATAAACCTTTAAGAAACTGATAGGCAATGGGAAATTTTTTAGAATTACAGGCATTAAAGGTTAACCAACCATTAGGGGAGTTTTATGTCGTTTCGATTTCGGCTAAAGATTTACTCTCTGTATCGTTTTCAGAACCCCTGAGATACATTGATAGTTCTGGTGCCGTTCAAGGGAGCCAACGTGTTCAGGATGATAAGCGGTTGAAGGAAATTGCAACTTATATTGAAACGGTTGAAATGGCATTTCCAAATTCTATCATCTTGGGGGCCAATTATAACAAAAATGGCATTATTTCAAAAGATGGGGATGAGCGTTGGAGAATCACCAAAGACGAAAACTGTGGAACTTTCAAATTAATTATACCGCAGGAATTGCCCCTAGCTGCAATCATTGATGGGCAGCACAGGCTTAAGGCCTTTCAACATGTTACCAAGCAAGAGCGGTTTGATGACCTGCAGCTGTTATGCTCTGTGTATTTTGATCTACCAAACTCTTACCAGGCATTTCTATTCGCAACAATAAATTCTAATCAGAAAAGAGTCAATAGGAGTGTGGCGTTAGAGCAATTCGGTTACAATGTTGACGATGAACCGGAAATGGCCTGGACGCCTGAAAAATTCGCTGTATTCCTTTCGCGTAAGCTTAATGTTGATAGCATCAATTCTGCTTTCTACCAGCACATTAAAGTGACCCTGTTAGACGGTGATAAACTTTTTCCAGATGGTTTGAGACCAGGATGGGAAGTATCTACTGCTACTATTGTTGATGGAATAGATGGCCTTATTACTTCAAATGCAAAGCGTGACCGGGTAATGATGCAGGAAGTGAGTGTTTTTAAAGGGCGAAATAGGAGTATGATCAAAAAGGTTAAGGATGTTTCGCCTTTGAGAGAACTATTTATTAACGGAAACGACCAGGCAATTTATGATATAATCACTTCCTTTTTTAATGCATTCAGGAACCAATTTTGGTTGAGCTATAATGAGAAATCGTATATTTTCAAGACAGTCGGCGTTCAAGCGGCATTCGACGTACTGAAACTTATTTTAAACAAAGAATCTGGGACACTGTCCGCAAGTATAGATTTTGAGAATTATCTGGCGAAGGCCAAAGGCATTGATTTTTCTGACAAGTTTTTCCAGGCGTCAGGTATCGGGCGCGGGCGAATAAAGAATATCATTGCATTGGCTACAGGCTTGATTGGAGAATCAAAAATTAAAAAAACTGATATCCCGTTTTATTTAAACATTATAAACGGCAAAACCACGGATACTGAAAAGGAAATCATGCAATGGGATGAGGATGCAGAAAATGCCGTAATTGCTGCTCTGGAAAAAACGAACTGGAATTATGATAATAAAAGTGTCAGCATAGATCTCAATGAAGACTATGAAACGTTAGAGACTTTTACCAAGTATGATGCGTTCTATTCGCATTTGGTCTCGCTTGCCGAAACGGGGTATGCAGGAAGTTTGCCAACTGATCCCGATTTCGCAGAACAACAAAGGGAAAATTTCGATCCGGAAGATCTGGTGAATAGCTGTTTAATTGAATATGAGGTTAACTTGAGGAAGTTAGGGTGGGCTCAATAAAATGGATGCCATCAGGTAAATTTTAAACGATCTTACTCGATGTCCTGTAATACCAGGTCAATCGCGTTGGTGTAAATTGGCAATACTTCCTTTTCAATTCCAAAATTCTTTTCTATCATAATGTCAACAATGGCTTGACCGTCAATCAATACGATCGGTACCGCTCCGTTTTGAAAGGATACGCTTTTTGCATCGTTGCTAAATTTTGATGTGGTAAAAAATATCCCCTGCTGATATTTTCCCTGAATATCTCCCCGGAACTGATTGATCTTCGGCCTTCCTATTGATGCTTTTGTCCATCTTTTGCATTCGAAGGCAACTTTCATATAGACCAGACCGATTTTCAATTCGCCATAGCCATCGATTCCACCATCTTTTGTTTTGCTGGTTACCTTGAGATTCTTGAAGCCGTAAACCAATAACAACCTTTTACAAAATTCCTCAAAAGAAAATGGATCAAGTTGTGTTAACTGATGCAGGGTAGAGGCTTTGAATTCAAGAAGATATTTTTCATGTAAGCTTTTTATCTGCTCAAAATTTGATTCCAGTGGCAGCTGTTCTACTTTTGCTATTGCTGTAGGCGCACTTTTATGGGGAACCCCTTTTACCCAGTAATGCCCGTCAGTTAGAAAGATGAAATGTTTGGATTTATGGGCCGTTGGAAAATTAAGGTTTTCACTATGCCTTCTCAACTGTGTCCTGACAATGTGCTCAGGGTTTATTGCGTTGAAACGGTAAAGGTCATCCTCGATTATTCTTTTATAAATGTCCCCTACACGTAAAGGCTGTCCCTCTCTTTTTAATGCTTCGGCAATCGCTTCGTTGATGGTTTTTTTAGGCATATGTGTTTTGGCTGAATTAAATATTGTTTTCAATGATCATTTTTTAGTGGCCGATCACTATTCATTAATAAATTTATAAAATCCCACTAAAAAACCATCAAGTGTACGTGGCTGCTCTGGAAAATGTTCGATCAGTTCCAGAAAGCCACCATAGGCGTACCGGTTTAATATTTTCATCCCGTCATCACTCAACTTGGTAGCAGTGGCGGGGTCAATCAATGTGGCCAAAACTTTGTTCAGAGCGTTTCTTTCTTTAAAGGAAATCGCCAGCGATGTTAATTCGGTATGGAGAAACAATGCAATGATAAAATGTCGGTGCTGCTTATACTCCCCGGGGAACTGCTGGACAATTTCCGTCGTGTCACTGTTTGTATAAGGATGCTTTTTGCCTTTTTTCAGCCCGGTGATCAGGCAGAAGTAAAAACTGTCAAATTCGAGCTCAAAACCATTTTTTTTGGGAATATGGGTAAACCATTCCCTGGCCTTATCTGGTAGTCTGAATGCCATTTCTATTGTTTGTCTGTGTGAAAATTTTCAAAGTATGCCTGGTCTGTCAACCATATACCATCTTCGCTTTCCTGAAATCCTTTAATGGTTCTTGCACCGGCCTCCAGATCACCACCGTCTTTTCGGAATAGTGTTATGAAATTAATCTGACCCGGTGCTGCTTCAGCCATTGGCCTGACAAAACCGCCTCTCTCACTGGAGATAACAAAGGCTATAAACTGATCGGCCAGATTTGGGATTAGCTTTGCAATTTGTGGCCTGATGTTTAGGTCAATTGGACCCGATGGACTATCTACAACTGATGGCAGGCTGTAACTGTGGTTTCCAAACAGTGAGGAAAGGAACGCATATCCAACTGCCAGGGTTTCTCCCATACTGCCACCATCCTTATCCGCCAATTTTAAAGACCGGTCAATGGCCGCAATTCGGATATTGTTGCTTGGCATAAGCTCCTCTATTCTCTTATTGGCAACCATACAGACTTCTTCGTTGATCGATGCCTTGGACTGTTCAAAAGCATTATCCAGGATACGGAACAATATATCTTTCCTTTCTTTTAAGCCTTTTGTTTTTGTTACCGCTGCAAGATCTTTTTCGGCCTGGTCGTGTCTGCGCGTCAGGATATCAAGGTTCCAGCTGGTATCGGAATCATTTGTTCTATCTTCATATTTATATAAGGTTGTCTGAAGTCGGCCAACCTCGACATGGAGCTGTTTTATACGATCGCTTATCTCTTTGGTTTTAGGATCCCGTTCACTGGCAAGTTCGCGTATCGTGTCAAGGTTCTGTTTCGCAAAAAGCTGTGTTTGTTGGGCTGATTCAAGCTCCTGGATGAGTTCAGGTAACGTTATAGACTGTGCATCTTTTGAGCTTATCCGGTCTTTGATATCGGATTTCATTGCGTTTAACACTGCGACTTCTTCAGATCCAAGATACTGGTCAGCCCTGCTCCTGATCATTTCCTTGATCACGTGGTCTATCGGGCGTCCACAGATACAGTCATCTTCATCGGCAATTTCATCAAAGAATTCACGTGCTGCCACACCTGGTAATTTAACACGGTCTAAGTTTCCCTTAAGTTCAACTATGTTTGCGGCGAAGCTGGGGTTCAATTCCACCGGGTTTTTGATGAAGGTAATTACGGTTAAACTTTTCTCTGCAACTTGCTGCTCGGCTACCTTGAGGTTATCGTTTGCCTGGCTTAGTTGCTGCGTTAGCTCACTGTCCTTCTCAATTTCTTTCCGGAAATCTTTTTCTAATTCATCGATTTTGTTCGTCGTCTCAGTAAGCTTTAATTGATATCCTTCACTTTCAGCCTTTACCTGATCCATTCTGGCTTTTAACGCTTGTACTTTATTCATCCTGGTAGTCAATTCCCTTTTGCCTCCGGTAGTCCCGCTCTTGTTGGCCTCTTCTGTCCAATGTTCATCGATCCGCGCCTTTACCCGGTCAAAAAAATGCAGCTGGTATATCGCTTCTATTGAGTTTTGCGCATTCGTCGATTCTGCATCCAGTAAATTCGCTGCCAGTTCGCCATCAAACATTAACAGATTTACAAAATCAGGTGTCAAGATTGGGCGTAAAATAGACGGAATATTAAAACCTTCGTCCTTTCCGGCCAGTCCAGTAGTATAATAGGTAACTTTCCCGTGATCGTTAAAATTGAAATTAAGTTCAATAGTTAGCCGCTTGGATCCATTGTATAAGAGCCTTAATTCAAAAGAACCGCTGGCAGTGTTTTTGTTTTTTCTGAACTGTAAAGCGATGTCGTGTCCGTTTGACCATATTTCGGGACCCGCCAGAGCTGCCCGTAATAACTTTAAAGTGGTGGTTTTGCCCGTGCCGTTTGGCATTTGTAACAGTGAAATCTTGTGTACAGAATTTTCCCCCTTTGTAAAGGACAAATCATGGTCGGGACAACGCAGGCCCTTTGCTGACCATCCCAGGATTTTTATTTCAATGGCCATATTATTCGGTTAGATCGTTATTTACTATAGTGGTTTCAAAGCATACCCCGGTTCTTCTGCGGTAGGTTTCCTGATCGGCAATGTCCTCGTTGCCTTCCATCAGTTGCTCCATCCACGCAACAAGTTTGGCTGCAAGCTCTGGAGGCTGTCCTTCCTGTGCAACCGCCGCTTCAATCGCACTTTTTATTTTTTTATGTATCATAGCAGTCAGGTTAAGGTCTTATTTTAGAAAGTGATTCCAGGAACTGTTCCCGTTGCGCATCACTGTTCAGGTATTCATCATTGTCACTGTGCCGTATGAAGTCTATCACATTGGCGACTTTTGATGGGTTGTTGGGATCTGTTCTTAAACACCGGCCAATACGCTGGATCGTTTCAAGCATCGCTTTGGACGAAGAAAAAAGGATAACGTTGAGCAAAGATTTAATATCAATACCCTCGGAAATGCGGTGACATGTAAGCAGGCAATCGATCTCGTTATTTGAGAAACGGTTTAAAACGGAAGGATCGTCCTCGCCGAAATAAGTGTGGAAATCAGCATGGTACTGGTGGATAATATCCAGGATACCCTCACCATATTCCTTGGTTTCTACAAACACAATGGTGCGGTCGAGCATTTCGCTGTGCCGTGAGATGAAATCCTTAAACGCGGGAACCTTGCCTTCGGCAGTTTTATATACCCTGGCGATTTCATTGTAAAACTCTTCATCCGAAAGCGGATTTCCCTCCTTTAAACGTGCAGCCTTCTTGCTGTATACATTTTTTAACCTGATTTTGTCATCGGCTGAAAGTTCATAAGGAATCGGGTAGTAGTTGAAAGGTGCGAGTATACCGCCTGCAATTGCCTTTTCGAGCGGGAACTCAAAAATTATAGGACCAATATGATCAAGGATAAACTGTGTTCCTTCTTCGTCATAATCCCTTTCAGGAGTAGCACTTAATCCTAAACGGAACCTGATCCCTTCTGAAAGTCCCTGCAGCTTGGTACGGTTTCCTGCGCTTCCCAACTTGTGTACCTCATCGTGGATCATTAAAGTCCTTCCTGCGATTTTTTCAGGCAGGCTTTTTAAGCTCTTGTGTAACTGAAGCCGGGATGTTAGCAGGATTCTATTGACCGGATTTAACCGGAATGTCTCACTGTCATGAAAATCAGAATAATTCTTTAATACAATCCAGGGAATGTTCTCATTACGCAATAGCTTCAATAACTCAACTTTCCACTGGTTTAGCAGGTCAGTTCCATCACAGGAGATAATTATACAATCGATCTGTTTTCTTTGAATCAGTTCTTTACATATCCTCAATGAGGTCCGCGTTTTGCCGGTACCGGTCGCCATATTCAATACCCCGCGCTCTTGTTCCAGAAATTTTGAAATCGCGTTGTCCTGATGTACCCACTTATTTGGGGTTTGCTGTTCAGGTTCAATGGCCTTGGTATCAGAAGTTAAGCGCTCGCCAATTTTCGACATCTTCGCCACCATCTGCCTCAGCTTTTCGCGCGCAAGGGGAGAAGTCCCTGGATGTTTAATGACCTCGGTAGCCAAAACACATTCTGTTTCAACTAATTCCTTTAAGGTCTTTTTTGGATATTTTTTCTGTAAGGCTACTTTAACATTCTCCAAGGGGATAACCCTAACGGCAGGAGAGGTGCCGTGCCAGGTATTTTCAAACAAACGGATCATCTCCGCAATCCGTTTCTCGGCTATTCCCTGGGCATCCCAGCTGTACTCGCACCAAATGCTTTCAACATTATAATTAAGCGCATATTGTGAAAAGTTCAGTGAACCGTTAAATGCTGCCTGATTGCCCTGTTCATCGGTAAATATGCCGAATTTATGATGTACTATACCAACTTTGTTTTTTCTTGGAACAACTGCAATCAATTCTAGACGACCTGATGAAACCAACCAGGAAAGGCAGTCAAAAAAGTGCTGGTTTCTCTTGGTGAGTGTTTTTGTTAAATTTTCGATATCTTTAATTAATTCCTGCTCATATTCTTCATCACTTTTCTCCTCTGCACCTTTCAAGAGTGCTGCTTTATCTTTTTCGGCCAGGCTGTCATTGATGATAAAACGCATCGTTCCGCCACTACTCAAAAAAGAAGCAAACCCAATGGCAAGTGTGGAAAAACCGGTTGACCTGAAAAATCCAAGTCCAAGATCGAAGCGCTGGCTGTTTATAAGGCCATCAAAAAGGAATTCGCTGGGTTCAGCATCTTCCCCGGAGGTGTAAAATGGTTTGAAGTCAACGTCTTTTAGCATTCGCGAGAGCTCTAGCCTCCAAACAATGGTTTAGAGGAATTTAGATAAACTAATTAACAAATATTTTTTAAACTATACAACGAATTCTCTGTAACTAAATCGTTGACGAAAAAATCCGGTTTTTGGAAAGGCAATGGGCATGGAAATACATAATGTCTATTTGTATGCTTTAAGATTTTGCGTCGGATACTTAATCTGCTAATCCTTTTTGATTTTGGAACCGATATAAATTTCATTTAAAAGCAAAAAGGAGGATAAACCACTGTTATCCTCCTTTGTATGTCTTTTGCTCGTTGGTGTTAAAAGTATAAACAATCCCGATTATGAAGGTGTCTATATTCTATACATGGAGTTCCCAGGATTTTCTAAATAAATAGGCTTAAACCATCTCCCTGAATATAATCTTTAATTTTTTTGAAGCCGGATTCAGAGTTGAAGCCCGAAAAAGGACCGCCGTTTTGCCAATGCTCAATGCGGACTTTGCTTCCCAGGATGATGTTCTTTAACAGATCAATGGATGCTTGGTTCATGCCTTGGTCTCTTACAACATCGCCTATCAGTGGGTTTATCGATTTGATGCCTAGACCTTTCTGGATGTAATAATTTTTATTGTAATATACCTTTACGATTTCACCCTCTTCGCTTCTCACAATATCCTCTTTAAATGCCCCAGCCCATTTTACCTTCACTAAATCGTTCCATATTGCATTTACGAAAAGACTGACTTCCTTTGCCGCTGTTGAACAATATTCTATCAGAGGCTGGCCAGCTAGTGTTTTATATTCAGGGTGGTCCAGTAAATACCGCTCGATCACTTTCTCTATTGATTCCGAAAAGATGGTAACTCCGATGATTCCCAGTGCGTTTTCAGAATGGATGTCGAATTTGATCCCATAGTGCCACACACTGTCTTTAAAATCGGTTTTGAGGTGATATGCAGTTTTTATACCGATGTGCCGGTTGATTTCGTTTAATTTAATACGGTTTTCTTTGATCTGGTAGTCAAACTTGGCAAGTTCTGCAAGATCGGTATTGATCCTTTTACTTTTTGAGTTGATATCGGTAAAGATTTCGAGTTCAATTGAACGTTTATTTTCCGGGGTAAGCAAAATCACTACACTTAAGGAAAAACTATTATATTCTTCCTCTTTTTTTGCAGCTTCCCGCAGTCCGAAGACCCTGTGCTGGCCATCAACAATCCGGAAAAGCTTTAGATCCGAGGGGATTTCGAGGGTTACATGGCCGTGCTCGTCAACTGTGAGGAACTTTTCAATAACTTCTATATCCGCTCCCAGGATGATGGAAGTTGGAAGCTTAAAGTCGATGTCCGGATTGAGCGCAGCAGACTTGATTTTATTATAATGGACAGGGTTCGGCTGCCTTTGATAGCCATCCTCGTCTACAGCATATACTTTTACTTCACTTGCAGCGTCTAAAACAGAGAATGGAAGGATTAAACTTAAATAAGATGTATCCTTCTGATTATACCTGATTACCGGAAATTTTTGTGATGCCATACTATTTAGTTAAATTTTCCAAAAAGTTTATTACTATCTCTTCAACTTTGTCATCAATCGGGTTGAGTTTATCCGAAACCTGGTCTTTGATTGCGAAAATTGCTGAATTTATGTCGATCCCTTCGCCTTCAAGACTAGTTACAAAATCAGCATGATTACCATTAAAATATAAAATGCTGAATAGATTTGCAACTTTTTGAAGAAGATCTGCTTCACCCGAGTATGTGTCCTCCAAAATTTCTTTCACCCGGTTCTGAATTGCCAATACGTCCTGATGTTTCAGGGGATTTAAGAAAATTTCAGCACTTGCACTATAATTGATGAGCGTTTTAAAATATGTATCAAAATTGAATTCGGCATCCTCAATGCTTTCTGATACAAATTCGGATAGTGTCTGAAGGTAGACGAGAAGTACCTCATCAATGTTCTGTTGCTCTACATTTGTTCCCGATAATTGCAACCAGTTCAGGTAAATGGTTTCCAGGTTCATCAGAACAAGACTGTTTGAACGTATTCCGATATACTTCTTTAAGGTCTCATCTTCCGGCTTTAAATCCAGATAGTCAAAATTTAAATCCTGTAGTTTCTGGTTACCCAATTCAAATTTAGTTTTGAAATGCCTTAGGTAACCCGATAATTCCCGGATATTGTAATTTACCCCATATTTTGCCATTAGAAGAGGGGACAGTTCATCTTCAAATGCTTTTTGTATACTTAAGTAGGCTGAATTGTTATCATATTTTCCACCTGATTCCCTTAAATCGAAAAGCAGGGCTTCTATCTTATCCAACAAAAGACCAACATTGTTCATCGTAATCTGAACAGTGTCCTTGATCGGGGAAATGCTATAATCTTTATAAAATAAAGTATGGTCCAGATCCCCCCAGGTTTCATTTATCTTGCTCTTGATTTGGAGTTCGAACCCATAAATGCCCTGAAAGCGGCCTTTGAGACGGTAAATTTCTAAGCCGTTACGCATTTTATCAGGTTGTTGTACTGTTAAATTCTCAAATTTGATATCGTTTGTTAAAAATACGTCTACACTGTTTATTAATAGATTGTGGACACTCTGACAATCCTGCTTCAGTTCAGTCACGATCCTTAATCCAATGATGTCATCCAGTTTTTGAATGGCATTGATAATATCACCCTTTTTTTCGTCAATGACATCTTCAGTTTTGGAGAGCAGGTCCAGCTGGTTAACCAGTTTGACACCGACTTCTTTCCTGATTAACTTCTCATAAAAACTCGAAGGGGCTTTTATCCTGGTTTTGATATAATAATATTTGGTATCATAAACCGAGTTTTTCTTACTCAAGTGATATTCTTGCGACTTTGAATCTAAAAGATCGGAGAAGATTTTTTTTAGTTTATCTGCAGGCGTCTGCAGGTTTTCGAAAATACTTTCGGTATATATTTTTTGTAACCTACGGTATATATTTATACTGTCGTTAATGATATTGGACATATTGGAGCGTTAAAAACATTTAAATATATGCTATTTAAGCATGGGATAAAATTAATCGTTTAATAAAAGTTGGCCAGTCCTTTTTCGATCTCGTTAATCAGGAAATCATTTCCCGATATCGTGTCTTTTTCTGTGACCTCTTTATTTATCAGCGCAAGCCCATCGTCGATGTGCATTTTTACGTATTTTGATATATCTTTATCGGCAGCGGATATTCCGTAATGTGTTGCAATCAAAGCAATGTAGATGTCGGCATAATTTCCGAACAGCACCTTGATATTGTATTCCTTTCCCTGCGCATCCCCGATTTTTTGCAGGTCCATTTTCGTATCCCTTGCCAAAGAATAACTAAAGGCCAATCTGGCAATGACATTTTCTGCCCCTAAATTAAGCTTGTTGGTAAGCTGTGTTACCAATTCCTTATTTGCTTTTGAAGTTTTAATACTGGTGAACATATCGGGTTATGCTTGATTAAACTGTGTGAACAGGTCAGCCGGCCAAAGGTCCGAAAAACTCGAGACATAGTTTTCATCCTGATTGATGAGGTAGGCTTTGCCAACTTTCGGCAACAGCATCTCGTATTCCTGCTCAGAGAGTTCCTTTTCCAAAAGTGGGAATAATACCACCTGTCCGGAAACAGACGGGTAAAATTCGGTTATGATATTTTTCGCGTGGTACTTATCGAGTTTCTGTAGCGGGCTGTCAATAAATACCGGGAACTGGATGTTGGATTCAGTGACCAACGCCTTTAATAAGGCCGTTGCATAAAGCTGTTGCTCTCCCTTGGAAAGCCCCTCTTTATTGATCAGATTTCCAGTAACGTCATATAGGTCTATATCAATCAGGTCGCCGGTTATCTGGACATCCACATAATCAACAAAGTTAGTTTTATGCATCAGGGCATTCAGCTCCTTTTTAATGTTCTTTTCCAGGGAAGCCTTTTTCTTGAGTTTTAGCTCATATATAAACGCTTCAAGCTGTTTGATCAATCGTGTCGAGGTTTCGATTTTTTGTTGATCCTGTTTTTCTACCTTGATGTGCTTTGTATATTCTGATAGCTGGCGGTTTAACGTCACCAGTTCTTTATCGTAAACACCAAGATCCACATTGATGCTGAGGATTTTTGCCGATAGGTTTTCCACGGTGGAATTTAACTCCCGGTGGGACACCCGTAACTCCTTGATTACCGGATCTCCTGATTTGATATCGGCATCCTGTACTTTTTTATTGGTGATATTGTAACTGCTCTGTAAGCGTTTTCCTTCTGCTACCAGGGTTTTAAACTGTTTCGCATAGGACTTCAGAAGATTGTTATAAACCGCATTGAAGTGATTGACCTGGACTTGGGTAAATCCGAGTATAATTGATTCGTTGGTGCTTTCTATCTTATCCAGATGGGTCCTTAAGATTAAATCAATTTCGTCCTGTTGCGCAATGGCAGATCCGCTGAAAGCATTTTTAAGCAATTCGTATTTCTCAGACAAAAGTTCGTTGACCAGATTGATATGTTGTTGACGTTCTTCCAGGGATATCTGATGGTGGACTTTTTGGATTTTATCCATCAGCATTGCAAATGGTGCAAGCTCAAGCAGCTCGGTAAAATTACTTTTGTTCCTGGCAATAGCTTCGCCCAAATTGATCTTCATTTTCCGGTAATCCTGAAGCTCTTCAACAGTCAGAGCACTTCCCAACCTGATCAGTTTTTCAAATATTTCAGACAGATCGTTCTTTTTAACGATCAACTCCTGCTCTTTTCTGTCCAGATCCTCTTTTTTAATTTCAATGAGTTGGGATAACTGGGATTTTCTTTCCTGCAGGTCCTCAATTTTCTTAATGTCTGCTTTCGCGGCTGATTTTTTGGCTACACGTAAAATTACGTTTTGCAGGCTCTGCTTTAAGTCGGTATATTTTTTGATGCCAAGAACTTCGTTATAGGCTTTGCTAAAATAGAGTTTTTCATCTGTACTCTTAACTTCCGCCAGGGCAGTGATTTTCTCCGCATCAAAGAAAAAGAATTTGGCTATTTCCTTGGGTAAAATAAAATCATTGATAAATATTTCAGATCCAATGGTTTTGGTAAGCTCATTGGTTTTTCCGTCAATCAATATTTCGAGTTCCTCGGTGTCGTTTTTTGTATTATATGATCTGTTAACCGTAACTTCATTACAGGCAAGGTGGGGAATAAAAATATTGGTCAGGGTTATGCTACCCCCAAATGTATATAACTCATTGATCTTTTCCTGGATTACACCTTGTTCCAGAACGTTTTGAGTTGCCGCCATTTGAGTGGTCAGCTCATCTAAAGCATGTCTGGACTGCTGTAGGGCAATTCTATTCATTAATTTAAAAACATAACGCTGATAGCCACCGCTCTCATGTATTTCTTTACGGTAACGCTCATCTACATCGACCATCAGCTTACCATATAAAATCCATACAAGTGCAGTTAAAAAGGATGTTTTACCAAAGCCGTTCTGTCCGGAAATTATTGTTACGTGTTTGGACGGATTGGTCGATAAGGAAAGGCTCTGCTGACCTTTATAAGCCCTGAAGTTATTCAGCTTAATCTGATCAATTAACATGCTGCCCTTTTGTTTGTATGTTTAACAATGTGGTTTTCGATATCATTTTGAATACCGTATCTATTGACTAGTATTATTTTTGCTTTTTGCAGCTCCAGCAACTCATTGATCAGTTGGAAATCATCTTCGTCTGCACAAACCTTTTTTAACAGGTCTTTTTCAAATACCTGGTCATCTGAAAATTCCTCCTTGGTCATCTGGGTCTGGTAAACCGAATTATAAATGTCCGCAACATTATGATCGAAAATAGAATCGCGGTGCCATGTTACCTGTATGGCTACGAGTTCCTGATAGTTGATCAGAATAAGGTTGGGATCTTCCTGCTGTACTTCTTTTTGTGCCTTTAAAAGCCACTCTAACATAAAAGCTCTTTTCTCAGGTAAATATGGCCCCCAGTTATTCTCATCCGCATCATCCTGATCCTGGTTCCGGCGCCAGGTTTGCCGCCAGTCACGGTTATTACGTTCATCTACCAGCATATCCCTGAACTCAACCAAGGGTTCCATCCATTCTTCTCCGTTATCTACCAATGCCTCCATTGATTTATCGCGTTTTACAACGCTGCATACCCAGCAACCAAATCTGCTTTGTCCACAGGATGGGGTCGTGGTATCGATTACCAATGGACAATCACCACCGGAAGCATTTTTATAAAGCGTGATCAAATCCCTGTGTGTTCCACCCCAGGGGGGATTGACCTGCAACAAATATGTCCATAGCTCATCTGTTTCAACGTCTTTGATTGGGGCAAAAACAAAAGCATTCGGTAGCACATGCTTGCGGAGCCGTTCACTATCTATATGGATTTTGGTGCGCTCGATACTTTTAGCGCGGTTGGAGCTTTCATCACTTCTGGTTCCCAACAGGATTATCGCTTCTCCAACTTCTGAGATTTTTGATTTGATAAACTGGGTTGTCGGGTCGATTTTCAAACGGTCAGTACACCATCTGAAAGAATTGTTCGGGGCAGGGTAGCCTTTCCCCAATAGATTAACCCAAAATGTATCTTCTAAGCGTGGACTTGTCTGTTGCACTGAAATAGGCATCCCTTCCGCTGCTGCTGCTTTTTGGATATGGTCCAAAGTCACATGAATAAATTTCGCAATTCTTGGATTTTCGACCAAAGTATCATTACACACTACGTATACATGTCGATTTCTCATCAAAGGGTCTATCTTTCGCAGGGCAAGCCATACCAGTTGCAAAAGCATGGTTGAGTCCTTCCCTCCTGAGAAACCCAATATCCATGGACGCGGGTTGTCATCGTTAAGGTACTGGTCCTGTATTTCAGACGCTAAGAACTTTAAATCTAATGCCATATCGTGAAATAGCCAAATATTCAGTGTTTAGTTACCCCAAAGATGGGGATTAATACTCCAAAATGACGCATCTGTTTGTAAGATTTTTTATTTTATCTAATAAGTACTAAATATCTTGTCGAGGGATATTTTTTGTTTTTTTGATTATTAAAATTGAAATCTAGTTATATAAGTAGGTGTACACTTAAACGCTGAGCATTGAAAGTAAACTCTTACGATAGCCCTATCGCTAACTGTCCCATTTTAGGTAATAGAATTTAATATCTCTTAAAGTTATACCTGAATTGATTATATTTCATATTAGTTGTTCTGAAGATGCTTTCCAATAAGAAGGACGTGCAAGCCAGGTAAGTCTGAGTTTTTACTACGAATTTTTGGAGACTATCTTAAAGGCTGTTTAAAAAAAAAGACTATTTAAATCAAGAACTACACTAATATATAGATCGGTGTTCTTTTAGGGTATCTGTAACCACCCGATGATAGATTGTAGCAAACTTTGTAATTGCTTTTAAAGCATAAATAAATTTATTAAATACACTTAAAGAAATCCTTCAACCACTCGGGTGTTTTGCAAGATGTATTTTTGTATACACAAAAAAATCTTGCGCCCTTGAGGTCGGGTATTTCCTCGGAACTCGGAAATACTTAAAACACTAATAAATCATCCAAAAATTCTGCAATACCTAATTGGTAATGTATTCTAAAAAATAATAATCTAGGGTTTCCTAAAGGGAGGACGTGTTTTAACACTACGAATATGCGAGATTTATATCGGTAAATAAGATATCCCTCGTGCAGAGGAAGAAAGCTGAAAATAAGAATGCTTTTATGTCACCCTATAATTATAAGGGTAGTCGTAAAAACCTTTTCAAAGGCAGAAGTTATCTAAGTTTCGAACAAAATTAGCATCATAGTAGTTAAAGATCTGACTAGGTTCTGCTATCATCCGCTTTAATTTATAATCAAGATTGGAACAAATTTATAAAACGCTTTTACAATGGCTAGCGCTCATCTGTGGCTTGTGGGCCCCACCATAGCGTACTGCTAATTTGCTTCTACCGATAAATTTTGATTTCAAAAAAATTATCCGAATCACTATTGTGAAGAAAAGGTCTAAATCCAGATTGCATAATTCCAAAGTAGTACATATGGCAAAAAAAACACGGGATCCCGAACGTAATATACAAGTGCTCATTTAACGTGTAATTAATTTTAGGTTTATCCACAGCTTATGAGACATCTTCCGATAGAGCGAATTACCCCTGAGAAATTAATGAAAATGTTAAAGAAAAAAGGTGTAAAAATGTCTATAAATCAGGCGAAGGAAATCTTGGATTTGCTATATATTTTAGCTATTTTGGAAGTAGAGCAAGTTTTAAAAAGATGATTACAGCAGATTTATACATTAGAGTAAGCACTGATGAACAGGCTGATAAGGGATATTCGCAACGCAACCAAGAGGAGGTTCTTCAGAAATATTGTTTCGCCAGAGATATCAAAGTGAGGAAAGTCGTTTTTGAGGACCATTCCGCCAAAAGCTTCGTGCGTCCCGCATGGCAGAAATTATTGGCTGATCTAAAAAAGAAGAGAGGGCAAACGGATTTGGTGCTTTTCACCAAATGGGACAGATTCAGCAGAAATGCGGGGGATGCCTATCAGATGATAAAAATATTAGGTGATCTTGGTATAGAGCCTCAGGCCATTGAGCAGCCTCTTGATATCTCCATTCCTGAAAACAAAATGATGCTGGCTTTCTATCTCGCAGCTCCCGAGGTTGAGAATGATAGAAGAGCGCTCAATACTTTTCACGGAATGAGAAGAGCAAGGAAAGAAGGGCGATGGATGGGGCCTGCTCCCATAGGTTATACTAACAAAGTAACCGAAGAGGGACGAAAGTATATTTGTCCTGTAGAGCCCCAAGCGTCAATAATGAAGTGGGTATATGACGAATTATCTACGGGTAAGTGGTTCATTGATCAGATCTGGAAGGCAGCATCGGATAAAGGGCTGAAAACAGGCAGAAAAAATTTTTGGCAGATTATTAGAAATCCCATTTACTGCGGTAGGATACCCATTGCGAAATATAAGGACGAGGAAGCCCATACAGTTATAGGGCAACATAAAGCGATAGTTTCGGAAAGAATCTTTTATAAAGCTATGGATGTTTTGAACGGCAGAAACAAACCAAAAAAGACGACTATATCTTCTCCTGATGCCCTTCCCTTGCGTGGCTTTCTGATATGTCCAAAGTGCGGCTACATGCTCTCAGGTAGTGCTTCAAAAGGTTACAGCAAGCACTATCACTATTACCATTGCTTTTCTAAATGTGGGGTGAGGTATAATGCGGACAAAGTCAATAAACTTTTTGTGGAGGAGTTAAAAAAATACACTATAGATCCACTCTTGCATGAGGCGTATGTTATGATTTTGAAGCAGGTTTATCAAGCTTTTGCAAGTGAAGATAATAATGAATTGTCAAATGTAAAAAAACAGTTGGAGGAGTTTAATAATAGAATTTCGAAAGCTAGGGACAAAATGCTCAATGATGTAATTCTTGATTTTGAGTACAGGAAAATAAAATCAGACTGTGAAAGAAATATCCTTATTCTTGAAAATAGACTCATCGATTTATCCAGGGGAAAAGAGAATATTGGTGAATTAATCGGAAAAGCGACTGGGTTGCTCAAAAACCTTCATGAAATATATATAGAGGCAGGTTCTGAAGGAAAAAGGCGATTAATTAGTTCGATCTATCCCCAAAAACTCACTTTTGACGGAACACAACATCGAACTGTTCGAATGAATGAGGCTGTACGCGTTCTAGGTACTTTAAAGGCCGTTTTTGAGGGCAAAAAAAAGGGGCAAACCAAACAAAAATTTGATTTGCCCACTATGGTAGCGGGGAGCAGGATCGAACTGCCGACCTCAGGGTTATGAATCCTGCGCTCTAACCATCTGAGCTACCCCGCCGGGTTTAAATATTTATGTTATATTACAAATATTTGTGTGGTTATTTTTTGGAGTTGCAAATATAGAATAAAATCCTTTTCTTTAGAAAAATAAAAT
Organism: Pedobacter punctiformis; assembly: GCF_027213715.1. Lineage (GTDB taxonomy): Bacteria > Bacteroidota > Bacteroidia > Sphingobacteriales > Sphingobacteriaceae > Pedobacter > Pedobacter punctiformis. Next base: position 38,376 of record NZ_JAPWGM010000006.1, read on the forward strand.
AAAAAAAATCGTCCGGAAGATTATTCTGGTAATGAATTAACATGGCAGAAAAGAAAAAATTTACGCTAGAGTACGAGGTTAAATCGTCACCAAGAATACTGTATAGTTTTATAAGTGAGCCTAATGGCTTGTCGCAATGGTTTGCTGATGACGTTGTTTTTCGTGATCAGGTTTATACCTTTACGTGGGATGACGAACAATTAAAAGCCAAGCTGGTTTCTATAAAAGAAAACAAATTAGTGAAGTTTAAGTGGATTGATGACGAGCCACAGTGTTATTTTGAAATGGAAATTGTACAGGATGAACTCACCAACGATGTTGCCCTTTCAATTACTGATTTTTCAACAGAAGAAACACTTTCTGAGAAAAAATTAATCTGGGATAACCAAATTGATTACCTCATTAGTGTTTTAGGTGCATAATATTTAATGCTTTGTTTACCTTTGTAGGGTGAAAAAAATACATCTTCTTTTAGTTAAAGCATTTATCTGGCCATTCATTACCACCTTTTTTGTGGTTATGTTTATCCTGTTAATGTTTTTTCTATTCAAATGGGTTGATGATTTAATAGGAAAAGGCTTTGAGTGGTACACCATTTTAGAGTTAATGTATTACGCATCTGCGGCAAACGTATCTATGGCTTTGCCGCTATCTATTTTGCTTTCATCTATCATGACATTTGGCTCTCTTGGAGAAAACTATGAGCTGGTGGCCATCAAATCTGCAGGTATTTCTCTTCAAAAAGCTATGCAGCCCTTATTTGTTGTTATTATTATCCTTACCATAGGCTCTTTTCTATTTTCCAATTACATGCTGCCAAAAGCCAATTTAAAATTTGGCTCGTTGCTTTACGATGTAAGGAATAAAAAGCTTTCTTTTTTAATTAAACCAGGTGTTTTTAACAACAGCATTCCAAATTATTCTATTCGCGTAGATAAAAAGGATGATGACGGAACCCTGCATAACATTATGATCTATGATCATAAAGGAAATGGTGGTATTCCTAAAATTATAATGGCTAAGCAAGGCTTGATGGAAAAAACCAGTGATGGTAAATTCCTGGTATTAAAGCTAAAAGATGGTGTACAATACGAAGAACAAGCTAATAATAGCGGTATTTACAATCCCAGACAGATTTTTTACCGAAACAGATTTAAAGAAACCGAACCCCGCTTTGATCTTTCATCCTTTGAAATGAATCGGACCGATCCGAATGCTTTTGGCAACAGCACACCAATGCTTAACCTAAAGGGGATTGCCAGAAAACAAGATTCATTAACCAAAGTGCTGGATACTTTTAACCGGAACACGGGCATTAATATGGCCAATAACTTTAAGCAAAATAACATTGCAAAGGGCTATACTAAAATAAAAGCACCGGTTAAAAAAATCGATGACGTTATTTTAAAAACAATTCCAAACGGGTCCAGAAAACAAAGTATCGAAAATGCATTCGGCTCTGTAAGTGCCATTAACCAAAGCTTAACCAATGATGCCCCAAGAGCGAAAGACTTAACAGGAGAAATTATTTTCGCCCGGATAGAGTATCAGCGCAAGTTTACCCTTGCAGCCTCTTGTATTTTATTGTTTTTTATCGGCGCTCCGTTGGGTGCTATTATCCGCAAGGGCGGTATGGGCTTACCGGTGGTAATGGCAATTTCATTTTTCCTGGTGTACCATATTTTAACTACCGTTGCTGAGAAATCGGCTAGGGAAGGGTCATTAAATCCAATTTTTGCCATGTGGATTGCTGTAATTGTACTGTCGCCGCTGGCTGCATTTTTAACTTATAAAGCAACCGTAGATTCGGCCTTGTTTGATGTCAATTATTACAAACAATTCTTTACAAAGCTATTCAGGATAAAACAAAGACAGCCATAAGTCAGCTTCTTTTCCTTTACTTCAAAATGATATAATATTAATTTTATTGTCTAATAAGGTTGTACCTTTGTATAGCTTTATAATATTACAAGTATTGCTTAGCAAATAATAATCAAATCTTATTGCTTTATAAAAATGCAAACAAAATTAAACACCATACAAGAGGCTATAGAAGATATAAAAGCCGGTAAAGTTATTATCGTTGTGGATGATGAGGGAAGGGAAAATGAGGGCGACTTTGTAACGGCTGCAGAAAATGCAACACCCGAGATCATTAATTTTATGGCAACTTATGGGCGTGGTTTAATTTGTGCACCACTTACTGAAGAGCGTTGTGATGAATTGAATCTGAATTTGATGGTAACCAAAAATACTGCCGTACACGAAACCAATTTTACGGTTTCTGTTGATTTGGTTGGTCATGGTTGTACCACCGGTATTTCTGCCAGCGACCGTTCAAAAACTATGCTCGCCTTAGCTCATCCAAAAACCGATCCTGAAGAACTGGGAAGACCAGGCCATATTTTTCCGTTGAGAGCTAAAGATGGTGGTGTAATTCGCAGAGCAGGGCACACAGAGGCTGCTGTAGATTTAGCAAGATTAGCCGGATTTCAGCCTGCAGGGGTTTTGGTAGAAATTTTAAAAGAAGATGGCGAAATGGCCAGACTTCCTGAATTACTTAAAATTGCAGAACAACACCAGCTAAAAATCATTTCGATAGAAGATTTAATTGCTTACCGTTTGGGTATAGATAGCCTGATTAAACAGGAAGTTTCTGTGGATTTACCCACCCAATGGGGCAATTTTAAAATGACTGCTTATACACAGTTAAATAATAACGCAAATCACCTGGCTATTTCAAAAGGCGAATGGGCAGCAGACGAACCTATTCTGGTACGCGTGCACAGTTCATGCGTTACCGGTGATATTTTTGGTTCTTGCCGTTGCGATTGCGGACCTCAGCTTCATAAGTCATTAGAAATGATCGAAAAAGAAGGTAAGGGCATTGTAGTTTATATGAACCAGGAGGGCAGAGGTATTGGACTGATTAATAAATTACGTTCGTATAACTTACAGGATGCAGGTTTTGATACCGTAGAAGCGAACATTAAGCTGGGCTTTAAAGGCGATGAACGTGATTATGGTGTGGGTGCGCAGATATTAAGATCAGAGGGCGTAACTAAAATGCGTTTAATGAGCAACAACCCAACTAAAAGAGCCGGCCTTATCGGTTATGGTTTAGAAGTAGTTGAAAATATTCCAATTGAAATTGAAAGTAATGTGCACAACGAACGTTATTTGAAAACTAAGCGTGATAAAATGGGACATTCCATTATGAAAGGATAATCTTCTTAATTCAATAATAAAAAAAGGTTGGCCATGTAAATGACCAACCTTTTCTTTTTTATATCCTGTACTCAATTATCTCCTTGGGTTGTTTTTACTTTGATTAATGATAACCTCTTTGCTGATCGACTTATTAACCTTAGGTTGCTGCTGGCTTTGCTTTCTCTTCAAGTTTTTGCGGTAAGCGCCCGAAAGCTTTTGAAGAAACTCTTTAAAAGTATCAAACTGCTGCGTATAAACTAAACCTAACGATGTTACATTGGCCGTGGCACTAATTCCACTGTTTAAGAAAATGCTTTGTTGTGTAGGCGGTTTATTGGCTAATTTTCCAACTAAACTACCATCTTTCTTAATTAAAAATAAAGCCTCAACCTCGCTACCTACATTGTTTTTTGAGAAATCGATAATTGAAAAATCATTCAAACTATTCCGGTCAACAATACCAGCATTTATAATTAACCGATCATTAAAAAATTTGAATGATGCATTAGCCTCACTCAGTGATTTAACATTTAAATCAACAAAGTTTAGGTTTAACGAAGATAGCACATTGTTAAACTGATTAAATACCAGCTCCGTAGCCGTACTTTGCACCGTAGAGCCCAATTGGTTACCAATAGATTCTCCGCCGTTTCCAGGCGCAAAACTTCTTCTGATAATTAAACTGAAAGCTTGTAAATTCAAATTATTCTGATCACTCAGATAAGTTTGCAGCTCTTCTTTAATGGCTGGTTGGGATGGGAAGTTAATGTCCAGTTTAATATCTGGTTTTAATAGCAAGCCCGTTAAACCCATTTCTACTTCAGTATTTACCCGCTGATTAGCGTTACTGCTGGCATCGCGGTTGGCAGCTTTAAACAACTCGTTTAAGTTTGCCCGGAGTGCATATACAGCCTTTAAGTTAATTTGTGCTGCAGTAGGGTTTCCTGTCCACCGGATGGTACCGCCTTGTCTGATCTCGAATTTTTTATTGATGACTTCCTGGGCCGTAAAATCAAAACTTCCGGTTTCGATAATATAATCTCCTGACATTTCGAAATCCCCAAAACTGTTGATATTTAGATTAAGTTCAGCATTACCTTTACCACTTAAATTACCCAGAGTGGTAAAAATGTTGGCTGTTGTATTGGGGTCTATCGTTAATTTAAAGGTTAAGGTTAGTCCGTCAAAGCTGGTTGCCTTTTTAACGACCTTGGTCGAATCCCGGCTTATAAAATTGATAAAGTCATTATCCGATACTGTTTCAGAACTGTTTAATGGCAAATTAAAAATTGTACCCTTCTCCGTTTTGGCTTTAATATCAATTTTCATCTTGTTGGTGGGACCGGTAAATTTGAAAACACCCGTTCCGTAAGCCTTTCCGTAGTAAACCGAATTGTCTCTTGCCGTTGTATTTAAAGACAGGAAGTTTTTAGCATCCACCACTACTTTCAAGGTTGGGTTATCCAGGTTATTTAAATCTACAGTACCATTGGCAATGGCTTCGTTACCCTCTAAATCATTCAGTTTAAAGTTGTCAAGGTTAACTACACTGTTCTTCACCTCAACCTTATCGGTAATTACATAAGTGGTTTTTAAGTAATTAACCATGAGCTGGCCTTTATCCAGTGCAAGCGTACCGTTAATTTCAGGTTTGCTTAACGGGCCTTTAATTTTCAAATCTGAAGAAATATTTCCTTTAAGATTTGAAACCAGTTGTTTTACAAAAGGCTCTAAAATCGTCAGTTTACTATCATTCATCTTAACAGCCAAATCAATCTGTTTTTCCTTTAGATCAACATCACCGGTTAATTTAAAGGTCTCAGTATCATCAGCCATAATTTTGGTAAACACATTGATTTTATTCGATCCTGAGTTAAACGACGAAGTATCTGTTAAAGTTCCGATATAGATGTCGTTAAAATTAAGCGAATCAATCTTAACATCGTCATTGGCCTTCAAGCCCTTCAAAACCCCATACAAGTCGGTTTTACCGTTTACATTTCCACTTAACTTAACACCAAAGCCCTTGGTAAAAGGATTAAGCGTTCTAAGGTTGAAATCTTTAAAACCAACCTGCAATAAATCCTTTGTATCTTCTGATATTAAACCATTAATCGTTATTTGCTGGTTATTGTTTGTTAAATCAAAATTGCTGATTTCAGTTTTGCCGTTGTTAAGAACGATGCGAACTTTTTCCTGGATGCGCCATTCTTCGTTATTGACTTTTAATATAGAAGGCAAAATGCTTAGCCTCGCGGTGGTATCCTGGTTTTTTGTAAACTCCACCAATCCGTTTAAATCGAGTTGGTTGTCTTCATCCGCGTTAGACATTTTTACGTTGAAGGCCAGACTATCATTTCGCAGGGTATTGGAAATGTTTACATCCTTAATATATAAACTATCGTTTAGCCTTACACGGTCAGACGTAATGTTTAGCTGTAACTGCTGCGGTGTCGTGTTCTCATCCAGGATGATGTTATTAACCACAACGCCCCGATAGTCTAATTGTTTAATAAAACCGTTTAAAGTGGCAGTATTGTTCCTGGAATCGAAGTTGCCTATAAAGATGGCGCCTTCTTCGAGTTTTAAACCGGGCGATATAATCTGCGCTAAAGGTTCAAACTTTTTAATCTGCAGATTAAATTTAAAAATCTGATTCTTATATTTTATAATATCCGCCTTTAAAGAAGGAACATAGGTTTTAGCAATAGCTTTATAGTAAGAACCGATTGAATTTAAATCATATTCTCCGGTAATACTGGCATCTAAAATGTCAGATTTAATAGTCAGGTTACGGTTAACACCTGTTCCATTAGCCAGTAATTGTACCGAATCTACATGATAAATGCCTTTCGGATTTTCTAATCTGATTTCCTGAATTAATAAACTACCTGCAATATTATTTAAGTTAGTGCCCGAAAAGTTGGTGCTGAATTTGGCATCAACCATTAAAGAATCGCTTAATAATTTAAGCGCTTTAAGTTTAGCTTTAGTAATGGTTGCATTGAAATTAAATACCGGCAATTTTGGATTTAAATTAACGCCGCCATCAAAAACAAGCTTAACATTTTTATCATTTATGCTCAGCTTACCATCAAAATACTTTTTATTAAATGTGCCGTCAATCTTAACATTCCGGTAACGGTAATTATTAAAATCTATATAATCTACATCACCATTAATTTTTTCCGAAAGGCTTTTAAGTTCAGTTCCGCGGCCTTTAACATATAACGAAGAACTTATTCTGCCTAAACTCTTCTCATCAAGCAAATTACCAATGTTAAAATCGAATGTTTTTATGTTTCCTGTATAAGAAGGAACATCATTTTTATCGATTTTCATGTTCACATCAGAAATAAACTTACCCAATTTGGTTTTAAATTCTCCGTAGGCAATAAAATCATTTTGAAAACCGGTGAAACTACCGTTAAAGTTTATATTTCCGAATTTATTTACAATAGAAGGAATGATTTTAGATTTCTTTCCAGTAATGCCACCAATTACTTCTTCAAGATCAGCTTTATTGGTGCCGGCCATTTCAATTTTAAGATCCATAAAGGTTTCTTCCCATTTTGGAAGGCCCTTTATAATAAAATCGCCTTTGATGTAGGTAGCCTTGCCCGATTTTATGGAGAGTTTTTTAGCTTTCAGGTTATTCACCAAGCCTGTAATCTGACCATCAACATCTACATCGAGCTTCATTTTACCCATTTCAGGCGCAAAAAATGAAATATCTTTAGAGGTGATGTGACTTTCTTTAAATATGGCTTTCATCCTAACATTATCAACATAGTGGTTAAAGTCTTTAAAACTTTTAAACTGCATTTGATAATAATCTGTTAATCTGCTTTGATTGGTTTCAAGCAATAAATTTTTCAGCTCAATAGCATTCGTGTCAACCGTTGTTTCTGCCGTAAGATTTTTTAAGAAAAAGCCACTTTTTTCTCTGAAAGTTAAACCCTTAATATTTGTTTTCAGTAAGTGATCTTTGGTGTCAAGGCCCTCAAAAATCCCACTTAAACTATTTAAACTTACATCGTCAAAATTTACACTCTGTTTTAAAATAGTATCTTTAGCTGCGTAATTTTTATACTTAAAGCTAATTTTATTTAAAATAATCCTTCTGAAATCTATTTTATAAGGTTCCGGTTTCTTTTTCTTTACAGTAGGTTTACCAGAATCGAAGTAGTTAATAATGAAATCAAGATTAGATGTCTTATCTTTATAATCCTTTAGGAAAAAGCTGCCGTTATTAATTTGGACAGTGTTTACATCAATTATTCTTTTCTTTATGGAAAGCTGATTAATGTCTACAAGAAAAGCAGGCGTACTTAATAAAGTGTCTTTTTGCTGGTCCAGAACCAGTAAGTCTTCAAGTACAATAGATTTAAAAGGTTTAATGTATAAACTCTTTATAGAGATTGTAGTGTTAAGTTCTTTAGATAAATAGGCTGCAGCTTTTTGGGCAACATAAGTTTGAACAGGCTTAAACTGTAAAGAAAAAATAACAAGCGCCAGCAGCAAAATTATTGATGCGATTACCCAAAGGAGTATTTTAAATAGTTTTTTAATAATTTTGCAGCTTAAATATAAATAATTTGTCAGTCATACTTGCTATCGAGTCCTCTTGCGACGATACTTCAGTTGCTATATGTAACAACGGCAAAATTACTGCCAATGTTATTGCAAACCAAACAATTCATCAAAATTATGGTGGCGTAATCCCCGAATTAGCATCAAGGGTACATCAGCAAAATATTGTACCTGCAGTACAACAAGCATTAATTGATGCTAAAGTTACAAAACAGGACATAAATGCCGTCGCTTTTACGCGTGGTCCTGGTTTGTTAGGTTCGCTTTTAGTAGGTGTTTCTTTTGCGAAATCTTTTGCATTAGCCTTAAATATACCTTTAATTTCTGTAAACCATATGCATGCGCACATATTGGCGCATTTTATTGATGACCCTAAACCTAATTTTCCTTTTTTATGTTTAACGGTTTCTGGTGGTCATACGCAGATTGTTTTGGTTAAAGATTATTTTGACATGGAAATTGTTGGCGAAACTTTAGATGATGCAGCAGGAGAAGCTTTTGATAAAACCGCTAAAATTTTGCAACTCCCATATCCCGGCGGACCACTTATTGATAAACATGCACAAAAGGGTAATCCTTTAGCTTATAAATTTGCAGAACCTCAAATTGCAGATTTAAACTTTAGCTTTAGTGGTTTTAAAACCTCTATTCTTTACTTTATAAGAAAGCAGGAAAAAGAGAATCCAAACTTTATTGCCGAAAATTTAAATGATATTTGCGCTTCAGTTCAGCATAGTATTATTCAGATTTTGATGAAAAAGCTAAAGAAGGCTGCTGTTGAGTATAACATTAAAGAAATTGCTATTGCTGGCGGAGTATCGGCAAATTCGGGTTTGCGTAATACCTTGCAAAATATGGCTGTTGAGTTGGATTGGAAAGTTTACATTCCGGCTTTTCAATATTGCACAGATAATGCAGGGATGATTGCAATAGCCGGGTACCAGAAGTTTTTAAAACAGGACTTTGTAGGGCAGGAGGTATCACCTATGGCGAGAATGGAATTTTAACTGAACAATTGTAAATAGAATATAGATTTTTAAATGATATGACTGGAGCATCGCTAATATTTTGGATCGTTTGTGCAATTCCTTTAATGGGCACATTGTACTGGATGGTTAGAAAAGATAAAAATAAATTGAGTGGAAGTTGGGGGGTAATTATTTTAGGTGCTTTGCTAATTGCAGCAATCCTGGTTATCGTTTATGTAACGAAAGATTTTAATGCCATTTTTAGTCAGGACGCATCAAAATAGATTTGTTTGCTGATCATAAAAAAAGCCCTGCTTAAATTTTTTAAGCAGGGCTTTTTATTAAAATATTAGCTAAGCTTATTTCTCTGCTAATTTATCTCCGGTTACTTCTGCTTTAATTTTAACTTCTAATTCCTCAGCCAATTCGGGGTTGTCTGACAATAATTGTTTAACGGCATCTCTTCCCTGACCTAATTTTGTATCCCCATAAGAATACCATGATCCTGCTTTTTTAATGATGCCAAAATCAACACCTAAATCTACAATTTCTCCGTTTTTAGAAATTCCTTCTCCAAACATTACATCAAATTCAGCAATGCGGAAAGGTGGAGCAACTTTGTTTTTAACGATTTTAACTTTTACACGGTTACCTGAAACTTCGTCTGAATCTTTAATTTGCGAAATACGACGGATATCTAAACGTACAGAAGCATAAAACTTTAACGCATTACCACCTGTAGTCGTTTCCGGGTTACCAAACATTACACCAATTTTATCACGCAACTGGTTAATAAAAATACAGCAACATCCGGTTTTAGAAATCGTTCCGGTTAATTTACGCAATGCCTGACTCATTAAGCGGGCATGTAAGCCCATTTTACTGTCACCCATTTCACCTTCAATCTCACTTTTAGGAACCAAAGCAGCAACAGAGTCAATAACAATTACATCAATAGCACCAGAGCGGATTAAGTTATCCGCAATTTCTAAAGCTTGTTCACCATTATCTGGTTGAGAGATTAACAGGTTATCGGTATCAACGCCAAGTTTTTTAGCATAGAACTGATCAAAGGCATGCTCTGCATCTATAAAAGCTGCGATACCCCCTTTTTTCTGTGCTTCGGCAATAATATGGGTAGCCAAAGTTGTTTTACCCGAAGATTCCGGACCATAAATTTCAATAACCCGTCCTTTTGGAATGCCACCAATGCCTAAGGCAATATCTAAACTGATAGATCCTGTAGAAATAAAATCTATGGGTTCAATTGCGGTATCGCCCAGCTTCATGATGGTACCTTTACCGTATGATTTTTCTAATTTATCTAAGGTTAGTTGTAGGGCTTTTAATTTATCTGGATTTGCGCTGCTCATGTTTTATCTGTCTGATTACGTGTAATACTATTATTTAATCGGCAATAAGCCTTATCATTTTAAATTTAAATACTAAAATATTTAGCTAAGTTAATTGTTTTTTAGCTAATGTCAATAGTAAGTGTAAAATATTTTTTAAGCTTTTAATTTGTCTCTTTCATTTTGTGCGGTTAACCTTTCAAAATACCTGCACATATAGGTAATTTCGCATACCTCACATTTTGGTTTCCTGGCCAGGCACACATAGCGGCCATGTAAAATTAGCCAGTGGTGGGCAATATGAATATCCTGTTCCGGTAAATTTTTAACCAAATCTTTTTCAACTGCCAGAGGAGTTTTACCATTTGTTAAACCTAAGCGATTGGCTACCCTGAATACATGCGTATCTACAGCCATTGCAGGCGCATTGTAAATTACAGAGGCAATTACATTAGCTGTTTTTCTGCCCACACCCGGCATTTTTTGTAAATCATCTACATCAGCAGGAACCACATTGTTGAACTCATTTAGAAGGATGTTGGCCATACCCACTAAATGTTTTGCTTTATTATTTGGATAGCTAATGCTTTTAATATAATCAAATACAATATCTGGCGTAACCTCCGCCATTGCTTTGGCATTTGGAAAGCGTTGAAATAAGGCAGGTGTAACCATATTTACGCGTTTATCGGTGCATTGGGCAGATAAAATAACGGCAACCAAAAGCTGATAAGGATTGTTGTAATGCAATTCTGTTTCTGCATCAGGTTGTTTGACAGAAAAATGGTCTACAAAAAGTTTGTAGCGTTCTTTTTTAAGCATATTGCAAATATAAGTAATAGATTGTTTCCGAATTTTAATTAGCCATTGTTTATTTCTCTAATCAGGTTGTCGCATTCTGCGAAAGCATTATAGAGGTATTTATTCCGGTGTTTTTCGCCCTGGCCACTAAACGAAACCGATTTCATAATTAATCCCTGCATCCAGTGTTTGGTTTGTTTGCAATAGGCCTGGTCTTCCGTTCTTAAATAATTAAAAGTATTAAATCTATTGTAGCAGGCCATGCGGTCTTTAAAATCAACTAAGTAAGAGATGCTTCCCAAAACATCGCAATTGTACCAGTTGAAAGTATGGTTAGGGTCGATGGTTTTTTTACTGCTAATGGCATACATATTCATGTCGGTAAGGCAATATCTTACCTGCTCTACAATTTTTATAGCCAGTTCGGTATCGGTAAGATGCCCGGCTTCAAATGCATACCTGATCTGTTCCAGTGTGCCTGTTACGGTATCTTTAGACCATATTTCGGTACTAGGTATTTCTAAATAAGTGGCATGCAGCTCTTGCGAAATTTTAATAATTTCATCAGACAGGAATGAAGAATTAAACGGCATTTCCAGGTTATTGGCACTGTTTGACCAAAAGAACAGTTTAAAACTGGTGAGTTCGGGATATTTGAAAAAATGAAATATGGGTATATCGTCTGTGGTAATGGTGATGTGTTTTTTGTTGCTGTTTTTGATGGCTTTGATATTATCCAGTAAGTTTCGGAGGTAACCAATCATGTCTAAATCTTCATTTACACTTAAATAGCTAAAGGTAACCGATAACGATTGTTTCGGGCTATATAAAAATGGAACATCGAAACAATCAGATAATTTGATGATTTGCTGGAAAGTGAGATTGCTGTCGCCCCTGATTTTCTTATAGGCCTCATTGGTGCTTATTCCTAATTCTTCGGCTACACTTAATGCCAGGTTTTGGTAATCGGGTAAAGCTGACTTAATGGCCTGAAAAAATAATGCTTGTTGATTATCCATAAAGATTAATTTATAAGTGAAGTATCGTTAATTTTAATAATCAAAAGGATTGTTTTGAGGCTTTAATTTAATAATTATAATTTGTATTAACCTTATTAGATGAAATATTTCTTTTAAGGATGTATTTTATATATGATATAATCTTTAAGATTAATTCAGGAGAGTTGAGTGTTTTAGATTTGACCAACGAATTTAAAACTCAATCAAATGAATACTTCAAACTCAATTAAGCCCCGTGCCAATGGTGTAAGGCCAAATCAAAAAACGATCAGCTTTAAACTTGCCATTTTTATTCTTGGTCTGTTTCTTTCTGGTTGCGCTTCTTTTTCTGATCGGACCATCAATCAGTATAAAGTTAAGTTATCCGAAGAGAATGTATCCAGGCTTTCCGGAACTTACCGGTTATTTCCAGATTTAATCTACACAAAAAGAGGGGATGCCGAAATACTTGGTTACCAACGTAAAACTGAACAGTTTCACCGGCACATCAGTAAAAATAAAATCGATTTTAGCCCTTCAGACAATCTCTCTGTAGATGTTAAGGTTTTAGAAAATAATCAGATCAGTTTTCTTTTTAAAAAAGATAATTTTCTTCTGGATAGCGTAACGTTATCAGCCAAACTACAATCAAGAGGATTGCTGTTATTGGGCAATAAGTATGTGAAATTTCATGGTGTTCCCTATATCCTGGGCGGTTCGGAAAGTGCAAAAACCAGAATTGGTTTAGCAAGTGATGGGGGGCTTATCCTTAATCATGCACATGATAGGTCAGGTGCACTTTTGTTGTTTATTGCTGCAGGCAGATCTTCTGATTATGCATATCACTTTAAAAGGATTAAGTAAACTAAAAATATAGACATGAAAAAATTAAGATTTATAAAAGATGAAGGCTCGGATTTTTATAAGGAGTTAAATGAACAGGTGGAGTTATATTTCACAATAAATGAGTTGAAGAAAACCGGAAACTATACGATGTATTTCAAGATTTTTTTCTATTTCGGGCTTGATATTTTGTTCTACACCTTAATGATTAATAGCAACTCGGTTGCCCCATTCTTTGCATACTACCTTTTGATGGGTTTGTCTGTTTTACTTACTGCTTTTAATATTTCTCATGATGCCGCTCATGGTGTTGCCGTTAAAAGCAAATTCTGGAACCGGATTTTGTTTTCATTGAGTTTTAACCTGCAGGGGAATAATGCATATGTTTGGGGTAAAAATCATAACGAATCGCACCACCTGTATACCAATATTGAAGGGAGCGATATTGATGTGCTGAATAATCCACTTTTTAGAATGACGGAGAGTCAGGCATTAAAGTGGTATCATCAATATCAATTTATCTATGCGCCCTTTCTTTACCTGTTTTACTCCATTAACTGGTTCTTTTTTAGAGAGGCATTGATGCTTTTCAGGTTTTCGAGCAGAACAATTGAGATCAGCATACCACGAAAGGAAATGATCAAATTGGTGTTTTATAAACTCCTTTATATAGGATATATGATCATTTTACCGGTTTTTTTATTGCCATTTGGTTTGCCAACGGTATTAGTGGCTTTTTTTCTTAATCATTTTATCATCTCCATTTTATTTGTTTCGGTACTTGGTGTTGCGCACCTTTCTGACTTTGTTGCACATCCAACGCCCGATGAAAACAATAAACTGAATATGAGCTGGCCCAAGCTGCAAATGCTCACTTCTATAGACTACAATGCCGAAAGTAAATTTTTGAACTGGACATTGGGTGGCTTTAACGCCCACGCAGTGCATCATTTACTGCCGAATATTTGCCATGTGCATTACCTTAAAATTATTCCAATTTTTAAACATTTGGCTAAAAAGCATAAACTCATTTATATGGAAATGTCCTATCTGGAATCTTTGGCTTCGCATTTCAGGTTTCTCAAAATGATGGGAAACAGTAAACAAATTAAAGTTAGAAATTATGAAAGATAAGCACATTCATGTTCCGGCAGACAGCCAACTGCTTAAGGAAATTTACAGACGGGTGGCAAGTGGAATTGTTATAGAAAAGCCGGCTTTTACCCGAATGATTACCCTTAAATTTGTGTTCTATTTTTCGCTTAGCATTTTTGCTTACACGGGTTTGTTTCAAATCAACAATCCGATGCTGTTTGTGCTATGCTTTATTGCCTACGGACTTATTTCGTTACTATTTGCATTTAACTTTTCGCACGATTTTTCTCACAACACCATTTTCAAGCGTAAAAAATTAAACCATATCGCTTTCGTAATCATTTATACTATTGTAGGGGCACATGCCGAGGCCTGGAAACTTCGTCACATTAATTCTCATCATTATGCGCCTAATGTGGAAGATTATGATTCAGATCTTAAAATATCAAAACTAATCCGGGTAATCCCCGATAGTAAATGTTATTGGTTTCACCGCTATCAACACTTTTATGCCCCGCTTGCCTATACTACATATTCATTGTTTTGGATATTTATTAAGGATTTTGTAATTCTTTTCTCTAAAGATGAATACCGTCAAAAAAAGGGTTTTAAGTATCACTTATCGTTTTGGGTTCAAAAAATTGCTTATGTAAGCTTAGTGGTGATTTTGCCCTTACTGCTTGCACAACAAACATGGACAATTGTTTTAACCGGTTTTTTGATGATGCATTTAATTCAGTCCCTATTTCTGCTGTTTACTTTTTTTATGACCCACCACGTAGAGCAAACAGAATACCCAAAAACGGATAACGAAGGTTACATTAAAACTTCCTGGTTAATGAACCAAATTAAAAGTTCCAATGATATGCATCCTTTTAGTAAGCTTGCAAATTTTATTTTAGGAGGCTTTAATAATCACATTGCACATCACTTATTTCCACATTACCATCATATTTTTTACCCTCAAATCAGTAAGATATTGTATAAGGTATTGCTGGAAAATAACATTAAGCCTAATGTTACAACCTACTTTGGTGGTGTCGTTTCGCACCTGAAACTTCTGAAGAAAATGGGAGAAAGTTCAAAAAACTCAACTAAAATTTAGCACAATGAAATATTTAATCACCTGTTTTTTAATGCTGATCTTATCAAAAGGATTTGCACAGCAAGATACACTTCACAAAAACCATAAAATTTATTTTGCATTGGGCTTTGGTGCTGGCGTTGGAACTGAAAGAGGAACTTATAGTGACAGTTATCTGTCTGTACAGCACAAAACAAACTATATTGCAGTTAAGGCTTCAGAAATGGTAGCCATACGGCTTTTTAGTGATGAACCAACACCAAGTATATCAGATGTTTCTGTACTGGTTGGCAAAAGTTATACTTTTAACCGCTACCTGAATGTGCAGTTTGGAACCGGGATTGCCTTTACCAGGCAAATATCGCGGGGTGCATTTTTATACAATACCTGCCATTCAATGTTTTGTATATTCGATCATGATGTTTACGAAACCGTTGACAGACGTTCAATAGGCTTGCCTTTAGAAATAAAATCTAATTTTATGCTGGGCAGAATTGCAGCGTTTTCAGTAGGGCTAAATGCAAATTTTAATAAACTTAATACCTTTTGCGGCATTTCTGCTGGTTTTAGTTTTGGACGTTTAAGAGACCGGATTCGTAAATATTAATGCAGGGCAATGCATTCCTCTTTTATTACCGTTTCTTCCGCTGCTGCTTTAGCAGAGTTGTTCTTAATTAACCAAAAAGCAAAAAATGCCCCAATTAAAGCCATTGCCGCACCAACATAGGCAGGAGAGGTGTAATCAAAACCATAAACCAGCGGTAAACCTCCAAAAAATGCGCCTAGTGCATTACCAATATTAAAACTGGCCTGACTGGCAGAGGCTGCAAGCATTTCTGAACCTTTTGCCGATTGGATCATTAACATTTGTATAGGCGCAGCCAATGAAAATGCAATTGCTCCGGTAACAAACGTCATCACTAAAGCTAAAGTTTGATTAAAGGATACAAAATGTACAATAACTAAAGTAACAACCATGGCGATCAACAAAAACGCCGATGCCTTTGCAGGCGAAAATCGGTCTGCCAAAATTCCACCAACAAAATTTCCAGCCATCATGCCCAAACCCGCAAGCATTAATATATAGGTTACATTTTCTGCTGAAAAACCTGCAACATCTGTCATAAGTGGCGAAATATAACTGTACCAGGTAAATAAGCCACCCGTGCCGATAGAAATCATAAAGACAATAATCCAGGCGTCGCGTTTTTTAAAGAAATTGAGTTCCGATTTTAAATCCCTGTTTTTAGTTGCTGCTAAGGCCGGTAACCACAATCTAAGACTTAATAAAGTAACGAGCCCAACTAAAACGACAACCGCAAATGAAATTCTCCACGAAAAATTATGTCCTATGTAAGTGCCAAGTGGTACACCTAAAATATTGGCAATGGTTAAGCCTGCAAACATTAGCGAAACAGCCTGAGCCGATTTGCCTTTTTCGGCAATGCGGCTGGCCACCACTGAACCGACCCCAAAAAATGCACCATGAGGTAATCCGGATAATAACCGGGCAATAAATAAGGTATTAAAGGTAGGAGCGAAGGCCGAAAAAGCATTAAATACGGTAAACATAACCATCAGCGCCAGCAAGATTTTTTTAGGCGGGTATTTACCGGCAATCATAATTAATAACGGCGCACCAATAACTACGCCCAAAGCGTAGGCTGAAATTAAATGTCCGGCCTGAGGGATGGTAACTTTAAGATCTTTTGCTATATCCGGAAGTAAACCCATCATTACAAATTCTGTTATACCAATACTGAGACCACCCAGGGTTAGTGGAAGTAATTTTTTGTTCATGCCTTAGTGTTTAAATTACACTATGCAAAGGTAAGGCTTTTCCCAAAAGAGAATTGTAATCGTTGCGACATTTTGAGAGGAGATGTGTGTCAATCTTGATGACATTGCATCAAAAGGAAATACAAATCCAGGCCTTCATTAATAGGAAGGTCAAATATTTAGAAAATAAAAGGGAAATGCTATAAAGACAAAAAAAGCTGCACCAATATCAGGGCAACTTTTTTTGCTCGTGTAAATTTTACTTATTTCTGCTGTAAGTTAAAATCCTGTTGATGGTTTCATCCTGAGGATTTTTAACCAACCCATCTAACTTATTTTTGATTTGATCATAAAACAAGTCGATTTCGGCATCAGATTCATTATCAGTAGTAAGCTGAAACATGTTTTGAGGTAAATTTACATTTTGTTTTGATGTAGAGGTTTTTGTCATAAGCAACTAAATGTGATAAGTTTTATAAACTTAACGATAGTTACTTAGCTTTATTTTACTGCACCAAATTTTTTTTGTAATATTTATGCTACCCCTTGTATGTCACTTCTTTAGTTTTTAACATTTTCCGCAAATTGCTCAATGCATAGCGCATACGGCCAAGGGCTGTATTGATGCTTACATCAGTTAAATCGGCTATTTCTTTAAAACTTAAATCTGCATAATGGCGCATTAAAAGCACTTCTTTTTGTTCATCAGGTAATAAATGAATCATTGCTTTTAAATCCTTATGTGTTTGGTCGCGAAGCATCCTGTCTTCTGCGCTTTCATCATAGAATTGTAGCATATTAAACACATCCATGCCATCAGAACTGGTGATGATTGGTGTGCGTTTTTCTTTTCTGAAATAATCGATTACTAAATTGTGGGCAATACGCATTACCCAGGGTAAAAACTTACCCTCCTCGTTATACCGTCCTGATCGCAGCGTGTTAATTACTTTTATAAAAGCGTCCTGAAAAATATCTTCGGCTAAATATTGGTCCTTTACCAACAAGTAGATAGAAGTATAAATTTTACTTTTATGTCTTTTTAAAAGCTCCTGCAATCCAAGTTCGTTCCCGGCAATATATACCTTTACCAGGTCCTGATCATTATATGATTGTAAATTCATAGGTTTACCTACACTAAATCCCGTACTATTTGCTAAAAATTAATTTGTAGATGTTTAATTTCTATAGCTTATCTCCTATGTTTTTTTGACTGTTGTTAGTTTGGTTTTGAGCGTGTTGATATTCAAAGAAAGTGTTTTTTTTATCAAAAAACAAAAAATAAAATGTTAAAAAATAAATAAACCGTCTCAGTACCTTATTTTTGTATGTTTTAAAAACCCAAAATATACTTCCCGGGTTATATTTCATATCTTAATAAATACATGAGCAAAAAAGAGGCCGAAAAAGATCCGCATAAAAATATTATTATAAAAGGTGCCCGTGTGCACAACCTTAAAAATATAGATGTTACCATTCCGAAAAATAAATTAGTGGTGGTAACGGGTATGTCTGGGTCAGGAAAATCCTCCCTGGCATTTGATACTTTATATGCCGAAGGACAACGTCGCTATGTAGAAAGTTTATCTGCTTATGCCCGTCAGTTTATGGGTAGAATGAATAAACCCGATGTTGATTACATTAAAGGTATAGCACCGGCAATTGCAATTGAACAAAAAGTAATTACTTCTAATCCGCGTTCTACCGTAGGTACATCGACGGAGATTTATGATTATCTGAAGTTACTGTTCTCCCGGATTGGTAAAACAATTTCTCCGGTTTCCGGTAAAGAGGTTAAAAAAGATTCGGTTACCACTGTGGTTGATTATGTAAGCGCAATGCCAGAAGATACAACAGTGACGATTTTTTGCCCCTTATTTCCACATAATAACCGTACAATAAAAGAAGAACTGGCTATTTTACTACAAAAGGGCTTTTTAAGGGTGCTGATTAAAAATAGAATAGAGAAAATAGAATCTGTTTTAGATGATGCAGATTTTAAGGATGCTGAATTGACGGATAGTGACACTGTTCAAATTTTGATTGACCGGATTGTGGTTAATCAGGAAGAAGAAACTTTAAGCCGTTTAGCTGATTCGGCCCAAACTGCATTTTTTGAAGGTAAAGGTGATTGTTATGTAGAAGCGGGAGGAAAAACCAAACACTTCAGTGATCGTTTTGAATTAGATGGAATCCGTTTTGAAGAACCGACACCTAATTTCTTCTCTTTTAATAATCCATACGGTGCTTGTAAACGATGTGAAGGTTACGGGAATGTAATTGGTATAGATGAAGACTTAGTGATACCCGACAAGAGCAAAAGCGTTTATGATAATGCAATAGCTCCATGGAGAGGGGAGAAAATGAGTATCTGGCTGCAAAATTTTATTAAAGCATCGGCAAAATTTGATTTTCCAATTCACCGGGCTTACAGCCAGTTAACCGAGAAGGAACAACAATTACTCTGGACTGGAAATAAATACTTTGCAGGTTTGGATGCCTTTTTTAAGGAATTAGAAGAACAAACCTATAAAATTCAGTACCGGGTAATGTTATCGCGGTATCGTGGAAAAACGGTTTGTCCGGATTGTAAAGGCTCGCGCTTGCGTAAGGATGCATCTTATGTTAAAATAGCTGAAAAATCAATTATTGATGTCGTTTTAATGCCACTGTCAAAAGCATTGGTTTTCTTTAATGAGTTAAAGCTAAATGTAAATGATGCAAAAATTGCCAAACGTTTACTGGCCGAAATTGATAACCGGTTTCTTTATTTAAATAATGTAGGTTTAGGTTATTTA
Source organism: Pedobacter punctiformis (assembly GCF_027213715.1). Lineage (GTDB taxonomy): Bacteria > Bacteroidota > Bacteroidia > Sphingobacteriales > Sphingobacteriaceae > Pedobacter > Pedobacter punctiformis. The sequence continues at coordinate 57,897 of NZ_JAPWGM010000006.1, forward strand.
ACCTTAAACAGGCTATCGAACACCTTATCGGGAGGAGAATCTCAGCGGATTAATCTCGCTACGTCTTTAGGAAGCAGTTTGGTTGGTTCTATTTATGTTTTAGACGAACCCAGTATTGGTTTGCACCCACGCGATACCAATAAGCTGATAGAGGTTTTATTATCGCTTAGAAATGTGGGTAATACTGTTTTAGTGGTTGAGCATGAAGAAGAAATGATGCGTGCTGCAGATCATATTATTGATATTGGTCCTGAAGCCGGTACGCATGGTGGTAATCTTGTGTTTAGTGGCGATTATGAAGAAATTTTAAAAGATAAGAACAGTCTTACAGGTCGTTATTTATCCGGGGCGGAAAAAATAGCCATTCCTGATCAGCGCCGTAAATGGAAAGACCATGTCTTGATTAAAGGTGCCAGAGAAAATAATCTTCAAAATATTGATGTTAAATTTCCATTAGGTGTTTTTACTGCAGTAAGCGGGGTTTCCGGGTCAGGAAAAACCAGTTTGGTTAAAAAGATTTTATATCCTGCTTTGCAAAAAGCAATTGGAAATTACGCCGGAGAACAAACCGGTGCTTACGATGGCATTTTTGGGAATTATGATTTGGTCAGTGCTGTAGAAATGGTTGATCAGAATCCTATCGGCCGTTCAAGCCGTTCTAACCCGGTAACCTATGTTAAAGCATGGGATGATATCAGAGCCTTATTCTCCGCACTTCCAGCTGCTAAAGCTGCAGGCTTGAAACCGGCCGCATTTTCTTTCAATGTAGAAGGTGGCCGTTGTGATGTTTGCCAGGGTGAAGGAGAGGTTAAGATTGAAATGCAGTTTATGGCTGATATTTATTTGCCATGTGAAGCCTGCGGAGGCAAACGTTTTAAACAACAGGTTTTAGATGTTACTTACAAGGAAAAAAATGTTTCAGAAATTTTAGACATGACTATTGAAGAGGCGGTCGATTTCTTTAAAGACGAACAAAAAATTCTGAATAAATTAAATCCATTGGTTGATGTTGGTCTTGGCTATGTTCATTTAGGGCAATCTTCCAATACACTATCAGGTGGTGAGGCGCAACGTATTAAGCTGGCATCTTTCTTAATTAAAGGTAATAATGCCAATAAAACGATGTTCATTTTTGATGAGCCAACCACCGGATTGCATTTTCACGACATTAAAAAATTGCTGAAGGCGTTGAATACACTGATTGAGCAAGGAAATACCATATTGGTGATAGAGCATAATATGGATATGATTAAATGTGCAGATTGGGTCATCGATATTGGCCCTGAAGGTGGTGATGGGGGTGGTCAGCTTGTTTTTGAAGGCATTCCCGAAGACCTGGTAAAAGAGAAAAAATCTTATACCGGAAAATATTTAGCTGCTCATTTGAATATAAATCCATAATTTCGGCAATGCTTTTTCTAACGTTTTTCATTGGCATCGTTCTCAACGCCATGGGTTATATTCCTCCGGGAAACATTAACTTAACTGTAGCCAAGCTTGCTATAAACCGTGGCATGCGACAGGTATGGTACTTTATCCTGTCATTTTCTATTGTAGAAGTGTTTTTTACTTTCGGAATGATGCGCTTTGCCCGCTGGGCCATGAGTGATATTAATCCCAATGAGGCCGTTAGTGAAGTGAGGTTAAGTACATTGGTAGATTGTTTTATGATTATTATGTTTCTGGTGATGGGAACCATAACGTGGAAAAATCGTAAAAAGGCGCCAAGAACAAGTGATAAAGAAGATAAACGGAGCGGAAGTGTGCTTTATGGACTGATTTTAGGGGTGCTTAACCCAGTTCAAATTCCGTTTTGGCTATTTTTTGGCAATTATGTTATTCTTCATCAATGGATAGAAACTGATTATTTATCGCTGGTTATTTTTGCATTAGGCTCAGGCGTAGGCTCTGCTGCGGCATTATATTTATACGGGCACTTTGCAAAATACATTCAGGAAAAATTTGCACTGAGCAGTCTTTTAATAAATAAATCTATTGCTATTTTTCTTTTTGTACTGGCTGCATATTTAATTATTAAACAGGCTATAGTTGTTTTTTAAGTAAAGATTTTAGACTTTAAATTAAGCCAAAATTTGTTTTGTATTATTTTTGTTAAAAACTTATATCCTTACAAAAACAAAAACAATTCTTAATCGTTATTATAAAAATTATAGATGATTATGAAAAAGAAATTCATTTTTGGACTACTAACATTAGCTTTATTTGGTGGTTTAACTCTAAGTGTTAATGCACAGGAGAAAAAAAGCGGTGTTGAAAAAGCCGGACAAGCTATAGGCAAAACTGCGGATAAAGTAGGTAAGAAAACTGCTGAGGTCGCGGTGAAAGGCGCTTCGAAAGTAGCGGATAAAACCTATAAAGGCAAAATGGCACCAGACGGATCTGATGTTTATATTAATGGCAAGAACGAAAAGTACTACGTTAATAAAAAAGGCGCTAAAATTTGGTTAAAAGCAAGCCAGATTAGAAACAGACCAATCGAGAAAAAATAAGAATAAAAAAATCCCGGTAGCAAAACTACCGGGATTTTTTTATGTGTTTTTGTTTTTAAACAATTGTGCCATATAAATCGAAATCTTCAGCCCGGTCTATTTTAACATTTACAAAGCTCCCATTAGCCGCATAACCAGTGGTGGCATCGATTAAAACTTCATTGTCTACTTCCGGAGAGTCAAATTCGGTACGTCCAACAAAGAAACCGCCTTCTTTTTTATCTACTAAAACTTTAAAGGTTTGGCCAACTTTTTCCTGATTGATATCAAAAGAAATGCTTTGCTGTATTTCCATAATATCATCCACACGTTGTTGTTTTACTTCTTCAGATACATCATCAATTAACGTATGAGCATGTGTTTTTTCTTCATGAGAATAAGTGAAGCAGCCTAAACGATCAAACTTTGTATCTTCAACCCATTGTTTCATTTCCTCAAAATCATATTCAGTTTCGCCCGGATAACCACAAATTAAGGTCGTACGCATGGCAATATTCGGAACTTTATCCCTGATTTGATTAACCAAATCAATTGTTTTTTGTTTGGTTGTACCACGGCGCATCGATTTCAGCATATTATCTGTAATGTGCTGTAAAGGCATATCCAGATATTTGCAGATGTTATCACGCTCATTCATTGCATCTAAAATTTCCATCGGGAAACCAGAAGGGTAGGCGTATTGTAAGCGAATCCATTCAATACCCGGTACATCAGACAGGCGACGCATTAATTCATCCAATTTACGAACGCCGTAAAGATCAAGGCCGTAATAAGTAAGGTCCTGAGCAATTAAAATTAGTTCTTTTGTGCCGTTTTTAGCTAAAATTTTAGCCTCATTAACTAATTCCTCCATGGGCTTGCTTAAGTGCTTGCCACGCATTAAAGGAATCGCACAGAAAGAACATGGACGGTTGCAACCTTCTGCAATTTTAAAATAAGCAAAATGAGAAGGAGTGGTTAACAAGCGTTCCCCAATTAACTCGTGTTTGTAATTTGCACCTAATTCGTGCAATATATTTTGTAAATCGTTTGTGCCAAAAAAGGCATCTACGTTTGTAATTTCAGCTTGCAATTCGGGTTTGTAGCGTTCGGATAAACAGCCAGTCACAATCACTTTGCCTACTTTACCAGCTTCTTTAAGTTCACTGTATTGTAAAATAGTATCGATAGATTCTTGTTTGGCATTGTCAATAAAGCCGCAAGTGTTAATTACAACAATATCATCTTTACCAACTTTGTCTGCTTCGTGAACAACATTTAAGCTGTTTCCACGCAACTGTCCCATCAGCACTTCCGAGTCGTAAATGTTTTTGGAACAACCTAAGGTAATTACATTGATTTTAGGTTGTTTAACCGCGACTTTGTTTTTTACTATTTTAGTATTCATCTTTTACACTTAATCTGTCTAATTATTTAAAAAGGCTGTTTACAAATTCCTTTTTATCAAAAAGCTGAAGGTCATTAATTTTTTCACCTACGCCAATGTATTTTACCGGGATTTTAAATTGGTCAGAAATGCCAATTACAACACCGCCTTTAGCCGTTCCATCTAATTTGGTAATGGCTAAAGCATTAACATCAGTAGCTTCTGTAAATTGTTTACATTGCTCAAAAGCATTCTGACCTGTTGACGCATCAAGAACCAATAAAATTTCATGAGGTGCATTAGGCACAACCTTTTGCATTACCTGTTTAATTTTACCAAGTTCGTTCATTAAGCCAATTTTATTGTGCAAACGACCTGCAGTATCAATAATAACTACATCTTCATTATTTGCAACGGCCGATTGTAAAGTGTCGAAAGCTACAGACGCAGGATCTGATCCCATAGCCTGTGCAACAACCCTTACGCCAACACGCTCGCCCCAAAGTTTAATCTGGTCTACAGCGGCGGCTCTAAAAGTATCAGCTGCACCTAAAACAACTTTTAAATTTGCTTCTTTTAATTTGTGGGCTAACTTTCCGATGGTTGTGGTTTTACCAACACCATTTACACCAACAACCATAATTACATACGGTTTATGATCGCCATATTCAAACTGGCGAAAATCATTGCTGTTATTTTCAGAAAGTAATAATTGAATTTCATCACGTAATATAAAGTTCAATTCAGATGTTGAAAGATATTTGTCCCGGGCTACACGTTCTTCAATCCGTTTGATAATTTTTAGGGTAGTACTTACACCAACATCAGAAGTTACTAAAACTTCTTCGAGGTTATCGAGTACCTCATCATCTACAGAAGATTTTCCGGCAACAGCTTTGGTTATTTTGTTAAAGAAACCATCTTTAGTTTTTTCTAAACCTTTATCCAGTGCTTCCTGATCTTCAGGTGCAGCCTCTTTCTTTTTGAAAAAATCGAATAAGCCCATATCTAAATTTTATATAACAAAAAAAGCCCTTCCGGTTAATACGGAACGGCCTTTAATATTTTCAATATTAAAAAATATTAACCTTATTTAGATGCGATAGCATCTTTAACATGGTCGTTATGTACGATAAGTTCTTTAAATGAATAAGCACCAGTTTTTGGTGATTTAACCATTGTAATTACCTTCGAATATTCTTTACCAGTTCCGGTTTTAAGGGTTGCAACTACTTTCTTTGCCATGATATTTTAATTTTAATGATTAAATGAAATGTGTGTTAGAATGATTGAATGTTACAATTCAATCATTTAATCAAACGATCATTCAATTATTTTATCTCTTTATGTACGGTTACTTTTCTCAATACCGGATTGAATTTTTTCAACTCTAATCTTTCGGTAGTGTTTTTACGGTTTTTAGTCGAAATATATCTAGACATACCTGGCATGCCACTTTCTTTATGCTCAGTACATTCTAAAATAACCTGAACTCTGTTACCTTTTTTTGCCATTTTAATATAAATTTAAACTGTTAATCTCAACAGTTAATGTTTTTTACAAAAATCCTTTTTTTACAAAACGACTAATCGCTTCGCTAATACCCACTTTGTTAATGGTTTTTATCGCTGAAGTAGAAACTTTCAACGTAATCCAACGATCCTCTTCAGGGATATAAAATTTCTGAAGTTTTAAGTTAGGATAAAATTTGCGTTTGGTTTTAACGTTCGAGTGAGAAACATTATTACCTTTCATCGCCATTTTTCCTGTTAAATCACAAACTCTTGACATGACTTGTATATATAGTTGTTAATATCGCTACTTAATTTTTTTAAGAGTGTGCAAATATCTGAATAATTATTGTAAAAGACAATAGTTGTTTAATTATTTTTATAATTAATATTCACATCCCAGCGTCCAGGCTCTTTTAATTCAAATTCAACTATTTCTTTACCTGATTGCATCCTTAATCTCAAAGGATAATTAATGTTTTTAATGGTATAAACGTTTTGATCTGCATTTAGTTTATCAACCTTAATGTCATCATAACCACCATTTAATACATCTATTTTATCAAATAAAGGGCCTACTCTGTTTCTTTCCTGTTCTGATAATGATTTTCCGGAAATACCAGTAGCAGTTGTATTATTATTAATTATTTCTAATTTTTTTATGCCTAAGGTAACATAGACTGTGTTGCCTCCTTTTTTGATCTTTCGGATATTTACAGTTTCAATCCCACCAGTTTTGCTAAATAATGCATAGCCAGTATTTTGGGTTGTATCAATTTTTACTTGTTGAGGCTCTTTTACAAACGCAAACGTGTTGGTCACTGCTATTCCTAACAGGAATAGTATAGTGTATAAAGCGTGTTTTTTCATACTCAAATATAAAAATATTACTGATTATTTTAGTCCAAATATTCATTTTGATACAACTTTACAGCCTTATTCACTCAATATTATTTAAATTAGCGGCTACTAATCCAAAATATATAAACGAGCAATGCAAATTACATCTTTTAAGCAGTACGAAGAAGATTATAAGAAAAGTGTAGAAAACCCCGAACAATTCTGGGGTGAAGTAGCGCAAAACTTTCAATGGCGCAAACCATGGTACAAAGTGCTATCGTGGAATTTTGAAGAACCAAATATTAAATGGTTTGAAGGTGCAAAACTGAATATTACCGAAAATTGTTTAGACAGGCATTTAGCCAAGGATGGAGATAAACCGGCCATTGTTTGGGAACCAAATAATCCTGAAGAAGAAAGTGTTACACTTACTTATAAGATGCTGCATGAGCGGGTTTGCCGTTTTGCCAACGTATTAAAAAGGAACGGAGCCCAAAAAGGCGATCGCATTTGCATTTATATGCCTATGGTGCCTGAATTGGCCATTGCCGTATTGGCCTGTGCCCGTATTGGAGCTGTACATTCGGTCGTTTTTGGTGGATTTTCTGCTAAATCTATTGCAGATAGAATTAATGATGCCGAATGTAAACTGGTCATCACGGCCGATGGGGCTTACCGTGGCAATAAACAAATTCCTTTAAAAGATGTAATTGATGATGCGTTGATTGGCTGTCCGACAGTATCAAAATGTATTGTGTTAACTCACGTACGTACGCCTGTTTCGATGTTGAAAGGGCGAGATGTTTGGTGGGAAGATGAAGTAAAACACGTAAATCATATTTGTGAGGCGGAAGAAATGGATGCCGAAGATTTATTATTTATTTTATATACTTCCGGATCAACAGGAAAGCCAAAAGGCGTAGTACATACTTGTGGAGGCTATATGGTTTATGCCGGATATACCTTTGCCAATGTGTTTAATTACCAGCCGGGTGAGGTTTATTTTTGTACGGCAGATATTGGATGGATTACCGGGCATTCTTATATTGTTTATGGCCCTTTATCTCAGGGCGCTACATCTGTATTGTTTGAAGGAATTCCAACTTATCCAAGCCCATCCCGTTTTTGGGATATTGTAGAAAAACACAAAGTAAATACCTTATATACTGCGCCAACTGCAATCCGTTCTTTGATGAGCTTTGGTGATGAGCCTTTAAACGGAAAAGATTTAAGTTCTATTCGTGTTTTGGGTTCGGTAGGAGAGCCGATTAACGAAGAAGCCTGGCATTGGTTTGATGAAAAAATTGGACATGGTAAAGCGCCGATAGTTGATACCTGGTGGCAAACAGAAACCGGAGGAATTATGATTTCGCCGATTGCTACAGTAACACCAACCAAACCAAGTTATGCCACTTTACCATTACCGGGTATTCAGCCTATTTTAGTTGATGAAAACGGCAATGAAGTAGAAGGTAATGGTGTAAACGGAAATTTATGTATAAAGTTTCCATGGCCAGGCATGTTGCGCACTACCTACGGAGATCACGAGCGTTGTAAACAAACTTATTTCTCTGCTTATCCAAATCTTTATTTTACTGGAGATGGTTGCCTTCGTGATGAAGATGGTTATTACAGAATTACCGGTAGGGTGGATGATGTTTTAAATGTATCCGGACATAGAATTGGTACTGCCGAAGTTGAAAATGCAATAAATATGCATGCCGGAGTAGTAGAAAGTGCTGTTGTAGGTTATCCGCATGATGTAAAAGGGCAGGGGATTTATGCTTTTGTAATTTATCCGGAAATGCATGGAGAAGCCGATTTATCTAAAAAAGATATATTGCAAACTGTTACCCGCGTAATCGGGGCAATTGCAAAACCAGATAAAATATTATTTGTTTCTGGTTTACCTAAAACGCGTTCAGGTAAGATTATGCGCCGTATTTTACGTAAAATAGCAGAAGGCGATATTTCTAACCTGGGCGACACTTCAACTTTATTAGACCCTGCAGTTGTAGAAGAAATTATAGAAGCTTCTAAGAAATTGTAATTTATTCCAAAAAAAGCCCGGTACCAATTGGTACCGGGCTTTTTTTTGGACAATTCTTAGTATCCAGGATTTTGAACTAATGCTTTGTTAGCAGTCATTTCTCTATCCGGAATTGGGAATACCAATTTTGGATCGTTATAAGCAAAAGCGCCTATTGATCTTTTTGTTCTTTTGTAATCATGAAGTCTGAAACCTTCATAATCCAATTCCTTTTCACGTTCATTTAAAATGATTGCTAATGTTGGAACAACATTTCCTAATCCGGCTCTGGTTCTTAGCGTATTAATATCACTTGCCGGTGTAGCACCAATTGCCGTACTTAATCTAAAGTTACATTCCGCACGGATTAAATATTGTTCAGTAATTCTGCAAACCGGAATGTTATCGTAAAAGCTGTACCATTTTTTAGTAAACAAACCAGTTCTGGCTCCCGTACCGTTATAAATCATTTCGGTTTGTCTTTTATCTCCTGCTTCAAAAGAGTTGTAAAATGTTGGATTAACCAATGCATCCGCTCTTCCTACATCGCCGCCTGTATCGTTTTGGTAACTGGCATAAAAAGTAGCTAATCCATCATTGGATGTTCCTGCATTACTTTGTTCGTTTTGAGCAATTTCAAAAATACCTTCGCTCGATTTTTTTGTTCTAAAAGGAGCTTCAAGCGAATTTGTAATTAACTGATAAGGACTATTGGTAATAATATCATTGGCCATATCTCTGGCTAAGCTATACTTACCTTCCTGTAAATAAACCCGGGCTAAAAATGCTTTTGCGGCATACTGATCATTAACAGATGCTAATTTTGTAATTGCAGATTTTAAATCATTTTCCACTGCCGTGTACACTTCGGCAACCGTATTTCTGGCAACCGTATTATTTACATCACCTATACCTTTTACCGCTTTAGTGATAATAGGAACCCCTAAATTGGTGTTAGCACCTGCTGCATCATAAGGTAAAGCGTATAATCTTACCAATTCGAAATGCATAATTCCCCTGATAAATAAAGCTTTACCTTCGATCACATTTTTAGTATCGGCATCGCTCACTACGTTTAATGCTGAAAGCACAATATTTGCCGTATTAATAGCGCTATAGGCTGTTATCCAGGTTCTGGTTACATCGGCATTATTTGATATAATCGCTTTGCTTGAAATGTTACGGTAGGTACTAAAACTTCCCCTCCAGTTCAGGTAATCATCACTGGCATAAATATCTGGTATAAAAACAAGATTTGTACCATATAAATCGCCTGTAGCCAGGAAAGTATATGCACCAATTAATGCGTTTTGCACATCTGCTGTAGTATTTAATGCAGCATTGGCATCTATATTTTGTTTGGGATCTATTTCTAATTGTTTTTTACAGCTGGATACACTTAAAACGAGTAAAAACGCAGCTAATATATTTTTATAATTTTTCATATTTTAAGTATTTTTTATAAGCCAATGTTTACACCAAAAGTGATTGTTCTTGCCTGCGGAGGAGTATAAAAGTCATGACCTAATTGAATGTTTGCAGATTGGGTTGTTGAGCCTCCAGGAGTATTAACTTCCGGATCGTAACCTTTATAACCGGTTATGGTGAAAAGATTAAGCGCTGAAACATATAATCTTAAATTTTGCAATTTATACTTGTTGGCAAATGATTTAGGAATACTATATCCAAATACTACACTTTTTACCCTGAAATAAGATCCATCCTGAATGTACCTGGATGATGGACTTGTACCATTTCCTTCGTTAAATCTAGGTTGTGGAACATTGGTATTGGTATTGGTCGGTGTCCAGTAATTTAACTGATCGATGGTTTGATTATCAAAATAATCACCGTTGGCAGATTGGAAACCGCCTGCCATATTGTAAATGTCGTTACCGGAAACAAATTGAGTTTGAATGTCTAAATCAAAATTTTTGTAGGAGAAATGATTTCCAAATCCTCCAAAGAATTTAGGATTAGGATCGCCTAGTTTTTGATTTTGAGCAGCATTATAATTATTTGTTGTTGTTGATCTTGAAGCATCAACATAATAAAGTGCATCACCGTTAGCAGGATCTACACCAGCATAGGCTTTTCCATAAAAGTAACCAAGAGGTTCTCCAACGGCAACTCTACCCAGTAATCTACCACCCGGATAAATTGGCTGATCGTTAACCAAACGCAAAACTTTATTTCTGTTTAACGATATGTTGAAAGAGGTAGACCATTTAAATTCTCCAATTAAGTTTCTGGTGTTTAAAGAGAACTCAAATCCTTTGTTTTGCATATCGCCAATGTTTTGTACGATAGACGAAAAACCATTTGTTGCTGCAATCGGAGCATTTAATAATAAATCTGTTGTTTTCTTTTTATAATATTCAACGGTTCCGGAAACGCGGTCAGAGAATAAGCCAAAATCTAAACCGATGTTGTAATTCTGTGTATTTTCCCAGGTTAAATTCGGGTCTCCCAGCTGACTTGGGCGTGTACCGCCAACACCAGCGTAGTTAACACCTCTGTATAAATTTCTGGAAGCAAAATCACCAATTTCTGCATTACCCGTTAAGCCAAAACTACCTCTGATCTTTAATAAACTTAACCAGCTGCTTGATTTTAAAAACTCTTCCTGGTTAAGAATCCAGCCTGCAGAAACTGCAGGGAAAGTTCCATACCGGTTGTTAACACCAAACCTGGATGAACCATCTGTTCTTACTGAAGCGCTTAATAAATACTTTTCCGCATATTTATAGTTTACCCTGGCTAAATAAGAAACAAAAGTATGTCTGGTTTCTGATGAAGTACCGGCAGAAATAATCGCAGCACTTGCAATCTTGGTAAAATTATCCGATGGTAATGTCGTTCCTTCAACTGATGAGAATCTAAATTTTGTATCCTGAAATGCAAAACCCGCCATTACATTTAAATTGTGTTTTTCGTTAAATGTTTTGGTGTAATTTAACGTATTGTTAGTGTTAAAGTTTATTGATTTTGCCATATAATCAGAAGCATAACCTCCGGTACTGCCGCCATCCTGAGTTTTTGAGCCTAAAAACTGCTCTTCTTCTAAATTATTAAAATCAAAGCCATACTCACTTCTAAATACTAAATCCGGTGTAATTTTTAGACTGGCATACGCATTTGCAAAAGTTCTGTATGTAGTTGACAAATTTTTCCCGTTTTCTATATCAATTAAACTATTGTAATACACGGTCGAGTTGTTTAATTCTCCTGATGCATCATATATAGGTTGAATAGGCGGCAATGCATTTAACTGCAAAGGATTGGAGAATGCATTATCGGTTGGTAAACGGTAATTATCAACTTTTGATATACTAACAGATCCGCCAACATCCAAAATTTTTGAAACCGTGTGGTCTAAACTCAAGCGACCGCCGGTACGCACATACCTGTTACCCACAATAATCCCGTTATTATTATTATAACTTCCCGAAAGCATAAATCTGGTTTTTGCATCACCACCATTAATATTCAGGTTATATTGTTGTGTGTGCCCTCTTCTCAACGCAGCATCAACCCAATTGGTGTTGTTATTTGAATTCCAATCGTCTGTGCCTGTATAATCCTGCCACATTTCTGCAGCATTACTATAGTCACCATCATCATAGTTGTTATATTTAAATGCTGCATCTAATAATTGACGATATTGATCCGCATTTAAAAATTCCCCTTTTCTGGTTGGGTCACTAAAGCCCGCATAATATCCGAAATCGATATTCGTTCTGCCTTGTTTACCTTTTTTAGTGGTGATCAATACCACCCCGTTGGAACCGCGTGCCCCATAAATAGCCGCAGAAGCCGCATCCTTTAAAACCTCCATTGATTCTATATCATCCGGACTAATCGCTGCCAATGGGTTATCCGCTTCTGTATAAGTACCCAATGCTTCACTTACAATAGGCACCCCATCAATTACAAACAAAGGTTGGTTGCTTGCCGAGATGGAAGAAATACCCCTAACACGAATTTGTAAGGCCTGGCCCAATTTACCGCTACTCGAATTTATAAAAACACCCGGGGCTTTGCCCTGTAATGCACTCTCTACAGTAGGGAGAGGTCTATCTTTTAAATCAGCAGAAGTAACCTTAGCAATTGACCCGGTTAAATCTTTTCTGTTTTGAGTACCATAACCCACCACCACGATATCGTTTAAGGTGGCAGCATTATCTTCCAGTGTAATGTTAAATGTGGTTCCGTTAATGGCCACCTCTTTACTTTTATAGCCAATAAAGCTAAAAACCAGTATTTTAGCATTATTTGGAACACTTAATGTAAATGTACCTGCTGCATTTGTTTGAGTTCCGTTACCCGGAGCATCTTTAACAAAAACGCTTACACCCGGAAGCGGAAGCGCATCACCTGAGGTAACCTTTCCGCTGATAACCTTGTCTTGCGAGAAAGCCTGCGATATCGCAAAGCAATACAATATGAAACATAAGAGTAGTTTTTTCATCAAATTTTTAATTTTAGTTAATAATAGTTTGTTAGCAAATGATGACACAATGTAACAAAAAATAAAGACATAAGTGATATTAATGTGACATAAATAGCCTTTTTTATACTTGCTTAAATATCAATTAATTATTGGCTGTTGTATTTATAAACACCTTGCTAATTTAAAATGCCCCAGTACATACAGTTTAAAAACCCTGGAAAATAGAACTGGTTACCGGTCTAAATAAAATCAGGAGAAACGAGCAGTACAGGTGTGTTTACGTTTTTCGGTAATTGCCAATATTTTTACTTAAATTTAAACATCCTCGAAAAACGCTAAGCCAAATAACTTAATTTTCAATACTAACCTCAAAATGAGAAAAGCGTTTGTTTTTTTATCATTATTGATAAGTTTATCATTTCTTAAAAATGTTAATGCACAGGAGGTAAAACCTGGTGTGTCTTTTTATTCCAGGCAACTGGATAATCGAAATGGTTTATCCAACAGTTCTGTAAATGCAATTCTTCAGGATAAAGACCAGCTTGTATGGGTAGGCACCTGGGATGGCTTAAACCGCTATGATGGTGTTCATTTTAACGTATACAACCACAATATTGATAAAGCCGAAAACAGCATCGGAAGTAATGTAATTCAATCCATTAAAGAGGATAATCAAAATAATATCTGGATTAATACAATCGGAGGAATCTCCAGATACAATAAAAGCTTGGGTACCTTTAAACGCTATTTTTACAAAAATACCTCAACTCAAAAAATTAGAGAAAATGAATATGAACTCGTCGTTAGTGGCGGCGGAGAGGTATTTTGTTATGCCGCCGATGGTATTTTAAGTAAGTATAATACTAAAACAGATCAATTTGATCATTATCAAAAACTGATAGGCAAAGCGGGCATTGTAAAAATGTGTTTTGCTGAAAATAATCTTGTTTATCTAAATAAGAACGGAGATTTAATTATTGCCAAAACTGGTGCAGATAAATTGGAAAAGGTTAAAACCTTTTCGGTTCCAAAAAAAATAAATAATTTTTTTACAGCCAATCATCAAATCTTCTATTCCGATAATGACGACAAACATTCGGTTATTGGTACAGATTTGATACCTAAACCCATTAATCTCAGTACTAAAAAAATAAAAGCAATTGCCTTTTATAAATCCAATTATGTTATTGCCTGGGAGAATCAGGGGGTAAACGTTTACAATAGTAAATTTGAAGCCACAGGGTTTTTAGAAAATGAAATAAAAGCAATCGAAAATTTAAAGGTAACTACTTTAAGCGTTGGGCAGGATAATGTGCTATGGCTGGGCACCGATGGAAATGGATTGATACAAATTTATCCAAAAGAAAATTACTTTGGTTTACTGACTAAAATTAATGGTACAAGCATAAATAAACCAATAAGGGCATTTGCAGAAGATGGCCCCAATTTATGGGTTGGAACAAAAGGAAGCGGTGTGCTTGTTTTCAATAATTTTTGGGGAACGGGTCACGTGGTTTCCAGGCCTCAAAAAATAGACCTCACAAACGGACTTGAAAATAACTCTGTTTTTGCCATTAAAAAAGGAGTAGATCAACTCATCTATATAGGTACAGATGGAAAAGGTTTATCCGTATACGATCAGCAAAGCCATAAAATAATTAGCTGGAAAAATATTAAGGGCAGTGATCAGGTTCCTGATTTCAGATCGGTTTATGCCATTATTCAGGATAAAGACAGTTCGGTTTGGCTGGGCACAAGTGGTTATGGTTTGCTGCATTTAAAACTCATCCGCAATACCGACCAAACCATTTCTGTTAAAAATTTGAAGCAGTATTATTCATCATCCAGCGAGAAAAATGGTCCGGCAAACGATATTATTTATGCCCTGGTTCAGGGTAAAGATGATCGTTTATGGATTGCCTGCCGGTATGGTGGTTTAAGTGTGTTTAATAAGAAAACCAGTCAGTTTAAAACGTATAAGGCTTTTGGTTACGAAGGAAGTTTATCGCATAGTGATGTCTTGTCTTTATTTTATGATAGCAAAAACACACTTTGGATAGGTACAAGTTATGGCTTAAATTACCTCTCGTATGCCGAATCTCTTAAAGATAAGCCCAGGTTTAGCAAAATAACAATGGAAAAAGGCCTGCCCAACAACACCATTCATGCCATACAGGAAGATGGAGACGGAAATATATGGTTAAGTACCAATAAAGGATTGGCCAAAATAAATCCACTAAATAACAGCATAGCCAATTACCAGGAGAGTGATGGTTTACAAAGTAATGAATTTAGCGATGGTGCTGTTTTAAAAACATCAAATAATAACCTGCTTTTTGGTGGTATTTATGGCTTTAATTATTTTTTGCCTAAATACATCACCGAGAATAATAAACAACCCAACCTCTTAATTTCTGATTTGCAATTTGGGGGCAAGCAGTTTCATAATAATCAATATTTAATTATTAAAGCCAAACAACAACCTGTACAGGCTTTTGATTTGGAAAGAAAAAGTAATTTTTTTCAATTCTCTTTTAATGCACTGAATTATTTTAGCGCTTCAAAAAACGAATTTGCCTACAAGTTAAAGGGGCTTGATCAAAATTGGCGCTATACGGGCACTGATGGTAAAATAGCTTATTACAATATTCCACCGGGCAATTATGAATTATTGGTGCGCTGGAGCAATGGAGAAGGAATATGGACCAGGGATGTAGTTGCTTTAAAACTTAATGTTAAACAATATTTTTGGTTAACTTATCCTGCCTATGCCGTTTATTTTATCCTTTTAATGATCGGCGGTTATGCTTTTCATTTATACCGGAAAAATAAAATAGAGATGAAATTTAAGCTGGAACGTGAATATTTGTTCAGGCAAAAAGACGAAGAATCGCACCGGCAAAAAATAAATTTCTTTACCAATATCGCTCATGAAATACAAACCCCGTTAACTTTGATTTTGGGTTCTGTTGAGCACTTTATGCAAAAGAGAAATATGGCAGATAAGCCGGTTGATAAGAATTATTTTCTTTCACTGGTACATCAGCATACGGCTCGTTTAACTTATTTGGTGCAGCAGCTGCTGGAGTTTAGAAAAGCCGAAGCCGGTTATTTGAAGAGAAATGATGATTATTTCGACATTACCAAGTTATTGAACGGCTTAACACAATTGTTTATTCCGGCGGCTGAGAAAAATGCACAAAAATTTACCCGGAATATACAGCCAGGTATAGCGGGTTTTATTGATAAAGATAAGTTTGAGAAAGTACTTTTCAACCTGTTGTCAAATGCTTTTAAACACTCGGGAGAAAAGCAGGAAATTGTTTTTACTGTAAATTATGAACAACAAAATCAACAGTTGGAAATTACCGTAGCCAATTCAGGATGTAAACTGAAAGATGAAGATTTAAAGGATATTTTTAAAGAGTTTCATGTTGGTGGTGATCACCAGTTTGAAAAATTTCGTACAGGTATCGGGCTTGCCTTTACCAAAGAATTAATCTCCATTATGGATGGAAGTATAGAGGTTTCACTTCAAAATGACTGGATAAGTTTCAATTTCAAGCTTAAAATTAAGCAGATGGTTGAAGGTAAACATGATGAGGTTATTGCTTCGGCACCTTCTTATTTATTCGAATCTATTTTAAAACCTTATGAGGATGGAGTAACCGGGAGTATAGAAGAAAATAATAAGATTGCTTTAATTGACGATTTGAAGGGGGGATCAGCATGCAGTATTTTAATTGTAGAGGATGATGTCGCATTGCGTTTTCTGATTAAGAATATTTTGAAAGATCAATACAATGTTTATGAAGCCGAAAACGGTCTTTCAGCTTTGGAATTCCTTAAAAATAATACTCCGGATATTATCATCAGTGATGTAATGATGCCGGATATGAACGGACTGGAGCTTTGTAAATATATTAAAACCGCTCCAGCCACTTGCCATATCCCTTTTATTATGCTTTCTGCCAGGGGTACCGAAGAAAATAAAACTGAAGGTTACGAAACAGGAGCTGACGCTTATATTTCAAAACCTTTTCATATTAATTATTTACAAATGCGGGTTAGGAAACTTTTAGATTACCGCAACCGGATGAACCATTTAATTAAGGATAGAAACATTAATAATCAATTTATCGATGTTGATTTAGAACAAGGCGATAAAGAGTTTTTAAATGCGCTGGTTAAAGCGGTTGAAGATAACCTGGCTGAACCGGATTTGGATGCTTCGAAATTGGAAGATGCACTGTGCATTAGTAAAATGCAATTGTACAGAAAGCTGAAAACTTTAGCCGGAATGACACCATCCGAATTTATTAAAAGAATTCGTTTAAAACATGCTGCGGTTTTACTTCAAAATTCAAAACTTAATGTGTCTGAGATCTTTTACTTAACCGGCTTTAACAACAAATCTTATTTTTTCAGAGAGTTTAAAAAGATATACCATCTGGCCCCTAACGATTACCGGCAAAAACAATACGAAGGATCGGCGACTAACGAAATTACGGAGTAAAATGGCCTTAAATAAGCTGTTTTGCAACAATAGTGAACTAAAATGTAAATATAGTGCACCTTTCCGGGGATACTGTTGGTCTATATTTGTGTTAATCAAATATAAATCAAATGAAAAAAAACAGACGTATTTATGTATCGTTGGTTTTCTTTCTGTTAGCCATGTCCGGTTTTGTGGGTTATGCACAAACCAGGGTAAGCGGTAAAGTAACAGATGAGAATAACCTGCCTTTACCAGGGGTTGTGGTTGTGCAATCCAACACTTCAAATAAAACTTCGACAGACAGTAATGGTGCTTACCAAATTACATTACCTGCCGGAACAGCACAATCTTTAACCTTTAATTATATCGGTTACAATTCGGTAACCCTCTCCGCTAGCGGAAGCAGTTTAAATGTATCATTAAAACCCTCGTCACAATCTTTAAATGATGTAGTAGTTGTGGGGTATACCAGTCAGAAAAAGGCTTCTCTTACGGGTGCTGTTTCTACGGTAGATATGAGCGATTTACAAAAAACCAGAATTGTTGACGTTGGCCAGGCTTTACAGGGGCAAGTTGCGGGTGTTTTTGTTGCGGCAAATACCGGAGCGCCGGGTGATGGTATCAAACTTAGAATCAGGGGCGAAGGAACATTAGGCAATAACGATGTTTTATACGTTGTTGATGGTGTGCCTACCCAAGATATTTCTTTTCTAAACCAGAGTGATGTAAAATCAATGACGGTTTTAAAAGATGCTGCGGCCGGAGCAATTTACGGCTCACGTGCGGCCAATGGAGTCGTGATTATCACAACGGTAAACGGTAAAAAGGGTAAGGCAAATATCAATGTCGAATATTTTGCAGGTTTCCATCAGGCAACCAATTTACCTGAAATGCTAAATGCGGATCAGTACTTAACTATTAAAGACCGGGCATGGCACAATTCTGTAAATGGAGTTGGCGTACAAAATACAGGTATTAGCCCCTATCAGGCAGCAAGAAGCAGAACAGATTTGGCAAATACAAATTGGCTGGATGAATTATTTGAAACCGGCAAATCCAAAAATCTTCAGGCATCAGTAAATGGAGGATCTGATGATGTTCAATACCTGATCTCTACCGGCTATTATAAACAGGATGGTATTGTGGTTGAAGATCATGATGGTTACGAGCGTTTCAATTTCAGAACAAATGTTAATGCCAATGTTACTGATCGTTTTAAAGTAGGTACAAATTTGCAGCTTAGTTTTGCAAAGCAGGATAAATTATCATCAAGCGGAGATGTTCCCGGAGTAATTCGTCATGCCTTATTGCGCCCGCCAGTTTTGGGGGTTTATAAAAATATAACCGATCCTACCTATAACGCAGCAAATCCATATACCGATCTGCCTTTTTATACCGGAAATAATAATGGCTGGGATAAAAACTTCGAATTTAGCAGTAACCCAATCGCTATAGTTCACTTTACCAATGATAAACGAAAAACATTTAAAACCTTTGGAAATCTATATGCTGAATACGCTTTTTTAAGTGATAAATCTTTAACATTCAGATCAAGTGTTGGGGTAGATATCAGTTTTTCACACAATAAAAACTTTGCTCAAAACTTCGGAGATGATAATGACAATAATCCCGATGAGCTTTATCCGGGTAAAGGAAGAAATAACAAGCCTAATAATTTAGATGAAAACAGAGGTGAGATCATGAATTTCACTTTTACCAATACTTTAAATTATGCAAAAATCTTTAACCAAAAGCATAATGTTAACTTCCTGTTGGGTACAGAAAACATTTCAAGTAAATCATCCGCCATTGGGGGCAGCCGACAAAATTTCGATAAAAGTACCTCCGGTTTTCAATACCTGGATTATGGAAGTTTAACTAATATTTACAATTCGGGTTCGGCCGGTAGTTTTAACCTGGTTTCGTTTTTCGGAAGTGGCACCTACAATTTTGATAATAAGTATTTTGCTACGGCAACGTTAAGGGCAGATGGTTCTTCCCGCTTTGGCCCGAACAATAAATGGGGTTATTTTCCTTCTGCATCTGCAGGATGGATGATTTCCAACGAAAGTTTTATGAAAGATGTTCAATGGGTTTCCGAATTAAAACTAAGGGGCAGCTGGGGACAGGCCGGTAATCAGGAAATTCCTAATAATACTTACCAAACATTGGTTTCAGAGTCTGGTGGTATTGTTAATGTGGTTAGGTATGGTAACCCGGATATTAAATGGGAAACCACTACGCAAACAAACTTTGGTTTAGACGTTGGGGTGTTAAAAAACCGACTTTCCTTTTCTGCCGATTACTTTGTGAAAAAAACGAATGATATTTTGTTAACCGTAGGTTTACCGGCAGTAGCTGTTGGGGTAATCGATCGCACTTATGTAAATGCAGGCGAGGTTACAAACAAAGGTTTTGAATTCGGTTTAAATTTTCAAAATAAAGAGCACCAGTTTAAATACAACATTAATGCAAACATTGCTATACTAACCAACCGGGTTGATAAACTTCAGGAATTTGTTAAAAATATTACTGATGATAATACACACACCAAAACAGAAGTAGGTCAGCCAATCAATTCGTATTTTGGATTGGTTTTCGATGGCATCTATCAAACAGCAGGAGAAGTAAGCAGTCATTTATTCTCCAATCCAAACGGCACATTACCGGGTGATATTAAGTTTAAAGACCTGAATGGTGACGGGCAGATTAACGCAGACGACAGAACCTTTATCGGAAATCCGGTGCCTAAATTAACCTATGGTTTTGCCTTTTCATCATCATTTAAACAATTCGATTTTTCATTCTTACTTCAGGGTGTTCAGGGGGTTGACCGCTATAATGATTTAAAGCAGATTATCAATTTCGACAGCCGTCCGTTTAATTCAATGGTTTCTGTTTTAGACAGCTGGAATGGACCGGGCACAAGCAATACGCTACCAAGATTAACCTTTAATAACAATGGAGGAGGAAATGTTTCCAGCGTTTTCGTAGAAGATGCATCATACCTGAGGTTAAAAAACATTGAAGTTGGTTATACTTTCAATGTAAAAAAGATTGGGGTTAAAAATGTTCGTTTGTATGCTTCGGGCCAAAATTTATTAACGATAACCGATTATACTGGTTTAGATCCCGAATCTACTTCGTTAATCGATAAAGGAACCTATCCGCAATCGAAGGCTTTTATCATCGGTTTAAAAATTAATTTGTAAACCTTCCTTGAAAAAAATATTATGAAAAAATTATCTTTTATATGCCTAATGTTTGCTCTGGCAGCATTGGCTGGTTGTAAAAAACAACTCACTACAGAGGCGGTTGGTTTAACAACTTTAGAACAGGTTAACTCTACTCCAACGTTAGGTACGCTTGAAAACTCCGTAAATTCTTCTTATCAGTTATTATCAAACCGGTTAAACATTTTGGCTCAGTGGGATTGGGCCGGTGGTTTGGTTTTTCAAAATGATTTGGTTATGCAAGACATTGCATCGGATGATATGGAGAAAAAATGGAACCCTGACGGAGACCAGCCCTGGATGGATGATATTAATAATTTCACCTTTACATCCACTAATGGCGGTCCTAACGGGCTTTGGAAATATGATTATGAAGGAATCAAAAGATTAAACATTGCCATTGAGCTGTTAACCAAACCAGATATTGAAGCCATTACAGGCATAACAGCGGCTAGAAAAAATCAATTGCTAGGCGAAGCTTACTTTTTAAGGTCATACTATTATTTCTCTTTAGTGACAAACTTCGGCGATGTGCCATTAATCCTTAAACCTGTAAGTACATATCAGGAAGCTTTTGAAGTGGCCGTAAAAGCAGATAAATCAATTGTTTGGGATAAAATTAAGTCGGATTTAGTTTTGGCTAAAGGTTTATTGCCGAATGCTAAATACAGTTCAACTACGGAGAAATGGAGAGCGAATAAAGGTTCGGCTATTGCGTTACTGGCTAAAGCAGCACTATATACTGAAAAATGGGCGGATGTAATTACAAACGTTAATGAACTGCAGGCACTTGGTTTTTACAATCTGAATGCCAATTACTTTGACAGTTTCGATCAGACTAAAGAGTTTGCCGAAAATGAAGTGATCTTTTGTTATGATCATCAAAGTAATCAGAACCCGCTAAAAGGAAATGGTATTTGTGCACCTCTGGGGTGGGGATTTTTTGCGCCGAGCACAGATTTTCTTAACGCTTTTGAAGCCAATGATCCACGAAAACTTTATACTGTAGATGTACCCAACCAAAATGTAAATAAATTATTGGGTAGTTTAAACGGATCAAATAAAGGAAATGATGACGCGGCAAACAATAAAATTTACATCAGATATGCCGATGTTTTACTTTGGAAAGCAGAAGCGCTTAACGAATCAGGCCAGTTTCCTGAAGCTATTGCCATCATCAATCAAATTAGAGCAAGGGCCAGAAAAAGTGTTAGCGCAACCGGGACAGTTCCTTCGGCTGGTACTTTGCCAGACAGAGCCGCATCAACCGATAAAGCCACTATTAAGGCTTGGTTAATCTCGGAGAGAAGAGTAGAACTCGGTTTCGAATCCCAAAGAATGCAGGATCTTAAAAGGTGGAAACTTGCAAAATCTGTTATGACCTCAAAAGGTAAAAACTTTCAGGATAAGCATTATTTGTACCCAATCCCTCAGGGAGAAGTTGATGCTTCTGCAGGTACTTTAAAACAAAATCCAGGATACTAATTGTTAAGTAGTTGTTATTTACACCTCAACCGGTGTAAATAACAACTACTTCCTGACATTCTTAAACTCATTCCACAGCCATTTACCGGCAAAGGACATCTATTACCTAAATATTATGACTGACAGCGCCAAAAGATTTTTACAGAACCCAATATTATCGCCCAAAGATTTAAGCCCAAGTATACCCGGTTTAGAGATTGCTTGTTTACTTAACCCCGGTGTTTTCACCTTTCAGGGTAAAACCTGGCTACTAATACGGGTAGCCGAAAGACCAAAACAAAAAGAAGGGCTAATTTCTTTCCCTGTACTAAAGGGTGAGGGGATTGAAATCATCGAAATACAAGAAAATGATCCGGATTTGGTTGCGGATGATCCCCGGGTAATTAATTATAAAGGAGCAGATTATTTAACTACGCTCTCCCATTTACGTTTGGTTTGCAGCGATGATGGCATTAATTTTTATCAGCCAGAGGGATATCCGCTTTTACAGGGAGAAGGAGAAGATGAAGTTTTTGGTATTGAAGATTGCCGTGTGGCCTTAATTGATGATACTTATTATTTAACTTTTACAGCTGTTTCTGAGCATGGAGTGGGCGTAGGTATGCGTACCACAAAAGATTGGAAAACATTTGAAAAACATGGAATGATTATTCCGCCACATAATAAAGACTGTGCTGTTTTTGAAGAAAAAATTAATGGCAAGTTTTATACGCTTCATCGCCCAAGTAGTGTTGATTTAGGAGGGAACTACATCTGGCTGGCCGAATCTCCTGATGGCATTCACTGGGGAAATCATAAATGTATTATCAAAACCCGTAAAAATAAGTGGGATAGCAAGCGGGTTGGCGCAGGGGCCGCTCCAATTAAAACCGAAAAGGGCTGGCTGGAAATTTACCATGGCGCCAATGCTGAACACCAATATTGTTTAGGCGCTTTTTTAATGGATTTGAATGACCCTTCAAAAGTAATTGCACAAACCGACGAGCCAATAATGAAACCAATTGCCGAATATGAATTGTGCGGTTTCTTTGGTCAGGTTGTTTTTACCAATGGGCATACCATTAACGGTGATGAATTGACCATTTATTATGGTGCTGCCGATGAATTTGTTTGCGGTGCTAAATTTTCTATCCAGGATATTTTATCCCAATTAAAATATAACCATGCTCAATAAACTAAAATCAGAAATTACCCATTTCAAAAATCAATCGTATAATTTCCGGATACTTACACTAACCAATTTAATTTATAGTGTTGTACTTCCGGTTATCGATATTTTTGTAGCCGCCTATGTGATGCGCAGCTCAAACGACCCCACGAAGGTGGTTATTTATCAGCTGACCATTTATACGGGCATACCCATTACCTTTTTTCTTAATGGTTACCTGCTTAGTAAGTTTTCCATTAAAACATTATACTCTTTGGGCATGATGCTGAGCGGAGTTTCCATGATGGTGATGATGTCTTTAACAACCCTGGATAATACCGGGATAGGAATAGCAGGGTTAATTATGGGTATGTCCTTCGGTTTTTATTGGGCCAACCGTGATTTCCTTGCACTGGCCATTACCAATGATGAAAACCGCAATTATTATTATGGTTTAGAAACTTTTTTCTACACGATTATTGCAGTGGTAATCCCTGTTTTAATCGGATGGTTTATTGAATTTAATGCAGCCGGTGGCAATGCACATCTGGCTTACAAAATTGTAACCGGTTTAGTTTTCGTCGTTACCATATTAGCCTCCATTATGTGTTTCAGAGGAAAGTTTATCAACCCGACAGAAAAGAAATTCGTTTATTTTAAGTTTGATCCTTACTGGTATAAACTTTTAAGGTTAGCCACACTGAAAGGTTTGGTTCAGGGCTTTCTGGTTACTGCTCCGGCTATGTTAATTATGCTTTTGGTTGGTAAAGAAGGTGCTTTAGGTACTGCTCAGTCAATTGGTGCAATTATAGCAGCGGTAGCCATGTATATTATTGGCCGAAATACTTCTCCTAAACACAGGCTGTATGTATTTGGTGCAGGCTTATTGTTATTTGCCATAGCAGCTGTTATAAACGGTATCTTATACAGCAGTTTAGGTGTAATCTTATTTATGCTATTTTTATTGCTGGCGAAACCCTTATTAGATTTAGCCTATTTCCCAATTCAGTTTAGTGTAATTGATATTTTAACTAAAAAAGAAAAGCGCAGCGAATTTGCCTATATCCTGAACCATGAAGCCGGATTATATATTGGCCGTTTAACGGGAGCCGGTACTTTTCTAATTCTGGCCTATTGCTTTTCGGTAGAAATTGCCTTACGGTATGCCATTATTATTGTAGCCATATTACAGTTATTATCGTACTGGGTAGCCAAAGGAATTATTAAACAAGGCAAAATTGAAAATATGCAGGCAGCGCCAATATTAAGCAACGAAGAACCCGGAACTATTGCCCCCATTTCTAGTTAAAAGCACTTATTTTTAAGAAAATCAGATGAAAAAATACATTAAGTTAGGAACAGCAATAATTTTAGCCCTGTCATCACTAGCTGTTACAGCCCAAATTAAACAACTAAAGCTGAACCGGGTAGAGGAAATGCCGGATTTGCCCCAGCCATTAAAAATAATAGACTGGAAACTAATGGCCCAAAATTTTGATAAAACCATTTACAATTTTAACGCTAAAGGCGATTATTGGCCGATGGTTTGGATGGACAGCACCAACAAAAATTTTAACCAGCCGGTTATGGGTATTTATACCGCTGTTGGTGATGTTCGGCAGGGAAAAAACCACAATAAAGGCATGTTTCATGAAGCTTTAGCCAATATGGGTGCCGTAATGGGCGCCAGTTTAGTGGGTATTGATAAAAGCAAGCAAAATGGAATGAATTATGCAGCTATGCTTAAAAATTATTTCAACCGCGATACCAAATGGAACATCATGATGAATAATACAGCTCCGGAAGTGGCGCTTTTGGGTGGCGGTTATGGAAGAGACTGGTGGTATGATGTTTATCCAAATGTTTTGTTTTACGCCGTTTGCGAACAATATCCAAACGAAAAGGATTTTGACTGGATTGCCAAAAGCATTGCAGAAAAATTTTATAAAGCCGATTCTATTTTAAAAGGCGACTACAACTATTCTTATTTTGATTATGGGCAAATGAAACCAATGAAAAATCAGATCTGTGCCCAGCAGGATGCCGCGGCCGGGCATGCATGGGTTTTATATGCCGCTTACAAAAAGTTTGGCGATGAACGTTATTTAAATGGAGCGATAAGTGCAATGACAGCCTTAGAAAGCAATAAAATTAATCCAACGTATGAATTGCTGATGCCTTTTGGTGCTTATCTGGCAGCGAGAATGAATGCCGAACAAGGAACCAAATTTGATGTGCAAAAGCTGCTGGGCTGGACATTCGACGGAACTGCTGTTTGCCGTGAAGGTTGGGGTGTATTAACCGGAAAATGGAATGGATATGATATTTCAGGTGTTGTGGGCAGCACGGTAGATCATGGCGGTTACGGTTTTTTAATGAATACTTTTGATGCAGCCTGGCCTTTAATTCCTACTGTTCGTTATGATCCTGCGTATGCAGACGCTATAGGAAAATGGATGCTGAATGCCGTAAATGCATCACGCTTTTTTTATCCGCAATACATGCCGGCAGATCGTCAGACCATTCCACAATTTGCAGATGTAACCAAGGGCGTAATTGCTTATGAAGGTTTTGCTAAAACCTCAACTTTCGATACGCTTTATATGGATAAAAAAGGACCTGTTGCACAAGGAGACGGGCCTAAATGGGTGCCGGGACAAAATCCGGATGTATCGCAATTTAGTGTGTATGGCAGCGGACACGTTGGGGTTTTTGGTGCTATTGTAGAAAAAACCAATATAGAAGGCGTGTTAAAGCTGGATGTTTTAGCGACAGATTTTTATAGAAATAAAGCATATCCAACCTATTTGATTTACAATCCTTATAACAAAAGCAAAATCATTACTTATAAAGTTAAAAGCGCTAAAAAGGTAGATTTATATGATGCGATTGCTCAAAAATTTATCGCAAAAAATGTTTTAGCTAAAAGCAACATCCTGATTGCTGCAAATCAATCGGCTTTAATTGTTGAAACACCTGCAAATAGTAAACTCATTAAAAATAAGGGCAAATTATTAGCCAATGGAATTGTAATTGATTACCAAAAGAAATAATTAATGAATTAAACCTTTGCAATGAATCATAAAAAAAGCGTTCCGGTTTGTACCGGAACGCTTTTTCTTTTTGCATTAAGCTATTAGCTTATTTTAGTATCCAAAAATCTGCTCTAAAGTTAACTTTGTAACCGGGCCAAATTTTTCTAAATCAGCTGTACTTACTTTCTTTTCAGAAGCTACAATACAATAGTTGTAAGGTTTTGCAGATAAATTATTTTGGTGGAAAGTTTTAATGTCAGCAAATGTTAATGGTTTTAAGTTTGTATAAAGATCAATTCTTGAATCATGATCGAAACCTAATTTTTTATCTGCCAAATAAGAGTAGATAATACCATCTTTAGTAATACGTGAGGTTTCCAGGCCATTTAGGCTACTGCCTTTTGATAAGTTGAAAGATTTATCAGACTCTGGTAAAGTTGTTAGCAACTCGTTCATACCTACAACCGCATCATTCATTTTATCCGCTTGTGTACCTACATAAGCCACAACTGTATTTTCTTTTTCTTTACTGTTTGGTGTAGAGTAAAAGGCGAAAGTAGAGTAAGCCAGGGCTTTTGATTCGCGAATGGTTTGGAATACGATTGAACCCATGCCACCACCAAAATAATTATTAAATAAATCTACTTTCGAAGCATTTGCAGCATCGTATAATCCCGAATTGCGTACCCAACGGATTTCTGCCTGTACCATGTCGTAGTCAGCAAAGTAAACTTTGTTGGCATCGGTAGTGGTATAAACAAATTTCTTCATTGGTGCTTCTGGCGTAAACTCTTTCGGTAAAACGTGAACTTTAGCAATGTCTGCGGAGAACGTTTCTGCGTCTTTCGGACCAAAATAGGTAATGGTATGTTTATAATTGGTTAGGTTATGCAAAAGATAAATTAAATCATCAGACTTCATGTTTTTAATTTCATCATTCGTTAAGCCATAGTTAGATGGGTTATCCGAACCGTATTGCGCATAACTCATTAAACCGTTCATAATGGCAGCTTTGTTTAATTTGTTATTTTCTCTTGATTTTAAAAGACGGCCCTTTAAGTCTTCAAGTGCTTTTTCGTTTGGTTTACAATTGGCCAAAACATGTTCTACCAAAGCAACAGCTTTATCAAAATTTTCCTGCAAACCACTTATCGATATTGTTGTTGCATCAGTGCCTACGTTAATGCTGTAAGAACAAGCAATGTTGTAAAATTCTTTACTAATTTGCTCAGCGCTATACTTATCGGTACTTAAAAAAGTTAAATACTGCGAGGCATAAGGTAATAATCTGTAATTGTAAGAACCTTTATCAAAACGATAGGTCATGCGGAAAATACTGTTCTCTGTGTTTTTAACAGAAATTACGTCTGCAATTCCGGCTTTACCAAAATTAAGATCCTTTGCATAATCTAAAAATTTAGGAGCAATTGCTTTTACAGGCGCATCAATAATTGATTTGGTAAAAGGAGAAACCTCATTTACATTAGTTTTAACAGCAGTAATAGCCGGTTTTTCTACTTTAGCAATGCTTTTGTCCTCACCTTTATGTTTAAAAATAACAACGTAATTGTTAATGAAAAACTTATTCGCAAAATCAACAATTTCCTGCTTGGTTACCTTGGCCATTGCATCAGTTGCAGATAAAGTTTTATCCCATTCTGCGCCTCTGTTTTGAATAAAAGCATTCATCGTTGCATCTGCACGAACATCATTGTTGTCATAAGCTTCCAGTTCGCTTAATTTAGTATTGGCAACAGTTGCTTTAATTAAGCTTTCATCGAAATCACCTTTTTTAAGCAAATCAATTTGCTCCAGCAATAACTTTTGAGCTTCTTCAAGGCTCTGTCCAGCTTTTGGCGATGCAGATACAATAAAGAAACCATAATCTTTAAACTGACCATAGCCAGCGCTTGATCTTAACACTTTTTGCTGTTTATTTAAATTAATATCCAGCAAACCCGCTTTGCCATTTGATAAAATGCTGCTGATTAAATCTAACAACAAGCTTTGATGCGAGTTTTGAGCATAACCACGATAAGCAATGTTAATACTTTCGGCACTTGGTCCGTAAACATCAACTTTTTGTATTTGGGTTAATGGTTTTTCAGGAGCAGGATTGTACAATGAAAGTGGCTTTGGAGCCATGTAAGCAAAATCTTTATCAATTTTTTTAATCAAATCATCGTAGTTAATATCACCCGACATAATCAGCGCCATGTTATTAGGCACATAATACTTGTTGTAATATTTTCTGATTTCAACCAAAGATGGATTTTTTAAGTGCTCAATGGTACCAATAGTACTTTGCTGACCATAATTATGTGTTGGAAATAAAGCACGGAGTCTGGCTTCATATACTTTACGGTTATCATCATCAAGCCCTCTGTTTTTTTCTTCGTAAACAGCTTCCAGTTCAGTATGGAAAATACGGAAAACCGGAGCACGGAAACGTTCGGCCTGAACCGCTAAAAATTTATCAATTGCATTAGAAGGAAGGTCTTCTTCGTAAACGGTTTCTTCTACAGCAGTATGCGCATTAGTTTGCTCGCTCCCTATAGATTTCATCATTTTATCGTACTCATTTGCAATAGAATAGTTTGATGCTTCACCAGAAGTTTTATCAATTTCTTTGTAAATCTCTTTACGCTTTGCCGGATCTGTAGTTTTATTATAAACTTCGTAAAGCGATTCAATTTTGTCCAACAAAGGTTTTTCTTTTGCATAATTTAAAGTGCCAAACTTATCGGTTCCTTTAAATAAAAGGTGCTCTAAATAGTGCGCTAAACCAGTATTGGTTCTTGGATCGGTATTACTACCCGCACGGACAGCCATTTTATACACAATCTTTGGTTCTTTGTTATTTTGTGATAAAATAACTGTCAGACCATTTTTTAAAGTGTAAAAACGTGATTTTGTAGGGTCATTGGTTACATATTTATACGTGTAACCGCCCGATGTACCTGTTTTCCACTGGTAGGTTTGTGCCTGTGCGGCAACACCAGTAACCAGAAAACAAGCTAATGTAAAGAGTTTTAATTTCATCTAATTGAGGTTGATTGATGATGTTGAGTAGCTATAGAAATTAATTAAATATTTAGATAACACTCATTAATAATAAGTTATTTATCCAAATATATATGCTTTATTTTACGGAATGAAATGCTTTTTCTTTTTATCTATTAAAAACTTAGTTTAAATCATTATTGCACATAAAATTTGGCTTTTTTGTAATCCGAAAGCTTATAATCCGTATTTTTACCCCTATGACAAAGCAAAGTACAAAACCCAATATTTTAATCGTAAATGACGATGGCATAACAGCAACAGGGATAAAAAACCTGATGGAAGTGATGCAGGAGTTAGGTAATGTGGTTGTGGTTGCACCCGATAGCCCGCAAAGCGGAATGGGACATGCAATAACCATTGGTAAACCCATTCGTTTTGATAAGGTAGACCTTTACAATGGTGTTGAAATGTATAAATGCAGTGGTACGCCGGTAGATTGCGTTAAAATTGCAGTCAATAAAATTTTTAAAGGTAAAAAACCTGATTTATGCGTTTCAGGAATTAATCATGGATTAAATAATTCCATCAATGTCATTTATTCAGGCACTATGTCTGCTGCGGTTGAAGGTGCCATTGAAAAAATTCCTTCCATTGGTTTTTCATTAGATGACTTTGGCGCCGAAGCTGATTTTAGTCACTGTAAAAAATATATTAAAAACATTTGTGAGCAGGTATTAGAACATGGTTTGCCTGAAGGAACTTTATTGAATGTAAATTTTCCAAACGGACCGGAGATAAAAGGAATTAAAATTTGCAGACAAGCCAATGCAAAATGGGCAGAAGAGTTTGAAGAAAGGGTAGATCCTTATAAAAGACCTTATTACTGGTTAACAGGGGTTTTTCAAAACTTTGATAAGGGCGAAGACACAGATGTTTGGGCTTTAGAAAATCACTATGCTTCTATTGTTCCTGTTCAATTTGATTTAACCGCACACCATGCAATTCAAATGCTGAACAGCTGGTCGTTTATTGATGATAAGAAATCAAAAGCAAGCGAGGTTAAAAATACGGTTTCAGCACCAGACGGATTAAATTTAGGTTAAAACCGGGGTCATGAACGATCGTTTAAAAAAACTGAAAAATAATGTTTGGGTTGGCTTAGGCATTGGCTTATTAACACCTGCTATTTTATGCTCTATCGCCTGGTATTTAATTCATCATGTATTTTATCTTGCTAAAGCAGATTTGTTATACATTGGCGGGATTGCGGTAAACGCTTTTACTATGCAATACTTTTTTAAGTACAATAAAGAAAACATTGGACGAGGAATTCTTGCAGCGACTTTTTTATGTGCATTTGTGTTTTTCTTTTATAAAGTAAGCTAAGGATGGAAATTCCGGCTTAATTTTTTCTCTTTACATTTAACTTATGAAATACTACCTCGTAGCCGGAGAAGCATCAGGCGATTTACACGGTGCCAATTTAATTAAAGCCTTGAAAAAGGAAGATGCCCAGGCTGATTTCCGATATTTTGGTGGAGATAAAATGCAGGTCGAAGGCGGGGAGCTGGTAAAACATTATGCCGATATGGCCTTTATGGGTTTTACAGAGGTGGTATTGAATTTAAGAACGATTTTTAAAAACCTGAAATCCTGCAAAACGGATATTCTTGCCTGGCAGCCCGATGTGCTGATTCTGATTGATTTCCCTGGATTTAATTTAAAAATTGCAGAATTTGCCAAAGCCAATAACATTAAAGTTTGTTATTACATATCGCCAAAAGTTTGGGCCTGGAATCAGAAAAGGGTTCTGAAAATAAAACGGGTTGTCGATCATATGTTCTGCATTTTACCTTTCGAAGTCGGTTTTTACAAAGAATGGGGAATGAAAGTTGATTATGTGGGTAACCCTTTGCTGGATGCCGTAGATCAGTTTAATGCTGAACCCGATTTTAGGGAACAACATCATTTAGGTGATAAAAAGGTAATCGCACTTTTGCCCGGAAGCCGGAAACAGGAAATTGAAAGGTTATTGCCTGTTATGCTCAGTATTACCGGCCAGTATCCGGATTATGTTTTTGCTATTGCCGCGGCGCCAACTTTTAACGAAACTTACTACAAACAGTTTACCGGAACAAAGAAAGTTCATTTATTGTTCAATGCAACTTACGATCTTTTACAAATAGCCGAAGCTGCAATTGTGGCTTCAGGTACTGCAACATTAGAAACAGCTTTGTTTAAAGTTCCGCAGGTAGTGGTGTATAAAGGTGGTGCCATTTCCATTGCAATTGCCAGAATGCTGGTTAAAATTAAGTTTATTTCCCTGGTCAACCTGATTGTAAATAAAAAAATCGTAACCGAGCTTATTCAGGAAGATTGTAATACCCAAAAAGTTAATGAAGAACTTCGTTTTATTCTGAACGGAGCAGGAAGAACTTCCATGTTGAATAATTATGACGAGCTTCTGGGGTTAATGGGGAAACCTGGCGCATCAGAAAAAACTGCCCAACTGATTTACAATTACATGCAGCACAAATAGTCCTTCATTAATTTGCTATTAGCAAGTAAACCTCGCTGCTCTGTGTTTGGTAATGAAAGTTAGCTTATTAAGCTTTTTTGTATTTTAATCGTTGTATACAAACAAAAAATCTTAAATTTTTGTTAAAAACAAGGCTAAAAAGATCAGATTTCCTAAAAATCGATGATTAACTATTATATTAGCCAAAATCGAATACTCAATTTATAATCAAATAGATCCTTTAATAATTATTCATAATGAAAAGCCTCTCTATAAAAGATATTGCCTTAAAAGCGAATGTATCCATTACTACGGTTTCCTTTATTATCAATGGAAAAGCTAAAGAAAAATCAATTAGTGAGGCGGTAATTAAGAAAGTTGAAAAAATTATCATTGAAAGTGGTTATAAACCGAACCAAATTGCAAGGAGTTTAAGAACAGGGAACTCTAATATTATAGGATTGATTGTAGAAGACATTTCAAATTCTTTTTTCTCAAAAGTAGCCCGCCTTATTGAAGATAAAGCTTATAAAAAAGGATATAAAATTATCTACTCAAGTACCGAAAATAGTGTAGAAAAGGCTAAAGAGCTTATTAATATGTTTAAATCGAGAAAAGTTGATGCCTATATCATTTCTCCGGTGGCAGGTATTGAGGATGATATTAAACTGCTTTTAAATGATAACAAGCCTGTAATTCTATTCGATAGGAATTTACCAGGTGTAGACACCAACTATGTTGGCGCTAATCATTTTACAGCAACCTACCAATCAATAGAAAGTTTTATCAAAGAAGGTAAAAAAAATATAGCGCTGGTTACAACAGATGTCAGTGTTCAGCAAATTATTGAACGTTTCGATGGTTACAAGCAGGCTTTAACAGATTTTAAACTGCCATATAATGAAAATTTAGTTTTAAAAATACCTTTTGGACAAGCGGAAGAAGAGACCATCAGTAATATAAAGGAGCTTTTTAAAAATAATAAAATAGATGCTGTTCTTTTTGCAACCAACTACTTAGCAATAAGTGGCTTAAAAGCCGTTAAACAGATTAATAAAACGATAGGGAAAGACCTTTCGGTAATTGCTTACGATGATCATGAGGCTTTCGAATTGCATACACCGTTAATTTCGGCGGTGCAACAACCCCTTGAAGAAATTGCAGAGACGGTAATCAAGCTAATTTTAAATCAGCTTTCCTCAAAAACAAAACTGGCAAACCAACAAGTGATTATTCCAGCTAAATTAATTTCAAGGAATTAAGTAACTTTCTTTTTGCCCAAAAAGCCGGCTTTCAAAAAATCATTTTTAAATATAACTACAAAAAGATATGTTGTCAGGCATCTCTTTGTAATATAAAGGATAGTCTAATCCTGATTTTTAAAATACATCAAATTTGTATTTCTACTACTACCAAATTAGAGGGAAATTGTTTAGTTGATATTTGTTGTAACGGGTATGTTACTTTTTGGCGACTTGATTATGACGTAAAATCATTATTATTGATCTGATAAATCGTTTTATCAAAACCAAATGTATGTATGAGCTCAGGATTAGTACTTCCGTATTATGCAATTTCTGGATGCATAATTTATTTAGTTACCTGGATAATCTGCTTAAAAAAATGTAGATCCAACTTACATACTGTTCGTTCATTTTTAAACATTTTCTTATGATTTAGAAAACAAAAAAGCCCGGCGGGCAAATTCTATAAATAATTAGTAAAACGTTTTAACCACTATGAAAGAAAACTAAATTTTAATTAATCATTAACTAAAAAACCTATGAAAATTAATCTACTAAAGATTTCAGGGCTTTCTGCGCTTTTTCTGCTCAATAGTCCTGCTTTCTCGATGAATCATGATGGAAAAGCATCCGGAGGATCATTGACCAGGAACGTACCTTCAACGCTAATCAAGGTTCGAAAAGTAATTACGGGAACCGTACTGGATGAAAAAAATCTTCCTCTTCCGGGCGTTGGGATTAAAAATATCACTTCTGGAAAATCGACAGTTACAAATGATTCTGGTAAATTCAGTATCGAGGCAAATCCAGGTGATGTTCTTCGCTTTTCTTATGTTGGTTACGAAAGTAAAGATGTAACCGTTGGCAGCGAAAATAGCCTCAATATTAAAATTTCACCATCTGAAGCCAGCAAGCTTGATGAAGTGGTGGTAATTGGTTACGGTACAGTTAAAAAAACCGATTTAACCGGTTCTGTTGGAGTAGTAAAAGCCACCGAACTACAGGAACGTCCGGCAGCATCTTTAAACCAGGCCTTAGCCGGAAGGATTTCAGGTGTACAGGTTAATACAAACTCTGGTCGTCCGGGTGGGCAAACCAATATTAAAATCAGGGGCTTTAGTTCCATTAATACCAGTAACAACCCACTCTATGTTGTTGATGGAGTGGCTTTGCCGGTTGGTTCGCAAACACAGAACAGTAATGCCATTGATTATATAAATCCGAGCGATATTGCATCTGTTGAAGTACTTAAAGATGCCTCTTCAACTGCAATTTACGGAGCAAGGGGTGCCAATGGAGTTATTTTAATTACAACAAAAAAAGGTACTGCCAATTCGCAGAGAATTACCTACGATGCTGATTTTGGGGTGAATACTTTATCCTCGCATCACGTTAAAATGCTGGATGCTTATGAGTACATAAAAGTGCAGGATCTTGCTTATGAAAACATCAAAGTTTATGATCCGGCTGGCTGGGCTGCAGGAAATTATGCTTCCACACCGGTTCCAAAAGCAGCTAGGATTGCGTTACCTCAGTTTTTTGATGGTAATGGCAACCCTTTATACAATACAGATTGGTTAAAAGAATCTACGCAGAACAAATTATCACAAAATCATCAGCTTGGTTTTACTGGCGGTAATGAAAACAGTACTTATGGTGTTTTTGCAGGTTATCGCGATGATGAAGGTCTTTTACTTAATTCATTTTTAAAACGTTATTCAGGACGGTTTAACTTTGACAGTAAAATTAAACCCTGGTTAAAAGTTGGTGGTAATTTAAGTTACAATAACCAGGTTGAAAATATTGTAGATCAAGGCACCGGAGGGTTAAATTCAGTACGTATGATCACGGAAGCCTTTCCTTTTCTTCCTGTAAAACTGCCAAGCGGTACCTGGGGCGATAATAAATTAATTCCATGGGCAGAGGGTGGTTCTAATCCCGTTCATATTTTAACCGATCAAAAATATGGTATGATTACCCAAACTTCTTTGGGAAGCATTTATTCTACCATAACCTTTAGCAAAGATTTAGAGTTTCGCACACAGTTAGGCGCCAACATTGTAAGCAGAAATATTAACGAGTACAATGCAAAACAACTTTATGGTATTTCTGACGGGCAAAATGGTACTGCCAACGTAACCAACGACAGAGAAACATTCTGGTCATTGGAGAATTATTTAACTTATAACAAACGCTTTGCAGAGTCGCATGCGGTAAATGCTTTATTGGGTATATCATGGCAGGCTACAAATTTCTTTAGTAATACCAGTCATGCAGAAAACTTCGTAACCGATTTCTTTGGTAATAACAATATGGGATCGGGTAGTAAATCTATCACTGCAGGTTCAAGCCGAAACAAATCGGCCTTTAACTCTTATTTTGGAAGAATAAACTATGCTTACAAAGATAAATACCTGGTTACTTTTACCGGCAGGGTTGATGGATCTTCGAAATTTGGAGAGAATCATAAATTCGCTTTTTTCCCTTCGGCAGCATTAGCCTGGAAAGCTTCAGACGAAGAGTTTCTTAAAGGAAATAAAACCATTTCTAATTTAAAATTACGGACCAGTTACGGTTTAAGTGGTAACTCTGAACTTCCTGCTTATCAGTCTCTATCAACACTGGCTAATAATTTCGCCATTATAAATGATAGCAAAGTAACAGGAATTGGAATTGGCCGACTGGCGAACCCTGATTTGGTTTGGGAAAAAACGGCACAGTATGATGCAGGTATCGAATTAGGCTTGTTCAACAACAGAATTAATCTGGAAGCCGATGTTTATTACAGAAAAACAACTGATATGTTATTGGATGCACCTGTTCCAAGAACAACGGGTTATTCAGTAATTAGAAAAAATATAGGTTCAATGCAAAATAAAGGTTTAGACCTGGGCATTAATACCATCAACATTGAGAGCAAAGACTTTACCTGGAAAACGAGTTTCAACATCTCGTTAAACAGAAACAAAGTGCTTTCTTTAGCTACACCTGATGATATTTTTGGCGTGGGTAATCCTAACTTCACTAACCAAACGGGTATTATCAGAGTAGGGGAGCCAGTGGGTTCTTTCTGGGGCCTTGTACGCTTGGGTACCTGGAGCGAAGCTGAAAGAGCAGAAGCCGCTAAATATGTAAGTTACCGTGGTGGTAAAACCTTGTTGCCGGGCGATATTAAATATCTTGATGTAAATGGAGATCACGCCATAACGGATGCTGACCGTCAGATTATTGGAAACGGAACGCCAAAAGGCTGGGGATCATTCTCCAACTCTTTCCGCTACAAAAACTTTGATTTGATTGTGGAACTTCAATATTCTTATGGTAATGATGTACTGAATATGACCCATCACTCAGGTGAGGACAGACAGGTGCAGGCCAATAGTTTTGCGAGTGTATTAAATGCATGGACACCGCAAAATCAAGATACCCCAATTGCAGCAATCAGAGATCAATCGGCAGGTTATGTAACCAATGTGGATACCCATTGGCTGGAAGATGGTTCTTTTATTCGTGGAAAAAATCTTTTACTGGGTTATACATTTGACAGAGCACTTGTAGAAAAGCTGCATTTAAGCAAATTACGTGTATATACCTCGGTTCAAAATTTCTTCATTTCTACGAAATACACAGGCAATGATCCGGAGGTAACCACTTATGGAAATGCCTTTGCACAAGGACAAACATTTTTTGATTATCCAAAACCGACCACATTTATGGTTGGATTAAACATTGGGCTATAACATTATTAAGAAAGAACAACAATGAAAATAAATATAAAAAACATCACTGCAATGTTGCTTCTGGGTGGAGCAATAATTGGTAATTCAGGATGTAAAAAGTTTTTAGAAGAAAAAGATCCTACAAATTTAGCACCGGGTAGTTTTTATACATTGCCTGAACATGCTGAAGCGGGTATTGCAGCCATATATTCTGAAATCAGGTTTATTGGAAACGGTGCTGGTATTTACTCCAATAACTGGCAAATGCTGGATGCGCCAACGGGGATACAGTCTACGGAGACAGCCCAGAATTCAGATTTAAATAACTTGTATTCATTGATTTACGATGGAACAAACCTGCATATAAACCAAAATTGGAATGGCTTTTATAAGGTTATTGCACAAACCAATTTATTATTGGATAAGGTTCCGGGTATTAATCCAATGGATGCCGTACAGAAAAAAAGGATTTTAGGAGAAGCATCTTTTTTAAGAGCCTGGGCTTATTTTTATCTGGTACGCTTATGGGGCGATGTACCTTTAATTGTTAAGCCGGTAACCAGTCCTAATGATCCTGATTTTTATCCTTCAAGAACACCACAGGAGCAGGTTTATAAGCAAATTGTAGATGATTTGATATCTGCTGAAGCCGCAGGATTGCCTTTTATGGATGGAAGTGGCCGGGTTTCTACCGCTGCCGTTAAATCAGAACTGGCCAAAGTTTATTTAACAATGGCTGGTCAGCCGCTTAATAAAGGCGTTGCCTATTATAAACTAGCTGCAGATAAGGCTAAAGAAGTAATTGATTACGCCAACGGCAATCCAGGATCGTTAAATCTTTTCCCTGCGTATGGTGCATTACATGATGCCAAGAACGACAATAAAATTGAACACATTTTTGGTATTCAATATAATGATGCAGCAGGTGCAGGCAATCCGCTTCAATCTACTTATTTGCCTTTACACCAGCCGTTGGTTTCTAAAATAGACGGAATTGGAACAGCTATTCCTACAAATGATTTTTACGCATCTTATGAAGCCGGAGATTTAAGAGCAAAAAACAGAGATGGTTATTTCTTTACAGATTATTATACAGATGGATTTAAAATGCCATTGGTAAATCGTGGAAAACCTTATATTTTTAAACATTTCGATGTGATTGCTAACGGAACATTGGGCGTAGAAGGAACGAGCAGAAGTGATTTAAATATTCCTCAAATCAGGTATGCAGAGATTTTATTGATCTATGCCGAAGCACAAAACCGGGCAGATGGATCACCGAGTGTTGCTGCCTATACAGCTGTGAATGCAGTAAGAAAAAGAGCATTGCTGGGCGATTTAACAGGTCTTGGGCAAACACAATTTGAAGAAGCCGTTTGGAAAGAACGCTGGCACGAGCTATGTTACGAAGGCATTCTTTGGTTTGATATGCTGCGTTTACGCAAAGCCTATAATGAAAGCACAAACAGCTTTGATAACTTTGTGGGCCATATTAATAAAAGTGTAAATCAGCCATTACAGACAAAAAATCTTTTATTCCCGATCCCAACATCCGAGATAAAGAATAACCCAAAATTAACTCAAAACCCAGGTTACAATTAAATTGTTAATCTATTGCAAAAAGGGATACCTTAACCGGTATCCCTTTTTCATGTACTTATAAATCAGGAGCTTCCTTATTTTATAATAAATTGTATCGTAATAGATATGTTACTGATTTTTGTTTCATTGATCTTTTTTTTTGTTTAAAATTGATTTAGTAAAACGTTTTACTTTATTAAAGCCTAATTGAATAAAAAACAATGCTGCGCTTAATAGCAAAACAATTCAAATTTTTAGTCTTCTTTTTATAGAAGATTTATTTTTGAGCGTATACTAAAACGTTTTATCAGATTTTAACCAGATAACTAATTATGAGAAATTTTTACTTACTAGGGCTATGCCTGTTCTTTTTTATTTTTTCGAAAGCACAAGACAAGGCACCAGCTTATCCTTTAATTACACACGATACTTATTTTAGTATTTGGTCTTTTGGCAACGGTTTAAATCAATCCGTTACTAAACACTGGACCGGGAAAAAACAATCTTTACTGGGCGTTATTAAAGTTGATAATCAATTTTATCGTTTTCTTGGTGAGGAAACCAAAGATTATAAAACCATTTTACCAGCTGCTGATGAAACGGCTTATAATGCAAGTTATTCGTTTAATCAGCCAGAAACAGGATGGAATGCCACAACCTATAATGATGACAGCTGGAAAAAAGCTGCTGCACCTTTTGGAGACGATAAAACGGCGAAAACCAAATGGGATACCGATAACATTTATTACCGCAGGAAGTTTTCAATCGAAAAACCCTCAAAAAGCAAAAAATATCTAAAGCTTAGCCATGATGATAATGTTATTGTGTATCTGAATGCTAAAACGATTTATCAAAAAGAAGGATGGGTACATGAATACATTTATATTCCTATTGAAGATGGTATTTTAACGGCAGGAGAAAATACCTTAGCCATTCACTGTAAAAACACGGCAGGGGGCAGACACCTGGATGCCGGTATTGTGGAAGAGGTTCCTCAGGGCTCGAAAATATTAACTGCAAAACAAACCAATGTGGCTTTTGAGGCCACCACAACCCAATATACATTTAACTGTGGTGCGGTTAATTTGCAGGTAACTTTCACTTCTCCTTTATTACTTAATGATGT
Source organism: Pedobacter punctiformis (assembly GCF_027213715.1). Lineage (GTDB taxonomy): Bacteria > Bacteroidota > Bacteroidia > Sphingobacteriales > Sphingobacteriaceae > Pedobacter > Pedobacter punctiformis. The sequence goes on from NZ_JAPWGM010000006.1 coordinate 97,198, forward strand.
TAACCTCACAGCCAGACCAATCAGTTACATCAGTTATGTAGCTAAATCTAATGATGCTAGAGCGCATCAGGTGGATGTTTACTTTGGTGCATCCTCTAATATTGCTGCAAATACCAATAATCAGCCAGTTTCTGCATGGAAAACTGCAAAAAACAATCTTTCTATATTAAAATCGGGTACTGTTGAACAACCTGTTTTACAGAAAAAAGGTGATGACCTCCGGATTGACTGGGGCTATATGTATGTTGCTGTGCCGGCAAAATTCAAGGCCCAGCAATATATAGGAAAGCAAGATCAAAATATAAGCAGTTTTATTGCTCAGAAATATCCGCAACAAAATCAGCTGCTTAATTCAAAAGAGTTGGAGCTCAGTACCGTTATTCCTTTTGGTGCTGTTAGCGCTGCTCCAGTCGAAAAATATGTAATGATTGGTTACGATGATGTAAAATCAGTAGAATATTTTAAAGAACAATTATTGCCTGTTTGGAAAAAATCAGGAGATCAATTATTCGAAACACAATTGGCCAGGGCAGATCAGGAATATTTTTCTCTAAAGAACAAATGTGCTGAGTTTAACAAAAAACTTGTCGCAGATGCCACAAAAGCAGGAGGAAAAGAATATGCTGATTTATGCAAAATGGCTTACCGCCAAAGCATATCGGCCCATAAAATTGTGTATGCCCCAAATGGCGATTTGCTTTTCCTGTCAAAAGAAAATTTTAGTAATGGATCAATAAACACGGTAGATATTACTTATCCATCTGCTCCGCAATATTTAATTTATAATCCCGAATTACTGAAAGGAATGATGAGTGGTATTTTCTATTACTCAGAAAGCGGTAAATGGAATAAACCTTTTCCTGCGCATGATTTGGGTACCTATCCAATTGCAAATGGTCAAACCTATGGCGAAGACATGCCTGTAGAGGAAGCCGGAAACATGATTATTTTAACTGCTGCAATAGCAAGGGCAGAAGGAAATGCCAGTTATGCAGAAAAACACTGGGCAACAATTTCTGTATGGGCAGATTATTTATTAAAGGAAGGTTTCGATCCGGCTAACCAGTTATGTACGGATGATTTTGCCGGGCATATGGCCAGAAATGCAAATTTATCCGTAAAAGCAATTGTTGCCTTAGGCGGCTACGCTCAATTGGCTCAACAATTAGGTAAAAATGCTGAAGCTGCAAAATATAGAGAAGCCGCTTTAACTATGGCAAAAAACTGGATGAAATTAGCTGAAGACGGCGATCATTACGCATTAACATTTAACGATAAAAATACCTGGAGTCAGAAGTATAACATGGTTTGGGATAAACTTTTAAAGCTTAACCTTTTTCCGGATGAAGTTTATAAAAAGGAAATCAATTTCTACTTAACCAAACAAAATGAGTTTGGTTTACCATTAGACAGCCGTAAAACCTATACTAAATCTGACTGGATTATGTGGACCGCTACACTGGCCGATAACCAGACCGATTTTCAAAAATTTGTTAGCCCGGTTTACAAATTTGTTGCCGAAACCGAAAGTAAAGTTCCAATAAGCGACTGGCACGAAACCACCACTGGAAAAATGACCGGATTCCAGGCAAGAAGTGTGGTTGGTGGATATTTTATTAAACTTTTAGCTGATAAATGGAACATTAAATAGCATAACCAAAAAAAATAAATAACCAAGTACAAACCATTTCCATTATGAACAAAAAATTTACTAGGCTCATTAAGCGCAAGCTTATGACGAGGGAGCGTGCAATCAAAATTGGCGCTTTATCCCTGGCTTTGGGTTTAACCTTTAGCGCATCCGCAGATGCAATAAACATTAATTCCAGTACGCCAATTGCCAAAAAAGAACTGAAAAGCGCTGTTGCAGACATTGTAATCAGGGGTATTGTTAAAGATGAAAGCGGGTCAGGGATTCCGGGGGCAAGTATTAAAGTAAAAGGATCTTTAACCGTTGCCGTTACCGATGTAAATGGTGCATTTAGCATTAATGTACCATCTGAATCAGCTGTATTAATTATTTCTTACGTAGGTTATGAGCCGAAGGAAGTAACAGTTGGCAGCCAAAAAAACATTTCCATTCAACTTGCTCCAAGCTCAAAAGCTTTGGAAGAAGTTGCGGTTGTAGGTTTTGGCACGCAGCGTAAGGTTTCTTTAATCGGAGCACAATCTACTATTAATTCAAAAGAGTTAAAACAACCCGTAGCGAGTGTAACACAATCATTAGCCGGTAGAATTGCCGGTGTGGTTGGTGTACAAAGAAGTGGAGAGCCAGGTAGAAGTTCAGCTGATATCTGGATTCGTGGTATTGCTACTTTTAGCGGTTCAAGTGCACCCCTGGTTTTGGTAGATGGTGTTGAGCGTTCAATCACTGCAATCGATCCGGAAGATATTGAATCTTTCACTGTTTTAAAGGATGCATCCGGTACAGCCGTTTACGGGGTTAGAGGTGCCAACGGTGTAATCATTGTTAAAACTAAAACGGGTAAAGTGGGTAAACCCTCTATCTTTTTTGATTACAATGAAGGGATCAGCACATTTGTCAAACATCCGGAATCACTAGATGGAGTAAATTATATGAATCTTGCCAATGAAGCATTGACCGGAAGAGGTCAGGTAGCAAAATACTCGCAAGATTATATTAACAAAACCGCATCTGGTGCTGATCCATTGGTTTACCCTAACGTAAACTGGATGAATGAGTTATTCGATAAATACAGCAGTACCCGCAGAGCCAATTTAAATGCAAGTGGTGGGGTTGATAATGCGCAGTATTATGTATCGCTAGCTTATTACAATGAAGGTGGTTTCTTAAAAACGGATGATTTAGCACAATACAATTCGGCTTTAAATTATACCCGTTACAACTTTACCAGTAACCTGAACCTGAAATTAACCAATACCACCAAAATGGATTTGGGTATTCAGGGTTATGCGTCTACAGGGAACTATCCTGGTGAAAATACAGAAGATATTTTTCGTTCAGCATTGGATGTATCTCCTGTTGAGTATCCTAAAATGTATCCAGGCGGTTTAATCCCTGGCCGGTCATCAAATGGTGGTTTCCGTAACCCTTATGCCGATTTAACCAGAAGAGGTTACCGTACCGAATTTAAAAACCAGTTGTACACCAACCTGAGGTTAACCCAGGATTTAAAAATGGTTACCGAAGGTTTAACGGCTACAGCTATGGTGGCTTTCGATTCATATAATGAAAATTTCACCAGAAGATCGAAAAGAGAAAGCACTTATTTCATTAAAGACATCAACAATCCTTACAAAGCAGATGGTTCTTTAGATTTGTTTCAATCTTTTACCAGCGGTGGTAATTATTTAAGTTACGAACCATCGAGATATGGCAATAGGAAATTTTATACAGAAGCAGCTGTTAATTACGATAGGGCTTTCGGAAAACATCGCGTTGGCGGATTAATTTTAGGTTATACCCAGGATTATACCAATCCATTTGCCGGAGATTTTACTTCATCAATTCCCGAGCGTTTTATTGGCGTTGCAGCCCGTGCAACTTACTCTTACGATGACCGTTATTTTGCAGAGGCTAACTTTGGCTACAACGGATCCGAATTATTCTCTCCAAATAAAAGATACGGAACTTTTCCGGCATTCGGTATCGGATGGATTCCATCAAACGAAAAGTTTTGGGAGTCAATGAAAAGTACCATTTCTTTCTTAAAATTTAGGTATTCTGATGGGGTTACCGGTATTGGTAAAATCTCTGATGCAAACTTAGTCGGCAGAAGATTTGCGTATTTAACCCTTGTGTCTGACGGTGCTGCTGGTTATCAGTTTGGCAAAGGTTATGATAATGGAATTAGCGGTATCAATGTTTCCGATTATGGCGTAGATGTAGTTTGGGCCGAATCGCGTAAACAGGATTTAGGTATGGAGGTTAGGACGTTAAAAGATAATTTATATTTAATTGTCGATTTATTTAAAGAACAACGTACAGGTATTTTCTTTCAGCGTCAGTCTATTCCAGGTTATGTTGGGTTAACGAATCAGCCTTATGGTAACTTAGGCGAGGTTGATAACCGCGGTATTGATGCCACTTTAGAATATAACTTCAAAGTTGGTCAGGTAGATTTTGGAATCAGGGGAACATTTACTTATAATAAAGATAAAATCCTGAAAGACGACCGTCCAATTCAACCTTATCCGTGGATGAGCCGCATCGGAACCAATGTATTATCGAGATTTGGTTATGTAGCAGAGAAACTTTATGATAGTCAGGCAGAAATTGATGCGAGCGCAGCACCAGGATCAAAAAGTAATTTAAGACCGGGCGACATTAAATACAAAGATTTAAACAACGATGGTTTAATTAATGATTACGATAAAGCGCAGATTGGCAGAGGTGACGTTCCAAATAAAGTTTACGGTTTTGGCCTGAATGTATCTTACAAAGGATTTGCTTTATCTACCTTTTTCCAGGGGACACATGGAGCTGATATTTTGCTGGGTGGTTCAGGAATATTTCCATTCAACGGTGGCGGTGGCTTAAGTAATGCTTACAGTGTTGCTCTTGACCGCTGGACACCTTCGAATCCTAATCAAAATGCATTTTATCCTCGCCTGGCTTATGGCGAAGCCGATAATACCAACAATACTTTAGAAAGTTCGTGGTGGGTTAAAGATGTGAATTTCCTGCGTTTAAAATCAGCGCAGTTAAGCTATAACCTTCCAACAAAATTTGCTCAGAAAATATACCTTAAAAACGCAGCAATTTATTTAATCGGTAGCAACTTGCTAACGTTCAGCGATTGGAAACTTTGGGATCCGGAGCTTAACACCAACAGTGGTGGCAGAGCAAACGGTGCTAAATATCCAATCAACAGAACATTATCCCTGGGTATAAATGTTAAATTTTAAGAATCAGAAATCATGAAAAAATATATTTGTATTGCATTTGTAGCTTGTTTAACCCTTGCTACATCCTGTAAAAAAGGTTTCTTAGATCAGGTACCTAATGATAGGTTAACCCTTGACGAGACTTTTACCAACCGTGCTACGGCAGAAAAATTTTTAGCTAATGTTTATAGTCTTATTCCGGATGAGTTTGGCCAAAGAGACCCTGATGTAGGCAGAAGTGCCGGTATATGGACGGGTGCTGCCGATGAAGCAGAATTTGTTTGGGGATTTAACCAGGCCAACAATGTAAATATTGGAAGCTGGGATGCGAACTCCGGTTTTGTAAATGGTTACTGGAATAACTTTTACAGAGGTATCCGTTCAGCAAGTTTCTTTATGGCTAATATTGACCGCGTTAATCAGGATATTACCCCTCAGTTAATTACGCAATATAAAAATGAGGCAAGAGCATTAAGAGCAATCTATTATTTTTACTTAGTTCGTATTTACGGCCCGGTAATTATTTTAGGCGAAGATGTAATCGAGCCTGATGCACCTTCAGAGAGCATTCGTTTACCAAGAAATAGCTTCGATGAATGTATCAACTACATTACTGCTGAACTTCAGGCAGCGGCCGATAATTTGCCGGTTACACCAATAAACGATAGAAATTATGGTAGAATAACAAAAGGTCAGGCCCTGGCTTACCGTTTACAAGCTTATCTTCTGGCTGCAAGCCCACTTTATAACGGTAATGCCGATTTAGCTAATCTTAAAAACAAAGATGGTAAGCAACTGGTTAATCAAACTTACGATGCAGCCAAATGGAAAAGAGCATCCGATGCTTATAAAGCTTACATTACTCAATTTGTTCCGGGTACTTATAGCCTGTACAAAAAGAATAATTCATCAGGTACTTTCGATCCATATTTATCATGTCGTGATATCTTTTTAGATAAATTCAACAATGAAATTATCATGTCGAGATTAGACGCATCAATCGAGGGCAGACAATATGAAATGACGCCATACCACAGTGGCAAAGCTTCTGAAGTTAGAGGTTCGGCTGGTTTAGGCGCAACCCAAAATCAGGTTGATGCATTTTTTACAGCGAATGGACGTAGTATTGATGATCCGGCTTCAGGTTATGTGAATACGGGTTTTACAGATTATAAAGCCCCTGGAAGTCCGATTGCAACCAATACCTTCAATCAGTGGGTTAACCGCGAGCCACGTTTCTATGTTAATATTACTTACCATAACAGTGTTTGGTTAAATACCTCGTTCGGTAACATCATTACAGAATTTAACAATAATGGCAACTCTGGTAAAGCAACCGGCGGTAATGATTATACCGTTACGGGTTATGCGGTAAGAAAAGCAATGGGTTTAGGCAACTGGAGAGAAAGTAATCGTGCCTGTATCCTTTATCGGGTAGGTAATTTATTTTTAGATTATGTTGAAGCATTAAATGAATCAACCCCGGGCGATGCTGACATTTTAATTTACTTAAACCAGATCAGAGAAAGAGCAGGTATCCCAACTTATGGTGCGGGTGCCGGCCAGATTCCTGCTCCGGGAGATCAGGCGGCCATGAGAACGGCAATCAGAAAAGAACGCAGATCCGAACTCGCTTTTGAAAACGTAAGGTTTTTTGATACCAGAAGATGGAAAATTGCCGAAACAACAGATAACGGTCCAATTTACGGTTTGAACATTACCAAGAACCTGCCGGAATTTTTAACCGTAGTTCCTTTTGAAACCAGGGTATTTAACAAAAGACATTATTTATTCCCAATTCCATCAAAAGATGTGAATTCTGATGACTTAATGGTACAAAACCCAGGCTGGTAATGATTAGTTAATAAGGATGATTTCAGGTTGTGCCCGCTAATTTGGCAGGCACAACCCTGATTTCTCTTGCCCTTGAAGTCATCATTAATCATCATAACTGGTTTTTAAATATTGAAGAAATCATTCCAAATGAAGAAAATCAACTTTTATGCAGCCCTTGCTGCTGCTGTTTTTATCTGCGGGCAAAACAATGTCTTCGCTCAGCTAAAAACAAAAGAAAAAACATCCTTTCAGGCTTCAGCACCATGGAGCCCTGATTACGATATCCGTGCAGATATTGCCATGGTTTACGGTATAAACGATGATGGCGGCAAATTTGAAGAACGTGTAAAAAGTTACCGGGATAAGGGTTACGAAGTACAATTTATGACCGGAATTGCCTGGGGACAGTATAAAGATTATTTTCTGGGCCAATGGGACGGCAAAAAACACCTGGATGAAGGTCAGGTTATGCGCAATGGCGAAACCATTTGGCATGGCGAAAATGTGCCCTACATTGTGCCTTCCGAAAATTTTTTAGCCTATATGAAAACCCATGTTAAAAGGGCTATTGACGCAGGTGTTACCGCAATATATCTGGAAGAACCTGAATTTTGGGCTAGAGCAGGTTACGGCAAAGCTTTTGAAAAAGAATGGCAGGCTTACTATGGTTTCCCCTGGATGGCGCAACACGAATCACCTGAAGCAACTTATCTGTCATCCAAATTAAAATATCAGCTTTATTTTAAGGCTTTAAAAGAGGTTTTTAGCTACGTAAAATCTTACAGCGAAAGCAAAGGAAAAAGAGTTAAATGTTATGTGCCAACACACTCATTAATTAACTATTCGTCCTGGCAAATCGTAAGTCCCGAAGCCAGTTTGGCCAATCTGGAAGGAATGGACGGCTACATTGCTCAGGTATGGACCGGAACATCAAGAGAGCCTATATTTTTTAATGGTATAGAAAAGGAAAGAGTATTTGAAAATGCTTTTTTAGAATACGGTTCGATGGTTTCGATGACCGCCCCAACCGGAAGGAAGATTTTTTTCTTAACCGATCCGATAGAAGACAGAACCAGATCATGGGATGACTACAAAGTAAATTATCAGGCCACTTTTACAGCACAACTGCTGTACCCAATGGTTGATAATTATGAGATTATGCCCTGGCCAAACCGCATTTATAAAGGTAAATTTAAAGTAGAAGGCCAGACAGAAAAGCAACCTATTTCTCCTGCCTATGCCACACAAATGCAGATCATGGTTAACTCGCTTAATCAAATGCCCCTGTCAAAAAATAAGTTGAATGGCAGCCATGGCATTGGCGTTTTATTATCAAACTCAATGATGTTTCAGCGCTTTCCAACACACGCAGGTTATGATGATCCTCAATTGTCTAATTTTTATGGAATGGCTATTCCTTTATTAAAAAGAGGCATTCCCGTAGAAACCGTTCACATCGAAAATCTGGCCAATAAAAATACGCTGAAAGATATTAATGTGCTGATTATGAGTTATGCGAACATGAAGCCACTATCAGCCGATTACCATAACGAGCTGGCCAAATGGGTTAAAAACGGAGGTACACTTTTATATTACGGAAGAGATAATGATCCTTTTCAAAACGTAAAAGAATGGTGGAATACCAATGGAAATACATACAAAGCACCATCCGAACATTTATTTAAACAACTGGGTATTAATGTAACCGAAGGCGTTATCGAATATCAGGCGGGAAAAGGAAAGGTGTTTCTGGTTAGAAAAGATCCTAAAGAACTGGTGATGCAAACCAATGGTGATACTGAATTTTTAGCCACTGTAAAAAAAGCATATGAAAAAAGCGGAAAGGAATTAATTACAAAAAACAATTTTGTTTTAGAACGCGGACCATTTACCATTGCTGTGGTTTTAAACGAAATTAAAGATGAACCGATGATTTTAAACGGACAGTTTATTGATTTATTTGACCCCGCGCTACCTGTGCTTGAACAAAAAACGATTCAGCCCGGTACACAAGCTTATCTTTACGATATTAATAAAGCCGAAAACAAGGGCAAGCCACAAGTATTGGCTTCTGCATCAAGAGTAACCAATGAAGTGGTGGGCAAAAAACAATATTCATTTATTGCAAAAAGCCCGGCTAAAACCAATAACATGATGCGGATTTTATTACCCGTAAAACCATCGGGTATTACTGCAAAAACCAAAGGCCAAAATTTATCCCTGACTCAAAATGTTTGGGATGAAAAATCTAAAACCCTGTTACTGGGATTTGAAAACTACAGTGAAGGTGTAGAGGTTAGCATCAATCTGTAAACAAACGAAACACACAAATGAAATTTAAATTAACAACAATAGGTTTATGCTGTATGTTGGTGGCCAAAGGGTTGTTGGCGCAACAGCAGGATTTGGTACATTATGTAAACACACTACAAGGTACAAACTCCAAACACGAATTAACAAGGGGAAATACATACCCCACAACAGCCCTGCCTTTTGGAATGCACACCTGGTCGCCGCAAACCGGTAAAAATGGTGATGGGTGGAAATACCAATACTTTAAAGATAAAATCAGAGGGTTTCAGCAGGCGCACCAGTGCAGCTCATGGACAAGAGATTATGCTGTTTTTTCTTTTATGCCGGTAACTGGTCAATTGGTGGTCGATGAAAATAAACGGGAAGCTAAATTTAGCCATGCAAATGAGATTGCTAAACCCAATTATTATAAAGTAAAATTTGATAACGGAATTACAACAGAAATTTCTCCTTCAGAACGGGGAGCACATCTGCGGTTTACTTACCCAAAAGGAGAAAAGAGCTTTTTAATTTTGGATGGTTACACCCGTTTAAGCGGCGTTAAAATTGATGCGAAACAAAATCGGATAACCGGATATGTAAATAATGGAGAGGGTTTTAAAGAAGGCTGGAAAAGTTATTTCGTTGTTCAGTTTGATCAACCGATTAAAGCATATGGAACCTGGGAGAATAAAAAAAATACCATTAATGCAGATTCAACCTTTGCGGACGGTTTAGGAAAAGGGGCTTATGTTGAATTTAATGCCGGAGCAAAAGTTCAGGTTAAAACCGCTTCATCTTACATTAGTTTGGAGCAGGCCGAATTAAACTTAAAAACAGAATTAGGAAAAGATAAAACTTTAGAACAAACTAAAGCCAATGCTGCGGCTGTATGGAATAAATCATTAGGTAAAATTTTGGTTGAAGGAGGATCGCAAGCAGATACCGAGACTTTTTATTCTTGCTTTTTTAGGGCGAGTTTATTCTCCAGAAAATTTTATGAATTGGATGAGGCTGGCAAACCTTATTATTTCAGTCCTTACGATGGCAAAGTTCATCCAGGTTATATGTTTACTGATACCGGCTTTTGGGATACTTTCAGGGCACAATTTCCTTTAAATACTTTAGTACAACCCGAAATGCATGGCCGTTATGTTAAAGCCATGCTTGATGCCTACGAACAATGCGGATGGCTGCCTTCGTGGTCTTTTCCGAGCGAAGCAGGCAGTATGATTGGTAACCATGCCATTTCTTTGCTAACGGATGCATGGGCAAAGGGAATAAGAACATTTGACCCTAAACAGGCTTTGGAAGCATATTTACACGAAGCAACGAATAAAGGGCCCTGGGGACCCGCGAATGGGAGAGACGGCTGGAAAGAATATTATCAGTTAGGTTATGTTCCTTATCCTAAATACAGAGAGGCCACAGCTAAAACCTTAGAATATGCTTACGATGATTACTGCGCTTATGAACTGGCAAAAATGACCGGGAATAAGTATTACATGGATATTTTTGAACGCCAGATGTATAACTACAAAAATGTTTACGATCCGGGAACCAGGTTTATGAGAGGGCGTAATGTGAATGGACAGTGGACCTCAAAATTTGATCCGATTGAATGGGGCGGACCATTTACCGAAGGAAATGCCTGGCACTGGCAGTGGTCGGTTTTTCAGGATACCAAGGGCCTCATTAATTTAATGGGCGGAAATAATCAGTTCACTTCAAAACTCGATTCCGTATTTACCGAGCCCAACAAAGTTAATGTTGGAAGTTATGGCGGTATGATTCATGAAATGACCGAGATGGTGATGGCCAATATGGGGCAATATGCTCATGGAAACCAGCCTATACAACACATGGTGTATTTGTATAATTATGCCAACCAACCCTGGAAAACGCAATTTCATGCCCGTGAGGTAATGAGAAAGCTATACGATGCAACAGAAAACGGTTATCCGGGTGATGAAGATCAGGGGCAAACCTCTTCGTGGTATGTGTTAAGCGCTTTGGGTTTTTACAGTGTAACCCCAGGCACAGGAGAATATGTAATTGGAAGTCCGGCATTTAAAAAGATCACTATTAATCTGGAAAACGGAAAGAAGTTTATTATTGATGCTGTAAGAAACGATGCCTCAAACGTATACATTAAATCAGCTTCGTTAAACGGAAATACTTATACACGTAACTTTTTAACCCATCAGGATATTTTAAAAGGTGGAGTATTAAAACTGGAAATGGACAACAAACCTGCATTAAACAGAGGCTTGCTGGAAAGCGATAAACCATTTTCATTAAGTAAGTAATAATGACTAATTATTTGAAAAACAGAGGGACGAACATAATCACAATAAGGTGGTTGATTATCCAAAACTTTTTATAATTTCATAAATCGTTTTACCTGTTCAAATGAAAATATAATTTATTGTAAAACAGCAATCTGCACAAAGACTATGCTGAATAAAATAAGGCATTAAACCTGATCAGGTAAAAATTAAGAGTATTAACAGATAGAATTAGCAGCGTTTGGTTTTTTAATGAAAGAAGATAGCATAACAACGAAATTAAAGCCTGTAGCATTAGGCGTGGATATAGGTGGTTCTCATATAACAACGGGTATTGTAGATATAGAAGAGAAAAAACTGGTTGAAGGATCCATAAAAAGAGCGTTTATAGATTCTAACGGAACAGCTGAAAGTATTTTAGTAGGATGGTGTAAGGTAATCCAGGATTCTTTTAGCGGGCATGAAACGGCAGAAAAAACCATTGGAATTGCAATGCCGGGTCCCTTTAATTATGAAAAAGGGATCTCTTTGATTAAAGATCAGGATAAATTCAGGGCACTTTATGGGGTTAATATCAAAACAGAGTTGGCTTTGCGTTTAAATGTTCCTTCAGAAAATATCCATTTTATAAATGATGCAGCAGGTTTTTTACAGGGCGAAGTTTTTGCCGGGGCAGCTAAAGGAAATGCAAGCGTTATGGGTTTAACTTTAGGAACCGGACTGGGTTCTGCATTTTGTTTGGATTATAAAGCAACCGATGCCGCCTTATGGAACTCTGAGTTTTTAAATGGCATTGCCGAAGATTATTTATCAACCGGCTGGTTTGTAAAACGTTATCAGCAGCTTACCAACAAAACGCTGTCGGGCGTAAAAGAACTTGTTGAACTGATTGATACAGACCACATCGCAACCCGGATTTTTATGGAGTTTGGAAATAACCTGGCTAAATTTTTAATTCCCATCATTCAAAAATATAAAATTGAAGTCGTGATTTTTGGCGGAAATATTACCCAGGCTTTCAGCGAATTTTCTCCGGAGTTAATTGCAACTTTAAAAGGAAACCAAATCAATACGGCCATTAAAATATCAGAGTTAAAAGAAAATGCAGCATTAATTGGAGCAGCCAGCTGTGGAGATTTAAGTCTGTTAAAAAACAACGCTTAATTATTAATCAATTCCTAAAAATAATCAAATGAAAAAAATAGTTTTATTAAGCATTTTAGCCCTGCTAATTAGTCCGTTTACAAACTTAAAAGCACAGGAAACCATTAAAAAGAATGGTTATACCTTAACCTTTGAAAGTAATTTTGATGCACTTAATCCGCAGCTAAAGAAAAGATTAATGGAAACCTTTTTTATAGTTTATCCTAAATTAGCAAAAGAATATAATCCTAAAACACTTAAAGCGGTTAAGTTTTTTGTAGACACAGCTTATAAAGGTGTTGCGGCTACAAGCGACGGAAAAGTTACTTTTAGTTCCATTTGGATGGTTAAACACCCTGAAGATATTGATGTGGTTACGCACGAAGTGATGCATATTGTACAGGATTATGGAAATAGTGTAGGCCCGGGTTGGTTAACCGAAGGAATTGCAGATTATGCCCGTTATAAATTTGGTGTAGATAATGAAGGCGCCAAATGGGCTTTGCCGGCATTAAAACCAGAACACAGTTACAAAAATAGCTACCGCATTACAGCAAGATTTTTTGCATGGATAGAAAAAAATGTAAAGGCAGGAACGATAAAAACGGTAGATGCATCTTTGAGAGATCATAGCTATACCAATGAAATCTGGACCAAACTAACCGGAAAAGATTTAGATGCACTTTGGGCAGATTATGTTAAAAATCCGGCACTGTAATCAAGCGTAAAACAAATAAAACCGAATACAACTGAAAACAAAATTATATAGATGAAAAAGTTATTTATCGCCTTACTCAGTTTTGCAGCGTCAACCAGCTTTGCACAAAACGTAGGCAAAATTACCGATCCGGTTGAGTGGATTAATCCTTTAATGGGGTCGCAATCTAAGCCCGATTTATCCAATGGTAATACCTACCCGGCAATTGGTTTGCCCTGGGGAATGAATATGTGGACACCACAAACCGGAAAAATGGGTGACGGATGGGCTTATACTTATGACGCAGACAAAATCCGCGGATTTAAGCAAACACATCAGCCTTCTCCATGGATGAATGATTATGGTGCATTTGCAATTATGCCAGGCACCGGAAAAATAAAAATTGCCGATGATGAACGTGCGAGTTGGTTCAGCCATAAAGCTGAGATTTCCAAACCCTATTATTACAGTGTTTATTTGGCTGATGCCGATGTAACAACGGAAATTACACCAACTGAAAGAGCTGCTCAATTTAGGTTTACCTTCCCTAAAACAGATAGTGCTTTTGTTGTTGTAGATGCTCAAAATAAAGGTTCATACATTAAAATTCTTCCTAAAGAGCGTAAAATTATAGGTTATACCACCAAATACGCACGTGGCCCCTTGCCTAAGAATTTTAAAAACTACTTTGTCATTTATTTTGATAAAGATTTTACACTGGCTAAAACCTGGAGCGGTAAAAAATTAAATAACCAGGATTTAGAACTGGAAAGCGACCACAGTGGAGCTGTTATTGGGTTTAAAACTGCAAAAGGCGAAAAAGTTTCAGCTAAAGTTGCTTCTTCATTTATCAGTTTTGAACAGGCTGATTTAAACTTAAAAAGAGAATTGGCCGGCGATGGTTTCGATGCTACAAAAGCTAAAGCCAAAGCAACCTGGAACAAAACTTTAAGCCGTATTTCGGTTGAGGGTGGAACGATTGATCAGATGCGCACTTTTTATTCTTGCATGTACCGCACGTTATTCTTCCCTAATAAACTTTACGAAGTAGATGCTAAAAACCAGGTTGTACACTGGAGCCCGTATACTGGCGAGATTAAACCCGGTTATATGTTTGCAGGTACAGGTTTTTGGGATACTTTCAGAGCACTTTATCCATTCTTAAATTTAGTTTATCCTTCTATTAACAAAGAAATGCAGGAAGGCTTAATTAACGACTATAAAGAAGGCGGATGGTTGCCTGAATGGAGCAGCCCGGGTTATGCAAATATTATGGTGGGTAATAATTCGGCTTCGGTTGTGTCAGATGCCTATATAAAAGGCCTCCGTGGTTACGATATCAATACTTTATGGGACGCTTTAAAACATGGTGCAAATAACGAAGGACCTATTGAAGCGGTAGGGCGTAATGGTGCAAAATATTACAACGAATTGGGTTATGTGCCATTTGATGTTAAAATCAGTGAAAATGCAGCTAAAACTTTAGAGTATTCTTATGACGATTTTACCATTTATCAATTGGGAAGAGCTTTAAATAAACCAGCTTCAGAAATTGAAATTTATAAGAAAAGGGCAATGAATTACAAAAACCTTTTCGATCCGGCTTCGGGTTTAATGAGAGGTAAAAATGCTGATGGAACTTTCCAAAGCCCTTTTAGTCCGTTTAAATGGGGTGGAGCATTTACCGAAGGAAACAGCTGGCATTATACCTGGTCGGTGTTTCAGGATGTTGATGGTTTAGCCAAACTGATGGGTGGTCATGATAAATTTGTAAACAAACTGGATTCGGTTTTCTCTATGCCGCCAATATTTGACGAAAGCGCTTATGGCGGTGTAATTCACGAAATCCGGGAGATGCAAATTGCCAATATGGGCCAGTATGCACATGGAAATCAGCCTATTCAGCACATGATTTATTTATACAACTATGGCGGTGCACCTTATAAAACTCAGTATTGGGTTAGAGAAACTATGGATAGAATGTATAAAGCCACTCCGGATGGTTACTGTGGGGATGAAGATAATGGACAAACCTCAGCCTGGTACGTATTTTCAGCAATGGGCTTTTACCCGGTTACCCCAGCGGTAGATCAGTATGTTTTAGGTGCTCCATTATTTAAGAAAGTAACGCTAAATTTAGAAAACGGTAAAACAGTTGTGATTAATGCGGCAGAAAATAGCAGCGATAACCGCTATGTTGAGTCTTTACAGCTGAATGGAAAACCATATTCTAAAAACTGGATCAGCCATAGCGGATTACAAAAAGGAGCAGTTTTGAATTTTGGTATGACATCGACTCCAAATAAACAAAGAGGTTCTAATCCTGCAGATTTTCCTTATTCTCTCTCAACGGAGAAATAAAAAAACTATAAAAAAGAAAAAAGTCCTGATTTTCGTCAGGACTTTTTTTATGCTTAAAATTTGAGCAAAAAGAAATGGGGATTCCACTAGTGCAGAATCCCCATCATCTAAATTAACGCTCTCAGATATATAAACGATATAACCAGGATTTATTGTACGACAGATAAATTTTTTTAATAAAACATATTTTCTTTTCCATTACAGGCAAGGGAATTTCTTTTTCTATTTTTACTTTATGGAAGTCACGGATCAAAATCAACAGGATGCTGAAAAATTACTAGCTGCAAAAGAAGCCATAAAATTTGTAAAAGATGGTGATGTGGTTGGGCTGGGTACTGGTACAACCACTACATTTGCCATAAAAGAACTGGGCAAAAAAGTAGCCGCAGGTTTAAAAATAACTGCCGCTTCAAGTTCGGTGCGGTCAGAAGAGCTGGCTAAATCTTTAGGCATACAAATTCTTGATCTGGGAACTTTGTCCTCTATCGATATCAGCATTGATGGGGCCGACGAATTTACCGATACCCTTAATCTGATTAAAGGTGGCGGTGGTGCTTTATTCAGAGAGAAAATTATTGCTTCACTGAGCAAAAATTCGATCATCATTACAGATGCCTCAAAACAAGTTGAAAAATTGGGTGCTTTTACAGTTCCTGTTGAAGTTTTCCCTTTAGCATTGCGATATGTTGCCGATCAGCTGATTAAGTTGGGAGGTAAAGGGATTTTAAGAAAAAAAGAAGGTGAAGTTTTGATTACAGACAATGGTAATTACATTATTGATGCTGATTTCGGTTTAATCGATGACCCTGAAAAACTGGCTACAGATTTAAATCAGATAACAGGTTTACTTGCTCATGGTTTATTTATCGGGCTTACCTCGAAAGTGATTATGGCCAAAGGCAGTGAGATTGTAAGTTTTGATAAGAAATAAAGTAAAAAGCCTAAAGACAAGAGTTAGAATGCCTGATAAGATTTGTACCTCATTGAAATAAATTTCTTAGGTGGAGTACGATATAGGAAGAATGCGTAATGAAGAGTTATTTCACCGGTATTTTGAACATTTCAATAAAAACAAAATATTTTAACCGCCATTTTAATTCCATTTACCGACAATTTATATTCGTTTAAAGAAAAGCCATAGACTGGTGTTCATCTGCGTGATACATTTGAATAAAAAAACAAAGTCATGGAAACTTCAATCAAAAAAAATAGCACAGATAAGCAGTTAGGTTTAGGCATTTTAATCTTAGTTATTGGAGCCGCATTTTTACTTAGAAATATCGGCCTGGATATTCCGCACTGGGTATTTAGCTGGCATACTATAATGCTTGGCGCCGGGTTATGGATCGGGTATCGTAAAAATTATCAGGGAAGTGGCTGGCTGGCCTTAACCATTATTGGAGCTGTATTTACTCTAAATGACATCACCCTTTTTGATTTTGCCTTGTCTAAAATTACGACTGCAATTATTTTAATCGGTTTAGGTTTATATATAATCATTAAGCCTAAAAGAAATAAAAATTTTGATGATTATTTCAAAAATACAAATCAGGAAGCGTCAGAAATAAAAAGTTAAAATCCTCAACTCCATCATATAACTGAAAAGGGACATTTTTGAATTGTCCCTTTTTTTGTGAATTATAAAGTAAAAAGAAATGACGTTCCAGGAAATCTGTAAAAAGAAACGGGGACGTCGCCGAAGCAGCATCCCCGTCATCTAAATTAACGCTCTCGGTAATATAAACGCTCATTTTAAGAATTATTGTGTAGCACCTTTATTTTTTTTAAAAAAAATATAATCTTCTGTTTTCTGTCAGTCATTAACTTGTCGCAAAACACCCCTTCAATTGTCTTTAATACACATTACACTTATCCGTTTCGCTTGCTAAGTTTGTGTTAGTTAATTGATCACCTAAAATATAGAAAACATGGCTACTAAAATTTTTGTCAATCTACCGGTAAAGGATTTAAATAAATCCGTTGAATTTTTCACCAAACTCGGTTATACTTTTAATCCACAATTTACAGATGAGAACGCAACTTGTATGATCATCAGCGAAGAAAATTTTGTGATGCTTATTGTTGAACCTTTTTTTAAAACATTTATTAAAAAAGAAATTTGCGATTCGACGAAAAGTACGGAATCCTTAATTGCATTATCGGCAGAGAGTAAAGAAGAAGTACAGGAAATAGTCCGTAAAGCAATGGCCGCAGGCGCCAAAAAAAATATAGATCCGCAAGATCATGGCTTTATGTACGAAGAGAGCTTTCAGGATTTGGATGGGCACATCTGGTCTTACTTTTATATGGATATGTCAGCTATGCCACAGCAATAAATTTTGCAAAATCCCCATTTAACCTATGAACAATGAGAAAATTAAAGTTACAAATACAAACGTCTATAGATGGGTTTGTTTCAGGTACACTGGGCGAAATGGATTGGGTGATGGGGGATTGGTGTGCTGATCTTAACCAATTTGCAAAGGATCTAACCGATCCTGTGGATACCATTATTTTAGGTCGAAATCTTGCTGAAAAGCTTATTCCTGAATGGATTAAAACAGCAAATAGGCGTAAAAAAGACGATTTTGCAAAGAAAATGGCAAATACAACCAAAATTGTTTTTTCCAGAAATCCGGATCAATCTCTTTGGGAAAACACCAGCACGGCTAATAACCTTGTTGAAGAAATAAAAATGTTAAAACAGGCAAGTGGTGGAGATATGATTGTATATGGGGGTGGTCAGTTTGTTTCGGCACTGATAGAAAATGGATTACTGGATGAAATACATCTTTTTGTTAATCCAGCAGTTCTTGGAAGAGGGAAAACCATTTTTAAAAATAAAGCCTGTTTAAGTCTCATTGGTACTTATACTTTTAACTGTGGTATTGTTGTGCTGACTTACGAACCTTTAAGAAATGAATAAAAACTAAAAGATTAGTTTATTTTAATCAGATTCAGAATCAAATATTATTAACTTTGATATATTGTACTTAACCAAACAATACATTCTGAATACATGAAAAAAAGTATTTTATTCGTAGCAGCCTTATTTTTATTTACAACAACGGCCTTTTCGCAAAACGTTATAAACCTGTTTAACAGTGCCAATCAATTTTTTACTTTAATGCAGGAGGGGAAATTTCCGGAAGCACACAATTATTTTGATGAAAGTGTAAAAACTAAAATTACACAGGAGGCATTGCAAAAACTTTGGACTGATTTAAATGCCAAGCTAGGTAAGGCCGATACTTTCGATGCCATTCAGAGTAAAGTTCAGGGCGAATATTTTACAGTAACTGTTGAAGGTAAATTTGAAAATGGAAGTCAGAACTTTATATTGGGTTTTAATAAAGCTGAAAAAATTGTAGGTCTTTTTCTGACGCCGGCTCAGGGTGCCAAGGCATATTTAAAACCTGCTTATGCAGATACCAATCTTTATGCAGAAAAATCTGTGTACCTGAATACACCGGGGCATCAGCTTGCTGCGATAGTTACAACGCC
Organism: Pedobacter punctiformis; assembly: GCF_027213715.1. GTDB lineage: Bacteria > Bacteroidota > Bacteroidia > Sphingobacteriales > Sphingobacteriaceae > Pedobacter > Pedobacter punctiformis. The sequence goes on from NZ_JAPWGM010000006.1 coordinate 116,188, forward strand.
AAAAAACGTTAAAAACTTTCCGGTAGTTGTTTTTGTTCACGGTTCCGGTCCCGGCGATATGGATGAAACTGTTGGCCCAAATAAACCTTTTAAAGATATTGCAGCAGGGCTGGCTGCAAAAGGAATTGGATCAGTAAGGTATGTAAAAAGAACACTGGTATATCCGAATGATTTTGCAAAGGTTTTTACGGTAAAAGAGGAAGTATTAGACGATGCAACGGCTGCAATTGCAATGGCTAAAACCGTTTCTGGCGCTGATCAAAAAAATATTTATTTATTCGGCCATAGTTTAGGTGGAATGCTTGCACCAAGAATTGCAGCTTTAACCCCGGATTTGGCTGGTGTAATTTTAGCCGCCGCACCAGCAAGAAAATTGACGGATATTATTCTGGACCAAAATAAATACATGTTCGAGCTATCGAAAGATACAACTGAAGCAAACCGGAAAAATTTGGCAGATGCAATAACCCAAATTGAAAAAAGCCGGATTACCCAACTTGGCGCAATTAAACCAGATTCTATTGTTTTAGGTTTGCCTGCAGCATATTGGTCTGATTTAAATAATTACGATCAGGTTGCGGCTGCGAAAAAAATGAGCAAAACCAGGATATTTGTGGTTCAGGGTGGAAATGATTTTCAGATTGGTCAAACCGATTATAATTTATGGAACGAAGCCTTAGGTAAAAAGAAAAATGGAAGACTTAAATTATATCCGGAATTGAATCATTTATTCAGTCCTCAAACTGAAAAAGGCAGTACTGCTCAATATCAGGTTGCGGTAAGTGTATCAGAAACGCTGATTAATGATATTGCTGCATGGATTAAGGCTAAATAGAAATTGCCTTTAACGATAAGTTTTAAAAGAAGAGCTGGTTTAACCGGCTCTTTTTGTTTGAGATAAAAATGGGTTCAGATTATTCTCCCCAGGCCGAAATAATCAACTTCCTCGATCCGCCGTAGTTACGGTGTTCACACAAATAAATACCTTGCCAGGTGCCCAGAGCAAGTTTACCGTTTCGAATTGGAATGGTAACCGAATTTCCCAGTAATGAGGCTTTTAAATGAGCGGGCATATCATCAGCACCTTCATAATCATGCTCATAGTCCGGATCATTTTCAGGAACCGTTTTATTAAAATACATTTCAAAATCAACCCTAACCGTTGGATCTGCGTTTTCGTTAATGGTTAAAGAAGCGGAGGTATGCTGAATAAAAACCTGACAAATCCCTATTTTTAGTTCAGAAATTTGAGGTAAAGCATGCTCGACTTCGCTGGTGATTAAATGGCATCCTCTGCGTTTTTGATTAAGACTTAAAGTTTGCTGGTACATTTTCATACATGCTGCTCTTGTGTAAATTCACTTGGTGTTTTGCCAAAATACTTTTTAAATTCCAAACTAAAATATTTGCGGTCGTTAAAGCCAACACTATAGGCAATTTCGGAAATGTTGCCCTGATTTAATTTAAGCAGTTGAGCAGCTTTCTTTAATCTGATGGATTTTATAAAATCATTAACCGAGAGATCTGTCAGCGCCCTTATCTTTTTATATAAAACCGGCTGGCTCATGCCTATTTCTGTTGAAAGAGTTGGTACATCAAAATCAGGATCAGTAATCCGATCTTCAATAATGGCAATGATTTTATTCAGGAAGTTTTGCTCTGTTGTGTTAATGATTAAATTTTTAGGCTCGAGCTTAACTACCTGGGCAAACTTCTTTTTAATGGTTTCGCGGGCATTTAAAAGATTACTGATGTTAAGCTCTAAAATCCTCAGGTTAAAAGGCTTCATGATATAGGCATCTGCGCCATTTTCAAAACCATTAATCTGATGCACATAGGCCGATCTTGCCGTTAACAATACAATGGGGATATGACTGGTTCTTTCATCGGTTTTTAACTTTCTGCACAATTCAAGCCCATCCATATTCGGCATCATCACATCGCTGATAATGAGATCAGGAATGGTTTCTATTGCATTTTCCCAACCCTTCTGTCCATCTTCACTTTCAAAAATGGTGTAATGATTTTGCAAAGAGTTTTTTATAAAATTTCTAACCTCAGCATTGTCTTCCACTAATAAAATGCTGTAATCTTTCTTTTCAGCTGTTCTTGTTAATGCAGCATCAGGCAACAGCTCTGCCTTTTCATTTCCGGCAACTTTTACGGTGTAATTGGCTGCATCATCATAGTAGATATAATCCTGAATAAAATCTGAAGGTTGAAAATGATCTTTCCCGGTTTTTAAATTAATACTGAAACAGGTAAAGCCAGGTTGGTTATTTTGCTGCGGGCTGCTTTCAAAAGAGATGTTTCCTTTATGCAATTCTGTAATGCTTTTTGAGAAAGATAGCCCCAAACCTGTACCAATATTATCACCTGGATTGGCCTGATAAAAGTTATTGAAAAGGTTGGCTTGATTTTCAACCGGAATTCCCTTTCCATTATCACAAATATTAATGTGAACCAGGTCTTTTTCCAAGCCTATTTTTAAGTTGATTTTGCCTCCTTTTGGTGTAAATTTGAACGCATTGGAAAGAATATTGAAAAACACTTTTTCGAGCTGAACTTTATCGAAGTAAATTTTAATCTCCTCAGCTTCGGTTTCAAAAGTGTAATCAATATTATTGCTGATGGCCATATTTTGGAAAGCCAGAAAAATTTCTTTGCAAAATTTAACGACATCACCTGGGCTTACCTGCAAAGTCATTTTACCACTTTCAGCCTTTCTAAAATCCAATAATTCCGTTACCAGATGCATTAACCGGTCGGCATTATTTTTAATCGGTTGCAGTTGTTTATTCAGTTGAGGGTTATCCTGGGTATGCTCAATAATGTTTTCTAAAGGACCAACGATTAACGTTAATGGCGTTCTGATTTCATGAGAAATATTGGTGAAAAACTCCAGTTTATGCTCGTTAATTTCTTTCTCTTTCTTTAAAACTGCCCTGATTAATAAATAACGTACCCCTAAAATTAAAATCCCGGTAAGTATGCAAAAGTAAAGTAAATACGCCCACCAGGTTTGGTAAAAAGGAGGGAGGACTTTAATGGTTAACTCCGTCGAATTTTCGGTCCATAAGCCATCATTATTGCTTCCTTTAACCAATAATTTGTAATTGCCGGGCGATAAATTGGTATAACTGGCCGTTGGTGTGCTTACATAGTTCCAGTTTTTTTCAAAGCCAATAAGTTTATAAGCGTAGGCATTTTTATCAGATTTAATAAAATTTAAAACGGTAAAGTCAATCGAAAAAACATTTTGATCCGATTTAAAGGTTATGGTGTTCAGTTTACTGATATTGGTTTTTAACAAGCCATCATCTGCATTTAATTTTACAGGTTTGTTAAATAATTTAAGTTGTGTAAAAATTGCATTTGGAGCAACCTTATTCTCCTTAATTTCGGCAGGTATAAAACTGATAAAACCACTTAATCCACCAAAAAAGAACTCGCCATTACTATCCTTTAGTAAGGATTTATAATTGAATTCATTTCCCGGCAAACCATCTTTAATGTTATAGGTTTTAAAAGATTTTTGATCCGGATTATATTTACATAAACCATTATCCGTACTAATCCAAAAATTACGGTTGTCATCTTCCAGTATACCTACAATGTTGTCGCTTGGTAAGCCATCTTTCTGGCTAAGTACTCCAATTTTACGGTTGGAAGCATCCAGTTTATAAATTCCGTTGCGCAAGGTACCAAGCCAGATTACACCTTTTTTATCTTCGGTAATACAGCTTATAGTTTCATATGGTAAAAATTTAAAGCGGTCAGAATTGTGGTCAAGAATGTATAACGCTGAGTTTGTCGCAACAAAGAGTCTGCGTCGCGAGTCTTCAAAAATATAAAATACAGCATCCGATAGTCCGTTAATTTTTTTTCTGACGAACTTCCCTGTGTTGGGATCAAGTGAATTTAAGCCATTACTGGTTCCAATCCAAAAACGGCCATAACTGTCTTCAAAAATACTGGAAATTTCCGCATCAGAACTAATAGTTGATGGATCATTGGGTTTGTTGGTAAAGCGGATAAAACTGTTGCTTTGCGGAACATACAGATTAAGACCACCCAAATGTGTGCCCACCCAAATTCTATTCTTTTTATCTCTGAAAATTGATTTAACCAGATTTGAACTTAAGCTTTTAGGATTGTTAGGGTTGTATTTAAAATGAGTGTAGGTGTTTTTTTTTCGGTCGAAATAGTTTAACCCTTCACCCTCAGTGCCTATCCAAAGGTTATGATTGGTGTCTTCCGTTATCGAACTAATCACATTACTGCTTAATCCATTTTTTGAACTTCTGTATACATTAAAGGGGGTATAATTTGGATAAATCATATTAATGCCACCATAATAAGTCCCCACCCAAATAATACCCTGTTTATCCTGAAAGATATCGTAAACAGAGTTTTGACTCAAACTTTTCTTGTTTTCAGGTTCATTTTGTAAGGTGCTGAAGGTTTTTGTCTGAGGGTTATAAATACTGATTCCATGTAAAGTACCAATCCAGAGTTTACCTTCCTGATCTAAGATGATTTTTCTAATGTTATTGCTGCTGATTCCATTTGTATTTGAACTGGAATATTTAAAAGTTACAAAATCTTTAGTTTGTAAATTTAGCCTGCTTAAACCAGTTTGTTTGGTTCCAATCCAAATGTTATTTTCCCGATCTTCAACTATGCTGGTTACATGGTTATCATTTACCTGATTAATCTGATCGCTAAAAGCTTTTAAAAACTGAAAAGTTGCCCTGCCATTTTTAATCTTCATGATCATTAAACCATTGGAAGTGCCAATCCAGATGTCGCCATTATGGTCCTGAGCCAGAGCGTAAATCTGTTGAGGTAATTTTTTATGATATAGAAAATGCTGGAAGTGATATTTCTTTTTATCCGTTAGCAGGTTTAAACCATTAGCAGTACCAACCCAAATTCTGTTTTCCCGATCCTGAAAAATACAGTTTATCCGTGATTCTGTTAGGCCCTCAGGCTTTTTTGAATCATGAACCATATGGTCAAAATTATCCTGATCTTCATTGTATTTGTTTAATCCCGAAGGCGAACCAATCCAGATTGTTCCGTCTTTTGCCAATAAAATTGTTGATAAAGTTTCTGAATTAATTAAGCTTCCCGGATCATTAGGATCATGCTTATAAATTTTGAAATTCCTTGAATCGTATTTGTTTAATCCAAAGCGGGTACCGAACCACAAAAAGCCCCTTGCATCCTGAGTGATAGATAAAACTGAACTTTGTGAAAGACCATGTTCGACATTAAGGTGTTTAAAAGAATTATTGTTTTGCGCAAAATTGGTCAATGAATAAAACAATAAAAAAAATGTAAACAGCTGTTTCATGTTAAAACATTGAAAGGGGATGGTTAGTGTTTGGTGCAATAAAAATACAATTAAGTTTTGCTTTTCATTACAATTTTTTCAGACCCTGAGACTTCAAAAATTAAATATGAAAATTGTTTTATAAAAGAATGTAAGATTATTTATTTCTGCTGAAATATAGCTTTCTGGCTCTTTAAAATCATTAAATGATAAAATTTTACCCCTATTTGTTAAGGATTTTACCCCCCTTGCTTTAAAATAAACCAACAAATTTGGAATAGTTAATATTCAAAGAATGCTTAATGAGAAGCTTAGAATCATTAACTCAGTTTAAGCTAAATCTATATTATAAGCTTAAACCCTTTTATAATGTTTTTCCTTGCTAACCAATTTAATAAAACAATATAAAACCAAATAAGATGGATAAACTTTACAATGATTTCCAATTTAAACATGATTGGAGCATTAGTCGCAGGAATCTGCTCAGACTATTTGCTGTCATCATGTTTCTGAACCTTATGGCACTAACAGCCTTTGGTCAGTCAATTAAAATTTCCGGTACAGTAAAAGACGCTCAGGGAGGTTCTTTACCCGGCGTTAGTGTAACTGTAAAAGGTACTTCCGTTGCCGTGGTAACAGGTGGCGATGGTAAATATACTATCGGTGTACCTTCTGCCCAAAGTACTTTGGTGTTTACCTATATTGGTTACGATACCAAAGAAATATTGGCCGGTAATGCTACAACCTTAAATGTTACGCTGCAGGAACAGAATAACAGTTTAAATGATGTGGTTGTGGTAGGGTATGGTGTACAGAAAAAAGTTAATGTTATCGGTTCAGTATCAACCATTGATGCTAAAGCCATTGAAAACAGACCTGTTACCAATTTATCATCCTCCCTTGGTGGTTTAAGTTCAGGTGTATTTGTTCGTCAGTCGTCTGGTAAACCAGGATCTGATGGGGCAACCATTAGGATTCGTGGTACGGGAACCTTAAATAACAATAACTCCTTAGTGGTAGTTGATGGTATTATTGGAAGCATGGATGCGGTTAACCCAAATGATGTTGAAAGCGTATCTATATTAAAAGATGCTGCTGCGGCGTCTATTTATGGCTCATTAGCAGCAAATGGGGTTATTTTAATTACCACTAAAAGAGGAAATACTGGAAAAACTACAGTAAGCTATAGCGGTTTAGCATCAATTGCAAGACCCGCAAACCTGCCAACTTTTATTTCGGATTACATTACCCACATGAATCTGGTTAATGAAGGTTACCGTAATTTAGGCCAAAACCCGATTTATACTGATGCAACCATAGCGCAATGGGCGACTGCAAATGCTGATCCTAACGGATTGACTCCACAAGGTGTACCCAATTATATTGCTTATCCAAATACAAACTGGGGCGATGTTATTTTTGAAAATAATGTTGTTCAGCAACATAACATTTCCTTAAACGGAGGATCAGAAAATACAAAATACTTATTATCGGCAATGTACCTTAACAATCCGGGTACAATGGCAAATACAGGTTCTGATAAATACAGCTTGCGTATAAACCTGGAATCTAAAGTGGCTAAATTTTTAACGGTAGGAACACAAACTTTTGCGTCTATGCAAACCTATGGTTTAGCCAATACCGATAATGCATTTAACTTTCTTCGTCAAACTACACCGGGCGTATATCCGGTTTGGGATGGCAAATTTGGTTTTCCTGCTGCTGCTGAAGAATCATCTACAGCAAATAACATTTCATCTTATTTGTACAGTACAGGTGGTGACGATAAAGAAACCCGCATCAATACGACGGTTTTTGCAAAATTCGACATCCTGAAAGGCTTAAATTTTGAAACCAGATTTAACTATCAAACCCGTCAGGAAGAGTTTAATAACCACAGCATTACAAATGAGCGCTGGAACTTTGCAACCAATACCTTAAAAACGGCTAAAACCACACCTGATCAGTTAAGTACAACCTATGGTTTTAATAAAAACTACGGAATGACCATAGATAATATTTTAAAATATAACACCACAATAGCTAAGGATCATGACATTAGTGCATTGGCTGGTTACAATCAATATTACTATAACTATTATAATTTCGGGGCAACAAAAAAAGGTTTAATTGACGAAACGATTACGGTTCTTACACCAGCTACAACCATAACCTCAGCAACAGGTGGTGAGTATGATTATGCCATGCGTTCTGTTTTTGGCCGTTTAAATTATGCTTATAAAAGCAGATACCTTTTAGAAGGCGTATTCAGGTATGATGGTTCTTCGAAATTTGCAGAAGGTCGCCGTTGGGGTTTTTTTCCGGCTTTCTCAGCAGGATGGCGTGTTTCTCAGGAGCCTTTTATGAGCGGACTAAACGATTACGTTGGAAATTTGAAACTTCGTGCTTCATGGGGTAAAACAGGTAACAACGTAATGAATACCGACGCTTCTTTAGGAAACTATGATTATCAGGCCCTTTATGGCTCAACTAACTATTCATATAATGGCATTCAATCCAATGGTTTGGTATCAACCAAATTTGCCAATCCATTTTTAGTTTGGGAAACCACCACCACCACCAATATTGGTTTGGATGGTAATTTATTCCATGGTAAAATGAATTTTGAAATCGATTTGTACAGAAAATATACTGATGGAATTTTATTTACACCAACCATTCCTTTAACCACCGGAACGGCGACTGCAGCAACTCAAAATATTGCAGAAGTATCCAATAAAGGTTTAGAGGTTACTTTAGGTTATAACGGCAAAATCGGTGAGTTTAAATACGGTGTTTCAGGTAATTTTGCTTATAACTTCAACCGTGTAACCAAATATAAAGGTACTTATCAGGCGGGTTATACAACAGATGCATTGGGCAACAGGGTATATAAAACGAATCTGGGCAGTGTTTCAAGCGGCGGTACAAACCGGGTGTTAGAAGGTCATGAAATCAATGAATATTACCTGCAAAAAGTATATAAAGGCGATGGAAATTATTTTACCGATGGCAAGGTTAATATTAATGGCGGGCCAAAAGATGGTATGATCCGTACACCAGATGATATGGCCTGGTTAAATGCGATGATTGCTGCAGGATATTCTTTCCAGCCAACCGGCGGTGTGGGTAAAACCAAAACCTATTATGGCGATTTAATTTATGCAGATAATAATGGAGATGGACTTTATGGTAATGATGTTGATGCACAGTTTATGAATAAATCTTCCACACCAAGATTTAACTATGGCTTTAGCATGAACTTATCTTATAAAAACGTAGATCTTTCTATGTTATGGTCTGGAAGTGCGGGGATGTGGTATTACTGGAATTCAACAGGATATAACAACTCCATTGTATCCTTAGGTAATGCCGTGAGTACTTTAATTGCTAACGATCATTATTATTACAACGATGCAAATCCAAACGATCCGGCTAATAATATTACCGCAAAATATCCAAGATTAAAAAACACTACAGATGCACAAAATGCAGCAGTAGCTAGCGATTTTTACCTGTATAACGCTTCTTATTTGAAGTTGAAAAACTTACAGATCGGTTATACGCTGCCAGAAAAAATTTCTAAAAAAGCAGCCATGAGCAGAGCAAGGATTTTCCTTTCAGGAGAAAACCTGTTTACCATTACAAATTATCCGGGCTTAGATCCTGAAATTGGAGCAGGGGTGTCTTATCCAACTATGCGCCAGTATTCTTTAGGCTTAAATGTTACTTTTTAACGGAAACAAAATGAAAAAGATTTTAACCATAATATTTGCAATTGCTGTATTTACAGGTTGTAAAAAAGATTTATTAACCACTACACCACCGTCACAAATTGCTTCAGAAACAATGTGGACGAGTGATAACTTAACCGACCAGGGTATAACTGGCATTTATGCTACCTTAAGATACGGCATGGCCTCTGGCGGTGCATCCGGACTGGAGCTTTACCAGATGGATTGTTTAGGTTTTACCGGACAAACTTCAGGTGCAGAATCCTTACTTTCAGGCACTATAACGGCCAGCAATGGGTATTTCAGTTCGCACTGGCAAAATCTTTACGAAGGCATTCAGCGTGCAAATGATGCTTTAAAAAATATTCCTGAAAAGTCGCCTTCTTCAACAGAGAAAAAAGCCAGGTATATTGCGGAGGCTAAATTTTTAAGAGCCTATTTCTATTTAAGACTAAATCAGTTGTATAAAGGTGTACCAATTTACCTGGAACCTTATACTGCAGATCAGGCTACAAAACCACGGTCTACTGAAGCAGAAGTTTGGGCGCAGGTAATCAGTGATTTAACCGCGGCCATTGCTGAACCAAATTTACCAGATCGTTATACCAGTGGCAACGGCTCATATGGTCACGCAACCAAAGGTGCAGCTTATGCCTTGCGTGGTAAAGCCTACATGTATACCCAGAAATGGGATCTTGCTGCTGCAGATTTTCAAAAAGTTAAAGATGCCGCTTATGGTTTGTTTGCAAATTACAGCGCATTGTTTAAAACCGCTAATGAGCAATCTAATGAAATGATCTTTTCGATTCAAAACATTGGCGTTTCTGGCTTTGGTTCAACTACCCAGTTTTACTGCGGTACCCGTTCCTCTTTTGGTTCTTGCTGGAATACGTATCATGCTTCTCCAAATCTGGTTGATCTTTATGAAAATGCAGACGGTTCTAAATTTAACTGGGATACAGTTTTACCCGGATATTCATCACTTTCTGTTGCAGAAAGAGAAGTTTATTTTTTAAGAAATAACTTAACAGCAGCCGAAATTACAGCGGCAACAACAAGAGGCGCTAAAATGAGCTTGTATTTGCCAACCGGAAACGAGGCTCGTATTGCGCAGGCTTATGCCAACCGCGATCCTCGATTAGCCGCAAACGTGATTACACCTTACTCCACCTATGTAGGTGTATTTAATGGTGTTAATGCCATCGTTACCTCAAGGTGGCCTTACCGTTCTGAAGGCGCTACAAATGGCGATTTACGTACCGATACGCAAAGTTTATTCTATTATTTATACAGAAAATATGTTTATGAAGGCACCACAGAAACACCTGCCAGAGATTATGGACCAACAGATTTTGTTTTGATCAGGTACGCTGATGTATTATTAATGTGGGCCGAAGCGTTAAATGAGCAGGGGCTAACTGCTGATGCAATTGCTAAGGTTAATGAGGTGAGAACAAGGGCCGGAGTAGCGGTATTACAAACTGGAAATGCAGCTTTACCAACTTTTGTATCCGGTCAGGTTGATTTAAGAGAGCGCATCCGCAACGAAAGAAGGGTAGAGTTTCCAAATGAAGGCATTAACTTTTTTGATGAAATGAGGTGGAAAAGCTGGAAAGATAAAGTTTTTTATACAGGTAATGGTGTAAAACAAATTTGGGGTAAAGTAGTTTATGCCTATTCTTTTAAAGGAGATTATTTATACAACTGGCCAGTACCAGCAGTAGAAATTGAAAGAAATCCGAATCTGGTTCAAACACCAGGTTGGGTAAATTAATAAGTAGTTAGTTGTTAAAGGTCGCCCATCATCAGGTGGCGACCTTTTATTACATTTTAAAGATTGCCGTTTAAAGATTTTCTAACCACATCATGCTTAAAAATAAATTAATCCCATTCTGTTGTCTTTTAATTGGCTTTTCATTTAACAGTATGGCGCAAACTACTGTAAAAAGAAATTGGTTGTTCAATGCTTATCAGCAAGTGTATCCTACTGGAAATGCCCTGCCTGAACTGATAAACTGGCAGCAGAAACAACAAACAGCAGGTTTGAAAGCAATTGCAATCTTGCCTGACAGCACAAAAGAAAAACTCATTCACAATGCAGAACGTGCAAATAATTATAAATGGCCCTCTTTGCCCTCCTCGTTATATTTAGATTATAAATTAACCGGTACCCGTGTAAATTATGAAAACCTGCAGGGAGAAAGAAGAAAAATGCTTTCGCATTTGGTAATAGGAGAATTGGTTGATAACAAAGGAAAATATATTCCCCAAATTGTAAACGGACTTTGGCTTTTGCTTGAAGAAAGTACCTGGGTAGCTCCTGCGCATATTGTTATGCAAAAGGAAGGTGCCGATTTAGCCAATATCGAAAACCCATATATTGATTTAAACGCTTCGCGTACAGCCTTAACGGTTGCCAGTATTTACAGTATGCTTTCTCCTAAATTTGCCGCATATTCTAAAGTGATAAACGGACGTATTTTATATGAGCTGAACCGCCGCATTTTTGATCCATACCTAAAATATGATCATTTCTGGTGGATGGGTTTTAAAGATAATCCGGTTAACAACTGGAATACATACGTTAATGCCAATAGTTTGCAAGCGGCTTTACTGGTCCTTAAACCAGGTGCTAAATTAGATAGTTTAACAGCTAAACTCTTAAAAAGTACAGATAACTTTATTAATCAATATCCCGAAGATGGCGGTTGTGATGAAGGTCCTTCTTACTGGGATATGGCTGGGGGCAGGCTAATCCAGTTAATGCTTATCCTGAATCAGGCATCGGAGGGTAAACTGGATTGGAGTAACAAAGAACTGTTGCACCGAATAGGCACTTACACCTACAAAATGCAGATTGCCGGTAATTACAATGTTAATTTTGCCGATGCGAATGCATTGTATACTCAAAATCCGGAAAGTGTTTACGAATATGGATTGATGTTTAAAGATAAAACGCTTCAGGAATACGCTTCATTTCTATTTAAAGAACGTAAAAATCAAATTCCTGCAGATGACATCAGCGATTTCCTTGCCAGTGCAGGTATTTATAACGACTTAAAAAATCTGCCGGCCAGTGCGCCTTATCCTCAGTATTCGGTATTGCCCGATTTACAGGTTTTTAATGCACGATTGAAAGAAGGGGAAACCAAAGGGTTATTTTTTGCTGCCAAAGGAGGCAACAATGCCGAGAGCCACAACCACAATGATATTGGTAATTTTATTGTTTACGCAGATGGCAAGCCTGCTTTAATAGATGCCGGAGTAGGCACTTATACGGCCAAAACCTTTAGCGATAAACGTTACGAATTATGGAATGTACAATCGCAGTGGCACAACTGCCCAACCATTAACGGAGTTAACCAGCAGGATGGAAAGAAATTTGCCGCAAGTGATTTTAAATATAGCAACACCAATACATTAGCTTCGGTATCTATGGATATTGCCCATGCCTATCCTGCAGCGGCTCAAGTTAAAAAATGGAACAGGAGCATCACCCTTAACCGGTTAGAAAATGAAATCAGCCTGGCCGATGTTTTTACCCTTAACGCTTACAAGGCACCAACCGAATTGAACTTTTTAACACCCTATGTGGCAGAACAAAAAAAGGGGGAACTCTATTTTAAAGAAGCCGGAATAACGATGAGTTTTGATGTAGCTAATTTTGAGGTAAACATGGATGAAAAGCCTATGGATGATATTCGGATTGCTAAAATTTGGGGAGAAAAGCTATACAGGATACGCTTAACCTCAAAAAATAAAAATACATCAGGCACTTACAAAATTTTAATCCGCGAAACTAAATTCAGTAACAATAATAATAGCAGATAAGCTTTTACATGATACACAAAACGCATATTTTAGATCATTTACCAGATGATTTTTATACTGATACAATTGATACAAATGCTGAACGGATTGAATTTAATAGCTGTTGTTTAAACTATTTTGCCTTTGAATTAAAAACTAATCAAATGACAAAAAAAGTTTTGCAAAAATTAATACGGCAGATAAGGCTCAGGATATATTTCAAAAAGCAGCCCACACCGTTCCGTCTGCAAGGCAATTGCGATGGCAACAGTCAAAACTTATTGCATTTTTCCATTAACACCGGCCGAATTTGGCCTTTATAAACGCTCAACACCATAAAACACGCATTCGACACCATGAAAAAAGTAAATTTAATTGCCGTACTCATCGCTTTAACCAGTGTTACATCATTCGCACAAAAAGCGGCGTTACCACAAAAGAAAATGGCTCAGCTTATTAATGATGAATTTAAATTCGCAGCCGATCAGTACAAAATTCTGAGTAAAAACATTCCCGAAGGAAAAACCCCTCAAAGTTTTGAAAAAGGTAAATCTGTAAACTACGATATCAAGTGGTGGTGCAGTGGTTTTTACTCAGGCAGCCTATGGTACATTTATGAGCAAACAAAAGATAATGCCATTAAAAATGAAGCCGAAAAAGCATTAAAAACAATTGAACCAAACCAAACCTTTACCGATAACCACGATTTGGGTTTTATGATGTATTGCAGCTTTGGCAATGCCTACCGCTTAACCGGAAAACCTGAATACAAAGCGGTTATTCAGCGCTCGGCAGAATCTTTAGCCACCCGTTACCGTCCCGCTATAAAATCTATTCAATCCTGGAATAAAAATAAATACTGGGAATGCCCGGTTATTATTGATAACATGATGAATTTGGAAATGATGAACTGGACAAGCGATAATGGCGGCGATCCTAAATATAAAGAAATAGCCATTACACACACCAATACCACTTTGAAAAATCATTTCCGCCCTGATTTTAGCTCTTACCACGTTATTGATTATGACCTAAAAACAGGTGCCGTACGTAGAAAAGCAACCTGGCAGGGTGCGGCAGATTGCTCTGCATGGGCCCGTGGACAAGGCTGGGCTTTATATGGTTTTACAATGATGTACCGCTTTACTAAAAATGAAGCATACTTAAAACAAGCAAAAGGTATTGCGCACTTCATATTAAATCACCCTAATTTACCGGCAGATAAAATTCCTTTCTGGGATTTTGATGCACAAGGTATTCCTTTTACAAAACGTGACGCTTCAGCAGGTGCATTAATTGCTTCGGCTTTGCTTGAACTTGGTCAGTACAGTACTGAAAGTGAAAAAAATGAATTTAAATCTGCTGCCGAAACCATGATTTACTCTCTTTCCAGTGAAGCTTACAGAGCTAAACTGGGTGATAATGGGGGCTTTTTATTAATGCACAGCACAGGTGCACTTCCTTTAAACAGCGAAATTGATGTACCCTTAATTTACGCCGATTATTATTACCTGGAAGCATTGGCCAGATATAAAAAATGGTATTTATAATTTTAGTTTGATTTATAACACTTGCAATATGAAATTGATTTTTAAAATTTCGCTGATCGTAATGGTGTGCTGCACATTTACGAGCGTTAATGCTCAAAATAAAAAAGCAACTACCGGTCAGCAAGATCGTGCTTTTTGGGCTAAAACTTTATACCGCATTTCCTATCCGGTTATCCATAATCTGGCAAACGGAACACTGAAGCAAAACATGCCTAAAGAAATAGGTCCGCAATACTACCTGAATTTAGAGAAAGTAACTTACCTGGAAGCGCTTGGTCGTACCATTGCAGGGGTAGCCCCATGGCTGGCTTTGCCTGATGACAATACTGAAGAAGGTAAAATGCGTAAACAATTGCGTACTGAATTATTAAAAGGACTGGCAAATTCTGTAGATCCATCTAATCCGGATTACATGAATTACAGAACCGAGCAGCAGCCCATTGTTGATGCAGCTTATGTGGCCCATGCTTTTTTACGTGCCCCAAAAGCACTTTGGGAACCTTTAGATGAAACCACCAAGAAACGTTTTGTTGAAGAATTTAAAGCCCTGCGCACCCGTACCGGCGCTTACAATAATTGGTTGCTGTTTTCGGGCTTAACCGAAGGTTTTTTATTAAGTATTGGCGAGCAATATGATCCTGCACGTGTTCAGTTTTCCATCAATAAAATGAAAGAATGGTATGTTGGCGACAGCTGGTATAGTGATGGCGCATTGTTTAGCATGGATTATTATAATTCTTACGTAATCCACCCAATGCTGGTTGATTTGCTGAAAGTACTGGTAGATAAAAAGAAAGCGCCACAAGCAGATTACGATCAGGCTTTAAAACGCATGGTTCGCTATGCGGAATTTTTGGAGCGTGTAATTTCACCTGAAGGTACATACCCGGCTTATGGGCGTTCAATTACGTATAGAACCGCTGCTTTTCAGGCTTTAGCCCAAACAGCATTAATGGAAAAATTACCAGATTATGTGTTACAGGCCCAGGTTCGCGGAGGTTTAACCAAAGTAATGCACAATATGTATGATGGCAATCAGAATTTTGATGATAAGGGCTGGCTCGTATTAGGATTTAACGGACACCAGCCAATGATTGCTGATCAGTACACTTCAACAGGAAGTTTGTATATGGCAACTTTAGGCTTCCTGACTTTGGGGCTTCCGGCCGATCATAAATTTTGGACAGATGCGCCTGCACCATGGACAAGTCTTAAAGCCTGGACAGGAGAAGCTGTTAAAAAAGATTATAAAGTTGAATATTAGTTCTGATTATAAGATTGTATAAATATATTTGTGATTAAGATCCACGACCGAAGCAGATCTTAATCACATCTCAAATTTTAATTAATGAATAAATTCGAAAGCCGTTACGCTCAAAGCCCAAAAGAAGTTAAACAAATGGATACCGCTACTTTGCGGGACAATTTTTTAATCGAAAATGTATTTGAAGCCAATCAGGTAAATTTAACCTTATCACACTTTGATCGTTATATTGTGGGTGGCGCTATGCCAGTTGATCAAAAAATAGATCTTCCAAACCCTGATGATTTAAAAGCAAATTTCTTTTTAGAACGCCGTGAATTAGGCATGATCAACGTTGGCGGAAAAGCAATTGTAACTGCAGATGGTGAACGTTTCGAATTGGAATATAAAGAAGCTTTATACATTGGCAAAGGAACCCAATCGGTTTCTTTCGAATCTGCAGATCAAAATCAACCTGCAAAATTATATTTAAACTCAGCACCTGCACACCATAGTTACCCAACTAAAAAAGTAAGCAAGACAGAGGCCGAAATTGTAGAATTGGGATCACCAGAAACGGCTAATCATAGGATAATTAATAAACTTTTGGTAAACAGTGTATTGCCAACCTGTCAATTACAAATGGGCATGACCGAGTTAAAATCTGGCAGTGTTTGGAATACCATGCCTGCACATACGCACGACAGAAGAATGGAAGCTTATTTCTATTTCGAAGTACCGGAAGGACAAAGTGTTTGTCATTTTATGGGGCAGCCACAAGAAACCCGTCACATCTGGATGCAGAATGATGAAGCGGTGATTTCTCCAAACTGGTCTATTCATTCAGGGGCAGGAACCAGCAATTACACTTTTATTTGGGGTATGGCCGGAGAGAATTTAGATTATGGAGATATGGACCATTGTAAAATTACAGAACTAAAGTAATCTATTTAACTCAACAACATGTCTTTAAATATATTTGAACTAAAAGGTAAAACGGCCCTGGTAACCGGTTGTAAACGAGGCATCGGAATGGCTATGGCCATTGCTTTAGCCGAAGCAGGCGCCGATATTATTGGGGTTTCGGCCAGTCTTGAGCTGGAAGGAAGCGCCATTGAAAAAGAAATTACAGCACTGGGAAAGAAGTTTTATGCTTATCAGTGTGATTTCAGTAAGCGTGAAGCCGTAAACGTTTTTATTAAAAAAGTTAAAACCGATCATCCGGTAATAGATATTTTAGTTAATAATGCCGGTACAATTTTACGCAAGCCCATTGCCGAACATCCTGATGAATATTGGGATGAGGTAATTGCGGTTAATCAAACGGCTCCATTTATTTTAACCCGAGAAATTGGTAAAGAAATGGTTGCCCGCGGCAGCGGAAAAGTGATCTTCACCGCCTCGTTATTGTCTTTTCAAGGCGGAATTACCGTTCCGGGTTATGCGGCAAGTAAAGGTGCTATTGCCTCTTTAACTAAAGCATTTGCAAATGAATGGGCATCTAAAGGGGTAAACGTGAATGCAATTGCGCCGGGTTATATTGCCACCGATAATACTTCCGCTTTACGTGAAGATGAAGATAGAAGTGCTTCAATTTTATCACGTATCCCTGCAGGCAGATGGGGGACACCAGAAGACTTTAAAGGGCCAACCGTTTTTCTTGCCTCAAAAGCAGGAGATTATGTACATGGCACCATTTTAACGGTAGATGGTGGCTGGATGGGAAGATAAATTATCAAGCCAACAGTTTACAATTTTCAACTGGCAGTTTTCAATTATAAACTGAAAACTGCCGGTTAAATACTTAATACAGTTTATAAATCTCCATTATATTTTTCAGAATCGCGTCGAAATCTATTTTCAAATCAATTAAACGCCCGGTATGGATATCAAAAACCCATCCATGTACGGTTAATCCACGTTCATTATAAGCTTCCTGTACAGCTGCGGTTTTAATCAGGTTTACACACTGCTCCTGAACGTTTAATTCAACCAGCCGGTTATAACGCGACTCCTCATCTTCAATTTTATTTAATTCATCACGGTGGAGGCGGTACACATCACGGATATTCCTTAACCAGGGATTTAAAATGCCTAAATCTGCCGGTTGCATGGCCGCTTTAACGCCACCACAGTTATAGTGCCCGCAAACCACAATGTGATTAACTTTTAAATGCCTTACCGCATAATTTAAAACCGACATTACATTTAAATCAACATTATTAACCAAATTGGCAATGTTGCGGTGTACAAAGGCTTGCCCGGGTTGTATGCCCATCAAATCTTCTGCAGTAACCCGGCTATCAGAACAACCGATGTATAAAAATTCAGGGCTTTGGCCCTTTGCCAGGTTGGTAAAATAGTCAGGATCAATAGCCAGTTTCTCAGCGATCCATTTTTCGTTATTTTTAAATACTTCTTCTACGTTCATTCGTTTTACATTTAAATTATGAGATCAAAAATTAACGATGGAATATCAATTGTAAAAAGGGTAAACCTATTCCGTTATAAAACTAAAAAAAGATTTCCTCATATCCATTAATTCATCACTGGTAATCTATTTTCAAGCTCAATTACGATGTATATTCTTT
Source organism: Pedobacter punctiformis (assembly GCF_027213715.1). Lineage (GTDB taxonomy): Bacteria > Bacteroidota > Bacteroidia > Sphingobacteriales > Sphingobacteriaceae > Pedobacter > Pedobacter punctiformis. The sequence goes on from NZ_JAPWGM010000006.1 coordinate 134,454, forward strand.
TGTTTTTGCTGTTTTAAAAGCCTATTAAAACTTCTGGTTGATATGCCAAGATAAGCGGCCATATCTTCTTTCGAAATGGTGATGTGTTCTTCAGTTTGTAATTTTAATAATTTATCCAATCCATACTCTAAAGTGTACAATTGCTGAAAAGAAGCCCGGGTACTGGTTTGAATAATTCGAGTAGATAACTCCTGAAGCAGAATATTGTTAAACTCCGTATTTTCTTCAACCAGTTTCAGGAAAAAATAATCCGGAATAGCGTAAACTGTAACCTCACTAATGGCTTCTACATTGCACAGACAGTTAATTTTTTTCAGCGCTTCCAGTTCGCCAACCACTTCGCCCTTACCCAAAAACTCGATAATAAAATCTTTGCCGTTCTCTTCAGAGATAAAACACTTTGTTATTCCATCCTTAACAATATAAATATTTTTAATGGTATCGCCCTGCTCAATAAACCTTGTCCCTTTTGGAAAAGATTTGAGCCTGATGTTTTTTTGCTGATCCACTTCCGTGTAAAAACGCTCTATAAAAGATAAAAATGTAAGGTTTGTTCGTAACATAATTTAAGTCAGGACAATTGTCCTTTCCTGCAGGTTTTAATTGGTTTATTTTTGCAGCAATAAAAGTAAAAATAACTAAGCAATCATACCCATAAAGATATACACACTGATGAAAAATAAGATTACCGTAATTGCTTTTGATGCCGACGATACCCTTTGGGTAAACGAGCCTTATTTTAGAGAAACGGAAACACAATTTGCCGGCCTTTTAGAAGATTATTTGCCTCATCATAGTGTAACTGCCGAATTGTATAAAACAGAAATAGCCAATTTACCCTTATATGGTTATGGAATTAAAGGTTTTATGCTGAGCATGATTGAAACCGTTTTAAGAATATCAGAAGGAACGGTTAACCCGGTAATAATAAGCAAAGCCATTCAGTTGGGGCAGGAAATGCTGAACAAGCCGGTAGAATTGCTTGACGGAGTAGAGGAGGTTTTAAAAGCATTATTCGGCCGTTATAAATTAGTGGTGGCTACTAAAGGAGATTTGCTTGATCAGGAAAGGAAACTAAAAAAATCAGGACTGGATCATTATTTCCATCATATCGAAATTATGAGTGATAAGCAGGAAAAAGACTATTTAAAATTGCTTAAACATTTAGATTGTCCGGCCGATGAGTTTTTAATGCTTGGTAATTCTTTAAAATCGGATGTTTTACCTGTGTTGGCCATTGGCGGTCATGCCGTTCATATTCCTTACCACACCACCTGGGTACACGAACATATTGATTACAGCATTGAGCACGCTAATTTTTATCAGATGGAAAGCCTGTCGGATGTTTTACCAAGATTAACCGCATGAGAAAAAAAATAGATATAAACACCTGGATCAGAAAAGATCATTTTAACTTTTTCAATACCTTTGATGAGCCTTTTTTCGGCGTTACCGTTGATGTAGATTGTACCTTTAGCTATAATGAAGCCAAAGCAATAAACGTTTCATTTTTTCTGCTTTACCTGTATAAATCTTTAGAGGCTGCCAACCACATCGAAGCATTTAAATACAGAATTATAAATGATGAAGTTTGGCATTATGATCAGGTACACGCTTCAGCAACCATTAGCAGGCCTGATGGCACCTTTGGTTTTGGTTATATGGATTTTTACAACGATTTTTCTGAATTTAAAACTGAAGCAATTGCAGAGATTAAAAGGGTAGAAAATACTACAGGATTAATTCCAGCCTCTTCCGGGCAAAACGTTATTCATTATTCGGCCCTGCCCTGGTTAGATTTTAAATCCATGTCTCATGCCCGAAAGTTTTCTTTTCAGGATAGCTGCCCTAAAATTTCATTCGGAAAGGTGAGGAGCGAAGGAGATAAAAAAATCATGTCAGTTTCCATTCATGCCAACCACGCTTTAATGGATGGCTTTCAGGTAAGTCAGTTTGTTGATGGTTATCAGCAATTACTTAATCAGAATATAAAGCAATTAATGCCGGGCTAATATTCTGTTAATAAACAGGGTTTAATTTAGGTGTATGCTTGTGGCTGCATTTATTATCCCTATTTATATTCTCGGATTTATTGCAATGTTTTATATGGATTCTCTGCTTAAAGCTTTGCAGTTTCTGTTTATGATCATGGTGGTTACATTTATGCTCTATTTATTTATCGTTTATCCCTTTCAGTCTGCATTGTTTGTCAGTAGTTTAATGCTCATGTTTACCGTAAAAATGAAAGACTAATCAGATCAACTTTCACTTTAATTTGTAAACAACAAACAAATTGCTATTTTTGCCAACCACAAAGGCAATTGGCTGATCAGGCTCAGGCTTAAAAAGCATAGTTGACAATTGGAAATAAACATAAAACGGGGGATTAGCTCATTCGGCTAGAGCGCTTCGCTGGCAGTGAAGAGGTGATCGGTTCGAATCCGATATTCTCCACCATATTAATGGCTACCTTTAAGGTGGCCATTTCTCGTTTAAAGAGGTTTTCTTTTCTAGTATGATGATCTATTGGTTAATTACTAAATGTTATAGTCCGTTTAAGTTTTTAATTATCTGTCTTTAAACTTTCTTAATGTCCACGTATTAATTGTTGTTTTATTAATGTAGGTTTAATATAATTTATTTTTGTATTTAGGATATTACACATATATTCGCTTAATCATCCCTGAAATTTGTAGCTAAACAATTAAATTTTAAGTAGATGAGAAAAATTAATGCCCTCTCTTTGCCATTAAAGGCAACCGGACTATGTATAATAATCCTAATTTACTTTATTACATCTTGTAAAAAGGATAGTCTGAACAATGAAAAACTTTCTAATGATGAACTTACAATCTTAAAAGGCTGGCAAAGCAAAAACTTTGATCAAAAAAGCATTTTGTTTTCAGGTATGGTTCCAAACTGGAACACTGTCTATGTAAATGAATTAAAGGATAAAACCGTATATGAGGTTGACTTAACAAGTACGGATAGTGCTTTTATAACCAATGGTTTTTTAAGTAAAGGTGATAAAAATAACTATCAATCAGTTAGCAGGTTTAAGCTGTTAATATTTAAAGATACTAAAACAGGTAAAATAACCGATGGTTACTATATGAGCAGTTTATCAAATGAGCCTGTACATTATACTGAGGTAAATAATTTTACGGGCTATATTTATTTTTACAATAGAAAAGGCAATTTTATCAACGGATGGGTTTTTAATGCTGGTAAAGCTTTACAAGCCATTAGCCAGGGTAACGAAGCAGGTTATAGAGAAACTCTTAATGCAGGTTTGAAAGAAAAAATCAATATGAACAATTTTGGTAACGGAAAAATTCAGGTTGCTTCGCAAGAATTCTGCTATACTATTGTAACCCCAATTTATGGCATAAGTTGTATCCAGGCTGGTGATTCACCAGAGCCAGTTTGTAGTACCTACATTAAAGGTTATAACTATGGTAGATATTGTACATCTGTAGAAATACCAACCGATGGAAATGGTGGCGTAACCCCTGATCCTAATAATCCACGTGGACAGACGCCTAATATACCAACTCTGCCAACGGTTCCTGATGAAGGTCGTGGTGACATAGTTAACAAAATTAAAGACCCATGTTTAAAAGCTATGGTGCAAGCTTTATTAGATAAAGGAATTGAATTTACAGCCGAACAAACTTTAAATAGTATTTTTGGAGATAATAGTAGTATTAATTTGAGTTTTGACCAAGCTACATATACCAGTGATCTTACAGATGGAAGCACTACGCCACCAATAGTAACATTCAAAAATGATGGATCAATTAATACTTTTAATATTACAATAAAATTAAATGAAAAGACCCTGCCTAATGCATCAACTGAGTTTATAGCTTCAACTATTATACATGAAACTTTACATGCTTACTTTAGCTATCGTGACAAGGTGTTTGATCCGGATAGACAACATGATGAAATGGCAACTGAACAATATATAGCTTGGTTTCAAGCAGCGATTAAGAAAATGTATTCGCAAATGGATAATACAGATGCTTTAGCTTTAGCATGGGGTGGATTAGAGGGTACTCCTGCTTATGATACTTATAAAACTAATGATCCCTATAGTGTAGGTCAATTATGGCTGACAAATTCTGAGTATGCAGACGGAACAAAAGGTATAAAATGTCCACAAAAAACGAATTAAAATGAAAAGTTTTTTTATAACAATCTTACTAGTAATTGCAATTGCTATACATATAAAAGCACAGAGTATTGCTCAGTTAGATTCTCTAAATAACCTAATTTCTAAGCATTATATAAAGCTAGATTCAATTTTTAAAGACTGCCAGTTGCATTATACATTAATGAAAATGGAGGTTGATGACCATAATAAAATAATTGAAATTAATTCTTTGAATTCTATTCCAGAAGCTTTTTTAAAGTTCTTTAAGCCATTGCAGGAAATGCATTTTTCAAAAGAAACAAATGCTAAAAAAACAATTTTGTTTTTATATGTTGTTTACCCGAGAAGAAAATGCAGCATTAGTAATGGAGAGTCTTATGCTAAATCAGATCTTAAAGCATTTTTACCTGAAATAACATTTTTGTTGGCAAAACAAATAAAAGAAAATCCAAAAACAATTTATGACGATGGAAGTGTCATTTACAGCTATCCCGAATATTTAGAGACCAGGCAAAGGGTGAAGACAAAAAATTAAATAAAAGCCACATGAAATATTTTCGTGTGGCCTTGTTGCTTTTTATGAAGCGATATTACAAATAATGTAGATGATCCGTGTTTAAAAACTATGGTTCCGAAAGAAATAGATTGAGATATTAACTTTTCAGCAACTATGAAAAAAATCTATCCGAATATGGGGGATGAAGATGCATTAGCATTGGGAGGCTTAGAAGGCACTCCTGCTTATAATGCTTATAAATTAGCAGAACCTTATAAAGTAGGTCAGATGTTTTTAGCTAATTCAGAATATAGAGATGGACCAAAAGGAAGTAAATGCTCTACAAAACAATAACAATATGAAACGATTTACTAGTACACTTTTTTGCATTATGCTATAATTTTTATTGGAAATAAATTAATGTCACAAGATGTGGTACAAACAGACTCTGTTGGGAAACTAATTGTTAAATGGGATAAAATTAGATTCCATCTTTAAGGACTGTGAATTGCATTATGCAATGATAAAATGGATATAAATAAGCTTAGCCAAGTTACCGATGTAAGTGCTTTAAATAACATTTCTAATGAATTCTACAATATCTTCGCCCCTTTAAAAAAAATGGTTTTTCCTAAAATTAAGGGTTCAATTAAAAAATGAGTCGTATTTATCTAAGTTATTTATCCCTGAAGGAAATGCAATCCCGCTGAAGTTTCATAAATCTACTTTCACTTATTGTATTCCGGAATTTACGCATTTACTTGCTGAGCAAATAAAGCAAAATACTAAAACAATCTACTATGGATTAATAGAAACTTATCCGGAAAAAGAGTAACTAATAGAAATGAATAAAATGATATGAAAGAACACGCTAGATTTATCTATTTAATAATAGTCTTTTTAGGAATTGTTCCTATGCTTTCTGTTGCCCAAGCTTCCCGTACAGAAACAATTCCTGATTGGCAAAAAAAAGTATACAAAATACTGATGAGAGATAAATCCAGCACAGTTCTGGAAGATAGCATCGCTATGTATTCTTTTAATTTCAGGTTAAAAATTGTTAAGTCAAAAGAAAATAAAATAAAAGTGGATCAATTACTGGTTAGCGATAGTTTGCTATATAAAATATTCCCAACTTATAAAGAGCTTTACAATATTGATTATAGTTCTTTATTAAAAACGCGTAAAAAACTAAATCTTGTTATTCCAATTTTAATATCCAATACTTCACCTACCGGAAAGAGCAAATATGAAAGGCAAAGTGAACAACCACTTGTAAGTGTTGAATCAGCTATGGATATTGCTCAAAATTCGCTAACTTCTATAATTACAAAAAATGAATTTGAAGATATATTACTTTTAAATCCGGTTGTTATTAAAATAGTTAATATAAGATAGAGAACCCATTTTGGTGAAAATTACGGCCTTTAATCTAAATTTTGATGCTTCAGAGGCATTACCTTTAACCGAAACCGGGATTATTCGACGACTTAATCAATCGGAGTTTCAAACTTACAAGTGCACAACTCGATACTTTAAGAGCCGGTGGTATAGAGAAAAAGCAAATCTCATCATCGCAACAGAGTATAGATAATTTGATAGAAACGTTTGGCAAACTAATAGAACTTTTACTAACCGTTACCATCTAACTTGCTAAAGTTCAACAGAAAAAGTTCTTATCTTCATCATAACTTAAATTATTCTGATTGTTATGAAAAAAATGATGACCATTTGTTTTTGCCTGATCATTTGTATCGGGGCAAATGCGCAAAAAAGTGTTCCTGAAATTAAACCCGGTTCAATAATGAATGCAATGGCTTTGGTAAACGGGCAGGAATTTCCGCTGGTTTTAACTGTAAACAGTTTAACAGCACCCCTAAGTATTGGCTGGTCTGTTGATGGTTATGGCGAAGGTGCTTTTGAAATGAGTGCCAAAGCGGTAGATAATGCTACTAAACTACTCAATGTAACCCAGCCCGCTTTAGGTGTAACCAAATTGGCTGATGATGAAACCTTTTGCATTTTATCAAAGGAGGCTTATAAAAGTTTAGTTGATCAAAAAACGTTTACCTACAACGGCATCAAGCTTAAAATAAAATCGCCTGACGATGCCACTCAATTTAAAATTAATGGAAAAGATACCGATGTAAGTCATGTAGTTAGCGAAGATGATAAACTACATCTTTGGATATTAAACAATGCAGCTTTGCCCTTAATTGTACAATCAACGGGCTTAACCACTGATATTACCATAAGTGAAATAAAATAGATTTATTCTTTGAAAAAAATATAAGCCCGAAAGGGCTTTTTTAATTTATAAGCCTTATTTTTACCACCTTATGCAAAACGATAAAAAAGAAATATTCGAAAGCGTTGCACAACGTTTAAAAATTGAAGGTTTTAATGTAGTAAACCGTGATGAAACCCGTCCGTGGGGAGGTTTTTTTGTAATTGATGAAGCTCAGGCTCAACAATTTGCCGATACTTATTTTGATGGCTTAAATGTAGAAGATCTTAAAATAGGCGGTAAATTAAGTCCTAAAATTTTAATTGTAGCGCCTAATACACGCCTTTCGTGGCAATATCACCACCGCAGAGCTGAAATTTGGCAAGTGGTTACCGGTACAGTTGGCATTAAAACCAGCGAAACCGATGAAGAAGGTGAAGTGAAAAAATATAACCCTAAAGATCAGATTAAATTACAACAAGGCGAACGTCACCGTTTAATCGGTTTGGATGATTGGGGCGTTGTAGCCGAAATTTGGCAGCATACAGATGCTTCAAATCCATCTGATGAAAGCGATATCGTTAGAGTACAAGACGATTTCGGAAGATAAAATAATCGAAGACTGTATTAATAATTCCTATGGTTTGCTGAATAACTTTCAGTAATTTCCGATTATTAATACAGTCTTTTTATACCTGAAAACTTAACCTCCAACAGGTTTTATATCTCTTTGAAACCAAAACCCCAAAAAATTCGTTAATAACAGCATACACACAAATAGTAAATGATTATCTTAATATTTTTTCTTGCACATTGGTTTTTATCTCTTTTTAGTCAAACCTTTTTCCTGCACCGTTATTCATCACATAAAATGTTTAAAATGGAGCCTTTCTGGGAAAAGTTTTTCTACCTGGTTTTATTAATCTCGCAAGGTTCTTCTTTTTTAAATCCAAGGGCTTACGCTATTCTACACCGCATGCATCATGCCTACAGTGATACGGAGCAGGACCCGCATTCGCCACATTTTTTTAAGGATGTATTCGGAATGATGATCGCTACAAAAAATATGTACCTCAACTATTTGCGTTATAAAATTGAACCGGAGCCTGCTTTTCGTGGTAACTATCCCGAATGGCCACTTGTTGACCGCATTGGTGATTCATGGATATGGAGAATTTCCTGTGGTTTATTTTACATTGGTTTTTATGTTGCTTTTGCTAACCACTGGTGGATGTTTTTATTATTGCCCATTCACTTTTTAATGGGGCCATTACACGGTGCTATTGTAAACTGGTGCGGACATAAATATGGTTACTCCAACCACGATAACGACGATCATAGTAAAAACTCGCTTCCATGGGATTTTCTGTTAATGGGCGAGTTATTTCAAAATAATCATCACAAAAAACCAAACAGTCCAAATTTTGCCACTAAATGGTGGGAGTTTGATCCAACCTATCCGGTGATGAAAGTGTTGCACTGGATGCGGATTATTAAAATCAGGAAAGTGTAAACCCCGGTTTGCGCAAATGCAAATGGTTTATTCGGTAAGGGCCTTATTCGTCGTTAAAAAACAGCGTAAATAGTAATCTATTGTTATTTACCGGCTGAAGACGTTAGTTTGCCGGTTAATTTGTTTGTGTTGCGTAAAAAGTATTTTGTTATTGTGTAACAAAATGCAACTTGCGTGGACTAATTACAAAAAGAACTAACAATTAACATGAAACGACTTCTACTCTTAATTTTCACTTTAGTAATATTTATAAATGCCCGGGCTCAAATGCCTGGAATGCCAGGAATGGGCGGCGGAGCTAAAAAAACTTCAGTTACTGGGCGTATTACGGCAGTGATCTTAGATTCAGTAACCAAAGCGCCCATTGATTACGCAACAATATCATTAATAAATGCCGGTAATAATAAGTCGGTTAATGGTGGCGTAACAGATCCTAAAGGAAAAATTACTTTACAAAATGTATCGCCTGATACCTATAAACTAATGATAGGTTTTATGGGTTACAAAACAAAATCCATTACGATAACAACAACACCATCTAAACCGGATAATAATATTGGAACGATTTATATTTCATCAACTGAGAATACTTTAGCTGATGTTCAGATTCAGGGTACAAAAGCCATTATTGAAAATAAAGTAGATAGAATGGTTTACAATGCAGAAGCTGATGGAACCAATGCCGGTGGCGATGCTACAGATGTAATGCGTAAAGTACCTATGTTATCCGTTGATGCAAATGGCGATGTACAATTACGTGGTGCGGCAGTAAGGGTTTTAATTAATGGAAAACCATCCGGCACCATGGCCAGCAGTGTTGCTGATGCCTTGAAAATGATTCCTGCAGAGCAGATTAAAAGCGTTGAGGTTATTACCAGTCCATCCGCTAAATATGATGCCGAAGGTTCAGGTGGTATTATTAACATCATCACTAAAAAATCAAATGCACAAGGCGTAAGTGGTAGCATTAATGCATCTGCCGGAACGCGTCAAAATAATGGTGCTTTTAATTTAACGGCTAAAACAGGTCGTTTAAGTGTAAACACCTCTCTGGGAACAAACTTAGCTTATGCCCAAAATTCGCAAACCTCTTTTGTAACCAATACTCAATATAACGACGGTACTTTTAATAACCTGTCTCAGGATGGATTTTCTAAATGGAGCCGTAATGGTTATAACGGTAGTTTAGGTTTAGATTACGATTTTAATGCTTATAACAATATTAGCAGTAACGTTAAATTTAATCACTTTTCTAACGGCGGTCCGGGTGCATCCGTATATAATATTAGCAATAACGCTGGTAATATTATAGCGAATAACATCAGCGATATGGATATGACTTTTAACAATATGGACTGGAACGTTGATTATAAAAAAACCAGTAAAAAAGAAGGTGAGGAGTTTACCATTTCCGGTCAATTATCAACAGGAAGAACACCTACTAGTTTTAGTAATACTATATACAATACATTTTATCCAAATGGACATGAAACACTAAGTAGCAATACTGGTAGAAATAACGAATATACAGCCCAGACAGATTACACCTATCCATTTAGCAAAACGACCACCTTAGAGGTTGGTGCTAAAGGTATATTTCGTGAAATAAAAAGTGAATATGCTAATACTGCAAGCCCTGATTTTAATTATGGACAGGATATTGCCTCAGCTTATGGTGTATTAAGTTTCGATTTAACAAAAAAAATTAAGTTTAAAGGTGGTTTAAGAGCTGAATATACTAACATATCATTTAACACATTATCTGGTGATACGCAGAAAAACGACTACTTAAACCTGTTTCCAAGTGCAATTTTATCTAAAACATTAAAAGGAAACGGAACTTTAAAATTAAGCTATAACCGCAGGATGCAAAGGCCATCATTATCTTATTTAAACCCTTTCCGAAACGAAAGTAACCAGTTTAATGTAATGCAGGGTAATCCTTATTTAAACCCTGAGTTGAGTGATAATTTTGAATTAGGTTATTCAACTTTTATAAAAGGATCTATTATTAATGCATCGGTTTTTTATCGTCGTACCAGTGATATTATAGAAAGTTCAATTTCTCCATTAAGAGGAGACACAACTAAAACCAGCTATATTAACGTTGGTACTTCACAAACCTATGGTTTTAACATTTTTGCATCGTATAATCCTAAACCAAAATGGACTTTGATGACTAATTTTTCTGGAACCACGTACTCTATAACCAATTCCCAAACCAATATAAATACAGGTACTTATTTCAATTTCAACTGGTTTGTACGTTCGGCTTATGGTTTTGGTAAAGGTTATAATTTCGAGGTTTTTAATGTAATTACCTCTAAAAAACGTACCTACCAAGGGGTTACAGATCCTTTTTACATTTATGGCGCATCAATTAAAAAAGATCTTTTTCATAAAAAGGGCAGCATTGGTGTAAATGTATTAAATCCATTTACAAAAAACTTACACATCAAAACGGTTAATAACTCATCAGATGCTACCGGAACGGTTTATCAAAGTACAAACATTTATTATCCGTTACGCTCTTTCGGGGTTAACTTTAGTTATTCATTCGGTAAACTTAAATTTACGGAGAAGAAGAAAATTAAAAATGATGATGCTAAACAAGATCAACAGCAACAAGGTGGGGGAATGGGTGGCATTCAACAATAACACCATTTACCAGTAAATAATTTAAAGCCTTTCAGGAATACCTGAAAGGCTTTTTTGATGTCATACGTTTTTGATATTGATGCAGATGACATATCGTTTTACCACAAATGATTTGGAAAGCAGGTTTCTACTGGTATTGGGTTTAGTCCTTCTTTCTGCTGTATCCCTGATGAAAAAATCAGGGGATGCCGCTGCAATAGGGTTTAAAAACCCGGGACAGCAAAAAGCAATTAAAAAATTAATGCTTATTTCTTTTTTACCCTTTTTAAAATCATCAAACTTAATGGGTTCATTGGGTAACCACTAATGTTATTTTGAAGCATTACCACCGATTGATCATAAAAAATAGGTACAACCGGAGAATAATCCATAATCATTTGATCCATCTGACGGTAAAGTTTAAAGCGCTTTTCGTTATCCGGTTCATAGTAACTTTGCTCAAATAGCCTGTCAAAAGCATTATTGTAAAAAGCGGTGTAATTGGGTCCGTAGGGCACTTTGTTTTTAGAGTAAAACATAGATAAATAATTTTCGCCATCCGCATAATCAGCAATCCACGATCCACGGAAAAAATTCACATTGTTTTTTGCCATTAACTCTCTCAGGCTCGCACTTGGGCTAACATCTATCTTAGTTCTAATGCCAATGGCGCTCAGTTCGCCTTGTATAAATTCAATCAGGTCTTTATAGGTTGTTGTGGTATTTAAGGTAATTTCTTTTAAACCCTTGCCTTCCGGGTAGCCCGCCTCAGTAAGCAGTTTTGCAGCTCGTTTTGGGTTGTAAGGATAACCATGAACAGCCGAACTGTCAAAGCCCGGCATGCCTTTAGGTATAAAACCCGATGTAGCCGGTATTCCAATTCCATTCCGTAAATATTTAATTAATTTATCCCGGTCAATAGCGTAATTAATAGCCTGCCTGATTTTTTTAACCTTTAAGGGCGAGTTTTTTACAATAGCCAGCGAGCTATCGACCAAAATACCCACATATTCTGTACATAAATAGGGCCCTTTTTTAAGCTGAAACTTTCCCTTGTATTTAGTGGTCATGTTTCCACTTTTTGTTAAAATATCGTCGCGGTAACTTCCATCCACACTATAATAAAAATCCAGGTCTTTTTTCAAAAAGCTCATAAATCCACTTTGTTTATCGGTTATGAAGCTGGCTTTTAAAGCATCTATATAGGGTAATTTTATGCCTGTGCTATCTTTTTCCCAATAATGATCGTTTTTTAAAAGCACTAAAATTTCGCCCTCTTTCCAATATTTAAAGCTAAACGGGCCGGTACCAACCGGATGGCTTCTAAAATCTTTACCATAATGTTCAACAACTTCTTTGGGCACAACAGAACAATACTGAGAAGTCAGTAAACTCATTAAAGGAGGGAAGGGCCTGATCAGTTTAATCTGAAAAGTAGAATCGTTAAGTGCAATAAAATTGTGCTGATCTTTAACCTTATCACTAAAAATCCATCCCCCGGATGAAGCCACTTTAGCATCAATTAAACGATAAAAGCTGTAAGCAAAATCTGCTGCAACCACTTTACGCCCTTTCCCGTTTTTAAAAATCGGATCGTTGTGAAAGTAAACATCCTTACGCAAGTTAAAGGTATAAGTAAGTGCATCAGCAGAAATTTGCCAGGTTTTGGCAATGCAGGGCACCGTTTTCAGGGTAGAATCTATCTGTACCAGGCCGTTAAATATTTGGTTGGTCATCCAAATGGCATTCTGGTTTCTGGCAAAGGCAGGATCCAAAGAGGTTAAACCCTGATCGAGGTTAATGTTAAAGACTTTTTTATTTTGATCTGCGGATTTCTCCTGACAGGAAATAAAAATAATGCTGCAAAAAATCCAAAATATATACTTAAATGAGCCTCGCATGAATAAAGGAATGTTATTTTTGCACAAATTAATAAATTTAATGCAGATGTCTTTTTTAAACGATTTATTTATTGGCCTTGATGCTGCTAAACAGGAAGAACTACAGGAACGTTTGGATATTGTAGAGCATAAAATTAAATTTATGGATAAAATTCCGGTTGCGTGTTTAGATTTAAATAACAACCCGAGTTATTTTTTATCAGAAGAAATTGCACAAGCTGGCGGGATGATCGAATCTGATGTGATGAGCGCTGTTTATGTAGTTTATTATCAGCCAGGTAAAACCCTTACCGATTTAATGAGAGAGGTGCCGGCAATGCTTCAGGCAGATTGGCAATCGGTACAAAACAATAGGATTGTTTTATTAAATGACGATGTAAACCGGGAGCGTTCTGCAGAAAATGTGGTTGCTTTAATTGAAGATTTTGCTGAAATGTTGCATCCGGGTTCATTTATTTTTGGCCATGAAGGCGATAAATGGATCAGATTTGGTGCATAAACATTTCGCTGCTGATCGCTTCATTTACGGTTTACGCCTTAGAAAAGCAGAACTAACCTGCTTTGCAGTATCTGAGGTTTTCTAAACCTGATGGAAGCGGAAATCCTTTTTAATTTATAGAGGCCTTGAATATGCTGTCAGGCTGAGGTACGAAGCATCCGTTTTATAGCCGTAAACAGGACCGCGGTTATTAAAAAGATTGCAGCAAACAGCAGGAAAAATTTTAAAATGAAATACAGGTTTTCCTTTTCAAACCTTTTAATTCAATCCTCAACTTTTGTAACCAATAGAAATGCTATTCTTTAAGCTTTCTGCTTTAGTCTTTTAAGGAATGCTATTCTTTAAGCTTCCTGCTTTAGCCTTTCCGCTTAAAACCTGATCAACTTTTCAACCTGTTCACTGATAAATTTAAGGGTATCTTCTTTAATTAAATTCCCTTCGGCATCCAGTTCTGTTTTGATGTTTGGAATGTGTAAACGCAGCGGCAAAATATTGAGGTGGATATAATGGCAAACGCCTGTAAAATGATCTACCCCGCGGATGTTGCCATATTTACCTGAAGAAAGGCCAACCAAAGCCGCCTTCTTATCATAAAAACTATCGGGAAAATTGCTGGCATCAATTAACACCTTTAACACCCCGGGATAACTTCCATTATACTCAGGCATAATAAAGACGAACTTATCGGTGGCGGTAATTAAATCCTGTATTTTTTGAAAAGCTTCTGATCTTTTGCCATACATATCGGTGTTTAAAACATCTGCAGGCAGGTGTTCCAAACTAAATAAACCAGCCTCTACGCCCTTTATTTTAAGCTGGTTTTGATAATATTTAGCAACTTTAAGCGTATTGCTATTGGATCTGTTTGTGGCTGCAATAATTGTAATCATGTGCAATTGTTAATAAGATGTTTAAAACGTAGGCAGCCTTATTGCTAAAATTGCCATATAGTTTGTATCTTAGCTGATTGTGAAAAAGGGCGTAAACAGTGCAAAAATAGAACTTTTTGCCGATTAAATCGCATTAAATAATACCGCCCAAATAAACGTTAAGTAAATTTCGGATAGATAAATGAGCAAAATTATTGCATTAGCAAATCAAAAAGGTGGCGTTGGTAAAACAACATCATCTATAAACCTGGCTGCGAGTTTAGCCGTATTAGAATATAAAACCTTATTGGTTGATGCTGATCCTCAGGCAAATTCAACTTCAGGCATTGGTTTTGATCCCCGGAATATAAAAGACAGTATTTACGAATGTATCATCAACGATATTGATCCAACTCAGGCTATTCAGAAAACGGATACCCCTAATCTGGATTTGTTGCCTGCACATATTGATTTGGTGGGGGCAGAAATTGAGATGATCAATTTGAACAACCGCGAGTACAAAATGAAAGCGGTTTTAGAGAAAATTAAAGATCAGTATGATTTTATTATCATCGATTGTTCTCCATCATTAGGTTTAATTACCATTAATGCTTTAACTGCTGCCGATTCGGTAATTATTCCGGTTCAATGCGAATATTTTGCATTAGAGGGTTTAGGTAAACTGTTAAATACAATTAAAATTGTACAGAACCGTTTAAACCCTGAGCTAGAAATAGAAGGCATTCTTTTAACCATGTACGATGTACGTTTACGTTTATCAAACCAGGTAGTAGAAGAGGTTAGAACGCATTTCCATGAATTGGTTTTTGATACCATTATTCAGCGTAATACCCGTTTAAGTGAAGCGCCAAGTTACGGCGTTTCCGTAATTATGCATGATGCAAATTGTAAAGGAGCCATTAATTACTTAAACCTTGCCCGGGAGATTGTGAAGAAAAACGGCTTGTTAAAAGAAGAAGAAAATATAGGTACAGCAAATTATTAAATTATAGATGACATCTTTTCAGCGAAAAACAGGTTTAGGAAGAGGGTTAAGTGCGCTTTTAGATGATAGCGAATCTTCTCATCCGCCAAAACAGAGTGTAAACCCTGTAAGCGAGACCGAGCAGGTTGGTACCATCAGTCATGTAAATTTAACAGAAGTAGAAACCAACCCATACCAGCCACGTACCGAATTTGATCAGGTTGCTTTAAACGAGCTTGCTGATTCCATCAAAATACAAGGTTTGATTCAGCCCATTACGGTTAGAAAACTTTCTGCAAATAAGTATCAGCTTATTTCAGGAGAGCGCAGGTTCAGGGCTTCAAAACTTGCTGGATTAACTCAAATTCCTGCCTATATAAGAAGTGCCAACGATCAGCAAATGCTGGAAATGGCGCTTATTGAAAACATCCAGCGTGAAAACTTAAATGCGATTGAAGTTGCACTGAGTTTTCAAAGGATGATTGATGAAGTGGGTTTAAAACAGGAACAATTGGGCGAGCGTGTGGGTAAAAACCGGACAACGGTAACCAACTATTTGCGTTTACTAAAACTTCCACCTGCCATACAAGCTTCTATCCGCGATCAAAGGATTTCTATGGGCCATGCCCGTGCATTAATTAATGTAGATGGGGTAGATAAGCAATTATTTATTCACCAGGAAATAGTAGAAAAAGGACTTTCGGTGCGTAAGGTAGAAGAACTGGTGCGCAACCTGCAACATGTTCCACTAAAAGAAAGCGAAAAACCTAAAGAGAAAAGCGTTTCGTTCCAGTATAAAAAATTACAGGATGATTTGGCTTCTAAATTTGCGACCCGTGTAAAATTAAAAGTTGGTCAGAACGGAAAAGGAGCCATTGAAATTCCTTTTATGAGTGATGATGATCTAAACAGAATCTTAGAATTATTAGATTGGTAATGCAAAAAGGTAGGCTGATTATACTGGTTTCTTTGTTTACTTTTTTTCTTGTAAATCTGGCAGCTGCGCAGGTAAGGGATAGTGTATTAAAGCCTGTTGATACCTTAAAAGCTAAAACAGCGGTTAAACCTTTGCCAAAAGATACGGTTAAAAAAAGCAATAGTGCCAAAGCCAATTATGTAAACCCAGGTAAAATAGCTGGGCGTAAAGCCGTACTCAAATCGTTAATATTACCCGGCTTAGGTCAGGTTTACAATATGCAGTTGCTTAACGATGGTTATGGCGAAAGGGCAGGTAAAAGTCAAGCTTTCCAAAAAATATATACCATTGCTAAAATTGGGGCTATTTATGGAGGCTTTACAGTACTTACACTTTCTTACATCGATAACAGCAATAACTATAAAATATTTCTGGCAGAAGCACAATATAGAGAAGCCCGGAAGACAGGTACAACAAATTTGGTTGCAAACCCCTCATTAGCAAGGTATTCTGATGCCGGTATTCTTACGGCCAAAAGTACTTATAAACGGAATCAGCAAATTGTATTATTTTCTTACGGTTTGGTTTATTTTGCCAATGTTGTAGATGCTTATGTTGCTGCCCGTTTGCATTTCTTTAATATAGATGATAAACTTACCTTTAAAGTAGTGCCAACGGTAATTAATAATAATAGTTTGTATAGTTTTAATACGGCAACACCAGCTTTAAAGCTATCTTTAACTTTTTAAAATATAAATCATCATGATTTTCGACATCAAATTGAGTATGGAATCAATCATGATATCCTCATCACAATTTAAAATAAACGTATAAAGATGAAAATTGCGCTTTTAGGTTATGGCAAAATGGGACAAATTATTGAAAAATTTGCACTTGAACGTGGTCATGAAATCGTTTTAAAAATATCAATTGATAACCAGGAAGATTTAACCCGGCAAAACTTAAAATCTGCCGATGTAGCAATTGATTTTAGCACACCTGATTCGGTTTTGAATAATATTAATGCTTGTTTTGATGCCGGCGTTCCTGTTGTAGTGGGTACAACCGGTTGGTATGGCAAACTGCAGGAAGTTAAAAATGATTGCAACACCAGTAACAACACACTGCTGTATGGGTCTAATTTCAGTATTGGCGTTAATTTGTTTTTTAAATTAAATCAAACTTTAGCCAAGCTGATGAACAACTACCCGGCTTACGAAGTGCAGGTAGAAGAAATACACCATACACAAAAATTAGATTCGCCCAGCGGTACGGCCATTACAATTGCTGAAGGCATTGTAGACAGTTTGGAGCGGAAAACAGAATGGTTAAATGAAGTTGTTGGCACAGATGTAGAAGTTTTTCCAAAGGCCGAACAATTGCTCATAGAATCTCATAGAATTGAAAATATACCCGGTACACATACGGTAATTTATAGCAGTGAGGTTGATGAGATTGAAATTAAGCATACAGCACATAGCCGTGCCGGATTTGCTTTAGGCGCTGTTGTGGCCGCAGAATGGTTACAAAATAAAAAAGGTTTCTTCAATATAACCGATATATTTGAGTAAAATCCCTGTAAAGTCATTCAAAAAAGGATGCTTTATTGTTAAACATCATGAATTGCAGATAATAGTTAACCGATTATACCAATAACCAGTTAATCTTGTAAAATAAAAATATGAATTATAAATTCTGGCAGAAAAAAAAGGATGCCGATAAAAAGAAAAAAACCAAAACCCGCGAATGGGTAGATGCCATTGTTTTCGCTGTAATAGCGGCAACCATTATCCGTGTATTTTTTATTGAAGCTTATACCATACCTTCAGGTTCAATGGAAAGATCATTACTGGTAGGTGATTTTCTTTTTGTAAGTAAAGTAAATTATGGTGCAAGGATCCCGATGACACCCGTTGCTTTTCCTTTTGCGCACCATACCATGCCTATTACGGGTACAAAAGCTTATTGGGATGGCGTACAATGGAAATATCGTCGTTTACCCGGACTTTCGGATATTAAAAGAAATGATGTAGTTGTTTTTAACTTTCCGGAGGGAGATACAGTTGCCCTAGAAAATCAAAACCCAAGTTATTATGATTTGGTTCGTAATTCAGACTGGAAAACAGTAAATAGTCAATATACCATAACCAGCAGACCGGTTGATAAACGCGAAAATTATATTAAACGCTGTATTGGTATTGGTGGCGATGTGGTGAGTATGACTAATGGAATAGTGAGCATTAATGGAAAAGCCGAGCCTTTAAAAAATACCGGCATGATGCCATATAAGGTAGAATTTAAAACCAATGATATTAATTTTTCGGTTTTTAATGATATCGGTTTAAAGATTTCTGATATTCAGCAAACCTCAAATCCTATGGTTTATGTTTTAAACGCATCTTCAGAAATGGCAGATGAAATCAGGAAATTTGATTTTGTAAAATCTATAAATATGGCTGCAGAACCTGCTGGCGAAGACGGAGGTTTATTTCCACACGATCCAAACCGTAAATGGAATGTAGATAATTTTGGTCCTGTTAAAATTCCTGCAAAAGGAATGACCGTTCAAATTGACAGCAACACTATGCCAATATATTACCGTGCTATCCGGACTTATGAAGGAAATAAGGTAGAGAAAAAAGGCGACGGCTGGTATATTAATGATAAACTTGCCACATCTTATACTTTTAAAATGAACTATTATTGGATGATGGGCGATAACCGTCATAATTCAGCAGATTCCCGCTACTGGGGTTTTGTGCCGGAAGATCATGTGGTAGGCAAGGCTTTATTTATCTGGATGAGCTGGGATAGTGAAGCCTCATTTTTCCATAAAATCAGATGGAGCCGGTTATTCAGAGGGATTAACTAAAAGGAATTTCAATTGATGAAAAGCGGAGGATTTAAAAATCTTCCGCTTTTTTTATGATCAATTTTTATGGTTAGCTAGAATATAAAGTTAGCTGATGTAACAATATAAGGGCTAATTGATCTAAAAACGTATTACAATAAACGGTTCCAATTAAAAACCTTACCAAATCGTTAACTATGAACTGGAAATTTTGGCGGAAAAAGAGTAATGTCGATAAGAAGAAAAAAACTAAAACAAGAGAATGGTTGGATGCCATCATCTTTGCTGTAATTGCGGCAACAATTATCAGGGTATTTTTTATCGAAGCCTATACCATTCCCAGTGGTTCAATGGAAAAATCTCTTTTAATTGGCGATTTTCTTTTTGTAAGTAAGGTAAATTACGGAGCCCGGGTTCCAATAACGCCTGTTGCTTTTCCATTTGCCCATCATACCATGCCTGTTATTGGAACAAAAGCCTATTGGGATGGTATACAATGGAAATATCGTCGCTTGCCAGGCTTATCTGAAATTAAAAGAAATGATGTAATCGTTTTTAATTTGCCTGTCGGAGATACTGTAGCACTTGAAAACCAGGAGCCCAGTTATTATAATTTAGTTCGTCAATCAGACTGGAAAACGGTGAATAGCCAATATACCATAACCAGCAGACCAGTAGATAAAAGAGAAAATCTGATCAAAAGATGTATAGGTATTTCCGGCGATATAGTGAGTATGAAAGATGGTATTGTAAGTGTGAATGGAAAAGCTGAGCCACTAAAAAATACAGGACAAATGCCATACAAAATTCAGTTAAAAACCACTGATGTTAATTTTGATGTATTTGCGGAAATAGGTTTTACAGTTAGTGAAATGCAGCAGATTAATGCAGATACTTATATAGCCAACGCCAGTCCGGAAATGATAGAGAAGTTAAAAAAACTTGATTTTGTAAAGTCCGTTGCTTTAGAGGTGAAACCAGAAACAGCAAACGATGGCGATCTTTTTCCATTAGATCCTAACCGGAAATGGAACGTAGATAACTTTGGACCCATAAAAATTCCGGCAAGGGGCTGGACGGTTCAGCTGGATAGCAATACCATACCATTATATTACAGGGCAATAAGAACTTACGAAGGAAATAAGGTAGAGCAGAAGGGAAATACCTGGTATATTAATGATAAACCCGCTACATCTTACACTTTTAAAATGAATTATTATTGGATGATGGGCGATAACCGGCATAACTCGGCAGATTCCCGTTACTGGGGGTTTGTACCTGAAGATCATATTGTTGGTAAGGCACTTTTTATTTGGATGAGCTGGGATAGTACGGCTTCTTTTTTCCATAAAATCAGATGGGGCAGATTGCTAAGCGGAATTAATTAAAAACGATATAAATAGATGAAAAACGACTCCCATTATTGGTAAGTCGTTTTTTTATAGACAATTAATCTTTTTAATTTTTTTAAAAAGATATGTATTGTTTTATATTTTTTTATTAAGTTTGTTTTAAAACCAAATTAAATGTCTGTTATAATAGAAAAAGGTCAGCGATTAAAAGCGGATATTATTAAGTTTCTTTATTATAAGAAAGTACTGTCGTTAACAGATTTAAGTAAGCTTACTCAAAAAAGTTTGCCTTTGATTACCTCTATTGTGAACAGTTTGGTTGAAGAAGGTCAGGTTATTGAGCAGGGCCTTGCTCCTTCAACAGGAGGTCGCAGACCGATCATGTTTCTTTTAAATCCCGATTATAAAAAGTATATAGTTGCCGTGGCAATGGATCAGTTCATTACCCGTCTTACTATTTATGATTTGTCTAATAAAAAAGTTCTCCCAACCCAGCTGGTTAATTTAGATATGTCTGCGGCAGACAGTGCAGATGAATTAATTGAATTTATTAATCGATGCATTGCTAAATCCAATATTGACAGAGAAGATTTGTTAGGTGTGGGCATTGGAATGCCGGGTTTTGTGAATGCAGAAAAAGGCATGAACTATTCCTTCATGCAAATAGAAGATGGTTCAAGTCTTCAGGATTATCTTTCTAAAAATTTAAACTTATCCGTTTTTCTCGATAATGACTCCAGTTTAATTGCACTTGCAGAACTAAATTTTGGTGAGGCTATAAATTTAAAAGACGTGTTGGTTGTGAATATTGGGTGGGGAACAGGGTTAGGAATGATTGTTCATGGACAATTGTACCGTGGCAGTAGCGGTTATGCCGGTGAGTTTAGTCATATACCTTTATCAAACTCAGATGCTTTATGCTCTTGTGGTAAACGTGGCTGTCTGGAGGTAGAAACTTCATTATTGGTTATGGTTCATAAGGCAGAAAAGGCCGTTAATGATGGTGCTGAAACCAGTATGAAGACACTGTTTAAAGATAAAAGTAAAAGTCATGCAGATCATTTCCTTGATGCAGTGGTAAAGCAAGATCCTGTAGCCATTTCTATCTTATCTGATGCTGCCTTTCAAATTGGTAAAGGTTTGGCTACGTTAATTCACATTATGAATCCAGAAAAAATTGTATTAAGCGGGCGTGGCGCCAGAGCAGGGAAAATGCTTTTACCACCTATTCAACAAGCTATAAATGAGTTTTGTATTCCAAGGGTGGCGGATCAAACAACGATAGTACTTTCTAAACTCGCAGAACAGGCAGAATTATTAGCAGCAGCAAGTTTACTTGTTGAGCATAGTCATTTCAATTAATCAAAAGATATACAAACCCTCTAAACCTAATATTATGATGAAATAAAGACCCTAACAAATAAAATCATCTATTTGACCGACAACTAACTAAATAAATTACTACTAACTACAAAAAAATGAAAAAAATGTACTTAATGTGTTTAAGTACGCTATTGTTAACCATTTTTACAATAGCTGCTTACGCACAAAAAACTGTTACGGGAACAGTGAAGGATGCGTCAGGTGTAGTGCCGGGTGTAAGTATTTCTGTAAAAGGAACATCAAAGGCTACCCAAACAGACGGGAACGGAAAGTTCTCTATTTCAGCCAATCCAACTGATGTACTTGTTTTTAATGCAATCGGTTTTGCCAGACAAGAGGTAGCCGTGGGCGATAAAACTACATTTGTAATTGTATTAAAGGAAAGCGCTAACCAACTTGATGAGGTTAATGTAGTAACTACTGCATTAGGTATAAAGCGCCAAGAAAAGTCGCTTGGTTATGCTGTTAGTACAGTAACTGCAAAACAATTAACTGAGGCTGGTAATACTAACTTTGCTTCTGCATTGTATGGTAAAGCTGCAGGTGTAAAAATTACAACAGCTCCGGGAGGCGCAAGTAGTGCTGTAAATGTTCAAATTAGAGGGATTAACTCTATAAACTACAACCAGCAACCACTTTATGTTGTTGATGGGGTTATGATCAGAAATGATGGCCAAAATGGTGCTGCAGGTGCAAACAACAATAACTATTGGGATGATCAGCGTGTTAGAGGTAATGGTATTTTAGATATTAACCCTGCGGATATTGAAAGCTTAACTGTATTAAAAGGTGCTAGTGCATCTGCATTGTATGGCTCCGATGCTGGTAGTGGTGTTGTGGTAATTACCACTAAAAAAGGTTCAAAAAGCAGAGGTTTAGGAATTGATTTTAACTATCAGGGTTCAATGGATCAGGTGGCTTTTTTACCTAGATTTCAAAATACTTATGGCCCAGGTTACGATAGAGAAACAAACGTAGCAAATGGAGCTACAGAAGAAGGTTGGATCGCAGACCCAGCTTCTCCAAGTGGTTTCAGACCATATTTTAGATCTTATGCGAATTTTGGACCTAAAATGGAAGGTCAGCAAGTTAGATGGTGGGATGGCTCAATTCGGTCATATTCCCCTCAACCTGATAATTATAAAAATGTATATCAAACAGGTTATACTTCTAATGCAAACATTGCAATATCTAACCAGACTGAAGCATTAAACTATCGTTTTTCTGCATCAAGATTAGATTACAGAGGAACACAACCTGGAAACACAGGATCAAAAAACTCTTTCAATTTAAACTCTACAATTAAACTTGCACCAAAATTATCGGCAGATGTAATTGTAAGCTATGTAAATACGATTACCAGAAACAGACCATATCAATTAGGTCAGGTATTGGGTTCTTTCGGAGGTTTCTTTAGCCGTGCCGAAGATATGGACTTAATGAAAGAAAAATTCCAAACTAGTAACGGATACAAATATGCAACCTTTGATCAAACCAATCGTCCAGAGCCTTACATATTTAACATCAGAGCAACAAATCTTTTAGATTTTTACTGGCAGCAATTAAAAAATACTTACGATGAGAATGAGAACAGATTGTTATCAAGTTTCACTTTAAATTATGATTTTGCTAAAAACTTAAAATTTAGAGGTCGTATTGGTAATGATTATACAGGTGCCAGAACAGAAAATCGCCAGTATACAGAAATTCCAAGTGCATTAAATGGCAATACCAGTACAGGAGCTTATACAACTACACAAGGCCAGTATGCAATTTTATATGGTGATGCGTTAGTAACTTATTCAAATAAAATTGGTGAGGACTTTAATGTGTCACTAAGTGGAGGTTATCAGGGTAGAAAAGAGAATTATAAAGATCAAAAATCCAATACTAAAGATGGTTTAGTATCGGAAAACTGGTTTGCTATAACCAATTCATTTGGTGTTGCTGAGACTTCGGATACCCGTAAAGAGCAATTGAAATATGCCTATTTAGGGATGTTAAACTTAGCTTATAAAGATTATTTATTCTTAGAAGGAACCGCTCGTCAGGAATATGTGTCTACACTTCCGCCAGCAAACAATAAATATTCATACTATTCAGTAAATGGAGGTTTTGTTTTTAGTGATTTATGGAAATTACCTTCGTTTTGGAGCTATGGTAAATTAAGAGCTTCTTACGGTGTTGTAGGTAATGCGCCACCAATATATGAATCAAGTATTCTGTATAAACAAGTTTCTCTTCAAACCATAAATGGTTCAGTTCCTGCTTTAAGTTCTGCAAGTGCTTATGGAAATCTAGACTTACTGCCAGAGAAAAAACATGAGGCAGAATTTGGTTTAGAAACTCGTTTTCTAAACGGCCGTATTGGTTTAGATGTAAGTTATTACAACAATAAAATTAAAAATCAAATCATACCATTAGATGTAACATCTACCAACGGTGCAAGAAGTCAAATTGTGAACGTTGGAGAAATTGGTAACCAGGGATTTGAGTTAGCATTTAATGCAACTCCTATAACAGGTAAATTTAGATGGGATACCCGATTAAATTTCTCTACAAATAAATCAAAAGTAAATTCATTGAAAGATGCTAATTCTGAAATTAACTTTTATGCATCAGATCAATCAACAGCTAAAATAGTAGCAAGAACAGGCGAAGATCTTGGAAATATTTATATCCGCCCAAGAAAAACTGATGCCAATGGAAATTATCTTATCAATAATGATGGTTTTTATGTAATGGATAATTCTACTTACGTTAAAGCTGGTAACATTATGCCTAAAGCAGTTGGAGGTTTCTCAAACACTTTTAGTTATGGTAATTTAGCTTTAGATTTTACAATTGATTATCGCTTTGGTGGTAAAATGATTGCTCCAAACCTTAAATACATGAGAGGTGCTGGTATGCTAGAAAACTCTATGGAGTTTAGAGATGCAGCAAGTGGTGGCTTAGCCTATACCGCAAACGGCAAAACCTATAATGATGGTGTATTGCTTCAAGGCATTAATGAAAATACAGGTTTACCAAATAGCAAAGTTCTTTCTGCAGCAGATTATTACTTAACAACATATAACTGGGGTGAAGGTTCTTTAACAGAAGCTGAAATTTTTGATAATAGCTATGTTAAAATGAGAGAAATAACTTTGAGTTATAAAATACCTGCTTCATTTACTAAAAAGTTAAAAATTACCAATTTAAGATTTTCGGTAATTGGACGTAACCTGTTTTACATCTATCGTACCCTTAAAGATTTAGATCCAGAGGCCCCTCTTGGAAACAAATGGTGGTCGCAAGGAGTGGATGTAGGTTCAACAGCAGCATCAAGAAATTTCGGATTCTCTTTAAACGCAAATTTTTAGCCTAAAAATTAATTGATATTATGAAAAAGTTAATTATAAAAGTAAGTTTTCTTTTGGTTGCGATAACAGCTATAGTTGGCTGTAAAAAGGAGCTTGAAGATAAATTTAATAATCCGGAACAAGCAAAAGATGCCAATGTTGCCGGCTTGTTTACAGCTATGTTAAATAATGACAGGGTAGCTGCAAAATATTGGAATGTACGTACATTTTTAAGTCAAATGCCTGGCGTATACGCCCAAACTGCTTATATATCTAATAGTAATTCTATTTATCAGCAAAGTGATGGATATTCTCAAAACTATTGGGATGATTTTTATTCCACAAATGGTAATGGTAGTGGTGTTATGGCGCTTTATAGAGCAATGGAAGTGAAATTCAACTCTTTGCCTGCAAATGAGCAAGCTACTCAAAAAATTATTATGCAAGCTGCTAAGGTTGTGTTGATAGAACAAGCTGCTAAAATGGTCGATTTATGGGGAGATATCCCATATTCTGAAGCAGGAAATCTTCCATCAAATAATACAATCAAAAACCCTAAATACGATGAGCAAAAAGCATTATATAATACTTTTTTAACTGACCTTGCAAGTGCATCAACTTATTTTAAAAGCAATGCATCCAATGCGGCATTCTCAAAATCTGATATCCTGTTAAAAGGAGATGTAAACAGATGGGCTCGTTATGCAAATTCATTGCGTTTAAGATTATTAATGCGCATTTCGAAAACAGATGAAGCAACCGCCAAAACTGCTGTATTAGAAATGTTAAACAATCAGGCAACTTATCCTTTGGTTGATGGTGGAAATGTAGGTCAATACAATCCAGCAACAGCAGATATTTTATTGCAGCCCCTTAGCAATAGCACGAGCGATTTACACGATGCTTTTTTAGAGGGTAGCTTTTACGCTACAGATTACATGTTAAATTCAGTAATGTTGCCAGCAAACGATCCACGTATTCCTGTTGTGTATGATAAATTTGGACGTACCGTTAAAATTAATGGTAAGGACGTTTTTGTGCCAAACAAAAACTATAAAGCAATGCCAGTTACGTTTACCACAACGGAGCAGGAGAGCAGTTTCCCTGATTATTCAGTATTGGATTCTGCAACATTCCTTTACAATCAAAAATTACCGGGTATCGTAATTACTGCTTCGGAAGTTAACTTATTAAAAGCAGAAGCATACGAAAGATGGGGAAGTACTACAGATGCTAAAACTGCATATGATAATGCATTAAAACAATCAGTAGCTTTCTATTATTACTTAAATAATTTAAATCAAGGAAATGGTTATGTAAATGTAACTGCTCCTGCCAGCACAATTGTTGATACCTGGGTAGATGCATCATCTGCGACTTATTCAGGATCATCTGCAGATAAACTGACTAAGATTTATACCCAAAAGTGGGCACATTTTGGCGTTTTACAAGCTACAGAAGCATGGTCTGAATATAGAAGAACTGGTTTTCCTGTTTTAACTTTTCCATCTAATGGTAAATTATCAGGATACGACAGTCCACCAACTCGTTTAATATATCCTGCTAAAGAGAAGACATTAAACAGTGTAAACTATCAAGCTGTACAAGCCAAAGATACACGTAAAGCAAAAATATTCTGGATGCCTTAATCCATTTATTAATTAATCCCGGCAGTATTCCTGTCGGGATTTTTTATCTTTCGTAACATGAAAAAAAGCATCTCTTTAATCGTATTTATCTGCTCTTTTAACATTTTATTTGCCCAGCAAAATGGCATTCATCAGCAATCAACCAAGTACGAATGGCCTTCAGATCCTTTAGTTAAAGAAAAACTAAATAACTGGCAGGATAAAAAATTTGGGATGATTATTCACTGGGGTTTATACTCTGTTCCCGGAATTATGGAATCATGGAATCTTTGTTCAGAAGATTGGATTGACCGCGATAGTACCATTGCTTATGAAGACTATAAAAAATGGTATTGGGGTTTGAGTAAAGATTTTAATCCCGTTAAGTTTAATCCGGAACAATGGGCAAAGGCTGGGAAAGATGCAGGAATGAAATATTTGGTTTTTACGACCAAACATCATGATGGTTTTGCCATGTTTGATACAAAGGAATCTGATTTTAGTATTGCCAAAGGTCCTTTTGCGAATAACCCCAAAGCTGATGTAGCAAAATACGTTTTTGATGCTTTTAGAAAAGAAGGTTTTATGATTGGGGCATATTTTTCTAAACCCGACTGGCATTCGCAATACTATTGGTGGCAAAAATATGCAACCGCCGACCGCAACAATAATTATGACATTAAAAAATACCCATGGCGATGGAATAAATTTAAAGGTTTAGTTTATAACCAAATTGGTGAGTTGATGCACAATTATGGTTCTGTAGATATTCTTTGGCTTGATGGTGGTTGGGTACGCCCTTTAGAAACGGTAAATGAAGAAGTGCTTTCATGGGGTGCTAACATTCCGAAATGGAGTCAGGATGTTGATATGCCTAAAATTGCACAAATGGCGAGAAAGGCACAGCCAGGATTGTTGATGGTTGATAGAACGGTGCATGGTCCTTATGAAAATTATCAGACACCGGAGCAGAAAATTCCTGAGAAACAATTGGATCACCCCTGGGAAAGCTGTATGACATTAGGTAATAACTGGGGTTTTGTGGCCAACGAACCTTATAAACCGGCAAAAGAGATTATCCATAAACTGATAGAGATTGTAGCAAAGGGTGGTAGTTTGCTTTTAGGTGTCGGACCGAAACCGGATGGAACATTACCTGATGAAGTTATCAAAAGATTAAATGAAATTGGCAATTGGACATCTGTAAATGGTAAGGCGATATACAATACCCGCATCACTAAAAATTATAATAGCGGACAAACCTGGTTTACGCAAAGTAAAGATGGAAAAGTAAAGTACGCTCTATATTGTGTTAAAAATGATGAAAAACCAGCTAAAACCATTGTTTGGAGTGGCAATACACCTAAAAAAGGTTCATCGGTTATTTTATTGGCAAGCGGAAAAAAATTAAAGTGGAAAGCTTTAAATGGGCAGACAATGATAGAGCTGCCTGCTGATATTGGGAGCAACGAACAGATTGCTTTAGCTTTTGAATTTACAGCAGAATAAATTTAAACATCCCTAAGAATTAGCTAATGAAATTTAATAAAATAATTTGTAGCCTGTTTTTACTTATTGCACTTGGTTACACTGCCTTTGCAGGTGAGTCTATAAAAAAAATCGGCAAAAGAGTAAATAAAAAAGAGAAACCGGCTGACCCAATATATAAAAACCCGAAAGCAAATATAGAAGACCGGGTAAATGATTTACTCTCCAGAATGACGCCCGAAGAAAAATTCTGGCAGCTGTTTATGATTCCGGGAGATTTAGATGGCGTAGATAAAAGCCGGTATAAAAATGGGATTTTTGGCTTGCAGGTTAGTGCTGTTTCCCAGGGCGGAGGCGGAGCAAACCAAATGTTAAGCTACAATACGCAGGAGAATGCTTATACACTGGCTAAAAAAATCAATGCTATTCAACGCTATTTCATTAAAGAAACCCGTCTTGGGATTCCAATAATTGCATTTGACGAAGCGCTGCATGGCCTGGTTAGACAAGGCGCTACAGCCTTTCCACAAGCCATTGGTTTAGCTGCAAGTTTCGATACGTTAATGATGAGCAGGGTTGCAGGTACCATTGCACAGGAGACTAAACTAAGAGGCATTCGGGATATTCTGACACCAGTGATCAATATTGCATCTGATGTGCGCTGGGGAAGAACTGAAGAGACTTATGGTGAAGATCCTTTTCTAACTTCGCAAATGGGACTGGCTTTTGTTAAAGCTTTTGAAACTCAAAACATCATCACTACCCCAAAACATTTTGTGGCAAACGTTGGCGATGGTGGCCGCGACAGTTACCCAATCCATTTTAACGAACGTTTGTTGGAGGAGATCTATTTTCCTCCTTTTAAAACAACTGTGCAACAAGGTAAAAGCAGGTCTTTGATGACGGCGTATAACACTGTTGATGGTACACCAGCAACTTCAAACTATAATCTTTTAACGCAAAAATTAAAAATAGACTGGGGCTTTAAAGGCTTTGTTATTTCTGATGCTGGTGCAGTTGGTGGTGCAAATGTATTGCACTATACTTCTGCTAATTATGCGGAAGCTACAAAACAAGCCATTATAGGTGGTCTTGATGTGATTTTTCAGACGGAGTTTGATCATTACAAATTATTTATCCCTCCGTTTTTAGATGGTTCAATCCCGCAAAAAAGAATAGATGATGCCGTTGCACGGGTGCTCAGAGCAAAATTTGAATTGGGTTTATTTGAAAACCCTTATGTATCAGAAAGCGAAGCCCAAAAAGCAATAAATGATAAAAGCCATAAGGTTATGGCTAAAGAAGCGGCATTAAAATCGTTTGTTCTGTTAAAAAATGAGAAATCCGTATTGCCTTTTAAAGATGTAAAGAATATTCTTGTACTTGGTGAAGATGCAACTGAGGCCCGTTTAGGCGGATATAGCGGAAGCGGAAATGGGAAAATCAGTATTCTGGACGGATTGAAAAAAAGAGCCGGACAAAATGTAAACATAGTTTATAGTAAAGGCAGCAGCAGAATCCCTGTTTTGTATACACCAATTGATCAGGAGTTTTTAAAAGCTGATACAGCTAAAGGTCTTGCGGCGGAGTATTTTGATAACCTCAGCTTATCCGGTAATCCTGTTTTAAGCAGAATTGATCAGGTGATTAATTTTATGTGGACACTCCATTCGCCCAATAAAAAATTAGCAAAAGATCAGTACTCCATTCGCTGGAAAGGAACAGTTTCTGCTCCAAAATCCGGAACCTATCAAATTGGTTTGGAAGGTAATGATGGTTATCGTTTATATCTGGATGGTAAATTATTAATCGATCGCTGGGAAAAAAGGTCTTATCATACCCAGTTGGTTCCTTTCCGTTTTGAAGCAAATAAAAATTATAATATTCAGGTAGAGTTTAAGGAATCGAAGGGTAATGCTTACATCAAACTGGTTTGGGATTACAATGTTCCGAATACACTTAATCAGCAATTGGAAGAAGCCGTTAAGCTTGCTAAAGATGCGGATGCTATTGTAGTTGCCGCCGGTATAAAGGAAGGAGAGTTTCTGGATCGGGCTATGTTAAGTTTACCGGGCAATCAGGAACAGTTGATTAAGGACATGGAAAATACCGGTAAACCTGTAATTGTTTTATTGGTTGGTGGCAGTGCCATTACAATGAATAATTGGTTTGACCAGGCCGCAGCTGTTTTAAATATCTGGTACCCGGGTGAGGAAGGCGGAAATGCCGTAGCAGAAACTTTATTCGGCGATTACAACCCGGCAGGAAGATTGCCTATAACTTATCCAATCCACGAATCTCAGTTGCCTTTAATTTATAACCACAAACCAACCGGCCGTGGCGATGATTACAATAACCTCAGCGGCGAGCCGCTTTTCCCCTTTGGTTTCGGTTTAAGTTACAGCACTTTTGATTACAAAGATTTAAAATTGTCTAAAAAACAGATTAATGCTAAAGAAAGTATTACAGCCGATTTTACACTTCAAAACACAGGGAAATATGATGGAGAAGAAGTGGTACAATTATACATCCGCGATTTACTTTCAAGTGTTGCACGACCTGTTTTAGAGTTAAAAGGGTTTCAAAGAGTTAAACTAAAAGCAGGTGAAAGTAAAAGATTAAGCTTTGCCATTAGCCCTGATATGCTCCAAATGCTTAATGCAGAAATGGAAACCTTAACAGAACCGGGTGATTTTAGAATTATGATTGGTTCTTCAAGTAAAGAATTACAGCTTAAGGATACGCTTACCGTAATAAAGTAGAAATATTACTTTAAAAATCCTTGCCCTTTATGGTGGGCATAAAACCATTGTACTTGGTCAATATTGCCGTAGATCCTGGTTAGATCTGCGGCTTTTTTATGTCATTAATTTAACGGAGCGATGCCCAGTTTTTCAGCAAGTTCGTTTAAGTCTTTAACTACAACATCAATAATCGGAATCCCTGAAACTTTTCTTTCCTGTTCAAATTCATGTTCAGGCTCACCGGGAATAATTACTTTTTTATCCGAATTTATTGTTTTAGCACTTTTAAAACGTTCAATCCAGTTGTCTAAATGATCTTTAAATTCTGTTGCAGGACGAAAACCATCAACCCGCATGGCACCCAGGAAATGACCAAGTCCTTCGCCCACTGGATTTGCTGAAGGTTCTAAAAATGCGACGAAAGGTGGCACCCAAGGGCCGTAATTTGCACCAGAAAGCACCGCTGATAAAATATCTACAGTTGCACTCAAACCATAACCTTTATGACTGCCATGGTCTTTATCGCTTCCCAGCGGCAGTAAAGATCCACCATTTTTTAATTCATTCGGATCAATAGAAGCATTGCCATTTTTGTCCTGCACCCAGCCATCCGGAACATTTTTATTGGCTCTTTGAGCAATTTCCAGTTTTCCGTTTGCGGCAGCAGCAGTAGCCATGTCTACAATTACCGCAGGATATTTTCCCGCCGGGAAAGCATAACACATTGGATTGGTGCCCAACAAACGTTCATTTGCATAAGTAGGGGCAACTAAGGGGCTTGCATTGGTCATACTAACCCCAATCATATCTTTTTCTACCGCCATTAAAGCATGATAACCTGCAATACCAAAATGATTGGAGTTTTTAACAGAAACCCAGCCACTACCGTATTTCTCTGCTTTTTCTATGGCCACTTTCATGGCAAATGGAGCAACAACAAGGCCTAATCCGCCATCACCATCAACCGTTGCTGTTGTAGGCGTTTCATAAACTACTTTAATATCCGGCGTTGCATTTATTCTTTTCTTTTCCCACAAACGAACATATCCACTTAACCGGGCTACTCCATGTGAGTCAATTCCTCTGAGATCAGAACGCAGTAACACATCAGTTGCCAAGGTTGCATGTTCATCAGAACAGCCAATCTTTTTAAAAACGTTATAAGTAAAAGTTCTGAGTTCGGTTTCGGTAAAAGTGATGAAGTTCATTTTTTTATCAAATAGTGAGTATCAAGGTCAAAACATTTGCTTAAAGCTTTACGGTAGCAGCAAAGTAAAATCGCCACCTAAAGGTTCAAAGTTTTCAATTAATGAAGAAAGAAAATCTTCTCCATAATTTACGTACATAGGCGCAATATTAGAAATTCTTTCCTGCAATGTGCCATTTGGGAAAAGCCTTTTCTTTACATTTTCTATTTGTTGCAAAGAAAATTCATGTTTCCTTTTTTCCGCTCTGAACAATTTTTTCTCCAGATTGGATAAAAGATGATTGGTTTTTTGTCTGGCAGAATCCGTTGAAGCCGAAAGCGTTTTATCGACTTTAAAAGAATTCAGTTTAATCTGATCAAAAATACTGTTAACGGCTCTTATTTCATCTGAAAGACTCAATTGTGCAGTCGAATTTTTCTTTACCCAGATGTTTTTTAGTTCTTCGGCAGGAAGGAAAATATCTTCCAGCGTAAAACCTAAACTATGAAGATTTTCGGCACTTCGTTTATCAATTAATAAAGCCGAATTCCGCAAAAGCAATACCGGGAAATCAATTTTATAAAAATCGAAATTGGCTTTAAGCTGCATCCAGTATGATACTTCTGCACCACCACCGATGTAGGCAATATTTGGTAAAATTAATTCCTCGTACATTGGGCGCATCACCACATTAGGACTAAAACGCTCCGGGTTTGAATTAATTTCCACTTTTAATTCTTCTTCTGTAAAATGAATACTGGTATGGTTTACTTTATAAGTTTTGCCTTCTAGAATAATTCTTTCACGTAATTCATCCTTAAGGTAAAAGAAGTTAATATCACGGCCGTTAACCTGGGTTTTATAACCTAAATCTTCGAGTTTTGAAGAGGTTTCCTGAATAATTCTTTCGCTATTTTGCTGCAAAATATCAGCTGTTATTATAGGCGCAAAAAGGCTTTTTAACCGTTTATCATCTGCATTTACAATAACAAGCCCATATTTTTCGAACAAACTGTTCACCATAAATCTGGTGGCATCCGCTAAATTATCATGCTGCAAATAGGCTTGCTCAACCAGTTTGGCAATTCGTTTACCGTTTTTTGAAATACCCAGATAACCTTTGTAAGCCGTAACTGCTGCGGCAACAGTTTTGGTACTCAATCTTCCGGTTGCACCGTTAGTGGTTTGTATCCAGCTTATGTTTTTTTCATCAACACTTACGTGATTAATTTCATCAAAGTCGTGATCTTCTGTTGCCATCCAGTACACCGGAACAAAATTTTTATCCGGATGTGCGATTTTTAGCTCTATGGCCAGGTTTATTGCCGTTACAATTTTATAAATAAAATAAAGCGGCCCGGTAAATAAATTTAACTGGTGACCTGTTGTAACTGTAAAAGTTTGATCTGAAGCTAAAAGTTCAATGTTTTTACTTACTGATTTATTAACCTGCAGGTGTTGGTATTGTTGTTTTAAAACATCAACTAAAATGGTTCTGTCGCCTTTAAAATTTCTGTTTGCTATGGCTTGTGCCAAACCATCCATATCGGGGCGGTAACTGTAAAAAGGAGCAAGTTGTTCCTCGTTATTTATATAATCTAAAACCAGTTTGGAGAACGAACCGGTTTCCTGATAAGAAATATATTTTGCCTGCATGATTTGCGAATTAAGGCAAATTTAAGCAGAAATTGTTTTTAGCCTGCATATTTTACAAATAGTAGATAAAATCGTGATTGGATTAGACTATGTTATTGGGTTAATTTGAAGGCGAGTCTGCCTCCGGCCACTGCTCAATTACAAATTGCTTTCTATGGCACCTACTTTCTCTCTGTACAAATCAATTGGTCCATCCAGTAATACGGCAATTACCGTTAAATTTTTATCTAATTTATCTTGTGGTACAGGAATATAAATAATGCCTGGTATTTTACTCCAATATAGTTTATTGTAAACTTCGTGTGGAAGCATGGTCCCCTCGCCAACAATCCTGATTCTGCTGATTTGATTTTTAAGTCCTTTTATTGCAATAGGGCCGGTTGGTTTCCCTTCTACAAATAAGTAAAGCGTTTGCTTATCTGCAGATAAGGTCGTATTCCCATCGTAATGACCTGCGGGAATACCAGCAGTTGTTTTATACAATACTTCAGCATTTTTAACAATCCATTCTTTTGCTTCAGTATCCAATGGTTTTACATCAGAAGTAAAGCTTAATCCATCGGCCGATAAATTTGTATTATTAAAAATGTTTGTTCCTTTATTTAAATCGGTTGAAAGCTTTTTAAGTTTGGAAACCGTGGAAGATTTTGTTTGAGCATTTAATAAAGTAGCTAAATTCAGCGTAGCACCAACCGGATTAACTGTTTTTATTGCTTCATCAAATTTTACAGCAACTACCGTTACATCTTTATCGTAAGCATTTTCCGGAACTTCAATGATGTAATTTTGATTATCAGCTGCTTTAAAATTAATCTTGCCCTCATAGCCAATAACTGAAACGGATTTAATTTTAGTCGCTAAACCTAAAAGTGTTATGCCTGCTTTATCCTGGTAATCCAGATACAGAAATAAGGTTTTTTTATCCTTAGACAAAGCTGTTTTTCCGTTAAAATGTCCCGGCTCTAATCCAGATTGTGTACCGTAAATGGCTTCTGCATTTTTTTTAGTCCAGCGACCCAAATCTTTCAATATCGAAACCTGTTCAGTCGCAATTGTACCATCTGCTTTCGGACCAATGTCCAGTAGTAAATTTCCACCCATGCTGATGCAATCCACCAGGGTACGAATAATCATATTTGAGCTTTTATACTTTTGATCGTAAGGTTGAAAACCCCAGGAATCATTCATGGTATAACAAAGTTCCCAGTAAGGTGCGTTTGGCTTTACAACAGGTACGCCTTGTTCTGGTGTCTCGTAATCTCCGTGTTCATCCAGGCGGGAATTAATAATGATGTTCGGATTATAACTACTCAATAACTTACGTACTTTGTCGGTCTGCCATTCTGTTGCAGAATGCTCCCAGTTCCCATCAAACCATAATAAATCTGGTTTAAATTGAGCCGAAAGTTCATTTAACTGGCTTTGGTAATAGGTTAGAAAAGAATTCCAGCGTTTTGGGTCAGCTTTGAAATCATAACGCTTGCGGTCTCTGGTAAAAACGTCATAGTTTTCATAACTCCAATCCGGTAAAGAAAAATATAAACCAGTTTTTAAGCCAGATTGCTTTAAAGCGGCAACAAAAGGTGTGATTAAATCTTTTTTTGCTGCACTGTTTTTTAGCGTGGTTGTAGCATCAATGGCCTTTGTATTCCAAAGAGATACACCATCGTGATGTTTGGTCGTTATTACCGCATATTTTGCCCCACTTTCTTTAATTAACTGAACCCAGTTGGCAGGATCATATTTGGAAGCATTGAAACCTTCCAATTGCTTCATATAAGCCTCGTGATTAGTGTAATTGTTAAAAAAAGACCAGGATTCTGAAATTCCATTTACAGCATACACGCCCCAATGGATAAAAATGCCAAGTTTAGCATCTCCAAACCATTCCATTTTACGATTCGGTTCAATAGGTTTAGCGGTTTGTCCGTAAATGTTTCCGGTAATTGCAAGGAGTAATAAGCAGGTAACTATCTTTTTTAAGTGCATTTTTATATTAATAACCTGTAAATGTATTTTATTTGGCGGATAACTTATTGAACTTAAAAGGTAAAATATTAAGTGTAATTGGAGTCAAGGCCTCTTTAGGTAAATGGTAACGAAAAAGTTATAGTATATTAAATCTATAGATTTTATTCGTATATTTGTGATTTACAATTAACATGTAAATTAATACAAATTAGCTTATGAAAAATAAATTTTACCTGATTATTTCTTTATCTTTTTTATTTGCATCGGGGCTTAAAGCTCAGGTGGTAAGGGGAGTAGTGAGCGACTCGCTTCAAACAATTATCGGGGCAACTATTTCTGTATCAGGCCAAAATATTAAGGCTGCTACAAATGCACAGGGAAAATATGAGTTGAAATTTCCTGCAGCGGGAACCTATACCATTAATGCGGCTTATGTGGGCTACCAAAGTCAGCAGAAAAAGATTACTATTGCTGCAGGAGAAACTAAAGAATTAAATTTTGCACTTGCAGAGAACAAAAACGACCTGGAAGGCATTGTAGTTGTAGGATCAAGAAGTGCACCACGTTCTCAAATGGAAACGCCTGTGCCTGTTGATTTAGTCGATGTTAAAAAGATTGCTCAAAATTCACCTCAGGTATCTTTGGCTCAGATTTTAAATTATGTAGCACCCTCATTTACTTCAAACGTGGCCAACCTCACCGATGGAACCGATCACATAGATCCGGCTTCTTTACGTGGCCTGGGACCAGATCAGGTTTTGGTATTAATTAACGGGAAACGCCGTCACACCACTTCACTGATCAACATAAATGGTAGTTTAGGAAAAGGCTCAGTAGGAACGGATTTAAATGCAATACCTACAGCTGCAATTAAAAGGGTAGAGGTTTTGCGTGATGGGGCAGCAGCGCAGTACGGTTCTGATGCCATTGCAGGTGTAATTAACATCATTTTAAATGAAGATGTGAATAAACTTTCTGCCAGTATCACCGGTGGTGGCTTTGCAGGTAAACATTCTGACGGCTTAGATGGGGAAACAGCTCAGGCGAATGTAAACTACGGTGTTAAATTAAATGATAAAGGAGGTTTCTTAAATCTTTCCGGCTCTTTTGATTACCGTGATTTCGCTTCACGCACCACTCCTTACCGTGGTGTTATTTTTACCGATTACAATAATCCAACTTTGTACCCTGCGCCTACAGGAGTGGAT
The DNA here is from genome assembly GCF_027213715.1 of Pedobacter punctiformis. Lineage (GTDB taxonomy): Bacteria > Bacteroidota > Bacteroidia > Sphingobacteriales > Sphingobacteriaceae > Pedobacter > Pedobacter punctiformis. The sequence goes on from NZ_JAPWGM010000006.1 coordinate 171,465, forward strand.
ATAACCGATGCTGAATTGGCCAGAAGAGGCCTAACCCGTGGAGATTTTGTTCCAAATATTGGTCAAAGCAAAAACCGTGGCGGTGCATTATTTTTAAACTCAGTGATTCCCGTTTCTGATGGTGCTGAAATTTATGCTTTTGGTGGTTTAAACTATCGTAATGGTACATCAACTGCATTTTACAGAACACCGAGACAATTAACACAAACCAATGCAACCATTTATCCTAATGGTTTCCTGCCGGAAATTATAACAGACAATAACGATCAGTCGCTGGCAATTGGTATCCGTGGAAATTTAGGTGAATGGAAAGCTGATTTCAGCAATACTTACGGACGCAATTATATTAATTTCACGACGTCGAACACCTTAAATGCTTCTTTATTAACCGCATCTCCAACTTCATTTGATGCAGGAGGTTATGATTTTGTGCAAAATACAACCAATTTGGATTTTACCCGCTTTTTTAAAAATACCTTAAACGGAATTAACGTTGCATTTGGTGCAGAACACCGTTACGAAAACTATAAAATTATTGCCGGTGAAGAAGCTTCTTACGTAAATTATGGTAATGCCATTAATGTAGGTACAACAGCTAACCCAATTCTAATTCCTGATCCAAAAGGAAATGTTTCTACACGTTTTGCTGCCAATGGAGCTGCTTATGGCGGTGGTGCACAAGGATTTCCGGGTTTTAGTAAAGATAATGCAACCAACGTTGGCCGCTCATCTGTTGCCGCTTATGGTGATGTTGAGGTTAATTTTACAGATAAATTTTTAGTAGATGCAGCTTTACGCTTTGAAAATTATTCTGATTTTGGTTCTACCCTTAATTTCAAATTAGCGGGCCGGTATAAATTCTCTGATCAGTTTGTATTGCGTGCTGCGGCAAGTACAGGTTTCAGGGCACCTTCGTTACAGCAACGTTATTTCAATGCCACATCAACGGTATTTATTGATGGTAACTTTGTTGAATCGGGAACTTTTGCAAATGACAGCCGTGTAGCACAACTTTTAGGAATTCCTAAATTAAAAGAAGAAACATCGACCAGCTACAGTGCCGGATTTACTTCAAACTTAGGAAAGTTTAAAATTACGGTAGACGGATATTTTATTCGTATTAACGACCGAGTGATTTATACAGGTCAGTTTAGCGGAAGCAATGCTGCATCTGCATCCGCTCAGGATAAAGAAATTTACAATCTTTTGCGTTTGGCTAATGCCAGTACGGCACGTTTCTTTGCAAACGCCGTAAATACTGAAACCAAAGGTATTGATGCGGTAGTTACCTATACAACCAGTTTAGGTAAAGGTACTTTGAGAACAGATTTGGCCGGTACAATTTCTAAAACTTCATTGATTGGCGGTATCAATACCTCTCCTTTATTGGCTGGTAAAGAAAATACTTATTTAGATGAAGCCAGTGTGATTTTATTAACAAAAGTGGTTCCACGTATAAAAGCTAATTTAACATTTGATTATACCCTGAATAAGTTTAACGTGTTTTTGCGTAATGTTTATTTTGGTAAAGTATCGCAACCCACCAATGTTGTGGCCAACAGACAGGAATTACCAGGTCGGGTAATTACCGATTTAGGCTTGGGTTATAACCTGACTAAAAACCTGAAATTAACTGTTGGAGCCAATAATATTTTTGATGTTTATCCGGCAGAACTTTTATTAGGAAGCCAGGGTACTTCGGGTATTTTGTATCCAAACCAGGCACCGCAATTTGGTTTCTTGGGCCGTTATGTGTTTACCAGAATCAATTTGAATTTCTAGTTATTAACCTGATATTTAATACAAAAGGTCTGCAAATTTAATTTGCAGACCTTTTTTGTTTTATAGTCTTTATAAGATGATGTTGTTTTTTGGCTGAAGGGCAGGAGGTAAATCGGTTTCACCCAGCATTTCTCTTAAATCTATTTCTATGGTGCGGCTCATTTGTGAAATAGGGACATCATTTGCACTGCCTTCAAATGGGTTTTCTGTACTTTCACCCACTTGTTCTAATGAAGTATAAACCCACGAAATTAAAACGCTGAAAGGAATAACCAGCCAAACCATATTGCCTTTCATCATTCCCTCTACGCTTTCATTGAGTTTATCAAATTCTTTTAACATTCCGAAAGGGAGTAAAAGGCAAAACAACTTAATGAAAAAAGCATTTATCGTGGCAAACTGGCGTGGATAAGGAAAGTTTTTGATTCTTTCACTGCGTCCTTGCTGATCATAAAAATCTCTTATCATTTTTTGCAGTTCGATAAACTGAAGCATATCTATTGCCTTGGCGGCCAATAATTCTTTAACCGTTTTAGATTGTAAACTCATTAATTGCACAGCCCTGTTTTTGGTACCTAAAATATAATTCAGCTCTACTGAAGGAATATATTTAGCGAGTTCGGTTTCTAAAGCGCTTTCTTTTTCCGGAATGGTAAAGAAATTCCGGTATTCGGCATTGTAAGATTTGTTGCCGTTTTCCCACACCCGGCTGTCTCTCATTTGGTAACGCAATGCCGTTAACCAGGCAAAATGACGGTAAATAAGTTCTTTTGTTTTTTGAGGATTGTCGGTTAAAAAGTCCCGGCTCATGGTTCCCCAGGTTCTGCTGCTGTTTAAAATGGCACCCCAAATTTGTCTGGCTTCCCAGGTACGGCTATACGTTTGTGTATTTTTAAAACCTACAATAAATGCTGTGGCTGTACCCAGCAAAGCAACAACTGTCCAGGGTATGGCTAGCCAGGTAAACCCAAATATTTTATATAAAACGGTTGGAACAACACCTATAAAAAATAGGATAAAAATGTTTCTCCTTGTCCACAGGAGAAATTCGGACAGCCTGTAAGATTTACCGGAATGCATAGTTTGTTATCTGATTGTGAATTTACTAATGAGCATTCCGGGCAGGCACAACAAGGCATAACCCGACCGGAAATGTTCAGGCATGAAGTTACGGGTTTTCTGTAATGATTATTGAAACCGGTTTAAAAAACCAATATTTCAGACCATTAATAAAACAAGTAATTTATTTTTTGAGAATTGAAGATACTATAGCAAAAAGAATTGGTATAGAAATTAAAAACAAACCAATAAAATGCCAGATAGGTGTTTTGGCTCTCTGCGCAATTTCTGTAAGGCTATTTCTATACTCATTAGGCATTTGTCTTTGTGCCAATGTTTGTTTGCAATGTGTACAATACGAATAGTATTTTTTACCTATTGGAAAAACAGGTATCCAAAACACATGGAAATAGCTGGAAATAGCAGTGATGTAAATCGTGTCTTGCTGCTGGCAATGAGCACAAGTACAGTAGTTTAGCTTTTCTGTAAGTACTGTCGAACTTCTCGTCCCGAAGAAAAAAATCATAATAGTCTTTAGTTTACGGGATGAAAAAAATAGGGAGCGTTTTTATCTGATGCCCCGAAAATATAAATAATTTTCTAAAAGTTTAAATATTTTTTAAAATCATAAAAAAACCGGTTTTGAATTAACAAAACCGGTTTTAAATATTTGGATTAGGGTGTTACCACTTTTTTCTGCGTTCGCCACCACCTTCTCTGCTTCCACCTTCACGTCTTCCGCTACCGCCAGTGCTGCCACCACGATCTTCGCGTTTACGGCCAGAGAAATCTCTGAATCCGCCACCGCTGTTTCCACCTTCACGTCTTTCGCCACCACCAGAACTTCTTCTGTCGCCACCATAACTGCGTCCACCTCCGCCACTTCTTCTTTCTCCGCCAAAACCACCGCTGCGTCTTTCGCCACCATCACGTCTTGGTCTGCCATCACTTCCGTCACGACCACCATCACCGCTTTTCTCGATACGAACATTACGGCCTTTGAATTCTACAGCTTTGAAACCTTCGAAAACTTTCTCAGCAACATCATCTTCAACTTCGAAGAAAGAATAAACACCTTTTAAATCGATTTTACCAACGCTTTTGCCACCAATTTTTGCATTATTGCAAATAAAAGATAACATATCGCCACGGGTAAATTCATCAACAGAACCTAAGTTGATAAACAAACGGGTGTAACCTTCGCTACCTCTGTTGTTACCACGTACGCGATCACGTTCGTTACGATCTTCAGCTACTGCAGCATTTAAATCAGGTGCTTTAGAATAATAATCTAAAAAGCGGTTAAATTCTAAAGATGCAAAACGTTTGATCACTTCTTCTTTACTTAACTCCGCAAATTCGTCCATAATACGGGGAATGTACTGATCTATTTGCTCGGTATTTACTTCTACATTATGTACTTTGTGTACTAAAGAGAATAATTGTTTTTCGCAAACATCAAATCCTGTAGGAAGCTCAGCTTTAGTAAATTGTTTACCAATGATGCGCTCCAGCTGACGGATTTTACCAACTTCTTTAGAGTTGATGATACAGATTGAAATACCTGTTTTACCAGCACGGCCTGTACGACCAGAACGGTGGGTGTAACTTTCAATTTCATCAGGTAAAGAGTAGTTAATTACGTGTGTTACGTTATTAACATCGATACCACGGGCGGCAACATCAGTCGCAATTAACAATTGCATGTTACGCTCACGGAAACGTTGCATTACTTTATCACGTTGTTGTTGTGATAAATCACCGTGTAAAGCGTCAGCGTTGTAACCATCTTTAATTAAATGCTCTGCAACATCTTGTGTATCCAGTTTGGTTTTACAAAATACTACTGCAAAAATTTCAGGGTTAAAATCTACAATCCGTTTAAGGGCTGCATATTTATCACGTGCACGAACGATGTAATATTCGTGTTCGATGTTTACGTTACCTGTGTTTTTAGTGCCCATGGTTAATTCAACAGGCTCGTTCATGTATTTTTTAGCAATACGGCGAACTTCTGCAGGCATGGTAGCCGAGAATAACCAGGTTTTTTTGTCATCCGGAGTGGTTGATAAAATGTCGTTGATGTCATCCTGGAAACCCATGTTTAACATCTCGTCAGCTTCATCAAGCACAACATATTTAACACCAGAAAAATCAATTGCCTTACGGCCAATGATATCCAGCATACGGCCGGGCGTGGCCACTACGATTTGTACGCCCTGGCGTATTTCGCGTAGTTGTTGCATAATGTTAGCACCACCGTAAACGGCAACTACATGAGCATTAGCAACGTTTTTAGAAAAGTTTTTAAGGTCGTTAGCGATCTGTAAACATAATTCGCGGGTAGGGCATAAAATTAATGCCTGCGGTTTATTGCTTTTAAAATCGATTAGTTCTAACAGCGGCAAACCAAATGCGGCTGTTTTTCCTGTTCCTGTTTGGGCCAAACCAACAAAATCATTAGTGCCTTCTAACAGTACAGGAATACTTTGCTCCTGAATAGGCGTTGGATTTTCAAATCCAAGGTCCTTTACGGCATTAACGACGTCATCACTTATCCCCAATAATTGAAATGGGTTTGTCATTCGTCTTTTTATTATTTTAATTGAGCCGCAAAGGTACGGTTAATAATCCGTATTTTATTGATAGTTAAGGAAATAATAAATTGAGGTAATTATTTGAGAATTAAGGAGAAAGGGCAAGTATAGATTGAAAGCATTAAAAACACAATAGATATTTAACCAAATAATCTTCTTGATTGTTGATAGGGCTTTAATTTTCTAATGATTATTTTTATTAGCTATTACAATTCTCGTTTCATTATAAAAGCATGTTCTTTACATTTTAGTGAAGAAATCCTGTCATCCTGAGGCACGAAGGATCTGGTTTTGCTAAGAGATGCTTCCTTTGTCAGCAAGACAGTTTCTGCTTGCCACTATCTCAGTCTTTCGGCAGAACGGATTAACTTTTCGTCTTTATTGATGCCGATGATAGCCATTATACAAAACAGGATTGATACTGCAGGCAAATAAGCACCGAAATCAAAACGTGCCCCATCGATACCCCCGGGCAGCTTTTGAGCAAAAATACTACACCAAAATGCAAAACCACCTATTGCAATGATTGAAAACACAGCAATGCGCTTTTGCATTGTTCTTCTTTTAAAATTAAAAATGTTAATAAAACAAAGCACAGCAACCACAATATTTGTAATTAAAAGTGGGGTAAATTGCTCCATTAAAAGACCGGGGCCTGGTTTTCCAACAACATCCTTATATAAGCCTACCGTGTGAATTTCTGTTTCGGTAGTTTTATTTTCTTTGCTTACCAATGGTAAAAACATCATTAAAATCAATGCTATCGTTGCAAGTAGTAACCAGATGGACTGTATTCTTTGTATCATGTTAATCAAATATTTTTCACAAATATATTTAAATCTGATTTACCAGCTCATCTAATAAAAGGAAAAAAGTATTTTTGCATCGCTTTGAGTAAAAAACGATATTTCATACAACTTGCTTATGATGGCAGCTTATACCACGGCTGGCAAATTCAACCGAATGCAATAACGGTGCAGGAGTGCCTGGATAAAGCTATGTCTATTTATTTTAGGCAAACCATCGAAACCCTTGGTTGTGGCAGAACGGATACCGGAGTGCATGCAACAGAATTTTTTGCCCATTTTGATATTGAAGATGTAGCAGAAGAGTGGGTATTAAATGCTATATCAGGCATTAATGCTTTGCTGCCATATCAAATCGCTGCTAAAAAAATAATTGCAGTAGCTGACGATGCTCATGCCCGTTTTGATGCAACAGCAAGGGCTTATAAATATTACATTCACTTTGAAAAAGATCCCTTTAAGCTTAACCGGTCCTGGTTGGTAAAAGATAAGCTGGATGTTGTTTTAATGAACGAAGCTGCAAAAGAATTGTTTAATTATCAGGATTTTTCCTGTTTTAGTAAATCGAATACACAAACATTTACCAATAATTGCACAATTAGCAAAGCTATTTTTGAAGAAACAGAAGGAGGCTTGGTTTTTACCATTAAAGCCGATCGGTTTTTGAGAAATATGGTACGTGCCATTATGGGTACACTGATTAGGGTTGGTAAAGGCGAAATTGATATTGAAGACTTTAAAAAGATTATAGAAAGTAAAAACCGAAGTAAGGCAGGTCAATCTGTTGCGGCCTGTGGCTTATATTTGGTAAGGGTAGAGTATCCTTATTTGGGGTAGCAATTGGTTCAGTTAACCGCATAAATTGGTTAACTGGTTAATCGAAAATTAAGCCACTTGTATAATAACAATTTAAACAATTAACCATAAAAATGGCAATAACGGGCGACGTATACAATACAGGATTATTAAAACGTATTTTTCAATACGTAAAGCCTTATCGTACCGTTTTTATTTGGTCGGTAATTTTAACGGTTATGCTGGCGGCCATTTCTCCAGTTCGTCCTTTTTTAATTAAATATACACTCGATAATTATATTTTAACAAGCAAATATTCTGGTTTGGTTAACATGACGATGCTGATGGTTTTCATGTTGATTCTGCAAACCATTATTCAATATAATCATACGCTTTTAACCAACACTTTGGGGCAATCGGTTATCCGGGATTTACGCATAAATGTTTTTAACCACATTACTAAACTCCGGCTTAAATTTTTTGATAAAACGCCAATTGGTCAGCTGATTACCAGAACGGTTTCTGATTTGGAAACCATTGCTGATATTTTTTCTGAAGGATTAATTTCTATGATTGGTGATACTTTGCAAGTCATTGTAATTATCGGAGTAATGCTTTATACCGATTGGGAGTTAAGTATCGTGGTGCTTTTACCCATCCCCCTGTTAATTGTCGCGACAAGGAAATTTCAAAAATCTATAAAGGTTGCTTTTCAGGAAATCAGAACGGAGGTTGCAAACCTGAATACCTTTTTACAGGAACATATTACCGGTGTTTCAATTGTGCAGTATTTTGCGAGAGAGAAACAGGAGTACAGAAAGTTTAATGCAATTAATAAGCGTTACCGCGATGCAAACATTCGTTCTAACTGGTACTATTCTATATTTTTTCCGGTGGTTGAGTTAATATCAGCCATGTCATTAGGTTTATTGGTTTGGTATGGGGCAAAAAGTATTCTCGCTAAACCAATGGATGTAACTCCTGGCACTATTACCCAATTTATTATGTATCTGGGTATGGTTTTTACGCCTATCCGCCAACTGGCAGATAAATTTAACACCCTGCAAATGGGTATGGTTGGTGCCGAGCGTGTTTTTAAGGTATTGGATACTGATGAAAGTACACCTAACGAAGGGAAACAAAAGCTATCACATCTGGAGGGTAATATTAAATTCGAAAATGTTTGGTTTGCCTATAATGATGATAACTATGTGCTTAAAGATTTGTCATTCGAGGTTAAATCCGGACAAACTGTTGCTTTGGTGGGGGCTACCGGTGCCGGGAAATCTTCTACCATTAATATTTTAAACCGTTTTTACGAAGTTAAAAAAGGCAATATTACAGTTGATGGTATTCATATTCAAGATTTTGAACTGGATTATCTGCGTAGTAATATTGCAACGGTTTTGCAGGATGTTTTCCTGTTTTCGGATACGATATTAAATAACATTACCTTAAATAACCCTCAAATTACTCTTGAAGAAGTGGTTAATGCGGCTAAAAAGGTAGGGGCGCATGATTTTATTGAACGTTTACCGGGTGGGTACCAATATAATGTAATGGAAAGGGGGGCAACGCTTTCGGCCGGACAGGCACAACTCATTTCATTTATCAGGGCTTTGGTTCATAATCCGGCAATTTTAGTTTTAGATGAGGCAACTTCATCGGTAGATACTGAAACAGAATTGCTGATTCAGAAAGCAATAGATAATTTAATGGATGGGCGTACTTCTATTGTAATTGCACACCGTTTATCAACCATTCAAAAAGCCGACCAGATTATTGTACTGGATAAAGGGGAAATAAAAGAAAAAGGGACGCACCAGGAATTATTGAAACTAAACGGTTATTACAAAAAGCTTTACGATTTACAATTCTCTTCCGAAGGAATAGCGAAGGCTTAATGCTTGGTTATTCAGTAGTTTTCTTAATTTAACGTCTTCAAACTAAATAGAAAGATGAAATCATTAAAACTACTTCTGGTCATGTTATTTTCTTGGGTAACATTAGCGGCTTCTGCACAGCAAAAATATGTTATGGTTATTCATGGTGGCGCCGGAACCATTCTAAAAAAGAATATGACCCCTGAAAAAGAGGCGGCCTATATTGCTGCTTTAACACAGGCACTAAAGGCAGGTTATGCAGAGATTAAATCCGGAAAGTCTAGCCTGGATGCCGTGGAGGCAACCATTCATGTGATGGAAAATTCTCCTTTATTTAATGCAGGTAAAGGTGCCGTTTTTACACATGATGGCCGGAATGAGTTAGATGCAGCCATTATGAATGGCAAAACTTTAGAGGCGGGGGCAGTTGCAGGTGTTACGACCATTAAAAATCCAATTTCTGCCGCACGTGCAGTTATGGAGAAATCAGAACATGTGATGATGATGGGTGCCGGTGCAGATCAGTTTGCTAAAGAAGCCGGGCTTGAAATTGTAGATCCAAAATATTTCTGGACTAAGGAAAGATGGGATGGTTTACAAAAAGCAATTAAAGAAGATTCTACAAAAGCAGTATTGGATCACGGAAGTAAGAAATCTGAACTTTTAGGCATCAAAAATCGTGATTATAAATTTGGAACAGTAGGCTGCGTAGCTTTAGATAAAGCAGGTAATTTAGCTGCCGGAACTTCAACAGGGGGCATGACTAATAAAAAATATGGCCGCGTAGGAGATGCACCAATTATTGGTGCAGGCACTTATTGCAATAACGAAACCGCTGGTATTTCCTGTACCGGTTGGGGCGAATTTTACATTCGCAACGTGGTGGCCAAAACCATTTCAGATTTAATGGAATATAAAGGTTTATCAGTTGCCAAAGCATCGAAAATTGCGTTAGATAAAGTGGGTAAAATGGGTGGTGATGGTGGTTTAATTGCGCTGGATAGAAAAGGAAATGTAACCATGCCTTTTAATACCGAAGGGATGTACAGAGGTACAATTACGGCTGATGGTAAGATAGAAGTGCTTATTTATAAATAGATATTTCCCGTGCCAAATAAAAAAATAGTTCTATATTTCGTTTCCCAAACAAGGTAAATGACATTTTTAAAATTTGCAAAGCAGGTATTCTCCAATTTAACATTTCAGGTTATTATTGCCATTATATTGGGGATATTTATCGGTACTTATTTTCCAGGCTTTGCGCCAACAGCCAAATTAATTAGTCAGGGCTTTATTAACCTGATTAGCATGTTAATTGCCCCGATTATATTCTTCACCATTGTTTTAGGTATCGCACACATGGGCGATATGAAAAAGGTAGGCAGAGTGGGCGGAAAAGCACTATTGTATTTCGAAATTGTAAGTACAGTAGCTATTGCAATTGGCTTATTAGTTGCTAATATTTTAAAGCCGGGTGCCGGAATGGTGGCTAAAACTGGCGATGCTACAAAAATTGCAGGTTATGCTGAGCAGGCTAAAGATATGAACTGGGCAGAGTTCTTTCTGCATATTATTCCTCATAATATTATTGCATCATTTGCCGAAGGGAATATTTTACAGATTTTATTATTTGCCATTCTTTTTGGTTATGGTTTGAATAAATTGGGTGGAGAGGGCACAGCGGTTTTAAATGCCTTTGATAAAATCTCGAAAGTGCTCTTCAAAATCATGAAGGTAATTATGCGTTTAGCGCCAATTGGTGCTTTTGGCGGAATGGCTTTCAGTATTGGTACGCATGGTTTACAAAGCATAGTGGGTATGGCGAAACTAATGGGCTCAGTTTATTTAACCTGTATTTTGTTCATCTTTGTGATCTTAAATGGCATTTGCAGGTATTATAAATTCAGTTTGTGGCAATATTTAAAATACATCAGGCAAGAAATTTTAATTGTTTTAGGTACTTCATCATCCGAATCGGCACTACCCAGTATGATGCAGAAAATGGAGGCAATAGGCTGTGATAAATCAGTAGTAGGTTTAGTTATTCCAACCGGTTATTCGTTCAATCTTGATGGAACTGCCATTTATCTGGCAATGGCGGTAATTTTTCTTTGCCAGGTTTTTCATGTCGATTTATCATTAGGACAGCAGATTACCGTTTTGGGTGTGCTTATGGTTACCTCTAAAGGTGCTGCTGGCGTAACCGGAAGTGGTTTTATTGTATTGGTATCTACACTTACGGCACTTAAAATTATGCCTATTGAACACATTTCGATCTTAATAGGTGTAGATCGTTTTATGAGTGAAGCAAGGGCTATAACCAATGTAATCGGAAACGGTGTTGCCACAATTGTTATTGCAAAAAGTGAAAACCAGTTTGACGAAGCGAAGTATTTAAAAGCAATTAGTCCGGCTGAGATTGAGAGAATTGAAGAAAGTTAATTTGGAGTTTTCCGCTCAAATCAAGCGCTATTCCTTTTTTAAAGTCCTCCGTTAAACTGCTCCCTAAAAACTCCCAACTCTTTTCGCTACCTTTGCAATAGAAATAAGCACACAGCTTATTTAATTAATCCATAGCATATTGGCTCAGCAAAAAGAAAATAGCCGCTCTGAAAAGAGCGAGCTGCACCCACGCAACAAACACCGTTCGCGTTACAATTTCAAACAACTTATTGGTACCTCCAAAGAACTTAAACGTTTCGTTTTTAAAAACGACCACGATGAAGATTCTATAGATTTTGCAGATCAAAGTGCGGTAAAAGCACTTAATAAAGCTTTGTTGAAACATTTTTATAATATTCCGCAATGGGATATTCCTAAAGATTACTTATGCCCGCCAATACCTGGAAGAGCAGATTATATCCATTACGTAGCCGATCTTTTAGGATCAAGCAATAAAGGTAAAATTCCAAAAGGAAATAACATTAAAGTGCTTGACATTGGAATGGGGGCTAATTGTATTTATCCGATTATCGGACATCAGGAATATGGATGGAGTTTTGTAGGGTCTGATATCGATCCGCTTTCTATTGAATCTTCGAAACGTATTATTGATGCCAATAAACCTTTGCAAGGTGCCATCGAACCCCGTTTGCAGGCCTCGAAGATGGGGATTTTCAGAGGTATTGTTGGTGCAAAAGAACAATTTGATGTAACCATTTGTAATCCACCATTTCACGCTTCATTAAAGGAGGCAGAGCAAGGAACCCGTCAAAAATGGAGAAACCTTAAAGGCGAAGCCGAAGTAAAACACGTTTTAAATTTTGGTGGAAATAAAGCCGAATTATGGTGCCCTGGAGGAGAGCGTGCTTTTGTTGAGCAAATGATTATTCAGAGTGCGCAGATTTCGAATCAATGCTTATGGTTTACCTCTTTGGTTTCTAAAAGTGCAAACTTAAAAAGTATTTATAGCGCATTAATTAAAGCGAAAGCTTTCGAAGTAACCACTGTTCAAATGTCGCAGGGACAAAAAATCAGTCGTTTTGTAGCCTGGACTTTCCATAATGAAGCTGCGCAGGTAGAGTGGGCAAAGAAATGGAAAACTGAAAATAAAAAGACCGAAGAAGTTAAAAGTCTTTAGTCTGTATAAATATCAATAAGCAAAGCCTGATTAACAATTAATATTAATCAGGCTTTTTGCTTTGCTTTAAGTTTTCTTTTAAGCCTTTATTGAAAGTATTCATAAAGCTGATTGTGAAGATCCCGGTATCAAATCGGGAGAAGCGTAAAACAGAACAGAAGTCGAGATATTGTAATTCCTTACATTTACATGAAATTTACAACTAAATAATATGCTTTTGGGTTTGACTTTCCAGTCAATAATATTAGCTTTGCACAAAAAAAATTGATACATGAGCGTTTTAGTAAATAAAGATTCTAAGGTTATCGTTCAGGGTTTTACCGGAAACGAAGGAACTTACCACGCCGAGCAGATGCTGGCCTATGGTACAAACGTAGTTGGTGGTGTAACGCCTGGCAAAGGTGGGCAATCGCATTTAGATAAGCCTGTTTTTAATACTGTTAAAGATGCCGTTGATAAAACGGGTGCAAATGTATCTATCATTTTTGTGCCACCAGCTTTTGCTGCTGATGCAATTATGGAAGCTGCCGAAGGTGGTATTAAAGTTATTGTTTGTATTACTGAAGGTATCCCGACAAAGGATATGATTCAGGTTAAAGAATATATTGCTGACCGTGATGTTACGCTTATTGGCCCTAACTGTCCTGGTGTAATTACTGCTGATGAAGCTAAAATTGGTATTATGCCAGGTTTTATCTTCAAAAAAGGTCATGTAGGTGTGGTTTCTAAATCAGGAACTTTAACATACGAAGCCGTAGATCAGGTTGTTAAAGCTGGTTTAGGTATTACAACGGCTATCGGTATCGGTGGTGATCCAATTATTGGAACGCCAACTGTTGAAGCAGTTAAATTATTAATGAACGATCCTGAAACTCACGGTATCATCATGATTGGTGAGATTGGTGGAGGTATGGAAGCTGAGGCTGCCCGTTGGATTAAAGAACATGGTACTAAGCCAGTTGTTGGTTTTATCGCTGGTCAAACTGCGCCTCCGGGACGTAGAATGGGGCACGCTGGTGCTATTGTTGGCGGTGCTGACGATACTGCCGCTGCTAAAATGAAAATTATGCGTGAGTGCGGTATTCGTGTAGTAGAAAGTCCTGCTGAAATTGGTGCTGCAATGGCAGAAGAATTAGCCAAGTAAGATTTAAAATTTATATATAAAAAAGCGTTTCGATTTGGTTCGGAACGCTTTTTTTTTAAAAAAATTAGCCACAGAAACGCAGAGAACACGGAAAAATAAAAAGGAAAACATTAAAATTATAATTAAATTGGTTAAAAATTATCGCTCATGGATTATCAAATTAAACAAGATTATTTTCCCTATAAAAATGAAACTGATTTAATTATTAATGCTGCAATTGAGGTTCATAAAAATCTTGGTAATGGTTTCTTAGAAATTGTATATAAAGATGCTCTTTGTATGGAATTTGAATATAGGAGTCATTTTTATGAAAGAGAGAAACATTATCCTCTCTATTATAAAGATGTTCTATTACCTCATAGTTTTTATGCTGATTTTGTAGTTTTTGATTCAGTTATATTGGAGACAAAGGCAAAGAGTGGAATAGCTAATGAAGACTTAGCTCAAACCATAAATTATTTAAAATGCTCTGAATGTAAAGTAGGATTGATTTTAAACTTTGGAAAACCACTCCTTGAAATAAAAAGAGTTGTATTATAACAATTCAGTGTAATTCTGTGCTTCCGTGGTAAAAAGTGTAACTGGCACTCAACTTATCAGATGCCGAAATCTGTATTTCTATGTATCAACCCTAACGAAATATAATTTATCACCAATTTGTAAACTGTACTATAAATTTTTATAACAACAAACCAAAATCAATAGCTTAGCGTATATGTGTTTATAAAGCCATTGGCTATTTAAATACACACAAAATGAAAACGATGTTAAATAAACTAATTTTAGTTTCCGCTGTTATTATAACAATGGGATTTAGTGCTTGTGCACAGAAGCAGGATAAGCAGGCAAAACAAGCCAAAGAAACAGAACAAATAACACCAAAGAAAAAGATGAACTGGAATCCATTAACACCCGAAGAAGAAAGAGTAATTGTTAATAAAGGAACTGAATACCCTGGTACCGGAAAATACGAACATACTACGGATAAAGGAACCTATACCTGTAAAAGATGTAATGCAGCACTTTACCGTTCAGAAAGTAAGTTTGATGCACATTGCGGATGGCCAGCGTTTGATGATGAAATTAAAGGAGCAGTTAAACGTATTCCGGATGCAGATGGATCACGTACAGAAATTGTTTGTGCAAATTGTGGGGCCCATTTAGGTCACGTATTTTTGGGAGAAGGATTTACCAATAAAGATACCCGTCACTGCGTAAATTCAATCTCTATGAATTTTGTGCCGGATAAAAAATAAGAGTTGGATAAGTTGGGTTAGGATAAGGTGTAAAACGAAAGTTTTACACCTTTTTTTATGTCCGTTTAAAATGTTGTTACCCTTTTTAACCCGTATAATTTATTGGCTTTAACTTGTGTTGAATGCTGATTTTTCGGTTAAAAGTTTGATTATAAACTAAATGCTTATATTTGCAGGCTCTTTAAAAAAGATTTAGCTTATGAGATACCTTCTGTTATTAAGTAGCTTGTTTTTGTTTTTACATAGCAACGCACAAAATTCTGATTCGAATAATGAACCGGACAGCATCAAAAAAACAGGATATGCAACCTATTACCACAGAAAATTTGAAGGCCGCCGCACCTCAAGCGGGGTAAAATACAGAGGCAGTAAACTAACGGCTGCACACAGAACACTTCCATTCGGAACTAAAGTTACAGTAACTAATCTGGTTAACGGAAAATCGGTAACGGTTAAAATCAACGACCGGGGTCCATTTGTTAGAAAATACGCCATTGATTTATCAGAAAGTGCTGCAAAAAAAATTGGCATCTTCCGTTTGGGTACAGCTAAAGTACAGCTGAGCTATATTGTTGAATAATACTCTTTTTAAGTCTAATTTGGAGACCAAATTTAAGTTATTAACACTCGTTTTGGTTTCCTAAACCCTTAAAAAGAAATGATTAGCTTTTTTTTCCATCGAAAATGATATTTATCTGATCGTTTTCTCCACCAAATCAAACCCAGTGTTAACAACTTTGATTAACAAAAAAGGGCTCACTTCTATATATTTGTTTAACAAAGTTCTTTAAGTTCTTGCGTTTGAAAACAAATATAAAAGCTTAGTTTTTAGTAATTTAAAAAGCGGATCTCCTGATTTAAAAATTAAATTTCCTTAACTAAAAACCAAGTTGTTTGCCAAAAGCCGGGCTTAGCACTTTCACAAAAGAGTTTTGATACAAGACCAAACAATCATCATATAAAATTGATGGCTGCGGTGCTTTGTCTGCTCTGATTAAATGGATTAAAAGATTAAAAATATCAGCGTATGGAACAGGATGAATTACTATTAAGAGAAAACAAAGACCGATTTGTGCTTTTACCAATTAAGTATCCGGCAATCTGGGAGATGTATAAAAAAACCGAAGCCAGTTTCTGGACTGCAGAGGAAATCGATCTTTCTGACGACCAAAAGCACTGGGATAATTTGAATGACGGTGAAAGACATTTTATCTCTCATATTTTGGCTTTCTTTTCTGCCAGTGATGGTATAGTAAATGAAAACCTGGCTGTAAACTTTATGAGTGAAGTTCAGTTACCTGAAGCCCGTTGTTTTTATGGTTTCCAGATTATGATGGAAAATATCCATGCCGAAACATACGCTTTATTAATTGATACTTATATTAAAGATCCGGAAGAAAAAGACCGTTTGTTTCATGCTATCGATACTGTTCCGGCTGTAAAAAGAAAAGCAGAATGGGCGCTTCGCTGGATTGAAAACGGAAATTTTGCAGAACGTTTAGTTGCTTTTGCTGCAGTAGAAGGTATTTTCTTTAGTGGTAGTTTCTGTTCTATTTTCTGGTTAAAAAAACGTGGTTTAATGCCAGGTTTAACGTTCAGTAACGAACTGATCTCAAGAGATGAGGGTTCTCACTGTGAGTTCGCATGTTTGTTATACAGTATGTTAAGCAATAAACTATCCGAAAAACAAGTGCACGCCATCATTAGCGATGCAGTTGAAATTGAAAAAGAGTTTATTACAGATGCCTTACCGGTTGCTCTAATCGGTATGAATGCAAAATTAATGAGTCAATACATCGAGTTTGTAGCCGACAGGTGGTTACAGGAACTTGGATATAAAAAGATATACAATGCATCAAATCCATTCGATTTTATGGAAATGATTTCATTACAGGGAAAAACAAACTTCTTCGAAAAACGCGTGGGCGATTATCAAAAAAGCGGTGTGTTAACATCTGCTGATAATAAAGCACAGGCATTTTCATTAGATGAAGACTTTTAAATAGAGCTTAAAAACTAAAGCGTAAAGATTGCACCTCCCTTCATTTGCGAAGCACGAAGCAATCTTAACGCAATAGCAAAAAATAAATAAAATTATAAAATGAAAGCATAACGGATAATTGAGCATATCAATTTATTCAAAACCTACTCATTTACCTTTAAACATTAAAACTAAAATCTCAAATATATGTTCGTACAAAAAAGAGATGGCCGCAAAGAAGCGGTACAATTTGACAAAATAACTGCCCGCATTCAAAAGTTATGCTACAGTTTAAATTCTGATTTGGTAGATCCTATTGATGTAGCCAAGAAGGTTATTGAAGGATTGTATGATGGTGTTACCACTTCTGAGTTGGATAATCTTGCGGCTGAAACTGCTGCATCGTTAACGACGAAACACCCTGATTATGCTTTGCTTGCATCGCGTATTGCGGTTTCCAATTTGCATAAAAACACTATAAAATCATTCTCGGGTACGATGAAAATGTTGTACGAATATTTCGACCCGAAAGCACAGAAAGCTGCTCCGCTTATTGCTGATGATGTATATGAAATCATTGAAAAACATGCAGATATTTTAGATAGTTCTATTATTTACGATCGCGATTTCGGTTTCGATTATTTCGGTTTCAAAACTTTAGAAAAATCTTACCTTTTAAAAGTTAATGGTAAAATTGTTGAGCGTCCTCAACATTTGTTTATGCGTGTTTCGGTTGGTATTCACAAAGAAGATATCGAAAGCGCTATTAAAACCTATAACTTGATGAGTGAGCGTTGGTTTACACATGCTACACCAACATTATTTAATGCAGCTACACCAAAACCTCAAATGTCATCATGTTTCTTGTTAACCATGCAGGATGATAGCATTGAAGGTATTTACGATACTTTAAAACAAACTGCTAAAATTTCTCAAAGCGCTGGTGGTATTGGATTAAGCATTCACAATATTCGTGCAACAGGATCATACATTGGTGGTACTAACGGTACAAGTAACGGCATTATCCCGATGTTACGTGTATTTAATGATACCGCACGTTATGTAGATCAGGGTGGAGGTAAACGTAAAGGTGCTTTCGCAATTTATTTAGAGCCATGGCATGCAGATGTTTTTGAGTTTTTAGATTTGCGTAAAAACCATGGTAAAGAAGAAATGCGTGCCCGCGATTTATTCTATGCACTTTGGATTAACGATTTGTTTATGCAACGTGTTAAAGATAATGGCGACTGGACCTTATTCTGCCCACATGAAGCACCAGGTTTAGCAGATTGTTTTGGCGCAGAATTTGAAGAATTATATACCAAATATGAAGCAGAAGGCCGTGGCCGTAAAACGATAAAAGCACAGGAACTTTGGTTTGCAATTTTAGATTCGCAAATTGAAACCGGTACACCTTATATGTTGTTTAAAGATGCAGCGAACAGCAAATCTAATCAACAAAATTTAGGTACCATTAAGAGTTCTAACTTATGTACCGAGATTATTGAGTACACTTCAAAAGATGAAGTTGCTGTTTGTAACTTAGCATCATTAGCCTTACCTCGTTTTGTAATTGGTGGGCAATTTGACCACCAAAAATTATATGATGTAACTTATCAGGCTACATTAAACTTAAATAAAATCATCGATCATAACTATTATCCGGTTCAGGAAGCTGAAAACTCTAACATGCGTCACAGACCAGTTGGTTTAGGTGTGCAAGGCCTGGCAGATGCATTTATTTTAATGCGCTTACCTTTTGAAAGTGATGAGGCTAAACGTTTAAATAAAGATATTTTCGAAACGATCTATTTTGCTTCAATGAGTGCTTCGCATGATCTGGCGGTGAAACATGGTCCTTACCAAACTTTTAAAGGTTCTCCATTATCTAAAGGTAAATTCCAGTTTGATCTTTGGAATGTAACACCAGATAGCGGTCGTTGGGACTGGAATGCATTACGTAAAAAGGTTGTTAAAGATGGGGTGTATAACTCGTTATTGGTTGCGCCAATGCCAACTGCATCTACTTCACAAATTTTAGGTAACAACGAATGTTTTGAACCCTATACTTCAAATATTTATACCCGCCGTGTATTAAGCGGAGAATTTGTGGTGGTAAACAAACACTTATTGAAAGATTTAGTAGCGTTAGGTTTATGGAACAACGATATGAAAAACAAAATCATATTGGCGAATGGTTCTATCCAGGCTATTGACGAAATTCCTGATTATATCAAAGAATTATATAAAACAGTTTGGGAAATTAAAATGCGTAACATCATTGATATGGCTGCCGATCGCGGTGCTTATATCTGCCAGTCGCAATCTTTAAACCTGTTTGTAAATGCACCAAATACATCAAAATTAACTTCGATGCACTTCTATGCATGGGAAAAAGGTTTAAAAACCGGTATGTATTACCTGCGTACACAGGCAGCTTCTCAGGCGGTGAAATTTACAGTAGAAAATCAGGGCGGTAAAGCAATTGAGGCGGTAATTCCGGCTGAAATGTCACAAGATCAGGTTGCAGAAGAAATCGTTGACGGACCAGTTTGTTCAATGGAAGAAGGTTGCATTAGCTGTTCAGGTTAAGGCAAAATAGCTGAATGAAGAAAGCTTAAGCGAAAACCTGCCCAATTGTCGCCATTGCGAGGCACAAAGCAATGTTAAAATCGCTTCTCATTATAAAGCAATAAAATTAATAAGGTTTTGGGCAAACGCTCAAAACCTTATTTTTTGTTTATACTTTTGCGCTAAGCTAATTAGTTCATTAGCCAATGGTTCATTAATTTCTAAAGTGCCAAACATCAATGAACTAATGACAATTGAACCAATGAGCAATACCTTAAAACATAGCGCTAAACACGAAATCATTCCCTGCGAAAGATGTAATACTGCTATTGAATGCAAGGCAAATTCTTATACCAAATGCCAGTGCAGTGTGGTACAGCTTAGTATTAACGAAGTACAATACATCAGCGAATTATATGATGGCTGTCTTTGTGCCAAATGCTTAAAAGAACTTCAGGAAGAATATCAGGAAGAACTGGGGGTTAGTTAGCGATAGGTTAACCAATCAATACCAAACAAACCTCCGTGCGTTTCAATAAATACATAATCGCCCTGTTTAAATCTTTTAAATACTTTCCATTTCATTTTTCGACGCTCATAGTTTAAATCTTTTTGCATCAAAAAATAGTATCTTAAACGTGTTCCTGGCGGATACCCAGAAGAGATAAATCTTCTTCTTATGGTGTCAGTTACCTTTTTCTTATCAAATATTCTATAGTGCTCATTACCTGATGTTGCAAATTTGTGTTTATAAATACCGCTAAAATTATTATGAATTTGTTCACTTACTTCAACCCATTTTGCAGGCTCAATAGCTTTTGGAGCAGGTACTAAATCAAAATAATAATTGTGCACATCAATACCTTCTGAACTATTATCAGTGCTGGTTAGTTCATGGTTGTCAATAAGATAATATCTTTTAGTGGCAGGTTTAGAAAAGTCGAAAGTATAATTAACCGCAAAGAAAAAAGGTAAAATATAAAAGCACATAGTAGTGAAAAACCTGTTGTGGTTATTGGGGAGCACGTGTGTGGCTACAATACAGCTGTAATAAATAAGGGTAGGTATCAACAATACAGCAAGCCCCAGCCAGTAAGAGAAATCATAAACTGCTAAAATATGCATCGTTACAAAAGCATATAGTATGGGCATAATAGACATGGTAACCATGTTGGAGCCTTCTTCCATTTCATTCTCAGTGGCTGTATAAATAACGTACCTCAAAATGGGAATACAGAAAATGATCACTATAGTGTATTTAAATCCGTTAGACAGGGGATCCTGGAGCACCAAAAATATGCATAAAGCAATACGGGTGTAAATGGAGAAAACTATTTTATTCAAAAACCACTCAACTGATTTTAGGTAAATTTCTGACCTCATAGCAATATTAATAATAGCGTTGTTTAGGGAAATACAATATACCAATAAATAATTGTTATTTAATTTTTGTGTTTTCACTTGAACAAAATGCTTTTAAATCGTTTAAACCCAAATGCTTTTTACTGGTAATTTTTTTGAAAAAAAATATGTTAAAAAAAGTAACAATTAATAGGGTGCTGTATCTATATTGTGCTCGATGAAATAAATCATCTTGTGAAAAAATTAACTAAAAAATAAATATTATGGAATCGCTCGTTTCTAATTACTGGTGGATTTTAGTGGCACTGTTGTGCGTGGTTTTATACAAATACATTTTACGTTTCTTATTCGGAATGGTTATCGTTCCGGAAGATAGAATTGGTTTAATAACCAAAAAATTTGTTCTTTTTGGTTCAGACCGGGAGTTGCCTGACGGTCGAATTATTGCAATTAAAGGTGAAGCTGGTTTTCAGGGTAAAACATTAGCCCCGGGATTATATTTTGGAATGTGGTTTTGGCAATATAGTGTTACAATGGAACAGTTTACCGTTATCCCGGAAGGTAAAATCGGGTTGATTATGGCAAAAGATGGTGCCGAAATTCCTACAGGAAACATTTTAGGACAAAGAGTAGACTCAGATAATTTTCAGGACGCTGTGAAGTTTTTGGAAAATGGTGGTCAGCGTGGCCGTCAAACTTCTTATATCACTTCCGGTTCTTACCGGATCAATACCATGTTGTTTCAGGTTTCAGTTACCGATATGATCCGGATTCAGGAAAGTATGGTAGGTATTGTAACTACTTTGGACGGTTTGCCGATTGAAGCCAATCAAATTGCTGGTAAACTGGTTGATGGACACAACAACTTTCAGGATTTTGATTATTTCATTAAAAATGGAGGTAATCGTGGCTTACAACCCCAGGTTATTCTTGCAGGTTCATATAACTTAAATCCATGGGCCATACAGCTGGAAGAAATTCCGATGACTGAAATTGCCATTGGTTATGTGGGCGTTGTAATTTCTTTTATCGGTACCGATGGAAATGATTTAACAGGTGCAGATTTTAAACATGGCAATATTGTTGGAAAAGGCTCTAAAGGTGTGTGGCTGGAGCCGCTTGGCCCGGGTAAATATCCAATTAATAAATACATTATGAAGGTAGAACTGGTACCAACAACCAATTTGGTTTTAAACTGGGCATCGGCCAGAAGTGAGGCACATAATCTCGATAAAAATTTATCAACCATTACGGTGCGCTCAAAAGATGGTTTCCCGTTTAACCTGGATGTGGCTCAAATTATCCACGTTCCAACAACCGAAGCACCAAAGGTAATTGCCCGTTTTGGTAATATGGTTAACCTGGTTTCGCAGGTTTTAGAGCCCACTATTGGTAACTATTTCCGCAACTCGGCGCAGGATAGTGATGTAATTGCTTTTTTAAGTACCCGTAAAGAACGTCAGGAATCTGCCAAAGAACACATCCGCAAAGTGCTGGATGAATATAATGTGAATGCGGTGGATACCCTTATCGGAGATATTGTTCCGCCGGAATCGTTGATGAAAACCTTAACCGACCGTAAAATTGCAGAAGAACAAAAGGTGACCTATAATACGCAGAAACAGGCTCAGGAAACTCGTCAGGGAATGGAAAAAGAAACTGCGATTGCAGATATGCAGAAAGATATTGTTAAGGCACAGCAAAGTGTTGAAATTGCCGAACGTACTGCAAGTGCAACGGTAAAAAAATCAGAAGGTGATGCCGCTGGCGTTAAACTGGCTGTAGGAGCAGAGGCTGAGGCTACAAAAATGAGGGCACATGCTGAAGCTGAAGCAACTAAAGCAAGAGCACAGGCAGATTCAGAAGCTATAAAATTAAGGGCATCTGCAGAGGCCGAACAAATTTCGTTAACAGGTAGTGCCGAAGCCGGAAAGATTTTAGCAGTAGGTAAATCAACTGCCGAAGCTTATGAGCTTGCAGTAAAAGCGCTGGGTGGCGAAAACTTTACCCGGTATAAAATTACCGAAGAATTATCTAAAGGTAATGTTAAGCTTATTCCTGATGTATTAATTGGAGGAAATGGCAATAACGGTGGTTCAGCAATGGATGGTTTACTAGGGTTGAAATTAATGGAATTAATGGATCCCGAAAAACGTAAGGAAGTTGTTGCGGTAGCTGAAATCGTAGAAACAAAACCAAAGCCTAAACAGGATAATATCAATCCTTAATCAGATAGCCAAAAGCCTCGATGAAAATTGAGGCTTTTTGGTTTTTATTCATTTCGCTTTCGAAAACAATTACATAATTATGCCGTTCTACATTTAAACAAAATAGTAACTTTGCGTTTTAATTTTTTAAGGATGAGTAAAGTAAAAGTTGGTCTGGTACAGATGACCTGTACTAAAGATAAACAGGAAAATTTAGATAAGGCAATTGTAAAAGTTAGAGAAGCCGCTGCAAAAGGTGCACAAATTGTGTGTTTGCAAGAGCTTTTTACTTCGTTATATTTTTGCGATGTGGAAGATTATGACAATTTTGATTTAGCCGAAGCCATTCCGGGTCCTTCAACTGATGCTTTATCAGTAGTGGCTGCAGAATTGGGTGTGGTTATCATTGCTTCTTTATTTGAAAAACGTGCTCAGGGTTTATACCACAATACCACAGCCGTTTTAGATGCTGATGGTAAATATCTGGGTAAATACCGTAAAATGCACATCCCTGATGATCCTGCCTTTTATGAAAAATTTTACTTCACGCCGGGCGATTTAGGTTATAAAGTTTTTGAAACCAAATTTGCAAAAATCGGAATCTTAATTTGTTGGGATCAATGGTATCCTGAAGCCTCACGTATTACGGCGCTAATGGGTGCTGATATTATGTTCTATCCAACAGCAATTGGTTGGGCAACCGATCAGGATGAAGAAACCAATCAGGATCAGTATAATGCGTGGCAAACTATTCAACGTTCTCATGCGGTAGCAAATGGTGTTCCGGTGGTTAGCGTTAACCGTGTCGGTTTTGAACAGGATGGTGCCATGAAATTCTGGGGCGGAAGTTTCGCAACTAATGCGCAGGGTAAATTACTTTATTTAGCCTCTCATGATAAAGAAGAAACTGAAGTAGTAGAATTAGACCTGAACCAAAGTGATTTTATGCGTAAGCACTGGCCATTTTTAAGAGATAGAAGAATTGACTCTTATCAGCCGATTACTAAAAGATATATAGACGAAGACTAAGCTGAAAGGTTAAAGGCCATAGCTTAAAGTGAAAAACCGTAAATTAGTGTTATACTGAGTCCTGTAGAAAGACTAAACATTTCGACAAGCTCAATGTGACACTTTTTTTAACTTATAAGACGAAAAAAAATGTCACATTTTCCTCCAAGAAAAGAGTTAAATATTAATCAATTTGATTATTCGCCAAAACAACAAGGATATTCTTTCCCTGCTGAATGGGC
The DNA here is from genome assembly GCF_027213715.1 of Pedobacter punctiformis. GTDB lineage: Bacteria > Bacteroidota > Bacteroidia > Sphingobacteriales > Sphingobacteriaceae > Pedobacter > Pedobacter punctiformis. The sequence continues at coordinate 195,738 of NZ_JAPWGM010000006.1, forward strand.
TAAACATGAAGCAACCTGGTTAAGCTGGCCACACAAAGAAGCAAGCTGGCCGGGTAAAATAGAAAGTATTTACAAGCCATATTGCGAATTTATAAAAGCAGTAGCAGAAGGCGAAAAAGTCCGCATTAATGTAAAAGATGAGGCAATGAAAGCATCTGCTGTTGCAGAACTGGAAAAGGCAGAGGCAGATTTAAGTCAGATTGAATTTTATTTTAACGAAACCAACGATGCCTGGTGCAGGGATCACGGGCCTGCATTTATATTAAATGGAAGTCAAAAAGCCATTGTAGATTGGGGATATAATGCCTGGGGTGGAAAATATCCACCTTTTGATCTGGATGATGTTGTTCCGACGAAAATTGCCAAACATTTTAATCTGCCTCTATTCTTGCCTGACATTGTGATGGAAGGTGGTTCGGTTGAATTTAATGGTGCAGGAACGGTTTTAACCACTACAGCTTGTTTGTTGAACGAAAATCGTAATCCGCATTTAACAAAAGAGCAGATTGAAAAATATCTTCAGGAATACTATGGCGTTGAACAGATTTTATGGCTTGGCGATGGTATTGTTGGCGATGATACCGACGGGCATATTGATGATATTACGCGTTTTGTAAATGAAGACACAGTTTTAACCGTAATTGAAAGTAATCCTTTGGATGAAAATCACCTTCTTTTAGAGGAAAACTACGAAATGCTAAAAGGAATGAAATTAAAGGATGGCAGACCTTTGAAAATTGTAAAATTACCAATGCCATCTCCAGTTATTCATGAAGATACCAGACTGCCAGCATCTTATGCTAATTTTTACATTGCAAATGCAGCGGTTATTGTTCCAATATTTAATGATGTGAATGATCAGATTGCTTTAGATATTATTCAGGGTTGTTTCCCGGATAGAAAAGTAGTAGGCATTAATTCTGTAGATATTATTTGGGGCCTGGGAAGTTTCCATTGTTTAAGTCAGCAGGAACCTGCAGTTTAAGCTGAAAAGGAAGAAAGTATTATTTAAAGAAGACTGGGAAGAGATTGACGGATTATCTAACCTTAAAAAGGAAAAATAGATATATTTGGTTTTAAACAGGCTCAGACGGACAAACAAATAAAATAACGAATGAAATTATTAGAAGGAAAAACAGCATTGATTACCGGTGCATCAAAAGGTATAGGTCGTAAAATAGCAGAAAAATTTGCCGAACAAGGTGCAAATGTAGCTTTTACCTATTTATCTTCAGTAGAAAAAGGACAAGCGTTAGAAGAAGAACTTAAAAGCTTTGGAACCCAGGTTAAGGGCTACCGTTCTGATGCTTCTAAATTTGATGAAGCTGAACAATTGATTAATGATATTGTTGCAGATTTTGGTGCTTTAGATATTGTTGTAAACAATGCAGGGATTACTAAAGACGGTTTACTAATGCGTATGAGCGAAGAAAACTGGGATGATGTAATTAATGTAAACCTTAAATCGGTTTTCAATGTGACTAAAGCGGCTTCTAAAGTTATGATGAAAGCCCGTAAAGGTGTTTTTATTAATATGAGCTCGGTAGTTGGTGTTACAGGTAATGCTGGACAAGCGAATTATGCAGCATCAAAAGCCGGGATAGTTGGCTTTACCAAATCGGTGGCAAAAGAGCTGGGTTCAAGAAATATACGTGCTAATGTTGTTGCGCCAGGATTTATCCGTACAGAAATGACAGAAGTTTTAGACCCTAAAGTGGTTGAAGGCTGGGAAAAAGATATTCCTTTAAAACGTGCCGGAGAAACTGAAGATATTGCTAATGTTTGCGTGTTTTTAGCATCAGATATGAGTGCTTATGTAACCGGACAAACCTTATCGGTTTGCGGCGGAATGTTGTAATTTAAGCTGAAAGCTTAGAGACAAAAGGATAAAAGACAAAATCTGCTGGAGTTAACTTTAGCAGATTTTTTTTATTTTACAATATATTTTCCCTTAACCTCTTTAACTTCTGAAAAACTCTTGTTTTTTTGGAAAGCATTATAACCTTGTTGCAAGGTCTTCCAAAAATTAACTTGCTTAGGAAATTGTACTGAATATTTCTTCAAATTAGCATCAGTCATTTTAAAAGGATAAATGTTAACCGGTATTCTCTCTTGTCCGGCGTTACGTGCTTCAACCCCTAAAACATACACTTCTTTAATCTTTTCATCCGTTAATGGAATACAACCAACGGTTACACAATTTCCATGAATGTAAATATCGCCCCCGGGCTTTTTGTCTTTCCCTGTTCTGGCATAATCTACATTGTTTGGGTAATTTACACCTAACGAGAGATGAAAATTGCTCATTGGATTAAAAACATTTACATAATAAAATCCTTCAGGCGTCTGGCCATCACCTTCTATAACTTTTGGACCAATAGTGCCTGAGTGCGCACAAAAATCATAGGTTCTAAATAATGTATATTTCTTATCGGTATTATTTTTCAACCAAATTTCCAGTTTGCCTTCAGTTTTATAGGCATTAATCACCATAGAGAAACGATCTCCGAAACCATCATGCTTCAGGATTTTTTTTAAGTCCGTCCATTTTTCCTTGTATGCTGTTTTAACCCGGTCGAATTTGAGTTGTTGGGCTTTAAAATCATCCTGAGCTTTAGCGCTAATGGTTAGGGATAAAAGGATCATAAAATAAAATAACTTCATAAACTTTGGTTTAAAGTAAAGCTAATAATTTCTTCGAAATAGCAAGGCGTGGTTTAAGCTTAAAAAAAATTGAAAGTTTCTCTAAAATTATCATCTTTATAAATTATGAATGGCTTTTTTTCCGGTACTTCTATTTTATTTTTTCTGGGTTGTATAGCGTTAGGCCTGTTATATGCATGGTTGCTTTATCGTGGGAATAAAAATCTTGAAAAAAAACTTCAATATATTCTTGCAACTTTAAGAGTAATAGTGGTTTCGGCCATTGCCTGGTTGCTTTTTGCTCCACTCATTAAAACCTTAAACTATACTTTAGATAAACCAATTATTATCATCGGGCAGGACAATTCCTTGTCGGCAGGACAGATAAAGACCGCAGGATTCGATCAGAAATTATATGAACAAAACTTAAAAGCCTTACAAAATAAGTTAGCAGATAAATACGAAGTTAAAACATATAACTTTTCTGATTCCGTAGCCGATGGTTTTGATTTTAAAAATCAGGGGAAACTAACTGACGCTTCAGCATTGTTTCAGAAAGTTAAAGATGAGTATACCAATAGAAATGTTGGTGCAATTATACTGGCAACCGATGGGATATTTAACCGGGGTGGTAATCCGCTTTATAGCATCAATCAAATCAATGCGCCGGTTTATACAATTGCTTTAGGAGACAGTATTCCTAAAAGAGACGTACTGATTGCGAATGTTAACTACAATAATATCGTTTACCTGGATGATGATTTTACGATTGAAGTACAGGTACAGGCTTACCAGAGTGATGGCGAAAGTACAAGTTTAACGGTTACACAAAATGGGGGTAAAGTAGAGCAACAGAATCTAGCCATTACAGGAAACGCTTTTGTAAAAACCATTCCGGTTAAACTGCATGCAGGTAAAATTGGTGTCCAGAAATATACGGTTCAGCTCGGGGTATTAAAAAATGAAATTACAGGCAGAAATAACAGCCAGACTTTTTATGTTGAGGTTATAGATGGACGACAAAAAGTATTACTCGCTGCTGCCGCTCCACATCCCGATCTGGCTGTATTAAAAGAGGCTATTTCACTTAATAAACATTATGAGGCTAAATTGGTCATGGCTGATGATTTAAATGCTGCAGACCCTGCTAATTTTGATCTGATTGTTTTATATCAACTGCCAGATGCACAAAGTACATCTAAAGCCTTTTTACAAAAACTTACAGGTTTAAATAAACCTGTTTGGTATATTTTAGGTGCACAAAGCAATGTAGCCACATTTAATCAGATGCAAAATCAGGTTAACCTTTCTTCTTTTAACGGTTCAGTGCAGGAAGTCTACCCTGATCTCGCTGATGGTTTTACTACTTTTAACTTATCTGAAGAAGAAAAGAAACAATTCTTAACCTTCGATCCGTTGCTTATGCCATTTGGCAGGTTAACGGTAAATGCAAATGCAACACCTGTTTTTAATCAGCGCATCGGAAAAGTAAGTACCCAATCTCCATTATTGTTTTTTACAGTCGAAAACGGCTCAAAAGCTGGTTATTTAATGGGAGAGGGCCTGTGGCGGTGGAAATTAGCAGAAGCTGAAAATGAAGCACCTCAATCTGTTTTAAATAATTTAATTTCCAATACGGTTCAATACCTTTCAGTAAAAGATGATAAGCGAAAATTTAAAGTGTTTACATCTAAATCAGCTTATGATGAAAACGAAAGCATTCAGTTTAATGGTACGCTTTATAATGAGAGCTATCAGCCTGTAAACGAACCGGAAGTGAACTTACAGGTGAAAAATGAAGCTGGTAAAGTTTTTAGCTATACCTTTTCAAAAACAGAAAGCGGTTATCAGCTGGATGCCGGAACCATGCCTGCCGGAAATTACACTTATATTGCCGGTACTACTTTAGGTGGGAAAAAGCTTACTGCAAGCGGAAGTTTTTATATCAATGCTTTAATTGCTGAATACCAGCAAACAACAGCTAACCATCAATTGTTAAATACAATTTCTAAGCAAAGTAATGGCAAGCTGTTTATGCCTGCTGATTTACTGAAAATTGCAGACGAAATTTTGAAGAATGAAAATATTAAAACGATAAGTTACGAAGACCGCAGGTATGATGAACTCATTAATATGAAATGGTTATTCGGATTAATATTAATTTTGCTGGGTACAGAGTGGTTTTTAAGAAAAAGAAACGGAGAATTATAAGATTCTAACCAGATGGATATAAGTACTACAGAAACGATTGAGATTTTAGGAACCATATCTTTTGCGATATCGGGTACTTTTGCGGCCATGCAAAAGCGGCTGGATCCTTTTGGAGTACTTATTATAGCCTTTGTAACATCTATTGGCGGTGGTACAGTACGTGATCTGCTGTTGGGCGACACTCCTGTTGCATGGATGCGTGATGTAAGAACCTGTTTATTGATTTTGTTTACCTCCATTGCAACCATCTTTTTTAAAACCCATATTAAAAAGTTTAAAGTAACCCTTTTTCTGTTTGATAGTCTTGGCCTTGGACTCTTTACGATGTTAGGACTTCAAAAAGGAATCGCATTTGGGCTTAGTCCGGGTATTTGTGTGGCTTTAGGAACCATTACAGGTTGTTTCGGTGGCATTATCAGAGATACACTGTTAAATACCATTCCTTTAATTTTCAGAAAGGAAGTGTACGCTACGGCTTGTATTTTAGGCGGAATCCTTTACTTTATATTAATCCAGTTTACAATAAGCGTAGTGGTGGCAAAACTAATTGTTATCGCTTTTATATTCGTGCTGAGGATTTTGGTTGTAAGGTATAAATTAACGCTTCCGAAATTCGTTTATTGAAACAGAGGAAAAAGCTAAAAGCATTAGATTGAAAGTAGAAGGCCAGATAAGTTCTTCCAGCGTTCGGGTGGACAAAAAATAAGATGGAGTATTTAAAGGGAAATTTTATTTTTTCTCTTCGTGGATAATTACATAAACATCTTCATTATCTTTTTTCATGAAGTATTTTTCGCGGGCAAATTTTTCTGCAGTATTCAGGTTGGTATTCAATTCGTTTAAATCTTTTTTAACCTGAGCCGTTTCTTTCTCGAAATATTCTTTCTCTTCCTGAAGTTTATTGGCCTGACTGCGGTACTCATACTGAGAAAGCATATCATTTTTATCGAAAAATAGCATCCACATTACAAAGGCAACTGTTGCCAGAAAATATTTATTGCGGAAAAGGTCTATTAATCGTTTCATAATATTTTTAAAAGATCGTCATTGCGATGAGGTAAATGTAAATAAAAACATCCGAAGATTTAAAATCTCCGGATGTTTTACAAATAAGTTTTTCAACTTATTAACAACTGATATTATATGTTGAAGTTGTAAAAACATCATTATCAAATGCTTTCTACAAATTCAGATCAATAAAAGCTTATTTTTTAGCGTATTTGAAGTTTTTACCGATGAAACGAGCATTTTCACCTAATTCTTCTTCAATACGCAATAGTTGATTGTATTTTGCAATCCTGTCAGAACGTGATGCTGAACCCGTTTTAATCTGTCCACAGTTTAACGCAACCGCTAAATCAGCAATCGTAACATCTTCAGTTTCGCCTGAACGGTGACTCATTACGGATGTATAACCATTAGTTTGAGCTAAAGTTACAGCATTAATGGTTTCAGTTAACGAACCGATTTGGTTTACTTTAACTAAAATTGAATTCGCTGTATCTTCGTCAATACCACGTTGTAAACGAGTTACATTGGTTACAAATAAATCATCACCTACCAATTGAACGCGGTCGCCGATTTTTTCAGTTAATAACTTCCATCCAGCCCAGTCATTTTCATCCATACCATCTTCAATAGAGATAATTGGATATTTAGCTGATAAATCTGCTAAGTATTGAGCCTGCTCTTCGCTTGAGCGAATAGCGCCTTTATCGCCTTCAAATTTAGTATAATCGTATTTTCCATCTTTGTAAAACTCAGATGAAGCACAGTCTAAAGCCAAACAAATTTGTGAACCTGGTTTGTAGCCTGCTTTTTCAATCGCTTTTAATACTGTTTCAATTGCATCTTCAGTACCTTCAAAAGTAGGGGCAAAACCACCTTCATCACCTACGGCAGTAGATAAACCTCTATCGTGAAGAATATTTTTTAAGTTATGGAAAACCTCAGTACCCCAGCGTAATGCCTCAGAGAAAGATGGCGCACCAACCGGCATAATCATAAATTCCTGAAAAGCGATAGGCGCATCAGAGTGAGAACCACCATTAATGATGTTCATCATCGGAATTGGTAAAGTGTTTGCATTAACACCGCCAATATAACGGTATAAAGGCTGACCAATTTCATCGGCTGCAGCTTTAGCAACTGCTAAAGAAACGCCTAAAATAGCATTAGCACCTAAATTACCTTTGTTTTCGGTAGCATCAAGGTCTAACATAATTTTGTCAATTGCATTTTGCTCAAAAACATCAACACCTCTAAGTGCAGCGGCAATTTTAGTGTTTACATTTTCAACTGCTTTTAAAACACCTTTGCCTAAGTATGTAGATTTATCCCCGTCACGTAATTCAACAGCTTCGTATTGACCTGTAGATGCACCGCTTGGTACAGCAGCACGGCCGAAAGCACCAGCTTCTGTTACTACTTCTACCTCTACTGTTGGATTGCCTCTCGAATCGAGAATTTGTCTGGCATGGACATTAATTATTATGCTCATTTTATTTGATTTTTGTTGATTTTTTATTCTGCTTAGTGTATAAAGTACAATTACTAAGTCTAACACCAAAGTTAATATATTTTTTAAATAAATAAAGTGTTTTGGGCGTTAATGTTAGGATAGTTTTTATCCGTTAATTTAAGGTTAATTTTAAATTAATGACTGGTTTTTGAGCAACTAAAACTTATAACTCCTTTATTAAAACCGGTTCTGCTTTTTGTGATAATGCCCGTCATCCATAAGAGGTTTGTTTTTGAGATGCTACAGAAATAAAAAAACCGCTGAATTTAATTCAACGGTTTTGAAGAGTAGTGTGATCGTTTTATTTTTTTGCCTCTGCCAGTAATTCAGAATTTAAACGTACATATTCGTCAATTTTTGCTGCTTTTGCCAGGTCAATACCCGTTTGTGCTGTAGCCTGTGCACCGGCTTTATCGCCCATTTTTAATTGTATGCGGCCTTTCCAATATTTAAACCAGGGTGCTTTCATATCCGATTTTTCGGCTTCGTTCATCCATCCTAATGCTGTTTTCAAATCCTTTCCGTTTTGATAGTAATACATTGCTGAATTAAAATAAGGTTTCTTTTCACCTTTCATTGCCTCTGCAATATTGGCCATCACCTGCTCATCAATGGATGTAGTAATGTTTAAAGCAAAAGCAGTATTCTCCCACATTAAACTTAATTGCGCCGAAGTTTCGGTAACATTGATAAATTGCATATTAAGGGTTTCAACCTTATCCTTCAACGCTATTGGTTTTACTTTTACGCGTAATATGTCGGCACTTTCCTTATAGTCGTATGCGCCCCATTGATCGGCCGTTTTGTTAAAAATAATGGTCCATTCTTTTTTGCCTGGGATACTGAACAGGGCATATTCGCCAGCTGGTAGGTCTTTGCCTTCAATTTTAACAGCATCAGTAAATTTAATTCGGGTGGCCGCATTTGCACCTGTACGCCAAACGGCTTCCATTGGTTCCATTCCGCCAAAAATTTTACGGCCTTTTACATTCGGACGGGAGTAAATTAAAGTTATTTTGCCCAACCCAAAATCCTGGATGATGGTTTGGCCGCTACTGGCCTGGGGAAATTTTGCTCCCTGAGCATTTGCAAAATCTGCTGCGCCCAAAAGCACAATAAACAGCATCACTGATTTAATCGATAATTTCATTGCTTTGTTGTTTTTGGTTTATACGAATTTAGGCAATAAGCTTCAGTTTTAACACAATTTTTAAATGTTTTATTGTCCGTATATCAAAATGTAAATAATAATTAACCTGAACATTTAAACCGTTTTTATCAGGGGAAAACGAAAATCTGTTTGATCAAAAAAACTATAATTATAATTTTATTTAGTTAATATTACGCTACATTTTAATTAGTTCTATCACATTGAATAAAAAAGCAGGCATTGGCGCAACATCAATTCTGGTTGTTTTTTTGGCATTGGGCAGAATGTTTATTGCTGACCAAAAGGAAAAAATTGAAGCTGAAAACAATAAATTAATGGAAGGCATTAGAAAAGCTTACACATTAAAGAAAAAACGTGCCGATTTTTCGATAGACAGCCTTCTGAATGCTCAGGGCAAAATTTACCTTTATACAAATGATCGTTCTGCAAAATTGGCCTGGGCACCGAATATAGAAAACAACAACTACGCTTCAGGTAAGGCTATGGTTTATGATGCGATAATGGCAGAAAAATTTGTAAATAAAAAAGATTCGCTTGGATTTTTATTGCTTTTAAAAACTGGGAGCAATGCAATTTATCCGGTTAATCAGGGCATATTTTTAAATCAAAGCGATGCAACTAAAAAACTATGGTTTGTTGGTTTGGAGGATAAAAATAAAAAGCCGGTCGATGCTGCAAAAACTAAATTAAATAGTGATGTTTTTTACACCAATTGGGGGATAGGTTTTAGTGATATTAAAGAGATAAATGTAGAAAAACTTAGCAGTACGTCCGCATTGGGGTGTATCTACCTGGCTAAAAACAGCGATAGCTTTCTTTTTTATATGGTGGGCTATCAGAAAGATAATAACCAATTGGGTATAGATTCTACAGATTTTGCTAAAGCAACAAAAGCATTTGGTCATTTGCTTCAAAAGGAAGGCATTAGGACTAATAACTTTGCTGTAAAAATGTTTAATGAGTAGCAATAAATCTATAAAAAGGTACAAATTCGCGGTGCCAAAACCATTCCGAGTGCTTACCATCCTCACGTGCTGTAAAAACAACATTTTTATTGAAACCGTCAGGATTTAAAATGGTAAACACTTTTTTCATATCAAGAATCATCGATGATCCTTCTTTATCACCTGCAACAAAAAATATCCTTTTATTCTTTAACCCGGGTAAACGTTCAGTTAAATCGGTGTAAATCTTTGGGGCCAGCCAAAATGCAGGACTAAAAATTCCTGCTGAACCAAAAACCTTTGGATATTCGGCAATGGCATACATCGAAATTAAAGCACCCATTGAACTGCCTGCAATAGAAGTATTTTTTGCATCTTTTAATGTTCTGTATTTTTGATCAATAAAGGGTTTTAAAGTCTCAACCAGAAATGCTGCGTAAGCTTTCCCTTCGCCTTTACCGTATTGACTATCGTAAGGATTATATTCTTTCAGGCGATCATTGCCACCATGATCAATTCCTATAACGATCATTTCTTTTGCACCTGTGCTGATCAAACTATCCATTACAGAATCTACTGCCCACTCGTTATTACGTGCAGGATTTGAATGAAAAAGATTTTGGCCATCCTGCATATAAATTACAGGGTATTTTTTTTTTGAATTTTTGTAGCTTTTAGGAAGATAAACCCAGATTTTTCGATATTTATTTAACTGAGGCATATAAAATGCTGAATCAACTACTTGTATGTGATCGCCAAAGCGGTATTCTTCTTTCACCTGTTTGAAATTATCGGCCCAATCGGCAATTCTTAGATCCATAACAGTATCAACATGGAGATTTAAACCTCTGTTTGCAATTGGTTTCCCATCAATCTGTGATTCCACTTTATCCCAATTTCCACGTGTAATTTTAAATTCATGATTTCCCTTTGGTAAATTCAATTCAATAAAATAAGTCAGGCTGTCTTTTTGTTCTAAATTAAAGGCTTTGTTTTTTGGATTCCAATCATTAAAATTTCCTGCAATAAATAAACTATCAACTGTTCTTTTTGAGATATGCACCGTAACATAAACTTTAACCTGTGCAGTTAAAGCAAAAGGAATTAAAGAGAGTAAAATTGCCTTAAATATAAGTTTTAGCATCACACTTAATTATAAAATTGATTTGCAAGGTATTTAATCTTAATGATATGTTAAAATACTGATTTAGTCGGTTATAAATTCTAATTTTGCATTCCCTGTTTAGGCTCACACTTAGTTGTACAGGCTATATTTAAAAGTTTATAGAAATATGTTTTTAAAAAATCTTTTGAAAAATAAGGTTCTTTCTTTTTTAATTGTAATCGTTTTATTTTCTGTTCAGCAGGTAGTTGCGCAACATAAAACCAACACAAAAGAAAAGCCTGAAACCAAAGAACTGGAAGAAAGCCAGGTGCCGGTTTTAGTGAATAAAATAGAAACTTACAATTTTATAATTGACCGGAATAAATTTTTATTGCAGCGGGGTTACGACGTAAGTAAGATTGAAAATGCCCTTCCTGATATCGAAAAAAAGATAAAGGGCTTTAAAACCAGATTTGAAAAAAACGGGCAGCAAATGAATTTACGCAGTTTAAACAGTGCAGTAATTTTATTGAGCGAGGTTTCAGATAATTTAACGGATTATAAAAAGATTCTTTCAGAATATACAGCGGAGCTGGAAAAAAGTGAAAAAGATTTAAAGAAAATTATTAACGATATTGGTTTAAAGGTTGCTGTAGAAGATTCGACCTTAAGAACGCAATTATCGGATGTTATAAACGAAGGTAAAAATGCAAATATTTTAGAGCGTAGAACGCAGACTAAAATAAATTTATTAAGCAGCCGGATTTCTGTCAACCTTTTGCAAACCAAAAATCTTTCTTCTGATATGCTTTATTTATCCATATCGAAGAAAATCAATATGTGGTCGCAGGAAGAATCTCCACTGTTTAAGGCCAAACCTAGCGAGTACGAAAGCTCATTGTTTGAGGTGGTCACTAAGGCATTAAGCCGGTCTGGGAAAATTATTGTTATTTATTTAGGTGCTAAAATCCATATTATAGTACTGAGTCTTTTGATTTTAATCGTGGTAACCGGTTGGATGATATCTAACATGCGCAGAATTAAGAAAATGGAGGATTCTGAAAGCATTTTAGCACAGGTAAAGTTTTTAAAACGAAGTGTTATTGTAGGGTCTTTAATGGGTTTCTTTACCTATATCCCTTTTTTATTTGCTAATCCAACGATGTCGCTGCTACATACCTTCGAACTGCTCAGGTTGGCAGCGCTGTGTTTTCTACTTCCACCATTTTTAACCCGTGAAGCAAGAATAATGTGGTTTACATTAACTGGCTTATGGGTTTTTTATGCACTGGATGATATTCTGTTAGATTCGGCATTTGGCGAACGATGGTGTTTATTCATTGCCGCTATTATATTATTGGTTTTGTGTGTTAAAATTATTAGAAACCGGACAAAACTTTTTATAGGTCTGGATGCTTCACCGGCAACAAAAGCACTGGTTATTTTTACAATTTTTCAGATCGTTCTGTCGATCATTTTTAACCTGACTGGTCGTGTTTCACTGGCAAAGATTTTTGGCGTAAGTGCGGTACAATGTTTAATGCTGGGCATTACTTTAAAAGTTTTTTGCACAATGGTTTTAGAGAGCATCTATTTACAAACCGAAGCTTATCAATCCAGCCGTTTTTCAGATTTTATAAACTTTAAAGAATTACAACACCGTTTTCAAACCTATTTATGGGTGATTGCTTCTGTTGTATTTTTCATTTCATTTGTTAGAAACCTAACATTATACGATTTGCTAACGAGTTCTGCTTCCCAGTTTTTTTACGAAACAAGAAGCATCGGCAGTTATAAATTCACCTTTGCCAGCATTGCCATATTTATTTGTATTATTTGGCTTTCCTCAATTATATCGAGCTTTATCAGCTTTTTCTTTGGACATGAAAAGGCGGTTTCAGGAGGTAAAAGAAGTAGTTTAAATTCTATGATGCTGCTTATCCGTCTGGCCATTTGGACGGTTGGATTTTTAATTGCGGTTGCAGCTGCAGGAATTCCTATCGACAGGCTTTCTATTATGCTGGGTGCATTGGGAGTCGGTATTGGTTTTGGTTTGCAAAATATCGTAAATAACCTGGTATCGGGTGTTATCCTGGCTTTCGAACGTCCGATCCAAATTGGAGATCAGATAGAAATTGGAACAAAAGCAGGAGTTGTAAAAGAAATTGGTGTACGTTCGAGCAAAATACACAGTGCTGAAGGTTCGGATATTATTGTGCCCAATGGTGATTTGCTTTCGCAGCATTTAATAAACTGGACTATGCAGGATCGCAGCAAAAGGGTTGAGTTTATCATTGGCGTTCCTTACAGTACTAATTTGGAAGAAGCCAGAAAATTAATTTCAGATAAACTAGCACTCAATGAAAGGGTACTTCCTATTCCAAAACCTGTTATTATTCTTCAGGATTTTGGCGAATACGCCATCGGAATCAGGGTGTTATTATGGGTTGCTGATTTAGCTGTAGCCGGAGAGGTTAGGACAGAGGCTATGATTGATGTTAAAGCTGTTTTATCTGAAGCTGGTATTCAACTTCAGGTAAGGCCATTAAGCTAATATTTTAGTATAAATTATATTGCCTGGACAAGACAAAAAATTATTTCAATTCGTCCAAAACTTTGAATAATTTTTTATTGATGCCACTGCCGCTGTAATTATTAATGTTGATCACAATGATATATTTGTTCCCATTGGTATCGGTATGGTAGCCTGCAAAGGCTGAAACATCATTTATGGTGCCGCTTTTTATTTTCATACCATTATATTCAGGTAGTGCTTTATAAAAGTCAGGATACCAGCTTTCCTTTTGAATTTGGAATAAAACACTAGCCATTGCAGCAGTTGTAATCCGGTTACCCGGAGATAAACCACTGCCATCGATAATATTTAGTGCACTTTTATCTATTCCTTTATCTGCCCAAAAGTTAATTTCTGTTTCTGCGCCTTTAGCTGTTGTAGCGGCTTTACCAGATTTTAAGGCAATGGTTTTTAAAAGGGTTTCGCCATAAAGATTAATGCTTTTCTTTAAAAACCAATAAGTCATTTCACTTAAAGTTGGTGAGCTAATGGTATTTATTTTTTGTGTAACCGCCGGAACCGCTTGATTATTTAAAGTTAATAATCTGGCAGTGGTTGCTTGCTGGCCAGCATTTATGCCTAAACGTTTTAAGGTATCTTGCAAACGGTAAGCACAATCAAAGGCCGGATCAGGCAATGCAATAGAAATTCCTGATTTGTTAATGCCCATTCCCCAGCTGCCACGCAAATAAGCCACATTGCTGTAAGGTGGTAGAAAAGCATAGGCACGGTCGCCAGATCCTGTGCTTCCGGTTTTTAGTTCGTTTACAATTTTTATATAATCGGTCTCCGGAACTGTTTTTATAATCCCAACGGCATCAGCAGTGCTATTTCCAGGCTTTAAATGTACATCAAATTGGTTTTCTCTCCAGGCCAGTCCAGAAGTTCCGGCACCATAATAGTTTCCAATATCTTGCCAAACCCAACCTTCGGGGGTAGTTTGTGTACCAAAAATACGATCATCACCAATAACTGAACCTTCAATTTTTTTGATTCCTGCTGCTTTAATGGCTTCTACCCATTGCGTTAAAACTACATTTTCTTTATTCTGATAACGATAAGAGCCAAGTGTCGGATCGCCACTGCCGGTGATAATCAAATTGCCTTTTAGAGTACCATCTGCGGTGATATTTCCGGAGTAGCCTAAAGTAGTTTGAAACTGAAAATCTTTACCTAAAATGCTAAAAGCTGTTGCTGCGGTTATGGTTTTTAAAGTTGATGCTGTAGCTAAACCAATCTCCTCGTTTTTAGCAAAAAGTATTTTCCCGGTGCTGGCATCCAATACACAAAGTGAAGTAATGGCATGTTTGGTTTGTTCATCAGCCAGCAAATTATTAAAGGCACTTTCCAGTTTTTGAATCCTGGTTTGAGAAAAAGCTACTGTATTGAGCAATAAGAATAGAAATATTAAAAATTTTTTAGACATCATATTTTAAAATCAATCAACTAATCTTCTTTTTGTGGTACCCGTTCGTAAATTTCAGCGTCAAATCTGGATTGGAGATCAATAACTGTGCTCCCTTTTTTCAAACTAACCGTAACCTTATTATTTGTATCATTTACTTTAATCTGTAAAACCATTTGATTGTTTCCTGGTAAAGATTGTAACCTTTTGAAGGCCGACAAAATATCTCCATCTTTAAAATAACATTCTGTTGAGTATTCCTTTTGGTCATTACCCCAGGTGAAACTAATGTTTTTAGGGATATTTTTAAAAACGGGTATTTCAGGCTTCTCCTTATCCAGGTGCCAGTTAGCCTGATTATAAGGCTCAACATCTAAATTACGTAATGATAAAGACTCAGGAGAATGCACTTCTATTGTATGTGGATATTGATCCATAACCAGAGCAACTTGTGTGGGGATATCTATTTTATCCGGTTTCTCATCACTGTGGCGATCATCAAAAATTTCCCATGTCCTTTTTACTTCTTTAGCCTGATATTTGCCAATTTCCAGATATTTTGTTCTGTCGCTTAACCATACCGTTAATTTTCCACCGGGCAATAACTCCGCAAAAAAGTAAAGCTCTATGTGATCAGGATAAGTTTTTGCATAATCGCTGTATTCTTTGGTTGTACTGCGAAGCTCTTTTGCCATATCCTTAATGAGCCTGTAAGGCAATAAGAAATCGCCTTCATAAAACTTTCGTTCCGTGTAAGAGAACCAGCAAATCTTCAAACTGTCAGGATAAAAAGAGTTGTCTTTGCTATTTTCGGTATAGTTTATATTCTCAACGCCGCTATTTAATATTTGATCTTTTCTAACCGGGTAAGCCCAATAGCCCGAGTGGAAGAAATTGCATTCGGCTACCTGAACCGTATTGCCCGGCCTGGTATAAACGCCACTACGCCATTCAAATCTTTCACCACCCTTATAGTTGATGACCTTAATAATAATGGCAATAATGATAAACCCGAGAATGGCACCTAAAACGATATTGATGATATTTGCTCTTTCTTTAAACATATGCTGAAATTAATGTGAAAAAGCTCCGGAAAGCCCGGTAAGATAAATCAATATGGCTATTGTAAAGATGAAGATCACACTCCAAATTATTAAAATGATTTTAAATACCTTGCGGTACAGCGTATTCTTATTGCTGAAAAAGAAGATGAATAAAAGCAGTACTTCTATAACTATAGGAATTACAAATTCCGCCGCACCTTCAGACCGATCTTCGCCAAAACTAAAAAAATACATAATGGATAAGGCAATCGCAAACAGAAGGAAAAGGGTTACAAAAACTTTCATTACAGGATATGATGCTTTGCGGTTATTTGTGACTCATTAAAATAAAAAAAGTGATGCTGTTTGAGCATCACTTAAATTATGGAATTAATTTTTTAAACTAATTCTTTCTGAATTAAGTATTCTGCAATTTGAACTGCATTGGTTGCAGCGCCTTTACGCAGGTTATCTGCAACAATCCAAAGGTTTAAAGCTTTTGGTGCTGATTCATCTCTGCGGATGCGCCCTACAAAAACTTCATCTTTTTCGTGTGCATCTTTTGGCATTGGATATTTTAAATTGGCAACATCATCAACTACAATAACGCCGGGTGCTTTTTCTAAAATACTGCGAACTTCAGCAAGGTCGAAATCATTTTCAAACTCGATGTTTACCGATTCTGAATGTCCACCCATTACCGGAATACGAACAGTTGTAGCCGTAACCTTGATGCTATCGTCGCTCATAATTTTATTCGTTTCCTTAACCATTTTCATTTCCTCTTTTGTATATCCGTTTTCAGTGAAAACATCAATATGAGGCAATACGTTTAAGTCAATTTCATATGGATAAGCTTTTGGCCCGTCAATACCTTTACGTTCATTCATTAATTGCTCAACAGCTTTAACACCTGTTCCGGTTACCGATTGGTAAGTAGAAACCACTACACGTTTAATTTTGTATTTATCGTGCAAAGGTTTTAAAACCACCACCATTTGGATGGTAGAGCAATTTGGGTTAGCAATGATTTTATTATCAATAGAAAGCTCATGTGCATTAACCTCAGGTACAATTAATTTAACTGAAGGATCCATACGCCATGCAGATGAATTATCAATTACGGTTGTACCAGCTTCTTTAAAACGGGGTGCATGCTCTAAAGAGGTTGTACCACCGGCAGAAAATAAAGCGATATCCGGTTTCATGCTAATTGCAGTGTCCATGCTAACGATTGGAAACTTCTTACCCTTAAAAGTAATTTCCTTACCAACGCTCTTTTCTGATGCTACGGGAATTAACTCTGTTAAAGGGAAATTTCTTTCTTCCAATACTTTTAACATTACGGTACCAACCAAACCAGTTGCACCTACTACTGCTACTTTCATTTTTTAATTTTAATTATTATATTAGTTAAACATTTGATATAAGCCCAAATATGATAAAAAATTTGCTTATATCCCTATTATTGCTCTCTAAAATTGCACACTCCCAGGTTAACGATCATTTCGATGATGGCGATTTCTCCCAAAATGCCGTGTGGCTTGGTGATGTAAATTCTTTTAAAATTAACCCAGTCAAGCAGCTGCAGTCTTCGGGACTGCAAGTCGCATCACAAACAATTTCTCTTTCTACAGCCAATCAGCAAAGTTTAAATGCCAAATGGGAATTTTTTGTGCAGCTTAATTTTGATCCAACGGCCACTAATTTTACCCGGGTTTACTTAACCTCTGATCAGCAAGATTTAAAAGGTACTTTAAATGGATATTTTTTACAGATTGGAGAGACAGGAAGTGTGGATGGCTATCATTTGTATAGACAAACGGGTACCTCCATCAGCAAAATAATTGGTGGTGCGCCAAAAATAAGACCAAATGCTAATGTGTTGATGGCGAAAGTTAAAGTAACCAGAGATGAAAGTGGTCAATGGACAGTATACACCGATATAACAGGTGGAAGTAATTATAGTTTAGAAGGTAGCACTGTTGATAATACGTTTAAAACTTCCGCTTTCATGGGGGTATACTGTAAATATGCTACAGCATCCAGGTACAATCAGTATATCTTTGATGATTTCGAAGTAAATGATCTGGTGCCTGATGTTATCCCTCCAACGGTAAAAAGCGTAGCTGTAATAGATGCCTTACACCTGGATGTAACCTTTTCTGAGCCGTTGGAAAATTTATCAGCGTTGCTGTCGTCTAATTATAATTTATCAAGTCAGGGTAGTCCGGTCAGTGTGGAAGAAACTTCTTCTGATACTTATCGTTTGACTTTTTCTGCCGCGTTTGAAACCCAAAATTACAAACTAAGTGTAAGCAATGTAACCGATAAAAAAGGAAACATCATAACTGCTGATAATAGTGTTGATTTCTTTTACATTAAGCCTTATATAGCTAAATATGGGGATATTGTAATCAATGAAGTATTTGCAAATCCGGGCGGGACTTCGACTTTACCGCAGAAAGAATTTGTTGAGCTTTGGAATACAACAAACCAATATATTTTAACCAAAGGCTGGAAATATGCCGATCAAACCTCCACTTTTGCATTTGCACTGGATACCATTAAACCAAATCAACACGTTGTTTTATGTGCAAAAGCTGATACGACATTGTTTAAAGCTTACGGAAAAACCATTGGACTTTCGCCATGGCCAAGCCTGAATAATGATCATGATGTTTTAACGCTAAGCAGTGCTTCAGGTATATTGATAGATAAGGTAGCTTATTATGATACCTGGTATAAAGACGAAGTTAAAAAGAAAAGCGGTTTTAGCCTGGAGTTAATCGATCCGGAAAATGTTTGTACAGGCATTCAAAACTGGATGGGGAGTAATGATGCGGCAGGAGGAACCCCGGGAAAACCAAATTCGGTTTACCATGCTCAAATCAGTACCGAGATTCCAAAATTAATAAACGCAAGTGTTACGGATAGCCTTTCGGTTTTGGTTCAGTTTTCAAAAACTGTTGACAGTCTGTCTGCTTCCAAATTAATAAACTATTCTATAAACAATGGGATTGGAAAGCCGGTATATGTAGATGTTCAATCGCCTTTGTTTAATTCGGCTGTTTTAAAATTTGGCCAGCCTTTAGCAAGGGGAATAGAAAATACATTAGTTATTGAAGGGTTAACCGATTGCGCAGGGAATTTAATTAGCAATACCGCTAATACAGCAAAGTTGTTTATAGCAAAGAAAATTGGAGTACATGATCTTTTGATAGCCGAAATTCTTGCTAACCCTGGATTAAATGGAGTAGACTTTGTCGAAATTTACAATGCTACCGATCATGTTTTGGATTTAAAAGATTTGCAATTGGCGAATGTAGATAGCCTTGGAAAACCTGCCAGTATAAAAAAGGTTTCTGCTTCAAATCTTCTCATTCAACCGGGTGCTTATTGGGTGCTAAGCAGTAATGTGGACAAAGTAAAAGTGAATTATTTTAGTGAGTATCCAGATCATTTTACGCAGTTAAGCAGTATGCCGGTTTACAATAATGATAAAGGAACAGTAGTTTTGCTCAACAATCATTTAATTGTTGATCAGTTTGATTATAATGCTAAAATGCACAATGCTTTATTGCGGGATGCAAATGGAGTATCTTTAGAAAGAGTTTCTTTTGTGAAAGGAGCAAATGAATTCGGAAACTTTAAATCTGCGGCGGCCTCGGTTGGTTTTGCTACACCGGGTTATAAAAACTCTCAGGAACTTAATGGGGAAGAAGCTTATGTGAAACTGTTATCTAAAACTTTTTCACCCGATCATGATGGATTCGAAGATCAGCTCCAGTTGGATTATCAACTTACAGAAAATGCCAGTTTAGCAACCATTAATATATTTACGGATAAAGGTATTTTGGTAAAAAGACTATTGAAAAATCAAACGGTTGGCACCAAAGGAAGTTTATTTTGGGATGGTCTGAATGAAAACGGGCAACTTTCAGGTGTTGGAATTTATGTGGTGGCCTTTGATGTTTTTGATTTGAACGGCAATACCCATCGATACAAAAATACCTGCATGCTGGCAGCAAAATTGAATTAAAAATTATCGGATGAGTAAATACTGAACTCATCCGATAATAAAATATTTTAGATTAAATTGGCTTTAATATATGCACAGCTTGCCGCAACAGAACCCATTGGATTAGGTTTGTAATTGGTTTCATGCTCTACAAAGAAATGTTTCATGCCAGATAGTTTTGCATCAGCAAAAATGGTTTTGAAGTCTATAGAACCCGTTCCAACTTCAGCATTAAGTGCTGGGTTAGTTTTGTCCATATCTTTAACGTGCCACATTGTAAAACGACCTGGATTTTCTTTAAATAATTTAATCGGATCGTTACCCGAGCGTACTACCCAATATAAATCCAGCTCGAAATCAACGAGGTTCTTATCTGTATTTTTTAATAGAATTTCGTAACCGGTTGTATCACCTTGTTTTTCAAACTCAAAATTGTGATTGTGGTAAGCTAACCTTAAACCAGCATCTTTACACATCTTTCCAGCAGTGTTAATTCTTCCGGCAATTTTCTTGTAATCTTCAGGGGTTTTTCTAATGCGTTCGTCCAACCACGGAATGGTTACATATTCACTTTTTAAAACTTTAGCAGCTGCAATAGCGGCCTTAAGTTCATCTGTATTTCCATCAGCAAGATAAGTGCCTAAACCATAGTGACCGCTAACCGCTTTTAAGCCATTGTCATCTAAAATTTTCTTAAATTGAACCGGTGTTAAGCCCCAGAATTGATCTTTGATAGAGAAACCATAAGTTTCAACTTCTCCAAAACCTGCTTTTGCTATTTTTTCTAAAGTACCTTTAACATCTTTAGGAAGTTCATCTCTTAAAGAGTAAAGTTGTAGACCGACCTTCCTTTTTCCGGCTGCAAAAGCCAGCGAAGGAATTAAGAATGCAGCTGCCGCAGCCATACTGCTATTGATTAAAAAACTTCTTCTTGATAACATAGTTTAAAATATTTAAATGTCGCAAATAGAGATGGCCTTTTTTAAGGAAGCCAGTTTATCTGCATTTTTTGGAATAAACTCTTGAGCAACAAAGCCTTTAAAGCCGGTATCGGCTATGGCTTTCATAATTGCCGGGTAATATAATTCTTGTGTTTCATCAATTTCATTACGTCCCGGAACACCCGCAGTATGGTAATGTGCAATGTACTGATGATAATTTTTGATGTTGCTGATCACATTGCCTTCATCAATCTGCATATGGTAAATATCATATAACAGCTTAAAATTTTCAGAACCTAAACGCTTGGCAAGTTCTACACCCCAGGCTGTGGTATCACATTGATAATCTTTATGGTCTACTTTGCTGTTTAACAGCTCCATAACCAAAACTACGTTATGCTTTTCTGCCAATGGTATTAACTGCTTTAAACCCTGTACACAGTTGTTCCAGCCTGTTTCATCACTTTTACCTCTACGACTTCCGCTAAAACAGATCAGGTTTTTATATCCTGCTTCTGCAACCAGAGGAATCATGGCTGAATAATTTTTGATCAGCGTGTCATGGAATTTGGTATCGTTAAACCCATCAACTAAATTAATTTCTGCGCCATTACACATAGAAGAGGTAAGGCCATATTTTTTTAATGTTGGCCAATCTTTCGGCCCAACTAAATCAATGCCTTTTAAGCCCAACTTCTTCGCTTCAGCACAAAGTGTATCTATATCTAAATTGCTGAAACACCATTGACAAACGGAATGGTTTATATTTCCTTTCAGCTTTGCTGCTGATTTTTTTAAATCTTGCTGATCCATAGCCAATGCCGAAAATCCAGAAGAAACACCGATTGCTGCGGTTCCTGCCAGGATATTTTTTAGGGCTGTTCTTCTATTTAAGTTCGATTCCATGGTTAAACTTCAGTAGCTTCGGTCACTGCCTTATTTTTATCTCTAAAGAATAATATGAATAATAAAGCAACCAATGCAGCAATTGCAGCAGGAATGATCCAGATGCTTTGCCAGATATGGCCACCATCAACAACATATTTGTTAACAACCATTCCTGAAATGATAGAACCAATTAACATACCAACTCCGTATGTTGCCAGTGTTATAAATCCCTGAGCTGCACTTTTAAATTTTTCTCCCGCAAGTCTGTCTGTATAAATTTGCCCGGTAACGAAGAAGAAATCATAGCAAATGCCATGAAGTACAATACCTCCGATAAGCATCCAATAGTTTGAATCTGCATTTCCAAATGCAAAAAACAGGTAACGGATAACCCAGGCAATCATTCCAATAGCCAACATTTTTTTTACGCCAAGACGAACAAAAAACAGAGGCATTAACAACATAAACAAGGTTTCTGAAACTTGCCCTAATGATTGGACACCTGCGGCGCCTTTCATGCCAACCTCATTCAGAAATGGGTTTGTAAAATTATAATAAAACGCCAGCGGAATACATATTGCAACTGAAGCCAGGAAAAAGAGCAGATAAGATTTATTTTTTAATAAACCTATTGCATCTAAACCGATAATTTCGCCAATAGTAGTTTTTTCGCCTTTTTTAACTGGTGGCGTATTTGGAAGAACAAAACTTAACAAGCCTAAAATTATCGAAGCTACTGAAGCCATTTTGAAAGTTAGCACTAAACTTCCCGATTGTTCCCAGTTTAACCATCCGATTACTAATCCGGCAATAATCCATCCAATGGTTCCAAATACACGGATAGAAGGAAATTCTTTACCCGGATCTTTCATTTGCTTAAAAGAAATTGAATTAACCAGGGCCAGGGTTGGCATGTAAGCAATCATATAACCCAAAATGAATGGGAAAAAGCTGTCAAAGTTTAGCGATGTGCCGGCAAACCATAAAAGAGCACCTCCAACCAGGTGCAGCACGCCTAAAACCTTTTGTGCTGAAAAAAACTTATCGGCAATTAAACCGATAATAAATGGCGCAATTATAGCACCTAAGGACTGGGTACTGTAAGCTGAGCCAACTTGTACATCATTTGATAATAAGTTTTTGCCAAGGAAAGTTCCCATGGTTACAAACCAGGCGCCCCAGATAAAAAATTCCAGGAACATCATGGCAGAGAGTTTAAAACGGGTAGTGGTATTCATTTGGTTTATATAAGGTTAGGTTAAGGAATAAGGTCGGGGTATAAGGTTTATTGTTTGAGTTTAAGGTGTAAAGTTTTAGAACTTCAACCTTTACCTTACACCCTTTACCTACTACCTCAATTATAGTTCTTTAATCAGGATGTTTTTGAACCAAACTTCATCACCGTGATCCTGTAATGCAATTTTTCCGGTTTTATAAGTACCAAAACCTTCCCATTTGGCAAATTTACTTCCTGCAATCAGTGTTTTCCAGTTTTCATCCCAAAGGGTGGTATTTACCGTTTTAACGCCGTTTAAAATCAGCGTTAATTTACCATTTTTACTGATAATTTCTGCCCTATTCCATTGGCCAACCGGTTTAACAGGTTCCGAGTAACTTTTAATTAAATCGTACAAATCTCCTGAGCGGTGTTTGGTTATTTTGCCATCCGGATGACCATCATTATCCAATACCTGCATTTCAGGTCCTGTAGAATAGGTTGCATGGAATTTAGGCTCTTCGTGAACGAAAAAAATTATACCACTATTTGATTTAGGCGCAACTTTCCAATCTAATTTTAAGTGGAAGTTTGAATATTCTTTATCGGTAACTAAATCGCCACCGCCATCTTGCCCTTTTTTAGAAGGATCTAAGTGTAGGGTGCCATCTTGTACTTGCCAGGCACTTCCAACTGTTGTTTTGCTATAAGTATGCCAGCCAGTAGTTGTTTTGCCATCAAATAAGGGTTTGAAACCTTTTTGAGCTTTTGTTATTTGTGTTACTGCAAGCAGGATGCAGGCAGAAAGGAAGATTTTTTTCATGGTTTTAAATTTTTTGCCACTGAACTTGAAAATACACCGAAAAATGATCTTGTGTATTATCCGGACTTCCGTGGCTAATGTTTTTTAATTTTAAATTTTGTCACATTGAGCTTATCGAAACGAATTATGATAAAGTCTTTCGACAAGCTCAGGATGACAATTTTAATATTTTAAAGGGTTAAATTATTCCAGCCTTTGCGGTATTCGCGTTTAACAAACTGGTTAGCTTCATCAAAATTGGTAATCTTCATGTTGTCGTTATCCCAAAGCATTTTTATGTATCTGCCTGGGTAAGAATCTTTTCCGTTAACCGTTTTTTTAATGTCAAAACTTCTGATCGCTAAATTGGCCATTAACAAGGCTTCGGTAAGCGGACCAGCGATTTCAAAAGGAGAACTTACTTCTTGTTTACCATAACCAGCAATTGCAGCTTCTACCCATTGGGCGTAGTGGCCATCGGCACCTCCTTTAACACGGGCATATTTTTCAGGAACTTTAATATCCTTATTTCTGCTTAAAGGCAATAATTTCGGATTGGCGCTATAAGTTTCGCTCATCATTTTACCTTTGGTACCAATAAATAATGTTCCGTTACCACCATCACCAAAGGTTTCGTTTGCTTCTAACTCTGCAGGGCGTTCTGGCTGAATACCACCATCCATCCAATGCAAGGTTACATCGCCTTTAGTTTTATTGGTTTTAGGGAATTTTAAAGTTACATGGCTTGATGGCGGACAGCTTTCCGGGAAATAACCGCGTTTAAATTCATCCACATATACAGAACCTACACTTGCCTCAACTTCTTTGGCGTATTTTAAATTTAATACACTAAAAGGCGCTTCAATCAAATGACAACCCATATCACCTAATGCTCCGGTTCCATAATCCCACCAGCCACGCCAGTTAAAAGGAACCAGTTTATCCACAAAATCTTTTTCCGGTGCAGTACCTAACCACAGGTTCCAGTCTAATTCTTTAGGAATTTCGGCTTTTCTTGTTGGCCAAGGAATACCCTGAGGCCATACCGGACGATTTGTCCAGGCATAAACGGTATGTACATCACCAATTAAACCTGCTTCGTACCATTCTTTCATTTGTCGGGGCCCATCATTTGATGCACCCTGATTTCCCATTTGGGTAACCACTTTATATTTTTTCGCAGCTGCCGTTAAAATACGGGCTTCGTGAATGTCATGTGTTAAAGGTTTTTGCACATACACATGTTTACCCAGTTGCATAGCAGCAAGGGCTTGTATCGCATGGTTATGATCTGGTGTAGATACAGAAACGGCATCGAAATTCTTGTGTTCCTTATCCAGCATTTCACGCCAGTCTTTATAATACTTGGCCTTTGGAAATGCCTTTACACTATTTGCTGCACGGCGATCGTCTACATCACATAAAAAAGCAATATCTGCTTTACCACTTTTGGCAAACATGGCAATATCACTTTGTCCTTTTCCACCCGCACCAATACCAGCAACCAACAGGCGATCACTAGGCGCTAAAAATCCTTTTCCACCCAACACATGGCGTGGAACGATCATAAAGGCTGCCGCAGCAATTGCACTGGTTTTAATAAAATCACGGCGGTTACTCGTGTTTTTATTTTCTTGCTCTGTTTTCATAATTAGGGAAGTTTATACAGGTTTATTTTATTTTTTTAATGATAAAATATATTTAACCATCAATTTAGCATCGTCTTTTTTAACAGTAGGGTGGGCCGTCATTGGCATGCTTCCCCAAACACCTGTGCCCCCTTTAATAATCTTATCAGCAAGGTAGTTGATGTTTTTTTCGTTAGCCGGATATTTTTTAGCGATCTCTACATAAGCAGGGCCGATAATTTTATTCACTTTATTGTGGCAACCAATACAATCAGATTTATTAATCAATTTTTCGCCGGCAGACATTTGCAATGCATGATTGCTTAAAGTTGACGTGGCTACAACTGTTTTCTCTTTCTCTAAATCTGCTTTCGAAAATGACGCCATAAAAATGACTACAGCGCCTAAAATTAAAAATGTTTTTTTCATGTGTGTTTTGTTAATCTTTTAGTCCTAATATTCTTTTATTGAAAGCGCTATCACTTCCTGATGCAGCAAAATCATCAAATGCCTTATCAGTTACGTTAATGATGTGATTTTTTATAAATTCGGATCCCTCGCGGGCGCCGTCTTCCTGGTTTTTAATGCAACATTCCCATTCCATTACAGCCCAGCCTTTAAAATCGTATTGAGCCAGTTTACTAAAAATGGTTTTAAAGTCTACTTGTCCATCTCCCGGAGAACGGTAGCGGCCTGCACGGTTTGCCCAGCTTTGATAACCACCAAATGTGCCTTGCTTACCGGTAGGGTTAAATTCTGCATCTTTAACATGAAAGGCTTTAATGCGTTCGTGGTAAAAATCGATGTATTGAATATAATCCAGTTGCTGCAGCACGAAATGAGATGGATCGTATAATAAACAGGCTCTGGGATGGTTATTGACGGCTTTTAAAAACATTTCATACGTTTCGCCGTCAAATAAATCTTCACCCGGGTGAATTTCATAACAAACATCCACGCCGCATTCATCAAATTCATTTAAAATTGGTGTCCAGCGTTTAGCCAGTTCTGCAAAACCTTCCTCTACCAAACCTGCCGGACGTTGTGGCCATGGATGAAAATATTGCCATAATAATGAACCGCTAAAAGTTGCGTGCGCATTTAATCCTAAATTTTGAGATGCTTTTGCCGCAAATTTTAATTGCTGAACCGCCCATTCAGTTCTTGCCTTTGGGTTTTTATGAAGCGCTTTTGGTGCAAAAGCATCAAATAAATCATCATAAGCAGGGTGTACTGCAACCAGTTGCCCCTGTAAATGGGTAGAAAGTTCAGTAATTTCTAATCCATAAGAAGCAATGGTTCCTTTTAGTTCATCTGCATAGGTTTTACTCTCAGCAGCTTTTTGTAAATCAATAAACCTTGTATCTAAAGTTGGCATCTGGAGGCCTTTAAAACCTAAGCCTGCAGCCCATTTACAAATATTATCAAGGGAGTTAAACGGCGCTTTATCGCTAATAAACTGAGCTAAAAATACCGCTGGTCCTTTTATTGTTGTCATTTTTATTTAGATTTTAAAGTCTAACCATTTTTGATCTGATTTCCCTGAAGCTATTACATTCTCTATAAAAGTCATGCCACGAACGCCATCGTCTACACCTGGAAAATCAAGCATCTCTGGAGTTGCCTCTCTGCCCTCAAGTTTTGCAGATAAGGTAAGGGCGAAATTTTTATACAAATTGGCAAAAGCCTCTAAATAACCTTCAGGATGACCACCCGGAGTACGTGTATTAAAAGCAGCAATCGGATCTAAATAGCCACCACCAGCACGGTAAATTTGTGTTGGTGCATCTAACCATTTTACCAACAGGGTATTAGGTTCCATTTGGTGCCATTCTAAACTGCCTTTTTCTCCGTAAACTTTAATTTTTAAAGCATTTTCTTCCCCTGCAGCAATTTGCGAAGCCACTAAAATCCCGTTTGCACCATTGTCAAATTTCAATAGCACATTTCCATCGTCGTCCAGCTGTCTGCCTTCTACAACAATGTTAATATCTGCGCAAATTTTTGAGATTTTTAGGCCCGAAATGTATTCTGCAAGCTGCGCAGCATGTGTGCCAATATCGCCCATGCAACCGCTTATTCCACTTTTAGATGGATCTGTTCGCCATGCAGCCTGTTTATTATCGTCTTTTTCTGATAAGGTGCTTAACCAACCCTGAGGGTATTCGACCATTACTTTTCTGATTTTCCCAAATTGACGGTCGGCTACCATTTTACGGGCCTGTTTTACCATCGGGTAGCCAGAATAAGTATGTGTAAGACATAAAATTAAACCAGTTTCTTTTACCATTTGCTGAAGTTTTTTAGCTTCATCAAGGGTAAGTGTAATGGGTTTATCTATTAAAACATTAAAGCCATATTCCAAAGCCATCATTGCGGGTGCAAAATGGGCAAAGTTAGGTGTAACAATACTTACGAAATCCATGCGTTTCCCGGCAGGAAGATTACTTTCAGTTTTAATCATTTCTTCATAAGAACTGTAGCATTTATCTTCAGGCAGGAATAAATCTTTACCAGAGGCTTTAGAAATTTCAGCATTAGAGCTGAATGCTCCGCAGTGTAATTCTATTAAACCATCTATATTAGCAGCAATACGATGAACGGCGCCTATAAAGGCATTTTTTCCGCCACCAATCATGCCCATTTTTAATTTTCTATTCATAAGGAATAAGGTGTAAGGTATAAAGTTTAAGGCCCGGAGGTTAATTCCCTATGCCTTTTACCTTATACCCTAAACCCCTTTTAAATGTTCTTTTTCTTTAATTCTTTAACAGCATAATCTGCAGCACGTGCAGTAAGTGCCATAAAGGTTAATGATGGGTTTTGACAAGCAATAGAAGGCATACATGATCCATCGGTAACAAATACGTTATTTACTTCGTGCATTTGGTTCCATTTGTTCAAAACAGATGTTTTTGGATCATTACCCATTCTGGCAGTACCCATTTCGTGAATCGCCATGCCCGGATAACAACCATTATCGTATGTTTTTACGTTTTTCATACCTGCTGCTTCCAGCATTTCTGCTGCATCATTCATCATGTCAACACGCATTTTCTTCTCATTTTCTTTGTATTCGCAATCAATTGCCAATACAGGCTGTCCCCATTTGTCTTTTTTGGTTTTATCAATATATACCTTGTTTTCATAGTAAGGCAACATCTCCCCAAAACCACCCAATCCCATCGACCATTTTCCAGGTGTAGTCATTTTATCTTTAAGGTCGGCACCAAAAGAAAGTTCGGCAACATCATTTTGCCAGTTGCTTCTGCTTGCACCACCCTGATAACCAAAACCACGTAAATAATTACGTTTATCGTTGCCTACGTTTTGATACCTTGGAACATAAACGCCATTAGCCCGACGACCATAAGTGTATTTATCATCAAAGCCTTCAGCCTCACCTGATGCACCGCAACGGAAATGGTGATCCATTAAGTTATGACCTAACTGTCCACTTGCATTACCCAAACCATTTGGATGAGCCTCTGAAGTAGAGTTTAATAAAATGAAAGTAGAACCTAAAGTAGAACCATTAACGAAAACAATTTTAGCATAAAACTCCATTGTTTTGTTGGTTTGGGCGTCGATAACCATTACACCTTTAGCTTTTTTGGTGTTTTTGTCGTAAATAATATGGTTTACAATAGAATATGGTCTTACAGTAAGACGTTTAGTTGCCATTGCTGCAGGTAGCGTAGACGATTGAGTGCTGAAATAAGCCCCAAACGGACAACCTCGGCTACATAAATTTCTGTACTGACAGTTTCCACGGCCTTTATGCGGTACGGTTAAGTTGGCTACGCGTCCGATGGTGATAATGCGTTCTCTTTTATAATGTTCTTCAACACGGGCTTTTACTGATTTTTCAACACAGTTTAAATCCATTGGAGGTAAAAACTGCCCGTCGGGTAGGAGTGGCCAGTTTTCAGCCTGCCCGCTGATTCCTGCAAAACGCTCTGCATAATCATACCATGGTGCTAAATCTTTATAACGGATTGGCCAGTCGTTACCATGACCATCTTTAGCATTATCTTCAAAATTATGATCGCTTAAACGGTAACTTTGACGGCCCCACATCAGTGATTTACCACCCACGTGAAACCCACGGTACCAGTCAAATCTTTTATCTTCAGTGTAAGGGCATTCTAAATCGTTTACCCACCACTTTGCAGTTGCCTCATTATAAGGATAATCTCTTTTTTGAACCGGATGGGTTCTTTTCATTTCCTCGGTTAACTTACCTGCATGTTTAATGTCCCATGGGTTTTTCATTGCAGAATCATAGTCTTTAATGTGTTCTATGTTCATGCCTCTTTCCAGCATTAAAACGCGAAGACCTTTTTCTGTAAGTTCCTTTGCAGCCCAGCCGCCACTAATCCCTGATCCTATAACAATAGCATCGTATGTATTTTCTGCTTTTAAATTTGTATTTAAATTCATGATGTTTTGCTCGAAGTTGTTGTTGATTGTTGAATTAGGTTGCCCAGGATCTTTGTCCAGGTTTTAAAGGCGCACTACCATCGTATCTGCCTGGAATAAGTACATATTCGCGGGCTTTGGTACAGCCAATTTCCGATGAATAATACCCGAGAAGTGTTAAATCTCTTGCGGTAATAAAGAAATAAGCCAAATCATTGTTTTCTTCAGCTTTGGTTTCCTTTTGAGCAAGAGTTATGGTTCTAACATCTCCCATTAATTTTTCACGGTCCTGAACACTTAACAGTGCAAAACTCTTTCCTAAGTCTTGTTTTGATTTTGCTTCAAATGCTGCTAAACCTTTAGCAAATGAGGTTTGCTTGGTCGCCGGGTAGCAATCTTTAATCATCATTGGAATAAAGGTTCCAACTCCAGCGGCTTTGGCACCGGCTGATGATTTAGTTGTTGGAACAATGATATCAGCAAATTCTGCTAAAATCTTTTCTTCCTCAGGGCTAAATGAAACAAAATTCTTCTCATTTTCGGGCAAGGTAAAACTCTCAAACAAAATGCCCATACTACTTGCTGAGATGGCTCCTCCCAGCAATAAAGCAACGCTTTTTAGTGCTTCTCTTCTATGCATCGTCTTTATGATTTTATATTTTGGTTATCTATGTGTTGAATTAGTAATATTAGAAAAAATATACCAGAAACTGCACGATAAAATCATTAAATTATCAGTATGCAATAGGATTGTTACCCCATAGAATTGTTCTAAATAAATGTATTTTATTTGTTTTAATAGATTACTAAAACGTTTTTTCTTTTTATAAATCCTTGGTGTAAAAAATACATTAAGATTATCCCCGCATCTTTTTTTAATTCGGGGATTAAAAAGTCAAAAATTAGCGTTTAAAAATGAACTTAAATTCAGCAGTTTGTTGGTTTTATTTCTCTTTTTAAATTGAATTATTCTAGGCCTTAATTTATTGAGCTTTAAGCAATTTTTATAAAGTGATATAAAGAATAAATATTTATGTTTCTTTTTACCTCATTTTTTTACCTTTGCTAAATTTCGATAAAATATGCAGGAAAAAATAGTTGTTTTAGGCTCTAACGGGCAAATAGGTACAGAGTTGGTAACCATGTTACGCAAAATTCATGGTGATGATAATGTTGTTGCGTGTGATATTCGCAGACCTGACTATGATATTAAAAACGCAGGACCTTTTGAATTCGTTAACGTTTTGGAAAAAGATATCATTAATGGTATTTTTCAAAAATATAAACCGACCCAAGTTTATTTACTTGCTGCATTATTATCTGCAACAGGTGAGCAGAATCCTAAACTTGCATGGGATTTAAATATGAATGGTTTACTTAACGTTTTAGATTTAGCCCTTGAATATAAAACAGCTAAGGTATACTGGCCGAGTTCGATTGCTGTTTTCGGACCAAACTCGCCGAAAGACAATACACCACAATATTGCATCATGGACCCGAATACGGTTTATGGAATTAGCAAACTGGCTGGCGAACGCTGGTGTGAATATTATCACCAAAAATACGGATTGGATGTTCGCAGTATCCGTTATCCTGGATTAATCAGCTGGAAAGCTGCCCCGGGTGGTGGAACTACAGATTATGCCATTCATATTTTTCACGATGCATTAAAAAAAGGCAGCTACCAGAGCTTTTTAAACGCAGCTACTGAATTGCCAATGATGTATATGGATGATGCCATTCGTGGAACTATTGAGTTGATGGATGCACCTGCAGATCAGATTAGCGTAAGAAGCAGTTATAATTTTGGAGGGGTACATTTTACACCTGAGGTTTTAGCCGCTGAAATCAGAAAACATATTCCGGATTTTAAATTAACTTACACCGATAACGATCCTCGTCAGCAAATTGCAAATAGCTGGCCACGTTCTATCGATGATAGTTATGCAACAAAAGATTGGAACTGGAAGCCTGAATTCGATTTATCGAAGCTTACAATTGATATGTTGAATAACTTAAAGAAATCATAAAAGATTATTGATTACTGTTTAAATTGGTTAATGATCCAGACCAGTTTTTGCAGTTAACCGATAACCAAATTGTACAAGAAATAAAATGGGAAGAGCATTCGAATTTAGAAAAGAGAGAAAATTTAAGCGTTGGGCCAAAATGGCTGTTCAGTTTACACGTATTGGTAAAGATATCGTAATGGCTGTTAAGGAATCGGGACCTCATCCTGAAACCAATTCTCGTTTACGTACGGCTATGCAGAATGCAAAAGCGGTAAATATGCCAAAGGACAGGGTTGAGGCTGCAATTAAACGTGCATCTGATAAATCGTTGGCTAACTATGAAGAAATCGTTTACGAAGGATATGCACCGCATGGGGTTGCGGTTTTAATTGAAACTGCTACAGATAATACCAACCGTACGGTAGCTAACGTACGGAGCTACTTTAATAAAACAAATGGTACTTTAGGTAAAACAGGTTCATTGGATTTTGTTTTTAACCGTAAGTCTATCTTCAGATTTGTACCGGCTGAGAATTTAGACCTTGAAGAATTAGAGTTTGAATTAATCGATGCTGGTCTGGAAGAATTATATGTTGAAGCCGATGAAGAAGGAAATGATGTGGCTGTAGCACAAGGTGCTTTCGAAAACTTTGGTTCTTTACAAAAAGCTTTGGAAGAAAAAGGAATTGAATTGAAAAGTTCAAAATTAGAACGTATTGCACTTTCTCACCACGAGGTAACAGAAGAACAGGCTGCTGATGTATTAAAATTAATTGATAAACTGGAAGAGGATGATGATGTTCAGGCGGTTTATCATAACATGGCAGAATAGATTTTAAAATCTTTCATTTATAAATAAGGCTTAAAGATTATTTCTTTAAGCCTTATTTGTTTGGAAACCTAAAACTTGTTTAAGAGGGTAATTAAATATCAGGAAACGAACCTGTAGTAGTTCTTTTCAAAATTAGTCCCGCCATTCGCTGCTTCCGATGAAGAATCGGAAACGCTGCTGTCGGGTTTATTTTACAGCGGTTAACCCAAGCAATTTTAAATTTGTCGAGTTTGAAAGATTAATTCCTTTTATGCGAAAATAACCAGGGTAATAATTCAGGTTCTGCAAAGGCACTATCCCAGCTGTTGTGGTTATCCTTTGGATAAAGGCTAAATTTAACTTCGTCGCCCACAACTTTTAAACGTTCTGCAATGGCAATAGAGAAAGCCGGATCAACTACATCATCTTTGGCACCATGAAAAATCCATAATGGGATGGTCTGATATTTTTTGATGTTATTGGTGTTGTCTCCGCCACAAATAGAAAAAGCTGCGGCAAAAGTATTTCGTTTGCGTCGTAATAATTCAAATGTGCCCATACCGCCCATTGAAAGACCGCCCACGTAAACCTGCTTTTTATCGACAAAAGGTTTTTTTAGAAAATCTTTAACCATACCTGTTAATGCATGCATAATTTTGGTTGGCTTGCCACCTTCAATAAAACTTATTCTGTTTTTTCCTTTATCAGTAGTTGAAAAGTTAATATTGGCCCAAAAATCATTTGCCGGACATTGCGGAAAAATAACTATTGCAGGAAATTTCTTACGTAAATCATCTTTCAAAAATAATTTACCACCATGAACGAGTTGTTTCTCATTATCGTTTCCACGTTCGCCACTTCCATGAAGAAAGAAAATAACCGGATATTTTTTAGAAGCATCAAAGTTTTCAGGAAAAAGAATTCTGTAATAAATGGAGTCTTTACCTTTTATAAAGCTTCCTTTATCATATTTCTTAAAATCCTGAGCCTTAGAAAAAAGCACACACAACAATACTATGGTTATTAGGGATAACTTCTTCATATAACAAAAATATAAAACCCCGGCTATTAAACAATAGACCGGGGCTTGTGTAAGGTGTAATTTTTTTATTTTAATGTAAAAGCAGACTCCTTAACATCGTGGGAGTTAGCGCCGATAAATAATTTAAAATCACCAGGCTCAGCTATATATTTTAAGTCTGAATTGTAGAATTTAAGGTCATTTTCTGAAATCGTAAAACTGACTTCTTTACTTTCACCAGCTTTCAGGCTGATTTTTTGAAAGCCTTTTAATTCCTTAACGGGGCGGGTACTGCTTCCAACCAAATCTCTTGTATACAACTGAACAACTTCTTTACCTTCCACAGCACCATTATTGGTTACGGTTACTGTTGCGGTAATTGATTTCCCTTTTGTTAAAGTATTTGAGCTTAATTTAATGTCGCTGTATCCAAATGTAGTATAACTCAATCCATAACCAAAAGGGTAAAGCGGGTCGTTGCTAACATCTAAATAGTTTGAACGGAATTTAGTAAACCATTTTCCTTCAGCTAGCGGTCTGCCTGTATTTTTATGGCTATAATAAATTGGCACCTGACCAACATTTTGAGGGAAAGTAACCGGTAATTTTCCAGAAGGGTTAACATCACCAAATAATACATCACCGATTGCATTTGCAGACTGAATACCTCCAAACCAAACATTTAAAATAGCGGGTACATTTTCACTTTCCCATTTAATGGCTAGTGGTCTGCCGGTAAATAAAACCAAAACAACAGGTTTTCCAGTTTTTAGTAATGCAGCAAGCAACTTTTTTTGCGTTTCAGGGATGCCAATATCGGTACGGCTCGAACTTTCGCCACTCATTTCAGAACTTTCTCCCAGTGCAGCAACTACAACATCCGCGTTTTTAGCAATTTTTACGGCTTCTTCTATAATTTCTTCCTCTGGTCTGTTATCTCTTGGAATATCACGGCCAAACATGGTAGAATGCGTTTGTAAAGTTGCATCAGCGGTAAGATTAGCGCCTAAAGCATGTACAATTTTAACCTTATTACCCGCAACATTTTGCAATCCTTCCAATAAAGATGGGGTGTTAACCAAATCTGCATTTACACTCCAGGTACCGGGCATGTTTGCTCTTGTATTGGCCAATGGACCAACCAATGCAATGGTACCCGATTTTTTTAAAGGAAGTGTTTTATTGTCGTTTTTCAACAAAACAAAACTTTGCGTAGCAGCTTCTCTCGCTGCTTTTAAATTGGCTGGTGTTAATATTTCGTTTTTAGCACGCTCGTCGTTACAATGTCTGTAAGGATCTTCAAATAAGCCTAATTTATATTTTGCTTCTAAAATTAAACGGCAGGAGTTATTGATTTGCGCAAGGGTTACTTTTCCTTCCTGTAATGATTTTTTTAAGGTGGTTAAAAAACCTTCGCTAACCATATCCATATCATTACCTGCGTTTAAAGATTTTGCGGATACGGTTTGAAGATCACCTAAACCATGCTCAATTAATTCGCTAACACCGGTATAATCCGAAACTACAAAACCATCAAAGCCCCATTGTTTACGCAGAAGATCGGTTAACAACCATTTGTTCGCGGTTGCAGGTACACCATTAATATCGTTAAAAGAAACCATGATACTCCCTGCGCCAGCATCCAGGGCGGCTTTATATGGCGGCAGGTAATCGTTGTACATTCTATCTAAGCTCATATCGGTTGTATTGTAATCACGGCCGGATTCTGCAGCACCATACAATGCAAAATGCTTAACACAGGCCATAATGGTGTTAATTTTTTTCAAATCATCACCCTGATAACCCTTAACCATTACTTTTGCAATTTCTGAACCTAAAAAGGTGTCTTCTCCGCTACCTTCAGAAATTCTTCCCCATCTAGCATCGCGGGAAATGTCAACCATAGGAGAAAACGTCCAGTTTATTCCATCAGCACTTGCTTCTGTTGCGGCAATACGGGCAGAATTCTGAATCATTGGCAAATCCCAGCTTGCTGCCAATGCCAATGGAATAGGGAAGGTGGTTTTATAACCATGAATTACATCCTGACCAAAAATTAGAGGAATTTTCAACCGGCTTTTCATGGCCACTTCCTGGGTTTTTCTAATTTTTTCTGGCGTAGTCATGCTGAAAATGCCACCGACACTTCCTTTTGCAATTTTAGCCTCAACATCCGTACTCACTGTTGATCCGGTTGTTGCTTCGCCGCCTGTTACCAAATTTAACTGACCAATTTTTTCGTCTACCGTCATCTTCGCCATTAAGCCGGAGATGAATGCATTCATTTTTGCCTGCTCTGCAGAAACAGTTTTTTTGGTTTGTGCCATTGAATTCATGGCGGCAAGGGCTAGTAAAATAAATAGGAAATTCGCTTTTTTCATGCTGTGTGTTTATTATTTAATCAAATATATTTTTGTGTGTATTATTCAACCTTTATCACCTGAGTTTTTTGAGAAACGCCGTTTTCGTTAATGGCTTCGATGGAAAAGTAATAAGGTTTTTGATTGTCCATTCCTTTATACCAGTATTCGTTTGCGCCATGAACCATCATGCAGTTGTACAACTTATCGGGCGCAATACCAATGTATATGTTGTAAGCATAAGCATGATTTACAGGTTTCCATTTCAACCAGGCGCTTCGCTTATCTTTTTCAGTACGTAAAACGATGAAATTTTTAACTTCTTCGGGTTTAGCGCCACCACCATTACCAAAAACCCTTAACCCGCTGATGGCAAATTTTCCGGTTGGCATATGCATGTTAACCAGTTTAATGTATCTGGCTTTAACAGGTTCTTTTAATTCAATATAATCATGCGGAACATCGGTTTTGTTATTGCTTTTATCGGTCAGCATTTTCCAGCTTTTGCCATCGGCAGAATAAAATAACTGATATTGATGATAAATGTTAAGTTGTTTGCCTAAAAATTCAGCATCCTGATCTGCATAGTTAATCTGAACAGCGTTTACCGTTGAAACCTGGCCTAAATCACTTTGAATCCATTCTCCTTTATTTGCAGTTGCGGCACTCCAATAAGTTTTAATGCTCTCATCAACCGTATTATTTGCATTGTAATTGCCTAAGGTTGAAGAAACCTGAACGGGCTTGTTATAATTTAGCAACATCCAGCCTGTAAATAAAGACCTTATCCCAGGCCTGGCTTCACCATCCAGAGATGTCGGTAAATAAGTAGGGTAATCGCCAAAAGCAGTATTGGTGTACATGTTGTTATCCTGATCAAAACCTGCAGGCCAGATCCCAATCCTGCGTTCAAAATTATTTTTAACCGAAAGTACCACCGTGGATACATGCCAGTAGTTATTAAAATTATCCTGAAAAGTTGCGCCATGTCCTGCACCACGGGCAAAGCCGCCAGGTTTCCATGAAAGGGGTAATGATTGGTGTTCAAAGGGGCCTAATGGATTTTTTGAGGTGGCTACGCCATCTGCATATCCGCTAAATTCGGTTCCCGGTGCACCATATTGTAAAAAGTAAGTTCCATTGTGTTTGGTCATCCAGGCGCCTTCCATAAAAGGATCTAAAAAGGTGTTATCCAATTCCTCTCCAAAACGCTGCCAGCCAAATCTGCCGGGGTTTAAAAGTAAAAGTTCTTTACGTGTACCAATCGGTTGAAAGGTTTTTCTGTTTAATTCTATTCCATAAAGTGGGTAAGAATTACTGCTCCCATTATACATGTACAGTTTTCCATCTTCATCAACGAAATGTCCAGGATCCCATCCGCCAATTTCAAATTCATGTACTGCCTCTTTCCATTCGTTGCCTTTAGGATTGGTACTCATCCAGATGGGGAAGTTTTTCGAATAAGTTGAACCAAAAACAAGCATGGTATCGCCCTGAATCCAAACCGAGGGTGCACAAAGATCATCGTAAACTTTATGCTCTGGTCTTAAAAAATGGCGGGAAACAAATTTCCAGTTGGCCATATCGCTGCTGTACCAGTAACCCCATTGATTGGTAGAGAATAAATAATAATCGCCTTTAAAATTAACAATTACAGGATCTGCAGTTGCCCTGTGCTTTCCCCATTCGGCAAAATTGGGAATAGGCGTATAGCCATAATCTACGTTAACCGGATTGCAGTATGTTTTTTGCTGTGCGGATACATAAATACCGGACAACAGCAATAAAATGAAAAATGTTTTGAATAAATGCTTAGCCATTATAAGTACTGGTGTTAATTAAAAATGTTTATTCGGGCACAGCTTGAACAGCCAATCGACATCCCGCTTACACTCAGGCCGGTAACATGCGATTGATGTTCCCAATAAATCCACATATCGTGCGCACCTCCAGTTGAAGTCAATTTTGCAGTATAACTGTCACTATTTTCAGGTATTTGTCCAATTATAGTTCCATTTGGTGAGTTTGGAGGGATAAAGAATACGTAAGCACCACCACTTGTATTGTTTTCTAATCTTACATATACACCGTCGCTGGTAGAGTTTGTGGCAGTTACATTTACATTGGCAAATTTTGTTTTTATAGAAGTATGTTTACCCTTCGAAATTGTTGTAAAACTTGAATTCAGGATGGTGAATCCTATCATTGCTGTTAAAATTAAAATTATTCTTTTCATGGTTCTGTAGATTTAGTTTGAAATAATTTAAAATATATAATGGCTAAACATTTAATGAGCAATTGATTATTGTTTTGTGAATTGAAAATCTAGTTTTTTTAATCCACTCTGTACATCACTATTTTGCATAAATAATTTCCAAAGTAATCCCGAGCGATAGTTCTCAATCATCACGACCATTGGCCCCTGATCTATACCTAAATATCTTTTTGGATACCAATTATTGGTTTCAGAAAAAGCATCATAAAAGCCATATTTCCCCCACACTTTATCGCCCAGGTCTTCGTATAAATGCCTGATGACTTTCATAGATTCTTTAGGCGTATATGGAATAGATGAAATGGCTGCGGTAGGAGAGATTACGCCCAAATCTTCCTGTGGGCTGTGGGCCGAATAACCCCCAATAGAATAGCTAGCGGTTAAGCCCCAAGTATTTTCTCCATAACCTTTAAATTTCTTCGGATTAGCTACACAGTAATCGTGAATGGCCAATGTTTGATTAACATTGTTTTCCCAGTAATCGGCGTAGCGGTCTTTTAGCCCTTTGGGATTTAAACCTAAATATGAATAATGCGCCCAGAATAAAGGCCCCACAGAATTTTTTGCGCCTTGATAATCTAATGGTATCTGGTGACCATAGCGTTTGAAATTTGCTTTAATGGCTCCGTTTCTTGCCCATCCTTTATGGTATACTTCGGCAGGAATAGTATGAGTAGGAGAGGAAGCCGCCATAACGTACATAATTAAACATTCGTTATAACCTTTTACCGGAAAGTTCATTTCCCATTGATATTGTGGCGACCAATGCCAGTACAATACGTTTTGATTGTTACGGAACCAACTGAAATCAATGTCTTTCCAAAGCTCATTTGCTTTATTGGCCACTGATTTTTCTTCGTCTGTACCGTTTTTGTAATATTCATTAATACAGATTAAAGCTTGAGCAACAAAAGAGGTTTCTACTAAATCGCCTCCATTATCTTTTTTGCCGAAAGGACGAACCTTTCCGGTTTCTCCATAAAACCAGTGTGGCCATGCACCATGGAAACGATCTGCTTTTGATAAGAAATTTAATATTTTATTTAACCGGGTTAATCCTTCAGCTTTGCTCACATAACCTCTGTCTATACCGCTTAATATAGCCATTAAACCAAAACCGGTTGCACCGGTGGCTACTGTACTTTTATCATTTTCAGGATAAACATTGTCTACATGGTAACGCTCTCTGGCGGCCCCTGAAGTCGGTTCTGCACCATCCCAGAAATAATTGAAGGTTTGTTTTTGTACCAGATCAAGTAAGGCCTCATCAGATAAACCTTTTTCTATTTTTTGGTGGGATATAGAATCCGTTTCTTTAGCAGGTTTATTTCTAACACAAGAGTGTGTTAAAATACAATATAAAATAAGTGGGATGATGATGATTTTTTTCATCTGTAAAATTTGTTTTCAAAATTGATAAACTACTGAAGCATATTCTTTTTTGTTTACAGGATATACTTACAACGGTTTTGTTAAATAATAATTAGAGATTCGGGCTATTAAAGCCTAAACCTTTCATTCCACTTTTAATTTCTGGCGCACTCATAAATAAATTCCATAATAAACCACTTCGATAATTTTCGATCATCACAATAATTGGCCCCTGATCTATGGCTAAAGTAGAATTGGCAAACCATTGATCTTTTAAAGAAAATGCATCATAAAAACCATATTCTCCCCATGTTTTATTGCCCAGTTTATAGTAGAAATATTTTAGTGCCTGC
The DNA here is from genome assembly GCF_027213715.1 of Pedobacter punctiformis. Taxonomy (GTDB): domain Bacteria; phylum Bacteroidota; class Bacteroidia; order Sphingobacteriales; family Sphingobacteriaceae; genus Pedobacter; species Pedobacter punctiformis. The sequence goes on from NZ_JAPWGM010000006.1 coordinate 235,477, forward strand.
ATAGATTCGGTTGGGGTATATGGAAAAGAAGATAAAGCGGCTGTTGGTGCAATAACGCTTACATCGTTTCCTGGAGCGCTAGCTGTGTATCCATTTGGAACATCGCTTGCAGTTAAGCCCCAGCAATTTTCACTATAACCATAATAATTTAAAGGATTTGTCTTCGCGTAATTGTAATTTATTAAAGTATGCGCTTTAGTTTGGGTTTCATAATTTGCATAAGCATCCGTTAAGCCCTTAGGGTTAATACCCAGAAACGAATAATGAGAAAAAAATAAAGGCCCACCGTTTGTGGTTCCCAAGGGAAGCTGAATGCCATAGTAGGTATTGCCATTTTTAATGGCTCCATTTTGAGCCCAGCCATTATCATATACTATTTTTGGAATAGCGTAAGTTGGAGATGAAGCAGCCATAACATAGGTAATCAGACATTCGTTCCAACCCTTTACAGGTAGGTTCATATCCCAGTTATAATTAGGACTCCAATGCCAGTAAAGCGTGTTGCTATTGTCTTTTCTGTACCAGTTCCATTCTACTGTATTATAAATGGCATTTATATCTGTTCTTAAAGCTGTTTCACTTGCATCAGTCCCATTAAAGTACTGACGAGCTGTAATTAGTCCTGCCATTAAGAAAGATGTTTCTACGAGATCGCCACCATTGTCTTTTGCGCTGAATGGAATTACTTTTCCGGTACTTCCATCCAACCAATGTGGGTAAGCACCATGAAAACGATCGGCGGTTTTTAAGAAAGTAACCATTTTCTGAATTCTGGTTAAACCTTCGGTTCTGCTAATAAAACCACGATTGATGCCGGCTATCATAGCCATAACTCCAAAACCTGATCCGCCGGATGTTACGATATTGCCAGACGTATTTCTTTCTCTTGCCAGTCCACTTGTTGGATGACCAAAATCCCAGAAATATTTAAAAGTTTGTTTTTGTACCAGTGTTAAAAGTTCATCATCGGGTATGCGGGCAAATTTGTCAGTATCATCAATAGCAGTAATTAAATTTAATGCAATACTGCTTTGAAGCTTGTCGCCGGTTTTTGATAAAAGACCAGTATTAATGGTTAAAATATATTTTGTAATGGGTTGTAGACTTGTTGGAATAATAACAACCGTATTATCATTGTTTTCTAAAGTTGAAGTAAATGCTGCCGAATTTCCAGAAGCATCGGTAAGGGTAATATTTTCGCTAAGGGAAGAAGCGTTGATTGGAGATGAAAAAGTAATTTTTATAACTGGAATATTGTTTAGACCATAATAGGTAAAACCATTGTAAGTATCATTTACTTTTAAATCAGTAAAAGAATAAGAGGTTTGTGAAGGCGTTTCAGGACCAACAGCTGATGGAGTATCTCCTTTTTTACAGGCAACTACAAAAAGAAAAAGAATTAAAAAGTATTGGAGTATTTTTGTCATCATGCATCGTTAAAAAGGGTTGTCAAATCTGACAACCCTTAATATATTTAGTTGCCCTTTATGAATTCAAGGATTATTTTCCTCTGCTTTCAAGAATAGATAAAGCACTGATTTCGGCATCTGATAAAGCTTTATCGTAAACTCTCACTTCATCTATCTGTCCGGTTAAAAAACTAGCCCAATCCTGTTTGGTTGTTCCGGAGGTTTGACTTGGTGTAGTTTGAAATTGAACGGTTCCGAAAACGAATCTTCCTGTGTTTGTAAATGCAAGCGGACCAGTAACAGTAGATGCAATTGCTGCAACTCTTGAGCCATTGATGTAAACTTTAACCATAGATGTCGTTTCATCATAAGAAAGACTTAGGTTAACCCATTTTCCAAAAATGCTTTGCAGATCATTTACAGAGTAGGTTTTATCGCCTCCTCCCTGATTTAGGTGTATTCTTAGTTGACCATTGGTAGCTGTACTGCCATTTTCAATGAAGATTTCAATATTACCCCAAAACTGAGTGGTATTTGCTAAGCTAAATAATCCAATGATCCCGGTGGTTGGGGCAGGGCTGTTAAACCATTCGGTAACGGTAAAACTTTTTAAAGCATTTACTTTAGCGGATGGTGTTCCCAATACATAACTGTTTAAAGCGCCCTGTAAAGATTGTTTTTTAAAACCGGCTCCAAATGTCGTACCCGTATTTACACCTGACGTGCTTGATGCACTGTCAATCAAACTGCCATCAAATGCATAGTAGGCTACAAGGTTATTTGGTGCAATTTGTTTTGCACTTGTGTAACCACCAATATTTAATGCTGGCGCATAACTTGATGGATCAAATTTTTTCTGGCAGGACGATAACCCTAAAGCTACAGTTGCCATCAATAAAAAATATTTTGTTTTCATTTCTATTAAATTAGCGGTTAATAACCTGGATTTTGAATGATTGTTCCTGCACTTTTTTCGATTTCCTGTGAAGGAATTGGCCAAACTTCGTTTTTGCCTGCTTTCCAGCCTTTAGGACCAAAAACGGTAGCAGCACGTCCCTGACGAATTACATCGAAGTAACGGTCAGATTCCATAGCTAACTCAACAAATCTTTCTTTCCAGATGGCCTGACGCAGTGCATCTTTATCTGTTGTGGTTACATCAGGTAAAACACCAGCAACGCCACCTCTTGCACGAGCTCTTACTTTATTTAAAGATGATTGAGCAAGCGTAATATTTCCCAATTCATTAGCAGCTTCAGCATTCATCAATAAAACTTCAGCATAACGCATTACTCTAACGTTTTGATCAGCGCCCTGATTAAAACTGGTAACAATTTTATTAAAAGGCACGTATGCTTTTTGGTTGTACATTGGATTATCTGCAGTATTAGAAATAGCATCACCCTGGGGAGTAGTTTCGCCTCTGTAAAGAATAGTGGCGTTACGGCGTACATCACCTGGTTCGTAAGCAGATTCTAACGCTGTTGTTGGTACGTTAAATCCCCAGCCTGTATCAGGTGTATTTCCTCTTGCCCCTTGTACCTGACTGTATTGAGAGTTAGATGCATCTTTATTATTTAGCAATAATTCGCACTGGATCTCGAAAATAGATTCAATATTATTTTCATTATTTAAACGGAAACTTTGCTCGTAGTTAGGGAACAAATTGTATCCTAAAGTCATAACAGTGTTGGTTAAAGCCAATACCTGATCCCATTTTTTAAGATACATAGCCACTTTTGCGTGAAGTGCTAAAGCAGCTCCTTTTGTTGCTCTGCCTAAATCTGCTGCCGGGTAGGATTGAGGCAATACTGCTGCTGCTTCATCTAAATCTTTTTCAATTGCAGCATAAACCTGTGCTTTTGGTGTTCTTGGAATATTAAATTCAGAAGCATCTTTAGGCACATTTAAACGTAAAGGAACATCGCCAAATGCACGTACCAATCTGAAATAAGAATAAGCACGAACAAATTTTGCTTCAGCTAAATAGCGGGCTTTAAGATTAGCATCCATACTAATTGCTGGAACATTATCTAATACCTGGTTACAAAGGTTGATGTTTTGATACTGGCCTTCCCAAAAACCATTTAACTGTATAGTAGTAGAAGAGGCCGTAAACTGATCATACTCATTCATATAACTTGAATCATTTGGGCTACTGCCTTTTTCAGCTTCATCACTTCCCATGCTTTCTATTGCAAGTGCTGGAAATGCTGTATTGGCCCAGTTTCTCAGGTTTCCATAAATAGAATTTACAGCTGCGGTTGCATCATCAGCAGTTTTCCAAAATGTAACTGCAGGTTGTTTTGCCTGCGGATCTACATCTAAAAAACTCTTTTTACATGCAGACATTACTAAAAGAGAGGAGCATATGGTCAGCATTCCAATCTTTTGTATATAAGTATTTTTGTAATTCATTTTCGTAATAATTAAAAAGTAACTTGAACACCAAATCTGTATGTGGCTTGTAAAGGATAAACATTTGAATCTATACCTGCATTCATAGGCGTGCCACCTACCTCAGGAGTAAAACCTTTGTAACCAAATAATGTTACCGGGTTTTGTGCATCAACAAAAACACGCAGTCTTTGCATTTTCCACTTGTTTACTAAAGCAGAAGGCAGTACATAACCTAATTGTACATTTCTTAAGCGGATATAAGATCCATCTTCTACATAAAATGAGTTAGGAGCAGAATTGGCCGTAGTACCCAGATTTACTGATGGATAAGTATTTGAGGTGCCTTCGCCATGCCATCTGTTATCATAAAAATCCTTAGTGAAGTTTTCGTTACCAAAACGCGATGCAATATTAGCGTTATATATATCTATCCCAGCTACACCTTGAAAATCAAGGGTAAGATCAAAGTTTTTATAACCTAAATTTGCACTTAAACCATAAGAATAAGTTGGATTTGGATTTCCTAAAACAATACGGTCATTGCCGTCAACTACACCGTTACCATCGGTATCAATATATTTAAAATCACCAGGTTTAGCCCCTTTTTGGGCAGAGGCTGCAATCTCTGCTGCATTTTGGAAAATGCCTGCAACCTGATAGCCAAAGAATTCGCCAATAGCACCGCCTTGTATAGTACGTGTAGAAAGACCACCGTTGGTAAGGCCTGTACCACCCTGATAAATAGGGTTTCTACCTGTTACAACAGATAAAACTTTATTTTTGTTATAACCTAAATTACCACTAATGGAGTAAGAAAGACCAGCTTTGCTTACATCTCTCCATGTTGCTGAGAATTCAAACCCGCGATTTCTTAAATCGGCCTGATTGCCAATTAAATCACCTGAACTTGTACCAATAGAAGTTAAGACAGGAATTCCGAAAATCGCCTGTTCGGTTTTTTTGTTATAATAGCCAGCCTCAATATTTAATCTGTTTTTTAAGAAAGCAGCTTCAAAACCAATATCTGTTCCGGTAGTACGCTCCCAGTTTAAAAACGAAGGAACTAATGAACTCACGTTTTTACCGGTATAAGCTACACCATTAAATATAGCCACATAGCCACCAGGTTGTGATATGGTTAAAGTTGTAGGGTTCACTGGTACGCCAGCATTACCTACCTTACCCCATGAAGCTTTTAACTTTAAATTATCAAATATCGTTTGGTCTTTCATGAACTCTTCCTGAGTAATTACCCAACCTGCACCCACTGAAGGGAAATAACCCCAAAGATCACCGCCATTAAAAAATTGAGAAGCAGCATCCGCACGAAGGGTTGCATTTAATAAATAACGATTCTTAAATGAGTAATTTACTCTTCCGAAATATGAAGCATAAGTTGTTAAAGCTCCACCATCAGTAACCGAACGCGTACCTGCATTACCAAGAGTTAAATATAAATCGCCCTCACTTGAATAAGGTACATCAAATGCAGTTGCATTTACGAAGTAAGACTTTCTTCTTTGTGCTGTTTGACCTGCTAATACAGTTAAATTATGATTTCCAAATGTGTTTTTATACGTTAAAGTGTTTTCAATGATCCAGTTTCTGGTTTCATCACGTTTAACATCTAACTGACTTTGAGTGCTTGACTGACCTTGAGTAGCTTTGTATACAGGAATGTAAGCTCTTACTTCATTTTGACCAAAATCTCCGCCTAAACTGGTTTTGAATGTAAAATTTTTAGCAATGGTTAATTCTGCATATACATTTCCATTTATTCTGTAGTTCAGAGATTTTTGATTAAAGAAATCTATCGTTGCCTGAGGGTTAAAGTTATTACCTCCACCCAAACTAAAATCGTTGGCATCACCATAAGAACCATCAGCGTAATAAACAGGGACAACCGGACCTGCTGCATATAACTGACGGAATATTGAACCTGGTATATCTTTAGATTTGATTGCTGTACCAGAAACGGTATAACCAATTTTTAAAGGTTTTAATATTTGAAAATCATTAGACAATTTTGCTGTGTATCGCTGATAATTTTGTGTTTTTACAATCCCGTCTTCATTGGTATAGCCTAAAGAGAAATTATAGTTTGTTTTCTCAGTCCCACCATTTACCGATAATTGATGGTTAGTTTGCAGTGCGTTTCTAAATACTTGATTATACCAATTGGTACCCGTGCCATAGCTGGCTGGATTAGCAAACAGGTTAGGTTTGCCATTTGAAGCTGATAACTCATTTATAACTGTTGCATATTCTGTAGCGTTAGCCATTTCTATTGGATTGGTTACAACTTTATAACCTACAGATCCGTTATAGCTGATGACTGCCTGACCTTTATTGCCTCTTTTAGTCGTAATTAAAACAACTCCGTTGGCCGCTCTGATACCATAAATAGACTGTGAAGATGCATCTTTCAGAATACTTAAATTTTCAATGTCAGCTGGATTTAAAAAACTTATGTCATCATACCACACGCCATCAACAATATATAAAACGCCTGTGTTGCCATAAATTGTTCCGGTACCGCGAATGGTAATTTGAGGAGACGAGCCTGGAGCACCATTATTGGTAATGGATACACCTGCTACTTTACCCTGTAATGCACTTATCGCGTTAGTTGATGCCTGTTTTGAAATGTCTTCTCCTTTTACAGAGCCTACCGATCCTGTTACATCAATTTTTCTTTGTGTACCATAACCCACAACCACAACTTGCTCCAGTTGTTGCGCAGATGATTGTAAAACTACATTAATGGTTGCTTGATTGTTTACTGCAATCTCCTGGGTGGTATAACCAAGGTAAGTAAATACTAAAGTTGCATTTGCAGGAGCGCTGATGCTGAAAGCACCATTCGCATCTGTTTGTGTGCCATTTTGTGTGCCTTTAACTAACACGCTTACGCTGGGAATGGTGGTTTTGTCGCCCCCATCCGTTACCCTACCTTTTACGGTAATGTTTTGCGCAAACGCTACGTTAATCGCGAGTAAACAAATTCCGACCAGAACAGAAATTCTTGTAAAAATTCTTTTCATGCTTTTTATAAAATTAGGTTTAATTGTTACTTAAATGTGGGGTTGTTTTCCCGCTTGTGCAAGTGGTTTTACCTCAACATTAATACATCATTTTAAAGACCTGGACATCTCAATGAACAAAACCAATATCGATTTGAGCCCAAAAACACAGTTTTTGGAATTACAATGAAATAATTTTAACTATACAAGTGTAAAAAATACACGAAGTATTTTTGTGGGGTTGCAGAAGGTGGTATGAGAGGTAATGATGTAGTATTATAACTCCATTAGAAACTCGGTAAGGTTCTTATCATGGGGTACTTCCAGTTTTTTACGCAACCGGTAACGACGAATTTCTACTCCCCTTAAAGAGATATTAAGTAATGATGACATTTCTTTACTACTCATGTTCATTCTCAAATAAGCACATAATTTCAGGTCATTCGGCACAAGATCGGGGTGTTGTGCTTTTAGCTTTTTAAAGAAACTTTCGTGTGCTTCGTTAAAGCTGTTTTCAAATAAATGCCAGTCGCGTTCGTCATTCATTCCGTCATTAATTACCTTCTGAATTTTTCGGGTTTGATCTTCAGACAGCTTCTTGCCATTTTCGTCTTTTAGCTTGGTTATTTCATCGCTTAACTTTTGCAATAACTCATTTTTGTAAACCAGGGTCATGGCAGAGTTAGCCAGTTCCCTGTTTTTTGAAGCCAGTTCGGCCTGGAGTTTTTCTGTTTGAAGTTTTATTATTTGCTTTTCGTTTGCTTCTGTCTCCTGCCTTATAATTTCATCCTGTTCAGCTTGTAAACGGTCACTAATTTTTTTACTGTCTTTCTCCAGTTTTCGCTCATAAATTTTCTTTCCTAAGATTAAAACAATTGCAAATAGTATAAAATAAAATAGTATGGCCCAATTGCTTAGATACCATGGCCGAAGCACGGAAAATTCAAATGTTGTAATTTCACTGACCGATGAATCGTCTATTTTAGCCCTTACCTTAAACTGGTAATGACCGCTGCTTAAATTGGTGAAGTCTTTTTGTGTTGCATAACTCCAGTCAGACCAATCTTTAGAATAACCCTCTAAAAAGTATTGAAACTTTATCTTGGCTTGCCGGTAGTAGGGCAGAGCGAAAGATATACGGATATTGTTTCGGCTATAGGGAACCTCTGTGGGTTCTCCATTGTTGCCGGTTTCACTAATGGTAAAGTACTTATCCGTAATATCGTCAATTCTTCTGATCAATACTGAAGGAAGTTTGTTCTGTTTTCCACCAACTAAATCCAGTGTTGGGTTGTAAATTACAAATCCATCATCTACACTAATTAAATAGATGGAGTTACTAATACGGCTTATATTTTCGTAATATTGAACCATTCGCCCATCTAAAAGGCTAAACTGATTAGAATCTATTTCAGTTTTTCCCGGTTCAGTAAAGTTTACTAAAGCGGTTTTTCCATGATTTATAAACCAGTATTTCTTCTCGCCGGCATTTATAATTTTATTTGAGGTTGCAAACGAGCCAAGTTTATGGTTTAAAACATCGTACTTGGTAAACTTATTGCTTAACTCGTCATAAGTATAAAAACCTGCATCAGAAGAAAAAACAATCTTGTTCTCCAGGTTAAACATATTGATGTTGTAGTTTCCCGGAAGTCCGTTTTGCTCATCGTAATATTTGGTGCTGGTAACTTTTCTGTAATCGGCACTTAAAGTTACTTTATATAGGCCCTTATAAGCATGACTTACCCATATGTCGCCTTTATTATCCTGTTCTATATATCTTGAGGGTGCATCGAATCCGCTCACTTTGGAAATAAATTTAAAATCAGAACCTGGCGATTTCATAAATAAGGATAAGCCCGTGTAGGTTCCCTGAATAAGATAATTGGGATTAGAGTTCAATTTTTTAATGGTCCAGCCACCACTTATAGTTGATATTTTTTCTATTCTGTCATCTATAATTCTGAATGTGCCGCTATTATGGCCACAAATTAATTGGTTATCAACAATAGAAAGTTCCCAAACCTGACCCTGAGAATTTGGAATCAATCGAAAATTAAAAGGTAAAAGTTCTTTGTTTGTAGACCATTCGCTATAAAATATGCCCTGATTGGTGCCGAGATAAATTTTATTGTTAAAAATAATGCTGGAATAAACAGTACCAAACTGCCCGGTTTTATCAAAATAAAAGTATAGCGGAGAGTTAAGCTCTATACGGTCTATACCATTATCAAGTCCTGTCCAAAGGTTTTGCTCATTATCAGCGTATAAACTTAAAACGGTGTTGTTTTGTAAACCACTTGATTTATTAATCCGGTGCACAATCCGTCCGTCCTCATCAATAATAATTAAGCCATTTAAAATAGTACCGTAAGCATAGTACTTACCCAGTAATCTTACTCCGTTATTGAGCTGATATGTTTTTAGGTAGGCATTTGCGGGTGTATTTAATGGAGTAAAATTCTTGCCATCATAGGTAAATAATCCGTTTTTTACGGTACCGATGATAAAACCACCATTTTTATACGGAAGAATGGATAGAATACCTTCTTTGCCCAATTGTTCACTTAAAGGCACATGAACAAGTTTATTTCCAATAAGCTCAAAAAGGCCTTTTTCCAGTACCTCAACAAAAAATCTGTTATTTACCCTATGAAGAAACAGAAAGGATGAAGGACCCGTAACAATTTCAATTTTATTATTTTTATAGATGTAAATAGTTTTGAAGGATTGAAAAATAACACGGTCTTTTTCTACATAAATCTTCCAGATTTCATCGTTAACACTTTTGCCCTTTGGTAAAAGTGAAATTAAGGAGTTGTAGTTTAATTTATTATTTTTTATTGCCCAGTAACCAAATTCTCCAAAACAACCTGTATAAATTTTGCCATTATTATCAGTTGCTACCGATCGAACAATTTGCCGGTTGGGCATTTGATATTTTTGCCAGTAACGCCCATCAAAAGTAAGCAGGCCTTCGGCATTGCCAAAATACATCACTCCGTTTTGGTCTTTAGTAATGCTCCAGTTTTGGTTTCCGGCTGAATAAACAGATTTAGGAAAATTTTCTATGTAAGGTACGCCGATGCTTTTTATATCAGCAGCGTAAATACTCGTATGGGCACAAATGATAAGCAGAAAAAGACAACGCAGAAGTTTTTGCATGTAATGCTAATTAGGAAAGCCTGTTTAATACACAAAGTAAATAAAAAAATAGGAATTGGTTAATCTGTTCATCAATACAAACAAAAAAGCAGCTGCGGCGTGATTGTTTCACACTGCAGCTGCCTTTTATAAAGAAGCTTAAAATTAAGCTTAAGCTAAAGTAATTTTTCCAACAGGCTGAGGAACTTTTACGTAGTAACCAGTACCATCATACGGGCGTTTACGTGGGTTTGTAGTACATGCTGTTGAGCAGCATCCTTCCAGTTTTTCACCACAATCATCGCATTGTGTAATGTGCTCATTACACTCCGGGTTGGCACAGTTAATCATTTTTGGCGTTGTTTTGCCACAGTTATAGCAAACAGAAACAATTGTAGGATTTACCTCGTTTACATCAACGGCAATGCGGTTATCAAAAACATAACATTTGCCTTCAAAATCTTTTCCGCCTGCTTCTTTTCCGTATTTTATAATGCCGCCATGAAGCTGGTACACATCATTAAAACCGTGGTGCAACAGCAAAGCCGAAGCTTTTTCACATTTGATCCCCCCGGTACAATAGGTTAGGATTTTTTTATCCTTGTATTGTGCCAGTTCGTTTATCTTATCCGGAAAATCACGGAAATTTTCGATATCCAGTGTAACTGCATTTTTAAATTTGCCAAGATTATGCTCGTAATTAGACCTTACATCTAAAATCACTACATCTTCATCATCCTTCATGGCCATAAAATCAACAGGCTCCAAATGTTTACCGGTTTGCTTATTAGGGTTGATAATTGAAGTATCTCTCAAGCCCGAATGCACAATTTCAGATTTATAACGGCAGTGCATTTTTATAAAAGAAGGCTCTTCCACAGCATCAATTTTAAATTCTGTTTTAGCAAACCTTTCATCAGCATGTATTGCTTTCATATAAGCTTCGCAAGCTTCAACAGTACCGGATACGGTGCCATTTAAACCTTCCTCAGCCACAATAATTCTGCCTGTTAAGTCTAAAGATTTACAAAATTTAAGATGATCTGCAGCATATTGTTCTGCATCGGCTATGTAACTATAGCAATAGTAAAGTAGTGTTTGATATTTTTTCATAACGCTGTTGATACCGTTGCAAACGGCGTTTAAAGCAGGGCAAAGATAGTAAAATAAGCTTAAAGCAAAAAGCCCTTAGCTTTAAGATTTAAGCATTCGGAATTAGATTTTTTAAAATCCGTAACTAATCCTAAAACCCTGGGATATTTTCTTGCCACCATCGTAAGCAAAACCATAACTGGCTCTTAATATCAAACGTTGTATGCCAAAATAAAACTCCTTATAATTTCTCTTTTCAGGTGAAGATAAATAACCACCGCCCATAAATTCTTCAAGTTTTAATTTACGCAGTAAAGGAACTTTATTTAAGAAGAAACCTGCAAAATTGTGTTCTACATGTGCTTCAAAATATTGCTTATTGGTGCTGAACTGATAGAATTCAAGGTATTGGAATTTTCTGATGTTAGGTGGGAAAATGGTTGAAATATTACCCGAGAAATGTTTATAATCCGGGTAGTACATTTTATTGTTGTTTAAAAACTTTCCTGCTCCCACTAAAAATGAGGTATAGCCCCAAAGACCTAAACCAATTCTTTCCTGCGAAACTTCTGCTTTTACAAAATCGTAGTCCACGTCGCTTTCTAATACATTTTTAAATCCTTTTTTATACAAAGCTGTAATTTTTGGATATTTTGATTCGGTATAAAACTTGCCATCAGGGCGGCTAATGTATTTCTGCCCAATGGTATAAGTTAAATTTACGGTTGCACTTAAGGTGTTATAAGTTGGGAACAAAGGAGTTTCAACTTCAGGTGAAAAGGGGTTGTTTGAAGTAAATTCTCTATCCTTAGCATCAATAAACTTAAAGTTTGAACTGTTGGTTAAAGTTTTATTTTTGCTGTAATCAATATTTACCGTTCCCTGCAAGCCATTTATCAACTCTCTGGATGTATTGATGTTAATGAAGTTCTTTTCATAAAATTTAGAGAAATTCTTCTCGTAAAAAAGGGAGTTTATAGAGTTCCCTAAAAGCGTCATGGAGCCCAGATTGTTGAGATCGGAAATGCTGTTTCCAAAGGAAGCACCAACACTTGCCCGTTTTAAAGGATTGTAAAAGTAATATCCGGTTAAACTTCCGGTTAGTTTTTGATTGGCAAAACCATATCTAAGCTCAGGTCTGATGCTATAAAAACGGTTATTTTCAAATACTTTGCGGTAAGTAACTCCATACTTGATGCCAAAACCTTCTACTGTGTTGTAAAAGATTGCCCTTAAAACAGGATCGAAACTATAATACTCCTTATCGTAACGATCGTTAATGCTATAGCCATGAAGCAAGAGTTTTAAAATACCGAATTTATTATTTTCTTTTTCCAGTGAATCCAGATAATATTTAGATTCTTTTCGCTTCGCAATACTATCTTTTTTAACATAGTTCAGGCGCTCATCGGCTGTTAACGGAATTGGCCGATTGTTTTTCCAGTATATAGAATCTTTTTTGTTGACCATTTCGGTTACTTTCAAAATCTCTCCGCTAAAGTAATTTTTAGGAAAAACCGGTGCAACGTCATAATTGCTGTAAACCCCTAAGTAATAACCCGAAAATTTGAAACCTAATACATTACCATCAAATTGAAAGTTAATGTTGGTTGGCATGTAAACATCTTTAACCTTAGTAAATTGCTGACTGATATTTAAGGTATCGATAAAATTGATCCCTGCATTTTTGGTCAGGTATAAATCTGTATTGTAAATTCTCCAGCTATCTTCCAAAATGTAAATAATACCTCTGAAAACCGGATCGTTGGTACGGCGTGGAATCACTTCAATTTTATTCACAACTTCGCCATTTTCTCTGGTTTCGCCGAGATATTTGTATTTGTAGTAAAACATGGCATTATCTGCAATTGGCGAAACAAACCCCCTTGCACTTAAAGTGTTTTCCAGTAAGTAATTGTCGTAAAAATTAATAACCAAATCAGATGCTTTATTAAAACTAAAAGCGTTGTTCCGTCCGGCAACTTTTGAAGATATCATTTCTTCATGTACATCATTCGGGCGTCTGAAGCTAAATTTACTTTCAGATTCCGATAAATAAATAATCCCTTTTCTATTGGTATCAAGCTCCAAAACCTTTTGAATATCCTGTCCGAAGAATTTTTTTGGTGCGCCTTTCAAGCGTTGTACACCTTTAATGTATACATCGCAACTAAAAGCATTCACTTCATTTAAATGTGCTTTACGTTGCTTAATGGCTTTACGGATAATTTCATAAGCCGGATCTTCTGCATTACCTTTAATGTTAACGTTATTTAAAGTATAACTTTCAGATGCCAGAATAACATTTAAAACCTGATTTTCTGTTCCATTAACCTCCCGGTCCTGTTGTTTGTAGCCAACTGCTCTAAAACTTAAAGTTTGTTCACCTTTATTTAATTTGATGCTGTATTTGCCATCCACATTTGCTGAAGTACCTTGTGTGGTATTTTTTACATAAACCGAAGCAAAAGCAACAGGTTGTCCGCTTGTATCTTTAATTGTTCCTGTAATGGTAAGGTTTTGTGCAATTGCTACGTGGCCGAGGCCGCAAAGAAGGACGAGTGCGCAGAATCTGATCATAGAGTATTAAGTAGTTAAGCTATAAATATCGAATAAGTTTTTACACTATACATATAGAAGGGTGTTAAAGTTTGTTAATGTATATTATTTTGTAGAGTATTTTAACAGAGCAATGGTTGCATAGCCAACAAAAAATAATTTTTTTGCAACATTTGGGCCAAAAAATTACAAAATCGATAATTGCGGATTATGCATGCTAAAATAGATTTTTTTATAACTTTGGCAGCTAATCAATCATTAAAAAAGCCATGTATAAAACACTACAACCGGTTCTGCAAAAAGAACTTGAAGAGATACAAAACGCAGGATTATTTAAACGCGAAAGAATTATAATTTCCCCACAAGGTGCGGATATTAAAATAAGCAGCGGTGCTGAGGTGATCAATTTTTGTGCAAACAACTATTTAGGCCTTTCTTCGCATCCAAAAGTTATAGAAGCTGCAAAAAAAGCGATAGATGATCACGGTTATGGAATGTCTTCAGTACGTTTTATTTGTGGTACGCAGGATGTACATAAAGAGCTTGAAGCAAAAATATCTAAGTTTTTAGGTACCGAAGATACCATTTTATATGCAGCAGCTTTTGATGCAAACGGTGGTGTTTTTGAACCGTTGTTTAATGCAGAAGATGCGATTATTTCTGACGAATTAAACCATGCTTCAATTATTGATGGGGTTAGACTTTGTAAAGCACAACGTTTCCGTTTTAAAAATGCGGATATGGAAGATCTGGAAAAACAGTTAATTGCAGCGAAAGATTGCAGACACAGAATTATTGTTACCGATGGTGCTTTTTCAATGGATGGTTCTGTTGCGCCATTGGATAAAATCTGTGACTTAGCAGATAAATACGAAGCCCTGGTTATGATTGATGAATCTCACTGTACTGGTTTTATTGGTGCTACAGGTCGTGGTACACACGAACATTTTAATGTGATTGACCGTATCGATATCATTACCGGTACACTTGGTAAGGCTTTAGGCGGTGCATCCGGTGGTTTTACATCCGGTAAAAAAGAAATTATCGATATGTTGCGCCAGCGTTCACGTCCATATTTATTCTCTAATACCCTTGCGCCAGCAATTGCGGGTGCGTCGGTAGCGGTTTTAGATATGTTAAGTGAAACAACTTCTTTAAGAGATAAACTTGAGAATAACACTAAATATTTTCGTGAAAAAATGACTGCGGCTGGATTTGACATTAAGCCAGGTTTTCACCCGATTGTTCCGGTAATGCTTTATGATGCTAAGATTGCTCAAAATTTTGCAGCAAAAATGCTGGAAGAAGGTATTTATGTAATCGGATTTTTCTACCCGGTTGTACCACAAGGAAAAGCCCGTATCCGTGTTCAGTTATCTGCTGCGCATGAGCAACATCATTTAGATAAAGCTATTGCTGCCTTTACCAAAGTGGGTAAAGAATTAGGGGTAATTTAGTTTTAAAAATAAAATAAAAAGAAAAGCTGCGTAATCGCAGCTTTTTTTGTTTCGGGTTCATTTTCTTTTATAATACTAGTGTAAACAGATTTTTTGAACCCGTTAACATTAAAAAAATAAGATAATTTGACGTATATTTGAAGCCATGTTACAGGATAAAATAACACAGTATACCGAAAAAATTAATGCTTTTGTAACTGAAAAAGCAGATGAATTAGAGCAGTTCCGTATAAAATATTTAGGAAGTAAAGGGATCATTAAAGAAGTTTTTGATGACTTTAAGTCTGTTTCCATCGAAGAGAAAAAATCATTGGGTAAGGTTTTAAATGAGTTTAAACAACTTGCCGAATCAAAATATCTGACCTTAAAAGAATCTACGGAGCGTTTAGACCTGAAAACTGAAAACTCTGAACAGGATTTAACTTTACCGGGAGAAGGATTTGAAATTGGTTCCCGCCATCCTTTAGCATTGGTTCGCCGTGAAATTGTGGAAATTTATGCTAAACTTGGTTTTACTGTAGCAGAAGGACCGGAAATTGAAGATGACTGGCATAATTTTTCTGCTTTAAACTTTCCTGAAGAACATCCGGCAAGAGATATGCAGGATACTTTCTTCATTAAAAAAGGTGGAGAAAAAGGCGATATCGCTTTGCGTACACATACTTCATCGGTACAGGTTAGAATGATGGAGCAAGGGCAACCGCCTTTCAGGGCGATTATGCCGGGGCGTGTTTACCGTAACGAAGCCATTTCTGCCAGAGCACATTGTTTTTTTCATCAGATTGAAGGTTTATATGTAGATGAAAATGTGTCGTTCGCTGATTTAAAACAAACCCTGTTTTATTTTGTCCAGGAACTTTACGGGGAAGGTACTAAAGTACGTTTCCGTCCATCATATTTTCCGTTTACTGAACCATCTGCTGAAATGGATATTTCCTGTACCATTTGTAAAGGTGCCGGTTGCCAGTTGTGTAAATACAGTGGCTGGGTAGAAATTTTGGGCTGTGGTATGGTAGATCCGAATGTACTGGAAAACTGTGGCATTGATTCTAAAAAATACAGTGGTTTTGCATTTGGAATGGGAATTGAACGTATTGCAAATTTGAAATATGAAATTAAAGATTTGCGGTTATTCTCTGAAAATGATGCCCGTTTCTTAAAACAATTTAAATCGGCTTTAATATAATGAAGAAGGTAATTTACAGCATATTATTTGCACTTGTTTTGTTTACAAGCTGCGGTAAAGAAGATAATTATATCCCGGAAGTTGCTGTTAATTTTACAACTCAGTTAACCGATCCCCGTTTAAGTGGATTAGTTTCCGGAACGCCAATATTTATAAACGGTTATGGAGTGGCTGGCTTAATTCTTTATCGCTCTAATGGCCGTTATATGGCTTATGATAGATGCAGTACGGTTAATCCACAACAGAAATGTGCGCTGATTAATGATGAATCTCAGGGCATAACCGTTACCGACCCATGTTCTGGTGCTAAATTCCTGCTTTTGGATGGTAGTCCTGCAAAAGCACCGGCTGAAAAATATTTAAAACAATACACGGTAGCGGTAACCTTAAATACAATAACCGTTAGCAATTAAAAATGGAAGCTGAAAAAATAAAGGAAACTGTAAAAAAAGCAGCTAAAGAACTTTTTAGAAAATATGGTTATCATAAAACCAGTGTAAACGAAATTGCGAAAAAAGCACGTATAGCTAAAGCAACTATTTATAAATATTTCGAAAGTAAAGAGCAGGTATTGGATAGTATTTTAATGGATTATCTGGATCAAAACCTGCATGAGATTTTAAATAACAAGATCAGCTACAGTTCAGAAGAAGAGCATTTAAAGGCTTTGGTAATGAAAACAAGCCGTTTATCTTTTACAGCCTGTAATGAATTTATTGGCTGGGATTTTGTTCGTGAAAACGCAAACTCGCAAGAGTTTTTAAAACATTTATCTGATCAGCTGGAAGCTTTGCTATTGGCGGCCTATTTACAGCTCGATAATTTCAAAAATAACCCTGCCCGACGTGAAGGTTTGGCGTTTTTGCTGAAAGCTAGTAAAAGTATTGTATTCTCGTTTGCGTTTACTTCGGTCAGCGACTCTGATGTCCGCAAAAACTTTGTAAGTTTTCAAAAGGAAATTCTTCCTTTTTTAGTTAAAGCTGCACTATAAAATAAAGTTTGATATTGCCATAGAAAGTAATATCAAACTTCAACTAGTTATCTTCTTTGTAATATTCTTTGGTTTTAAATCGTTCGATGGTTCTTTTGGTTTTACCATCAACAAGTTTTTGGGTAATCACGGTTACATAATCTCCAATGCTGGAATCTTCTATTACCGAAGACACTTCTAATAAACCCTTTTTAACGTCTAATCTATAATTGGTGGTTTTATTGTAGCAACAGCCATCTTTTTTATAAACAGATAATTGTTTGCTTTTCCGGTCTATTTTGAACATGCCCGAATTGCTGCTGGCCAATGTTGTTAATTCTTTATCCAATGCAAATTTGTTTTTGCCATCAAAGATGTAAACATCATAGGAAGGATCGTTGTAAGCACTTTTACTGCCATTTCTTATTGCAATATCCTCATTTCCATCAAAGTTAAAATCACCAAATATTAAAGGACTTTGGTATTTGCCTAACTCTACCGTACTTGTTTTAGGATCCTGATTTGTTTTTAAGGAGAAATCCAAATCGTTAGAACGGAATGTCTGAATTTCCTTTCCTGTTATTTTATCAGATAAAATAATCGTTGCCTTGCCACTGCACAAACCATCGATGCAATTTTCTACATTTATTTTAGCCTCATATTTTTCCGAACTGGAATGATCCGCAAGTTTATATTGGGCTATAGCACAGTTGCTTAAAAAAGGTGTTGCGAAAACCAGAAATAATTTCTTCATCATGTTCTGCAAAACTAACTCAATATAACTTGCCAAAAAGTTAAATAAAGTTAATACGCTTTTTTCCCTTTGAGATTTCTAAGCAGAAAAATTATTCCCACTTAAATACTTTCACGGCAACGGCATAAATTCCAATACCCCAGATAATTAAAATTAAGATTTGCTGTTTTACATCCCATAATCCCTGTCCTTCAAAAGCTACTTTACGCATAGCATCATTTAAATAGGTAAGTGGTAAAGCCCTGCTGATGGGTTGCAGCCATGATGGGAAGGCCTCTATTGAAAAGAATGTGCCCGATAACAGAAACTGTGGTAAGGTTACAATATTTGAAATAGGAGGTACCATGCTTTCATTTTTAGCTATACCTGAAATGATAAAGCCAAAGCCCATAAATACAATTACACCCAAAGTAGCCAGTATGAGCATATTGAGGACGGTTAAGGCGCCATGGACCAATGTAAAACCGAAAAAGAAATGCCCAAGTAAAATGATGAATAATGCACCAATTAAGGCAAAACCAATTCTGGCAATACCCTCGCCAATTACAATGCTCGACCGTTTAACGGGTGTGGCAAAAAAACGCTTAATTACAAGAGTTTGGCGCAAACTTAAAAATACAAAAGCGGTACCAAACACACCGGTACTTAAAAGAGAGAAACCCAGCTGGCCTGGTAAAATAAAGTCGATGGTTTTATATTCTCTACCTTCAACTGTACTTTCTTTAATTTCGGCTACCGAAGGTTTAAGTTGTTTATCATAAAAAAGGTTATTCAATACCGATTTTAAAATACCGCCTTTATCTCTGGAAGCGGAAGTATAGGCAACATTTACGGAGTAAGCTACTGAATTTATTTTTCTGTGCACATCAATTACAGCATCTACATTTCCTTTTTCCAGTAGGCGTGTTAAATCTGCTTGTGATTTGTTTTTAACAAGACGAATCATACCGGTTTTCTCCAAAGTTCCGATCACAGGATTGTTTACATCTGAGTTTGGTGCAATACCAACATCGATGTGTGTACCTCCTCCACCTAAAAACCCAAATACCAGAATAAAAATTAGTGGAAAAGCAAGAGTAAAAACCACTGCTGATGGGCTTCGCATAATGGAACGAAAACTGGCCTTTGCAAGGGCTAAAGTTGCTTTTGTATTGCTGTATTGTTTCATTTACTATTTTAATTTAATAGTGGTATGGTTTATACAGGTCTCGTCTTTTATCCCAAACGGACCAAATTGATTGATTTAAAATTTGTTTTTCCAGTAAATCAGGGCATTTATTCCCGCCATTCTTTGCCGGTAAGATGGATAAATACATCTTCCAGGTTGGCCTTTTTTACTTCTTTTTTACGCTCGAAACCGCTGTTAACCAGGTTATCAATAAGCTGATCTGGCGTGTCTAAGGCAATAATTTGTCCCCGCTCTACAAAAGCCACCCGATCACAAAGTTGTTCAGCCTCATCCATATAATGCGTAGTAATAACCACCGTTGTACCATTACTGCGGATATCAGTAATTAAATCCCAAAGATTTCTTCTGGCCTGCGGATCCAAACCGGTAGTCGGTTCATCCAGGAAAATAATTTTAGGCTGGTTAATTAAAGTTGTCGCAATTGAAAAACGTTGTTTTTGGCCCCCGGATAATGCTTTGTACCTGGCTTTAGCTTTATCCTGCAGATTAACTTTTTCAAGCATTTCCATAGGTTTAATATCTGCACCGTAAAGACCAGCAAATAACTCCAGTAATTCTACGAGGTTAAGATTGGGATAATAACCTGCCGCCTGTAATTGTACACCTATAATTTGCTTAATTTCCTGAGCTTGTTTGTCAACGGAGAAACCATCGACAATAATTTCGCCGGATGTTTTATCTCTTAAGGTTTCTATAATTTCTAATGTGGTGGTTTTTCCGGCACCATTTGGGCCTAATAAACCAAAGATTTCATTTTCATAAACCTCAAAACTTAAGTCCTGAACGGCTACAAAATCATCATACTTTTTTACCAGATTATTAACGGTGATAATGGCCTTTTTTGTTTCCATGAGTCTAAATGTAAGCAGCTTTAAATGAATAGAAAATGAATTTCGATATAATCGCAGAAAAATGTCGGTAAAATGATGTTTACAGTAGGTAAAGTCATGTTTTAGTTATTGCTGCGGGTTAAAATAATGATATCCCGGTCAATTGAATCTATTTTGTAGGTGTTTTTTGAACGATTAAATGCCTCGTCAAAAACAATTTTATCCTTTGAAAATTTAAATTTCCCGCTGGTATTTAAGCTGTCGTCAGCAATAGAATAAGATTCCCGGTAAGTTCTGTCATATTCCCTTCTATGCTTCCAGGGATTTTGATATTTGCCTATTTTTTTACCCCTATAGGTTCCATTTGAATGAAGGGATACAAAATAAGTAGTTTTTAAATCATAGGATTCAGCACTCCATGTAGTATCGGGTTTTTTTGCAGATCTGAATTTATAGTCTAACCCATAATCCATTTTTTGCACAAAATCGCGGCTATTCGTTACCGAATTATAAGGCCTGAAATTGGTATTTGTACCATATAAAGTATCGAGATTTTTATTCGCCGCAAATTTCCAATTAGAATAGATGAAATCTTCAACTTTGATAACCTCATTTATTCTTTTGATATAAATTGTATCCAGATTGGCTGTTGCTCCTTTACTTTGCCCGCCACCAAATCTGTGAAAGGCTTCAATGCTATAATTTAAAAAACCTTCTTTTTCAATTTTCTCCATATAATGAAGCGGAGGGGCCTCCATGTAGAACATTTCAGGAATAAAGAACTTATTATATCTGATTTCCTTTAAATAAAACTGACCATTTGCATCAGTCATGGTTTCCCCAACTTTACAGCCAGCAACAGGTTTGTTTTGGTAATCCTGTATAGTCCCTGTAATTGCTGGTCTGGCCAGTCGGGAAATACAAGCACTTAAAAGGCTGACCGAAACGATGAGAAATATAAAAAAGAGTTTTTTGTACATGTTCTAATTTAAATAAAAAAACACTGCCAATAGAAATGGGCAGTGTTTTAATGTTTTAATTGAAGGCCTGAAATTTACCAGGTTAATTCGCCTGTCATTACCTTTACAAAATCATCAAATAAATAACGGGAATCATGCGGACCCGGAGAAGATTCAGGGTGATATTGCACCGAGAATGCCTTTTTACCTTTAACACGAATACCTTCAATAGATTTATCGTTTAAGTTAATATGGGTAATCTCTACTTTATCCGAGTTTCTAACCTCATCAGGAATTACACCAAAACCGTGATTTTGAGAAGTTACCTCGCAATGATTTTTAATTATATTTTTAACCGGGTGGTTTAATCCGCGATGACCGTTAAACATTTTCATGGTTCCAATTTCATTCGCTTCTGCCAATAATTGGTGACCCAGGCAAATTCCGAACATTGGCTTGTTGGCTGCTAAGATTTGTTTTAAAGTTTCAACTGCGTACGGCATAACGGATGGATCGCCGGGGCCATTTGAGATAAAATAACCATCAGGATTCCATTTTTCCATTTCTGCAAAAGTGGTTTTCGCCGGGAAAACCTGAACATATATGTCACGATTTTCGAAGCTGCGTAAAATATTTTTCTTAATACCTAGGTCTAAAGCAGCCACTTTTAAAGCTGCATCAGGGTTTCCATAAAAATATGGCTCTTTGGTACTTACTTTAGATGAAAGTTCTAAGCCTTCCATCGATGGTACTTCAGCAAGTTTATTTTTTAATTCGTCCAAATCTGTAATTTCTGAAGAAATGATGGCATTCATTGCTCCTTTATCTCTGATGTGACGAACTAATGCTCTGGTATCAATGTCAGAAATCGCAACAAGATTATCATTTTGAAAATAATCCTGAATAGATTCTGTCGCTTGCTTACGGCTATAAACAATGTTATAGTTTTTACAAACTAAACCTGCAATTTTTATCGAGCCAGATTCGATTTCATCTTTATGGATACCATAATTACCAATATGAGAATTGGTGGTAACCATTATCTGTCCAAAATAACTTGGATCGGTAAAAATTTCCTGGTAACCTGTCATCCCGGTATTAAAACAGATTTCGCCGGTTGTGGTACCAATTTTTCCGGCAGCTTTGCCGTAAAAAACAGTGCCGTCGGCCAGTAATAAAATCGCAGGTAACTTGGTGTAGTTGGTCATGTTAATTACAATATGGATTTTTGATTAAAAAAGAGTTGAAAAAAGAATGGCTGTCGGCAATAAAGCCGTTTTTGCAGGGGGCAAAAAATGATGAATATATCCCTTCCATTTCGGGGTACAAAGATAGGATTAAAGATCGGTAATGTAAAGAGAAAAATGAAATAGATATAAGATGATGATGATCGCTATTTTGCTCTAAAAGTGATTTCTTATACAGTGGGGCGACTTATATTTTTATATTTAGTAACCTAAAATAAGGCTTTTGTCATATACGTTTTACGATACACCTTTTTAAAGAAAAATATAATACTTTTGACAGCATAAAACAAAACAGATGTCGGTACATAAAGAAATAAAACGCATTACCACGCATATTTTGCAAGAAATGAAACAGCGTGGAGAAAAAATATCTATGCTTACGGCTTACGATTATTCAATGGCAACGATTTTGGATGATGCCGGGCTTGATGTTTTGTTGGTTGGCGATTCTGCCTCAAATGTAATGGCTGGTCATGAAACAACTCTTCCAATTACGCTGGATCAAATGATTTATCATGCTGCATCGGTAATCAGGGCAGTTAAACGTGCTTTTGTAGTGGTAGATTTACCTTTTGGTTCTTATCAGGGCAATTCGAAAGAAGCTTTAAATTCGGCAATCCGTATTATGAAAGAATCTGGCGCCCATGGTGTAAAATTGGAAGGTGGAGAAGAAATTATTGAATCGGTACAGCGCATTATTACTGCAGGTATTCCGGTAATGGGCCACTTGGGTTTAACGCCACAATCTATTTATAAATTTGGAACGTATACCGTACGTGCTAAAGAAGAAGAAGAAGCAAATAAACTTAAAACAGATATTATTGCTTTACAAAATGCTGGTTGTTTCGCTGTTGTTTTAGAAAAAATTCCAGCAGCGCTGGGTAAAGAAGTATCAGAAAGTTTACTGATTCCAACAATTGGTATTGGTGCAGGTCCGCATTGTGATGGACAGGTTTTGGTTGTTAATGATATGATTGGATTAACCAAAGGATTTAAACCACGTTTTTTGCGTCAGTACATTAATTTATATGACGAAATTTTGGGTGCGGCACAATCTTACATCCGTGATGTAAAAGCCAACGATTTTCCGAACGAAAAAGAACAATATTAGTTTCTTCTTAATCTAAATAATGCCAATTACAGATCAAGACATCCTTTTTGAAGATAACCATTTGATAGCCATTAATAAAAGGGCAGGGGATATTGTGCAGGTTGATGAAACGGGTGATGAACCTTTAGATGAACAGGTAAAAAAGTACATTGCAAAAAAATACGACAAACCTAACGGTGCATTTTTGGGTGTTGTTCATCGTTTAGACAGACCGGTTAGCGGTGTGATTTTATTTGCCAAAACAAGTAAGGCGCTGGAGCGTATGAACGCTGCATTTAAAAACCGGGAAGTAAAAAAAACGTACTGGGCCGTAGTTAGAAAAAAACCTGAAAAACCAGCAGGTACTTTAGTACACTGGCTGATTAAAAATCCGCAAAAAAATGTGGTAACTTATTATAATTCAGAAGTGCCTGGAAGCCAGCGGGCAGAATTATCTTATCGCTTAATTACGCCTTTTAATGATTATTACCTTATCGAAGTTGATCCTTTAACCGGGCGCTCTCACCAAATCAGGGTGCAATTATCATCAATGGGCTGTCCAATTGTTGGTGATAACAAATATGGTTACCCTCGCGGGAGCAGAAAAGGGAGTATTTGCCTGCATGCACGCCGGTTACAATTTATACACCCTGTTAAAAAAGAACCTGTAAATATCTTCGCTAAATTGCCTGTTGATGGTTTTTGGGAAAAATTTGAAAACTTTTAAGGTTAATGCCATCTTTTTGTAGACTTTTTACTCAGGTGTAGAAAAAAGTACTCGTAATATGTCCTGTTTTTATTATGTTAACTCTTGCTGATATGGTCTTTTATGACAATTCACAATTTGGCATAATATTTTACTGTGTGTTACAAACAATAAAACAAAAATGAAAAAAGTAATATTATCTGTGGCAGCAATAGGCTTGCTTGCTACGACTTTAGTTTCTTGTGACAGCACTAAGAAAACAGAAACTACAACAGATTCAACTGTTTCGGCTAATGGCGATACTACAGTTAAAGTTGTAACTAAAACGACTGAAACTACAAGAACTGAAGCACCATCTTTTTCAAGCGAAGAAGTTAATAAAAGTCTTGCTGATTTTAATAAATTGAAAGATGATTATGTTGCGGCATTAAAAAGTAAAAATGCAACTGAAATCCAGGCTTTGACTGAAAAATATAAAGTTTGGTCTCAAAAGGCAACAACATTTGCGGCTAAACTGAAACCAGAAGAAATTCAAAAATATACTGACTACGTTTCAAAAGTTAGCCAGGAGTGGAGCGAAGCAGCACAAGAAGCTATTAAATAATTTTAATTTATAAGTTTAAAGGTTGTACCAAACGGTACAACCTTTTTTATTTGCAATCGGTTTTAGAAAATTCGATTGCCTTGCCAAATTTTAGCTTACTGATGTTTTTGAACTTCACTTTGCCATCCGCTTCTTCCACATCGCCAAAACCTTCAACAAGTTTGCCCGATTGTTTTAACCATACAATTTGTCTTACGGATTGCATGCCTTCTGATTGGAAAGTATAATCAGCAATTAGTGTATCGCCTTTAACAATTCCTTCAATTTTACCGGTATTTTTATCTTTTTGGAAGAGGTTGTAGCTTAAATCTCCTGAAATCAGGGTATCTGTAGTATTAAGCTTTAATGTAGCAGTATCTCTATTTTTAGCATACAAAAAACACTCACTGGCATTTGCTGCATCATCGCTTTTTGTAGTTGTCGAATCTGTTAACTTATTGTTTTTCGTGGTATTGCTTTGGCAGGATGTCATCAATACAGTCGTAACTGCAATTATTGGAAGGATATTTTTCATGATCTATAGTGTTGATTATTGGTATGTTATCAAAGTGCCTGCCAAGATTGACTTTATAGCCCGGATAACCCCTTAAAAACAGAAAGCCCCGCAAATGCGGAGCTAACTCACAATTAAACTTAGATTTTTTTACCAAACGTAGGTGGCAACAGCTCCCTGACCTAAAGTAGAGGTTACACTTTTTCCATTATATTTAATATTGAAGGTTGTATCACTATTATTGTTGTTGCAAATAATTAAAACGGTTTTACCTTCGGGGGTTTTAAAAGCTACATTTTGCAGGTTATTGGTTAGGTTAGATCCAATACGAACTGAACCGGGTGTCACAAATTTTGAAGCATGCCCGATTACGTAATATGCTACATTTCTGCTCAGGGCAGGCGCAATGGTAATGGCACCCAAACAACTGGTACAGCCACCCTGATCGGTATGTGGATTATAATTTGCATCGGCAGCTAAATTCCACTCCAATACAGTACGACTCCAGTTGCGGGTTGCCCCAATAATCAAAGTCGATACATGCCATTTTAAGTCCTCAGGGAAATTACCCGGACCACCAACCCATTGCTCTGTGAAGTATACGTTTTTATCCGGGTGCGCATCGTGTACTTTGGTAAGCGCAGAGATGTTACCTGCATATAAGTGAAAAGCAGAACCATTGACATATTTCTTTGCTTCGGGATCATTTAAAATGGTAATCGGGTATTCAGGTTTATCCGCATTGTGATCGTAAACAATAATTTTAGTTTCAATGCCTGATGATTTGAATACAGGGCCTAAAGCAGTTTTAATAAAATCAGCCTGTGCTAGTGCATCCATATACATACTTGGATTATTGCCGGGATGCAGCGGTTCATTTTGTGGGGTAATGGCATCAATAATAATACCTTCGGCTTTCATAGCCTGAATATATTTAACCAGGTATTTGGCATAAGTTTGATAATAGACTGTTTTTAAACTGCCGCCAATAAAACTGTTATTAGTTTTCATCCAGGTAGGGGCTGTCCATGGCGAACCCAAAAACTTAATAGACGGGTTTATGGCAACAATTTTTTTAAGTACCGGAATTAAATCTGCCTGTTCTTTTGAAAGAGAAAATTTAACCAGATTTTCATCCGTTTCACCATCTGCAAGGTCATTGTAAGTAAAAGGAGTGGCACTTAAATCTGATGCACCAATACTTAAGCGGATATAGCTAACACCAATAGCTTCATCTGTTTTACCAAAAAGCTCATTTAATAATTTATCTTTTTCGGTTGGTGGTAAGGCGTTGATCAAACTTGCACTTCCTCCGGTTAATGTAAAACCAAAACCGTCTATACTTTGAAAAGTTGTTTTAGGATCTACCTCTATTGTTGGATTGTTATTTGTGGCCTCGCTAAAATTGAGGGCAATATTTTGTTTTTGGAGTAATGCAGACTGATCGCCTTTGGTGAGCCAGAAACTAACGTCAGTTTTAACTGGCGTTGTACCCGTCTGTGGATTTCCGATGTCGCCGGTTACGGTCTTTTTAGAAGCACAGGATGTAATTAAAAGACCTAATGCTAGGCTTACGCTATAAATTGATTTCATGTATTTGTGGTTAATAAACGATAGATTGTTACAATAAAAGGATGAAGGGACTATTAATCCCTTTCATCCTCAGGTTTTAATTTGTGTAATTGAAATTAATTTTCTGATCACCGGTTTGAACTTTAAATCCTCCGGTGTCAGTTACCTAGCTTTGTTTTTATCTTGAGCGTGAGCAACAATAACGGTACCTAATGTGAAGAGTGACAAAAGAGTTTTTCGGATCATAAGGGATTTTTTATAAAACAAAGGCGACAATTGCCGCCTTTGTAAATTGATGAGTAATTAACGAAGGTTTGGATTTCTGTCCAGTTCGGTTTGCGGAATCGGGAATAAAAGCTTTGCAGCTGTTACATTGTAATTTAAAGCATTACCGTTTCCATCTTTTTGAGCGTTCATAACTGCAATCGCCCTGTTTGTTCTTAACAGGTCGTACCAGCGGTGACCTTCAAACGCCAGTTCTAAACGGCGTTCTTTTTCAATTGCCAAACGCATACTTGCCTGATCGGTTGCTGGTGTTGCACCTAAATTAACACGACCACGAATGGTATTTACAATATCTTTTGCTGATGACCACCCGCTTGCACTGGCTTCGTTTAAAGCTTCTGCTTTTAAAAGCATAATATCTGCAAGGCGTAAAAGATAAGTATCTGTTTTATCGTCAGCTCTGTATTTATTGATATGGGGATAAACTGCAGCATCTTTCCAATAATCATCGTCCCATCCAATGCCATCAATTAAAATGCTCGATTTTTTACGAACAACATCATTTTCTGCATTGAAAACATTGACTAAATCGTTGGTAGGTGTGTTGAATTTTTTCCAGCCGGCTCCAAAAAGCTGACTTGGCATCCAGTTACCATGTAAACCGCCCCAGCCATCGTATTGCATTTCCCAAATGGCCTCTGAGTTGTTTTTATGCTGAGAATCCCATAGGAAATCATAATTAGATACCAAAGAATAACCACCGCCAATTACTGCATCGGCATAGGTAATTACTTTTGCCCAATCTGGATTTGTTTTGGTTGCATACACCTTAGCCAATAAAGCATTGGCCACACCTTTGGTCATAATGCCTTTGGTTGCCGCTGTTGTACGGGCATTAGCTGCTCCATATTCTAAATCAGCAATAATTTGAGCGTAAATCTGATCAGCAGTAGCTTTAGAAGGAGATAAATCTTCGGTGGTTACCGGAATTTTTACTACAAGTGGAGCCGAACCCCATAATCTCACAATGTTAAAATAAAGGTAAGCACGCAAAATTCTCGCTTCTGCTAAAATTTGTTTACGTCTGTCGTTAACATCCAGTTTAGGATCTGCAATTTTAGGAACATTATCTGTCACCAGGTTACAGTTTTTAATGTCCTTGTACAAAGCCGTATAATCTCTGCTTACATTGGCATTTGTGTTGCTTACGGTAAACAAATCAAGCTGAATATTATTAGGGTTATCACCACCTGCATAACAGTTGTCGGCAACTACATCACCATTTGTCATGAAATCCATAATGTGGAAATCGTTATACATACCATCATAAACACCCTGGATTAATTTCTCTGCTGCTGCTGCATCGGCAAAAGCAACATCGGGCGTTACCTGACTGATTGGCTGTTTATCTAAAAAGTCTTTCTTACAGCTGCTTAACGCCAATGTAATGGTGCCGGCAGCGATTATTGAATATATTTTAAGTTTCATTCTGTTTAAAATTAAAAGCCTACGTTAACACCAAATAAAAATGTTCTGGATTGTGGATAGGTTCCATAATCGATACCCATTGACGGGCTGTTCGCATCATAACGCTGTACCTCCGGATCGAAACCTGTATACTTGGTAAACGTTAACAGGTTATAACCGGTTGCAAAAATGGTTACTTTGCTCATGTTCAGTTTTTTAAGCGTATTTGCACCAAAATTGTAAGATAATGTTGCTGATTTTAAGCGTAAGTAAGAACCATCTTCAACAAATCTGCTTGATGTACGGGAGTTATCTGTATTTCCTTTGGTCACTTTTGGAATATTGGTTACCTGACCAGGAGTTGTCCATCTGTCTAACACGGCTGTCGATTGATTTTTAGAATCATATAAACCTTCTAAATCAATTCTTGAGGCATTAAAAATGTCATTACCCTGTACACCCTGGAAAAAGAATGATAAACCAAAAGAACCGTAGGTTAAATTATTGTTTATGCCATAAGTGAATTTTGGTTGTGCATTTCCAATATAAGT
Organism: Pedobacter punctiformis; assembly: GCF_027213715.1. Lineage (GTDB taxonomy): Bacteria > Bacteroidota > Bacteroidia > Sphingobacteriales > Sphingobacteriaceae > Pedobacter > Pedobacter punctiformis. Next base: position 264,404 of record NZ_JAPWGM010000006.1, read on the forward strand.
ACGGTCATCGGCATCAACGCTACCATTTTTATTTAAATCTGCATAAACAGCATCGCCCGTTTGTGGGTTAACACCCTGATAAACATAACCATAAAAAGCACCCAAAGGTTGTCCTACCTGTACTCTGATGGCCTGATCACGGCTATCAATTCCACCAAAATCAATTGATGATAATGAATTACCTAAACTGGTTACCTTGTTGCGGTTTAATGAGAAGTTTAAATCTGTAGACCACGTAAATTTACTTTTAACAAAGTTTTTGGTCGATAAAACAAATTCCAAACCTTTATTTTCCATTGAACCTACATTTCTCGCCTGCGTATCAAAACCTGTACTAAGCGCTAAAGGCACATTTAAAAGCAAGTCGTTTGTTTTCTTTAAATACGCATCTGCTGTAAAAGTAACTCTTGAATTGAACATGCTTAAATCCAAACCAATATTGGTTTGAGTTGTTTTTTCCCAGGTTAAATCAGGGTTAGCCAATTGAATAAAGTTATAAGAACCTTGTGTAGTTGGCTGGTATAACTCTAAGTAAGCATAATCTCCAATACCTTCGTCGTTACCCACTTTACCCCAGCTACCTCTGATTTTTAAATCATTAATGGTTTTGCTTTCTTTCATAAAGTTTTCACCCGAAATACGCCACCCTACCGAAGCGGAAGGGAAGTATCCGTAACGTTTTTCTGGTGCAAAACGCGATGAACCATCCGCACGGAAGTTGGAACTGAATAAATATTTTCCATCATACGCATAGGTAACACGTGCTAGGTATGAGCGTTTAGACCACTGTGCAAATGCAGGTAATGTTGGTGAAATTGAAGTTGCAGCCGGTAAAAGATTTTTATTGGCATCTAAATATTTAGAATCCTCATAAGTGTAATATTTGTAATCAGACTCCTGAATCGTCATACCGCCAGTTGCTGTAAATGCATTTTTACCTACATTTTTGGTGTAGTTTAAAATATTTTCATTTAGCCAAACATTGTCTTTAGTTCTGTTGCTTTGGAACCTTCCTTGCTGAGTTCTGCCGTATTCAGACATGAACGGATCAAGAAAACTTGTGTAGCCATTTCTATTTAAATTGGTACTAATACTTGATTTTAAATATAAATCTTTAGTAAAGTTAACCTGAGCAGCAAACGAACCTAGAAAGCGGAAATTTCTTGTACCGTTAGTCATGCGGTATGCATATGCAATCGGGTTCTCCCAACCACCCTGATTTGGGTTACCCGCATATTGTCCTAAATCGTTATAAATGCCAATTGTTGGAGGTGTTGAAAGGGCGGATAGAATTACTCCACCACCTGAAACACCGCTGTTATCGCCAACATCAACTGATTTTCTATAGGTAAAAGCAGCTGTACCGGTTAATTTTAACCAGCTTGTAATGTTTTGAGAACCGTTAAAGTTGGCTGTATATTTATCTAAAACAGCCGGAGCAACCGTACCTTTATCTTGTTGATAACCTGTAGAGAAATAATATTGACCACCTTTAATACCACCGGATAAAGAAACCTGATAGTTGTTTTGTGTTCCCGTACCGAAGGTAACGTCCTGCCAGTCTGTATTCTGGTTCCCAAATGTAGTATAATTCATGTCTTTCATTAAGGCATTATATTGCGATGCATTTAAAACATCGATTTTTTGCCATAAGTTAGAAAAACCCGTAAAAGCATTAAATGCAACTCTCATCTTATCAGAACTTCCTTTTTTAGTTGTGATTAAAACCACACCATTTGCACCACTCGAACCATAAATGGCTGCAGCAGATGCATCTTTTAAAATGGTTAAGGTTTCAATATCGCCTGGATTTAAAAAGTCAGCATTTCTGGATGTTACTCCATCAATTACATATAAAGGGCTGTTTGAAGCAGTAATAGAAGTATTCCCCCTAATGCTAACCGATACACCAGAACCTGGTTTGCCTGATTGAGAAATAACCTGCACCCCCGCTGCTTTACCCTGAATGGCTTGCAATGGATTGGTTACCGGTTGATTTTCTATATCTTTTGAAGAAATAGAAACGACTGCGGTTGTTAAATCTTTTTTAGTGGTTGTACCATAACCAATAACCACAACCTCATTGAGCTGCTGGTTATCATCAGAAAGGGTTACGTTAATGCTGCTGCGGTTATTTACAACTTCTTCAAGGGTTTTAAAACCAATGAATGAAAATTCTAGTGTCGCATTGTTAGGAGCACTAATGGTATAAGAACCATTATCTTGTGTAGAGGCGCCCTGGTTAGTTCCTTTTACCTTTACAGAAACTCCCGGCAAGGGCAGACCTTTCTGGTCTTTTACCAGGCCTTTTATAGTTACATTCTGTGCCATACTCAGAGAGATACCGCATAGAATACATACCATAAGCAATGTAAATTTTTTTCTCATAATTTGCTTTTGTTAATTAATATGAAGTAAAGTTAACACCGATTTAATCTAAAATGCAAGCTTTTTGGATAAATATTTTATCGTAAGTTGTTGATAGTTAGTTTGTTGTGATAAAATCGATACGCTTTAATACCGTTGATGCAATCTGCGTTTTAACGTTGATTATCAGGTGTTAAGCATTGTAATTACGAAGGTTTGCTGTACGATTTTGATACGCTTAAATACCTGTTCAATTCTGCATAAAAAATATGCAAAACAACAACATTGTGACTGATAAATGAGGTCGTTATTACTCGATTACGAGCTGACTCCAGCCATTTTTAGCTGATTTCTTTAACGTTTTCTTCCGGTCATCCATTACCTTTTTTATGCGGGAACCAAAAGTCCAGCAAGTACTTTGTCTGATGGAAAGTAATTCGGAAAGTTTATGAGATGATATTTTTCCTTTAGATGAATAAATGAGGAAGATCATGTAAAAGGCTTTATTAATCGGAATTCTTGTGTTATGAAAAATGGTATAGGTGGTTACCGATTCTTCGTATCCACATTTACTGCAGCGGCGGCTATGCAAAATATGTCCATTGAAATAATGATCGTTGCTGCATTTGCGGCAATGGTAACCATTACTCCATTTAAGTGCTGCTAAAAAATCATAACAACTTTCTTTATCCGGGTATATTTTGCTGAATTCTTCAAAATCTACCTCAGTAGACATAACCCTGTCTCTGGATACCTTTTCCACGCTGGTCTGTAATTCCTCATTGTCATGTTCAAGCAAAACATTCATCCTCGAAATTTCTTCTGCCTGATGCTGTAATAAAGCATTCGCTTCTTCCAATGCCTGGTTTTTGCTTTCGATAATCAACGATTTATGGTAAACCTCGCGTGTACGCTCTTCAACCTTACTTTCAAGCTCCTGGTTTAAGGTATCTTTCAGCTTTGCATTAACAGCCATTTGCCTGATCATTTTCTGCTGAACGCTATCCTTTTTCTTTTTTAAAATCCGCACCTTATCACCAATGGCAAAAGAAAGGAATACCATTTCTAAAACAAAGCAAAAGCTTAAGCTATAATAACTGACCACACCAAAATTTAGCCAGCTAATGCCCAGCATAATTAAAAACTTTAAAGTAAAGCCGGCAAAAAGGAAGCTGTAGCCCAATACAAAGAAACGGGCAGGCTGATAACCATTTTTATAGATGTAAATTCCGGTAAAAAAGGCAACGGAAAGTGGAATGGCTTCTATAAATTTATAACTGAACAGGGATTGATCAAACAGGTAACAATAAATAAAGAAGATCAACCGGCATACAATAACCGCAATAATAAGTTGATTTAATTTTGGCGCTTTGATTTTAACCAGCAATAATTCTCTGGTAAAAAGCAAGGCAAAAATACTGGTTGCGCAGAGGGCAAAGGCATACGCTACCTGATTCCAGCCGGGCGCATTAGGCCATAAATACTGATAGGCAATACCATCTGTACTCATTTCAAAAAAGCCAACACTTAAATTGTACAATACGTAGTATAAATATTGTTTTTGCCTGATGGCGATAAACATGATGAGGTTATAGAAACTGAAAACCAATATCATCCCATAAAAAATACCGAAATAGAAATATTCATCCAATGCATAGGAAATGAACCATTCGGCACTGCGCAATACGATAATTACATCAGAAATTTGAGAAGATTTAATCTTAAAATAATAGGTTTGTAACGTTTTTCCATCATTTTGAAGCGGTATTTCGAAATTTTTATGATGAATCAGTCTTTTGTTAAAAGGATTTGAATCGCCCAATTCCTCTACTTTAAAACTTTGATCACTTTGTGGAATGTAAGCGGTTATCTGATCTATGGTCTGATCAAAAAACTCCAGCAGAAAAGGTTTTTTAGTTAAATCGTTGCTTTTTATTTTAATCCTGAACCAATACGTTTTATTCAGATTTTTAGTTTGAGGTGTGCTGCTGGTACCTGCTATAAATTTTTGATTAAAAGACTCACTCTTTACGTCCTCAAATGAATATTGGTCCTTATCATCCTCAAGTACTTCAATTTCTTTGAAGGTAAAAATATGCTGAGGTACTGAATCCTGAATTTGCACAACTTTCTGAGCCTTTAATCCGGTTATGGAAAAAGCTAAAAAGGAGCAGATGAAAAAGAATTTAATTTTAAAAGGATTCAACATAAACTACAAAGGTACTAATTTGAGGCCATGTGTTAATGATCAGGTGATCAGGCGAATTTCATTTTAAAAACTTAACACGATGGCTGTACCTTTTCCTTCTTCTGACTGAATGCCTACTTCAATTTTATGGAATTTAGCTATACTTTGAACAATGGCAAGGCCAAGACCAAAGCCATTCTCTTCTGTATTGCCCCGTTTAAACCGGTCAAAGGCATTGTCAAGTACCTCTTTATTCATGCCTAAACCGGTATCCATTATCGTCAGGATAAATTTTTCCTGTTGCATTTCGCCTTTTATATGGATAGAACCACCTTCAACATTATACTTAATCCCATTATTAATGATATTCATAAGTAAAGTATGGATAAGGGCTTTATTTCCTTTGAATTTAAAATCATGCTGTAAAGCAATATGAAAATTGATCTTTTTATCAGTAATCCGGTCTTCCAGATCTTCGTAAATATCCGCAAGCTCCTGTTTGATGTCGATTTCTTCGGTTTTTAAATACTGATTATTTTCTACTTTAGAGATTAATAACAAGCTGTTTATAATCACTTTAAGCCGGTTTAGTGTTTTTAAAGAAGCAAATATTTTGTTTTCGTGCTCAATTGGAATATTTGCAGTACTTAACATGTTCTCAAACCGGGTACTTAAAATAGAAATAGGGGTAAGCAACTCATGAGAAACATTTGCAATGAACTGCTTTTCGAGTAAAAACAGGTTATTTATCTTCCGCATTAAAGAGTTAATACTATTATCCAGAATTTTAAAATCGTCAGTATTTGTTGGAATATTATCGTAATTGTAATGCAATGGATCATCGACAAGATTGATTTTTTTATCAATGATTGAATAAAAGGGCTTTAGCAGAAAATTTGAAAAGGCATAATCCGTTATCAAAGTGATTAATAATGCCGCAATAAGCACAATTAACATGTAGAAACGAATGGCATTTTTAATAGACTGCATGGAAGTCATGCTTTCGCCAATTTCCAAATTGTACCAGTTGGTGTGGTAAAGAAACTTATAATTTAAAATTCTGTAGAATTCCACATCGCCTTCAATTTCTCTCTCTTCGGTAATAATTACGTGTGCCGAGTCTTTTTGGTCATCAGGAATATCAGTTAAAGTGATGAATTCTTCCTTTAATATGTTGTAATCGGTAAAGGATTGCTGATTATTTAAAAGGCTGTCAATTTCATTATCGCTCAGGTTTTCAATGATTTTTCCTTTCTTTTTGATTAGCCTGTTATCGAGTTGGTTGTAGGCAAGTTTGTCGAGTGAAAATAAAATAATTGCCCCTAAAACCAGGATAATGGCAATTTTGGTCACTGCATTATATAAAGAAAACTTAACCTGTAATTTCATTTTTGTCTTTATACCTTGAATTTATGCTGTTTTTAGCAGTTAATGCGATAACCAATGCTTCTAACGGTTTCAAACCAATCGGTTTGATTTACAGCTGAAAGCTTTTTACGAAGGTTTTTTACATGGACATCTACAAAGTTTGAATCGGAATTTACCTCTAAAATATCTCCCCAAACATGTTCTGTAAGACTCATTCTGGATACCACCCGGTTTTTATTCAGCACCAGGTAATTAAAAATCTCGAACTCTTTTTTGGTTAAATTTAATCGTTCATCCCCAAAAGAAACTGTTCTGTTTTGGATATTTAAAAGGAAATTATGAATATTAATCTCATTCTTTTCCAATTTATGTTTTCTGCGGATGATGGCATGCATGCGGGCCAGTAATTCGTTTAAAGAAAATGGTTTTGGCAAATAATCATCTGCACCTTCATCCAAACCTTTAATACGGTCGTCTACGGCACTTCTGGCTGTTAAAATAATAACGGCATCATCACGATCTTTTAATGTTTTGAGTTGCTTTAAAACATCAAAGCCATCGCCATCCGGTAAACCTAAATCCAGCAGGATGAAATCGTAGTTGTTTACGAAAATCTTTTCTTCAGCCGATGCTTTTTTCCAGGCATGTTCTACAATAAATCCTTCATTGCTTAAAAATTCATCCATTTCAAGCGCAAGGCTTTTTTCATCTTCAACAATTAAAACGTTCATTTATCAGCAGTTTTTGATGAGTGGTTTTTCCATGTTTGCCCATAACTAATTACTGGAATCGCCAGCAACTAAGTTAATGTTTTTCAAAATTATAGTACAGGCTTCGGTAATTTCTTCTTTGGTGATAATAAGAGGGGGGGCAATCCGCATAGAATTGCTGCAGTGTAAAAACCAATCGCTTATAATACCATCAGCAATACAGGCATCAATGATTTTTTTGTTAATTTCAAAATTTTCGAATTCTGCTGCAAGCATCAGGCCTTTTCCTCTCACTTCTTTAATTGCAGGATGTTTTAACAAACTTTTAAAAAGCTGTCCTTTTTCTTCAACCCCGGCAACAATCTGATCGTTTGTCAATGCATTCAGCGTAGCTAAACCTGCAGCGCAACAAACCGGATGACCTCCAAAAGTTGTCATATGACCTAAAATAGGATTATTAGAGAGCACCGACATAATTTCGGCTGAAGAAATAAATGCGCCAATGGGCATACCGCCACCAATGCTTTTAGCAAGCAATAAAATATCGGGAACAATATTGAAATGTTCAAAAGCAAACATTTTACCTGTGCGACCGAAGCCACTTTGTATTTCGTCGAAAACCAGCAGCGTTCCGGTTTCTGTACATTTTTTTCTGAGTGCATCAAAATAAGCTGTATCTCCAACACGAATTCCGGCTTCACCCTGAATAGGTTCGATAAATACAGCTGCAGTTTCGGTAGTGATCAAACTTAAATCGTCTGATTTATTGAAATTAATAAAACTCACATTGGGCAGGAAAGGGCCGTAACCTGAAGAATAAAAATCGCTCTCCATTAAACTTTCAGCACCTTGTGTACTGCCATGATAAGCATTTTTACAAGCTATAAAACCCTTTCGGCCAGTATAACGTTTAGCCAGTTTCATGGCCCCTTCTACGGCTTCGGCGCCGGAATTTACAAAATAAGTACAACTCAGGTTTCCGGGTAAAACATCGGCTAGTGCTTTTGCAAAATTTACCTGTGGATTTTGAACATATTCGCCATACACCATTAAGTGCATATAGGTTTCGGCTTGTTGTTGAATGGCCTTTACTACCGAGGGGTGGCAGTGACCAACATTGCTTACGCCAATGCCGGCGATAAGATCCATATATTTTTTGCCTTCCTGATCGTAAATGTATAAGCCTTTGGCTTTTACAAATTCCAATAAAAGAGGCTCGGGTGATGTTTGTGCATTATGTTGTAAAAACAACTGACGTTGTGTAAGCATGGCACAAAAGTACGGAAATGATGCAGGCTTTTTGTTTTTAATTTCCAGGCTTGCCGCCTTTATATCTGTTAAGCAACTCCCGCTTAAAGCCTTCCTGCGCTCTGTAATATTTGCCGATAATTTTTATAGGTAAAACAGATTTCATTTTGGCGTAGTATTTTTTATCGAGATTAAGGTCCCTTTGTTTAAAATCAAATTCGCTGGTAATTAAACTTTGGATTTGTGAATCGCTTAAATTATCGATTTCTGTTACTTTTCTGAAAGAGATCATTTTTTGCATGCGTTCTTTACGCAAGTCATTTTGTTCTCTTTGCATTTCATTATAAATTGGCCAGAATACCTTGGCTTCATCTGGAGATAAATCAAGCTTTTGAGTAAAATAAGCTATTTTAAGTGATTCTATTTCTTCTCCTTTTTGTCTTTGCGCCCAAAGTAAAGTTGGTAATAGGAATAGTAAGCCGGCGAAAAATAAGTTTTTCATCTGTATAAATTTGTTTTCAGCGATGATGAAATGATCATGATTTATTTACTGTATTTGAAAATCATGATGATTCATGGTCATTAATTGTTTAATTCCTGAGCTAAATCGTTTGAAGAAAAATTGCTCAATATATAGTTTTCCATTTCTGTATCTGACGCAGAAGTAGTTTTTGTATCTGGTTTTGTGGTATTTTCTGCTTCTAAATGATCGATGATGGTACTTTCATCAATATCATAAAGCATTTGTTCATTAGCAAACTCTGCAGATTGAATCTGATTTGCAGAACTTCCCTGATTTTGGTAAAGATAAAACCCAAAAGAAGAGATTAAAAGAAAACAGGCTGCGCTTGCATATTTAACTAAATTTCTGCTCCAAAGGGAAACCACTTTAGCTTCTTTTTTCGGTTCTGAAGCTTCAATTTTGCCGGCAATTCTACTTTGTAAGGTATCAAAATAATTTTCAGGTACTCCGAATGTGCTTTCTGCTTTAGGCATTGCGGCCAATGCAATTTTGGTTTCAATACGTTCTGTTAGTTCTTCAAAATAATTTTGCGGAACTTTAAAGGCATTTACATCTGTTTTTTGCTTTAATCCATCCACAAAAATGGATGAAAAAATCGTTTCACCGAAATTATCGAAATATCCATCAGGAACACAAAAAGGATTACGCCTGCTCATTGCCGCCAGGGCAGGGGCTTCATTAATCCAATCGTTATTTTCTATATTTTCATTCATCACAGATATATGATACAATTCAGATCAAAAGGTTTAATAGTCTATTTCATCATTTGTGATAATTGCTTCAATTTTTTTTGCAGCAATGTGAAATGATGCTTTTAAGGCTCCAACTGAAGTGCCTAAAACTTCAGATATTTCTTCATATTTCATATCATCAAAATATTTCATATTGAAAATAATCCGTTGTTTTTCGGGTAAGGTTAAAATGGCTTTCTGAAGTTTAAGCTCTAATTTATCTCCATTAAAATAAGAAGATGCGACAAGATTATCTGCCAGTTCAGATGATACTTCATCTAAAGGCGTATTGTTTCGCTGCTTTTGCTTATTTAAAAAAGTAATAGATTCGTTTGTCGCGATCCGGTAAATCCAGGTGTACAGTTGGGAATCACTTCTGAATTTATCCAGGTTTTTCCAAACTTTAACAAATACTTCCTGTATCAGGTCGTCACAATCATCATGATTGAGCACCAACCGCCTGATGTGCCAGTATATTTTTTGCTGATATTTTTTTAAAAGCAGGTTAAAGGCTTCATTTCGAGTTTTCTCGACAGCAAACATTGCAAGAATTTCTGAATCTTCAACTTGTTTCATTAAAGCCTTTGCTTTATATAACTACAAAGACACAAAACTTGCAAAGCTTTATTATCGCTTCGTAAGCTTTGTGTCTGAGCGGTTTGTTCTTATAATTATTTTTTTCTGCTGATTACCTTTTGTACAGCTTCAACAATGTTTACAGCATCTAAGCCATATTTAGCCATTAACTGATCTGGTGTACCGCTTTCGCCAAAAGTATCATTGGTTGCAACAAACTCTTGTGGACTTGGTAATTCAGTTGTTAATAAACGGGCAACACTTTCGCCTAAACCACCAAATTTGTTATGTTCTTCGCAAGTGACTACACAACCGGTTTTCTTAACAGATTTTAAGATTGCTTCCTCATCCAAAGGTTTAATGGTGTGGATATTTATAATTTCTGCATCTATACCCAATTCTGCTAATTTTTCGCCAGCTTCAATTGCTTTCCAAACCATGTGGCCGGTGGCAATAATGGTTACATCGGTACCTTCGTTAACCATCCATGCTTTACCAATCTCAAATTTTTGATCAGGATCTGTAAATACAGGAATAACCGGACGACCGAAACGTAAATAAACAGGGCCTTCGTATTCGGCAATGGCTAATGTTGCGGCTTTAGTCTGGTTATAATCACAAGGATTAATCACCACCATACCCGGTAACATTTTCATTAAGCCTATATCTTCTAAAATTTGGTGGGTGGCACCGTCTTCACCCAGAGTTAAACCAGCATGTGAAGCACAAATTTTAACGTTTTTATTTGAATAAGCTACTGACTGACGAATCTGATCGTAAACACGACCTGTAGAGAAGTTAGCAAAAGTACCTGTGAAAGGAATTTTACCGCCAATTGTCATACCTGCTGCTATACCGATCATGTTTGCTTCAGCAATACCAACCTGAGTAAAACGCTCAGGGAAATCTTTAATAAAAGCATCCATTTTTAATGAACCAACCAAGTCGGCACATAAAGCCACAACATTTTCGTTTTTCTTTCCAGCTTCATGTAAGCCAGCTCCAAAACCAGAACGTGTATCTTTTTTCTCTGTGTATGTATATTTTTTCACGATGTTTTATATTTTTTATTTAACTGCGTTCAAGCTTGCTTCGCAGGTTTTCATAAACCAAATCCCTGATGGGACTTTATTTGTTAGTGTGAAATGTTATTTTAATTTTGCCAAAGGTGTAAAGGAAGATTTTAGTAATCTCCCAAAGTTTCTGGTAATTGCGCTAAAGCGGCAGCCAATTGCTCATCATTTGGAGCGGTACCATGCCATTTGTGCGATCCCATCATATAATCTACACCAGCACCCATTTGAGTACTCATTAAATTTAAGATTGGTTTACCTTTTCCTGTTAACGTTTTAGCATAATGTAAACCTTCTACAATGGCTTGCATATCGTTACCATCGGTATTAATTACATGCCATCCGAAAGCTTCAAATTTAGCTTGCAAACTATCTAAAGAAAGAACTTTATCTGTTGGCCCGTCAATTTGCTGACCGTTATAATCAACAGTGCAAATCAGATGGTCTAATTTATGGAAAGGGGCAAACATAGCTGCTTCCCAGTTTTGGCCTTCCTGTAACTCTCCATCACCATGTAAAGTAAACACATAAGAATTATCGCCGTTTAATCTTTTTGTTAAAGCTGCTCCAATTGCTACAGACATGCCCTGACCTAATGAACCAGATGCAACACGTACTCCCGGAAGGTGCTCGTGTGTAGTTGGGTGACCTTGTAATCTTGAATCAAGTTTACGGAAAGTAGCCAATTCAGATTTATCGAAATACCCTGCATGGGCTAAAGTACTGTACCAAACCGGAGAAATGTGGCCGTTTGAAAGGAAGAATAAATCCTCACCAATACCGTCCATTGTAAACTCTTTTTTGTGGTTTAAAACTTCGAAATATAATGCTGTAAAAAAGTCTGTGCAGCCTAATGAACCACCCGGGTGGCCAGATTGACATCCGTGAACCATTCTTACAATATCTCGTCTTATCTGCGAAGCAATATCTTCTAATTCTTTAATTGTATGTTTCATTAAAATAAGCGGTTGTTGTTATATAACAAAGGTAATATTTTACCTGCTATATCATAATTAGTTATTGATTAAATCGAGTACTTGCTGTGTTGAGTTTTTTGTATCTACTTTTTTAATAATATGTGCTATTTTACCTGCTCCATCAATCACAAAAGTAGTTCTTACGGTACCCATATATTTTTTGCCGTACATATTTTTTTCTGCCCAAACCCCGTAGTCATTTACGATTTTCTGGTCAGCATCTGCAAGCAGGGTAAAGGGTAAATTATGTTTGGTTACAAATTTCTGATGTGATTTTTCATCATCAACACTCACCCCCAAAACAATAATGCCTTTAGCCGTCAGGCCCTGGTAGTTATCCCTGAAATCGCAGGCTTCGGCTGTACAGCCGGGGGTATCATCCTTTGGGTAAAAATAAAGTATAACAGTTTTACCTTTGTAATCACTTAAAGAAATAGAATTTCCATTTTGGTCTTTTGCTGTGATAGCTGGTGCCTGATCACCTTCTTTTAACTCTGCCATTTTATTTATAATTAATTTATTTCACCATGTTTATTGCCAGGCTAAGTTACCAATACCTATGGCTAACCGTAAGCAAATCAACAATTAATTGGAATAATTTTACTTAAAAAAGGAAATTGAATATCGCTTTACATTATCCTTCATATCCGCAACAACCAATTCGAAAGTATGTTTCCCCTTGGCTGTTCTTTCATCAAAGCTGTGCCACAGCGTTGCTGATTTTGTATCAAATTCCATTAATACCCATTTGCCATCTATATAACCGTTAAAACTTTTAATCCCCGAAAGGTTATCGCTGATTTTAAAGGTCATTTTAGAAAGGCTGGCCATGTTTTTTCCATCGGCAATATTAACGGGTGTAATATTTGGTGCAATGCTGTCGACAGAAATAAAGAAAGCACCAAAACTTTTAGGATTGGCTTTTACATAACCATTTTCATAATAACCACCTTGAGCAGAACGGTTTGCATTTACGATTAAAGCTTTATTCCTCATGTTTTCCGGTAAATTATCGGCTTTAATCCACAGTTCAAAACCCACATGAAGGGGGGTATAGGTATTTTGTATCTGGTGCATAGCCGACCAGGCATTGACCGTTGGTTTAGGCAAAAGTTTATAAATGAAATTTAAATCATTGTATAAAGTTCCTTTTGGTAACAGCACCTTAATGCTCTCTGTATTAAACTCATTTACTTTGTTATACGGAAAAATAGTTCCTTTTGTTTCAGCTGGAGAAAGTACTGCAGCATTACCGGCGTTAACCGCAAAAGATAATACAGATGCGTTCCCTTTTGAATCTGTAATCACATAGCGAAGCTGATGTACAGCACCATCTGTAAAATTAATCCGTCCGTTATTTACCAGGTTGCTGTATATTTTTAGCGGGTTTCCGGGGTCAACAAAACTTTTCTGAATACTTCTTTTGGTATTTAAATAGGTAGGATAATCAGTATGCGAATTTATGGCCTTACTATCTTCAAATGCAAAACGTTCTAAAGCAGAAGTATAAACCATTTTGCCATTTACTTCCAGTTGAATAGAATAGACGCCATTAATACCTGATAAACCATTGTGTTTGTCGGTAGTAACTACACCAAAGCCAACCTCACCACTTAAATTTAACGGGGCAGATGTTTTATAAACGCCATTTGCTCCGCTAATGGCAATAGCTTCTTTTGGTGTAAACTCGCTAAAAGATTTGCCATTAAGACGGTAAACATATAAACCATGGATGACCGGAGGAATATTATCCGGAATATTGATGCCGAAAAACTGAGGATTTATGGTTTCTTCGGTTTTGGTATCTCTGATTTCGAAGTGTAAATGCGGTCCGCCGGAACTGCCACGATTGCCAGACCAGGCAATAATATCTCCTTTGTGTACCGGAATTAATGTGGCATCAGGAAATTCGTCTATTTCAAAAGATTTTTTCTCGTATTCGAGGTTTTTTACAATCGTTGCAATTTTAGGTGCAAAACGTTGCAAGTGACCGTAAACTGTGGTAAATCCGTTTGGATGATTGATATAAATTGCCTGCCCGAAACCACTATTTTGCACGCGGAGCCTTGATATGTAGCCATCTGCAACTGCATAAACCGGATAACCTTCGCGTTGATTTGTTCTGAAATCTATTCCCGAATGAAAATGGTTCCCCCTGATTTCACCGAAAGAGCCCGCAAGTGCAGGAGGTGTGATATCCAAAGGCTGTCTGAAATCTGTGATGGGATATTTATTGGTGCTAAATATTTGCTGTGCTTTTGTTAGTGGGGTAATTAAAATATTTAAAACGAAAAGGGAGATGTAGATTTTAAAATTGAATGGTCTTTTACACATGCTTTACTTCACATCAAAATTTAAGAGTTGTTTACCTTCTAACCAGGCTTCCAGTTTATCACCTTTATTTACTTTGCCTACACCTTCAGGCGTACCCGTAAAAATTAAATCGCCTTTTTTTAAGGTAATGTATTGCGAAACGAAACTGATTATCTTCTCAAACGAGAACAAAAGATCTTTAGTGTAACCCTTTTGTCTGGTTTCGTTATTTACTTTTAACTCAAAGTTTAAATCGTAAAGGTTTTCAAAATCACTTTTTGGAATAAAAATACTAACCGGAGCAGAGTTATCAAATGCTTTGGCAAGTTCCCAGGGTAATCCTTTTTCTTTATGTTTAGTCTGAATATCACGGGCAGTAAAATCTACACCTAAACCAATTTCATCATAATAATTTGATGCGAACTTTTCTGCAATGTGTTTTCCTTCTTTACAAACTTTTAAAACAACTTCCAGTTCATAATGAACATCGTCAGAAAAATCAGGAATGTAAAAAGGTTTATTGTCTTTTAATATTGCCGTGTCGGGTTTTAAAAATATAACCGGGGTAGTGGGAACAGGATTATTTAACTCTTTGGCATGCTCAGCATAATTTCGGCCAATGGCTATAATTTTCATTCGTATTATTGTAAAGAACCTGCACCGTTTGAAATAGAAATGCAGGCGAATTTAAAAATTGACAATTATAAGGAACAGATTAGCTGTCCTGTTCAAAAATAGAAAAGAAAATGGTGTTATAAAACAGATATTCTTTTTACCTGGCTTTCTGAGCCTGCAATTACTCTTAAAAAGTAAATTCCGGCATTTAAGCGGCTTGGAATGGTGAAAGATTTGGTAATTTCTCCGGCGCTTAAGCGTTCATTAGATAAGGTTACAACTTCGTTTCCTAACAAATCCATTATTTTAATGCTTACCTGAGTATCTTTACCTAAAGATAAAATAATGTTCAGTTGATCTTCAACCGGGTTAGGATAAATTTTAACAATGGTTAAAAGCTTGTCTTTATTTACGGTTACGCCAGCAGGTTTTGTTGTATTGGAATAGGTATTAAACATACCGGCTCCTCCTATAGAAAGAAATGAAGGTTTGTAAGGTTGTATGTTTGCTTTGATTTCCGGAACGCGGCTAACCTTTTTAGTCCTTGGCTTTAAACCAATTTTTAAACTGTCCGTTTGTGCCCAAGAATTTACGCTGCATAACAGTACAATACACAATGTGCATGCAAGTTTTAGGAGAAGCGTTATCTTAGTACTGAGTTTCATCAAATTTATATAGCAAATGTATTAATTTAAAACAAAGAAATTAAACATTTTGTTTAAAAGCCACAATTTAACACATTTTAACATAAAAAAATGTATTTCTTTGTGTTAAAAATACACAATAAATTGGTTGTTAAATTGTTATAGTTAGTTTACTTTTGCCGCACTAAAAAATATTAAAGTGTCAAATCATAAAAATGTAAATGCATTAACCGCCGGTGGGGTTCTGATTAGTTTAGGAATCGTATTCGGAGATATCGGTACTTCTCCCTTATATACGCTGAATGCCATCTTCAAAATTATTTTGGGTGTACATGGCGGTGTTGTTGCAAGTCCAGGGGCAATTACGCCGGATGTTGTATTAGGTGTTCTTTCCTGCATCATCTGGACATTAACCTTACAAACAACCATAAAATACGTAATTATTACTTTAAGAGCGGATAATAAAGGGGAGGGTGGAATTTTCTCTCTTTTTTCTTTAGTACGCAAAAAGGCAAAATGGCTCGTAATTCCGGCAATTGTTGGTGGTTGTGCGCTACTTGCTGATGGTATTATTACGCCAAGTATTACGGTAACCTCTGCAATTGAAGGTTTGACCAATAAATTTGATGTGCCGGTTATTCCAATTGTATTAAGCATTTTAACGGTATTATTTATTATCCAGCAATTCGGAACCAATCTGGTTGGAAAGCTTTTCGGGCCGGTAATGTTTATTTGGTTCGCAGTTTTGGGGCTGCTTGGTTTAATGTTTATTGTCAAAGATTTAAGCATTTTAAAAGCACTTAATCCATACTATGCGGTACATCTGTTAGTTACCAATCATAATGCTTTTTATATTTTAGGTGGTGTATTTTTATGTACAACGGGAGCTGAAGCTCTTTATTCGGACTTGGGTCACTGCGGTAGAAACAACATCCGCATCAGCTGGGTTTTTGTTAAATTAACATTGATTCTTAATTATTTAGGACAAGGTGTATGGATTTTGCAAAATTCAAACAGCTTTGTGCCTGGTGCGAAAATGAATCCATTCTTTCAAATTATTCCGGAGCAATACCAGATTGCGATGGTTATTTTGGCTACCATGGCCGCAATTATTGCCAGTCAGGCCCTAATTAGTGGTTCATTTACTTTAATATCAGAGGCTGTTCGTTTAAACCTTTGGCCTAAAATCAAAATTATTTATCCAACAGTTTCAAAAGGACAATTATATGTGCCTTCCATTAACTGGATGTTATGGATTGGATGTTGCGGTATTGTTTTACTGTTCAGAGAATCGGAACGAATGGATGCTGCGTATGGTTTATCAATTACCATTGCCATGTTGATGACGACTATTTTGGTAAGTTTTTATCTCAGAAGCCGGCGTTTTCCAAAGTATTCAATTTTAATATTCTTTTTAACCTATATCATTATTGAGGGTACATTTTTGGTCAGTAACCTAACTAAATTTGTACATGGTGGTTGGGTAACGGTATTAATCGGCTCCTTATTATTTACCATTATGTGGAGTTGGTTTGTTGCTCGAAAAATTAAAAACCGCTTTGTAAAATATGTCGAAATTGAGGATTATTATGAGATTATTAGTGAATTAAGTAATGATGAAACGGTTCCAAAATATTCTTCTCAGTTGGTTTATTTAACCAGCGCTAACTTTAAAACTGAAATAGAATCTAAAATTATTTACTCTATTATTCAAAAAGAGCCCAAACGTGCAGATGTGTATTGGCTGGTGCACGTAGATGTAATGGACGAACCATATACTTTAGATTATAAAGTTGAATTTTTAATTCCGGGTAAATTAATCCGTATTGATTTTAAACTGGGTTTCAGGATAGAGCAAAGGGTAAATCTTTTATACCGTAAAGTGGTAGAAGAACTGGTGAAAAATGGCGAAGTGGACATCACAAGTCAATATACATCGTTAAACAAACATAAAATTGCCGGTGACTTTAGATTTGTTCTTTTAGAAAAACATCTTTCTAAGTTTACCAAATTGAGTTTCTACGAGCGTACCATCATGGATTACTACTTTATCCTTAAGAAATTAAGTTTATCTGAAGAACGAAGTTTTGGTTTAGATAGCAGTTATGTAGATGTAGAAAAAGTACCGCTAATTTTTGTAACACCTGATGATATTGAGTTAAACAGGCTTCCTGTATAATGGCAAGAAATAGCTTAATTATACTGGCAATAGTGTTATTTATTGCAGGTCCGGTAGCAAAGGTTAATGGTTTGCAGCATAGCGAATATTATCTTATTCTTTCTGCATTAGGATTAGTTATTTTAACCGTTCTGATGTTTAAGAAAAAGTCTTCATAACAAGATTTAGATATAAATGAAAAACTCCTCAGTACGACAAGTGCTGAGGAGTTTTTTTATAGAGAATGAAATTTATCTCCGATCTTTGATAATGCTTAATTAGTCTTCAGCCTTTGCCAGTTTGCTATGCTTATAACCATACATAAAGTAAATTACAAGGCCTATAATCAACCAGATGCTAAAACCGATCCAGTTAGAAATTCCAAGTTCACACATCATGTACAAACAACTTACTAAACCAAGCACCGGAATCAGGGAAAGGTTTTTAGTAATGCTGAAATAAGCAATAAACACACAAATAATCAAAAAGATCCACATCGGAATTTTATGTTTAAATAAGCTCCAGCCGTTTTCATATTTCTTATCCATTGAAACTTTAGAGGCGGAGATAAATTGCTCATAACGATCAGCAGGCAGGCTGCTTAAATAAGATTCAGCATCTACTTTCTCTGTCAGGATAATTTGTGGAGCCGCATTTTTAACAATCTCCTCCTTCACAATTTTAAGTTCCTCTCCATTTAATGAGGTTACGAAGGAGATGGTTTCAATGGTTTTAGGGCTGTTAAAAACGAAAGCTTTTGTTTCTTTATTGTATTTTGTAAAAGCGAAAACAATGCAGGCGATAAAGACTACCGGGATAATGTATTTACTGTTTACATAAGGAATTTTAAATTTTCCTCTTTGTACATCAGGTCTGTTTTGTAAAACTAAAACACCTGCACAAACCAGCACAAAGGCAAATAAGGTGCCTATAGAACAAAGGTCGGTTACGATGGTCAGGTTCATAAATAAAGACGGTACCGCAACTACAAAACCAACCACAATGGTTGCAAAAGAGGGTGTTTTATATTTTGGATGAATTTTGGAGAACGATTTTGGCAATAAACCATCACGGCTCATGCTCATCCAAATACGTGGCTGCCCCATTTGGAACACCAAAAGAACACTTGCCATTGCAAATACTGCACTTACAGCAATAATTCCACTCATTAATTTCAGGTCAATCTGATCAAAAACAAAAGCTAGCGGATCGCCAACGGCTAGTGTGTTTGATTTTACAATTCCGGTTAAAACAAGCGCTATGGCCACATAAAGTATGGTACAAATGATAATTGCCCACATCATTCCGCGGGGTAAATCACGTTGAGGGTTTTTACATTCTTCAGCTGTTGTAGAAATGGCATCGAAACCGATGTAGGCAAAAAATACTGCAGAGACACCTTTTAATACACCCGAAACGCCATTCGGGGCAAAAGGATTCCAGTTTTTAGTATCGACGTAGAAGACACCAACAGCTAAAACTAAAAGGATAACGGCCAGTTTAACTACAACCATGGCATTGCTGGCATTGCGACTTTCTTTCATACCACGATAAACCAACCAGGTAATAAATATGATAATGGCTAAGGCAGGAAGATCGGCTACGATGTGAAAACTACCAATTTTTGGAGCCGAAAGCCATGCACTGTTTGCTGCTGCTGTTACGGCATCCAGACTGTTAATGCTTTTACCCGCATTTATAAGCGCTTCAGCATGTTTATGTCCGTTAAATGCACTTAGATAATCCATGGTCATCCAGCCCGGAAGATTAATTCCGTCTATTCCCCATGCCGGTATTCGAATGGAGGAGAGGAGCCCGGTAAAGTAATCGGACCAGGAAATGGCAACGGTTATATTTCCAATGGCATATTCCATAATGAGCGACCAACCGATAATCCAGGCCACCAATTCACCAAAAGCAACATAAGAATAAGTGTAGGCGCTACCCGAAACCGGTACCATGGATGCAAATTCTGCATATGCAAAAGCCGCGAAGCTACAGGCAACGGCCGTAAAAATAAAAAGAAAGATAACTGCCGGACCACCGTCTGCACTGGCTTTACCAATCGTACTAAAAATACCTGCCCCAATAATTGCTGCAATACCAAAAGCCGTTAAATCGCGGACACCGAGTGTTTTATGAAGTGAACTTTCATGATCGCCATAGCCTTTTGCTGCATCCTGTAATATTTTGGAAATAGATTTCTTTCTGAATAGCTTTTCGAACATCGTTAGTTTGGTTGTTGTATTCTCCAAACTTAAAAAAATATGTTCTAAAAGTTTCTAATGATGGGCATAAATTTCATTACATAAAAAAATGGGGCTCTACAGTTCTTATAGAGCAGAAACCCCGATGAATTACCTGAATTATTAGATTAAAGTAAAATTCGAGATTACTTTCAATGGAATAATTGATTCTTTGATTCGCATAACTCTATATTCTGTTAAAAGCCTAATTTTGCCACTCAGATATAGAATAATCAATTTTTTAAGTTTGATTAATGCTATTAAATAATAATTATTGAGGGATATGAGAACAGCTACTAAAACAAAAAACATAAAAGAAAGTCATCAGGGCATAGCAACACTTCTGGCTTTTGCATTAATTCCACTATCAGGCTTCGCAACAGATATTTACATCCCGTCCCTGCCAACAATGGCCGGGGTTATGAATATTTCGAGTATTCAGGTGCAACTTACCTTGAGTCTTTTTTTAATCAGTTACGGCGTTTCACAACTTTTTATAGGCAGCGTGCTGGATAGCTTCGGGCGATATAAAATTGGTTTGTACTCTTTGCTGATTTTTGCAGCAGCCAGTTTAATTATTGCAAGTACACATAATATTTACCTGATTTATTTAATGAGAATTATTCACGGTTTTACCGTTGGAGCCATTGTAGTGGCTAAAAGAGCTTATTTTGTCGATCTTTTTGAAGGAGATACCCTTAAACATTATTTGAGTTTATTTTCGATTATCTGGTCTACCGGGCCAATTATTGCTCCATTTATTGGCGGATATTTGCAGGCTGCTTTCGGCTGGGAATCTAATTTTTACTTTTTGGCAGGCTTTGCGCTGGTGTTTGCCGTGCTGGAGTTAGTTTTTAGTGGAGAAACGCTTAAGCATTACACTGATTTTCACATTAAAAAAATTGCTGGTATTTATGCTCAAATGATTAAAACCACCAGTTTTACTTTAGGTATTGTAATGCTGGGTTTGGCTTATTGTATGGTTATGGTTTATAATATGACTGGCCCATTTATCATCGAACATCATTTGCACCTGTCGCCGGTTATTGCCGGTTACAGTTCGCTGGTTTTAGGTTTTGCCTGGATGGTTGGCGGTTTTATTGGTAAAGCGACTATTAACCGTCCTTTTTTTAAAAGATTGGCTATTAATTCTGTAATGCAGCTTGTTTTTGTAATTGTGATGATTATAAGCCTGAGTTTTATAAGCAATTTATACTCATTAATCTTTTTTGCCTTTATTATTCATGTTTGCGCAGGTTTTACTTTTAACAACTACTTTACTTTCTGTTTAAGTAAATTCCCGAAAAATGCCGGAATAGCGGGCGGGCTTACTGGCGGAATTACCTACGTGATTGTATCGTTTTTAAGCTATGGAATTGTGAATTTAGTGCCTGCTAAGGATGAACGTAACCTGAGCTACAGTTATTTAATTATGATTATTTTATCTCTGCTGGTCATGTTTATAATTCTGAAGATCAGAAAAAGAGATGAAGTTGCTTTGTAGCTTGTAGCCAGCCGAAAGTCTGACTATTTTTGAAAATTAGGATTTAATAAGAAAGCCGAAGTGTATGACTTCGGCTTTTGTATTAATCAATTAAGCTTATTTTATTTTGAGGTAAGTACCCTCTAAGGTTGCATTATGTCCAAATTGGCAATCATTTAATTGGTCTGGCCGCCCTTCGGTAATGGTTAAGAAGTCATTATAAAACTTAACAATAAATCTGCATGATTTATTAATTTCAATTAAAAACTGATTGTTTTTTAAAACAGCCTTTCCTGATGCGTCAGCAATATTTCTACCCGGGGCATGCGTAACCGAGCCAATATCATAAGAATAAGTGTTACCACTTAATTTTTTAATGATAATGCTTCCCTGATAGCCATTTTCTCCATACTGATAACTATATTTTCCGGCCAGGCTATTGGGCGAAATCGGTAAAATTACTTCCGGTTTAACATTTTTATTGGCTTTGGAGTTTAGCAGGATAGTGTAGCTGGTATCGGTTTTTGTTGAGCTCCAGTCACCTTGAAGTTTGCCATCTTTTAGTGCAGCATAAATATTTCCGCTAATGTTGCCATCCTTTTCAAATTCGTGCAAAACATACTGGTTTTCCGCATTCAGTTCGCCGATAATTTTAATTGGTGTTTTAGCTTTGCTGTTGAGGTACCTGATATTGCCCAGGATAATATTTTTTGAAACGGTGATGTTTAACTCAACCGGAATTTTTTTATTGATAAAACCACTAAGACTGTAATTATGAGACGGATTACTTTGCTGCGCATGGCAAATACCAATACAAAAGCATAAAAGAAATAATGTTTTTTTAAGGTAGTGCATAATCAGATTGTTTAAATAGAAAAGTCGTTGCAATTTGCCGCGACTTTTGCATAGATAAATATAAAATTATCCTAGTTTTTCTAATTCTTGTTTTACAAAATCTGCCAATTCTTTAACATAAGCAGCGCTGAAATCAAATTTGATTCCGGCTGTTTCGTAAATTTGATTCATGGGTTTGGTATAACCTAAAGCAAGGGCATCCAAATACTGATCTAAAGCTTTTTCCGGATTTTCCTTATAATTTTTCCAAACGGCAATGGCGCCTAACTGGGCAATTGCATATTCAATATAATAAAATGGAACCTCGAATAAGTGTAATTGTTTTTGCCAAACATTACCAAATTCATGTTCTAAGCTATCCCAGTTAGCAAAACCAGCACCAAAACGATTGTAAATCTGCTTAAAGGTTTCTTCCCTGTCTGCAGCGGTGTGATTTGGATTGGTATAAATCCAGTGTTGAAACTGATCTATTACCGCAACCCATGGTAATGTTTTTAAAACATCAGCAAGCTGCTCTTTCTTTGCCCGGATTAAATCTTCTGGATTATTGAAATAAACATCCCATTTATCCATAGAAATTAATTCCATACTCATGGAGGCCAGTTCGGCAACTTCCGAAGGGCAATGTTTAAAGTCGTTAAGTTCTAAATCTGCAGTTAAAAAAGTATGTATAGCATGACCGCCTTCGTGAACCATTGTGGTTAAATCACGAAGTGAATTGGCCGAATTCATAAAAATAAACGGTGCTCCGGTTTCAGCCAGCGGATAATTATAACCACCAGGTGCTTTACCTTTTCTGCTTTCTACATCAAAAAGATTATTGGCTTTCATTGTAGCCAGTTTTACACCTAATTTTTCGTCAATGGCATTAAAACATTCAATGCTTTTGTCAATTAGTTCTTCCCCATTGTTAAAAGGTTTCAAAGCTGCTTTGCCGCTTATACTTACTTCCATATCCCAGGGTTTAAGTACGTCTAAAGCTAAAGCCTCACGACGTTTTTCTGCTTGTTCTTTTAAAATCGGAACGATCTCTTTTTCAATGGCATTAGCAAAGTCATAACAATCCTGTGGCGTATAATCAAAACGGCCCAATGCCTGAAACATGTAATCGCGGTAATTTTCAAAACCAGCGTTTAATGCCACCTGATTACGCAACCTGATTAACTCATCAAACAGCATGTTTAAGTCGTCCTTATCAATTAAGCGTCTTTGCTGAATGGTTTTCCAGGCCCTTTCTCTCAATTCCCGGTTTAAATCTTTGACCAAAACAGAAGCCTGTTCCAGTGTATATTCCTGCCCATTGATTTCGACACTCATGGCACCCGTAATGCCCTGGTATTTTTGTTGTTTAACCTGCAATTCGGTAAACAATTCGATGTTCTCTTCCCGGTACAACTCTAAAGCTTTTTTAATGGCCCGGCTGTAAACAAAATATTTCTCTTTATCGAGATCGTCCATAAAAGGACTTTCTACAAATTTTTTATTTAACGCATTAGATAAAGGCGAAATTTTAGGCTCAATCTCAGTAGCGAAGTACTGAAAGTTTTTAACCAGTTCTTCATTTGCCGTATCACAACTCATTTTAATATATCTCCAGGCAAAATCTTCTTCTAAAGCAGCTTCCAATTCAGACCGGTCTTTTAACCACTGTTCCAATGCTGAAGAACTATTAATTTCACGGTTTTGCAGTTCTGAAAATAGAGGTTCAAGGCTTTCCCAGGTTATAGTTAAATCCTTTGGGATGTATGTTCTTGGTTTTTTATTTATAATTAAATTGCTCATATTTTTATATCCGATTTTTTGTCAGGAAAATCTTTCAAACAAGTTTGTTGTCTTTAAAAACTGGTGTTAATTAATTTTAGCGGGTTCGTAAAAAAGCATCAATTAAAAAACAAACTGCAAATACCACGGAGGCATAGCCGTTTGTGGTTTGAAAAGCACGGTTTACTTTACTAATGTCGTTCGGTTTAACCAATAAATGCTGATAAATTAACATGCTGCAGAAAAACACAACCCCAATGTAATAAACCCAGCTAAACGTAGTAAAGAATATTGGGATAATTACGCAGGCTGCTGATAATATGTGCAACAACACCGAAACATTTAAAGCATTTTTTATGCCAAGGGCAGATGGAATGGAGTGTAAATTTTCTTCACGGTCAAAATCTTCATCCTGCAAGGCATAAATAATATCAAAACCGCTAACCCAAAATAATACCGTTAAGGAATAAAAAACAGGAACGAGGGCAAAATGTCCGGTTACGGCAATATACGCTCCAATAGGCGCAAGACTAAGTCCTAAACCCAAAACCAAATGGCAAAGCGCTGTAAATCGTTTGGTATAACTATAAAACAGTACCACAAATAAAGCCACTGGCGATAAATAGAAGCAAAGCGGATTGATAAAATAAGTGGTTGCTGCAAATAAAACACAATTGGCAATCACAAAAATTAAAGCTTCATTTGCCGAAACTTTTCCGGCCGGAATATCCCGCATTTGGGTACGTGGATTTTTAGCATCAATGTTTCTGTCCAGATAACGGTTAAAAGCCATTGCAGCGTTGCGGGCAAATACCATGCAAAGCAGTACTAAAATTAGTTTATACCATGAAAATGGCGATTCAGTAGTGGTTACACCCAAAAAGAAACCAATCATTGCAAATGGTAATGCAAATACGGAGTGGGCGAATAATACGAGTGAAAAATACTTTTTCATTTAATTAGAAAACAGAAATCTAAAACTGTTTAAATATCGTTGGTTTTACAAAATCTTTATTTACTTCCTGGATAAAATGTAAAACCTCATCTCTTCCGGTTTGTTTTTCAGCGGAAGTAATAATGGTTGTCGGAATTTCTTCAAACCAATCACCTAATTTTCTTTTAAAAGCAGCAACGTTTTTGGCTGTTGTTGTTCCACCTTGTTTATCGGCTTTAGTAAAAAGTAAGGCAAAAGGAATTTGCTTTTCGCCTAACCAGTAACAAAATTCAAGATCTATTTGTTGTGGATCCAATCTGCTGTCAATTAAAACAAAAACACATTGTAAACTTTCTCTTTTAGTTAGGTAAGCCCGGATAAATTTCTCCCATTTCTCGCGGCTTGTTTTTGACACTTTAGCATATCCATAACCGGGTAAATCAACGATATACCAGGCTTCATTTATCAGAAAGTGATTAATTAACTGGGTTTTACCCGGACGTTGCGAAGTTTTTGCAAGACCATGCTGATTAACCAGCGCATTAATTAAGGAAGATTTACCCACATTAGAACGCCCTATAAAAGCATATTCGGGCATAGTTGGTGGCGGCAAAGCCGATACCTGGGTGTTGCTGCAAACAAATGTTGCCGTTTTAATAACCATAATACAAAGGTAGGGTTTTGAGTCGGAAGTCGGAAGCTCGAAGTCTTTAGTCAAAATCCTTAATTTCTTTATTATGTAAACTTTGGGTTTTGTCTTCGGGTTCCAGACTAAAGACTCCCGACTTTTTGTCTATCTTTGCCGCATATCATGAATCAAAATATTACTCCATATCAAGTTGAAGATGCAACTAAGAAAGAGCAGGTTGCAACGATGTTTAATAACATTTCAGGTACTTACGACTTCTTAAATCATTTTCTTTCGTTAGGAATTGATGTTTTGTGGCGTAAAAAAGCAATTAAAGAATTGGTTTCTATCCACCCCAGAATTATGCTTGATGTAGCAACCGGGACTGGTGATTTTGCTTTTGAAGCCGTTAAAAAGCTGCACCCTGAAAAAATAATTGGTGTAGATATTTCGGAGGGGATGCTCGATGTGGCCAAAAAGAAAATCAATGACCGCAGTTTGAACGAAACATTTACCGTTCAGCTGGGTGATTCTGAAGGGCTTCATTTTGAAGATCATACTTTTGATGCCATAACCTGCGCTTATGGTGTGCGTAATTTCGAAAACCTTGAAAAAGGTTTAACCGATATGTACCGCGTTTTAAAACCAAACGGTAAAATGGTTATCCTTGAATTTTCTAAACCACGCGTATTTCCGGTAAAACAATTGTACAGCTTCTATTTTAAACAAATTACGCCGTTCTTCGGTAAAATGTTTTCAAAAGACCACAGAGCCTATACTTATTTGCCTGAGTCGGTTGCTGCTTTTCCTGATGGAGAGGATTTTACAGCTTTAATGGAAAAAATTGGCTTCAAAAGTACCAAACAACAAATTTTAACGTTTGGAATAAGTTCTATATATACCGGTACTAAATGATAAGAAAATTAAGCCTTTTCATCCTTCTTTTTATGGTTTCAGCAACATCTTTTGCCCAAAATTGGGGTGGGGGTGTAGATGATGAAGACTGGAGTTGGGGTTTTAATTTTCAATACATTTCTGCTGAATATAAAATTTTAAAAAAGAACAATTGGCGGGACCCTTTTTACGAGGTTCCCAATTCAAATTCGGTTTCTTACGATCCTTCATCCGGTAATATGGTAACCAATTCGTTAAGGTCTATATCAAGTCCTCCATCACAAGGTTTTGGTTTAGGCTTTGTAATGAACAGAAGAATTACAGATAACTTTGACGTCCGGGCTACACCATCATTAATATTCAGCGATCGTATTGTAAGGTATGAGTACGAACCCATTCCTCCTCAAACTTTGCCAAATGGACAAACCAAAACTTACGAAAGCATTATAGATAAAAAAATTCAGGCAACCATGTTTGAATTTCCGTTAGGTATTAAGATTAAATCCAACAGACAAAATAATTTTAGAGCCTACTGGATGGGGGGCGCTAAGTATTCTATTGATATTGCCTCGAAAAAGAAAACCTTTGATGAAGGTTTACCAGCAGCTGAGAAATTTTTAAAAAGTAAAAGAAATTACTTGTCTTACGAAACCGGAATAGGCTTTGATTTTTATTTTGAGTATTTTAAAGTATCTCCTGAAATCAAGCTTTCTTATTCTACCAACGATTTGCTTCAGCACGACAATACGGCTTTTGCAAATCCTATTGATAAGTTAAAATTACGTCAATTAACTTTCAGTCTGATTTTTCAGTAAAGCTTAGCAAGCAAAAAAACTTACCTTTGTCATCGTTTATAAATCTTAACCTTTCAGGAAAAGATTATATCGGTAATAAAATTTCATCAATATGTCTAAAATTGCATTAATTACAGGCGCAACTTCAGGAATAGGCGAGGCTTGCGCACATATATTTGCTCAACACGGTTATAATTTAGTTTTACTGGCACGGAGAGAAGATCGTCTGGCTAAAATAGCAAATCATCTGGAAGATAAATATGCAATTACAATCAAACAGGTTTTTGCAGATGTCAGAGAAAAAGAAAATTTAGCTGCTGCCCTGGATGCTATTCCTGCGGAATGGAAAAAAGTAGATGTTTTAATCAATAATGCAGGTTTAAGTCAGGGTTTAGATCCAATTGATAAAGGAAATACCGATGATTGGGACACCATGATTGATACCAACGTAAAAGGTTTGCTTTATATAACTAAAATTGTTTCCAACTGGATGATTCCGAATAAACAAGGGCATATTATCAATATAGGTTCTATTGCAGGACAGGAAGTTTACCCAAACGGAAATGTATATTGTGCCAGTAAGCATGCTGTAGATGCTTTAAGTAAAGGCATGCGTATAGATCTTTTGCCTCATGGAATTAAAGTAACAGCAATTAATCCGGGCATGGTTGAAACAGAATTTTCTATTGTTCGCTTTAAAGGAGATGCAGATAAGGCAAAGAAAGTTTACGATGGGTTAGAACCATTAATTGCAGATGATATAGCCGATGCCATTTGGTATGTGGTAAGCCGTCCAAAACATGTAAACATTAACGATATGCTAATTATGCCAACAGCGCAGGCTACCGCAACCATCGTTTCGAGGAACGGATAATTTAGAACGGTTAACTGCAGAGTTGTTTAAACGTTAAGTGTAAAAGCATTTAACTGATAAACAAGTAATTAATCAATATAATTTAAAACGGTTAACCAATTTAAACAGTTAATCAACTAATAATAAAAGAAATGATATCTAATATAATAGACCAGGAAATTAAAAAAGCCATGCTGGCTAAAAATGATGCACAGTTAAGAGGTTTAAGAGCAATAAAAGCGGCTTTGCTTTTAGCAAAAACTGAAAAAGGCGCATCAGAGGAAATTACAGAAGAAACGGAATTAAAAATTCTTCAAAAGTTAATTAAACAACGCCGCGAATCTGCTGATATTTATAAGCAACAAAATCGCGAAGACCTTTATAAAGTAGAAGAAGAAGAGATTGAGGTGATCAATCAGTTTTTACCAAAACAATTGGGTAGAGAAGAAGTTGCAGCAATAATTGAAGGCGTTATCAAACAATCTGGCGCTACATCAGTTAAAGATATGGGAAAAGTGATGGGCATGGCCAATAAAGAACTTGCAGGTAAGGCTGATGGCAAACTTATTGCCGAAATTGTAAAAGAAAAACTAGCTTAATCTTACGGCAAGGCAGTTGATAAAAACTTTTAGGTACCCATTTAATGCTGAATTAATGCTTGTATGTGCTTCCTGATGTTTTTACAGGTGTTTTTGTACCGTTTTGTGTTTTATTTCAGAAAAATGGTGCATAAATGCAAAAATTTAATTTTACTCTACTAACTTAGTAGCACAATACCATCATAAAATAATATGACTTACGAGATAATTGAAGAAGACGGATTTAAATATGTAGAAGCTGGAAAGGGCGAGACATTGGTATTGCTGCATGGCCTTATGGGCGAATTAAGCAATTGGGAACTCGTTATAGAGCGTTTCAAAGATCGTTATCATATTGTTGTCCCTATTTTGCCTATTTACGATTTACCTATTTTAACCTTGGGTGTAAAAGCTTTATCAAGATATGTTCATCGTTTTTTAAAATTTAAAGGCTTAAACCAGGTTGTACTTATTGGTAACTCTTTAGGTGGCCATGTTGGATTGGTTTTTACTGTTGCACATCAGGAATTTGTAAAGGCATTAGTACTTACAGGAAGTTCGGGTTTGTATGAAAATGCTTTTGGCGGTTCTTTTCCACGAAGAGAAAGTTATGATTATGTAAAAGAAAAGGTAGCATTTACTTTTTACGATCCGGCTATAGCAACAAAAGAACTGGTTGATGAAGTTTTTAAAACAGTTAATGACAGGTCGAGGGTAATCCGGATCTTAACCATGGCAAAGTCTGCTATCAGGCATAACATGGCAAAAGAATTATCTAAAATTACCATTCCTGTTTCATTAATTTGGGGCAGAAATGATCAGGTTACACCTCCCGAGGTTGCTCAGGAATTTCATGAGTTGTTGCCAAATTCTGAATTGAATTGGGTAGATAAATGCGGACACGTACCTATGATGGAACATCCCGAAATATTTAACGCCTTTTTAGAGAAATTTTTAGAAAGAATATTGCTGAAATAATGTTTGCTGAAGAAATCATATCAAAGGTTATACCACCTGTAAGGACCGATGACACGGTGCAGAAAGTTTTAGATCGTATGAACGAGTTTAAACTAAAGCATATGCCCGTTGTTAACGATGCTCAGTTTATTGGTATTGCCGTTGAAGATGATGTTTTAGGTATCCGGGACCCTAATAAGTTAATTAAAGAGGTGCCTTTAAACCTGTTAAATGCATTTGTATTTAATAATGCACATACTTATGATGTAATTCGCTTATTAAGTCAGCTTAAACTTACTGTTGTTCCTGTGCTTGATCAGCAGAAAAACTATTTAGGGCTGATATCAATTAATAATATAGTCGATTACGTTGCGGATCAGTATGCGATAAATGAACAGGGCGGAATTATTGTACTGGAAATTAGCAACCGCGACAACTCTTTAGCACATATTGCGCAGATTGTTGAGGCAGATAATGCACAAATATTATCTTCTTATGTTAATTCTTTCGAAAATTCTACCTGCTTAGAAGTGACCCTTAAAATCAATAAAACTGAAATTACAGCTTTGGTGGCTTCATTTGAGCGATACGACTACCAGGTAAAAGAAGTTTATAATAATACTCAAATTGATAATGGCTCGCAGGAGCGATATGATTCTTTCATGAATTATTTAAATGTTTAAACACAACGTATGAGGATTGCAATTTACGGAAGAGATTTTAACGATACAGTATTGCCCTATGTACAGGAAATTTTTAATCATTTAAGTGAGCATAATATTCAGCCGGTTTTATACTCAAGGTTTAAAACCTCTTTGCATGGCAAAATTAAATTGCCGGCCAATACCGTCATTTTTCATAACCATAAAGAGTTAAAAGAACATGCAGATGTTTTATTGAGTTTGGGTGGTGACGGAACTTTACTGGATACACTTTCACTCATTCGTAATTCGGGTATTCCTGTTATCGGAATTAACTTTGGGCGCCTGGGCTTTTTAGCGAGTATTAATAAAAACGAAATAAAATCGGCATTAAATGCCTTAATTAACCAGGAATTTACTTTAGATACCCGTTCGCTTTTAACTTTAGAATCAGATAATAACCTTTTTGGAGAAGAAAATTTTGCACTTAATGATATCACCATTCACCGTCGCGATAATTCAGCGATGATGATTATCCATGCCTCCATGAATAACGAATTTATTAATTCTTATTGGGCTGATGGTTTAATTATTGCAACCCCAACAGGCTCCACCGCTTATTCTTTAAGCTGCGGCGGACCAATTATTTACCCGGATTCGGAAAATTTTGTAGTTACCCCAATTGCCCCGCATAATTTAAATGTAAGGCCTGTTGTAGTGCCTGATGACAATGAATTATCCTTTGAAGTAGAGGCCAGAGAGTCGAAATTTCTGGTTTCCTGCGACAGCAGAACTGTAACCGTGGAGCGGTCAGTAAAAATTACCATAAAAAAAGCTGATTTTTGCATAAATCTTATTCGCCTTAACAATGAAACGTATTTAAACACGTTAAGGAATAAATTATTATGGGGCATTGATACCCGTAACTACTAATATGTCGCTAAACAAACCCATTTTAATCATTCTTTTTTTTCTTTGCAGTGCCCGCTTTGTACAGGCGCAGGAGGCTACCTGGGAAATTGGTCTTGCTGGAGGAGCTGCAGGATATATGGGTGATTTAAATCAGAATAACCCACTTCAAATCAGTGGCATTTCTGCCGGAATTTTTGCCAAACGTAATTTCAATCCTTATCTGGGCCTTCGGCTACAATATAATTATGCGCAAATTCAGGCCAAAGATGCCAATTCTAACAACGAACAATTCAGAGAGCGGAATCTTAGTTTTAAAACACCTTTAAATGAGGGCAGTTTAATTTTCGATTTTAACTTTTTCGATTATAAAATAAACGGAGGTAGCAGAAGGTTTTCGCCTTATTTATTTGCGGGTGTGGGTTTTGTACAATTTAAGCCCCGTGTAAAATATAATGGAGAAACTTACCGGTTAGATCGATTGGCAACAGAAGGACAACCGGAGGCATATAAAAATACAGTTTTAACCATTCCTTATGGGGTAGGGTTGCGTTATAATTATAAAGACGCCTGGAGTATCTTTACTGAAATTGGCTATAGAACACCGCTTACCGACTATATTGACGATGTAAGCGGAGTTTATCCTGTTAATCAGGTAATTGTTGGAAATCCGCCAAATCAATTAAATTTAACCGATCCATCGCTGCATCAAACCGGTTTTGCCGGCACCCAAAGAGGCGATTTTAGAAAAAGGGACACTTATCTATTTGTTAGTGTTGGCATATCTTTTACCTTTGTATCCTCAAAATGCTATTCCTTTTAAGCTGATTTTGACATAATTAATGGGATTTAAAGAACAAATAGACTATAACCGCCTGCCAAAGCACATTGCCGTGATCATGGATGGTAACGGACGCTGGGCGAAAGGCCAGGGTAAAATGCGTGTTTTCGGGCACGAACATGGCGTACTTTCTGTAAAAGATATAGTAGAAGGTTGTGTAGAAGTGGGGATTGAATACCTTACACTTTACGCTTTTTCTACAGAAAACTGGAACCGGCCAAAAGAAGAAGTTGACGCTTTAATGCAAATACTGATTTCTACCATCAATAAAGAAACCGAAACGCTGAATAAAAATAACATTAAACTCAATGCAATAGGCAACATTGCTTCTTTACCGCAAGAGTGTATTGATGATTTGAAAGAAGCGATGGCGAAAACGGCGCATAACGAAAAATGTACCTTAACATTAGCGCTTAGTTATAGCGCCAAATGGGAAATTTTACAGGCGACGAAAAATATTGCAGCTGCGGTTAAAAATAATACCATTAAGCTTGAAGATATTGATGAAAACCTTTTTTCAGCAGAATTGACTACAGTAAATATCCCTGATCCTGAATTAATGATCAGAACTAGCGGAGAGCATCGCATCAGCAATTATTTGCTGTGGCAAATGGCTTATACAGAATTTTATTTTACCGATATTTTATGGCCTGATTTCAGAAGGGAAAACCTTTTTGAGGCTATTGTAGATTATCAAAAACGCGAACGCCGTTTTGGCAAAATTAGCGAACAATTAAACTAATTTTTCTTTTAACACTTTTTAACAAGCGTTTAAACTAACTTAGCACCACTTTTATACGATAAATGAAACCACAATAAGGGTAATTAATAAAGAAAATTTTGCTTTATAAAACATTGTTACCTTCGTGGTCATTACTGAACAAATTATTTTAATGAAAAGAATATTTCAAGTTTTAATCCTATTAGTTTTAGCCGCTCCGGCCTTTGCTCAAATACGTCCAACAGGTCAGGCACCGGCAACACCCTCATTAAAGGTTGGTGGCTTAGATCTCGATTATTTTAGTCCTAAAGAATTTATCATTGGTGGTACAAGCGTTACCGGAACTCAATACTTAGATAAAGAGGTATTGGTTACCTTATCTAAATTAACTAAAGGTGATAAAATTGTGCTTCCAGGCGAAGCAACCGCAGATGCAATTAAAACACTTTGGGCGCAGGGATTATTTGATGATGTTAAATTAAATATCGAAAAATTTGTTCAGGATACTGTTTATTTTGAAATTGAAGTCGTTGAACGTCCGCGTTTAAGCTCCATTGATTTAAAAGGTGTTCGTAAATCTGAAAGAACGGCTATTCAGGAAAAACTGAATGATAAAACCGGAAAAATTGTAAACGACAACTTATATAATACTACTTCAGCCATCGTTAAAAAGTATTTACTGGACAAAGGTTATTTCTTTACAAAGATTAACTACACAACCCGTAAAGACCCAAACACTGAAAACAGTGTAGTGCTGGAGGCCAATATTGATAAAGGACATCGTGTAAAGGTTCAGCATATTGATTTTACAGGGAATAAAGATTTTAAATCCGCAAAACTTAGAAAGTACCTTAAAAATCCAAAACAATTTGCATGGTGGCGTTTTTGGGGTTCTGGAAAATTCAGTAAAGAAAAATACGAAGAGAACAAGGTAAAAATGATTGCTAAAATGCATGAAAAAGGTTACCGTGATGCAGAACTTTTAAGCGATAGCATTTACCAGTATAATGCCAAAAAAGTTAATATTAAAATGAACCTTTACGAAGGTAAAAAATATTACTTCGGTAAAATTACCTGGGCAGGAAATGCAATTTATCCGGATAGTATTTTAAGTAAAGTATTAACTATTGAAAAAGGTGATGTGTTTAGTGAAGAACGTTTAAATAAAAAATTAAATGGTGGTGGCGAAAACGGTGGTGATATAAATAGTATGTATACCGATAATGGTTACTTAACTTTTAACATCGATCCGGTACAAACCAAAATTTACGGCGATACCGTCGACGTGGAAATGCGTATGTATGAAGGTCCGCAATACACCAATAACCGCATTACGTTAAAAGGCAACACCATTACCAATGATAAAGTGGTGCTACGTGAGATTCGTACCAAACCGGGACAAAAATTCAACAAAAGTGATTTAATCCGTACCATTCGTGAGATTGGCCAACTGGGTAACTTTGATGAGTCTAAAACGGTACCAACTCCAAGACCAAATCCGGCAGACGGAACAGTGGATATTGAGTATGCGGTAGAAGAAAAACCTTCAGATCAGATTGAGTTATCAGGTGGTTTTGGTGGTGGCCGTATTATCGGTACTTTAGGGTTAACCTTTAATAACTTCTCATTACGTAACTTATTTAATTTAAAAGCTTACAAACCGTTACCAAAAGGTGATGGACAAAAACTAAGCTTACGTGGACAAACCAATGGTAAATATTACCAATCATATAGCTTCTCTTTCTCTCAACCCTGGTTTGGCGGCGAGAAACCGGTTAGCTTTGGTGTGAGTGCATTTACTTCGCTACAATCTAATGGTTACGATAGTGGAAGTTCAATGTATCAAAAAATTCGTTTAAATGGAGTAACCGTAAGTTTAGGAAGAAGATTAAACTGGCCGGATAACTATTTCCAGTTAAGCCACGCGGTAAGTTTCCAACAGTATATTTTAAATAACTATACAGGGTTTAAATTCTCTACCGGAACATCTTATAACTTTAATCTTTCACAAGAAATTAGCCGGGATTCAAGAGATTCTCCTATTTTCCCTAAATCGGGTTCGTTTATCAGATTTACCGTACAGGCAACGCCTCCATATTCATTGTTTAACAAAGTGAATTATGCAACGGCTTCAGATAAACAAAAATATAAATTCACAGAATATCATAAATGGAAATTCGATTCACAATGGTATCAGCGTGTAGCCGGTAATTTTGTAATCAAAGCACAAGCGCAATTTGGTTTCTTAGGATCGTATAACAGTGCAGTTGGTCAGTCAGCCTTTGAACGTTTTAAATTAGGTGGTGACGGTATGCAAGGTTTCGATTACCTTCAGGGTTCTGAGTTAATCGCAATGCGTGGTTATGCAAACAATACGGTTATTCCGGTAGGTTCAAACCCAAGTTTGGCTCAAACATCAGGAAGTCCTATTTATACCAAATATGTTTTAGAGGCACGTTATCCGGTAATCTCGAGTCAGCAGGCTACAGCATTTGTTTTAGCATTTGCTGAAGGTGGTAATACCTGGGATAATTTTAAAGAATTTAATCCTTTTAACATCAGAAGATCCGTTGGTGTTGGTGCCAGAATCTTCCTGCCAATATTTGGTTTATTAGGAATTGACTATGGATATGGCTTTGATGCAATTCCGGGCTTACCTGATGCAAACAAAGGACAATTCCACTTTAGTATTGCACAACAGCTTGGTGGTTTTTAAAACCAATCTAAAAGCATAAATGGAAGGCAGCTATTTAATGGCTGCCTTTTTTTGTTGATAACCTGATCAATGAATATTAAACGTTTTTGTAGTATTCCAAATGTTAAAAAGAGTTAAAAGCCCCGGTTTTCTTTGGCTTTTGTTTTTTGGTAGTATCTTTGTGTATAGTTTCCAGAATCGTGAACAATAAATTATATATTTGGATTTATTAAACACACTGTTAACAAGAGTTATTAAAACACACATACAAATGAAAAAATATCTTTTTATTGCTTTCTTACTTTGTACCACCTTCGGCGCCTTTGCGCAGAAGTTTGCTTATGTAGATTCTGAATACATTTTAAAACATTTGCCAGAATATAAATCGGCATTAAGTCAGCTGGAAGTTGCTTCAAAACAATGGCAGCAGCAGGCAGATCAGAATTTTTCTGAGATCGACAGAATGTATAAAGCGTACCAGGCAGATCAGGTTTTATTAACCGATGATATGCGTAAACGCCGTGAAAATGAAATTATTGAAAAAGAAAAACAAGCTAAAGAATTTCAGCGTCAAAAATTTGGACCGGATGGTGAGCTTTTCCAAAGCAGAATAAAATTAATCAAACCTATACAGGATAAAGTGGCTGATGTAATTAAACAAATCGCAAAAGCTAAATATCTTGATTTTATTTTTGATAAAAGTAGTGAGGCTACAATGATGATTTACGCCAGCAGTAGTTATGATGTTAGTAATGATGTGATTGTAAAATTAGGTTATAAGCCGGGGACTGTAAATAATTAATTATATTCGCCCGTTAAATTTTAGAAAAAACAATTAAAAAAATAAAGTAAAACAGAAAAATGAGAAAGTTAATTAACGTATTTGTTGTGGCAGCGGGGTTAGTGTTTACGGCTAATATGGCAAATGCACAACAAAAACTAGGTCACATTAATTCAGAAGAAGTATTTGCTAACTTACCTGAAGCTAAAGCTGCTCAGGCTACTTTAGAGACTTTAGGTAAACAAAAACAAACTGATATTGATGGAATGATCAAAGAATATCAAACTAAATTAGCTGCAGCTCAAGCTAAAGAGAAAACATTAAGTGAGGCAAACAAAGAAACAGTAGGTAAAGAATTACAAACTGCAGGAATTGAATTGCAAGAACTTGAAAAACGTATTACTGATGCTCGTACTAAAGCTTCTCAAGACATTGGTACTAAACAAGGTGAGTTATTTCAGCCAATCCAAACTAAAGTGGCAGGTGCTATTTCATCTGTAGC
Source organism: Pedobacter punctiformis (assembly GCF_027213715.1). Classification (GTDB taxonomy): domain Bacteria; phylum Bacteroidota; class Bacteroidia; order Sphingobacteriales; family Sphingobacteriaceae; genus Pedobacter; species Pedobacter punctiformis. The sequence continues at coordinate 300,968 of NZ_JAPWGM010000006.1, forward strand.
TAAAGAAAAAGGTTTAGCGTATGTTTTTGATATTGCAAACGGACAAGGTGGAAATAACTTAGTATTCTGGGATGGTGGTGAAGATATCACTCCAGCAGTGAAAACTAAATTAGGCATCACTGCTACTGCTAAGCCAGCTGCACCTAAAAAATAATAATTAATTAAAAACTCAGGTTTTTAAAATTATATTGCGGGATCAAGTTCAACTTGATCCCGTTTTTTATTTTAAGCAATTTAGAAGATTTTGTAATATGAGCACATTGGCACCAATTGGTATTTTTGATTCGGGCTATGGAGGTTTAACCGTTTTTAGATCAATAGCAGATAAACTACCGGATTATAATTATATCTATCTGGGCGATAATGCACGATCTCCTTATGGCGATCATTCTTTTGAAACCATTTATAAATACACTTTAGAATGCGTAGAATGGCTTTTTAATCAAGGCTGCCCTTTGGTTATCCTGGCTTGTAATACGGCTTCAGCAAAGGCGCTAAGAACCATTCAGCAGAAAGATTTACCAGCTAAGCACCCTGGCAAACGGGTTTTGGGTGTAATCAGACCTACAGCAGAGGTGATAAACAATTTTACCGAAAGTAAAGAAGTTGGCGTAATGGGTACCCGTGGGACGATAAATTCTAAATCATACCTTTTAGAGATCAACAAATTTTTCCCTGATCTTAAAGTTTATCAGCAAAGCTGCCCGATGTGGGTTCCTTTAATTGAAAATAATGAGCATTTACAACCCGGAGCAGATTTTTTTATAAATGAATACTGCAACGAATTACTTAAGCAATCTGATGAAATAGATTGTATTCTTTTGGCATGCACGCACTATCCGTTATTAATGCCAAAACTTAAGGCTTTTTTACCCGACCATATTAATATTTTAACCCAGGGGGAGATCGTAGCCAATAGTTTGGCTGATTATTTACAAAGACACCCTGAAATTGAAACTACACTGGGTAAAGGCGGACAAAAAGTATTCTACACCAGTGGAGATACTACAGTCTTTGATGGACATGCTTCCATCTTTTTTGGAGAAGAGTTGAAATCTTCCAGAATGTAATTTACCTTGTAAAGACGAAAACAATTAAACTATTTTGGCAATTCCTCAACCCGGGTTAAAACAGTTGGTGAAGATAAAGCCTCTAAGAAAGCCACAACAGCATCCTTTTCTGCTCCACTCAGTTTTAAACCTTTTAAAAGTTTATCATTTTTAGGAAGTAATGGATCATTTTCCTGCTCTGGTTTAACTCTTTGCACCGGCATACCTACATTATACATATTCATTACGCCATCCATATCCGGAAATAAGCCATTGTGAAACCACGGTGCTGTTTTCATTACGTTTCTTAATCCCGGCGTTTTAAATTTACCTACATCTTCAGGTTTTTTAGTTACATTGTATAATCCCAAATCTTCGTATTTACGGCCATAATAGGTTAATCCGTCGTTGTGAAATTCGTTGTCGGTAAACAAAGGGCCATTGTGGCAATTAATACAACGGGCTTTGGTTCTGAAAAGGTGTAAACCCAATATTTGTTGGTCTGTTAATGCGTTTTTATCCTTAGCAAGAAAGCGGTCGAAGGATGTTCTTCTGCTTACAATGGTACGTTGAAAAGTAGCCAGGCTTTCAAAAATTCTTTCGCTGGTAATTTGAGCAGAACCGAAAGCACCTATAAAGTAAGGTTTATAACCTTTTATTTTACTTAGTTTCTTAGGCAGTGCCTTTATGTCCTGATGCATTTCATTATGCGCAGCCACAGGATTCCCTGCCTGCTCTTCTAAACTATTTGCCCGTCCATCCCAAAATAAACGTTTGTAAAACCAAACATTCTCCAAAGAAGGCGCATTTCTGATGTTATTTAAGTGATCGTGCCCTACCGAAACCTGACGGCCATCTGTCCAGTGCAAATCTGGCGCATGACAGCTTGAACAGGAAATTTGATTTGAACCGGATAAACGGGGGTCAAAAAATAATATTTTACCTAACTCCGCAACTTTTTTAACTGAATCATTTTTTAAATTAACAGGAGAGGGCGGAAGCTCAGCTAATTCCTGAAAAACAGCATCTTTATCTACTGTGGGTTTAGGCCATTGATCTGTAGATTTAGCATATACCTTACGTAAACTATCGATACTCAAATCGTCTTCACGATTGAACTCGGAAGATTGAAATGAAAATAAAATTAAACCGGTAAGAATAATAACCAGTCCACAAAAAACTTTATTCATGGGTTAAAAATACAGATTTAGGCTGATATTTGAAGAAAAACGATCTTTGCCAGGCGTATTTAATGTTGTTCTTTGGAGATCAACATAGTTACCCACATGCTGAATATAATTCCCTGAAACCTTTATAGAAGTTTGTATTCCTTTATAAGTAGGGAATGAATAGTCTGCCGATAATCCTAAAGCATAATTATTTGAAGTATTAAATTGATAATCAGGATAGATCACATAGTTATAAAATACATTTTCGTTTTCTGTTCGTGCAAAAAAACTGGATGATGTTTTTAAGCTATACACAGCAGAAATTGCTGCGCCGAAGCTATGGTTGTTGCTTAATTGTTTATTAATTCCCCAGCCAGCATTAAAATTAACCCTGCTGCAAGAAATATCTACTGCATAATTCCCATCTTTCTTAATATCTTCAAGATGCTGAACGCCAAAATTTAAATTATGCACCAGTCCATTTTTATTTTTTAAAGTATAGAATAACTTCAAACCGTAAGATTCCTGGTCATTTATATAATTTATACCAGCAAGCTCATTGTCATAACCTGCACCAGCATTATAGTTGTAGTTAACTGATAGATTAACCTCACTTCTTTCTGTGTTTTTGTGCCAGACTAAATTTGCTGAAGAATGTTTAATATCATAAGTCATAAACTCACTGAAACCAACATCATCTGTAAAATTTCTTTTAAAAAGTTGTGATTCATTACCTTTTTTTAAGGTTAAAAGTATATTGTCGTCTGTAGTTATGCTATAATTAACATACGCCTTAGCATATTGACGGTCCTGGTTATTATCATACCTTAATAAATTCTTTACCTGAACAATTTGGGCACTACCATAGCCTTTTATTAAATAATTTGTAAAAATTTCACTAACTGTATTTTCGAAATACGAACTATTTTTATAACCAACTCCAATTTGCTCTCGTCCATAGCCATATTGATATCCAACCCCAACCAGTAATTTATCTGAAAGGTTATAGCCAATAGCAGGGTTAATGTTTAGCTGAAAATCTCTTACATCTCCCCGCGGATCATTATTACTAAAATGATTGCCAATTCTATAGTCTATTGCTAAAGATAAAGGAAGATTGTCAGCTATCATTGCTCTGCTTACTGCCGCATTAATTTTATAAACCGAACGCTCATAATGATTGTTTTTAATTGAACCAAAATAATATGGAGAACTGTTGCTAAATCTGGATTGATGTGCCCAGCGTGTGCTGTCTTCTGTACTTCTTTGATAATTAAAAGATCCATAAAGATGAAATTTTTCAAGTGTTGTTTTCCCTTCACTAAATAATGAAAGAGATTGAACTTTAGAGGCACCCTGAACAGGTATATAATGTCCTTTATCAAAATCATATCTAACGGTTAGATTATTGTACTTATTCGGCATCATTTTTTCCATAAAAAATGGATTTTCCTTTGAAAATTGATACAATTGGGTTAAGGCCGAATCTACAGAATAGCTTTTACTAACTAACGATTGAGTTCGGAAGGCCTTTTCGTTAGTTTGTGCAAAAACTTTAAATATGGATAAAATTATTACTATTGATATAATGATGAGTTTTCTCATGTAAATCGAAATGGTATATGTTTGGTATGTTTTTATTTAAAAGCTCTTGGCAGGGCAATATCCAAAAAGTTAAAATCTTCAGTTGAATTATTAGTGTCTTTTAATACAACTCTTCCATTTTCTGTTTTTTCTGTTTTTCGGATAACAGATTGAGAGGTGTAAGCTCCTTTTGGAACAAATGCAAAGCCAGCATCAAGATCAGCGCCTAATTTTTTTGGTAATCTCGAGGTTGCTACGTTTGGCTGAATTTCCATAGCATCAATAATGTACTTTGAGGGGATTTGATAATATTTACGGACTGTTGGAGAAGGAGCTGTTTTAAGTGGCTCATTATACATTGGCCAGTTTTTAACATTTTGTGTTCCATCTACTTTAAAAATTGCTATCCCTGTTCTGCCGGGATTATCCAAAATCATATCTGTACCCGTGTAAGAAAGTACTTCAACATTAGGAACAAGTGGATTATCTATATCAGAATCTAATGGTTTCGGTAAAAAAGATCCATAATATGCTTCAAAATCTGCTTTACTCAAATCTACAGTTAACTCCGGGTTGCGGACCGAAATTGTTTGACCATCGGTTCCGGTAAAGGGCGATTTATGATTTAATGCAGTTTGGGCCAGGATAATACTTTCTCCTGGTTTAACAGGGTAAGTTTTGCCATTTCCCGGAATCATAAATAATGTTTTTGCATAGACAAAATCAGTGTTAGGATCTCCGTTTGTTATGATCATATTAAGAGATTTAGACCAATCATACTGACCGTTTGCCTGGAAATTATAATTGGTATTGGTTGTACTTTGTCTGCCCCATATCTCAGATATATACAAACTATCGGCATACATTATTTGATCCGTGTTATTATAAATCTCAATAAATTGATCTCTGTAAAGTGCGCCCAGGGTTCTGTCTGATCCAGCATAATACACCTGCTTTATTAACCAGGTACCAATAGTGCCTGATTTAAGATTTAAAATTAGTTCTGCTTGGTTATCTTTGTTAATCAACTTGTTTTTTTCAGCAGCATTAAATATTACTGGTTTTGTTGTTATTATTCCAGTAATCGCTGTATAGTCGCTTGCAGATATTGTGTAACTCACATCCACATCATACCTTCCTGCTGGCAGATCTGAGAAAGTCCCTGTACCTTTATCATTTGTAGTAAGTGATAGGTATCTTCCACTGATTAAACTTTTTATTCTAACAGTAATATTGGCAACCGGGAACGTATAACCACTATTGGCCAGATCAAAAGCTACTTTTACATTTAAATCGGTGGGAAGAACATCAGGTAGGTGTTCCTTTTTACAAGCAAATAATAACCCTATAACTATTACGAATAAAATTTTTTTCATGGCTATTAAAGTTTTAAAGATAATTCAATGCCAAATGTTGGTGCACCGTTTGGAAATACCAGGGTGTTACTGTTCGGCTTTTTATAGGTGGGTTGATAGTTCAGGAAGTTATATGCATTAAAAGCGAACTTAAATCTCTTTTTGATTTCCTTAGCCAGACTCAAGTGATAATTTGAATAAATTTTATACTGATTATCAGATGTAAGTTCATTTTCCGGTATAAACAAATGACCGTAAACTTTATTGTTTGGATCAGGGTTTGTTATTTCAATATATCTTACATCGCGGGTAAAATAGGCCTTCGGAACCCCATCATTGACATTTGTAAGTGTTTTGTTTAAGAAGCTAAACTCTGCTGTTAATTGTACAATCAGACTAATGGCTGGAATATGCGTAGATGATGTTACTCTGCCCGAACTGAAATATGTTGTTTTTTTTCTTGGAGCATAAACGCCGGTTATAGGGTAGTCCGGAATGGTGTTGTTATCCGAAATTGTAGTTTCAAAACGATCTGATGTTTCCTGATAACTTGAACGGTATATTCCACCACTGATATTAAAGGAAGTTGAGATTACCTCGTATTTTGGAGTGCTTAATATTACATCAAAACCCTGGTTGTTTGCTTTGAGATCGTTATTAAACTCGTTATGATTAACCAAAAATCTTTTGGTTCCATTTTCAGTAATCGAAGGCTTGGAGCCAGGTGTAAAAACCGCTGCATATTGAGGAAGTGTTAATATTTCGAATTGCTTAACAGTATTGTATCCCTGAGTATTTAACTTGTGGAACAAGGAAAAGGATAGTTGATAATCTTTTATTTTGTATAATCCTGAAAGCTCAAAGGTCTGTCCTTTTGATGATTTTAGCTTACTGCCATCAGGATCATATCTGCGAACATAATAAATACTTGCACTTTCATTCGCATTTCCATTGTAAGCATTAATTAACGGTACATCAACAAAAGTTGGTCCGGGATATCTTTGTGCCAGACCAGGGGATTTAACAGAAAGACCATACGCAAAACCAAGTCTGAAATTTTTTGTTAGCTGATAATTAATATTGGTACGGGGAGATAATGTTACGAAGCCATTTTGTCCATCCAAACGCAATCCACCTCTAAAGTTCAAATCGCGGCCACTAACTTTTAAGGTAAATACATCTTCTGCATACAGGCCAAAATCTTTCTGTGCATAGGCTAATGAAAAATCATAATAGCGTTCAGATGGACCGGCCGATAAACTATTGCCCGTTGTATTATAACCAGGTCTTGATCTTGCTGGATCAGAAAGCCTGCCTAAACCATTGTTTGCAGCATATGAAAAATTAGCGCCGAAGTTTAAGAAATGGTTTAAGTTACCTGTTTTGTATTCGGCATTTAAATCAAGCTGTGCTGAAGCCGTAATTGGCCTTCCATCCACATCACTTATTGCAGTATAAATACCTTTATCATAAATTCCGTTAACAAGACCAGTTTCTGTAGCATTATTGTATAAAATATAAGGACTATTTACAAATTGTTCTGTATAACTGCGTTGGTGTGAAGCCCCATATCTTAAATTTAAACCAATATTTTTAAGGAAATCAGTATTTAACCGATAACTTGTTCGGTTACTTACACCCATGTTCCAGCTGTGGAAACTTACAATTCTACTTGTAGGATCATCATCATCCTTTTTAATGCCATCTAGGTTTCTACTATAGTCAAAACTTAGAGTATTTTTTATTCTTTTATCCTTACCAAAGCTATTTGTCCACATGGCATTGGTGTTAATCCGCTTATAGGCTTTTATCTTATCCCTGTTATCAGCATATGAGTTAACATAATTTACACCTACATTAAAGCTGCCTAATTGTGGACTAAGCATAAACCCCCTCGAGAAACTATATGAAGTTGCGTTATCACGAACCTGCATGCGTACATAAGCAGGTGATTTGCCAGCCTGTCTTTCTATTATAACTGCTCCGTCAGACAGATCACTATATTTTACCGAAGGAACACCTGCAATAACTTCAATACTTTCAATATTATCTGCTGATATTTGCCTTAAATCCGTTCCTCCATATGCGAAATCTCCGCTATAAGAACTTGTAGAAGTTGTACCTGTTAAACCAAAGTCGTTGCTGCTAATACTGGTACTTCCTAAACCTCTTAAGCCTGGATTATACCCTTGCATATTTGCATTATTAGAAATATTATTGCCATCTACGATTATGGCAACACCAAAAGAATTGTTTAGCGTAAAAGGATCCCTTCCATTAGTTGTGAGCTCAAAAGCCGATCTTAAAGTTAAATTTTGAATATTTTGCAAAGAGGGCGGTGTTATCTTCCGATTGGGTATCTGATTTAATAAATCGTTAACGCTTAGTGCTGGAGTTTGCTCAATTAAATCTCTTGTAATAATTAAAGATGAGTTGGTAGACCCAGAGTAATTCCTTTTTGCATTAATTTCGATGTTTTCTAAACTTAAATCTAAAATTTTAAGCGAAATATTTCCCAGATTAGTTTCTCCCGATTTGACAGTAACAGGAATTCGCAGCTTTTGAAAACCGATATAAGAGAATTCTAAAGTCAAAACGTTATTTATCTCTGATCCGTTAATTCTAAAAACACCCGATTTATCGGTAGTAGCGTATTGATTGGTTTCAATAACTTTGATATTAACAAGCTCTAACGGTTTGTTTTGGGAATCTACCACTTTTCCGGTGATCTGGTTTTTTATCTGTGCCACCCCGGCAAACCAAATAAAAACAAAAATGAATGAAATGTAAAGTTTTCTCAATTTAGACTAATTCTAATTACCGGGCAAATATGTAAAATTTAACAATAATTAACAAATTGTTTAGACTAATTCTAATTAATAATACAGGTTGCTGATTGATCGCATTTAGAAATTGCTCTGTCAGCTAAACTTCATCATTAAAAAGAATCTATTTTTATTTAGGTTGTAAATATTTAAAAGGATAACTTTGCGGCTTCAAACCCACACAATGAGTGATCAGATAAAACACGAATGCGGAATCGCTTTTATTCGCCTGTTAAAACCACTTTCTTACTACCAGCAAAAGTACGGTACAGCACTTTACGGCCTTAATAAATTATACCTTTTAATGGAAAAACAGCATAACCGGGGCCAGGATGGCGCAGGTATTGCAACCATTAAACTGGATATGAAGCCGGGAAGCAGGTATATCAGCCGATATCGGAGCATGGCTTCGAATGCAGTTGCAGATATATTTGAATATGTGCAGAACAAGTTTGTAGATATACAAGAAAATACGCCTGAGTTAATGCAGGATACAGAGTGGCTCAAAGACAACGTAAGCTTTATAGGCGAAGTGTTAATGGGCCATTTGCGTTATGGTACCCACGGTAAAAACAGCATCGAAAATTGCCACCCTTTTTTAAGGCAAAACAACTGGATGACCCGTAACCTGGTAATTGCCGGTAATTTTAACATGACTAATGTTGATGAATTACTGGAGCAACTCTACGAATTAGGCCAGCATCCAAAAGAAAAAGCCGATACAGTAACGGTTTTAGAAAAAATCGGTCACTTTTTAGATGATGAGAATCAGGAACTTTTTGATACTTATAAGAAAGAAGGCCACGACAATGTAGCAATTACTAAAAAAATTGCGGATAATTTAAATATTGCCAATATTTTGCGTCGTTCAGCTAAAACATGGGATGGTGGTTACTCTATCTGTGGTATGATTGGTAATGGCGATTCGTTTATCATGCGTGATCCGGCAGGTATTCGTCCGGCTTATTACTATTACGACGACGAAATTGTAGTTGGTGCTTCAGAAAGACCAGCACTGCAAACTGCTTTCAACATCCAGTTTAAAGATGTTAAAGAAATTGATCCGGGACATGCTTTAATCATCAAGAAAAATGGTGAAGTAAGCATGGAGCAATTCAGAGAGCCTACTGAAAAGTTATCTTGTTCTTTTGAGCGTATTTACTTCTCTAAGGGCAGTGATGTTGAAATTTATCAGGAACGCAAGCAATTAGGTCGTTTACTTTGTAATCAGATTTTAAAAGCGGTTGGTCACGATTTAAAAAACACTGTATTTTCGTTTATTCCCAATACTGCCGAAGTTGCTTTCTTTGGAATGGTTGAAGGTGTAAATCAATATATCCGTAATTATCAAAAAGATACCTTGTTAACCAAAAAGGAGCAATTAAGCGATACACAGCTTGATGAATTGCTTTCTATGGCGCCAAGAGTAGAGAAACTTGCTGTAAAAGATGTAAAACTACGTACTTTTATTACCCAGGATGCAGATCGTGGTGAAATGGTGGCACACGTATACGATACTACTTATGGTATTATTAAAAACCACCAGGATACTTTGGTGGCACTTGACGATTCTATTGTTCGTGGTACAACCCTAAAACAAAGTATTATTAAGATTGTAGATCGTCTTCATCCTAAGAAAATTATTATTGTTTCTTCAGCACCTCAAATTCGTTATCCGGATTGTTATGGCATTGATATGAGTAGAATGGGGCAGTTTGTCGCTTTTGATGCCGCAATCCAATTGTTAACAGAACGTGGTATGTGGCAATTAATTGAAGATGTTTATCAGAAATGTAAAGCTTCTTTATTACTACCAAAGGAGGACATTGTAAATCACGTAAAGGAAATTTATAAACCTTTTACGCCTGAAGAAATTTCGGCTAAAATTGCACAGATTATTACACCTAAAGGAACTGTGGCAGAAGTTGAAGTGATTTATCAAAGCCTTGAAAACTTACATAGCGCCTGTCCTAAAAATAAGGGAGATTGGTATTTCTCAGGAAATTATCCAACACCAGGTGGAAATAAAGTGGTAAATAAAGCTTTTGTTAACTGGAAAGAAGGAAATAATCAAAGAGCTTATTAATAGTTAAGTTCTTCTAAAGAATTAAATAGCTCATATTTTATATGGGCTATTTTTTTGGGTGGAGCTTTTGTAATTGCTATCCCGCTTCAATCCGGTTTAGAAACACTGGGCTTTGCAAAATAAACCTGACATAAATGGAAAGCCCACAGGTTGAGGAATGAAACCGAGGACTTGTAATGTTTGGCAGGACTAACTTTAACCAAAGCGCTGTCTTTGCTTTTCTAATAAAAAAGAATAATATTTTATGTTTATCGAAAGCAGTTTTTGTGCTTTTGGCTTGCTGTAGTTCCTGCTTTACGCTTTATCTCCAATAAAAATTGGGAGACGCCGCTTCAATCAGATTTAGAAACTTTTGCCTGTAAATTAAGGACTTAGAAAATCTATGCATAGAATTTAAAATAGGTTTTGACGATCATCCATATTGCGAAAAAGATAATGACTATGCCCGCAATTTTGTTTAGCCTTTTAAGCGCATCTTCTTTGATTTTGTACCGTAATTTACTGGAATAAAAACTTTTTGCTCCATCTATACTCAACTGGGTTGCCATCGCAATAAAAAAACAAACTAATTTTTCATTAAGCATGTTGTTAAGCTTAACCGAAATAATCCCACTTACAATAATCCAAAACATTAAAGTAGAAGGAGTAAGGATGCACATTAAAAATCCTTTTAACAAATAGCCCCGCTTACTTACTTTTTGTAAGGTATTACTGTTATAATGAATAGATATTTTTGAAAACAGATAATATACGCCAACGGCAAGTAGAAATAAACCACCAATTAGACCTACATATTTATCAAAACTGGCTTTATATTCAAAAAACTGGCTGCCAAAAAGCACGATGCCAATTAAAACTATATCACTTATAATTACGCCGACAGCTAATGAAAAACCTGCCTTAAAGCCTTTTTCTATACTGGTCTTAATCATTGCAAAAAAAACCGGACCAGTTAAAAACGACGAAATAATCCCTGCCCCAATACCTAATAATATGGCTTCAAACATGCGTTTTTGTATTTACGATTTGCGAATATGCAACTTTATAGTTTAAACAACCAACATTAGTGCCATCTATTTTATTAATGATACGTAATAGTTTTAATAATTTGAAGAGGCACACGTAGAAAACAGAGCTATGCAGAATAGATAGTGTTATCCGTACACTAATTTCGTTAGAATGTATTGATTATTATTTTTTTTATTTATGTTTAGCCTTCCAAAAACTAATATATAAAATGAGTTCAGATCAACAGCAAACCAAATGGGGGCAATTTATTCCCTTAGTTACCGTATTCTTTTTTTGGGGATTCGTTGCAGCCAGTAATGATATATTAATCCCCGTATTTAAGCAGGCTTTTAATTTATCTCAACCTCAAAGTCAGCTTGTTTCATTAGCCTTTTACATTGCTTATACAGTTGGATCACTTATTTATTGGGGTATTTCTGTGCTTATGAAGCAGGATTTAGTGAATAAAATAGGCTATAAAAATGGCTTGGTACTCGGCTTATCTATTTCAGCTTTAGGAACACTTTTGTTTTATCCTGCAGCAAATACAGGATCATTTGCACTAATGTTATCAGGCTTATTTATTGTAGCACTTGGCTTTTCATTACAACAAACCGTAGCAAATCCTTTAGCCATTGCGTTAGGGCCCATTAAAACAGGTTCACAGCGTTTAACATTGGCAGGTGGTATTAATAACTTTGGTACAACCATCGGGCCGCTAATTGTAAGTTACGCTATATTTGGTTCTCCATCATCTTCGTCAGGAGGCATTAGTGTGGAGAGTGTGAAAATTCCTTACCTTATTTTAGGAGCAGCTTTTTTACTTGTTGCCGTTTTTCTTAAATTTTCTTCTCTCCCAAATAAACCGGAATTGGTTGAAGCAACTGAAATTGATCCAACTGTAAAAGGATCTGCTTTAAAATACCCGCAGTTACTTTTGGGTATGCTTGCCATTTTCTTATATGTTGGTGTTGAGGTATCTACAGCAAGTAATTTACCTGCTTATATGGAGCATAAACTTGGTTTTGAAATCAAAGATATTGCACCTTACGTTTCTTTATATTGGGCAAGTATGATGATTGGAAGATGGACAGGTGCTGTTGAAGCTTTTACAGATAATGTTTCGACTCAAAAAATATTAAGATTTATTGCTCCATACCTTGCTTTTGGTGTTTTCTTAGCTGTAAATGCTTTGGGCGGACATGATTTAGCTCCTTTTTACATTTATGCAGCTATTATTTTAGTGCTCATTATTGCCGATATGGCAAGTAATGGTAATCCTGCGAGAATGCTATTGATATTTTCACTTATCGGAATAACCGCCCTTTTAATAGGAATGTTTACAACTGGAATGGTGAGTGTATATGCTTTTACCAGTGTTGGATTATTCTGTAGCACTTTATGGCCATGTATTTTTACTTTGGCTGTTAGTGGATTGGGTAAAAATACCAGTCAGGGCAGTAGCTTCTTAATCATGATGATTATGGGTGGTGGTATTATCAGTTGGTTGCAAGGTGTTGTTTCAGAAACAACTGGCATTCAATACAGTTATATTGTTGGTGTAATTTGCTTCGCTTATCTTGCATTTTATGCATGGAAAGTAAGCAGCATACTAAGATCACAGGGAATTTCATTTGATAAGAAACTTTCTGGCGGACATTAATATTTAATAAACTAATTTTGCAGCCACAGAAGGTTAAACTTTCTGTGGCTTTTTTAATTTTATAAATGACTGAAAAACCAAGCTTCGATTCTATTTTTATGAATTTGGCGACTGATTTAGCCGCCCGTTCTCATTGCGTAAGGGCACATGTAGGCGCAGTTTTAACAAAAGATACCCGCATCATTTCCATCGGCTATAACGGGCCGCCTGCCGGAACACATAATTGCGATGAAGAATGGCCGGGTGAAGGTTGCCAGAGAGATAGCAAGGGGAGTTGTTCTTTAGCGCTTCATGCAGAAGAAAATGCAATCCTTTATGCATCAAAAAATGGCTCTAAAATAGAGGGTTGTACACTGTACACCACTTTGTCGCCTTGCATTGCCTGTGCTCGTTTAATTTTATCATCGGGTATTAAATTGGTTTATTATTCAAAATCTTATGCAGCTTACAAAGGCCTGCCAAGTGATGAAGGAGTAGATTTTTTAAGGAAGTTTGGGGTAGAAGTGGTGCTTTTATCTTAAATATTGAGGCAGAGATTTTTAATGTAAACATTTTGCCTCTTACCTTTCTCCTTTTACCCTTAAAATCCTACCTTTGCGCATGCAAGAAAAAATCATTATCGTCGATTTTGGTTCGCAATTTACACAACTCATTGCCCGCAGGGTACGCGAACTAAATATTTACTGTGAAATTTATCCTTTTAACAATCTTCCTGAGATCTCTGAGGATGTAAAAGGTGTTATCTTTTCAGGAAGCCCATATTCTGTTCGTCAGGACGATGCTCCTCAAATCGACTTAGCTAAATACCATTTAAAATATCCATTATTAGCTGTTTGCTATGGCGCACAATACATCGCACAGCACTCTGGTGGTGATGTTCAGCCCTCGTCAACCCGCGAATATGGCCGTGCTAACCTGAGCTTTGTAGACCAGGAAAATAAATTATTCAAAGGCATTAACATCGATTCTCAGGTTTGGATGAGTCATGGCGATACCATTACAGATATTCCTGAAAATTTTGAATTGATTGCGAGTACTGACAGCGTAAGAGTTGCCGCATACCACATTAAAAATTCTGATACTTATGCCATTCAGTTTCACCCGGAAGTTACCCACAGTATTGATGGTAAAATCTTATTAGAAAACTTTCTTGTAGATATTTGTGGTTGCAATCAGGACTGGACTTCTGCATCTTTTATTGAAACAACTGTTGCCGATTTAAAAGAAAAACTAGGCGATGATAAAGTTGTTTTAGGTTTATCAGGCGGGGTAGATAGCAGTGTAGCTGCGGTTTTATTGCACAAAGCCATTGGCGAAAACTTGCATTGCATCTTTGTGGATAATGGTTTATTGCGTAAAGATGAATATAACCAGGTGCTTGAACAATACAAGCATATGGGTTTAAATATTAAAGGAATCGACGCTAAAGAACGTTTTTTGAGTCAGCTTGCCGGATTAAAAGATCCTGAATTAAAGCGAAAAGCAATTGGACGTGTTTTTATAGAGGTTTTTGATGATGCTGCACATGAGGTAACGGGTGTAAACTGGTTAGGGCAGGGCACTATTTATCCGGATGTAATCGAATCTATTTCTGTAAATGGGCCATCGGCAACTATTAAATCTCACCATAATGTAGGCGGTTTGCCTGATTTTATGAAGTTGAAAGTGGTTGAACCCCTAAATACTTTGTTTAAAGATGAGGTAAGAAGAGTAGGTAAAGCTTTAGGCATCGATGATGTGATTTTAGGCCGTCATCCTTTCCCGGGGCCTGGCCTGGCTATCCGTATTTTAGGCGATGTTACTGCAGAAAAAGTAGAGATTTTACAACATGCTGATGCAATCTACATCAACGAACTAAAAGCAGCAGGGTTATACGACAAAGTTTGGCAGGCAGGTGCAATCTTTTTGCCGGTTCAATCTGTTGGTGTTATGGGAGATGAACGTACTTACGAAAATGTAATTTGCCTGAGAGCGGTGGAATCTGTAGATGGAATGACAGCAGACTGGTGCCATTTACCTTATGAGGTTCTTGCTAAAATCTCTAATGAAATTATCAATAAAGTAAAAGGAATTAACAGGGTTGTTTACGACATTAGCTCTAAACCGCCCGCAACCATAGAATGGGAATAACCAAATTCTCCTTCTGATAAGGGGCTTAAGGATTTCTTTACCACGAAAATATAAGATTATGCTGGCAAGGTTAAACCTTTGCCGGCATATTTTGTTAAAACAATAGCTATGAATTTTAAAAGTAGATACAGTCTTTTTGTTTTGTTTGCGCTTTTGCTGGCGGCCTGTTCTCCAAAGGTCAGGACACCTAAAAAGGACGATGTAAAGCCAAAAGAAAAGGAAAAAATAACAGAGAAAAAAACAATTAAAAAGTTTTCTCAAGCCAGTATTTCTTTACTTGTTCCTTTTAAACTTAATCAGATTAATTTAAAAACCACGACCAAAGCTGATATTGAAAAGTATGCCATGCCAATTGATTTTTACCAGGGATTTCAGCTTGGTTTAGACTCGGCTGCTACAGGCGGACAAAATTTTAAACTTAATGTTTTTGATACGGAAGACGATAATGCACATCTATCTTCTCTGTATAAAAACGAACGGCTTAAACAAAGTAACTTAGTTATAGGACCGGTTTTTCCGGATGGTGTTAAGCATATTAAAAATTTTGCACTCGAAAACAAGCTACTGGTTGTTTCTCCTTTGGCCGCCACTAACCCAACCGAATTTGACAACCCGAATTTAATTTCCATTGTAAACAACATCAATTTGCATGCTGGTAAAATTGCTTCTTATATATCGAAAACCTATAATCCGGCAAATACCATTGTGGTGTTGATTAATCCTAAAAAAACGGAGGATGAGCAATTTGCGGCACCAATAAGAAACTATTTCCAAACGCAGAGTAATAATAAGTTTATTTTTCAGGAATATGCTTCGGCCTTTACCTTCGAAACTAAAATGATCAAAGGTAAACAGTATGTGGTAATTATAAGTACTTCCGACAAAGCTTTTGTGCAATCAACAATTGATAAGCTTTATAAGTTAAAAAATCTTCCAACCGGAGGATATGCAATTAATTTATTCGGGCATCCAAATTGGATAAAACAAAACTATACTGCTGATAAATTACAGGGCTTAAACACCATTATCAGTTCTTCTTATAAAATAGATTATAAAAATGCTGCTGTAGTTACCTTTATTAAAAAATATCGAAGCAAATACGGCTTTGAGCCTGGGGAATATGCTTTTAAAGGTTTCGATATTGGCTATTACTTTGGCAGATTGTTAACCAGTTATGGCGAAGAATATCAGGATTATATTGTAAAAGACAAATATAAAGGTCTTCATAATAGCTTTTCATTTATACATGACGAAAAATTGGGTTATATTAACACCAGTTTGATGTTGCTCCGGTATAAAAACTTTGCACTTAACCTGGTTGAGTAGCGTATTTAACTGATATTTAATAACAATTTTCTTTAGTTTACATGAGAGCAGAACATCAGTTAAGAGCATTTGAACAGATTTTGCAGCAATATGACGGGAATGTACCATTACATCGTTTTTTGCCTGGTTATTTTAAACAGCATAAGCAAATGGGCTCATCAGACAGGAGATGGGCAACCCGGCATATCTACAGTTTTTATCGTTTAGGAAAGGCTTTACCTGCTTTAGGTAATGAAGAAAGATTAAGTATAGCTGATTTTCTTTGCCATGAAACTTTAAGTCTGATTGTTGAAAAAAATCTGCCTGAACTGGTTGAACACATTACAGTTCCTGTTGAAGAAAAAATCAGATTAATAACACGTAAATATCCTGATTTTAATTTAGAGGCTGTTTTTCCTTTTAACAGCCACCTATCTGAAAACGTAAACAAGACTGATTTCTTTTTATCATTTTTCAAACAACCTGACCTTTTTATCCGGGTTCCGGCTCAGGATGCGAAAGCCATTATTACAAGGCTGAATGACGAGCAAATAGAAGTTAAACAAATAACGGATACTGCTTTATCCTTACCAAACGGAACAAAGCTTGAAGGCATTTTAAAGGAAGGTAGTTATCAGGTTCAGGATTTATCATCACAGCATACGGGCACTTATTTTAAACCAAAAAAATGGGATAAATGGTGGGATTGCTGTGCAGCATCAGGCGGAAAAACATTGCTTCTCCACAGTTTGGAGCCTGTTATTGATTTGCTGGTTACTGATTTGAGAGAAAGTGTGCTGAACAATCTCGATGAACGTTTCAGGCTGGCGGGTATAAAGAAATATCATAAAAAAGAATTAGATCTTTTACAAAATAACGATCAGGTGCTGCATCACTATCAATTTGATGGAATTATTTTGGATGCACCTTGTACCGGTGGGGGCACTTGGGGAAGAACTCCTGAAATGTTAACCTTTTTTGAAGACAGAAAGATAAAACAGTTTTCTGCGATGCAAAAAGCAATTGTACAAAACGTAGTTAAATATTTAAAACCAGGGAAGCCACTTATTTATATTACTTGTTCTGCTTTTGCAGCCGAAAATGAAGGGCTGGTTCAACACCTGCTGGAAACTTTACCTCTGGAACTGGAAAGTATGGAATTGATTAAAGGTTATGAAAATAATGCCGACACCATGTTTGTAGCCAGGCTAATTAAAACCTAGGCGTGATTAAACCAGGATTTAATTTTTTTCCTGACAAATTTTACAGTTTCTATTAAAACTGCAATTGCTCCAATGATGAGTGTATATTCTTCAAAGCTGTTCATTTCTTTAGCTTTATGTTTAGATGAATATAAGCTTTTTTTGTTACAAAATCTATAAATCTTATCAGGTAAGCTTACAAAGCTTAAGCCAAAATTAAAATTATAATCCGGTGTTATTTCTGAATAATTTAATGGCTATAGCTAATAAAATTACTCCAAAAGCTTTACGCAGAACGTTTAGACCTGATTTTCCGAATAATTTTTCCAAACGATTGGTGTTTTTTAACACGAAATAAACAAAAAGCATATTAAGTAAAATACCAATTAATATGTTTTGCGTATCGTATTCAGTTTTTAAAGATAGTAAAGTAGTCATGGTTCCGGCGCCCGCGATTAAAGGGAAGGCTAATGGAACGATAGAAACAGTTTCCGGCGCTTCTTCTTTAAAAATGGTTAAACCTAAAACCATCTCCATGGCAATAAAGAAAATTACAAATGAACCGGCTATAGCGAAAGATTCAACATCAAGTCCGATAACTTTTAGCAGGGACTCTCCAACAAATAAAAACAAGATCATTAAGCCTGTGGCAACCAAGGCAGCTTTTTCAGACTCAATATGGCCTGCCTTCCTTCGGAGTTCAATAACAACCGGAATGGCGCCCAGGATATCAATAATGGCAAATAAAACCATTGTGGTGGAGAGAATCTGACTGAAATTGAATTTCATAACAATAAAGATTTCTACAAAGGTATGGCAATTAAATTCTTACCGAAATTATTGGCATAAAAAAAGCCCCTCAGGTTATTGAGGGGCTTTCTATAAAATTTAAATATTATCTAGGTTGAATCGATTTTAGATTTGCAATTCTAAGTCCATAAATAATCAAATGCAATACTGCAAATGCTAATGAGAAATAGTAAATGCCTAAATCTGCTCCACCTGTTGTATGGTGGTGAATCATGGCTACCACAATTAATAATACCGCTAAAGCTAAACCAACCAGTGATACAACTTTATTGCTGTTTCTTAATGTTTCTACCTTATTATCTGATAAAAGACTGCTCTTAATACCATAAAATAAATAAACGTTGATACCAATAATCATCCAAACCAATAAACGCACCCAGGTATCTAATGGTAAAAATAACATCATACCCAGGCAGGTTAATACGCCTAATATTGGAATTAATGGAACAAGAGGTGTTTTAAATGCTCTTGGGATTTCAGGGTTTCTGTATCTTAAAACAACCACACCTACGCAAACTAATATAAAGGCAAATAACGTTCCAATACTGGTCATTTCACCCACCACACGTGCAGGTACGAAAGCTGCGAATAAACTCACAAACACCATGAACAATAAATTGCTTTTTGCTGGTGTGCTGAATTTAGGGTGTACACTTGAAAATACTTTTGGTAATAAACCATCTTTACTCATCGAGAAGAATACACGTGACTGACCCATAAGCATTACTAAGATTACAGATGCATAACCGCCTAAAATAGCTAAAATAATTGCTTTGTTTAACCATGGATAAGCAGGTACAATTGATCCGTCTGCTGCAACAGTTCCCATTTTGTTAATGGCTACAGCTACTGGTGCAATGCCATCCTGACCTTTAAAATCAGTATAGTTGGCAACACCTGTCATTACGTGAGCAAACAGGATATAAAGAATGGTACAAATAAATAAAGAAACCAGAATACCGATTGGCATATCTTTCTTAGGGTTTTTAGCTTCCTGCGCAGCAGTAGAAACGGCGTCAAAACCGATGTAAGCAAAGAATACAATACCAGCAGCACGAACAATACCTGACATACCATACTCACCAAAAGTTCCGGTATTTGCTGGAATATAAGGGGTATAATTTTCAGTATTGATGAAATGCCATCCTAAAGCTATGAAGATAATTACAATAACCACTTTAATGGCAACGATAATACCATTGATGGTTGCAGATTCTTTAGTTCCTTTAATCAGAATTAAAGACATTAATACAACGATAAAAACAGCTGGCAGGTTGAACATACCTGACACGGTTGATCCATCTGCCATGGTTTCCGAGTCAAACGGCGACATGGCTATCTGGGCGGGCAGGTGTATGCTAAAGTAATCCAAAAACTTGACCAGATACCGGCTCCAGCTAATGGCAACGGTTGCAGCCCCAACGGCATATTCAAGTACCAAATCCCATCCGATAATCCAGGCAACAAATTCGCCCAAAGTAGCGTAAGAATAGGTATAAGCACTACCTGCAACAGGAATCATGGATGCAAACTCTGCATAACATAAACCTGCAAAGGCACAGCCTATGGCCGCAACAATAAATGAAATGGTGATGGCAGGTCCTGCATTATTTGCTGCAGCACCTCCGGTAATGGAAAATAGGCCGGCTCCAATAATAGCACCAATACCCAGTGCAACAAGATTAACAGGCCCCAGGGTACGTTTTAGTGTTCCTTCGCCGGTCGCGTTAGATTCCTGTATAAGCAAGTCGATCGACTTTCTAAAATTCATAGTTTAAAGTTTAAGTGTTTCGATAGTTTTTGGTTAATGTAATAATTAAATCAAGCCGTAAACCTAAATAAAAATTACTGAAAAGTAAAAGGGATTTTTAACCAAAATCCCTTTCGTTGTTATTTTATCAATGTTTTTACAACTTACGACTTAAAGTATCTGTCTTATTTATTAAAGTATCTGTAATTGTATTGCCTAAACTATCGGTTTTTTGGGTAATTCTGATTTCTTTCCGAACTTCTGTCTTATGTTCACCTGTTACAGCCTTAACTGCTATGTAAGGCGCAATAACCAATGAAACTATAGACATTAATTTAATTAAAATGTTCATCGAAGGGCCGGATGTATCTTTAAAAGGATCTCCAACAGTGTCTCCGGTAACCGAAGCTTTGTGCGGTTCAGATTTTTTGTAAAACATCTCTCCGTTAATCATTACGCCCTGCTCAAAAGATTTTTTAGCATTATCCCAGGCGCCACCAGCATTACTTTGAAAAATACCCATTAATACACCTGTTACCGTTACACCGGCCAGTAAACCACCTAAAACTTCGGGTCCGAAAGTAAAACCAATAATAATAGGTGTAATTAAAGCAATTGCTCCCGGCATCATCATTTCACGAATGGAAGCTTTGGTTGATATTGCCACACATTTTTCATACTCAGGTTTAGCTTTGTATTCCATAATGCCCGGTATTTCTCTAAACTGCCGGCGCACTTCCTGTACCATATCCATTGCCGCTTTACCCACAGCCTGAATACACAGTGCAGAAAATATAAAAGGAATCATACCGCCCACAAATAAACCTGCTAAAACCGGGGCTTTGTAAATGTCAATTGCTTTAATACCTGCAATACCTACAAATGCTGCGAAAAGTGCGAGCGAGGTTAATGCTGCCGAAGCAATAGCGAAACCTTTTCCCGTTGCCGCAGTTGTATTACCTACTGCGTCTAAATTATCGGTGCGTTCACGCACTTCAGGAGGCAATTGGCTCATTTCTGCAATACCACCAGCATTGTCGGCAATTGGGCCAAAAGCATCAATAGCCAGCTGCATTGCGGTTGTAGCCATCATACCCGCTGCTGCAATTGCTACACCATATAGTCCTGCAAAGTGATAAGAAGCCATAATTCCGCCCGCTAATACTAAAATAGGAATAACAGTAGATTTCATTCCAACAGACAAACCTGCTATAATATTAGTAGCATGGCCGGTTGAGGATTGCTGAATGATGGAATTAACCGGACCTTTTCCCATAGCGGTGAAATACTCGGTTACAATACTCATAATCGTACCTACTACCAGTCCTACAATAATTGCATAAAAAACATTAATGCTTGTAAATTCGTAACCACGAAGGTTTAAAGTTTCAGGCAGCATCCATTTCACAATAAAAAAAGAAGCTACTGCTGTAATAATTATAGAAGACCAGTTGCCTAAATTTAAGGCATTTTGAACATTTGATTTATCATCTTTAATCGTTACAAACCAGGTGCCTATAATCGAAAATATAATACCAAGGCCACAAATAACCATGGGTAATAAAATAGGAGACATGCCCCCGAATTTATCTGTTACCGTAATTTCCTGTCCTAAAACCATAGTGGCCAATATCGTTGCCACGTATGATCCGAATAAATCGGCACCCATTCCGGCAACATCACCCACATTATCACCTACGTTATCGGCGATGGTTGCAGGGTTTCTAACATCATCTTCCGGAATTCCGGCTTCAACCTTACCAACTAAATCTGCACCTACATCGGCCGCTTTAGTGTAAATACCTCCACCCACACGGGCAAATAAAGCAATAGATTCTGCACCCAAAGAGAAGCCTGTTAATACCTCTATAGCCGTTCTCATTTCTTCACTGTTTGCACTGGTTACATGGAAAATCTGTAAAAAAACAATAAACAAACCGCCTAAACCCAATACGGCAAGTCCGGCAACCCCTAATCCCATAACGGTTCCACCTGTAAAAGATACTTTTAAGGCTTGTTTTAAACTGGTTCTGGCCGCTTGTGTGGTTCTAACATTAGCCTTGGTTGCTGATTTCATTCCGATGTATCCTGCTGTAGCAGAAAATACCGCTCCAATAATAAAAGAAATTGAAATGATCCAGCTTGAATGCATTGGAACGCCTTTAATTTCAGTTATAGTTCCCGAATAGGCCAGTAAAGCAGCAGTAAAAACTGCAAAAATACTTAATACCCTCCATTCGGCTTTTAAAAATGCCATTGCCCCGTCGGCAATGTAGCCTGCAAGTTCCTGCATGTTTTTGTCGCCGGCATCCTGTTTGTTTACCCAGGCGCTTTTAATCATCATCACAATAATTCCTACCAGGCCCAAAGCTGGAATTACATAAATTAAATTGTTTTGTAAAAAATCCATAGTTAAAAATTGGTTTATCGTTTTGGTTAGATTTACAAAATAGGAAATTTAGTTAACAAATTAATTTTCAGTTCACATAAATTTGTTTTTATCGTGTTTATACTTGCTTAATTCTGTCAGTTTTACTGGCCGGGATTTATTTTGCATACGGAGAAATTCTTTATTCCATTAAAATAATACAGAGCAAGAGATTACGATTTGTTTTTTTTTAAATAAATTTAGCCACAAACTAAACTTAAATTATGGAGAAAGAACCACAGGACAATACGTTTAAAAGAGCGCTTGGCCTTTTTGATGGTACTATGCTGGTCGTTGGCTCAATGATCGGTTCGGGTATTTTTATTGTTAGTGCTGATATTACCAGGCAGGTGGGCTCTGCCGGATGGTTAATTTTAATTTGGGCGCTAACCGCAATTGTTACCATTATTGCAGCGGTAAGTTATGGCGAATTAAGCGCCATGTTTCCAAAAGCCGGCGGACAATATGTTTACCTTAAAGAAGCTTATAATAAACTAATTGCTTTTTTATATGGCTGGAGTTTTTTCGCGGTAATTCAAACCGGAACCATTGCAGCAGTTGGCGTAGCCTTTTCTAAATTTGCCGCTTATTTGTACGAGCCGCTAAGTGATAAAAACATTCTTTACGATGCCGGGAGCTTTAAACTTAATGCTGCTCAGCTGGTTTCGATAGCTACGATTATTTTGCTGACTTATATTAACAGCAGGGGAGTTAAAGACAGTAAAATTTTGCAAACCATTTTAACCATCATCAAAATCCTTTCACTTTTTGGCTTAATTATTTTTGGTTTTTCTTTGGCAGCAAATGCCGAAATATGGCACGCCAACTGGGCTGATGCCTGGACAACAAGATCTTTTGATTTAAAAACAGGTGTTTGGACAGCTGTTGCCGGAAAAGCGCTGGTATCTGGTATTGCAGCAGCCATGGTTGGCTCGTTGTTTAGCAGCGATGCCTGGAATGGAGTAACTTTTATTGCCGGAGAAATTAAAAACCCTCAGCGTAATGTTGGCTTAAGTTTGTTTCTGGGTACTTTTATTGTAAGTGTAATTTATATTTTAGCCAATGTAATGTATCTGGCGGTTTTACCCCTGCAGGAAATTGCCACAGCAGCAGAAGATAGGGTAGCTGTAGCTGCTGCACAACCAATATTTGGCAGCATGGGTACCATTATTATTGCAGTTATGATTATGATATCAACCTTTGCCTGCAATAATGGTTTAATTATGGCTGGTGCAAGGGTGTATTATACTATGGCTAAAGACGGCTTGTTTTTTAAAAAGGCGGCGGTTTTAAATAAGGCGAGTGTACCCGGTTGGGCTTTATGGGCACAATGTTTATGGGCTTCGGCGTTATGCCTTACCGGTAAATATGGCGATTTATTGGATTTTGTAATCATTATTGTAATGATTTTCTATATTTTAACCATTGTAGGTATTTTTATTCTGCGCCGTAAAATGCCAGATACCGAACGGCCTTACAAAGCATTTGGTTATCCTGTTTTGCCAGCTTTTTATATTATTGTTGCCACAGCAATTTCAATAGCGCTTTTAATTTTTAAAACCAGTACCTGTGGCTGGGGCGTAGCCATCATGCTCGCGGGTATTCCGGTTTATTATTTTACCAAGCCAAAAGAAGAATAGGCTAGAAATCATTTATCATATATTTATTAAAAGAAGGAGCAGATTTATTTGCTCCTTTTTTATTTGAAAAACAGGTTTCTGTGTTTATCGGATTCGAAAGTCCCGTTCTTTGCTTAATCCCGATGAAAAATCGTGATAACGCTGTTGCCCGGGTTTAGTTGGCTGGTTACCTGCAGTAAAATTAATTTCTAAACCCGACATTGACGGATACCGGCCTGCGTGTAAGGCCTGCAGGCGTATGAGCATGTGGCGGGGACTAACTTTAAAATGAAATATGGTAACTGCTTTTCTGATCATTATTAAGCTTATGTAATCTTGATTGCCAATGTGCTTATAACTTAATAGTATTTGTGTATTTTTGCAGCAAATGGGAACACAGGTAGATTTAGGCATTAAAGGATATAAAAATTACGGTACGCATTTGCGTGAAAAATATAACGGGCAGCGTGTATTTAAAGTAATTGTTGATGGTGGTTTTACCTGCCCCAACCGGGATGGAAGCAAGGGCTACGGCGGATGTACTTATTGCAATGTAGATTCTTTTACGCCCGAACCGTCCAGAAAAAACCCAGGCATTAAAGATCAGCTTGCTGAAGGCATGTTTAGAGCTAAAAATTCATATAAAGCCGATAAATTTATTGTTTATTTTCAGCCCAATACCAATACTTACGCACCTGTACATTATTTAAAGATGATGTATGATGAGGCTTTATCAATTAATACCGAAGATATTGTTGGTTTTGCGGTGGGCACCCGGCCAGATTGTATTGATGCCGAAAAGGTAGCGTTGCTTGAAAGTTATACCGATAGATTTGATGTGGATTTGGAAATGGGTATGGAATCTATTTACGATGAAACACTTGATCAGATTAACAGAGGTTGTAGTCACGGCGAATTTGTTGAAGCGGTAAAACTTTTGGAAAACAGTAAACTCGATTTATGTGTGCACACCATTTTTGGCTTTCCCTGGGAAACCAGAGAGATGAT
This sequence comes from Pedobacter punctiformis, assembly GCF_027213715.1. GTDB lineage: Bacteria > Bacteroidota > Bacteroidia > Sphingobacteriales > Sphingobacteriaceae > Pedobacter > Pedobacter punctiformis. The sequence continues at coordinate 325,959 of NZ_JAPWGM010000006.1, forward strand.
GCTGGGTTATATCCATGAGATCAATCGTTTTCCTCAAATTAAATTTGTTAAATTTCACCACCTGCATATTGTAGAAGGATCAATTATGGGGGTTAAATACAAAAAGAATCCTTTTCCTTTATTCTCACTCGAAGAATATACCGATTTACTTTGCGAATTAATTCCTTTATTACGCCCTGATATTGTAATTCAGCGCTTATTTGGCATTTCAGACTGGGATTTGTTAATTGCGCCAAACTGGGGGTTAAATAAATCTGCTATTCAAACCTATATTGATAAGGAACTCGAAAGAAGAGGAATTGTACAAGGATCAGCCTATATTTTATAAAAAAAAATAGAAATTTTATATTTTTTAATTAAAAACCCGTAATTATTTGCGGGTTTTTCTGTTTTTGTGTGATTGTTTTGTGTGTTTTGTTGTTTTTTCTCTGATATTTCATTTTATTTTTAATAAAAAACGTTATTTGTTGGGGTGTTAATTTTGTTTAATTGTATTTTTTGATTGTTTTTATTTATTTTTTAATAAAAAATCAAGATTTTATTTATAATAATTTGATTTTATAGTGTAAAAATTACAATAAGTCGTATTTTTATGAAAATAATTATTGAGTTTCAAGTTATTTAATCGAAATAAACAAATTAAACTAAGAACTATGAATAAATTTTCCCTAAAACAGTATGCACCATTCGCGATTCTGATGATCTTCGCAATTTTAGCATTATTTGTTCCACTACTTCCCAATTTTGACGAAGGGAAATACAGTGCACCGGATATTGCTTTTGTATTGATCTCTGCCGCATTGGTTTTTTTGATGACACCAGGTCTTGCCTTTTTCTATGGTGGTATGGTTCATCGCAAAAATGTATTGTCTACCATGATTAAAAGTGTTGTAGCAGCGGGTGTAATCACCGTATTATGGACTGTGGTAGGTTTTAGTCTTGCCTTTGGCGATACAATTGGTGGGTTTATTGGAAATCCTAAAACCTATTTGTTTTTTCAAGGGGTTAATTCAGGCCCGGCCTGGGGAACTATTCCATTATCGCTATTTGCTGTGTTTCAGCTCATGTTTGCCATTATTACCCCAGGATTAGTTGTGGGTGCCGTTGCAGAACGTATTAAGTTTACTTCATACATTTTGTTTATCGTATTGTTCGCCGTATTTGTATACTCACCTTTGGCACACTGGACATGGTCTGCAAATGGTTTCCTGTTAAAAATGGGCGTTTTAGATTTTGCAGGCGGTACAGTGGTACACATTTCTGCAGGTATGGCCGCTTTAGCAGGTGCTATGGTGCTTAAACGCAGAAAATCGCACATGGAACATAAAGAAGTTCCGCCAGCAAATATTCCTTATGTATTAATTGGAACGGGTTTGTTGTGGTTTGGTTGGTTTGGCTTTAATGCGGGTTCTGCATTGGGGGCAAATGCTTTAGCCGTTTCGGCTTTCATTACCACCAATACAGCAGCAGGTGCAGCAGGTTTATCGTGGATGTTTTTTGATGTAGCACGAGGTAAAAAACCTTCGGTTTTAGGTTTCTGTATCGGAGCTGTAGTTGGTTTAGTAGCTATTACACCGGGCGCAGGCTTTGTAAGTATTCCTTCCAGTATTTTTATTGGGGCAATTGGAGCCGTAGTCTCTAATCTGGTTGTATCGTGGAAAGAAAAAACAAGTCTTGATGATACTTTAGATGTTTTCCCTTGTCACGGAGTTGGTGGTATTGTAGGTATGCTTTTAACAGGTGTATTTGCAACTAAAACGGTAAATCCATTAGGTGCTGATGGTTTGTTTTATGGTAATCCAAGCTTTTTCTTTACACAGTTAAAAGGTGCAATAATTGTAATTATTTTCAGTTTTGTTGTATCATTTTTAATCTTCAAGCTCATTAATCTGGTACAACCAATCCGTGTAAGTGCCGAAGAAGAAGAAGAAGGTTTGGATGCTACCCAACATAACGAAAAGTATACTCAGGGTACTTTGCTGGTAGAAGAAAAAATAGCTTACATAGAGAAAAACAGCCCATTACAAGAGTTATTATCTTAAACGATACTTAAACCATCCCGCTCATTATGAAGAAGTTTTTAACCGCTATGTTTAGCATAGCCAGCACTACGTGTGCCCTGGCCCAAGAGGCGTCATCTCCACTGGAAATTTCCGGTTCGGTAGATACTTATTATAAATATGACTTTGCTAAAAAGCCAAATATTGGAACTTACTTTGCCTCAGATCATAATTCTGTTTCTCTGGGGATGCTTGATATCGCATTAAAGAAAAAAACAGGTAAAGCTTCTTTTGTTGGCGAGTTGTCTTTTGGTCCGCGAGGTCAATATCAGTCCATTCCAAACGGAGATGGCACCGATCAAAATACTTTTCATATCCAGAATTTATATATTAATTACGAATTCTCAGATCAGTTTTCAATGACGGCCGGGTACATGGGCACTTTTGTAGGCTATGAAGTGATTTCTCCGGTTGGAAACTTTAATTATTCTACTTCTTATTTGTTTGGTGCAGGCCCTTTTCAAAACGCCGGAATCAAGGCTACTTATAAATTCTCGGATAAAGTGAGTTTAATGGCCGGATTGTTTAACGATTGGAACTTGTATAAAGCTACAAGAGGAGTTTCCAGTATAGGCGGACAACTTACGGTATCTCCCGTGGAGGGCTGGACGGCCTATTTAAATGTCTTATCCGGTGCAGATCCTTATGGCTACGGTACCATTGAAGATTTAACCACTTCGTATCAAGTTACCAAAGCATTTAAATTAGGCTTAAACGCTGCAAATTATGATAAAAGTAGTAGTGATGAAGGTTATGCCGGAGTAGCTTTCTATCCGCAATACGCATTAGGTGATGCTGTTACACTTGGTTTGAGAGGTGAATACTATCAAACCAAAGGCGCAGATAAAACAACCTATACCGGTTTAACATTAACAGCCAATGTGAAATCGGGCGGTTTAACCTTTATTCCCGAGATAAGAATTGATCACAATGGTGATAAACCTTTTCTTAACAAAAATGGTTCGGCAGCTCCAAATGCAGGTCAGTTTTCTTTAGCGGCTGTTTATGCCTTTTAGTACAGGTTATTTTACAATTCGCCTTCAGTAATTTTACTGAAGGCTTTTTATTACATTCGTATTCATAGCCCAAAAAAACCAATCACTAATGAAATATCTTTCAGCAGCAGTTTTAGCTTTCATTTTTTTTAACGTTTCGGCCCAGCAAAAGCAATTTCCTTTGGATGAAAGGGGAAAGTATATTTATTATGAGGTGGTTAATGCTAAATCTTTAACTAAGGATAGTTTAATGGACAGGGCTGATGTTTTTATAAATAAGCTTTACGCTAAAAATATTAAGCAGGAAAGTAAAACAGATACCTCGATAATTTCTAAAGGGAAAATGATTATTGATAAAACGCTTTTGGTGGCCAGCCATCCAAGCGGAGAAGTAAACTATAACTTTACGGTTGAAGTGCGTGATGGTAAATATAGATTTTGGCTAACTGATTTTGAATTTATTCCTTATCAACGAGATCGTTACGGTAATTATGTAGCCACTACGCCAATGGGTACGGCTTTAGAAAAAACACCCGGAAAGCTAAATGCTGGTGTCTGGAAAGATATTGTAGCCAGTGCTTATGCTAAAACGGTTAAATTTGCTGAAGAATTTAAAAAGGTTTTGGAAACGGGTTTAAAAGAAAAAACGAAAAAGAAAACGGAAGCCGTTTCTACTAAAAATTGGTAAGCCAAATTTATTTGAGGGCTAAAGCTTTCCAAATAATTCTTCTACCTTTTTACGTCTGAAATTAAAAATATCATTTATCTTTTTGGCAACAATTAGGTTATTGGCAATTAAACCCAACGGACCCCAGCCAATACTGTAGTGCAAAATATCACGCATTAAAACCCCACCGTCAATGGCTTCAAAATGATGATTATGATGCCAGAATGCAAAAGGACCAAAGCGCTGCTCATCAATAAAATAATCTTTGTCTTTAACATGCGTAATTTCGGTAACCCAATTCAACTTAATACCTAAAAGTGGCGAAACTTTATAAGTAATAATCATGCCCGGATACATTTTAGCCTGCTCCGTGTCAGGAGACGTTACATCAAAAGTCATGTCCTCCGGCGTAATTTCAGTCAGGTTTAATGGTGTTGAAAAGAAGTTCCATGCCCTGTCTAAATCAACCGGTATTTTTTGAGTAAATTCTAATCGGTAAGTTTTCAAATTGCTGTTTATTGTTTAACACTAATCCACATGTTTTGTTAGTAAAGCGCTATCTTTTTTAGCTAAACGTTAATCCTGGAGTGAAATTTCTAAAACAAATATTTTCTTTATTTTAGTTTTAAATACCGCAACCAAATGAAATTTAAGCTAATATTTCTATTGCTTTGTATGGGCAATAGCTTCTCTATTTATGCGCAATCTAACATTAATCGTTATAGTATTATTCCGGCACCAGTAAAACTGAAGCCAATTAAAGGTGCATTTATCTGGACGAAAAATACAACAATTAAATTATCTGGCGATGCATCGTTTGATATTGTAAAAAAAGAATTAAGCGCAATTGGCTTAAAATTAAGCGTTTCGAGCCAAAAAAGCAGTATTTTAATTGTTCAGGATAAAAATATTCAGGCTAGTGAAGGTTATAAATTATCGGTTAATCCAAACCAAATTACTATTGCTGCGGCCAATATAGAAGGCGCTTATTGGGCGGTTTCTACTTTAAAACAATTGGCCGGTACATCTATATATGGTAAAGTGGCTAACATTCCTTGTGTGGAAATTGAAGATCAGCCAAAGTTTGGCTGGCGGGGCATGCACTTAGATGTTGCCCGTCATTTTTTCGATTTAGCAGAATTACGCCTGATGATTGACCGCATGACTTTGTATAAGTTTAATAAACTGCATTTGCATCTTACGGATGATCAGGGCTGGAGACTGGAAATAAAGAAATATCCTGAATTGACGGCAAAAGGTGCCTGGCGAACCTTAAATAATCAGGATTCTGCCTGCCTGAAAATGGCTGAAACAAACCCTGATTTTAATCTGCCTGAAAAGAATTTCAAAGTAATTAATGGAAAGAAAATGTACGGAGGGTTTTATACTCAAAGTGAAATGAAGGGATTAATTAAATACGCCCAGGATCGTGGTGTGGAAATTATACCGGAAATTGATATGCCTGGTCATATGATGGCGGCTACAAAATTATTCCCCTGGTTGAGTTCTTCAGGTGCAGGCGGATTGGGTAAAGATTTCTCCGAACCAATCTGTCCGTGTAAAGAAAGTACATTTGAATTTGCTGAAAATGTATTTACGGAAGTAGCGGCACTTTTTCCAAGCAAGTACATACACCTTGGAGCGGATGAAGTAGAAAAAGACAGCTGGAAAAAACTTCCTGAATGTGATGAATTAATGAAAAAGGAAGGACTTAAAAGTGTGGAAGAACTACAAAGTTATTTCATTCACCGGATGGAGAAATTCTTCATCAATAAGGGCAAAAAACTAATTGGCTGGGATGAAATGCTGGAGGGCGGAATGTCTGCTACAGCAACCATGATGTATTGGAGAGCCTGGGTGCCGGGTGCACCAAAAAAAGCGACAGAAAATGGAAATGAGGTGATTATGCTGCCCGGCGAATTTTGCTATTTTGATGCTCCGCAAGATGCAGGATCATTAAAAAAGGTATACTCATTCGATCCATATAATTACAACTTAACCGAAGCGCAGAAGAAACTTATTTTAGGTGTTCAAGCTGCAACCTGGACAGAAACTATACCTTCTTTACGCCGGTTAGAGTATATGATTTTCCCGCGGTTGCTTGCCCTTGCTGAGGTTGCGTGGACAGGCAGTGCTGCCGGATGGGATGATTTTTTAAAGCGCTCAAATAATCAGTACAGCATGCTGGATGCGATGAATGTAAATTACCGGATGCCTGATATTTACGGGTTTTCACCTAAAAGTGTTTTTGTAGATCAAACGTATTTAAAGTTAGATAATCCTTTAAAAAGTACGGTTTTGCATTATACAACAGATGGTTCAACGCCGGTTAAAAGTTCTAAAATTTATAGCGGCCCTTTACTAATCAATAAGCCACAGCAGATAAAACTGGCCGCTTTCAGGCCAAATGGAAATCCGGGCGAAGTATATGTTATCAATTATGAAAGGCAAGCCTATCAAAAAGCAATAACTTCAAACGGTTTTCAAAAAGGGCTGAAATTTTCATATTACCCAAAATACTATAAATCCGTTACTAAAATTAAGGAAACTGACCGGACAGATTCAGCTATAACAGCTAAAATAGATATTCCTGTTAAAGAAAAAGCACCATCTTTTGGTACTAAACATACAGGGTATTTTTATGCCCCACAGGATGGAATTTATACTTTTTATTTAAAGGCGGATGATGGAAGCAATTTATATATGGATCAAAAACTGCTTATAGATAACGATGGGTTACACAGTGCTATCGAAAAATCAGCGCAAATTGCTTTAGGCAAAGGATATCATCCTTTTGAACTTTTATTTATAGAAGGCGGAGGTGGTTATACCCTTCAGCTGGAATACAGCGTTGGTGATGGCAAGCGCAAACCACTTTCCGAATCAGACTTTTATCATTAATGAACCATTTTATCAGCGCAAGTAGAACTTGCAAAGGCTTCTGGTTTGGCTTTAAAGATAAAACCCATGCTTAAAATATAACCCATCGCGTCATTTAATGCTTTATTTGATTTAAATGACGGGTTGGTGTTAATATCTGCATGAACTTCAAGGGCAACATTATAAAGGTCGAGCAAATCACAGATAGAATACGCAGTTTCGATGGATTTTTGTACTTCCATTAACATACGTTCTTTAATGCCGACCTGTTGAGTGCTTTTTTCCTGGTGGATGTACATAAAACCACCATGATGCTCTCTTACTAATACAATAACTGTGGCAAAATCGGTAATGTTTCCTTTAACTTGCGAATCTGTACCGATGCAGACTTTTAATTTGTAGCCGTTTTCTGTTTCTCTTACAATTGCTTTCTCAACTTCTTCAAGGATCGTAGAATGAATAATTTCACCGCTAAATTTTTTCCAGGTCATACACTATGTTTTTTGGGTTAACAAATGGTAATCAGGTTTTTAATAAAAATAAGAGCAATAAATTAAATTCACGTTAAATCATTATTGTTTATTTGCTAACAGGAATCTAGTTATCAACAAGTTAATGCTTTAAGTTGATATAATATGATATTTGCGACAACAATATTCGCCAGGCAATCGTTATATTTATCTATTGTTTAACCAAATCACATCCGTCATGAATATTGAGCTTATCCAGGAATTTCAATTATTACAACAAAGCAGAGCCAACAAGTTTGCAGGCGAATTAACCGACAGGATTTTATCATCAGTTGATGCTGTAAATGAAAAAGTTACCTATTCTATCGCTCAAAGAGGAAAAATGTTAATGCTGTTAGATAAGCGATTAAACTTTGCCGTTTTGAAAAGATTAAAAAACAGATTCTTTAAAGGTTAACCATCGCAGCTGTAAGCTAACCGTATAAATGCTTACCTTTATGGCATAATGATAGAAAATGCCCTAAAAAGATTAAATATACTGGCGCTTAATGAAATGCAGCAAGCTGCTGTTAAATCAGCAAAAGCCGATAATGATTTAGTACTTATTGCCCCAACAGGATCAGGTAAAACACTTGCTTTCCTATTACCTGTATTGGCAAATTTAAAACCTGACCGAAAGGGAGTTCAGGCATTGGTTTTAGTTCCATCGCGTGAGCTGGCTTTGCAAATTGAGCAGGTTTTTAAACAAATGGGTACATCTTTTAAGGTAAATTGCTGTTATGGTGGTCATGCCGTAAGGATAGAAAAGAATAATCTTGCTCATCCTCCGGCCGTTTTAATTGGTACGCCTGGTCGTATTGCTTATCATTTAGAACATCAGAATTTTGATGAATCTACCATTGAGACTTTGGTTTTAGATGAGTTTGATAAATCACTTGAATTTGGATTCGAGGCCGATATGTCTTACATCATTGGTACTTTACTTTCCTTAAAACAACGGATTCTTACCTCAGCCACAAAAATGGAAGAAATCCCTGCTTTTGTAAAGTTATCAAACCAGGTAGAAATTGATTTTTCGAAAGATGCACAGGTAAAACCCGATTTAAAGCTTAAAAAGGTAATGGCACTTGCTGCCGATAAACTTGATGTTTTGTTTAAATTATTGAGTAAAATCGGCAATAAAAACACACTGGTTTTTTGTAATCACAGGGAAACGGTAGACCGGATTAGTGATTTGCTTTTTGAACACGGCTTAGGACACGATGTGTTTCATGGTGGCATGGAGCAGGATGACCGCGAAAAAGCATTGCTGAAATTTAGAAACGGAAGTCATAAAATATTAATCACAACTGATTTAGCCGCACGTGGTTTGGATATACCGGAGGTAGAGCACATTGTTCATTATCAATTGCCCTATACCGAAGATGCTTACATACACCGCAATGGACGTACAGCCAGAATGAATGCTAAAGGAACGGCATATGCTATTTTAACAGCGGAAGAACATTATAAATACCTGCCTGAAAAAATAGAAGAAGAAATTTTAACCGGTCATTATAAATTACCTGAACAAAGCGATTGGCAAACCTTATATATTGCCCACGGTAAAAAAGATAAAATAAATAAAATTGATATTGTTGGTTTGTTTTTACAAAAAGGTGGTTTGCAGAAAGATGAATTGGGTTTAATTGAAGTAAAAGACACCACCAGTTATGTTGCTGTAAAAAGAAATGTAGTCAATAAATTGCTTAACGCTTTGCAAGGCGAAAAAATTAAAGGAAAAAAATTAAAACTGGAAGTTGCCCGTTAACTTGTAAAATGGTAAAGGCATCTGATATTAAATATACATATGAGTAACAACGATATATTAAAAAAACTTAGAGTGGCCCTATCTTTAACCACAGAAGATATTATTAAAATATGTGGTTTAGCTGGCTTAAAAGTAACGAAGGCAGAAATGGGCGATATTTTCAGAAGCGACGAGCACGAAAATTTTAAGCCCTGTGGCGATCAGATTCTTCGCAATTTTTTAAATGGCCTTGTCATTTACAAAAGAGGTCCGAGGGATGAAAAAAAGTAATGGATTATATTTTCTATTATTTTTTTTATTTTTCGCTTTAAGCTTTAGCAGTAAATCTCAGGCACAGCGTAAAGTATCCGGTAATGTATTGGATTCGCTGAAAAAACCTGTAGAAGGCGTTAATATTCAGTTAATTACCGGTGATGATACGCTTAAGGTTAATTCAAATTCAAAAGGAAACTTCTCTTTTAACCATGTACGCAGCAATAAGTTTTATATTTATGTAAGCGGAATTGGTTACAGGTCTTTTATTACACTTTACGAAGTAAACAAAACAGAGAAAAATATCGTTCTCGATCCGATTTTAATTAAAGCCGAAAGTATAACCTTAAAAGAGGTTGAAGTTAAGGTTAAAGTAGATCCTATTGTTATAAAAAAGGATACTGTCGAATATAATGCAGCTGCATATACCATCAGGCAAAACGATAAAGTTGAAGATTTATTAAAGCAGTTACAAGGGGTAGAAGTTGATGCCAATGGTGCTGTAACCGCAATGGGTAAACCAATGAATAAGCTGCGGGTAAATGGCGAAGATTTTTTTACCGGCAATGTTCAGGATTATATCAGACAACTGCCCGCTGATGTGATTGCCAAACTTCAGGTAATTGAAGATTATGGTGATGAAGCTAATTTTACAGGAATAAAAAATGGTCCTCCCCAAAAAATGCTCAACCTGGTTACCAAACCCGGGATGAACAAAGGTGTTTTCGGTAATTTAGATGTGAATTCGGCAACCAGCAATGCCCATAATTTAAATTTTAATGGTAATTTATGGAAAGAATCCAGGCAAATTGGTTTAGGCGCTAATTACGGATTTACAAATAACGAATTCACAGATAACCAAAACAGGCGTGCAAATGCCAATATTCGAAATAAAATATCTAAAGAACTAATCGTTAACGGGGGTTATACCTTTTCTAATGCCAATACAAAATCGATTCAATCCAGTTATTTGGAAACCTTTAACCCTTTAGGTGTCATCTATGATTTAAGACAAAGTTCTAACAATGCCAGGTTGAATAATAATAGTTTAAACCTCGGTTTAAATCTCGTTACTAAAAAAAATTATCTTAATATGGCTGTATCGGGTGTGTTAAATAATAACCGTACCGATGCCATTTCCAGTTCCAATAAATCAGGATACATTAAACAGGATTTGTTCTCTAATTCAGGATCAGCACAAAAAACACCAAATTTTAATGGAAATGTTAACTGGTCGAGAAAACTTTTAAACGCTAAAAAATCCCTTTCGGCGAGCATTAATTTTGGGCGTAATAAAGGAACATCCAACAGCACAATAGAAGATATTATTAAATATTATAACGAAACCACCAATATATTGGTAAAAGACTCTTTGCTTAACCGCTTGGTAAATAGCAACACTTTAAGTACTAATTTTGGTGGTAATATTCAGTTCGCCAATTCACTAAACACTAGAGCTGATTCTATAAACTCTAGGTTCCTCACGTTTTCGTATCGTTTTGGGATTAATAAAACTAAAAATCTGCAAACCACAACTGTATTTGATCAGGCTGGGAATGGTAAAGAGGTAGATTCGTTGGGATTAGATTATGCATCTACATTTATTAATCAAACAATAAATTTGAGCTATAGTGCTAACAATAAAAATTTGAGTTACAGCTTCGGCTTTAGCTTTATGCCCAGTATTATTATTGGTAAATATGAAAAGACAGGGGAGCGGCAGCAAAATTTTCAGCTTAATTTTTCGCCCAGTGCAAACTTAAGTTATTTAATTAAAGACAGTAAAAGTCTTTCATTCGGTTATAACGGTTATGCCAATGCACCCGATTTTAATAAACTACAACCGGTTAAAAATACCAGCGACGTGCAGAATATTGTAGTTGGTAATCCTGATTTAAAAGCCACTGCAACCCATATTGTTAATTTAGATTACAATCAGAATAATTTAAAATCAGGATTTAGTTTAATGTTGGGTTTGTCTGGCACCTTTACTTTTAACAGCGTAGTAAACAATACCATTTTTTTAGCGGATACTTTAAACAGTTTAAAACAACAAACCACTTACGAAAATGTAAATGGGGTGTATAATATTGGTGGAAATTATTCCATTTTTCAACGATTTATGGATAATAAGCTATCCTTATCATACAGTGGAAGCGTAGCTTACAGCCACAATGTTTTTTATACTGACAATGTTTTAAATAAAAGTGGAGGAATTAATCTATCAAACGGAGCGAGGTTAAGCTTAAATAAGGAAAAGTATTCTATAAATGCAGGTGCAAATTATAGTTACAGTTCCAATACCTACTCCGTCCAAAATCAAAATATTAAAAACATTCAGGTGCTGAGTATGAATTTTGGTGGTACCTGGATTGTTAGTCCTAAATTTAGAGTGAACACTACAGTTTCAAAAAGCCTGAATTTAGGCTTCAATATTAATAATGGAAACCCTTTTATTATGAATTTGGGCATCAACCAGTATTTCCTTAAAAATAACAGACTTAGTTTTTCAGTTCAGGCGAATGATTTGTTTAATCAGGGAGCGCTTTTCAGAACGAGTGTAAACAATAATTCAATATCTGAAAACAGAACGCGGTTTATCAGTCGTTTTGTACAAGCCAGTTTGAGCTACAACATCAATAATTTTGGTGGCAAAAGAGTAAATAGAAATAGTGATGTTTTATACTAAAGTAATATTAACAGGGCTTAACCTTATACAATAAAAAAGTCCTGACTTTCACCAGGACTTTTTCTTTTTAAGTTAATTTTTTATACCGGATTCGTTTTGGCGTAACATCACCTAAACGTTTCTTTCTGTTTTCTTCATAGTCAGAATAGTTTCCTTCAAAGAAATAAACTTCCGAGTTCCCTTCAAAAGCAAGAATATGCGTACAAATTCTATCTAAGAACCACCTGTCGTGACTGATTACAACTGCGCAACCACCAAAATTCTCTAAAGCTTCTTCCAGCGCACGTAAAGTATTCACATCAATATCATTGGTTGGCTCATCGAGTAAAAGTACGTTTGCACCTTTTTTCAATGTAATGGCCAGGTGAACACGGTTACGTTCTCCACCGGAAAGGATTCCTACTTTTTTCTGTTGATCGCCACCGTTAAAGTTGAATTTAGAAACATAAGCCCTGCCATTAACGGCTTTAGTACCCAACTGAATATTGTCTAAACCATCGGTAATGTTTTCGTAAACAGTTTTATCTGCATCCAGGTCATTATGCATTTGATCTACATAACCTAATTCAACGGTTTCGCCTACGCGGAAAGTTCCTGTATCTGCCTCTTCCTGTCCAGTAATTAACCGAAATAAGGTTGTTTTACCTGCACCGTTTGGACCAATAATACCAACAATACCTGCAGGAGGTAACGAAAAATTCAAATTATCAAATAAAACCTTATCGCCATAGGCTTTGGTTACATTTGTAGCCTCAATTACCACATTTCCCAAACGGGGCCCTGCCGGAATGAAAAGTTCCAGTTTATCTTCTCTTTCTTTGCCATCTTCAGAAGCCAGCTTATCATAGTTTGCCAAACGGGCTTTTGATTTCGCGTGACGGGCTTTTGGCGCCATACGCACCCATTCCAGTTCACGCTCTAATGTTTTCTGACGTTTGCTTTCAGTTTTTTCTTCCTGAGATAAACGTTTAGCCTTTTGGTCTAACCAGCTGCTGTAATTTCCTTTCCATGGAATACCTTCACCACGGTCTAATTCCAAAATCCAGCCTGCAACGTTATCTAAGAAATACCGATCGTGGGTTACAGCGATAACAGTACCTTCGTAATTTTGTAAAAATTGCTCTAACCAATCAATACTTTCCGCATCTAAGTGGTTGGTAGGCTCATCCAGTAATAAAACATCAGGATGCTGCAATAACAAACGGCACATGGCCACACGACGGCGTTCACCACCAGAAAGTACACCTATTTTAGTTTCAGGGTCAGGGCAACGCAAGGCGTCCATCGCTCTTTCTAATTTAGAATCGATTTCCCAGGCACCTAAAGCATCAATTTTATCTTGCAATTCGCCTTGTCTGGCCATGAGTTTATCCATGGCATCTGCATCTTCATAAATCTCAGGTAAGCCGAATTTTTCATTTACTTCTTCGTATTCCTTTAAAATAGCCGTTACTTCAGCTACGCCTTCTTCAACAACTTCACGAACTGTTTTTTCCGGATCCAAAATTGGCTCCTGTGCTAAATAACCAACAGAATAACCTGGAGAGAAAACTACTTCGCCTTGATAAGCTTTATCTAAACCGGCAATAATTTTTAGTAAAGATGATTTACCGGAACCATTTAAACCGATAACACCGATTTTTGCGCCGTAAAAAAAAGAAAGGTAAATATTTTTTAAAACCTGTTTTTGTGGGGGGTAAATCTTATTTACACCCGCCATTGAAAATATGATTTTTTCGTCTGACATTATTGAATTTTATTTGGACAAAGATAGCGGTTAAAATGGAAGATGGAAGTTTAAGGCCATTTGTAATTTTCGATTTCAGCAAACCTGGATTTATTAATACATTAAACCATAAAACATGTGTTTGTTAAATGATGTCATTGTTTTTTATTTTTCCTGTCAAAAGTTGTAAATTGCATAAAGAAAAAGCAACAAATTGTCAGGTTATTGACTTGTTATAATCCTTACAAAAAACCGACAAAATGAATTTAACAATGGGTTAATCTAAATTATCCTTTTTCAAAACCCATGTAAAGGCTTTTTACGTAAATAGAATACAATCCAGAACAAGAGATTATTATTGTTTTTAAAGCATTAGTTTTTGGTTTATCTGCCTTTTATCCACTGATATGGCGCAATTGTTGATAAAATAAACAAAACAGCACGTTCGTTTTTATAAAGTTATTTTATAGATTAGTGGCGAGCTGTTTAAGAAAGGTATTATGGAAGCAAAATTTTCACCACAGGTTAAAGATGTAATCTCTTTTAGTAGAGAGGAGGCCTTGCGTTTAGGGCACGATTACATTGGTACCGAACATTTATTGTTGGGCCTCATCCGCGAAGGCGATGGTATGGCCATAAAAATTCTACGATCTCTAGGGGTCGATACCGGTAAATTACGCCGCTCAATTGAAGATGCCGTTCGCGGTACTTCGAGTGTTACCGTTAATTTAGGAAATATTCCTTTAACTAAACAGGCAGAAAAAGTTTTAAAGATTACATACTTAGAAGCTAAGATATTTAAAAGTGACTTAATTGGTACCGAACATTTATTGCTTTCGGTTTTGAGAGATGATGATAACATTGCTTCCCAGATTTTATTGCAATATGGCGTTACCTATGATGTTTTTAAACAGGAGGTAGAAGTGAACAAAAACGGTTTCAGAGATGATATCTCTAATAGTGCCTCCACCGGAGGCGATGACGATTATCGCGAAGACGAAGCTTTTAGCACACCTAAGAAAGTTTCTGATATTAAATCGAAAACCCCTGTTTTAGATAACTTTGGTCGTGATTTAACAAAGGCCGCAGAAGAAGGTCGTTTAGACCCGATTGTTGGCCGTGAAAAAGAAATTGAGCGTGTTTCTCAAATCTTATCCCGTCGTAAAAAGAACAACCCGATCTTAATTGGAGAGCCTGGTGTTGGTAAATCAGCCATTGCTGAGGGTTTAGCCTTGCGCATTGTGCAACGTAAAGTATCACGTGTATTGTTTAATAAACGTGTGGTTACGCTGGATTTAGCTTCATTAGTAGCTGGTACAAAGTATCGTGGTCAGTTTGAAGAGCGTATGAAAGCCGTGATGAACGAGCTTGAAAAATCAACAGATGTGATCTTATTTATTGATGAGATTCACACCATTGTTGGTGCAGGTGGCGCATCGGGTTCTTTAGATGCTTCGAACATGTTTAAACCGGCATTGGCCAGGGGAGAAATTCAATGTATTGGTGCAACAACTTTAGATGAGTATCGCCAGTATATAGAAAAAGACGGTGCTTTAGACCGTCGTTTTCAAAAAGTAATGGTTGAGCCTGCTACGCCGGATGAAACCGTAGAAATTTTAACCCGTATCAAAGATAAGTACGAAGAGCATCATGGTGTAACCTACACTGATGAGGCAATTTTAGCCTGTGTAAGTTTAACATCACGTTACATTTCTGATCGTTTCTTACCAGATAAAGCCATTGATGCTTTGGATGAAGCGGGGTCGAGAGTTCACTTAACCAATATCCATGTTCCTCAAAACATTATTGATATCGAAGCTAAAATTGAAGATATCAAGTTAGAGAAAAACAAGGTTGTTCGCAGTCAGAAATATGAAGAAGCAGCTAAACTGCGTGATACAGAGAAAAATTTAATTGAAGAATTAGATAAAGCTAAAGCGGAGTGGGAAGCAGAAACCAAAACTAAACGTTACGAAGTATCAGAAGATAACGTAGCCGAGGTTGTGGCCATGATGACTGGTATTCCGGTACAACGTGTTGGGCAAACTGATAGCCAGAAGCTATTAAACATGTACGATAAAGTTGCAGAGAAAATTATTGGTCAGGACGATGCAATTAAGAAATTAACCAAAGCGATTCAACGTACCAGAGCCGGATTAAAAGATCCTAAAAAACCAATTGGTTCATTTATTTTCTTAGGCCCTACAGGTGTTGGTAAAACTGAATTGGCAAAAGAGCTTGCACGTTTCATGTTTGACAGTGATGATTCACTGATTCAAATTGATATGAGTGAGTATATGGAGAAATTTGCAGTTTCACGTTTAGTGGGAGCGCCTCCGGGATACGTGGGTTATGAAGAAGGCGGACAGTTAACAGAGAAAGTTAGAAGAAAACCTTATGCTGTAATCTTATTGGATGAGATTGAAAAAGCGCATCCGGATGTATTCAATATTTTGTTGCAGGTTTTAGATGAAGGGCAATTAACAGATAGTTTAGGCCGTAAAGTTGATTTTAGAAATACAATCATCATTATGACTTCAAATATTGGTGCCCGTCAATTGAAAGATTTTGGTCAGGGTGTTGGTTTCTCTACTTCAGCAAAAACCAATCAGGCCGAATCCCACAGTCGTGGTGTTATTGAAAGCGCCTTAAAACGTGCTTTTGCGCCTGAATTCTTAAACCGTGTTGATGATGTAGTGGTATTCAACAGTTTAGGTAAAGAAGAGATTTTCAAAATTATCGATATTGAATTAAAAGCTTTATTCGGTCGTGTTCACAACTTAGGTTATGAAATTGCATTGACTGAAAATGCTAAAGATTATATTGCTGAAAAAGGTTTTGACAGTAATTTTGGTGCTCGTCCTTTAAAACGAGCCATCCAGAAATATTTGGAAGATCCAATTGCGGAAGAGATTTTGAAAGGCGAATTGGCAGAAGGTGATGTTTTGGAAATCGATTATGACAAAACAACAGAGCTAATTTCTATTCATCATAAAAAAGGCGAATCTAAAAAAGAAGAGTCTAAAGAAGAAGATTCTTCAAACAAATAAGAGAAAGCTCCCGGTGAAAATCGGGAGCTTTTTTTTACTGAAAATAGTTGAAAGATGTTCTTCATTAAATTATTTCCGGAAGAAAATCAGTCATTTATTAAATTACCCGTAATTTAGGGATAACAAATCCCTTGTTATGAAATTCATCCTAGCCCCAATGATCTGCATAGCGGCATGCTTTGCATTATCATGTAAAAAAGCAAGTAATCCAGAGGTTGTCAATCCCGATAACGCTGTTCTTACTAATATAAATAACGATTTATTGTTGAAATTGGTTAATGATACCCGTGCTGCGGGATGTAATTGTGGTACAACGGTTATGCCGCCCGTGGCTACGCTTTCATGGAATAATATATTGGCTTCGGCTGCTATAAGTCACAGTAAAGATATGGCCAATAAAAATGCCCTGACGCACGATTCATCTGATGGAAAAAATACGGGAGAACGCCTAACAGCCTTCGGCTATAAGTGGGTGGCTTACTCAGAGAATATTGCACAAGGCCAAACTACAGAACAGCAGGTTTTTAACGATTGGATTAAAAGTGAAGGGCATTGTAAAAACATAATGAGTGCCCTGGTAACGGAGATGGGTGCCGCCAGGCAAGGTACATATTGGACACAAGATTTTGGAAAGCATTATTAATGCTACAAATAATGTAGCATTATTTCGTTTTAATTTGAATTAATTTTAGCACAAACGTTTGTCTTTGCTTTTTTATTTACGCACTTTGTTAGCTTGTTTTCTACGCTTTGCGGGCACATATTACCCAATATAAAAGTGATTTAGGTATTACTCGAAGATAAATTTATCAAAACTTTATTTTATGCAGTTTTTTCATGATTTACACTTTAATGAAACTTCTTTATTTTTCGAATATAACCAAATCAGAACCTATAATAATGGCTTAATCAAACGTTTGTTCGCACTTTTTTTATTTTACTTTTGGGTTCAATTGTTAGTTTAGTTCTCAATCTAACTAATCAATAAACCTAAATTTATGAAAAAAATTATTAATTTATTACTGCTCGCAGGTATAATCATATCTGGTTGTAAAAAGGGAAATATTCAAACTGAGCCAGAAACAATGAGGGCTGGTGGTATTTCTGCAGTGTCTTTGGCTTCCGGTCCTCCAATGGGTACTTTCACCTCTGACAAATCGAGAAACCTTAATGTAGTTTATTTTGTACCCAATGATGTGAGCCCGATTTTAAACTATCAAAGCCGGTTAAGTTCGTTAATGATTTGGGTACAGGATTGGTACAAAGCTCAAATGACCCAGAATGGCTATACCGATAAAACATTTGGTTTGTTTACAGATGCAAACAGAACTAATGTGAAAATTGTTACTATTTACGGAACAAAAGGAAAAGCAGACTATACTTATGCTGGTCAAGGGGCAAATAATGTTATGGCAGAAGTAAATAGTTACTTTGCTGCCCACCCTGAAGATAAAACCAGTGATCACTCTTTGGTAATTTTACCTCGCTATGAAATAAAAGCGGACGGTAGTCCAACTGGCGGACCATTTTTCGGAACCGGTAAATGGTGTTTTGCTTTAGATTATGAAGAAATGGATATTGCAAACTTGGGTAAAACGGATGCAGTAGGTTACCGTTTTAGCGTTTGGTTTGGCGGCATGGTGCACGAACTTGGGCATGGATTAAATTTACCGCACAATTGTCAAAAGGTTTCTGAGAATAACGATCCTAATAAAGGCATGGCCCTAATGTGGGCAGGAAATGGAACGTTAGGTAAGTCACCAACCTTTTTAACAGCCGCAGATGCAGCTACCTTAAACGCAAATCAAATCTTTAATAACGATACACAAACTTATTATGGAGCCGTAGCTGCCGACATAACAAAAATACATGCTGATTATTCTGCTGCAAAACAAGCTATTGTGCTTTCCGGAAGATTTAGTGCCGCTGTAAAAGTGAATAGTATTCTTTACTACAATGACCCTAATGTTAATAATGAAGGAACAGGTGGAGGCCATGATTATAATGCGGTTACCTGGGAGTCTAAAACAATAGGTACGGATAGTTTTTATGTTGAAATGCCCGTTAGTGAATTTAAATATAAGGACGGTAGCCCGTATGAGTTGAGAGTAAAATTGGTTCATGAAAATGGAACAATTAACGAAAGAACGTATAACTATACTTTTGTAAATAATATTCCCGTGCTTACTTTTTCTTCTAAAAATGAGTTCAGCAAACAAGGTTGGTCTATCGCTTCGTTCAGTTCAGAAGAAACATCAGGAGAAGGCGCTATAAACGGACGAGCCAGTACTTTAATTGATGGAAATGCATCTACTTACTGGCACTCAAGATGGAAAGGAGTAATTGCAACTTATCCGCATGAAATTGTAGTAGATATGGCGGCTGTAAAAAATTTACAGGGCATAAGCTTAACCCAAAGAAGTTCTTTGCAAAGGGCGGTTAAAAATTTAGAAATATTAACAAGTACAGATGGAATAAGCTTTACATCGGCAGGTAATTATATTGCTGCAAATTCAAATAAAGTTCAATATTTTGATTTTCCAGCCAGTAAATCCGCCAGATATTTTAAAATAATTGCTAATTCAGCATACGATGGTTCGCAGTATGTGGCTATTGCAGAATTGGGCGCTTTCTAGATTATTTATTTTTGTTTTTAGGTAGAGAAGCCTGGTTCGAAAGAACCGGGTTTTCTCTTTTTAAAATAAAGTCATTTGTGAACCGGGTATTTTAAAGAGGCTGTGATTTAGATGAATTTCTTTAACATTTAAGCCATTCAACCTGCAATGTAGCCTAAAGTTATCCCTGATCATTTGTGAGATGTTTCCGTCACCCCGCATCCGGTCTCCAAAACGGCTGTCATTTACACTTCCACCGTGGCAACTTTGAATCATGTGCCAGACTTTATCAAATCGGTCCGGAAAATTTTTTCTTAACCAGTCTTCGAATATAGGACCGATTGCCCCATTTAGTCTGACAACAGTATAACCTGCCTTTATTGCACCAGCCTGAGCAACCGCTTTTAAAACTGCCGGTATCTCGTGATCACTTAAACCGGGTACAAGTGGGGCAACCATTACCCCGATGGGAATGTTGAGCTTACTTAGTTCTTCTACCACTTTGAGCCTTTGTTTTGCTGTTGTTGTTCGGGGTTCCATGGCTTGCCGCAAACTTTCGTTTAAGCTGTTAATGGATAAATAAACCATACACAGATTTAATTTGGCCATTTCCTGTAAAATATCCTGATCCCTTAGGATTAAAGAATTCTTGGTAATCATGCCAATGGGCTGTTTATATTCCAGCGCAATTTCTAAAAGTTGACGGGTAAGCTTAAATTTTCTTTCTGCAGGCTGATAACAGTCTGTATTTCCAGATAAAGAAATGGTGGTTGCATCCCAGCCTTTTTTCTCCAGAAATTTTTTGAAAAGGGCAGGGGCATCTTTTTTAACAATAATTTTTCTTTCAAAATCTAAACCAGCACTATAACCCCAATATTGATGTGCATTTCTGGCATAACAATAAGTACAGCCATGTTCACAACCTTGATAAGGATTTAATGAATAAGCCATGCCTACATCCGGACTTTCAACTTTGTTGACTATTGTTTTAGAATTTTCGAATAAAAAGGTTGTTTTATGATCACTTTCTTCCCAGTCATCAATACCTTCGATATGTTCCTTTACATAATCATCTTTAAGAAATTTATTATGTGGATTAACCTGGGCACCCCGTCCTCTGAAATATTGTTTATCATCCTCAATCATACTTTAAAATTACTAATATTTTTAGTAATTTTAGTTGATTGTTGAAAAAATGAATGAAATACCTACCCGGATTTTATTTTGGTTATTTGTGTTAAATATTGATAATCAAATATTTAGTTTCTATTTGTTGCGCGGGTATTTCAAATCATTGAATCTGATTACTTTTTTAAGGGTACATAATCCATTGGCACCATATCTGCTACTTTCTCGTACGCCCAATAACCTTCAAAAAGAAGAGAACGGGAATCATAAATGCCGCCATTTTCATAGAAACGAACCGGCCCCTGCATTAAATTAATAACAGAAATTTCATTTTCGGGAATGTCCAGTGGTCTGAAAACCCAGAACCCTGTTTTTGAATAAGCCAAAGATTCTTTTTCTTTTGTGTACTGCACGCAAAGCGCATCGGTATAATTAAGCCACTTTAAATTTTGATTGTAATCATGTACCAATGTGTCTGTTAATAATTCAGCACGACTAAATTTGTCGATAGTTTTGGTCATTTCCTTTTGTTTTGTCCAAAAGGCAAGTAAAGCAGTATCAATTTTGCCTGCCGTTTTTCTAATGCCTGTTTTTTCCGGAAGGGTTCTGATTTTATTTAAATTTTCATTAATAACTGCCTCAGGATATCGGTTAGGGTTAGGAATTTTAACCATTTTAGTTAGGATAAAACCTTCTTCCTTAATGTTATTGCGGTATAAAGATTTAAAAAAATGTTGTGAAGAACCATAGTAGGCAATTTCCCTATTGGCAATATATTTTTTCTTTTTTGCTGCGGAAGCATTTAGCTCTTCAAAAAATGGATGGCCCGAGTAATAAATAATATGCGTTCTGCTGTTGTATTCGAAATTATCAAGCATGTACTTCAGTCGATAACCCAGCGCTTTATTTTCTACAATTAAAAACTCTGTGGTAGTTACCGTTAAAGTACTTTTGGTTGCGTCATAATCCACATTTAAAACCTGAGGATTCAATATTTTACATTGCAATGCATTTGGTGTTTTGCCAATAAAAAATTCTTTAAACTGATTAATATACTTTGCCCGGTTAGGATCTGCCCGGATCACAACTTCACCAAGCTGAACCGTATTTTCTTTTAAAATTAAATCCAGCTGAACCGATTTATCCGAAATAATTACACTTTTGGAATAGGGAAGGTATCCAACCATTTGAACCAGAATATCATAACTGCCAGGTTTTAGGTTAGAAATTTTAAATTTACCATCATTATCGGCAACAGTTGATACCTTGTAGCCACTTAAATATACGCCAGCACCAGGTAAACTTTCCCTGTGATCTTTAACTGTACCACTAATTGTAAAGGTATTTTGAGCGAATGCATTAGTACCCACAATAATTAGAATGAGGGATAGCAAAAGGCTTTTAATCATGAAAGCGAATGTAGCCAAAACGCTTAAGATTTATTAAAAACTAAAAGGATTTTTAACAAATTTAACATTTACGTAAGTCTTTATTTATATATCATTATTTCCCCGGCGGAAGGTAGTCCATAGGAACGCTGTCAGCAATTTTTTCCCATGCCCAGTAGCCTTCAAAAATCATTGACTTTGGATTATAAACGCCACCATTTTGATAAAAATACACTGGCATTTCAACTGCATTAATTAACGATATCTGATAATCTGGAATATCAAGAGGTCTTGAGATCGAAACATTTAAAAGGTTAGCATAGGCTTGATCTTCCCGCTCTTTAGTATAAATTACATATAAAACATCGGAGAAATTTAAATACTTAAGCACTTCATTTTGTTTATGAACGAGTGTATCAGGTGCTACAATTTCACGGCTAAGAACAGAAATACTTTTAGGTAATCTTTTCTTTTTGGCCCAGTAATTCAATGAATCATTATCCAGATTAATACGGGCACCATCTTTTAAGGTAGCGATACTGTATTTTTTTAGGTTTACCGAAATTAAACTATCAGATGGCCTTGCAGGATTTGGCACTTTACGAAGTTTATGCATAAGAAATCCTTCTTCTGTAGCTTTTCCATGATATAAAGAGGTGAAAAAATGTTGTGCAGAGCCCTGATAAGCAGTTAGCCTTTTTTCAGCCCATTTTTTAATTTTACCTGCAGAACCTTTTAAATCTTCATAATAAGGATAACCTTCATAATAAATAATCCTGGTTTTATAATTGTATTCGAAATTATTAACCAGGTATTTAATCCGGTAGCCTAATGCTTTATTTTCAATAATTAAAAAATCGGTTGTTTTAACTTTTAGTGTTTGCTCTTCTTTATCATAGTCTACATATAAAATCTCCGGGTTTAAAATTTTGCACTGGGCAGCATTTGGCGTGGTACCAATAAAGTAATCTGTAAAAAGTCTAATATAGCCTTGCCGGTTAGGATCAGCAGTAATGGTTACTTCATTTAACTGAACAGAATTTTCTTCTAAATTAAGCTGAATATTAAGGTTTTTATCTGTAATAACGATATTTTTGTTGATCGCCTTATAGCCAATCATCTGAACCAGGATATCGTAATTGCCAGGTTTAAGACTTAAAGAAAAAATACCTGCATCATTTGTTGAAGTCGCAATTTTATAACCACTTACATAAACGCCTGCACCTGGCAAAACATGACCCTGTTTATCTTTTATCGTTCCGCTTAGTATAAAACTTTGCTGAGCCAAAACACCTGTTGAAATATGAAAAAATAGAAATATAGAGAGAATTCTTTTCATACTCAAATATAAACTAATTTTTTAGTTTATAAAGTGCGTTAGTTTTTTGAAAATTTAACCCAATAATTCTTTAGCATTTTCTATTGCCGAAGCGCCCGGGTTTTTACCACTTAACATTTCCGCAATAGCCCCAATTCTTTCTTCCTGTTTTAATTTTCGGATTGCGGTTGTGGTTTTGCCGCCATTTTCGTTTTTATGAACAAAGTAGTGCGATTTACCTTTTGCTGCAATCTGGGGTAAATGCGTAATAGAAATTACCTGCATATTTGCACCCAATTCAGCAATTACTTCACCTACTTTTAAAGCAGTTTCGCCTGAGATACCCGTGTCAATCTCATCAAAAATAATAGTTGGGAGGGAAGTATGTTTTGCTAATAATCCTTTAATGGCCAGCATTAAGCGGGATAATTCACCGCCGGAGGCAACCTTATTAACTGGTGCAGGTGCTTGCCCCGCATTTGCCGTAAAGAGTAAAGCAATTTCATCAAGACCATCTTTATTTAATTCTGCAGCTGGTTTTTGCTCCAGAATTAACTTAGCATTAGGCATTCCTACCTTTTTAAGTGTTGAAGCCGTTTGTTCTTCAACCAGTTTGATGGCTTTTTTACGATTTAAACTTAATTGCCCGGCTTGTTTGATTAAATCCTGTTTAAGTTTTTCAGTTTCCTTTGTTAATTTTTCTATGGCTTCATTAGAAGACAACAATTGATTTAAATTGTTTTCAAGCTGTTCCTGAATTGCTAATAATTCGGTGTTATTTGCAACACGGTGCTTTTGTTGCAAAGAATAAAATAAATCCAGTCGCTCACTAATGGTTTCCAGGCGTTCGGCGTTATGTAATGTATTACTTTCTATTGAAGCTGTTTCATCGGCTATATCCTTAATCTCTATAATGGCCGAACGTAAACGTTCAAATAAAACGTTTATGGCAGGGTCAAATTTTTCTATCCCTTGCAACTGTAATGAAGATTCTTTTAACAATTGAATAGCCGACGGCTCACTTTCACTTAATAAGCCATTGGCGGTAAGTAAGCCTCTTTTGATGGTTTCGGCATGAGTCAGACGCTCTAACTCTAATTCCAAATCTTCCTGCTCAGTTTCTTTTAAATTTGCCTGTTCCAGTTCGTTAAACAAAAATTGTTCATAATCTTGTTTACTTCTTGCTTCATCAGCTTCACTGATTAATTTTTTTAAGCGGGAGTAATCTTGTTTTAATTTTTTAAAACCTGTTCTATATTCAAAAAGTAAAGCGGTATGGCTGGCCAGAGCATCTACAATTAATAATTGAAAATCAGCATCGTTAACTTCCTGCGTAGCATGCTGAGAATGAATATCAATTAATTTTTCTCCAATTTGCTTTAAAATGGTCAGGTTGACTGGCGTATCATTAATAAAAGCCCTTGATTTTCCATCAATGGAAATCTCGCGTCTTAAAATATTTTCATTGAAAAAATCAAGATCCTGTTCTTCAAATAAAATCCTCAGGTTTTCATCAGCCAATAAAAAATTGCCTTCAATAACACATTTTTTATCCTGGTTAAAAAAATATTTACTTTCTGCCCGCTGACCTAAAATTAAAGATAATGCACCTAAAATAATGGATTTACCAGCTCCGGTTTCGCCAGTAATAATGTTTAAGCCTTTATCGAATTCGATATCGAGGCTATCAATTAATGCGTAATTACGTATAGAAAGTTTTTGTAGCATAACTATTGCGAAAATAAACAATAAAGCTTGTAGGTTTTAAAAAGGAATAAGATTTTTTCAAACAAAAAAGGCGAAGAGATCTCTTCGCCTTTGAATTTATAGTTTGTGTGGTGGTGCTAATTTTTTTCAGGTTTTTCCTTTTTTTCTTTTTTCTCTTTCAATTCCTGAACATCTTTTTCGAATTTTTCTCTTAATTCCTGATATTCCGGAGAATCCTGAAGTTCTTTCATTTCTTTAATTTTTTGTTTCCACTCAGGAGAATTGTATTTTTTAGTAATCTCCTCAGCATTTTTTTCTATCCTTTCAATGTTTGCTTTCCACTCCGGAGAGTTATATTTTTTAGCAATTTCTTCAGCGTTTTTTTGGACTTTTTCGATATTTGCTTTCCATTCAGCCGAATTATACTGTTGAGCAATATCTAAAGCATTTTTTTGTATTTTTTCCATATTCGCTTTCCACTCCGGAGCGTTATATTTTTTAGCAATTTCTTCAGCGTTTTTTTGGACTTTTTCAATATTTGCTTTCCATTCAGGCGAATTATATTGTTGAGCGATATCTAAAGCATTTTTTTGTATTTTTTCCATATTCGCTTTCCACTCCGGAGAATTATATTTTTTAGCAATCTCCATTGCATTTTTTTGGATAGCAGCCATTTGAGCCTTCCATTCCGGAGAATTGAATTGCTTATGTATAGCAGCAAAACCAGCCGTATCAAAGTTGATTGCAAAATTGCTGCTATCCAAATTGAAGTTAAAATTGTTATTGAAAGAGAAGTCTTTGTCCAAAAAGTTTATTTTTAAACTATCAGGCATGTCTTTTATTGAATTATACTCTGTCTTTACTCCATTGGCATCTACAGTTATAATCTTAACTTTTCTTTTCTTAGTTGTATCAGTATAAGCTATCGTTTTTGCATCATCAATAGCGGTGCTGTTTAACAAGTATGTTTTTATCGTTTTTATGGCTTCTTTTTTCTTTTCACTAGGATTAATCCATGCAATCGAAAACAAGCAGGCAATACCTAATGTTAAGGCAGCCATTTGCTGTTTGGTGTTTAAATAGTTCGTTTTCATATTGGTTATTCTTTTTATGCGTTGATATAAATTTTGACTTTTTCCTGTTGCAGCCATTGCGTATGCAGGTATATTTTTATCTTTTAATATTTCTAATTTGAGTAGGGCATGGGCATAGTTAAGTGGCTTCCCTGTTAATTTTAAAACCAGGTCATCACAAGAGTGCTCACGTTCTATGTGGATAAATCTGCCTGCAAGCCAAACAAATGGGTTGAAGAACAGGATGGTTTCTATTGCAGTTTTAATTAGATTTAATAAGAAATCGTTTCTGCGGATGTGTGATAGTTCGTGGATCAGAATTGCTTCAACCTGATCAGAGTCCAGTTGGTTTACCAAAGCTACCGGAAACAAAACAATGGGTTTTAAATACCCAATAACCAGGGGAACATTTACAATTTCTGAAAGGTGGAAACGTAGTTTTTTATTAATTTTAAGGTTGCAGGTTACTTTTTCAAAAAGTGCTGTCCATTCTGCCGGAACCTCACTTAAATATTTATTTTTAAACAGGGCCAGTTGTTTATAACCTCTTAATATTACAAATAACTGAAGTATAATGCCAATAATATAAAAAGCAACAACAATCGGGAAATAATGTTCGGCTTTATTGCTTAAGCTTTGCGGTATGTTGTTTAAATACTGGTAGGTTTCTATGTTTTCGATAATTATTCCGTTGGCTTTTTTGGGTGCATATAAAAACATCTGCTTTCCAACATTGTACCCAAAACAAATAAACATAAGTACAATAGAACTAAAGGCCATGTTGTGCTTATGTTTTGACGCCAGCTTAGGCAAGCTATATAATAAGATGAACAATACTCCGTAGATCAGTGCGCACTGCCAAAGAGAACTTATAATGCTCCAGCCAAATGCTTTGATAAATTGTTGTACTAAATTTTCCATGCTTATTGTTTTCTAATTTTTTTAAGAGACTGTTAAATTTGATAAAAGTTGCTTTCTTTAATTTTGCCTGATCTATTTCAGACCATCCAGGTACTTTTTAATTTCCTCAATTTCATCTGCACTTGCACTATGGTTACCCAGTGCCTGCATTACTAATCTGGCTGCTGAACCGTTAAATACATTGTCAATCATTTTATTTACCAGTTGTTTCTCGGTTTTATCCCGGTTAATAAGAGCTTTGTAAATGTGCGTTTTTTGGTTTGTATCTCTTTCTACCATACCTTTTTCGTGCATAATCTGCATTAACTTTAAGGTCGTGGTGTAGCCAGAATCTTTTTTATTTAAAGCCTCGTGAACATCTCTTACCGTTGCATTGCCTTTTCCCCAAAGCACTTGCAATATTTCCATTTCACCTTCAGTTGGTTTGATACCTGTATTATTCATTTTGTTACAGTAGTTATACGAATTATTTCGTATTCAAATGTACGAAAATATTCGTAATAACAAAATATTTTTTAAAATAAATTAGTAGAAAAGAAAATAGTAGGTGTAAAACTCTTGTTTACAGGTGGTTATTTTTTTTATTTAGAAATAGAATTGAATAATTAATTTCTTTTAGCGCAGTATAGATTTAATGGAGAAGGGCAGTTCGAAGCCTGCTCAATAAAGGCAATATCAGTTAGTTTTTCTTCAAACCTTCGTATTTACCAATATTTGCCGGATCAATTTCTGCAAGCATATTATAAGCCCTCACGCGTTCCTGAGGATTTAATTTTGAAAGCACATTGGTAATTTCTTCCGCTTTTGTGGCGAAGTATACATTAGGGAAAATAGAACCGAGCTTTTGCTTGTCCATTTGCTGAAGCGCAGGTAGTGCAGCAACAATCTGTGTTAAACCCTTATCATTATCGGTTAACTGATCCAAACCATTTAAATGGTAACTGTAAATGAAATTGCGTAGTTCGCTGAATACCGGATTAAGGACATTTTCATTCAACCAAAAACGATTACGAAGACCATCTGCAGCCTTCCAGCCAGCGTTACCCGATGCCTGAGCAAGGTTAAGTATGTTTTGTGCCTTTTTAAAGTATGGAGTTCCGCCAAGTTTTGCAAAGCTGTCTTTATCAAGGCCAATAATGGTATAAGCGTAATAACTTAATAAGGCACTAATGTTAGAAATATAATTTTGGTCAGAGAAATCGATTGTGGAGCCATCATTAAAACTAAAGTCGAAATTTTTATCGCTCATGTTTAATAAAGTACTGTTGTATGTGCTGTTAAAAACCGGGCGACTGCTTTGGATTTGTGCTTCAGCTGTATATCCCGAACCTCCATCCCAGGAGTTTATAGTGATAATTAAGTTGCAATCTATACGTTCTTGCGGCTGGTAGCTCTCGTTGCTAAATTTATTATTATTTAAAAAATCACGAATTGTTTTTTGTAGCGCATCAAGTGTTGGTTTGCTCATATTAGAAACCTGCGGCGCAAGTAAAGTAACCCTTGCGTTAAGTTCCTGAGCCTGTATTTTTCCAATACCAGTTAACAATAGCAGTAAACAAACAATCCTCTTTATCATTATATAATCTTTAAAATAGCTTCACAAATATCTTTGGCAACTTCAGTTTTCGATTTTACCTCAAACACAGTACGCTCAAATGCTTTGTTAAAAATAGTAATTTTATTTGTATCCGATTTAAAACCTGCACCTTTATCATTTAATGAGTTGAGCACAATAAGATCAAGGTTTTTCTTTTCCAGCTTTCCTTTAGCATAGTTTTCTTCATCATTGGTTTCTAAAGCAAAGCCTACTAAAGTTTGATGTTCTTTTTTAATTTTCCCAAGGGCGGAAAGAATATCAACTGTTTTTTCAAGTTCTAAAGTAAGATTGTTTTCCTGCTTCTTGATTTTTTGAGCTGATACAGTCTTCGGACGATAATCGGCAACGGCAGCACACATAACGGTTATATCTACCTGATCAAAAATGCTTGTGCATGCATTAAACATATCCTGTGCACTTACCACATCAATACGATGAACCGGGAAGTTTGATTTTTGAGTGCTTGGACCTGAAATTAACGTGACTTCGGCACCCAGTCTGGTTAATTCGTCGGCTATGGCATAACCCATTTTTCCGGAAGAATGATTGCCAATAAAACGAACAGGGTCAATAGCCTCGTAAGTTGGACCAGCTGTTACCATCGCTTTTTTCCCAAACAGGGGCATACTTTTCTGAATCGCTTCCTCAAGAAAAGAAACAATCTCTTCAGGTTCTGCCATTCTGCCTTCACCATATAATCCACTGGCAAGTTCGCCACTGGCAGGAGAAATCACTATATTTCCAAAACCGCTTATTCTTTCGATATTCTCCTGGGTACTTTCGTGTTTCCACATGTCAAGATCCATTGCCGGGGCAACATAAACCGGGCATTTAGCCGAAAGGTAAACAGCCGTTAACAAGTTGTCACAAATACCATTAGAAAGTTTGGCAAGTGTATTGGCACTAATAGGGGCAATAACCATTAAATCAGCCCAAAGACCTAATTCTACATGGTTGCTCCACACACCGGTTTCGGCTTCAAAATATTGGGTGTAAACCGGATTTTTAGAAAGTGTAGCAAGCGTAAGTGGCGTAATGAAATTTGCGCCATCAGGGGTAAGAATAACCTTAACGTTTGCACCAGCTTTAATTAATAACCGAACAAGAAATGCCGATTTATAAGCCGCAATGCTACCGCAAACGCCAAGGATAATGTTTTTATTTTTAAGCATGTGTAGAGGGCATGGGGCATAGAGCATTTGCAAATGCACTTAAAGGTGTTTTACCTTATTGCTCCGTGCCCTGTACTAATTACTTTTGTTCTTTAGCAGGATTTCTGTGATAAATTTTTTCATTCAAAAACTCATCAATGGCAACTAAAACAGGCTTAGGCATACGTTCGTAGTGCTTGCTGATTTCAATTTGCTCACGGTTTTCAAAAATTTCTTCTAAGTTGTCGTTACTTGAAGCAAATTCTGCCAGTTTACCGTGCAATTCCTCTTTCATGTTATTCGAAATCTGGTTTGCTCTTTTAGCAATCACAACTAAAGATTCGTAAAGGTTATCTGTAGTTTTGTCTAAATCGTGTACATTTCTGGTAACCGTAGTATTAGGTACAGCAGGTTTGTTAGTATTCATGTGTTACTTATTTTTTATGTCGGTGTTATTAACTGTAGTGGTATCTTTTAACCTTCCGGTTCTTTTAAGCATTTCTTTATATTTCGCTTCCTGAGCAGCATAATCTGCCAATTCTCTTTTTGCAACAACCAAACCGGTTTCTATGTCTTCTTTTAGTTGTTTTGCTTCACCTGCAAATTTACTTTCCGGGTGGTGCTCCATAAACTCATCATATAAAGCTAAGGCTTCATTATAACGATCTTCCTGACGAATAGCATAACTGTTTTTTGCATATAAATATTGCGATTTAATCATCAAAAAGTCCATTTCTTCTGCATATTTAATATCAGGATAGTCTCTTTGAGCATTTTTTAAAGCAATAACAGCCGCTCTGTAATTGTCTACATTACTTGGGCCTGTAGTTAAATACATTTTTGCGTTTGCAAAAGCCTTATCTTCCAGTTTACCTCTTAAATCAGCAATATATTTACCAGCTGCAGCAGCACGTTCACTGGTTGGATATAAGTTAATAAATAGTTGTAAAGCATCAATTGCTTTATAAGTATTCTCCTGGTCTAATGAAAACGCAGGCGATTCTAAATAATAGCAGTAAGCACCCATATAGCGGGCTTCTTCAGCATTTTTACTGGCTGGATAAGTATCCGCAAAACTTTTAAACTGGTATCTC
The DNA here is from genome assembly GCF_027213715.1 of Pedobacter punctiformis. Lineage (GTDB taxonomy): Bacteria > Bacteroidota > Bacteroidia > Sphingobacteriales > Sphingobacteriaceae > Pedobacter > Pedobacter punctiformis. The sequence continues at coordinate 356,550 of NZ_JAPWGM010000006.1, forward strand.
GCAGTCGTATAATCACTTAATCTATATAAGGTATAAGCATAGTAATAGTTCAAATCTTCAGCTTCAGCACGTCCACGATACTTTTGAGAAAGGTCTTCAAAAAGAACCAATGCTTTGCTGTAATCCCTTTTATTGTATAAACGAAGGGCTTCCTGATACTTCTTAGCTACGTCATTACTGGCTCTAAGTTTTTCGAAACGGCTTTTACAACCCGCCATACCCAAAGCGGCAACAAATACTAAAATAATTAAGTGTTTAACTTTAAACATTCTGCAAAGATAATTAATAATACGATAACATCAATAAAAACAATTGGCCGCTAAGCTATGCAAAGCAATTAGCCCTTTCAAAACACTTAACAATTTTTAACATATACTTTATATAGGTAAAGTAATATAGCGTATATATAGTATAAAACCCTCTTTTTAAATTTATATAGGTTTAAATGAATCATGGGTAATCTTTAAAAAGAAGATGTGTATTTAAGATAATTTTATGCAGGGTACTAATCAGACCTCATTCCTTTATTATATGGTACTCCATATATACAAATGCGTTGGTTGTAAAAGAATGCAGAAGAAGCGAAATGTTAAGAGCAATTGATGAATTATAATAGGATTTAGAAAATCAGGCGTATTTGAGGTATTTGCGTTTGGTCCCGCCCTCCATTTCAAAGCCTCTGTTCGTGCCTCACCTTCGGGTTTTTCATTAGGGTCGGGTTTATTTATTTGGGGTTTGTGCGGTAAAACGCCCGATAAACCTTTCCTTTTTCTCAGTTTTTGGTTCTTGGGGTACAAATCTTCTATTTTTTCTTATTGATATCCATTAAGTTAAGGGGTTTTGGCGGGATAAAAGGGTTTTATGTTTTGTTAGTGCGGATAATTTTTCTACTTTTGCAACCCGGTTCGGAAGGGCTGGAAGAGGGTGGGAAGATGCAGAGGGATTAGAATTGAAGGAATGGGAGAAATGAGGATTTAAGTTGGGTT
>NZ_JAPWGM010000007.1 GCF_027213715.1 Pedobacter punctiformis
TGTTGGTAACCCGGCAAGCGTTAAACCAAATGATGTACTGACTTACAATATTAAAATCAGCAACAGCTTTGGAACAGCAAAAACAGGGGTAACGGCAAGTGATGCGATTCCTGCAACACTGACTAACGTTACTGCCATCAGCAACGGTGGTACTTTAACAGGCAACACGATCAACTGGTCAGCCTTAACAATCCCGGCAAATGGCAGCTTAACTTTAAGCTTTCAGGCAACGGTAGCCTCAACACTTCCAACCGGCACAACAACGATTAAAAACGTTGCAGCAGTAGTGGATCCTATTGATCCGAATAACCCTGAAAAACCTGAAGTTGAGGTGCCAATAGATGGTGAACTTACAACCAGAAAAGCAATTGTAGGTAACCCGGTAAGTGTTAAAGCAAATGATGTTTTAACTTATAACATTATTTTAAGAAATAAATTTAACAGAATCAAATCGGGTATAATGGTGACCGATGATATTCCGGCTACTTTAACCAATATTACAGACATCAGTAATAATGGTAAATTAACAGGTAACACCATCAAGTGGTCAGATTTAACAGTAGCTGCAAAAGATAGTTTAATCTTAAGTTTCAAAGCCAGAGTTGTATCCTCACTTCCGGTAGGTACAACAAACATTAAGAATATTGCGCTTGTTGTAGATCCATCGTACCCTGATAACCCGCAAAAACCATCAGTAGAAGTGGCTACAGAAGGTAAAGTTACTTCAACCAAAACTATTGCAGGAAACCCTGCAAGTGTTAAATCGGGCGATGTAATTACCTATAATATCACAATTACAAATAGTTATGGCACAGTAAAAACAGGGGTAAATGTAAGTGATGCCATTCCGGTTCAACTGTATAATATTACCAATATTAATAACGGAGGTGCATTAACCGGTAATGTAATTAACTGGAATAACTTAACGATACCAGCAAATGGAACCTTAGTATTAAGCTTTAATGCAACGGTAAAAGCCAACTTGCCTGTAAGTACAACCAATATCAGAAATACGGCTATCGTAACAGATCCTCTGGATCCGAACAACCCGGATAAACCTTTCGTAGAGGTTCCGACTACAATTACCGATTTCTTTATTCCTAACCTGTATACCCCTAATGGTGATGGTACCAATGATACTTTCGTCATCAGAGGACTGGAAATGTTTGCTGAAAATGATTTGATTATCGTAAACCGTTGGGGTGGGGAGGTTTATAAACAAACCAACTATCAAAATAACTGGACGGGTGAAGGATTGAATGAAGGCACTTATTTCTATGTACTGAGGGTAAAAGAAACCACCGGATCAGAGTGGAAAGTTTACAAAGGTTACATCACTTTAATCAGGGCATTTAATAAATAAAAGCGTAAAGATTAACCGGAGGACTGTTAGCAGTTCCTCCGGTTATAAATCATTCATATATGAAAAAACTATTAATATTATTCGCGATACTTCAGCTTACCGCTAAGCTGGTTCATGGTCAGCAGGATGCGCAGTTTAGTCAGTACATGTTCAATGGGATTTATATCAATCCAGCTTATGCAGGTTACCGGGAACAACTAAATATTCAGGGTTTCTACCGCAATCAATGGACAGGTATTACCGGATCACCAAAAACAATGTCATTAGCGGTTGATGCCATCGCCAACAATGGAAATGTGGGGCTGGCCTTACAAATATCAAGCGATAAACTCGGTGCTCAGAGTAATCTGGCCGCTTATGCAAATTATGCCTACCGCATTAAAATGAATGCAGATGGAACTTCCCGTTTAGCTTTTGGTATTGGTGCAGGGATGGTTCAACTGGGTATAGATGGGTCTATGCTGAACCCGAACGATCCTGAGCGTGATCAGCCAGCAGGTATGCAAAGCAGTATTGTACCGGATGCAAGAGCAGGTGTATTCTTTTCAAACAGCCGCTTCTATGCAGGTTTTAGTGCAGATAATCTGGTATCGCAATACATAAAATTAGATAAATATGCTTTTATACCTCAACCAAAGCCCCACTATTATCTAACCGCCGGAATGCTGCTTCCACTAAATGAATCGATTCAGTTAAAACCTTCATTTTTGTTAAAAGACGACCGTGGTGGTCCAACCAGTTTAGATTTAAGTGCCTTCGTTATCATGGCAGATAAAGTTTGGTTTGGCGGTTCTTACAGAACAGGGATAAAGCTATATGATAAAAGCTATCTTCAAAAAGATTTAACACCTTTAAACTCTGCAGTGGCTACAATACAAGTATTTCCAAACAGCAATTTTCGTATTGGTTATGCCTACGATTTTTCTATCGGTGCTTTGCAAGGTTATAGCGGAGGAACGCATGAAGTTTCTATTGGTTATTTCTTTAAAAACAAGAATACAAGAATGTTAACCCCACGATATTTTTAATGGTGATTAAACAGATTCAAATGAAAAAAATATATACAATAATATTAAACAAGACCGGCCTGTTTCTTTTAACCCTGTTATTGGCTTCAACAATAGCGGTAAAAGCCCAATATGTAATTAAAGAAGCCGATATACAATACGAATTGTTTAACTATGTTAAGGCAATTGATTTATATGAACAAGCCTGGGCAAAAAAAGAAAGCCTGCATACGGCCGAGCGTTTGGCTTCATCATATCAGTTAACTCAAAATTATAAAGAAGCAGAAAGCTGGTATGCAATAGCTTCAAAAATGCCGGGTAGCTCAGCAGAAAATACACTGAATTATGCAAAGGCTCTACAAAATAATGGTAAATACAGTGAAGCAAAAACGCAATATCAGAATTATGTAGCACTGAATAATGCTGTAAGTTTGGAACAGCAAAATGTATGGTACCTTTCCTGCGATTCAGCTATAAAATGGATGCGTAATCCAAAGAAATACACTATCCAAAATGAAAAAGGATTAAACAGCAGCCAGTCAGACTGGGCAGCAGTAAACTATCAGGGTGGCGTGGTTTTTACTTCAGACCGTGCACATCAAAGCGATGCAGGCAACGCAAATGGCAGCCGTCCGTTTTTAAAATTTGATGGCTCTAAAGTTCCTGATCCTAAGATTTACGGCTGGACAGGTAATGGTTATCTGCGTCTTTATTTCAAGGGCAAAGATCAGGATAGCATCAGCCTTTTCCCAATTAATGCGGATACCCGTTACCACATCGGTTCGGCAAGTTTTAGCCAGGATGGTAAAGAAGTGTATTTTACATTGACACGCATTCCTGAAAAATCTGAACTGACAAACGGCAAACTGCGCACCATTAACGTAGAACTTTACAGTAGCAAACAAGATGCAGCAGGCAAGTGGTCTGATCCGGTAGCTTTTGCTTACAATAACGTAAAAGAATATTCAGTAGGTGATCCTTTTTTATCGCCTAAAGGTGATGCACTTTATTTCTCATCCAATATGGCCGGTGGTTTAGGAGGGACAGATCTTTATGTATGTTTCCGTAAAGATGGAGGAGATTGGGATAAACCCGTTAATCTAAAAGACGTAAACACTCCAGGTAATGAACGCAGCCCGGCTTTTGATCAGGATAATAATATGTATTTCAGCAGCGATGGCAGAATTGGTATGGGCGGGCTGGATATTTATAAAGCCAAACTTAGCGGCAGTACCATTGGAGCGATAGAAAATTTAGGTTACCCTGCCAATTCTGCTCAGGATGACTTTGCTTTTAATATGAATAATGCCGTTGAAAGTGGAAAAGCTTACCTTTCATCTAACCGTACAGGAGGATCAGGCAGTGATGATATTTATAGCTTTATACAACAAAAAATAATGGCTTTACGGCTTGAAGGGGTCGTTTATAACAAAAAAACTAACGAACCTATTGCTAATGCACAAGTTACTTTAAATAAAATTGACGGAAGCACTTTAAAAGTAGAGACAGACAATGATGGAAAGTTTAAATTTAATTTAGAAGAAAATTCGGATTATGATTTAAGAGGTGATAAAACCGCTTATTTAAGTGATAAAACCAATTTAACCACCAGGAACTTAAATACCTCTACAGTAATTAAAAAGGATTTGTTTCTGGATCCTATAGTTCCAAATCAGGCCATCAGACTGGAAAACATCTATTACGATTTTGATAAATCGAACATCAGACCAGATGCTGCAATTGAACTTGATAAGTTGGTTAAGATACTTCAGGACAACCCAACCATATGGATTGAACTGGGATCGCATACCGATAGCAGGGGTAATGATCAATATAACCAATGGTTATCACAAAGCAGGGCAAATTCTGCTGTACAATACATCATTGATCATGGAATCAGTAAAAACAGGATTACAGCTAAAGGTTACGGAGAAAGCCAGTTGTTAAACCGTTGCGCAAATGGGGTAAAATGTACAGAAGCTGAACATCAGTTAAACAGAAGAACTGAATTTAAGATTGTAAAACAATAGTCTAAACAATATAATCTTCTTAGTACTTTAAAAAAGCATCAGGCAGAATTTCTTCAGAAATTCTGCCTGATGCTTTTTAGATTATTTTTATCTGGCAAATAAAAACATAGGAATACGAATTTAATGATAGAAAGGTTAAAATAGGATTGTACTGATTAATAGATCGGGTAAGGAGGTAAATTCTTCTATTTAATGAGGTACTTACTAAATTATTTTTAATCGTTCCTCTTCCAAATCAATCTGGTACAATTGCGTGCGGATTATTTCCTCATTAATTGACGGATCTTTATTAAGCTCAGCCAAAAATTGGCGCTGGCTTTCAAGCATCTCGATAAATATAGCTTTGGTTTTTTCACTCATCCAGTCATCATCGGCTGCTTTAGTCTTTTCTTCCCAATGTTGTAATATTTTCTCTATGATCTTATGATCGGACGACTCGTTTTCATGTTTATTTTTAAGAAACTGATAAATGTGCGCCCTTAGTTTTTGCTTTACTCTATGACTGGTTTCCTCTTCAGGTTCCTCGTTAAGCCCTGTAAATAATTGTGTTCGTTTAATTAAATAAGGCAACGTAAGCCCTTGCAGCAATAAGGTAAGCAGTATCACTACAAAAGTGATAAACAGGATAAGGTTGCGGTGCGGAAAGGCAATACCATGATCAAGCGTTACCGGAATAGCCAGGGCAGCGGCCAGCGATACCACTCCACGCATGCCCGTCCAGCCTAGTAAAATCGGCAACAATAGCCTTCTTTTAATAGATGTGACGCGGGGCGCAACGCCGGGTCGAAATATAAGTGTGGTAATCAATGCCGCATAAGAGCTGATTATTCGTGCCAAAATCAAAACCCCGGTAACCATAACCCCATAGCCTATAGCAGTGCCCAGCGGGATGCCTTTACTTCTCAAACCCTCGGTAATTTCGGGTAACTCAAGTCCTATAATTAAAAAAACAATTCCGTTCAGTATAAACACGAAACTTTCCCATACACTATAACCTTTAATACGGCTGCTGCTGTTTAAAAAGATCAATCGCCTGGATGACATAAATAATCCACCCGCTACAACTGCCAGCACACCCGAACTATGTAATTGCTCCGCAATCCAATACATAAAATAAGGTTCAATAAGGGTAAGTGCAATATCCGAAGGCGCATCAGTAGGCAACCGTTTGTGTGCCTGCACAAATATCCAACCCAATAATAAGCCCAGTCCAATGCCACCAATAATCATCCACCCAAAAGTTAGTGTTGCTTCCTGCCAAATAAACTGACCAGAGCCTACTGCTACCAGTGCAAACCGGAAGATAATGAGAGAAGAGGCATCATTTAATAAACTTTCTCCCTCTAAAACGGCTGATGTAGATTTAGGGATTTTTACAAACTTTGTAATGGCCCCGGTACTCACCGCATCGGGCGGCGATACAATGCCTCCAAGCAAAAAGCCTAATGCAAGCGAAAACCCCGGAATGAAATAATTGGTAAACAGTGCAACCGATAATGCAGAAAAAAATACCACCAGGAAAGCAAAGCTGCTGATAATGCGCCACCATTTCCTCATTTCCTTAAATGAAATAGACCATGCAGCTTCAAATAGAAGAGGCGGCAGGAAAATAAAGAAAATAAGATCCGGGTTAATTCTTACAACCGGTAATCCAGGAATAAAACTTACAAGCAACCCGGCAACAACCAATAATATGGGGTAGGCAATTTTAAGTTTGGTGGCCAACATTTGCAAAAGCACAATGGCCGCAATCATGGCCAGTAAAAAAGGTAAAATACTATGCATTAAGGTAGAAGTGTTTAGTAATTCGTTTATTTTTTTGAATTCAAATTGTATTTTGAATATTGCTATTGCCGGGGATGATGGCAGCAACGTGTAATTCAAAATCTAAAATATAAATTTCAAATTAATTTCGTTAGGTATTCTTAATTTATAAATTCCCTTCTTAAATCAATGTATTTTTTATTATTTACTTAATGTAGTATTAATTTTGTTTTATCAATTTATGGAATTACATTCGTATAATCATCATCCCTAAAAATAGATAACCAATTATTTAACCATTTTTAAACTGATGAGAAAAATTAACGCTTCGTTAAAACGACATTGGATTGTTTTAGCATTATTGTTCTCCGCCTGTGTATTTGTCTATTCCTGTAAAAAAGACGAAAAAACAGAAATTAAAGGATTGAGCATATTAGAACTCAAAAGCTGGTATCAACAGCAAATCAAAACGCGGAATGTAAGCACTAATATGTTTGCGAATTATGTACCAAACTGGGAAACCAGCCAAACCAGTTCAGTAGATGGATATAATGTTACCGAAGTTAATTTTATAAACCCAAACAAGGTTGTAATGCTACACGGCGAAAAGACAGATGCCGACCGTGACAAAGTTTTAGACCGGACTCATGTAAAATTATTGCTTTTTAATATGCCTGGGAGTAACACCGTGGAAGCAGCTTTTATGATGTTACAAGAAAACACACAACAAAATGTTAATAATGTAAACTATAAGAATTTTGGATCGTTTAGCGGAATGCTTTCCTATTATAATTTCGCCGGTAAATTTGAAAATGGCTATGAGTTAAATTCGGGCAAAATTACCAAGAGCCTTACAAAATCTGTACTTAAGCCTGAGCAAATGTTAGCGTTAAAAGAGAAACAAAACAATATTGGCGCAAAACCAGGTGATAAATTGGCACTTTACAATATTAATGATGACTGTACAGCAGAAACATATGATTTTTATTATGAAAGTTGTACGTACATTGTTGGAATGCCAGAATTAGGTACTAATTGTAGCTGGATATATTCTTATTCGTTAACTGTTGTTAATTGTGTGCCAGGCAGTGAGGGCCCAGGTGGTGGCCCGCCTGATGGGGGTTATGTTGGAATAGGTGGAGGGGGAAGTTCAACACCTACCAGCGATCCATATAACATTTGCGATAGAAAGGTAAAGGTAAATACAATTGCATCTACACAGCAATTAGCAGATAAAAATAATTATGCCAAAACAGCGACAAGTGCAACCGGAAATGAATACGGATATGAACAAAAGGTAACAGCGGTAAACGGAACAACATATATGGATATAGCTGTAAGATCAGATAACAGTACAAACACTTTCAATATGTACTTTACCTGGAATGCAACGCAAGGGTTTACCATTGGCGATGTACACAGTCATCCACTCGGAACTCCTCCCTCACCGCAAGATGTTTTCGGGATGGTGGAAAATTTCAATAAGGCAGAATTACAAAATGCTGGTGCAGCAGATATAACTTTTTATAAAACTAACGTTTCTATTACGGTAGTCACTTCAAACGGAAACTATGTGGCTACAGTAAAAGATTGGGGTGCATTACAAAGCGCATATAATACCTATTTAAGTGATAAAGCAGCTTATATTAGCAGATATCAAGATTTTGCCTCTAAATCTGGGGGGCCAACACAGGCTCTTTTAAGTTTACTCGGTAATGCGATTAACCTTTATAAATCAAATAATGGCAGTAATAATATGAAACCGTTAACAGTAGGTTCAGATGGTACAGTTTTAATAGTGCCTTGTCCTGGAGAAGTAGTAGAATAATTATTAATTTTAAGAATCAACAGCATGAAAATAACATTATTAGCAGGCATGATCTATTGCCTTGGCTTTTTTCAACAAGATGAACCACTAAGTAAAGTGGCTAATATAGAACTTCCGCAAAGGGCAGAACGAATCAACAAAAACGAGATAAATAATAATACAAAAAGAAAATTTAAATCCACTTATGTCATATCACAATTCGATCAACTTTATAAAGTTGATGAGGTTTTATTTGGATTTGAGGATTATAAGGTTCAAAAAGATGATTTTAGGACCCTGGAGGATAGAAAGAACGAATGGCTGGGCGCTATGTATGAAAATAACTCAAACCCTAATAAGAATGTTGAGCGAGCAGAAATTATTAAAGTAAACAACACAAAATTCCTTATAATGACCGCCTTGCGTAATGACGAATATTTTTGTTCGTTCATTTCAGATAAAAAAGGAAGCAGAGGTATTTCGGGTAGCTTGCAATATAAAGCGGTGGATAAAGGTAATGCAGAAAAACTGTTAAATACCATTTTAAACCGCCTTATCTTTAAAGCCCCTTCACTTTCTAATGATAATTAAGTAAAGATTTACAACAAATAAAGCCACATGAAATATTTTCATGTGGCTTTAAAATATAAAAACCCCTTTAAGTATTAACTCAAAGGGGTTTAATAAAGTGGGCCCAGCTGGGCTCGAACCAGCGACCAAAAGATTATGAGTCTTCTACTCTAACCAACTGAGCTATAGGCCCCGAAAAAACATTTGTTTTTTGCGAGTGCAATGTTACTAATTTGCATTCAATTTAAGAAAAAGTTTTGCCTTAAAATTTTAAAAAAAATTAGATTCACTCATTTTCAATCAAATAATTTCAATAAATGTTTTCAAATGTCCTGTTTCTAATAGCTTTTTAATTATACAATTTAAAATACATCCATTAATTTCTTATCAAAGATCAATAGCATCTTTTGTCTTACACATTAAGTTTGTACCATATTTTAGTGCAATTGCCGGAGTGATATACAGTAAAACTATTTTACTGACTAAAGTTGTAGCTTAAAATTTTATTTCAGTTTTAACAGGCATTATTATTGTTTATGGAGCAAGTGCAAAAATCTGAAATTTAACTTATTTTTATACTTATTATTGGTCTATTATTAGAATTACGACCTTACAAGGGTTTTGATACAACTCTTTAAAAAACCTTGAACCATTTTATCAGACAAAAAATGAATTATATAAAACTGCAGGGGGATGTAGAACAACATGTTACCGGTTATTTTAATACACACCACGATCCCCGATTAGTTTACCACAATTTGCAGCATACGATAGATGTTGTTCACGCTGCGCAACAAATTGCCAATCATTATCAGTTAAACGAACAGGACTTTTTCATTGTTACAGTTGCCGCATGGTTTCACGATACAGGTTATTTTGAAGACGCAATACATCATGAAGCAAAAGGTGCCGGGCTTGCAGATCGTTATCTGGCTAAGCATAATGTAGATCAGGAAGTAAGAGAGCAGGTAACCGCGGCAATTTTAAGCACCAGGATTCCTCAAAAACCGGTTAATCAGCTTGACAAAATTTTATGTGATGCTGATCTTTTTCACCTGGGCTTAGAAGATTTCAGAAGAAAGGGAAAACTGATGCATAAAGAGGTGGAATTAATCCATAAAAAAGACATCAGTAAGTCTGACTGGCGCAAATTAGATATTCAGTTTATGGCATCTCATCATTACCATACCGATTACGCTAATTTATTGCTGAACGATCAGAAGCAAAAAAATATTGATAAGCTTAAAACCAGGTTAGCCGAAGACATTAAAGATAAGGAGGACAAAGAAGGGCAAGTACCTGATCACATCGATGAAAAACCAATGGCCATTATAGAAAAAGAGACCAAAACAAATAAAAAAGATCGTCCCGAAAAGGGAATTGAAACTATGTTTAGAATCACTTCGGCAAATAACCAGCGTTTGAGCGATATGGCAGATAATAAAGCACACATTCTGATTACCGTAAATTCTATTATTTTATCATTGGTGGTAAGTTTACTGTTAAGAAAGCTCGATAGCAGTAATTTTCTGATGATTCCAACTTTTATTTTGTTAATGGTCAGTTTGTCCTGCGTGGTGGTTTCCATTTTATCAACGCGGCCATCTATACCCGCAGGTATTTTTACACCCGATGATTTGGATAAGAAAAGTGTAAACCTTTTATTTTTTGGTAATTTCTACAAAATGTCTTTACAAAACTATACCGAAGGTATGGTGAAGGTGATGAACGATAAAGACTTTTTATACGGCACACTCATCCGCGATGTATACTCGCAGGGCGTTGTTTTAGGTCGTAAATACAAATTAATCCGTTTAGCCTACAATATTTTTATGTTTGGCTTAATTGCTTCGGTATTGTCATTTATGGTTGCTTTTTTATTTTTCGGTAAGGACTAGTTTTTATGGTAGAAATACAAAATACCACTTCTTTTTTTAACAGAGATTTAAGCTGGTTAAAGTTTAACGAACGGATTTTAATGGAAGCCGAACGTAAAGAGGTGCCACTTTTAGAAAGAATAAAATTCCTGTCTATATTTTCGTCGAATCTGGATGAATTTTACCGGGTACGGATGCCTGTTTTGCTTGCTCTGGAGAAATTGCGTGGTAAAACAGATAACGATATTCAAATTGAACGGGATTTATTAAATACTGCGAATAATTTAATTTTAGCGCAACAACAACGCTACGGTAAAACTTTGCAGCAGGATATTATCCCTGAACTCAAGCAAAATCATATTAATTTAGTTTATGCCGAAGCTTTTCCTGATGAAATTAAAAACGAAATTACCCGCTACTTTCAGAGTCAGGTTTTAGCCTTTCTGCAACCTGTTTACATCAATAAAAAAACAGATTTCTTTCCATCCAACAACGAACTTTATTTTTTGGTTACACTTAAAAAAGAAGGTAAAGACAAAGGCGTAATTTTAAATATTCCATCAAGCCAATTGCCCCGTTTTTATAAGGTAGTGCATGGCGAAGAAACCTCAGTTGTTTTTTTGGATGATATTATCCGGACACATTTAAACCTTGTCTTTGAATCAGCTGAAATTACGGGTTGTTTTAGCTTTAAAATTACCAGAGACGCTGAAATTGACCTTACAGATGAATATTCCGGTGGATTATCTGAACAAATAGAAGCCCAGCTTTTAAAGCGTGATTCAGGCCTGGCAACCCGCTTTCTGCATCAGCCCGGCATTTCCGAAAGAGGTTTGGAACTGATTAAAAAGTTATTCAATTTAAAGAAAGCCAATATGGTTGAAGGAGGCAGATACCACAATCTTAAAGATTTTATGGCTTTTCCGGTAAGTTCGGGCAATTTGTCTAATCAATCATGGCCGAAAATTTATAACGATCAGATTGCTGGCGGCACTTTAACAGAAGCCATTCATAAAAATGATCTTATTTTTCATACCCCATATCAAAGTTACGACCCTGTTTTAAGGTTTTTTAACGAAGCCGCAATCGATCCTGCGGTTTGCGAAATCTATGTGACTTTGTACCGGGTGGCCAGTGATTCTAAAATTGTAAATGCTTTAATCAGTGCGGCGAAAAATGGTAAAAAAGTAGCCGTTTTAGTCGAATTAAAAGCCCGGTTTGATGAAGCCAATAATATCAAATGGGCTAAAAAGATGAAAGAGGCAGGAGTGGATATTATTTACAGTGTTACCGCACTAAAAGTACATGCAAAAGTAGGACTTGTTAAGCGGTTAGTTGGAAACCGTACCGATTATACCGGTTTATTTGCAACCGGAAATTTTAACGAAAGTACAGCTGCTTTTTACACCGATCATATTTTAATGACAGCCAATAAAGACATGCTGCGTGAGGTAGAACTGCTGTTTATCTTTTTGGCAAAACGGGAAAAACCAACTTCACCTGACTTAATTAAATTTGAACATTTATTAGTTGCTCAGTTTAATTTGCAGAATGTATTTCTCAAATTAATTGACCGGGAAATTAAACATGCAAAAGAAGGAAAAGAGGCTTCAATTACCATAAAAATGAATAACCTCGAAGAGAAAACTTTAATTAGTAAACTCTACGAGGCTTCGGCAGCAGGCGTAAAAATTACCATGATTGTGCGTAGCATTTGTCGCCTGGTTCCCGGAGTGGAAGATTTAAGCCATAATATTAAAGTAATTCGGATTGTGGATCGTTATCTGGAGCATGGAAGGGTTTTTATATTCCATAACTTAGGTAAACAGGATATGTACCTGGGGTCTGCAGACTGGATGAACCGTAATATATACAGAAGGATAGAGGTTTGTTTCCCCATTTACGATCAGCAGATTAAGAATGAATTGCTGAAAATCATCGATTTTCAAAAACAAGATAACGTTCAGGCCGTTGTTATTGATGACGAAATGAATAATGTGCCTGTGGTAAAAGAAGGCAAAGCAATTCAATCTCAATATGAAATTTATCAATTTTTAAAATCAAAACAGAATACCTTACATGAAAAATAACAAAAACACCATACTATTATCATTACTGGCCCTAGGGTTTGGCTTTTTAAGCGTTTCATGTGTTAATGGCGCCCGTAAAGAAGATAAAACTCAACAAAACGACACGACTGCAGTTGCTTCATCTGCAGACTTTAGCTATGATCTTAAAAATCCGGTTAAGTATAATATGCCCCAAAACCTTTTTGAAATTTCAGGCATTGTATTTCATAACGGAGATGCTAAAGAAGTTTTTGCAATTCAGGATGAGGATGGAGATTTATTTCACTTAGGCCTGAACGATAAAGAAGCTAAGTTTACAAAATTTGGTGGTAAAGGCGATTATGAGGATGTTGCCATTTATAAAAACTTAATTATTGTATTAAAAAGTAATGGAGAACTGCATACTTTCCCAATCTCGGCAATTAATCAGTCCGAAGTACCTAATGTAGTTAAAACCAAAGATATGGTGCCAAAAGCCGAATATGAGGGTTTGTTCGCAGATGAAAAAGCTGGTTTGTTGTATATTTTAACTAAAGAAAATAAAGCCGAAACAAAGAATAAACAAGCTGTAGTGTACTCATTTAAAATAGCCGATGATGGAACATTAACCAAAAGCGATGAGTTTAATTTATCATTTAAGGAAATTGCCGAAGTTTCAGGCAATTCTAAAGTTAAATTCCGTCCTTCAGCATTAGCTAAAAATCCATTAACCGATGAATGGTATATCCTTTCTTCAATCAATAAGATGATTTTAATTACAGATGCTAGCTTTAAGGTAAAGTCCAGTCAGCCATTGGATGGATCATTATTTAATCAACCCGAAGGCATTGCCTTTGATAAAGATAATAACCTCTACATTTCCAATGAAGGTGGAACATTAGCCGCCGGAAATATATTAATGTTTAAATACAAAAAGCCTTAGTCAGGCTTTTTTGGAAAAATTGGATGCTCAAAACGCCCTATAATGATTAAGAAATTTACCCTGATTACAACATTATTACTCCTTAATTTAATGGCCTTTGCCCAAAAGGAAGTTAAATATCGTGTGATCCTGTTTGGTGATGCCGGAGAAATGAATTCAGGACAAACCCAGGATTTGAAAAATGCCGCAAAGCAGATTATACCTCAAAAAACGACTGTTTTATACCTTGGTGATAACATTTATCCTACCGGTATGGGTTTACCTGGCAGTGTTGAAGAAGAAGATACAAAAAAGATTTTGAGATCGCAGTTTGAACCCATGCGGACAATGGGTGCAGCCGTTTACTTTATACCGGGTAACCACGATTGGGACAAATCCGGTCCGAAAGGTTTAGCTAAAATTAAGGCGCAGGGCGATTTTTTACAGGCACAAAATGATCCCCTATTAAAGCTGATTCCTCAAAATGGTTGCCCTGATCCTGTTGCTATAAATTTAACAGATCGCTTAACTGTAATTGCCTACGATAGTGAATGGTGGCTTTTCCCTTACAAAAAGCAAAATACTGATACAGAATGCGATTGCAATACAAAAGATGAAATTCTCATCAGAATGGAAGAATTACTGGAACAGAATAAAGGTAAAGTTATCCTTTTAGCATCGCATCATCCCTTTCAAAGTTATGGGCCACATGGCGGGTATTTTAATTTAAGAAATCATATTTTTCCATTAACAGCCTTAAATCATAATTTATACATTCCAATGCCTGGAGTGGGGTCTTTATATCCAATTTTGAGATCTACATTGCTTAGCCCTGAAGATTTAAACCATCCGGCCTATAAGGACATGATTAAGTCGGTAACAGATGTTTTTGGCGATTATCCTAATGTAACTTATGTTGCCGGACATGAGCACGGCTTACAGCTAATTAAGAGTAAACAATTGCAGATTGTTAGTGGCTCTGGTTCTAAAATTTCTCCAAATAAGAAAGGAAAAAATTCCCTGTTTCATGAAATGAAGCAAGGTTATGTTGTGGCAGATCAGCTGATGAACAATGATATGCGTTACGAATATTATGTTTATGCAGATACGGGCGTACAACGGGTTTATAGCTATACCAAACCTTTTGAAAAAACTACCTTAAAGGAAAGAAATAAAGAAAAACCAATTACTGCTGACAGTATTATGGTTAGCATTAAACCTGAATATGATAGTGTAGGACGTTTTCACCGCTTTTTATTTGGCGAAAACTACCGGAAGGAATATGCTGCTAAAACGAAAATGCCCGTAATCAGAATTTCTGAAATTGCCGGAGGATTAAAGGCAACCAAACGTGGTGGTGGTAATCAATCCCGTTCATTACGTTTAGAAGATAAAAATGGAAAAGAATGGGTTTTACGCAGTGTAGAAAAATATCCGGAAGTTTTGTTACCTGCACAGTTGCGTGAAACTTTTGCTAAGGATATTATTCAGGATAACATGTCGGCTCAAAACCCATTTTCTGCATTGGTGGTGCCTGATCTTGCTAAAGCAGCAGGCATTCCGCACAGTACACCAAAAATAGGCTGGGTTTCTCCTGATGATAATCTCGGCGAATTTGCACCAGCTTTTGCCAATACGGTTTGTTTACTGGAAGAAAGAGAACCTTTGGGCGATTCTGATAATTCAGCAAAAATGTATAAAAAGTTAAACGAAGATAACGACAATACTTTTGACGGACCAGCCTGGCTAAAAGCAAGAGCTTTTGATGTTTTGCTTGGAGATTGGGACAGGCACGATGACCAGTGGCGCTGGAAAGATACTCAGAAAGAAGGGGGCAAACATTATATTCCTGTTCCGAGAGACCGGGATCAGGTGTTTTTCATGTCAGACGGTTTTATTCAGCGTTATACACAAAGTTCTTCTCTGCTGCCAATGATGCAGGGCTACGAACGAAATATTAAAAATATTAACTGGTTTTTATGGGAGGGAAGGGAATTAAGCAGCCGTTGGACAGCCAATATTGATGAACAGGAATGGAATAAAATTATAAATGAGTTTTGTGCTTATTATACTGATGAAATTTTTGAAAATGCATTAAAAAAACTTCCTGCACCTGCTTATTCATTACATCACGATAAAATTCTGGCAGAGTTAAAAGAACGTAGGGCCACTTTGCCAAAAATGATGAACGATTATTATCATTTCTTCAACAGAATTGTAGATATAGAAGTATCAGATAAGAATGAACTCGTACAAATTAATGATACAAAGGATAAAGGTTTAGCTGTTAAAATCAATAAAATTTCTAAAGAAGGAAACATTAAAGGCGAACTTTTTAACCGGGTTTTTGATCCAAAAGTAACCAAAGAGCTTCGTGTTTATCTTCATGATGGCAACGATAGTTTGATTTTGAACAACAAAACATCGAGCATTAAAATCAGGATTATTGGAGGTAAAGGCAATAAAGTTTACGATTTTGAAAAAAGCAATGGTACGGTAAAACTTTATGATAAAAAAAATAAAACAGTATTTAAAGGAGATGATGCTTCTAAAATAACCAAAACATTATCAAATGATACGGCTAATGTGAGTTACATTGCTAAAGATATGTACAGAAGAAATTCTGTTTTGCTTAATGCAGGTTACAACAGTGATGATGGCCTGTTGCTCGGATTAATTTATAAACAAACCAACCCGGGTTTTAGAAAAACGCCCTATGGCAATTCGCAAACCATTTCATTTTTGCATTCTTTTCAAACAGCTGCCTTTAAATTTGATTATAAAGGAGAATGGTTAAAAGCAGTTGGAAAAGCCGATTTTATCCTGAAAGGAAGTGCCAATGCACCAAATAATACTCAAAATTTCTTTGGTCTTGGAAATGAAACTTATTTTGACAGTCACGGTGATGATATACGCTATTACAGGTCCAGATTTAACCTCTATCAGATAGATGCATCATTAAGGTGGCGCAGGCCAAAATCCACGCTTAGTATAGGCCCTTCATATCAGTACTATAAATTTAATAAAGATGGAAATGAAGGTCGTTTTATAAAAAATACTGCTCAGTTACACTCCGCAGATAGTTTAACCATAGAAAACGAAAAGATGTTTGCTGGTGCTGTGGTAAACTTTACCAATAATACACGTGATAATGATTTATTGCCAACCCTGGGAAGTTATATAGATTTTAAACTGTTAGCTTATAAAGGTGTAAATAAAAATTCCAACTCTTTTGGACAATTTACAGCCAGTATTGCATTGTATAAAAACCTGGATGGCAGAAAGAATTTTATTTTGGCCGACCGCGTTGGTGGCGGGTTAACCTTTGGGAAACCTGCATTTTATCAGGCACAGTTTTTAGGAGGGCAGGGTAACTTACTGGGTTTTCGTCAGTACCGTTTTGCAGGAGACCATAGTTTTTACAACAATCTGGAATTGAGGGCTAAATTAGGCGATTTGGTTAGTTATGTATTGCCGGGACAAGTGGGATTGCTGGGTTTTTACGATGTTGGCCGTGTGTGGAAACGTAATGATGTGTCAGATGTATGGCACCATGGTGTGGGCGGCGGAGTTTATTTTGCACCTGCATCACTTACTGTTTTCAGGTTTGTTATGGGGCATTCCAGTGATGGATGGTACCCATATATATCTATGAATTTTAGATATTAATAAAACAAAAAAACGCTGGAAAAGTTATTTTCGTAAATAGTATTACGTTTAGAAGACTTTGTGTAACTTTTTCAATTCATATCTTTGCAAACGTTTAGTTACTAAATACATAACGCTAATTAAAAGACAACTTATAACAAACATATACAATGAATACCAATGTAATTAAAATACATAAAGATGAATGTATTCATTGCCAGGTAAAATCAAGCCTGTCATTCGGCCCACTTGTGGCCTATTTAAAAGGAAGGCTAATTACTGAAAAATCTGTAAAATCTGAATTTTACAGGTTTTTATTAGAAAAGATTGAAAAAGAAGATGCCTTGCTTGGCAATATCAACGCACAAAAATTATCAAAACATAAAGATACACTTGAATTAATTTTTACAATACTTACGCCGTTAATGGCGAATGAGAACGATATGTTCTGGGCACTGAGTACACCTGTACCAGATGAAATATTTTTCAGCACCAACGCATTTTATAATTTTTTTAAAGATCACGATCCAAAAAGTAAAGTTAAAAAGGATGATGAGCCTGTAGAGAAAAAACAAAAGAAATTTATTTACAATTTAATTCTCGACCGCTTTTATAATTTCAATTCTGTACTTAAAAATGAAATTATTTATGCACACCTGAATCCGGATACGGCTTTAACACAGTACTATAATATTCATACTGATTTACAGTTTGTAGATGTTTTCTACAAAGGCGATTTACCTGAACTTAATTTTGAAGAGCTTGCCCAACACTTTCAGGAAGGAAATGAACTGGAATACCTGGATGAAAAAATTCCTTTAGAGAATATAAGTTTCGAAGGATTTACGGTAATTTCTATAACAGATGTAACCACTCAGCATGCTATTGATGGTATTCGTGATGCGTTGGTAAATCATAACTATCAAAAAGAAGCTTACAACCATGTAATGCATGCTTTAAAAACCTTAGGTGGAAATGGTCAGCTGGAATTTGGACTGATGCCTTTTTTAACTGTAAATAACAAGCTGGTTTTTAATGACGGCGACTTTTCTCAAAGTATGCTCATCAATTCAGCTAAAGCAGCTAATCTGGAAGAAGAAATTTTTTATTCGCTGGTTGATAAATACAAAGAAAATCCAAGGTCTATTTTTGTAACCGCTATTAATGACGATCACGTTAAAAAAGATCCGATTTTAAGGGTTTTAAAAGAAGCAGGTGTAAATTCATGGTCTATTTTGCCGGTTTATTACAATTCGCAACTGGCCGGCGTGCTTGAAATTTATTCTAAAAAGGAAATTGTTGTTGATGATAAATTACTATCACGTTTACGTCCTGCAATTCCATTAATCGGACAGCTGTTTCAATATAGTATTGAAGAATTTAGTGCGAAAATGGATGATGTGCTGATGGATAAGTTTACGGCTTTGCAACCTTCGGTACAATGGAAATTTAATGAAGCTGTTTGGCGTTTCCTTCAGCAAAATAAAGGCTTCCATAAACTAAAAGAGATAGAAACGGTTACATTTAAACACATGTATCCACTTTTTGGAGCTATTGATATCCGCAATTCAACAATAGAGCGGAATAAAGCTTTAAAAGACGATATGGAGGTTCAGCTGGGCAGTTTAGTACGCACGCTGAAAGAACTTCGAAAATTTGTCTATTTAGAACTGACTGATAAATTACTTTTCAATTGTAAAGACTGGATTAAGCGCATCAGTAATTTTGCTTCATCAAACGAAGAAATGTTGCTGAACGAGTTTCTGGAAAGCGAAGTTTATCCATTTCTGTCTATTATGAAAATCAATTACCCGAATACCGCGGAAACGGTAAACCGGTATTTTGAAGATATTAGTGCCGAAGCCGGTGCTGCATTTGAAAACAGAAGGAAGCTCGAAAATTCTATGCAACTGATTAATACAGAAGTTAGTCAGTATCTGGAAAGAGCACAACAAAATTTACAAACTTCTTATCCTTGTTATTTTGCTAAATTCAGAACGGATGGGGTAGAATACGACATTTATATTGGACAGGAGATAGCACCGGATAAGCCTTTTGATTTATTATACCTTAAAAATATTCGTTTGTGGCAATTAACCTCAATGGTTGAAATTGCCCGTCTTTCTAACAGTTTAATAGGAGAGATGTCGAAGCCATTGGAAACGACGCAATTAATTTTTATTCATTCTAACGCCATTGATATTAGTTTTAGAAATGATGAACGTAGATTTGATGTAGAAGGTGCCTATAATATTCGTTACGAGGTGGTCAAGAAAAGAATTGATAAGGTTCTTATTAAAGGCACTAACGAACGTTTAACCCAGCCGCATAAAATTGCCATGGTTTATTTTAATGCGGATGAAGCAAAAGAGTACTCGGAATACATTAAATATATGCAGGATCAGGGCTTTTTAAATGATGACCTTGAACAACTGGATTTAGATGAACTACAGGGTGTTTCTGGTTTGAAAGCACTAAGAGTAGGTGTGAAATATTTAGAAGAGAAAAAAACAAAGATTAAAGCAAAAGAAGTTTTAATTAAAACAGAGCAGCTTTTACAAAGCTCAAATTAATAAAAAAGGTTCCCGGTTTACCAGGAACCTTTTTTATTTGTGGTTTATTTAATCCTTAATTTCCCGCTTTTAAACAGATCAAAAGCAGCCTGGTAATTTGCAATTCCCTGATCGGTAATTTCCTTTGGCAATTGAGCTGGCTTTTGTTCATTTTTAGCTTTATTGTACAGGTAAGTATCAACTTTATGCTGCGGACTTAAAATAACCAGACTGTCACCTTTCATGTAAACCAGTTTTTGATAAGTTCCTAAAAATACTCTTGGCTGATATTGCTCATCGAGTACATTTTTACCAAAAAACTCACTGGTATAATTCCAGCCCAATAAATTCCATAAAGTTGGAAAAAGATCGA
Source organism: Pedobacter punctiformis (assembly GCF_027213715.1). GTDB lineage: Bacteria > Bacteroidota > Bacteroidia > Sphingobacteriales > Sphingobacteriaceae > Pedobacter > Pedobacter punctiformis. Next base: position 19,962 of record NZ_JAPWGM010000007.1, read on the forward strand.
CCTGAGAAGTCATTTTACTAATATTGGTCTTCGCAACATCTTTCAGGTTTAAAATCATACACGGAATCTGATATTTCGAAATGTCAATTTCATTTTTTCCGGCACTGCTGGCACAATGATCAGCAACAATAATAATAACCGTATTGTTAAACCAGGGTTTGTTTTTAATCTGATCAATAAAATTTCCAATGGCGTAATCCGTGTACTTTACAGCAGCCTCTCTGCTTCCGGCAGGTAAATTAATTTTATTGGCGGGAAAAGTAAATGGTCTGTGGTTAGAAGTCGTCATAATGAAATTATTAAACAGTTTATTCTGCTTATATTTTTCATCTGCATCTTTAATAACCACATTAAAAATATCTTCATCACAAATGCCCCAGGCATTTTCAAAAGTTACCTCATTATCCTGAATAAGTGTTCTTTTGCCACCATAAGTTTCATCAAGCAGTTTGCGGCCACGGTCTACAATATCGTATCCATTGTTGCCAAAAAAGTGGTTCATGTTATCAAAATAACCATCGCCACCATAAAAAAATGTATTGGTATAACCGTTTTCTTTAAAAACATGACCTACCGTAAAAAGATTCTCATTATCTGTTCTGCGTACAATACTGTTGCCTGGTGTTGGTGGAATCGCCAGTGTAAGCGCTTCCATTCCCCTCACTGTACGGGTTCCGGTGGCATACATATTACTAAAAAATAGGCTGTTATTGGCAAATGAATCCAATCTTGGTGTAATATGTTGTGTATTGCCAAAGTGCTCCAGAAAATCAGCACTTAAACTTTCCACCGTAATCATAATTACATTGGGCTTATATGGCGTACGGGTAGACTGGATTGTTCTTTTAATCGTATTTTTAGAATGATCGAAAACAGTTCCGTTTTCATAAAGCTCTTTCTTAACTAAATCGTAAGCTTTTGTGCTGTCAATTAAGCTGTAAAAATCTAAATAGTTTAATTCATTGTTTTTAAATGCAGCAAAGAACGAATAAATCCCTGCTTTACTGAGTTCATTTGTATACCTGTTATTTCCACTTTCTGCCCAACTGTTTTTAACGATTACTGCAAACAGGATGGCAGGTACAATAATTAAGGATGAAATAAGTACACGATTCTTAAAGGCAATCTGGCTGTTAAAACTGTTTTTAAATAATTTAAATTTATGGAAAGCGAAGGTAACTCCAACAGCCAGCAACAGCATCCCTGAAATTAGCAGAGGCAGCGGGTAAGATTCGTTAATATTATGAATTACCTCATAAGTATAAATTAAATAATCAACAGCTATAAAGTTAAAACGGCTTTCAAATTCCTGCCAAAAGGTTAATTCTGCGAAAAAAGAAAATAAAGTAATCAGCAGAAATATAAAAAATAAGCTATAAGTAACGATCTTATTCCATTTTTTGTGGTAAAGCCTGTTCGGAATAATTAACAGGTAAAGGGCATAAAATGAAACCAAAAGTAAGCCTGTTCCAAGGTCAAAAAATAATCCGGTTAAGTAAAATTTAATGATTTCAAGTATTTTAAAATCGGTATGCTGACAGGCAGAAATAAATAAAATGCTCCGGATGATAAAAGAAAATAGAATAAAATAGCTTAAATATCCCATTAAAATGGAATATCTGCTTTTAAATAATTTGGTCATTATTGTTGTTGAAAATTTGCGCAAGTTAGTTACATAATCTGAAGAAAAACTGAAGTTATCTGTTAATTTTAAAAGGCCATTTTTTTGCATAAAAAAAGCGGTCAGTAAATGCTGACCGCTTTTGGGGTTAATTTGCGTGTTTTTATTTGTTTAAAGCAATTTCTTTATCTATTGCGCTAATGGTTTCTGTTGGGCTGATGTTTGTTTTTAACGCTGCAAACTTATCTATTGTAAGAGATGGTGTTTTATCCATAATTAAAGTATGGTTATCAGTAGAACCGCTTAATTTTAAGTCTGCATGATCTTTAATTACAGTATATAAGCTTTCAGTGCTGGTGTTGATTTCTGCATGTGCATTGCCATTTAAAAGAATCTGAAGGAATTGAGTTTTTAATTTACCTTCTGTTTTAACTACTGCATTATCAGCAGCTTCAATTCTGTAAATATTGTTTACATAAACAACCAGTTTGGTTAAACCTTTGCTTTCTGAGGTAATTCTAAGAATGTCTCCGTCTTGCATTACAGTTGCGCTTCCGGTATTATCATCCGCATAACTTACGCCGTCAGTTGATCTTTGTACTAATAAAACTTCTACGTTTCCTTTTACAGAAACTCTCTTAACGTTAACAGGGGCTGAAATTTTTGCAGGTTTTGCGTCCATTGCAGAAACACTTGTAGTGATTAAAGCTGTTGATAAAACAATAGCTGTTAATGATGATGCGATTAGGGTTTTGATTGAGGTTTTCATAATATTTTAATTTATTAATTTATTGTTATTGAGTGATTTGTATGCTTTCTGAAGCTTTCGTAAATAAGACGCCGTTAGGTTCAAAACGTTGCAGCCTAACCCTCACTTTTATACTATCACTATAAACTAATCGACGAACAGGCGTAATTCAAAGACGAAAAATTTAGAATATTAAATGAATTGTAAAATAAATTAAGATTTATGCTGAGATTATTCTTTTTATTATATTTAAAAGAAAATTTAATTCAACTTAATTCATGAAAAAAAAGGTTGTTCTTGTTCAGGATAATGAAGAAATCCTGGAAATTATGGATCAGGTATTAGAGGAGGAGGGATTTGATGTAACCCCATCTTTAACAACCGAACCTATAAAAAATATTGATAAGATTGATCCTGATGTAGTTGTGATTGACGATCATATTAAAGGAGAGGTTAAAGGATCGAAAGTTGTAAAAGAACTTAAAAATGATCCCCAAACAGAAGACTTGTCTGTTGTTTTAACCTCTACATCTGATAAATTACCACAACAGGCAAAAGATTGTAATGCCGATGATTATATAGAGAAACCATTTGATATCGATCATATGGTTGATGTAGTTAAACGCAATGCAGAATAATTTCAGTTAAAATCAAATTATGGTAAATCTATATAGATGGGTTTACCTTAATTTTTTAATTGCTCTAAACTCCTCCATAAAATATCTGTGTAAATCCATATACAGGCTTTATAAAACCCTAAACACTTGTAGTCTAAATATTTTAGTATTTATTTTAAATTAAATCAATGTTATACTTCTTATTACTAATATAATTAGTATTTTTGTTTTGATTTAAATTGAGCTTATGATACAGGTAAATGATTTTTTATATGGAAAAATGGAATTTCCGCAAGTTATTGCTGATTTGCTGGAAACAGATGCTTTAAAACGTTTGGCTGGTGTTCATCAAAGCGGAGCTATTTTTTTAGTAAATCCTGATATTTGTCATTCCCGTTTGGAACATGCAACCGGAGTAATGATGCTAATTAAAATGCTTGGTGGTTCGGAGTTGGAGCAGATTGCAGGTTTGCTTCATGATGTTTCTCATACTGCTTTTTCGCATGTTGGAGATTATGTTTTTGATCATCAGGACGAAGATTACCATGAGACAATATTTACTCAGGTTATTGAAAATTCGACTATTCCCACTGTTTTAGCCAGGCATGGTTATCGGGCAGATCAGATTATTAATGGAGAATTTAATATTTTGGAACAAGCTCTGCCGTCACTTTGTGCCGATCGTTTAGATTATACATTACGTGATGGGATTTACGGTGGTATTATAAGCCGGCAGCGGGCAAAGGAATTTTTGAATGCCATTACTTTAAAAAATGGGAGAATAGCGGTTACAGTAGAAAAAGAGGCAACCTGGATTAATGAAACTTTTGAAAAACTAAATCAGGAAGTATTTAAATTACCGCTACATTTATATGCAAATGGTAAAATGGCCGAATTGATTAAGGGGTTTTTGAAGAAAGGGTTGCTGATTAAAGAAGATTTATTTAAAACTGATACCCTTTTATTAAATAAAATCCGAAGTAATTTTGAAGGTTATGAAGCAATAAAATCTATTAAACAATTGAAAGGGTTTGCCGAATTTATGCGTCACGGTGCTGTACCTAAAGTAAAAGTAAGAAGTTTACAGGCACTTTTAGTTTAAAAATTTGATTTTTAAAAACACAATTAGCTTTTTTAACGTACATTGTAAAAAAAATAGAATATGTCTGCAATAGAAATTATTTTAATCGGAGTTGTTATTCTGCTAATATTTGGAGGTAAAAAAATACCTGAACTAATGCGTGGAATAGGAAAGAGTGTTAAAGAATTTAAAGATGCAAAAAATGAACCTCCGGTTAATTAATAGTCTGATTTAAAACCTTCTTTAAATTCTTCTGTTTTAGTTTTATAATCTTTTCTAAAATGAACACTAAAAATGACCATAAAAATAAATTGATTAAAACAGAAGAAAAGAAATCAAGCGGACTTGATCTTTGGAATGACCGCTTAGATGAAAATCTTGAATCAACAGACCATAAAGACCTTGCTGCTGATGAAAAGGCTAAAGCTTTTTCAGAGAAATTTGATCATCATCATCAATCTAAGCAGTAAGATGCTGTCTTCACACTATGCAGACTTGCTTAAAATTGGATAATGTTCTTCGTTTGAAGCTAATTCGTACTGGATAATGATAATATTAATGTGACTTAAAATGCTTTCCAGTTCATTAATGTCGTAAAATGAACTATTAAGTTTATTAATATGAAATTCAAGTTGTTTTTTATCAAAATTATCCAACCGATACTTTAACACACTATAAGCATCGTTTATGCAGTTACAAAGATGTTTTCTTAAAAAGAAAAATGCATTTCTGAACTCCAATTGTAACACTTCAAAATTTTCTTTTGCATTTTGAAAATTATAAAATGCTTTTTCAGCAGTAAAATAAAGTAATAAATCAGATTGTTCTCCTATCCGGGCTGGATAAATTTTGTTTAGCAAGCATCTGTAAGCATTCATAAAAATAGTATTAATACATTAATCAAACTGGTTCTTATCTTATTTACAAGATGGGATGCGTTGAGTTTCAAAATATTTTCTAGAAATACATTGAAATTCAATACTTACAGGGATAAACTAAATTAACATTAAGGTGAAATAAAATCTCTTTTTTTACACCAACCTATCAGTTTTTTACACGAAACCGTATTTTTCTGAGCCGAAATTGTTAAATTTTCTTTGCAGGTATTTCTGTTACCTGTCTTTAATAGTATATTGCATTTATAATAATCTATATCATGTATTGTTTTTGTATAACTAATGGTCGATGAATAAAATTGCATTATTAGTTCTTGGTTTTATTTTTATTCTGTCAAATCGTGCTCTCAGTCAAAATATTTCTAATGAGGGTACCGATTTTTGGACTGTATTTCCAACTCACGTAGAAAGCGCATCAAACGCTCTTGCAAAAATCAGGATTTACGTTACTTCAAAAACTACATCAGAAGTTACTGTAAGCTGTGGAGTTTATACCAGTCCGGCAACAACAATACCTGCAAATACCAGGGTTCCGTTTGATATTCCAAGAACCAATGCATACATAGATTTAAGTGAGCAAAATACCATTTTACCCAATAGAGGAATTCATATTAAAGTAACTGACGGTAAACCAAAGGTTTCTGTTTATGCACATATTTATGCAGGAGCACGTTCTGCTGCAACCTTAGTTTTACCTTTTGAAACGTTAGGGCAAAATTATTACTCCGTTAATTATACTCAATTGGCTAATGGGAACAATTATCTGGCTGTAGTTGCCGTTGAAGAAAATACATCTATTATTATCCACGAAAAAAATGGCAATTTGATTCATAAAACATTGACTAATATAGGTGATGTTTATGAATATGTATCCGGATTAAATGATTTAACAGGGGTATATGTAGAGACAGATGCCAGCACTTCATCCTGTAAAAGATTTGCGGCCTTTTCAGGTACATCTAATACTGCAATTGGGGATTGCTCTTTGTTAAGAGGATCTGATCCACTCTATCAGCAATTATATGCTATTTCAAGTCTGGGAAAAACCTATGGAGTTGCGCCATTTCATAACCAATCTTATTTTTACCGGGCACTTGCTGTAGTTGACAATACTAAAATTTATCAGGACGGTGCTTTAGTTGCTACTTTAAACAAGGGCGATTTCTTTACTTCTCCACGATTGGCTTCCGGTGTTTTTGTAACGGGAGACCAAAACTTTTTACTGGCTCAATATATGTATTCTGCTAGTTGTGCAAACCCAAGTGGAGGAGCAGTACCCTATGGAGACCCTGATATGGTGATCTTGAATTCTGTTGAGTTTAACATTAATAATATAACCGTTTTCTCCTCCAATGATGAAAGAATTTTTGAGAAGTATATTAATGTTTTAATTAAAACCAATCAAACCGCTTCTTTTAAAATTAATAATACTGTCCCTCTTGCTACCTGGATACCATTAAATGGTAATCCATTATTCTCCTATGCACAAATTGCAGTTTCTGATGAAAACTTAACGCTAACCGCAAACGACGGTTTTAATGCAATTGCATATGGATATGGTGATTTTGAATCTTATGCCTATTCTGCCGGCACCAATTTGGCTTCAAATAACTATCTAACGGTTATAAACGAATCAAGTAATGAGGAAAGTGCTAATGGTTGCGTAAATCAGGCCAGCGATTTTAAAGTGAATTTACCCTATGAAGCAGATCAGATTACCTGGTCTTTGGATGGAGAAACTCCGCTCGTATCCGGATCTAATCCTCCGCACGAAGTGAAAGTAATTAACGGGCAAACCACTTATGTATATAAATATCCCAATACACTAACTTTTACGTCTCCAGGTCAGCACAGATTTGTTGTAACGGCACATGTACCACAAAACGTATCCAGTTGTCAAAGTGGAGATTTAACAACAAATTATATATTTAACATTTATGAATTGCCTACGGCAGATTTTGAACCCGTAACTTTAAGCTGCGAAACAAACGAAATAACCTTTATAGATAAAAGTGATCCTCATACCACTGATTTTGGGATTACAAGCTGGTTGTGGGATTTTGGTGATGGTACTGCACCTTCAACAGCGCAAAACCCCAAACATACTTATACCCATGAAGGCACATATTCCGTAAAATTATCTGTAAAATCCGGAATGCTCTGTTCTTCTGATGTTTTTAGTCAGGATGTTGTGGTGAGCCCATTACCGGTTTCAAATTTTACCAGTCTGGCAAAAGCATGTATCAATACCAGTTATTTAATTACGGATCAATCTACCATAAGCAGTTTAAAAAGTCCAAATAAAATTGTAAAGTGGCACTGGGATTTTGGCGATGGTTCAGCGCCGGTTGATAAAACCGATGGAACACCTTTTAATTATACGTTTACCACTTTGGGTGACAAGGTCATCACTTTAACAACAACTTCTGAAAAGGGTTGTGTAAGTACACCTTTTCAAAAAAGAATTATAGTATTTGATTTGCCTCAGGCCAATTTTACCTTGCCAGATATTTGCTCTGCCGATGTCGCGGCAACTTTTATTAATACTTCAACAAATGCAACAGATGCAAGCGGAGGATTTACTTATAAATGGGATTTTGGAGATCCGGCAAATGCCAGCACAAATACGTCGACAACAAAAGATGGCAGGCACCAGTATATTAGCCCGGGGCCTTATACTGTAACTTTAACCATAACCAACAGTAATGGATGCGAGTCTGTAAGTACGCAGTCATTTGTCGTTAACGGAAGGGTGGATGTTGCAGATTTTACGGTTCATAACCCTGATAATTTATGCAGCAATGCCGATGTGGTTATAACCAGCGGGTTTACAGCTTTAGTTGGTAAAATTGTTAAAATTGAAATTTATAAGGATTATAAGGCAGGAGAGGCAAACGAGATCACAAAAACAATTTTATATCCAAATAACACAGATAATATTAATTTATCTTATGACTCATTTGGTGGAACGGCATCAAAGACTTATACAATCAGAATTGTTGGTTACACCGGAGATAATAGTCTTTGTATTAAGGAGGTAACAAAAGAAATTACGTTGAAACCTGCTCCGCAAATTGTTTTTGACGATATTCAATCGATATGTGAAAATCAAGGTTCAGTAATGATTACACAAGCGAATGAAACATCCGGTTTTGCTGGCCATGGCGAATATAGCAGTGATGGGAATGGAATGTCGGCGGATGGAACATATGATCCAAAAGCCGCTGGTGTAGGTTCGCACAATATTACTTACACTTATATAGGTGATAATGATTGCAGCTCTTCCATTACAAAAAGCATACAGGTTTTTAAATCGCCGACGGCGGATGCAGGTAATACACTTTATATTTTAGCCGGCGGAGAAATCAGGATACCTGCAACAGCTGAAGGCTCAAATCTGACTTATAAATGGACCCCTGCAGCAGGGTTGAATAATGATGCTGTTTTGAACCCCATAGCTTCTCCTGATCAGGATACTCAGTATAAACTCGATGTGCTTACCGATGAAGGATGCCCGGCAACAAGCTATGTGTTGATTAAAGTATTGCAGGCTTTAAATCCTCCAAATGCATTTTCTCCAAATGGCGATAATGTTAATGATGTTTGGACAATAAATTATTTAGATAGCTATCCTAATGCTACCGTTGAGGTTTTTAACAGAAATGGAAGCCGTGTTTTCTTTAGTAATGGATATAAAGTGCCTTTTGATGGAAACTATCAAAATGAACCACTTCCTGTAGGTGTTTATTATTACCTTATAAACCCAAGGAATGGAAGAAAAACAATAAATGGACCACTTACAATAATCAGATAAAATTGAAAAAATATACATTAATATTTCCATTCTTGATTATGTATTTTTCAGGTTTTGCCCAACAGAAACCTCAATATACTCAATATATTTTTAATCAGTATTTGCTTAATCCTGCACTGTCAGGCATTGAGAATTATATCGACTTTAAAATGGGTTACCGTAAGCAATGGGCTGGCATAAATGATGCACCGCAAACCTCATTTGTATCTGCTAACTGGGCACTGGGAAATAATCAGCTGTGGAGTAACGCCCTGACTTCTTTTCCGGAGCAAACCGGAAGCCCAATGGATCGTAATTATATGCAAAACTACATGTCTTCGCCATCGCACCACGGAATGGGCGTTACAGCAGTTTTAGATAAAACAGGGCCATTATCCCGTTTGGATGTAAATGTTACGTATGCTTACCATTTGCAATTAAACAGTGATTTTAACTTATCGGCAGGAGTTGGTGCAGGGCTTTCCAGTATATCTCTGGACATTAATGCCTTAACTTTTAATAATCCAACTGATCCGTCTATTCCGAGGGTTTGGTCAAACCAATTAAAACCTGATCTGAATATTGGATTGTGGTTGTACGGGGCCAGGTTATTTGCAGGTATTTCAGCACAGCAAATTCTGCCTCAAAAGCTAAACCTAACAAACGATAATGCTTATAATAAAGGTAAAGAAGTACCACACTATTTTGCTACCGCTGGTTATAAGTTTTTTGTAGATGACGAAATTGCGACGATTCCTTCTATAATGGTTAAATATGTGCAACCTGCACCGGTTTCTGTAGATTTAAATGTGAAGTTTGCTTTTAAAGATAAAGTTTGGCTGGGTGGAAGTTATCGCAAAGACGACTCTTTTTCTGCAATGGCCGGATTTAATATCGGGAAAATGGTGAATTTGACCTATTCTTATGATTTTACAACTTCAGAGCTAAATCAGGTTAGTAATGGCAGTCACGAAATTGTATTAGGCCTGTTGCTAAACAATATTTATAAAGTACCTTCCTATATAAAAATGTGGTAGTTCAGCTATTGGCTAACAATTTTTAGCAAACCGCTAACCATCAATTGAAAACGATTGATTAAAGTTCCTTTCTTAACCTGGCAACAGGAATATTCATTTGCTCACGATATTTTGCAACCGTTCTCCTGGCAATGTTATATCCTCTGTCTTTTAAAATTTCAGTTAATTTTTCATCTGCAAGTGGTTTGCGCTTATCTTCATTTCCAATACAGTCTTCCAGAATTTTTTTAACCTCTTTGTTGGAAACCTCTTCACCGTTTTCTGTCTGAATGGCTTCAGAGAAGAAAGATTTTAATAAAAATGTCCCAAATTCTGTTTGTACATATTTTGAGTTGGCAACCCTCGATACTGTTGAGATGTCCATATCAATTTTATCGGCAATATCCTTTAAAATCATAGGGCGCATTTTGCGTTCATCAGCTGTTAAAAAATATTCGTACTGATAGTGCATAATGGCATTCATGGTTTTAAGCAAAGTTTGCTGTCTCTGCTTAATTGCATCAATAAACCATTTAGCCGAATCTAATTTTTGCTTAACAAATTGTACCGCCTCTTTCAGTTTTTTATCCTTAGAAGAAGCTTTATCGTAGTGCTCAAACATTTCCTGGTAAGACCTGCTTACTTTAAGTTCGGGAGCATTTTTTGAATTTAAGGTTAATATCAAGATGCCATCATTATTACTGATGTGAAAATCAGGAATAATTTGCATCTGTTTGGTTGTAACCTGATTCGCATCACCCGGTTTAGGGTTTAAACGCAAAATTTCATTTACAACTTCTTTCAACTCTTCACTATCCAACCCTAAACTTTTTTCAAGTTTATCGTAATGTTTACGGGTAAATTCATCCAGATAGTTCTCTACAATATTAATGGCTTTAACAATGATCGGATTTTGAACATCCTTTCTTTTCAATTGTATAAGCAAACATTCTTTTAAATCTCTTGCACCAATTCCGGGAGGATCGAAACTTTGAATCAGCTTTAACATTTCCAATACGTCCTCTTCTTCAACCATCACATTTTGAGAAAATGCCAAATCGTCAATCATCGAACTTAAAGGACGACGTAAATAGCCATCATCATCTAAACTGCCAATAATTTGCTTACCCACTACAAAATCCTCGTCAGATAGAGGGATAAGGTCTAATTGTTCCTGTAAACTTTCAAAAAATGTACTTTCAATGGCTATTGGAGTTTCCTTTTTTTCTTCGTCATCGTCGCCATTATTGTAATTGGTACTGTAATCGTTGGTGCTGTCATCCTGTAAATAATCATCTACATTAAACTCGTCCATGCTGGTATCTTCAGAGGATTGTTCGTAATCATCCGGACCATCATTTAAATCGTCATATTCGCCCTTTGGTTCATCCTGAGTCATTAAACTAGGATCTTCAAGAGCGGGGTTCTCTTCCAGTTCTTCTTTAATCCGGGTATCTAAAGCAACAGTCGGCACTTGCAACAACTTTATAAATTGTATTTGTTGCGGTGATAACTTTTGTAATAATTTTTGTTGTAAATGTTGCTTTAGCATAGTTAAATTAAAAGTATTTCGCAAAAATAAACAAATGATCTCAGATATTCCTCAGAATTAATCTAAATGCTTTCGATATGATTGGTTAAAATATTTTTTAAACGTTTGTAATCAATTTTATGTTTGTTACTTTCGTAAATAAATTGATAAAAAACTAAACTATGGGATTTGTAAAAGAATTTAAAGATTTTGCTATAAAAGGCAATGTCATCGATTTGGCTGTCGGTGTAATTATTGGTGCTGCATTTGGAAAAATTGTAAGCTCATTGGTAGAAGATATTATTACTCCAGCTGTATTAGGGCCTGCACTTAAAGCAGCAGGACTAGAAGATCTGAATAAACTGACCATTGCTGGCACAGCAATTAAGTATGGTAACTTTTTATCACAATTAATTTCATTTATTATTGTTGCTTTAGTTTTATTCGTCATTATTAAAGCAGTTAATAAAACGAAAAAGAAAGAAGTAGAAGCACCAGCTGCTGATCCGGTTCCAACTAAAGAAGAAATTTTGTTGACCGAAATTAGAGACGTACTTAAGGCGAAAGCTTAATTCATAATTTTTGTAACGATAAAGATGCTCCCGGCTTTATCGTTACCTTAATTTAAAAACTTCTCTTTACTCCAGGGTCGGTAAGGATAATGTAATCACCAAGATTAGAGAATTTATTCCAGTCAGGATGATCAAATCCTGCGTCAGAGAATGAACTAATATTTAATGTGCGTAATTTTGGGGCATACTTTTGTAGCTTGGCCGCTGTTCCAAGTTTTTCATCACTATGGAAACGTCCGTTTAATTGCAAAACTTTAAAACCTTTATTTTCTTTTAAAAACTTGGCAATAGACCAGGCCATAGTTGCATCCCAAAGATTTTGGGTTTGATAAATTTTCATGGTTCCCATACTGTGGCCACCTAAAGTCTCTATAAATTTTTCGTTATATCTTCCTTCAGCCGTATCAATTGGTAATGGAGGTAAAAACTGTACTGATGTTTTAGGTAAGCTTTTTAATGCAGATAATCCATCTTTTGTTACGGCATTGCTATACCTTGTTGCTGCATTTGCACCAATAACAGTTAAATTATTTTGTTTGGCATATTCAATCATTGGTTTATAGTCTTTATAGTTGCCCCAGGCTCTGCTTTCCTTAATAAAGTTCTTTTCCGAAATTGACCCGGCAATATATTCATTTATAACCGGCTGAACATCCGTGTGAAACATTTCCATGGTTAGAGCCGTTTGTTTAGGGTATTTCTCATTGAGTTTTTTAAATAATTCTGCTTCCAGATAATGCCCGATAGAATCATTATGATCTTCACCAAAAAATAAAACGTCTGCTTTAGCCATATCCGAAACAATGTTTTCGAGGGTAATGATTTGGTGTTTTTTAACATCATATATTTTATAATGTACACTAATATCCTGTGCGTAAAGCCCAACTGGAACTATAAAACTGATGATCAATAATAGAAATTTCATGACCTCAAAATAGTAAAATAATTTTCACCGATGAAATCAGTCGATTTACCGCCGTTTGTTTAAGTCTTACGGATAACGCCTCGCGTAATCTGTAGTTTATAAATACATTTGAATATTAAATGATTGCACAAATGGAAAATTCAAATAATAATAATAATTCAGGCAGGGCATTAAGTGGTTTGATAATCGTTTTTGTTGGGCTGGCTTTCCTGTTGAATAACATAGGGATGGGGCTACCACATTGGGTGTTCAGCTGGCATACACTTTTACTGATAATCGGTATCTTTATCGGGATTAGACGTCAATTTAGAGGCGCAGGATGGCTGATTATGGTCTTAATTGGCGGATATTTTACCTTAGATGATATCGCTGGAATAGATTTTGATTTTTCTAAATATGCTTTAGGAATAGGCTTAGTTATTTTGGGCGGATTTCTGATTTTCAGACCTAAATATTCTTTTAAAAACAGAGGCAGGTTCAGAGATCGTTTCAACCAAGAGTTTAATGATCCTAATGCAGATACAGGAACTTCTCAAAACCTGGATCAGGATATTAATAACAATGATGTTATAGAGGTAGTTTCTGTTTTCGGCGGCAGTCATCAAACCGTTTATTCAAAAAACTTTAGAGGAGGAGATATTACAGCTGTTTTTGGAGGCGCAGATATCAATTTAACCCAAGCCGACTTTAATAATACAGTTAAACTTGATGTAACCGCAGTTTTTGGCGGTATAAAATTAGTAGTTCCACAAAACTGGGCAATCAAATCAAATGTAACAGCCATTTTTGGTAGTGTGGAAGATAAAAGATCTCATGTGATGCCACAAGGAGAGATTCAAAAAACGCTGGTTTTAGATGGTACAGCAATGTTTGGAGGGATCGAGATAAAAAGTTTTTAAATCCTTAGCAATGAAATGGTTCGCAGTAAATTATGTTTACCAAATTATATGTGGAGAAGGTAAACACACACCTCAGTTTAATGAGCAAATACGGCTGATTAAAGAAATTGATATTAAAAGTGCTTTTAAAAAAGCAAAGATGCTGGCGACAGAATACAACAGTTCGTTTAAAAATTTTTTAAATGAAAACGTAATCTGGGAGTTTGTAGGGGTAGGTGGAATTGCTGAGATCGTTGAACCTGGAGAAGGCGTAGAAATAAGTTCGGTAATTTTAGAACCTGTATCGGTTAAAGATTACCTTGAAAAAATAAAGCACAGAAATAAATTGCTAACAGAAACTAACTAAACAGCTTTGACAACTAGACCGCTATCTGTACCACAAATACAAAAAATATCTGCAGCACTTGCCATTGCCTGGATGGTTCTGTGCGCTGCCGGCCTGCACTATTTTATTAATTTTTCCTGGCTGATTTCTTTTACAGATAGCTTTACAAGCAATTTTTTACTTGCAATAGCCTGCGTAAGCATTAGTAACATGCTGGGCTATTATCAGCCTAAAAATGAACGGATTTTATATGTATTGATTGTAACACTGGCCTTATCGCTTGTTATTCTTTTTGCCGCAAAATACATACTGCTTTACATTTTTGCAGATTATAAAAACTACATTGATTTTTATAATTTCTCATTCTCTTTTCGTGGATTAATTTCGTTTATATGCCTGGGATGGTGTGCCTTAGCTAATATTTTATGGTACCGGCTGGAGGAGCAATCAGAAATGCAGTCGCGACTTTTAGCTGCTCAAAACCTGGCTAAAGAGGCCGAGTTGAACAAGTTGAGACATCAATTGCAACCACACTTTTTATTTAACAGTTTAAATTCTGTATTCGCCCTAACCATGGTTAACCCAAAAGAAGCAGGCGTTATGATTACCAAGCTGGCTTCTTTTTTAAGAGGTACCCTAAAACGGGATGATGAATTATGGGTATCTGTAGAAGAAGAAATGGAGTATATTCAGCTTTATCTTGACATTGAAAAAGTAAGATTTAGTCATCGGTTAAATATAGAGGTTAATGTAGATGAAGATACCCTTAAACTTTGCTTGCCTGGTACATTATTACAGCCAATAGTAGAAAATGCTATAAAATTTGGCCTTTATAATACTTCATCAGGGATTACGATAAAAATTGATGTAACCGTTCAGGAGCAAATTTTGAAAATAAGGGTGCAGAATCCTTTCGATCCTGAAATGAAAGCTGCAGGAGGAACAGGTTTTGGTTTGACAGCGATAAAAAGAAGATTATATTTGCTTTTTGCAAATACAGATTTACTGCAAACCGAAACAGAGGCAAATAATTTATATATTACCACTTTAAAAATTCCTCAAAAAAATGATCAGAACAATACTAATAGATGATGAACCTCTGGCCAGGGATATTGTAAAACATTATCTTTCTGATTATAATGAAATAGAAATTATTGCCGAATGCAGTGATGGCTTTGATGGTTTAAAGGCAATTGCTCAGCACAAACCTGATCTGATTTTCCTGGACATTCAAATGCCTAAAATTAGTGGCTTTGAAATGCTTGAACTTGTAGATAGTAAACCAGCAGTTATTTTTACCACCGCTTTTGACGAATTTGCAATAAAAGCTTTTGAAGTAAATGCAGTAGATTATTTGCTTAAGCCGATAGATAAAACCCGTTTTGATCAGGCCATGCAAAAATTGCCTTCCAGGTTAAACCAGTCTGAAAATACCGAAGCTGTTTTGGATGCAGCAGCACTAAGCCCGGCGCAAAATAACCGGGTGGTTGTTAAAAAAGATGGTGTAATTAAAATTATTCCTGTAGCTGATATTCATTATCTGGAAGCCGATGACGATTATGTGAAATTAAGCACCGCTGATGGTATCTTTTATAAAAATAAAACAATGTCTTTCTTTGAACAAACACTTGATGCAGGACAATTTATAAGGATTCACCGTTCTTATATTATCAATCTGGCACAGGTAACTAAAATAGAGCTTAAAGAAAAAGATAGTTACGTGGTATTGTTAAAATCTGATATCTGGCTACCCGTTAGTAAAACTGGTTATATTAAACTGAAGGCTGCACTTGGTTTATAAGTACATTAAACAGGGTAAAAAGCATTAAATTTTATCATTAGAAGTCAGGTTGGGGTGGGAGTTCCGGAATAATTACTACATTTGCCTTTCAATAAAAAATAAAAACAAAAGAGACTTGCATTTATAAACGAATAATTTTATATTTGCACCTCTTAATTTTAAAAATTACAACAGATAATATACAGTCATGAAAAGAACATTCCAACCTTCGCAAAGAAAGAGAAGAAACAAACACGGCTTCCGCGAAAGAATGGCAACAGCTAACGGCAGACGGGTATTAGCATCACGTCGTGCTAAAGGAAGAAAAAGATTAACAGTTTCTGACGAGCGCAAGCACAAAGCATAATTTTTGATTGCTTTTCCGGCTTAACCGGAACTGGCAGATCAAATTCTGCAATTATCAATCAAAAAAACATGTACACATTTCGAAAAGAAGAACGGTTATGCAGCAGAAAACATTTAGATCTGTTGTTTAAAAACGGTTCTTCTTTTTTATTATACCCATTTCGTATTTCTTATCTTTTTATTGATCAACCTGCCGAAGTTCCGGCCCAGGTGGTTATCAATGTTCCAAAAAAAAGATATAAGCGGGCAGTAGACCGTAATCTGTTAAAACGTCGCATCCGTGAAGTTTATCGGTTAAACAAACAAGAAAATTTTTATACCCAATTACCGGAAGATAAAGGATTACTTTTGTTTTCCATTCAGTTTGTTGGTAAAGAAAAGTATAATTATACCTTTTTAGAGAAAAAATTGCTGGCTACTTTTAAACGGTTTAAAACTTTGATTCAACCAAATGAAGATCGTTAATAAAATATTTGGCTGGTTGTTTTTAGGTTTAATCAGGATTTACCAGTATGCAATTTCTCCAATGCTTGGGGCAAATTGCAGGTTTACACCAACCTGTTCTCAATATGGTATGGAAGCAATAAGGAAATACGGACCATTTAAAGGGGGGTGGATGGCACTTAAAAGAATAGGCCGCTGTCATCCCTGGGGGAAGCATGGACACGATCCCGTTCCTTAGTATTTCCGTTAGATGAATGTTTATTATCCTCTTCATTTTACATTTTTAATATCTTTGCCAAATGGCTAAAATACTTCAGATTGAAACTGCTACTCAAATTTGCGCTGTCGCACTGTCTGTTGATGGACAAACCATTGCTTTAAAAGAAGAAAGTGGCCAAAACCTTCATGCAGGTAATTTAACCTTGTTTATTGAAGAAGTAATCACGGCTTCCGGACTGACCTATAAAGATTTAGATGCCGTTGCGGTAAGTAAGGGACCGGGTTCTTACACAGGCCTTCGTATTGGTGTTTCTACAGCTAAAGGCTTATGTTACGCATTAGATATTCCCTTAATTGCAATAGAAACCCTGAAAATGATGGCTGCCGGTTTTCTTTTTGAAAATTCTGATTATAAGGGCCTGGTTTGCCCGATGATTGATGCAAGAAGAATGGAAGTATACACTTCGCTGTTTGATGCTGAATTAAAGGTTTTAATGCCTACCTCTGCAAAGATTATCGATGAAGCCAGTTTCAGTGCAGTACTTAACCAACATCAAATTACTTTTTTAGGAGATGGCGCAGCAAAATGTGCTGAAATACTTGCGCATCCAAATTCAGCTTTTAGTGAAATAAATTTCAATTCGGCCGGTTACATGTCGGCACTGTCCTTTAATGCTTTTAAAGCAAATGATTTTGAAGATGTAGCTTATTTTGAACCCTTTTATCTGAAAGACTTTGTTTTAACTCAACCTAAAAAGAAAGTTTAGTTACCTTCTGCTGAAAATTGAAAACAGGTTTTTAAAGAAACTTCCGCCTTCATTATCATTAATTCCGGGCATGGTATCACTAAATTGCGGGTGATTTACTACGTTTCCAAATTTAATGCCTACACCCATATAAAATGAAGCGCCATTAGGGCCACTGCCGATATTAGCATCACTGTTTTTTAGTCCATTAAGCTGAGTAGCAGTTGATATTAAGTTATCGGTTCCTAAAAATACCTCAAAATTTGGTGTTTGATATTTCCCCTGTAAGCCCACCATAAAAATATTGTTAAGGTTATATTGAGGCGTTACACTTGCCGAAAAATCATTATAACTGAAAGTATTAACCAAAGCAATATCTCCACCCTGATAAAATAGATTTTTAGAAATCACTAAACCCGGTTTATAAAAGCCGTATACTTTAGAAATGTATAGATCTGCTTTAGCATTAGTTGGACTGAGAAACTTTTTTGGATTTTCTGAAAGCAGAAATATATCTTTAATTTCCTGGTTAGTATTCGCCTGATTAAAAGCCAGATTATCAATAATTTTTGTTGTATTTATTGATGTTCTTTGAGAATTACTCCGCCACCAGATAAAACCAAGGTCTTTAATATTTGCCATTAAAAATAAACCTTTTTTAGTGGTATAATTGGTGCCGAAACTGAAGGATAAACCCGGATTTTTGAAGTTAGGAAAGAAAGTTTTCTTATTTATTTCATCTGTTTCTCTGAAATTGCTCGAATAAGTGCCATTTAAACCCAGCGCTAAAGCATTTTCGGTATTATCAATATATAAACTTGAATTATAGATGTTTAATTTGTTGTATAAAATACCACTTAATAAACTTGCTTTTATACCAAAAGCGAGTTGTTTATCGTAATTCTCACGATAAGTAAAACTAAACTGGTGATAGGTTTGCTGGTATCCGCTGGTATTGAAAATATCAGTCAGTAAAGTATTGGCTGGAAATCGAACATAAGAATCAAAAATAGCTAAGGTTTCGTTGGTGTAATCAATATGAGAATCTGATCTGATCTGCCATGCAAAACCCATTTCCTTTTGGTATTTATATGATTTGAAAAGGCGGAATGTTGCAATATACACGTTGCTGTTTTCATAAAAGTTATTCATCTCGCCCGTACCAATATCAAGCGATTTAGTGTCATTTATACCTTCCTGAGTATATTTTCTCACTACATATTCTGCAGGGCCTCTGTTGGCTCCGTTTACCCCAAAATAGGGCAGAAAAAAATTAGAAGAAAATTTTCTGGAAGAATCTAATGTAAAAGACTTTTGTGATGGATTCTCGAAAGCATCAAACATGGTTTTGGTTCCAAACAGCGAATATTGCTGAGCGTGTAATTTGTTGACGCTTACTAATAGAATTAATGCAAGTAAAAATTTCTTCATGTAGACAGAGTTACGGCTTATTTTTTAATTAACGGTTGCTTAAAGAATCTGGTATTTCTGGTTTTAAATATTTGTTTAAAAGCATGTTAGTGATAAACTTATTTTTATCCGCACTCATTTGATAGTAAAAAGTATCAAAATCTTTCAATGCGCTATCTGCTCTTAAGTGTTTGTAAAATGGCAATAAAATGTTGTTTCTAAAAATATCTGCTGAATTTTTAGTGTTAATGTAATAACTAATGTTCGAAGTATTGGAAATTTGATTTAATGCATCCATATATGGCGGGCTTTGCATTAACAATTTATTGTTTTTATAATGATTAAGAAACGACTGTATTGTACTGGCGTTATTGGCTACAATCAAATTGTTATCAATAATAGTATAATAAGGTCTGCCAAATTTTTTAAAGGGTTCACCAAAATAACAGTATAAAATGTCTGATGATTTGAAAAGTTTAGTATTCTCATCATAATCAGCACTAACATCCAGTAAAAGTTGTTTTACTTTTTCTCCGTTTGTTAAAGAAATGGCACCCAGTTTTTCTGTTGTACTTAATTGAAACACAATAAACTGATTTTTAGCATAAACCGGGAATATTGTATTTAAATCAGTCCTGTATTCGCTTTTTATATTTTTAATAATCTTTGCAGTTTTCTCACTTTCGTTTCTTTCCGTCAACCAGTCATTTAATTTCTTAAACCACGTTTTATAATTGTCCGTGGCATATAAAGCATAGTTTGCAGTGTTGTCAGGAAGTAGGCTAGTGATGGCGATACTCTGCGGAGCTGTATTTTCAAAAAGTTTAAGGTAATTATCTGAAGCTTTTAATTCTGTACTACCATTGAAAAGAATTTTCTCTTTACTGAAATTATAATTTAATATCGCATAACTATCCTGCTTGTTAAATAAAGCAATTTCGCCGTTAATATTTCCGGCTATTATGTTTTTAAGTAAAAGCGGAGCCTGATTAAAGTTAATGTATATATGAGCAAGTACATTCTTATTAAAACGGTTATTTTCTTTTATGTATGCCGTAAATGGATTTTCTGCTAACCTTATTTCTGCATCTTTTACTAGTTTTAAAGAGGTAGAAGCGGTAATAACCTTATTTTC
The DNA here is from genome assembly GCF_027213715.1 of Pedobacter punctiformis. Taxonomy (GTDB): domain Bacteria; phylum Bacteroidota; class Bacteroidia; order Sphingobacteriales; family Sphingobacteriaceae; genus Pedobacter; species Pedobacter punctiformis. The sequence goes on from NZ_JAPWGM010000007.1 coordinate 40,086, forward strand.
AATACCTATAAAAATTGATAAGCTATCGTTTAATTTTAAAGTGAAAATATTAGGTTCATTGGTTTTTGAAATTGCACCGTTAGCCTTTAGCTGGTCGTAAAATTGTTTAACATTTTTTTCAGGCTGAATTTGGACCGTTAATAAAAAGTTAAGGCTTTTATTCGTATCAGGTAAAACGCTCAGGTAAATCTGCTGATCTTTAATTAAATTGTTAAAAGCAGGTTTGTTAATGATATTTTCTTTTAAATCGCTTAGTAATTTGGTTTTTTCATCTCCTAAAACCTGTTGAATCAAACTTTGTCCTGAAATTATATCATAAAAGCCTTTATCATTTTGAAAGGAGAATATTAGTGCAGCATTATTGGTGGCCGATTGCAGGGCCAGGTCTTTAGCATTATTATCCGTACTTAATTTAGAGAAATACAGATAGGCCATAAAGGCCACTCCTAAAAATAGTGCGCTTAATAAAATTATTATTTTTTTCATGTGTTTATGCAACAAATTTAATTTATTACATCGATTAGTAAGAAGTTCTTCGTCAATTTATTAATTTAGCGATTGCTTTGAGCAAGTTTTATGAATAAACGAATTATCCTTACCGCTTCTTTTTTTGGTGCTGTTGCTGTTTTGTTGGGTGCTTTTGGTGCGCATGGTTTAAAAAGTTTAATAGATGCGCCATCGCTGGAAATTTGGCAAAAAGGTGTCGACTATCAGTTCTACCATACCTTTGCTCTTTTATACCTTTCAACCTTTGCCCGTTACAGAAACAAGCTGATAAATATTGCATATTTCTGTTTTACTTTTGGCATTATATTATTCTCCGGTTCTTTATATTTGCTTGCCACCCGTAGCATTTTAAATCTAAGTTTTATTAATTTAATAGGCCCTGTTACCCCAATAGGAGGTTTGTTATTTGTTTTAGGCTGGATAATGTTGTTTTTTGCGGCAGTAAAGGATAAATAATGAATACACCTGATATCGATTTTTTTACAGAAAGAGAAACACTTTTTGTTGAAGTTATTTTGCCATTATCGCTGGCGAAGAACTATACTTATCGTGTGCCTTTTGATTTAAACAGCCAGATAGAAATAGGAAAAAGGGTAGTTGTTCAGTTTGGTAAACATCGGATTTATACCGCATTAATTAATGCCATAAGCACTAAACCTCCAACCGCTTACGAAGCCAAATATATTATTGATGTTATTGATGCAGAACCTGTAATTACTTCAAACCAGTTAAAGTTTTGGAACTGGATGACACAATATTACATGTGTAATGAAGGTGATGTAATGGCTGCGGCACTTCCGGCAAGCTTAAAACTGGCCAGTGAAACCATTCTTATTCTTCGCGAAGACTATAATGAGGACGTAACCTTAAATGATAAAGAAGAACTGATTATTTCAGCACTTAAGAAACAACAAAAACTTACCGTTAATGATGTATCTAAGCTTTTAGGTCAAAAAACAGTTTATCCAATTATTAATCATTTACTGGATAAAGAATTGATTCTGGTTGCTGAAGAGGTGGTTCAAAAGTATAAACCGTTGCTAAAATCCTTTATTATACTGAATGATTTTTATACGGAGGAAGAAAATTTAAAGCAACTTTTTGAAATTTTAGAACGGGCACCAAAACAACTGGATGCGCTGCTGACTTATATAAAACTTCATAAAGCCGGCATACCCATTTCTAAACAACAGCTTCTCGAAGAAAGTAACTGTGGTACCGCTGCCTTAAAAGCTTTAACGGATAAAGACATTTTTGTTGTGATGAAAAGGCCGGTAAGCAGGCTTGCGGCCCATGATGAAGAATTTAGTGTGAATTTTACGTTAAATGATGGCCAGCAAAAAGCTTTAACCAGCATTAATCAATCTTTTGAAGAAAAAGATGTGGTATTGCTTCACGGAGTTACCGCATCCGGGAAAACGCAGGTTTACATTAAACTGATTGAGAAAATAATACAGGAAAGTAATGGTCAGGTTTTATTTCTCCTGCCGGAAATTGCCTTAACCACCCAAATTGTTGAACGGATTAAACGTTATTTTGGAAATGCCATTGGCGTTTATCATTCTAAATTTAACAATAGTGAACGCGTTGAAATTTGGAATAAAGTTAGAAATGGCGCTTACAGAGTAATTTTGGGAGCTCGTTCGGCCGTTTTTCTGCCTTTCCAGGATTTAAAACTAATTGTTGTAGATGAGGAACACGAACCTTCTTATAAACAATATGATCCGGCGCCTCGTTATCAGGCCAGAGATGCAGCCATTTACCTTGGGCATCTGCATCAGGCAAAAGTAATTTTAGGTTCGGCTACGCCTTCGCTTGAAAGTTATTTTAATGCTTTGAACGGGAAATATGGCCTTGTAGAAATGAAAGAACGTTTTGGTGGCGTTCAGCTTCCAAATCAACAGGTAGTTAGTATTTCCGAAGAAACCAAAAAGAAAAAAATGGTTTCTTATTTTTCAAGCGTATTAATTAAAGATATCGATCAGGCACTTGAAAAAAAGGAACAAATCGTTCTTTTTCAAAACCGAAGAGGCTACGCAACGATTCTAATCTGCGCCACCTGCGGATATACTCCAAAATGTGTAAACTGCGATGTAAGCTTAACCTATCATAAAAGCAGTGGCAAATTGCACTGTCATTATTGCGGGTATCACCAAAGTAGCGTAAATATATGCCCTGCATGTGGTTCTGTGCATGTAGAACAAAAAGGTTTCGGTACAGAAAGGATAGAAGAAGAACTTAAACTCCTTTATCCGGATGTAACCATAGCGAGGCTGGATATGGACAGTACGAGAACCAAAAATGGTTTGCAACAAATTCTCAGCGATTTTCAGGATAAAAAAACTGACATTCTGATTGGTACACAAATGGTTGCAAAAGGTTTGGATTTTGATAATTTGAATCTAATCGGTGTAATTAATGCAGATACATTACTTGGTTATCCGGATTTTAGAGCCTATGAAAGGAGTTTTCAATTGCTTGCACAGGTTGCGGGCAGGGCGGGCAGAAGGGCAGATCAGGGAAATGTGTGTATTCAAACTTATGATGCAGAGAATCGCATTATAAAACAGGTTGTCAACAACGATTATGCTGGCATGTACAACGATGAAATTGCTGAACGCGAACGGTTTTTATATCCTCCGTTTTCCAGAATGATTTTTCTGTACATCAAACATAAAGATGCACATGTGTTGGATTACGCAGCCACCACACTAGCCAATACATTAAAAAGTAAATTTGGTAAACGGGTTTTAGGTCCTGAACAGCCTTTGGTAAGCCGGGTCAGAAATCTTTACATCAAGCAAATTATCATTAAGGCCGATAAACACACAGCAATCCAAAAAGTAAAAAACGCTTTACGTGAAACTTTAACTGAATTTAATGCAACTAAAGATTTCAAAAGCGTTATTACTCAGATTGATGTAGATCCGTATTAGTTTTTTCTGTTTATATTAAACTGAATTCCTGCAGAAATTGGGTTTAATAAAAACTCCCATTTTCTATAAGTATTTACCGTTCTGGCAGCTCCGCTTGGATACGTAATATCTTGTTTTTCATACGAGTAATAAAAATCAAGGTTACTTTCCGCAAAAACACTAACCTGAGAAATGATATTAACTCTTAAACCAATGGTCGGTGTTAAAACCAACCCATTTTTAGTGGCGTCTGCAGTTTGATTTACACTGCTGGCCCCTGTACTTTTAGGAGAAACAGTTCCTGTGAAACGATTAGAACGATAACCTAAGTCAAAAGCAAAATAAGGCTGTATTCTTGAATAGTTAAAGTTTTTTTCAAATCCGATTTTGAAAGAGTAATCCGTTACTTTTCCTTTTCCGGTTTCGCAAGTCTCGCAGGTATTATCAAATTCTACGTCATTACGAAAGTAATTACCGCTAATTCTATAGCTAATTTGGTTGTCGTTAAATTTTAATAAAATCCCGTTAGCATAGGCATTGGTATAATCCTGTGTATTGGTTTGGTTTAAAACTTTAGGCATTTGCATTAAGCTAAAAGCTTTGAACCCTATTGAATAATTATAATCGGCACCAGTAGATTGTGCAAAGGAGGCTAGAGTGGTAATTGAAATAAATAAACTTAATAAAATTCTTTTCATGTATTGTGGTAGCTTTTTTACGATTTCAAAAGTAAAAATAATTCTTTATTAAACTTACAATTATTATTCTTATGTCCGAATTAGAGAAAATGTTTTTAGTTTTGATTTACTGTCACTTACCATAATAGTATAATTTTAGCCTTGTATCCCCATTTAAAAAAGCTAATTTTGACATCAGATGGCCTATAAATTTGTTGATAATTATCGTGAACGTGGTGCAAGGAAAAAACTTGTAGAGTTGTTAAAATCCCGTGGAATTGAGGATGTGAATGTGCTGAAAGCAATAGGCAAAGTTCCCCGTCATTTCTTTTTTGATGAAACTTTCTGGAATCAGGCTTATAAAGATATAGCTTTCCCGATAGGAGATGGACAAACCATTTCACAACCTTATACTGTTGCCTATCAAAGTGAACTGCTGCACATAAAAAAAGGAGATAAAGTTTTAGAAATCGGAACAGGTTCGGGTTATCAAACTTGTATTTTGATGGAATTAGGTGCAAAGGTTTTTACCATTGAAAGACAAGAAAATATATACAACAGAACCATTCAGGTATTGCCGGGAATGGGTTACAAGCCTGATTTTTATTGTGGAGACGGTTCTAAAGGTATTGCAGCGAAAGCACCTTACGATAAGATTATTGTAACAGCCGGTGCACCTTTTGTTCCGGAGATATTACTGAAACAACTTAAAATAGGTGGAATATTGGTTATTCCGGTTGGTGATGAGGATACCCAGAAAATGGTTACCGTAATTCGGGTAAGCGATACAGACTATGAAAAAATAGTTTTAGATACCTTTAGGTTTGTGCCTTTGGTTGGCGATCAGGCCTGGTAATTAGTTTGTAAACCAGCAGTTTCCAGTTAATAATTTAAACTGAAAACTGCCGGTTAAGTTATCTTTTCAACGCTCTGTCCAGTTCGCGTTTGCTATCCCGGTCTTTGATACTATCGCGTTTATCAAATTCTTTTTTACCCTGTGCTAAAGCAATTTCCATTTTTGCAAAGCCCCGTTCGTTAATGAAAATGCGTAAAGGCACAATTGTATAACCCTTTTCTTCGCCTTTAACCCTTAGCTTTTTAAGTTCTTTCTTTTGAAGCAACAAAGCCCGGTCGCGTTTAATATCGTGATGATAAAAAGAACTGTGGCTATATTCTGAAATGTGAAGATTTCTTACATATATAATATTGCCTATAAACATGCAAAAAGCATCGGTCATATTTGCTTTACCCTGTCTTATTGCTTTTATTTCTGTACCCAAAAGTGCAATTCCGGCTACATATTTATCTATTAAATTGTAATCAAAATATGCTCTCTTATTCTTTATATTAATATCGTTTTTCAAAATTTATCTCTTTCTATAAGTAAGTTTAAATATAAACCTACGTTTTAATAATGGCTAAAATAGCCGGGATGCAAATATCTTAAAAATTAATGTTATACCTATTTTAAATTAAATCATCTTGAAGATATTTAACAACATTGTTGTTCATCTGTTTGTAAAACCTCAATTTTAATTGGTCTTAAAGAATTAATTGACTTATGTTTGAGTGTAATTTATAATTATAATGAAATTAAAAAACTTTCTTTTCGTCTTTGTTTTATTTGTTGCCTTACAGGTAAAGGCACAACAACCAACTTTTTTACCGCAGTTTACATTTTTTAAGTTAGATGGAAAAGCTTTCTCTAATAAAGACATGAAACAGGGAAAGCAAAACTTGTTTGTTCTTTTTGACTGTACCTGTGAACATTGCCAAAGAGAGAGTAAATTACTGAAAGATAATTATAACCAATTCAAAAATGTAAATATTTACATGATTACCCTGGACGAAGCTTACATTGTACCGCAATTTTTTAAATCATATGCACCGGGTTTAGACGCTAAAGCCAATGTAACCGTACTTCAGGATAGAAACAAAACCTTTATTCCTGCATTTCTACCTTCAAAATATCCTGCAATGTACCTCTATTCTCCTGCCGGAAAATTGTTGGTTTACAACAGTGGAGATGGAGGGGTTAAGAAAATGCTTAAAAACATTAAAAAATAACTGACTACCGGATAATCAGTACAGGGATATTAACCTTATGCCTTACAGAATCAACCGTGGTGCCAAAAATTAAATCTTTAAGGCCCTTGTGACCGTGAGCACCCATAACCAGGAGTTCCAAATTATTTTTATTACTGATATCTGCAATGGCATTTGCGGTACTTCCAAAACCAATAAATATGCTGGAATCGTAGCCTAAATCGGCAAGATTGCTTTTATACTTTTCGAGGTTTTCTGCGTCACTTTGTGTTTCATGGTCCATTGCTTTATCTCCGTGATAACGGGCTGCGGCAGTTTCAACTACATGCATCAGGTAATAATGAGCATCTTTTCCACCCTGAATTAAAGCATGTCTGATGGTATTCCGGTCATTTTTAGAAAAATCTATTGCAATACCAATCCTTTCGTATTTAATTTTTTCAATATTACCAATCGACAAGGCATTTCCATGCGGAACCATTTGTTTCTCAGTGTTTTGTTTATCAAGAATAGGATGCAAGAAAACATAGATTAAAAATAATACCGTTAAAATTACCGCCGGAAAAATTATGACATAAATCCACCAGCCACCCGACTCTTTTGTCCACCGGCTAATCTCTTCGATAACCAGCTTTACATTTAATGCAATGATTCCGGCTGCACTTGCCCATGCTAAAACTTTAACCCAGATTTTAATGGCGAAATCCTTCATCAGCTTTTTATCCGAAGTAAAATGAATTAACGGGATAATGGCAAAGCCCAATTGTAAACTTAAAACAACCTGGCTTAAAACCAGTAAACCACCTAATGCATCATCGCCATAATATAAAATGGTAAAGAATGCAGGAATGATGGCTAATAAACGGGTAATTAAACGTCTTAACCAGGGTTGAATCCTCAAGTTTATATGGCCTTCCATCACAATTTGCCCAGCCAGTGTTCCCGTTACGGTCGAACTTTGTCCAGCGGCAATTAAAGCTATTGCGAATAAGGTTGGTGCAACGTTTCCAAAAATGTTTGATAATAATTTGTGTGCATCCTGTATTTCCGCTACTTTGTGTAATCCATTTTTATAGAAGGCTGCAGCAGCAAGAATAAGAATTGCAGCATTAACGAAAAAAGCAAGATTTAACGCTACCGTTGTATCAATAAGATTAAACTTTAAAGCCTCCTTAATACCTTTATTGGTCCTTTCTATTTTTCTGGTTTGAACCAGCGAGGAGTGTAAATAAAGGTTATGCGGCATAACCGTTGCACCAATAATTCCTATTGCGATATACAATGCATCTCCGCTTAAAAGAGAGGGCTCGAAACCTTTAACCACTTCTTTTATCGAAGGTTCTACAATAAACATTTCGGCCAAAAAGGAAATACCAACAATAAATACCATGGATACAATGAAGCTTTCCATAGCCCTCATTCCTTTGTTTAGTAAGAAAAGCAGCAGAATGGTATCGAAAATGGTGATGGAAATCCCCCAGATTAAAGGTAATCCAAAAAGCAACTGAAGCCCAATTGCCATACCTATAATTTCTGCTAAATCGCAAGCAATAATGGCTGTTTGTGCCAACCCAAATAAAGGGATATTTGCCCAGCCTGGATAGGCATTTTTAGAGGCTTGTGCCAAATCAAGGCCACGGACAATACCCAGGCGTGCACTTAAAGATTGCAATAACAAGGCAATAAGGTTAGACATTAGCAATACCCAGATTAACTGATATCCAAATTTGCTTCCGCCGGCTAAATCGGTTGCCCAATTGCCCGGATCCATGTAACCTACACTAATTAAATAGGCGGGACCGATAAAAGCCAATATTCTGCGCCATCCTTTTCGCTTATCTGTGGCTACGCTTTGATGAACTTCACTCAGTGATTCAGTTTTTGCCATTTTCCGTTGTTAGTATATGTTTTGCTACTTCTCTGCTTATATTAATTTGTTTGTTATCCACTAAAATTTCTACTGAACCATCGAAATCCGTCACATCAGATATTTTAACCTGCTTACCAAGTGTTAGGCCAAGTTTTTCTAAATGTTTTAAAAAGGCAGAACTGTGTTGACTTACTCCGGTAATGGTGCCGCTTTCTCCAATTTTTAATTCAATAAGCTTAACAAATTGTGTTTTTGCAAATCTTCCATTTTTATCAGGAATTGGATCGCCGTGAGGATCAGCTTTAGGGAAACCCAGAAATTCATCCAAACGTTCAATTAGGTTTTCAGATTTAATGTGCTCAAGCTCTTCAGCAACATCATGCACTTCATCCCATTTAAAATTTAGTTTATCAACTAAAAATACTTCCCACAAACGGTGTTTGCGCACAATATTTATAGCAGTTTGCTTGCCTTTTTCTGTTAAAGTAACCCCCTGATATTTAATGTAATCAATCAAACCTTTCTCTGCCAGTTTCTTAATCATATCTGTTACCGAAGCTGGTTTAGTTTGAATTTGTTCTGCTATGGCATTGGTTTGAACCGTATTTGTGCTTTCAGATAAATGATAAATTATTTTAAGGTAATTCTCCTCAGTGAAGCTTTGCATTTATGTGTGTCTAATTTTATTTTTAGGTAAATCTAAAAAAATAAAATTAAAATATATAAGATAAATTATGTTAAAATTTAGAATATAATTTGGTTATGTTTGTATTCTCAATACCTTTGAAACTATATGGCATCAGAATTAGATAAAATTGATTTTAAAATCTTAAGAATTCTACAAGAAAACGGAAGAATCACCAACCTGCTTTTATCACAGGAAATCGGTTTATCACCAGCTCCAACATTAGAACGGGTACGTAAGCTTGAAATGGCCGGGTACATTAAAAGTTATCATGCTTTAGTTGATGAAGAAAAGTTAGGGTTAGGTATAAAAACTTTTATTCAAATCCAACTGGATTTTCATAAAAATAATACCATTCAAATTTTTCTGGACGAAGTAAACCAAATTAAAGAAATTACAGAATGTCATCACGTAACCGGACAAGCTGATTTTTTATTGAAAGTTTACGTAAAGGATATCAAAGCCTACGAGCGCTTAATTATGGATAAGATTAGCAAAATCTCTGTCGTTAAAACTTTCCAAACGATGATGATCATGTCAACAACAAAGAAAGAACCTATCGTTCCTTTGGAATATTAAAATTTAGTGTGAAATTTTTCCACCTGAATCATTATAAACCCACCAAAGTAAATAATAAGGACTTTTGGATGTTTTATAAATGATTAACTAGGATGTCTTAGGTAGTTAATTAATAAGCAATGTATTAATTAACGTTGAAATTTCCTCAGCGTTTTGATAAACCATAAAGTGGCCTCCATTTTTAATAACAAAATCGGGTTCCACTTTTTTTATTGGAAATATTTTATCATTTGTTCCGTGGATGTGATAAAGATTTTTTGGCCTTACCTGATTATTCCAAGCTAGAATTACACCAATAGCCCATTTCAAGAAATTAGGATCAGTATCTTCAACAATTTTATTAAGCAAATCTTTTTCTTCGGGTAATTTAGTTCCGAAATAATAATTCTGAGTAAGCTTATTGGAAGATTTTAAAACTGCCGCCGGAATAATATTTAATAAACCTAAATTACCTGAGAATTTATAAAGGCGTGGCAGTTGTTTACTGTTTATAATACTGGAAATTACAATGGTAATTTTTGGATTTAGAATTTTAGCAATTTCAGTAGCAATCATTCCTCCAAAAGAAACTCCAACAATACAGAATGGTTTTGTGTGATCTATACCCTTGCTTAATTTCTTGGCATAGCTAATCATATCATCGCTTTCTGAATATTCAATCCAATCTAAGTGAATAATTTCAAATTGATTATCCAATTTAATTTTGGAAAATATTCTTTTGTCAGCACCAAGCCCGCTGATCAGATAAACTTTCATTAAGCCGGTAATTGCCAGTCGATAGGTTTTAAATTACTTTGAATCAAAAGTTGATTGGCTTTAGAGAAATGCTTGCTCCCGAAAAATCCATTATAAGCAGAGAAAGGCGAGGGGTGTGCAGCAGTCAACACATAATGTTTTTTCTGATCGATTAATGCTGCTTTTTGTTGCGCATACTTGCCCCAAAGCAGAAAAACCAAATGTTCCCGTTTTTGTGATAAAGCTTTTATAATTTCATCAGTAAAAATTTCCCAGCCCTGGTTTTGATGTGAACCTGCCTCTGACGCACGAACCGTGAGTGTTGCATTTAAAAGTAACACACCCTGTTCTGCCCAGTGAGTTAAATTTCCATGATTTGGTGCTTTAAAACCTTCTATATCAGTTTCTAACTCCTTGTAAATGTTTTTTAATGATGGAGGGATGGTCATGCCTCTCTGTACAGAAAACGACAGTCCATGCGCCTGTCCAGTGCCATGATAAGGATCCTGACCTAAAATTACAACCTTAACCTCATCAAATGGCGTTGTGTTTAAGGCATTAAAAATGTCAGCACCTTTTGGATAGATGATTTTGCCTTTTTGTTTTTCATCCTGCAAAAAAGCCTTTAACTTAATCATATAGTCTTTTTCAAACTCCTGATTTAAAACAGCCAACCAGCCCGGTTCTAATGATGCAGACATATCAATGTATAAAATGGTAAATGTATATCAAAAATTAATCGCTTTTGATCTAGGGATTTTTCTTTTTTAAAATGGCTAACAAATCTCCTTCAAGAGTTGTTTTAGGATGCTCAACAATTCGGCCTAATTCTTTTCCTTTTTTATCATAAACAATAAAAGTAGGCACTCTCTGAATGTCAAGACCATCAATAATTCCATTTTCGGCTTTTTTATGCCCGTCAACAGCAATAATATCTACATTTTTTTCTTTGAAATGCAGGGCATCCAATACTTTAAAAAAGTTAGGTACATTTACTTTGCTATCGCCACACCAGGTACCGAAAATGATTTTAACTCTTTCTTTTTTAACTAATTTTTTAAGCTCAATCATAGTCGCTGCATCCGGAACGTACGCTTCATAAAGCGGATCATACATCTCTTTAAATTCGGGAAAGGTTGTAATCCCTTCACGCGTACAACTATTAATTAAAATATCTTTGTTGTGGGCCTGGTCGTGGATTTTTTTATTTACTTCTTGTGCAGCAACATTCATGGCAAGTACAATTAAGGTAATCGAGAAGAGGGTTTTCATGGTTTTGAAATTTTTAATGAAATTATTGTTTTAAAATCTAATTTCTGCTATTTAAACACGATATTTGCAAAAAAAAATAATTAGAATAAAATTTATGCCAAATATTATCAGATTAATTGCGGGGTTTGCATTATTGGGTGGCGCAGTAGCTTTATTTATTTTTGGTTTCTGGCCCTGGGGCATCGTTGCCATTTTATTAGCATTAATTGTACTGGTTACTTATTTCTTTAATGAAAATATGCTTTTAGCACAATGGTTTTTACGTAAAGACAATATGCCGAAAGCAGAAATGTTTTTAAAGCGCATTACCAATTACGAAACTCAGTTAATTAAGGTTCAACACGGCTATTACAATTTATTGATTGGATTAATTGAAAGCAGAAGAGCCCCTATGCAAAGCGAAAAGTATTTTAAAAAGTCGCTTGCCTTAGGTTTGCACATGGATCATAATGTTGCTTTAGCCAAACTTAGCCTTGCAGGTATTGCAATGGCAAAAAGAAATAAAAGAGAAGCCACCATGTACCTTGCTGAAGCTAAAAAAGCAGATAAAAATAAATTACTGGCCGATCAGATTAAACAAATGAAGGATCAGATGGGAATGATGGATAAGCAACAGCAAGTTCGTTACCGTTAGAATATTCAATTTTAAACAGAAGCCATTTTCTTAACTGAGGTGGCTTTTTTTATTTGGAAATGGATCAGCAGTATTCCATTGCTGCTGGAGTCCCGCTGTACATTATAGCCCCGATAAAAATCGGGGGCTGCCATTTCCATCAGGTTTAGCCTTAAAGGTACGGCGCAATAAGCTATGGTGCTTATGGATGATCCCGTCCGATAAATCTTTCCTTACCCAAAAGAAATTGAATGGACTTAATTACATTCCGCTCTATCGATTCTTCTGTTTTTAAGTTTGCTATATATCTTACAATTTCCTTTTGGAGATAGGGTGCAAGCTGTTCAAAAATTTCTTTAGCTCTTTTATTTTCTTCCAAAGCTTCCATTAACTTTGGATGTATTTCGATTTTACGTACTTCAGAATCAAATTCCATTTCAAACGTTGCAGTATCCCCAACATCTTTTCCGGCCGCCTTTCGCATTGGCATGTTGAGGTATAAGCGCCAGTGACCGGCATATTTTATCAGTGTTTGTTGAAAAAGATGACCATCTATTTTCATGATGACCGGAATTTTTCCTTTTTCTTTTTTTGCCTGCTTAAAAAGATAATTTAAATAGGCTTCTGGAATGAAAACATAAGGATTTATTCCAATAATATAAATTTCGGCACGAAATGGTTCTGGTTTGACAAGCTTCATAATAAATCGGTTGATTAAAGATAGCTTTGCTCATTTATAATTACACTTTATCCATTACTTTCTTCTAATAATTTTTGGGTTTTTTCTTCCCTTAAACTAATGATAAACCCCATAAGCATTAATAAACCAAATGCTCCCCAGCCAATAGCCCAGTACAAATTCTTATTTGAAGAATTTTCCTCTTTTTCAATTTCTAGATTTGCTTTAGGGTCATAGCAATTAAAATTTGGATCATCTTTTAAATAATAAACTTTTAATATGTTTGATTTAGGTAATTCGGCATTGAATGTATGACTTCCTTCGTATTTTTGATTGTTAATATCGAAATGATACCTGAATTCATAAGTTTTTATAGGCAGTTTCATAATTTTAACTGTAACCTCTTTATAATTTGGATATAACTCTGCCTCAATAATAGAATTATCAAAAATCATTTTTTCGTAATTCGAAATTGCCTTATTATCCCCACCTTTTAAATGCATATCTGTACACATTTTACAAAATATAGCGCATCCTGCAATTAAAACCACACCAACAATTTTATCTGATAATTTTGACATTATTAATTTTTTTTCGTTAAAAAATGGGATGGTTTGTATTGCAAATACAGAGATGTGACCGTAATATACCAATTTTTTATTCAAAATAAAAAATACTACGAGGGTTATATTAAAGATAACTTTTTTGGTTTGAAGTAGAAAATTTGACCATATACATTGCAAGAATAAAATAAATATTCCCTGCTCCTTTTTAAAATATTAAAACCAAATCTATTTTTTGAGTGTAGTGTATATAAAATCTTATACCTATGAAAACATCACAAGAAGGAAGTACAAACAATACGCAAGAAGAAAATATTAAGGATTTAGGCGGAAAAGAAGCTATTGAAAAGTTAAAAAACCTGGCAGAAAAGGCTGAAAGTTGCTTTTTTTGTACCAATATTAAAACAGGTTTACCTTTATCAGTTAGGCCAATGGCTATACAACAGGTTGACGATGAAGGTAATATTTGGTTTATGAGCATGAAAGATAGCCATAAGAATAATGAAATTACAACAGACCCGTTTACACATTTGTTATTTCAGGCTGGGGCACACTCAGGATTTGTAAATATATATGGCATTGCTGAAGTGAGCAGAGACCAAGCGAAAATTGATGAATTGTGGAGCCCTTTTATCAAAACCTGGTTTCAGGGAGGGAAAGATGATCCGAATATTACTTTGATTAAGGTAATCCCATCCGAAGGCTATTATTGGGATACCAAACATGGAACCGCTGTTGCATTTTTAAAAATAGCGGCATCAGTTATAACCGGTAAAACAATGGATGATTCTGTAGAAGGAAATCTGGATATTGATTAAGAGATATTGTACTGAATTTATTTCAATAACCTATTTTAGAACAGATTATGAAATAAATTTAGGAAGGTTTTGATTATTTATCGCCTAAATAATCAAAACCTTCTAATTCTTCCCTTTGTGCTCTACGACTGATGATATCTTCTTCATCGTTAGCTTTTTTGAAGAAAAAGGCTTCGGCCTGTATTCTTTTAATTAACTGATGTACTAAGGAAAGATCAAAAGTATCTTTACTTAACTTAATGCAGTATTCGCTTTCCGTAATTTCTAAACTCGAGTTCATAACAGATGATTTTATTGATGACTGCTGTAAATATAGAAAAGGCTTGCTAATTGTTTGTTAGCAAGCCTTTTAAGTTTTTGTTATCTTTATGTTAAGATGATCCTCCTGTTTTTTAAAATTCAGGAGCAAAAACTTAACTATTTATGCGATAAAAATAAGCCATCATCGGTTTTAGCAACTTTTAAAATCCCTTTAGAAGTTAAAGCTTTTAAGGTAGTATCCCATTTCTTATTGCTCCACTCGGTTAATTTTCCTTTTACATCAGATAAAAGTGCTTGCTCGCCTTCAGAAACCAATGAAAATAATTCTGTCTCTTCAGCGGTCAATTCTATTTTCTTTTTCTCAGGACGCATCTGGGGGAAAAATAAAACTTCCTGAATGGTACTTTGATTCGTCATTAACATAACTATACGATCAATACCGAAACCTAAACCTGAAGTTGGTGGCATGCCATATTCTAAAGCACGAACGAAATCATCATCCATTGCCATAGCTTCAGCATCGCCACGATCAGCAAGTTTTAATTGATCTTCGAAGCGTTCTTTTTGGTCAATCGGATCGTTCAGTTCTGAATAGGCATTTCCGATTTCTTTACCATTAACAAAAATTTCAAAACGCTCTACCAACCCTGCTGCTGAACGGTGTTTTTTGGCAAGCGGTGTCATTTCTATCGGATAATCAGTAATAAATGTAGGCTGGATTAAATTAGCTTCTACTTTAGCGCTGAAAATTTCATCAACTAATTTACCACGACCCATTGTAGAATCGGTTTCGATATTTAAATCTTTACAGGTTTGCGCTAATTCTTCTTCGGTCATTGCCGAAACATCAATTCCGGTATATTTTTGAATAGACTCATACATGGTTAGTTTTTCGTATGGCCCTTCAAAATTGATCTCGTTTTCGCCAACTTTAACTGTTGCAGAGCCATTAGTAGCAATAGCCACTTTTTCCAGGCATTCTTCAACCATAGCCATCATCCAGATATAATCTTTATAGGCTACGTAGATTTCCATTGAGGTGTACTCTGGATTGTGCGTACGGTCCATCCCCTCATTACGGAACATTTTGCCGAACTCATATACGCCATCAAAACCTGCAACAATTAATCTTTTTAAATACAGCTCATTCGCAATACGCAAATAAAGCGGCATATCCAAAGTATTGTGGTGTGTAGCAAAAGGTCTTGCAGCAGCACCGCCATGGATAGGTTGAAGGATAGGTGTTTCAACTTCCATCCAGCCTTGTTCATCAAAATAGTTGCGCATGCTATTGATAACCTTGCTGCGTTTGATGAAAATTTGTTTATAATCAGGGTTTACCGTCAAATCTACGTAACGCATGCGGTAACGTAGTTCAGGATTTGTAAAACCATCATATACGTTTCCTTCGTCATCGCGTTTTACAATAGGTAAAGGGCGTAATGATTTAGCCAGAACTTTAAATTCTGTAACGTGGATAGAAATTTCTCCGGTTTGAGTGGTAAAAACATAACCTTTAACACCGATGAAATCTCCAATATCTAAAAGCTTTTTAAATACCGTATTGTATAAAGTTTTATCATCTCCCGGACAAAGTTCATCTCTTTTTAAATAAACCTGAATACGACCGGTAGAATCCTGAATTTCAGCAAAAGAAGCGGCACCCATAATGTTGCGTCCCATGATACGGCCGGCTAAGCTAACCGTCTTGTAGGCCGTTTTATCCTTTTCGTAGTTTGCTAAAATATCTGCAGCGTTTACATTAATCTCATAAGATTCTGCAGGATAGGGTTCTATACCCAGTTGGCGTAGTTGTTTTAGCGACTCGCGTCGTAATATTTCTTGTTCTGATAATCCTATACTCATTTCGGGTATTTTTTGCAAAAGTAATGATTTTGCAATTTGTTATGTAATTATAAATTAACAGCGATGATTAAAATGAAAACATTTTTAATTTTCCGAAAATTCAGGTACGAAATATAGTGCTTTGCACCTTTTATAATCTTTAAAAGCTGATGGTTGCAAAGATAAGAAAGGAAAAGAAATAACTAAATGCTTTGATGGATATAATGTTAATTATAAAAATTTAGCAAATAGAAAACAGTGATTTAATTTTTTGCAGATGTTATATTTGTTCATGGACAATTTTTATCGTTCTTTAATTAATTAGATTCCAATATGCCTGCTATCAAACAAATACAGCCTTCGGGTTTAGATTTTTTAAAATTATTAAAGAAAAATAATGACCGGGAGTGGTTCAATGCTCATAAAACGGAGTTTCAAAAGAAGCAGGTACTTATAGAATCCTTTGCGCAAGCTTTACTGGACTTAATGAATACACATGATGTAATAGAAACGCCTTCAGGAAAGAAAAGTCTGTACCGGATTTATCGGGATACACGGTTTTCTAATGATAAAACGCCCTATAAAACACATTGGAGCGGTAGTTTTAAACGAATGGGTAAGCAAAGGCGGGGAGGATATTATTTTCATATCGAGCCGGGCAATAGTTTTGTTGCTGGCGGCTTTTTTGGGCCATCACCGCAAGATTTAAAACTAATAAGAGAAAACATTGCTTTTGATGATCAGCCTTTAAGAGAAATATTAAAAGATAAAACCTTTATTGCTTCGTTTGAAACTTTAAAAGGCGAACAGTTAAAAACCACCCCAAAGGGGTTTGAGGCAGATCATGAAGCGATTGATTTACTTCGTTACAAACAGTTTTTGCTGGTTCGTAAATTTTCAGATGAAGAGGTTTTGAGTACTGACTTTTTGAATAAATGTGATCAGGCATTTAAAAATATGCGCCCATTTTTTGATTATATGACAGAAATACTTACTACAGATGCTAATGGACTGGCTTTGTAACTGGATTAAAATTCAATTTTAAAAAGAAAGGGTCATGATTATTGTGCAATCATGACCCTTTTTAATTATGATTCGGCTTCTATGCCTTCCTCATACATATCGTTAATGGCTTCAGCGTATTTCTTTTCAACAACCCTGCGCTTTACCTTCATTGTTGGTGTAATTTCACCTTCATCAATATTAAAAGGATTGCGTTTTATTTTGAAGTTTTTAATGCGTTCAAATTTAGCCAGTTCATTAGAAATCTTTTTAATGTCCAGCTCAATCCAGTCTATAATTTCCTTATTCTGGATAAACGGATCTGCTTCATCAAAGAAAGAAGGTTTTAACTTAAAAGTTTCTTCCAGTGTTTCCCGGTTTGGAATAATGATGGCGGTAATAAATTCACGTTTATCACCAATTAAAAATAGCTGATCTATTTTAGGGCTTTTCAGATAAATGTTTTCAACAGGGGTAGGGTAAACATTTTTACCGTAAGCGTTTACGATCATGTTTTTTAAACGATCAGTAATTTGCAGGTTGCCCTTGTAAAAACGACCAATATCTCCGGTATGGAACCACAGGTCTTTATCAATGGCCTCGGCAGTTTCTGCAGGTTTATTAAAGTAACCTTTCATTACACAATGCCCGCGAACAATTACTTCGCCTTCAGGGCATTCAAAGTCTTCATTAAAAGTTTCGTGTGTTTGTATGTTAATTATAGCCTTAGTTTCCACATCCTGAATGCCAACTTCTATTCCCGGAATCACACGGCCAACAGTTCCATAAACCTGTCTGTGGTATTCTGTTACCGACATTACCGGCGAAGTTTCGGTTAAACCAAATCCTTCTAATATTTTAATGCCTAAATCGCCAAAAAACTCTCCTACATTTTTAGGAAGGGCAGCACCACCTGAAATCATAAATTTTAAGCGACCGCCTGTTTTTTCCTTTATTTTACTGAAAACCAATTTTTCGGCAATTCCTTTTTTTGCTGATAAAATCAATCCTGGATTTTTACCGGCTTCTTTTAATACCCGGTAATTTTTACCCGTTTCTAACGCCCATGTAAATATTTTAGCTTTAGCGCCCCCTGCAGCTGTACCTGATTTTATGGCTTTATCATGAATGCGTTCCAATAAACGGGGTACACAGCTCATTACCGTAGGACGAACTTCGCCCATGTTTTTAGCCAATAACTCTAAGCTTTGAGCAAAGGCAATTTTACAACCCTGCGCACAACAAACATGGTAAGTGGCAGTCCGCTCAAACACATGTGATAAGGGTAAAAAAGATAAAAAGGTTTCTGTCTGATCAATTACCGGAATTTGCTGCAGACAAACTTTTACGTTTTCTACAAAATTGCTATGCGTAAGCATTACACCTTTTGGCGTGCCCGTAGTACCCGATGTATAAATTAGTGAAGAAACATCTGTTGGCAAAACGAGGTTTCTGGCTTCATCTATTGCTGCTTTTTCGGCGGCTGTAACCTGATGTTTTAAGGCTAAAATATCCGAAAAGCTAATTACTTCAACTTTTACATCTTCAGGAACAACTACTTTTTCGTAATCTTTAAATGCAGGAATAATATATTTTAATTCTTTACAGTTTGCCGCTACCTTTAATACCTTGCGGTACAGGAAATTATTGCCAACTAAAATGGATTTAATTCCCGAGTCATTGATAATATAGGCAACTTCCTGTTCAGAAAGTGTGGGATAAATAGAAACATTAATGGCACCAATTTGCTGAATTCCCTGATCATAATAAACATATTCGGGAGAGTTTTCAATCATTAAGCCCAATCTATCGCCTTTACTGATTCCTTTTTCAAGAAAAAATGCAGAAACTGCGTCTGCTCTTTTTAAAGTGTCTTCATAAGAAATTTCAGCCCATTCGGCACCTTGTTTATGTATTAAGAAGGTTTCCTCCGGTTTATGAATGTTTTTTACCACATTACGTAAAAGGGTAGGGACAGTTGAAAACTCATTTATTAATGGCATGCTCGTATTTGGTGTATTCGTTATAATTAACAATTATAATGCTTTTTGGTTTAATAATGCAAAGGAGGGAGTATCATAAAATTAATTTATTTTTTACAATTTCTATCACACTGAGATTATAGAAATACTTTAAACGTATTTGAATATATCCTTTGATGAGCCAGGGGTGATAATCTGTTGTTTAGAACCTCTTTTAAACGCAAAAAGGCCCCATAAATGGAACCTTTTTGTATTTTGTAAAATATTTTATACAGAGAAGCTTTCTCCACAACCACAACTGCGACTTGCATTAGGGTTGATGAAGTTAAATCCTTTTCCATTTAATCCATCAGAAAAATCTAATTCTGTTCCGGCTAAATAAAGAAAAGATTTCATGTCAAGCGCAATTTTAATGCCTCTGTCTTCAAAAAACTGATCTCCTGTTTTAGATTCATTATCGAAATCTAAATTGTACGATAAACCTGAACAGCCTCCTCCTTTTACAGAAACACGTAAGAAATAATCAGAACCCAATTCAGAATCCTGCATCAGGTGATCTATTTTATCTTTTGCTTTATCGGTTATTGTTATCATTTCTTTAATATATTATGTATTACGAATTGTGGCTGTAAACCTTCTCTGTTAATCTATTATTTAGCAGGTAACATTTCTATTAATTCCTTTTCATCATTAATAAGATAATAAGGAATAAAAATTAAAGGCTTTGTTTTTGAAGCATTATCAAAATGTATTACCGGCTTACCTGCAGGTTCAAAAGCGACATCTCCGGCTTTTAATGTCTTAGATACACCACCTTCTATTTGAAAAAGAACAGTTCCAGACACAATATAACTTACAACCGGACAGGGATGTTTATGAAAACCTGATTGTTGTCCTGGTTTAAATTTTATCTCCTTAACGTCTACTTTTTTTATTACCCGGTTTCCAATGTCCGCAGTCAAAAGCGCTTTTCTTACTATTTTGTCTTGCGCAATAGAATTTATAGAAACCAGCAACAAACACACTATTCCAATTAACCTTAAACAAAGGTTGCCATCACTATTTTCTTTAATCTGCTTAGCCATAATAAATTTATTTAAAAATGTCTAGCACTATTAATTCTTATTGTAAAATTTCTAGTGATGCGATTTTTCTAATACCAATGCATCTAAACCATTTTTAACGCGGTAATCGTTAATAGCAGATTTAATTGCATCTTCAGCTAATACAGAACAGTGAATTTTAACAGGAGGTAAAGCCAGTTCTTCCACAATATCCATATTGTCAATTGCTAAAGCTTCATCAATGGTTTTTCCTTTTAACCATTCAGTAGCTAAAGATGATGATGCAATTGCAGAACCACAGCCAAATGTTTTAAATTTAGCATCGGTGATTACGTTATCTGCTCCAACTTCAATTTGTAAGCGCATTACGTCGCCGCACTCTGGTGCACCAACTAAGCCTGTACCTACATTTTTCTCGTCTTTGTTTAATGTACCAACGTTACGAGGATTATTATAATGATCGATTACTTTTTCTGAGTATGCCATAATATTTAAGATTTTTGATTTGCGATTTTAGATTGAAACCCAAATCGCAAATTATTAATTTTTATACTTTATTTAATCGCAGACAGCAAATCGTAATTCGTTAATCTACAATTGTAATTTAATCTAGTGTTCAGCCCACTCAATTTTGCTCAAATCAATTCCTTCTTTAAACATTTCCCAAAGCGGAGAAAGTTCTCTTAAGTGATTTACCGCTTTTTGAGTAATTTCAATAGCGTGATCTATATCTTCTTCAGTTGTAAAACGACCTAAACCGTAACGGATAGAAGAGTGTGCTAAATCATCTGATAAACCTAAACTCTTTAATACATAAGAGGGCTCTAAAGATGCTGAAGTACAAGCAGAACCCGAAGATACCGCTAAATCGCTCATGGCCATCATTAAACCTTCACCTTCTACATATTTGAAAGAAATATTTGCTACGTGTGGTAAACGGTGTTGTGTATTACCATTAACATAACTTTCTTCCATTTTGTTTAAAGTAGACTCTAATTTATCACGTAATGCAGCTAAACGGGCGGCTTCGCTTTCCATTTCTAAACGGCAAAGCTCACAAGCTTTACCTAAACCTACAATACCAGGAACGTTTAATGTACCAGAACGCATTCCACGTTCATGACCACCGCCATCCATTTGTGCTGTAACTTTAACCCTAGGGTTTTTACGGCGAACGTAAAGCACACCAACACCTTTCGGGCCGTACATTTTATGTGCTGAAAAAGCCATTAAATCAATTCCGTCTGCATTTACATCAACAGGAATTTTTCCAACTGCCTGCGTTGCATCCGTCATAAACAATGCGCCATGTTTGTGTGCAATGTCTGAAATTTCTTTAACAGGCTGAATTACACCGATTTCATTGTTGCCATACATGATAGAAACTAAAATCGTTTCCGGAGTCATAGCAGCTTCAAGTTCAGCTAAATCAATTAAACCATCTTCTTTAACGCCCAAATAAGTTACTCTTGCACCATTTTTCTCTAAATGTTTACAAGTATCTAAAACAGCTTTATGTTCAGTAACCGCAGTAATAATGTGATTACCTTTTTCTTTATACATCTCAAATACACCTTTAATTGCAAGGTTATCTGCTTCAGTAGCACCAGATGTAAAAATGATTTCTTTTTCAGTACAGCCGATTAATTTGGCCACCTGCTCACGGGCATAATCTACTCCTTCTTCTGCCACCCAGCCAAAAGCGTGATTACGGCTCGCGGCGTTTCCAAATTTCTCGGTAAAGTAAGGTAGCATTGCTTCCAGCACCCTTGGGTCAAGTGGGGTAGTTGCATTATTATCTAAATATATCGGCTGTTTCATTTCAGTTACTATTATTTGTAATACAAAGATACGAAAAAACTTTTCTAACAATTATAAATAATAGCTATGAGGTTATAGTTAAAACCTGCATTTTTACATTCAACAAACCTTTTAAAACGATGAACAAGATAGAACATATCGGAATTGCTGTAAAAGACCTCGATAAAGCCGTTTCCATTTACGAACAATTGTTGAATACTTCTTGCTATAAAACCGAAATGGTGGCTTCAGAATATGTAAATACAGCTTTTTTTAAAACCGGTGAAAATAAGATCGAATTGCTTCAGGCTACCGCTGAAGAAAGTGCTATTGCTAAATTTGTGGAGAAGAAGGGAGAGGGGATTCATCATATTGCCTTTGCTGTAGATGATATTCTTGCTGAAATGGAACGTTTAAAGGCAAATGGCTTTGTTTTATTAAATGAAGTGCCAAAAAAAGGCGCAGATAATAAAATGGTTTGTTTCGTTCACCCTAAAAATACAAATGGTGTTTTAATTGAACTTTGTCAGGAAATTAAGTGGACATAATTATAAAATCAGTAATAAGCTTTTGCTTTTTGGAAGTTAACGGATTGTGATTCTTTTTGTTATACTTTAAACTACTCTTACTGCCAATGAAAAAATTGGCATTCATACTATCGGGTTTAAATACAAAGAACTTGTTTCTGACGTAAAAAAATATTTTAACAAAAAAATGAGTGATATTCAATCGCTAATCAAAATTATCAGTAAAGATTTCGATTTAGAAGAACATCTTTCAGAAAATCAGTTGCGTGAGGCTATGGTTGATGCTTTTGCCTACCTGGTCGATAATGATTTTCCTAAACTGATCCAAATCTTATATAAAGCAGATGTTGATCAGTATAAATTAAAAGAATTATTAGAAAACAGTACAGGTTTAAGCTCTGCAGAAATTATTGCAGATGCTTATATTAATCGTCAACTCGCTAAAATTGAAACCTGGAAAAAGTATAGCAAGCCTCACTAACAATTATTTTTGTTATTAGTGAGGCTTTAATTTTATTTATCTAAAGGTGCCATACCAAACATGAATACCAGTTTATTGTCCTGATAAAAATTTAAGGTTTGATCGGCTACATCATATTTAAAGCTATGGTTGGACAATAATTTTAAAAATTCATTTTCCAGTTTGCTTTTATCACCATCTATGCAAGCCATCATGGTACTTGCAATATTTTTAAAGGTAATTTGATCATCTTTTAACTCGAAACCACCAAAAATCCGATTACAACCGCCTGAACCACTCATTGTATTTTTATCACTTTGGAAAGTTAAATAAGCAGTAGAATTTGTTAAGGTAACCCCATTCATTTGGATTAATTTCCAGTTGTGTTTTGTTACAAAAGTCCAGCTATCCGGTTTTTTTGTGAAAATTTGTGTTTTAGTAATTACTTTTTTCAATTTATAGGTATATGCAGAAGCATCAGCCGGAACATTTTTCCTTTTGGTTCTGGTTACATCAATTACATACCTAAAGCCCGGTTTATAATCAAAGCCTGAAATTTGACTATAGAAAAATTCCCAATTTTTACTGTTTTTGTATTTTACCTGGAAACAAGTTTGAGGTGCTACGCCGGTGCAGTCAGCTTGCTCTTCTTTAACGGTCAATCTGATGGTATCCGCTTTTGCACCAATAGAAATGCTGATCAATACAATAACGGAGAGGGCTAATTTATACGTTGATTTTAAATTTAATAATGATTTCATTTTCTTTGTGTTTTTATAAGGATGTAAAATTTGTTTGTTTTCCATAACATAATTTATGCCCAATAGAAGAGGGCATCAATTATTTTTTATTAAAAGTATTTGATGTTTGATTTTTATAAAATATTTCAATACATTTGCATCCTCTAAAATAGAGGTAGAAAGACTAATAGGAAATGTCATAAGCGTTGTTGCCAGCAAATTGCAAGAATGTTCTTGATGCTTTCACATAAATAACTAAAATAATATTTCAAATGAAAAAAGATTTGCACCCAACAAGCTACAGACCAGTTGTTTTCAAAGATATGTCTAACGAATATGCTTTTTTAACAAAATCTTGTGTAGAGACTAAAGAGACTATCAAATGGGAAGATGGTAACGAGTATCCTCTTTATAAATTAGAGATTTCTCACACATCACACCCTTTTTATACTGGTAAAATGAAATTGGTTGATACTGCAGGACGTATCGATAAATTCAAAAACCGTTACGCTAAGAAATAATTTTAGCTACAAAAAGTATTTTTTGAAGTCCCTTTGCCAAAAGCATCGGGACTTTTTTTATTTTTGTAGCTTATGACAATCAATCTGTTTGATGATTCCAGTTGGAAATCATTACGTCCGCTTACTTTTACCAGGCCGGTAGCCGATCTACGAATCGGTATTTTAACCATAGCCGAAAAGTGGGCCAAATATCTAAATGCCGATTTTGGCTTTGTTACCCAGGATTATCTTACCGCTAAATATCCTTCAGCGCAAACTGCTGATATTTTTATAAATGGTTCCGTTTGCCCTGATGAAGGTTTGTTAGAGGCTATTACAGCTTTGAAAAATGGTGAAGTTTTAATTCAGAATGATTTGATTCTGGCTTACAAAACAGAACCATCATCAAAACATAGTTTAGAACTTGCCAAAACGTTAAAACCAATAGCATATACTTCGAAATTTATTCACATTGTTTATCCGGATAATATTTTCAGTTTTAATGGTGAAGAATTAAGAAAAGATTTTGCACTGCTCACCAAAGGCCGTTCGTCTGCAAAATTAAGCTCAACCAATACTTTTTTAGGAGATAATATTTTTGTTGAAGAAGGTGCGGAAGCAGAATGCTCTATTTTTAACAGCAAACAAGGACCAATTTATCTTGGAAAAAACAGCCAGGTTTGGGAAGGTAGTATCATCAGAGGTTCTTTTGCCCTTTGCGAAGGTTCTTCAGTTAAAATGGGTGGTAAAATTTATCCAAATACAACAATCGGACCTTTTAGCCGTGTTGGTGGCGAAATTAATAATGCGGTAATTTGGGGGTATTCTTCAAAAGGTCACGAAGGTTATTTAGGCAATGCGGTATTAGGTCAGTGGTGTAATATTGGGGCAGACAGCAATAATTCGAACCTCAAAAATAATTATGCAGAAGTTAAGCTTTGGGATTATGAACAAGAGGGTTTCCGTAAAACAGGTTTGCAATTTTGCGGGTTAATTATGGCCGATCATGCTAAATGCGGCATTAACACCATGTTTAATACAGGGACGGTTGCAGGGGTAAGTGCTAATGTTTTTGGTGCAGGTTTTCCACGCAATTTTATCCCTGATTTTGCCTGGGGCGGTGTGCACGGTTTCGAAGTGTACAGTCTGAATAAAATGTTTGAAACTGCAGAAAAGGTTTACGAAAGACGTAATTTGCAATTCGACGACAAAGAAAGAGATATTTTAAATAAAGTATTTGAAATGACCTCGACACATCGTCACTTTTAATTAATAAAGAATAAAAAAATATAAGCAATCCATAAATCAGAATCATGAGAAAAAAAATAGTAGCCGGTAACTGGAAAATGAATTTAGATTATAACGAAGGCATTTCGTTGTTCAGTGAAATTGTAAATATGGTTAAAGATGAACGCAAAGGCGATCAACTGGCTATTATTTGCTCACCATTTATTCATTTAAACAGTTTAGTGAAATTGGGTGGTAACGATGTTAAAATCGGTGCGCAAAATATTCACGATAAAGAAAGTGGTGCTTATACCGGCGAAATTTCGGCTAAAATGGTAAAATCTGTTGGTGCTGAATATGTTATTTTAGGTCACTCAGAACGCAGACAATATTTTGCTGAAAGCAATGAGTTATTAGCCGCGAAAACTAAAATTGCTTTAGCTCATGGCTTAACTCCAATTTTTTGTATTGGCGAAACACTGGATGAGCGTAACAATGGCAGCTATTACGAAGTGCTTAAAAAACAACTGGTAGAAGGTGTTTTCAGCTTAAGTGATGCAGATTTTTCTAAAATCGTAATTGCTTATGAGCCTGTTTGGGCTATTGGAACCGGTTTAACAGCTTCTCCTGAGCAAGCACAAGATATTCATGCATTTATCCGTTCAGAAATTGAAGCCAACTACGGTTTTAATATTGCGGATGACACCACAATTTTATACGGTGGAAGTTGTAATCCGGCAAACGCAGCTAGTTTGTTTGCACAAAAAGATATTGATGGTGGTTTAATTGGTGGTGCATCATTGAAATCACGTGATTTTACAGACATTATTAAAGCTTTTAACAGCTAATGCAATACATTAAAGCAATATTTACTTTCGATAATATTGAAGAATATCAGCAGGATTTGCTTATTGCAGATCTTGCTGATTTAGGTTTTGATACTTTCGAAGATAGTGATAAAGGGTTCACGGCCTTCGTAATTAAGGATAATTTTGAAGAATCGGCATTAAAGGATATCTTATCCGTTCATGCTGAGTATTTTACGGCAGCGTATACGTTGGAAAATGTTGCCGATGAAAACTGGAATGCCGAATGGGAAAAGAATTTTAGTCCCTTGATTATTGATGATATATGTTATGTGAGGGCAACTTTTCATGCACCTCAGCCGTCTTATCCTTACGAGATTATAATTGATCCCAAAATGGCTTTTGGCACCGGGCATCATCAAACCACAACCATGATGATGCAGTATATCCTGGCTACCGATATTAAAAACAGAGTTATTCTTGATATGGGCTGCGGAACAGGGATTTTGGCCATTTTAGCTGCTAAATTGGGCGCTAAGAGACTTGTTGCAATCGATTATGATGAAATCTGTTACGAAAGTACAGTAGAAAACGCAGCATTAAACCACATTGAGAATTTAACAGCTTTATGTGGAAGCAAAGAAGCTATTCCTGATGATCATTTTGATCTGATTTTTGCAAATATTAACCGCAATATTCTGTTAGATCAAATTCAACGCTATGCTGAGGTTTTAAAAGTGGAAGGGAAAATTTTTTTCAGTGGTTTTTACCTCGAACCAGATTTACAAATGATTAAAGATGAATGTGCTAAATTTAATATTCAATACCTGGATCATATGCAAAACGGGGATTGGGTAGCCGCTCAGTTTGAGAAAAAGTAATTATTAAATTTTGAAGGAGTGGGTTTGGTTTTATTGCCGTTTTAAATTCACTTATTCATCATTCCATCATTCAATAGTTAGAAAAAATGCGTGTACATTTTATAGCAATTGCAGGTAGTGCAATGCACAATTTGGCAATTGCCTTACATAAAAAAGGCTATCAGGTTACAGGTTCGGATGATGTAATCTTCGAACCCGCTAAATCAAGACTGGATAAATATGGCATTCTCCCGGCGGAACTTGGTTGGGACGAAAACCGGATTACTGAAGATATAGATGTAATTATTCTGGGTATGCACGCCCGGATTGATAATCCCGAACTGTTAAAAGCACAGGAACTTGGCTTAAAAATCTATTCTTATCCTGAATATATTTACGAACAAAGCAAAGATAAACTACGGGTTGTTATTGGTGGTAGTCATGGTAAAACCACCATTACCAGTATGATTTTGCATGTTTTAAATTTTTATAACCGCGAATTTGATTATCTGGTAGGCGCACAGCTTGCCGGTTTTGAAACGATGGTTAAAGTTACGCATGAGGCACCCGTAATGATTATTGAGGGAGATGAATATTTAGCTTCACCGATAGACAGAAGACCAAAATTCCATCTTTATAAAGCCAATGTGGCCGTAATTAGTGGTATTGCCTGGGATCATATTAATGTGTTTCCAACTTATGCAGACTATATCAATCAGTTTGATTTGTTTATAAATACAATTGAACCTGATGGCACACTGATTTATTGTAAGGCAGATCAGGATTTGAATGAAATTGTTGAACATTCAACAGCGGCGGTACAGAAAATTGGTTACGCAATTCCGGAACATGAAATTAAAAATGGCATTACTTATTTACTGCCTGAACATACAGCATTGATGGTTTTTGGAGATCATAACCTGATGAATTTGAATGCAGCTAAATTAGTTTGTGCACAACTTAACATTACTGACACCGAATTTAATGAAGCTATTTCTTCGTTTAAGGGTGCAGCTAAACGTTTAGAAGTAATTTCTGCAGATGACCTGACAAACGTTTATAAAGATTTTGCACATTCGCCGTCAAAGCTTAAAGCAACGATAGAAGCCGTTAAATCTCAGTTTACAGATCGTAAATTGGTTGCTTGTATCGAACTGCATACTTTTAGTAGTTTGAATAAAGATTTTTTGCAGGAATATGCCGGAAGCATGGACATGGCTGATGAAGCAATCGTGTTTATAGATTTAAAGAGTTTTGAGCAAAAGCGAATGGAACCTTTTACGGAAGATGATGTACAAAAGGCTTTTTCAAATCCTGATTTGAAATTCTTTAATGATGCATCAAAGCTGAAAGCTTATTTATTAAGTATCAATTATAAAAATGCCAACTTATTAATGATGAGTTCAGGAAATTATGCTGGCTTTGATTTACCCGAGCTGGCGACAGAATTGAAAAGATAATTTCTGTTTCTGAACATGAAGAGCATTGGTCAAAATATTAAAAAAAGCAGAGTCGCCCTTGGATTGAGCCAGGCTGATGCGGCTAAAAAACTTAATATTTCAACGCCGGGATTTTGCAAAATTGAAACCGGACAAACTGATTTAAATGTTTCCAGATTGCTTCAAATTGCAAAGACATTTAAAGTTCCGGTGATGGAATTACTTTGTGGTAAACAGGAAGAATCTAATTCTTCAGAAGAAATTATTACTTTAAGACAAGATATTCTTGAAAAAGAAGAAGAGATCAATAAACTTAGAAAAAAGGTTATTGATCTCTACGATAAATTGGGTATGTGAGGGTTCCACCTGCTGGCAAGCCTAACATCATGCTATTGACAATAAGCTATTGAAATAAATTCAGCCCGACGACTTAAAATAATTTTCGCATGGTTAAGTGTTTTTTGCCAAATGTAGCACCCGTAGCTTTATGGATGGCAATCATTTGTTCATTAAAATCGCCAACCCAGCTTAATTCAAGCTCTTTATATTGATTTTTTGGTAATACATATTCGCCCAACTGAATAAACAGTACAGATTCTAAGCCGTGTTTCTGGAATTTTGGTTTCGTACCCATCACAATGGCCCTCATACGGGTTACACCAAGCCAGCGCCGGTAAGCAAACTTTAATTTTTCAACAAGGCCAAGTTTACCATTAAAACCTTTAATCATTTGGTTTGCATCCGGAATAAGTACCACAAATGAAGCCGGTTCGCCATTAAAGTAAGCAAACTGGATTAAATGTTCATCCATAATGGGTTCCATACTTTTAAAACTTTCCTGCAGGGTTTCCTTTTTAATCGGTACAAAATTTTCAAAATCCTGCCAACCATCATTGTAAATTTCCATTAAATCAGAAATGTATTTGTCGGCATTCTTTTTATTAAAGTATTCAAAGGTGTAACCAGGTTTTTTTCTCACCCAATTGGCAATCTTTGTAAAACGTTCAGGAAAAGGAATGGTTAAGTTAATGTGGTTGGTTAACTGCTCGTATTCGGTTTTAAAGCCATAATTTTCGAACAATTTTTGATAGTAAGGAAAATTATAGTTCATGCCGAAAGATGGTGGCGTAAAACCTTCAACCAATAAACCCCAAAAACTATCGTTTTCTCCGAAGTTAATAGGGCCGTCCATGGCCTTCATTCCATTTTCTATTAACCAGGCTTTTGCGGTGTCAAAAAGCAGGGTAGAGGCTTTTAAATCATCAATAGATTCAAAAAAACCAATTCCTCCGGTTGGCTGCTCATAATTAAATGCTTTTTTCTCGTTAATAAATGCTGCAATACGACCAATTAAGTTTCCGGCCTCGTCTTTTAAAACCCAACGGGTACATTTACCGTGTTTAAAGAAAGGATTTTTGTTCGGATTAAAAACATTTTCAATCTCAGCGTCTAAGGGACAAATCCAGTTTTTATCGTTTTGGTAGAGCGTTTTAGCAGTGTTTAAAAAGTCTGTTTTTAAAGATGGAGTACTTACAGCTATAATTTGCATGGGCAGAGTTAAAAATTAAAAAGCATCCTACCAAGCGGGCGGATGCTTTTTCAAATATATAAGTTTTAAATATTAATAATCGTCGTCATCATCATCAAAATTGTCGAAGTTGTCAAGATCATCCAATGGAAGATCAAAGTCATCGTCGTCGTCATCCTGAGGCTTCTTTTTTGTTGTTTGAACCTCATCATCATCTTCTAATTCATCTTGATCATCTACCTGTTTCTTGGTAGTTGGTTTTGCTGGGGATTTCTTTGGGGCTTTCATTACACAAAAATAAAAATTGCTTTTATAGTTTAAAAATACAAAAAAACTTTTTTTAATAACAATCTGGATGCAAACAAATTAAAATATTTTATTCGATGGTTTCTCCAACGGTATTTTCCTCTTTTGCGATGTCTTTTAGTTGTGGAAGCTGCGTTAAATTGTTTAAACCGAAATAATCCATAAATAAAGGACTGGTGCTGTACAATATGGGCCGGCCAGGTGTTTCTGCCTTACCGTTAATGCTGATTAATTCCTTCTCTAATAATCTTTGTACCGAGTAATCAGAATTTACGCCTCTTATTTGTTCTATTTCCAGTTTTGTAATGGGCTGTCGGTAAGCAATTATGGCTAAGGTTTCCATTGCCGCCTGGCTTAATTTTTTCTTGGACCGGTGTAGTTGTAATTGATTTACCGTTTCGTGATAAGTTTTTTTTGTTAAAAACTGATAGCCATTATTAAGGTGAACGAGTTCAATAGCATAATCATCCTGTAAGTAACGATCTTTTATAAGCTGTATATTTTCTTCAATCAGTTCTTCCTGGTAGGGCTGATTAAATACTGCACTCAGGGCAGCTGTAATTTCCTGTACGCTAATGCTTTGAACAGAAGAGAAGATAAGGGCTTCAATGTGCCTTGCGATATTGTTTTGTGGCATATACAAAAATATAATTTTTGGGCAAAAAAAAGCGGTCTCGCTTTTTAAAAAACAAGACCGCTTTCAACACACAAATGAAACCTGAATTAAGATATAGTTTTAGGTTAGGTTGTTAAATATCTATATCAATTCTATAAGAACGTTTTGATAAACACTATCGTTTATTTCTAAGACAAGTTTAAGGCTAAAGCTTCAATCTTTAAGGTTCTATTTAGTGAGTGGTATTAATAATTGAGTAAACGGTAAAAAATCTATTTTAACGGTATAGAAATGAATACGGTTGTACCATTTACTGCATTTTGTTTTACACTAAGGTGTATAGGTTTTGCTTCAATCTGACCTAAAAGATTTAATCTTTCCTGCGTAAGCTGCATGCCTTTACTAATGTGTGTTTCTTTTTTATTCTTTAAAGAGTTGTCGATACCAATTCCATCATCAATAATTTCAATATTTAAATGGGTTTCTTTTTCGAGTCTCATGTTAATCTGAATTTCGCCACCAGTTTCTTTTGGCATAATTCCATGCCATATCGCGTTTTCTACATAGGGCTGTAAAAGCATAGAAGGGATAAGAGTTTCTTCTTTTTCGATTTCAGGATCTATGGAAAAGACATATTTTAATTTATCTCCGAAACGATTTTTTTCCAGTTTTAAATACAGATTCAGGTATTCAAGCTCTTCCTCCAGCGAAATATAACTTTTGGTGCAAATCTCCAGGTTCTTCCTGATTAAACGTGCAAAACCAGTTAAAACCTTATTGGCTGAGGCCGTATTCTGTGTATTAATATAGTGCTGAATGGAATTCATTACATTAAATACAAAATGAGGATTCATCATGGCTTGCAGGGCCTGTTGTTCCAGCATCAAGACTTTATTTTTTAATAATAATTGTTCCTGCTCTTTATCTTTTTGTTTACGGGTAATGTAAACGGCTGTTTTATAAAAGATATAACCCACCAATAATATCAGGATGGATAAAAACCACAGGCTTTGCCAGAAATGCTTTTTAATTGTAAAAGCAATTTTCGCAGACGGCCCCCAGTTGCTGTTCTGACTTTTAGCGCTTACCTCAAAAACATAATCTCCAGGCTGCAGAGCAGAAAAATCAAGACGCCTGGTTCTGGTCTCCACCCAGTTGGTATTTTCGTTTAACCTGTAGCGATAGGTAATATCGCTGGTGGTAAAATCAACGGCACTAAAAGTGAAGAGAATGGTATTGTTTCCGGTTTCGAAGGTAAAATTGGTTTTATTTAAAGGCAAACGTTCTTTATCCTTAATAATGGAAGTAACATATACCTTCGGTAAATTCCGGTTAATGCCACTGTTATTGTATTTAAATAAAATTAAGCCTCTGTTGGTGCCAAAATAAGCGGTGCTATCATCAATGTACAGGCTGTTAATGTCATCACTTAATAAATCTTTACCATAATCAAAGTTTATTACAGCAGGCTCGGCTGGGTAATTGGTAATTTTGTTAACCCCTTTACTGGTTAAAACCCAGATTTCATTATTTTTTATAAAAACCTTTGTGCAAACATTGCTGGTTAAACCGGCATTTTGAGTAATCTGACGTGCGATTTTATTGTTTTTATAAAAAATTAATCCATAACCATCTGTTGCTAAAATCAAGGTGCCATCTTCAAGCTGCTGAATATCATTTATTCTTTTGGTAAGCAGCGGATTGTTTTCGTAGTGTTTAATTAATCTTCCATTAGAAAACTGAGATAAACCATTGATGTTCGAAAACCATAAATTACCCGTTTTATCGTAAAAGGCATGATAAGAACGGTCTTTAAAAAAATCTTCTTTCTCTTTATATTTTAATGAATTAAATTCAAGCTGTTTAACCCGATCTGATAAAAAGACAACCCCGGAAGATAATGCCAGGGCCAGGTGATTATTGTTTCCACTTAAGCTAAAGTGTTTGATTACAAACATAGAGTTATTGGCTTCTCTTAAATAGCTAACATCTTCGCTGGTATTGTAAATGTTTTTAAAAACCCCCATGCCATAATCGGAAGCAAAGTAAATCGCTTGATTTTTAGGGTCATAGGTGATTTGCTTAACAACACGGTACTTTTTAAAGTCGCTTAATCCAATCTCCTGTACATTGTAATTGCCGATGTTCAGTACATCAACCACGGCATCATCAGTACCTAACCAAAGCCTGTTTTTTGCATCTTTGGTAATACTTTTAATTACATTGCTGCTTAAACCAGATTCTGCATCAATAATTGATAAACGTGCATTTACATTCGGCAACATGTAAATACCCTGGTTGGTGGCAAACCACATATTCTGGTTATTATCTTTTATGGCCTGATTAACCGGAATATCCTGCAAATACTGGATGGTTTTTCCACTTTGGTTTAAAGCCAGCACACCATTTGAATTGGCGAGCCAAACTTCTTTGGCTAGATGATCGTAATAAAAATAACCCGACATATTTTTAATCAGGTTTTGCGGAACACTAACTAAAGATTGAACCACACCATTTTTATATTCTTTTAAGCCACTTTGATCCAGATAAACTAAAGAGCGGGAGGGCGTATTGCTAGCGCTCATGTAAGAAAGTGGCTGAGCAACGGATTTAATTAAACTAAAACGCTTCCCATCAAATTTTTGAACGCTTGAGTCACTGTAAGCAAAAATATTTCCTTTTTCGTCTTCGTGAATAAATGCATTGGTAAACTGATTATAGGGGTGTGTAGAAACAAACTTTTTAACTGATTTACCATCCCAAAGCGCAACCAGGTTTGAATTTGTACCCAACCATATTCTGCCGAGTTTATCCTCTAAAAAAGAAACCACTACCGTATTAAAACTAAGTTCTTTTAACAATTTGTTGTTATCGCGGTTGTAAAATTTACCATCCTGAAAATAGCTTAACTGCCCATTTAATGCTAAAAACCACAACCGCCCTTTTTTATCTTCTCTGATTTGAAGAATCTGCGTATCCGGCAAACCATCTTCAATGGTGAAATTCTGAAAATTTGTACCGTCAAAACGGCTCAAACCACCATCCGTTGCAATCCAGATAAAGCCTTTTTTATCTTGTAAAATATAATAACAGTTATTGCTGGCCAAACCATTTTTAGAAGTGTAATGTGGTAGGTAAGTAGTTTGTGCAGAGGATTTTAATGAAAAAAAGATGCCAAAAATAAATATCCAGCAAGTAATTGCAGCAATTCTGAAACCCGTATTAATTTTAATATTTAACGGCAAAATAGCAGCCATTTTTTATTGGATTAATGATCGTTGTTAGACTTAGTGAACATCTTTATTTTTTCAAAAAAATCACTCGCTCTTCTTCTGGAAACATTTATACTGTCTCCGTTTTTTAAAAAAGCCTGCAAACCATTTTTTGAATTGTATTCTTTCAAATGATTTAAATTAATAATGCTTGATTTATGAATCCTGACAAACTGATCGGAGGGAAGCAATTCTTCAAACTCACGCAATACTTTAGAAACGGCAATTTTGTCCTGATTGTTTAAATGAAAGACAGAATAATTACTGTCTGCCTCGATGTAAATAATGTCATCTATATCAATCATTTTAAAACCCTGGCCATGTGGTAAAGTCAGTTTCCTTATTTCTGCCTTATTATTTAAGCTGGTTGCCAAATTACTGATCCGCTCGTCCGTTTCAGTATTCTGATGTAATTTAATATGTTGTGTTACCTTATCAACGGCAATTTTAAGCTCATCAATATCAATTGGTTTCAAAAGGTAATCCAATGCATTGGCTTTAATGGCTTTAAGTGCATATTGATCGTATGCGGTTGTAAAAATAACCGCTGCGTTATGTTTTTGTGCGTCAGGAATAAGTTCAAAACCATTTCCGCCGGGCATCGCAATATCCAGGAAAATTAAATTGACAGGGTGATGGGCCAAAATTTCTTTCGCCTCGGCCACAGAACGGGCTATGCCCGTGATTTCTACATCCGGACAATTTTGTTGAAGCAAAAAGAAAAGCGATGAACGGGCAAATTCCTCGTCATCAACAATAATGGCTTTTAATACAGTCATAATTCAGGGTTTGTGAATGTATTAAAATCGATTTATAAAAAAAAATGTAATTATAGAAATCTGCCTGTAGAAATGTCACGTATATATCACCAAACGAAATCAAAATCCCTAACATAAGGCATATGAAACTATCATGCAGCATCTTACATCAAACGGATTGTTTGCTCATTATAAAATCATAGCCCTAAAAACAATTAAGACTTATGAAAAACAATG
Organism: Pedobacter punctiformis; assembly: GCF_027213715.1. Classification (GTDB taxonomy): domain Bacteria; phylum Bacteroidota; class Bacteroidia; order Sphingobacteriales; family Sphingobacteriaceae; genus Pedobacter; species Pedobacter punctiformis. The sequence continues at coordinate 75,275 of NZ_JAPWGM010000007.1, forward strand.
AACTAGAAACACAGAATGAACTTCAGGATGAAAGTTTATTTAAAGCCAGACTTGGTCGCAGATCATTTCTTCAGTTTGCTGGGGCCGGCGCAGCAGGTATTGCTTTAGTTGCAGCGGGTTGCCGAAAAGACCGAATAATGGATGTTCCATCAGGTTCGGGTGTTACATTAGATTTTAAGGATGATTTTGGCGTATTGAACTACGCTTATGCATTGGAGCAACTGGAGGCTGCATTTTATATTCTGGTGGCTTCAAATCCGCCATCTGCTTTTAGCGCTGCAGAGAAAGCTTATTTTCAGGACATTCAGTTTCACGAAATTGCACACAGAGAGTTTTTTAAAAATGCCTTGGGTAGTGCCGCGATAGCAAATTTAGAGGTTGATTTTTCGAGTATTACGTTTTCTGACCGGACAAGTGTTTTAACAACAGCCAAAGCATTTGAAGATTTAGGTGTAGCCGCATATAATGGAGCAGGAGGGAGAATTAAAACCCCCGCGTATTTATTATTAGCGGGTAAAATTGTTTCTGTAGAGGCTCGTCATGCTGCCTACATCCGCGATTTAATTTCAAACGGAACATTTGCCGATTTAAATGATCTTGCTGCATTAGGATCTAATAATGCCAACGGATTAGACGGGGCTTTAACACCGGATAAAGTTCTGGGAATTGCCGGAAAGTATGTTAAAACCAAAATTAATGTAATTAATCTTTAATTTTTAAAATCAGAAAATCATGAATATCGTAAATATATTAGAAGAAATAGAAAAAGTTGACGGTGAAATCTATGAGAGATTAAACCCAAGAAGAGCTGCAATGAAGAGCTTTTTCAATATTGGCAAGAAGATATCTTTAGCGGCAATGCCATTAGCTTTAGGCTCTATGTTTCAAAAAGCTTACGGTCAAACTACGCCAACGGCAGTTATTGAGGTATTAAATTTTGCTCTGGCTTTAGAATATCTTGAATTCCATTATTATAACCATGCTTTACTGGCGGCACCAAACCTGGTTTTTCCAAATGCGGCATCTAAAGCAGCAATAACAACCATACGGGATCATGAAGCCGCCCACGTAAACTTGTTAAAAGGTGCTTTGGGTGCATCAGCACGAGCTGAAATTACCTATGCCATGACTGATTTTACTGTAAATGGAGCCTTCCCGGTTTATGATGATTACGCTACCTTTTTGGCTGTTGCCCAGGGATTTGAAGATACTGGTGTTAGAGCATACAAAGGTCAGGCAGGTAATTTAATGGTGAGCCCCGGAGTATTGCAAACCGCCTTGCAAATTCATTCAGTAGAGGCACGTCATGCAGCGCACATTCGTCAAATGCGTACTACACAAGCCGCTGGTGCAGCAACATATAAACCGTGGGTTAGCCTTGGCGCTTCAGGACAGGCAAACGATTCAGGTGTGGCTGCACTTGATGCTGTTTATGCGGGAGAAGACTTAACCTTGCAAGCCAATATAAATATTGTTGGAATAAATGGTAAGACGGGAATAGACAAAAAAGCTGCTGTTGAATGTTTTGACGAAGCTTTGGACAAAGCGAGCGTAGTGGCAATTGCTAACTTATTCCTTAAAACAGGTAACAAACTATCATGATAAGCCTAAATATTTATAAGAGTTGATTTATTAATGTTTATTTAAGTTAGGGAAGCGGAATTTAGATTCTGTTTCCCTTTTTTATGTTTAGTAAGTAATAACTTGCTCTTCCAAATGTTCAGGTAAATCTCTGTAATTGTATTTTTGTCCACGCAACTGAGGCTCAAAACCTGCTTGTTTTATAGATTCCTGGATTCCTCTTGCCGTGAAACGATGCGGTGCACCAGCAGCCGAAACTACATTTTCTTCAATCATGATCGAACCAAAATCGTTAGCACCTGCATGTAAACATAATTGTGCAGTTGCTTTACCTACCGTTAACCAGCTGGCTTGTATATTTTTTACATTAGGCAGCATAATCCGGCTTAATGCAATCATACGGATATATTCATCAGCCGTTACATTATTACTGATTCCTCTTAATCTTTTTAATAAAGTACCGTCATCCTGAAAAGGCCATGGAATAAAGGCTAAAAACCCATTTGCGTCGGCAGGTTTTTCACTTTGTACCTGTCTGATCCAAACCAAATGCTCAAAACGTTCTTCTATGGTTTCTACATGTCCAAACATCATAGTTGCCGAGGTTGTAATATCCAATTGGTGGGCAGCCCGCATTACATCAAGCCATTCCTGACCGCCACATTTACCTTTAGAAATTAAACGTCTTACACGATCGTTCAAAATTTCAGCACCTGCTCCCGGTAAAGAATCCATTCCGGCTTCTTTTAAAGTTTTTAAAACTTCGGTATGGCTTATACCTTCCAGTTTTGCCACATGTGCAATTTCTGGCGGACCTAAAGCATGTAATTTTAAATCAGGATATAATTCTTTTAATTTTTTGAAAAGATCAGCATAAAATGCCAGTCCTAAATCAGGGTGGTGGCCACCTTGTAATAATAACTGATCTCCACCCAGGCGAAAAGTTTCTTCGATTTTTACTTTATAGGTTTCAATATCAGTAATATAACTCTCGTCATGGCCCGGTCTGCGAAAGAAATTGCAAAATTTACAGTTGGCAATGCAAACATTTGTTGTGTTTACGTTACGGTCAATTTGCCAGGTTACTTTACCGCTTGGCACCTGAATTTTTCTAAGTTCGTTGGCCACAAACATAAGTGATGCAGTATCAGCGTTATGGTATAAATGGACACCTTCTTCAAGACTTAAAAACTCAAAATGTAATGCCCGTTGCAGTAAATCGGCTGTATTCATATTGCAAAAATACTAAATTGTTTATAGATCAAGGCTTAGTTATTATGGCGGGAAAGTAAATTTTTGGCATAAAAAAAGAGTGACGGGGTTTAATCAGTCACTCTTTTAAAAAAAATGTATGTTTTTATTTAAGGGCTAATAAAAAACCGATAGTAAAGTTAGCATCCCAGTCAAATACAAAGGTATCGCACTTGGTTTCATCTTTAATTGCTTTATATATATTAACGCCACTCTTAATTTTAATTTTATCTGTATTGTATTTTTCCGGATCACTTAAAACGGTAAACCTTTCTTCCCCCGTACGGATTTGTTTCGCCAGTTCGAATGGAACACCGCCAATTATAAAACAAATTTCGCGTTTAGCTGCCGGGATTTTTGCAGAAATGGTTTTAACGACACTGTATACGGCATCATCTTTTAAGTTTTTCTCATAATATTTAGCACCCGGAGCTTCAGCAGATTTAACATCTCCATCCATCCATGAAATTTTAGTATTACCAGAACCAATATCAACCACAAAAGAGTTATCGTAATAAGAGGCTGGTAAAACACATTTTAAAGCCAATTTACCTTCCTGCTCTGCTGTAACCAGGTTAACAACGAAGCCCATTTTCTTTAATTCAGAAACAATAACAGCTGTTTTAGGCTCTTTTTGCGCACCTGAACTTATAACAAAATGAATGTTTTTAGATTTTACTCCTTTGTCAAACATAGCACCTATATAGTCTTTTAAACCCGTCCTGATGTCTGCCGTGTTCGCTATCCCTTCATAAACAAACGATTTTCCAAAGTCTTTAGAAATAATTTCCCAACGTTTTTGGTTATCGATGTTTACAACAAAAGAGTTGAAACCAGAAGCACCAACCTCTACAACACCTTTATACTCACCATTTACAGGTTTTTCAGGTACATAGTTAAAAGTTCTCTTGTCATCACCTTTGATCGTGGGTGAAGATGAAGAAGTTTGCTCGGTACTGTCTTTTTTACTCCCGTTTCCATCTGATATTGCATCAATTTTTCCGGTTTCAAAAGCCCAGTAACCTAAACCTACAATTGGTATTGCAATAATAACCGCTTTTATCGGCCAGCGTAACCTTGCCCAGATTGATTTTTCTTCCATTTTGGTATGTTCTTAATTTATAGTTAATTAGTCTAATAATGAAAATCCTTTATCTACTTTTTCTTCAGCTTTAAGCTCATAAGATGAATCAGCCATTCTGCTTACGTTAAGCATTTTAAGGTTGCGTTCGTCAACTTTTTTGATAAACTCTTCCAGTTCACTTTGTGATGGCGCACCACCAACTGTAATGTTATTATTTTGATCCAGAAAATCAAGGTTTGAACGGATAGAAGCTATATTTTGACTAATAGCGCCTGTAGCCGCATTCATGGCTTCTTGGAAAGCCCAACCGTCTTTAATGTTAAATACTTCCGCAAGTCCATCAGTTGCATTTTTCATTTTTTGAGTTGCTTCCAGTTTTTTAGAGATGATTGAAATACTGCTGTCCAGCGTGCTTACATAAATACGGGCGGCACTTTCATTGTCCTTTAAAACTTCTAAAACCTTAGCAAACTGATTGGCATACTGAACATAACTTCTGGCATTTTGCTCTTCCGATTCGCCTTCTTTACCTAAAAGGAATGCTTTGGTACGGGTTTCTTTAGCATCTCTGTTCAGATCGTTTGCTTTTTCAATATTGTTATTGGTTGTTTCCTGCTTAGCTTTTTCATCCAAACTTGCAGCTTCAACGGTAAAACGTTTAGCATAAGTATATTTTTCTTCAGCCGTTTTTTGAGCATTTTCTCCACTTTGCACCATATCAATGCGCACGCCATCAACGTTTGCTATCTTATCTTTTACTCTTTTTAAAGTATCCTTTGCATCTTTTGATAATAATTGAAGCGTTTCAACAGGATTTGCCCTGATAATGGCTTTTTCGCCTTTAAATAATAAAATTGTACCCAGTCTGTTTAATAAGGATATAATTTTTGGAGCCAATAAAAGCAATACAATTAAAATAATACTAAAAATAACCAACAAAATGCTTTTGGCAGCATACACGAGCATAAGTGGCAAAAATTTAAAAAATGCAAATGCACCTCCTAAAATTAACGCCCAAAAAAAGATGCTTGAAATTATTTTTTTGCCTTCGGGTGTTTGCATCTGACTGGGCAGGTGATCGCCGAGCACCTGAAATATAGGTAGCTGGCTTTTCAGTTCAGCCGGAATATTTACATATTGATTTTGGTTTTCCATGGTTGTTCTTTAAGATTTAATCGTTAATTTATGTTCGTTTCAATAATGTTTAATGTTTTTTCAATATCGGCTATAACTTCGCTAACTGCGGCATTACCCAGGGCAATTTTTTGATCGATATCTGTAAGCTGCGGATCATATTTGGCATTTATGCTCTTTAAATCCTGCTCTTTGATTAGAAGTTTTGCTTTAAGATCAGTTATATTTTGTTCAATTGACTTAATTTCGTTCACTAAACTGTCTTTTTCTTCTATCAGACTGTTTTCTATATTTTGTTTTTGCTGTTGCTTTTGACTGCTTTCCTGATCAATAACTTTTTTCAGCCCTGCAGCGTAATTCCGGCCTGAAGTCAACAGTTTTTCTTTATTTAAACTCTTTTCTACATATTTCAAAGAAGTAAAAGCTGCTTTTATGGTTGTGGCGTCAATGCTTCCCATTTCAGCTGCGGCATTCCAAACTTCAAAAAAGTCAAGTCCGGGTTCGTTCATTTTTTCCAAAATGCCCAAAACTTTTACTTTCATTTGCTTAATATCAGTCACTCCAATTGCAGCAATATTTTCGTTTAGATTAACTTTTGGCTGGTTAGTTACAGGTTCAGTTGTTTTTGTACTGCCTGGTACCGAAGATTGCGGCTTATCTGGCATTATATCAGCTACTTCGTCACTATCTTCGAAAATTAACTTTTTTAGACTGTTTAAAATTCCAGAAGAATTTTTTGCTGTTTCCTCACTCATATTACTTGATTATCCGTTGCTAAAATAATAAAAAATGAATACGTTAACGGTCAAAAAATATGTTTTAATCAGATTAATTTATAAGAATCAAAAAAATGTATGGTGCAGTTGTCATAATTCTGTATCACTTTCTGCTAAATGAATTATTAAATTATCTTTACCCACTAATAATAAATAATGGTAGATTTTAATCGTTTTACACTAGCCAATGGTTTAAAGGTTTTGGTACATGAAGACCCAACGACTCCAATGGCAGTTTTAAATATTTTATATGATGTGGGTGCCCGTGATGAGGACCCCGAAAAAACTGGTTTTGCACATTTATTTGAGCATTTAATGTTTGGCGGCTCTGTTAACATTCCAAGTTACGACGAGCCTTTGCAAAGAGTAGGGGGCGAAAATAATGCCTTTACGAGTAATGATATCACCAATTATTACATTACGTTACCTGCAGAGAATATAGAAACAGCATTTTGGTTAGAAAGCGACCGGATGCTTAGTCTTGCTTTTTCGGAGAAAAGTTTAGAAACGCAAAGAAATGTGGTGAGTGAGGAATTTAAACAACGCTATTTAAACCAGCCTTATGGTGATGTTTGGCTAAAATTACGTCCGCTTGCCTATAAAAAACATGCCTATCAATGGGCTACCATCGGAAAAGAGCTTGCGCACATTGAAGAGGCAACAATGGAGGATGTTAAGGCTTTTTTTAAAAAGCACTATACACCGCAAAATGCAATTTTAGTGGTTGGCGGAAATGTAAAAACCGCAGAGGTTAAAAAACTTGCAGAGAAATGGTTTGAGCCCATTCCGGCTGGTGATAAATATGAAAGAAGTTTAGTACAGGAAGATAAGCAAACTGAAGCACGTACGGAAACCGTTAAAGCAAATGTGCCTTTAAATGCGATTTATGTTGCCTTTAAAATGCCCGGGCGTTTAAGCGAAGATTATTACGCCTTTGACTTGTTATCGGATATTTTATCACGCGGTCAATCTTCACGTTTATACAACAGTTTACTAAAAGAACAACAACTTTTTAGTGACATCAATGCTTATATTTCGAGTAGTTTAGACCCGGGATTGTTTATTGTTGAAGGGAAGTTAGTGGAAGGGGTAACCATGGAGGCTGCCGAAAAAGCAATTTGGACTGAATTGGAAAAGATTAAGGCCGAGCCGGTTTCGGATGATGAACTAACTAAAGTGAAAAATAAGGTAGAATCTGTTTTGGTTTTTTCTGAAATGAGTTTACTGGATAAGGCTATGAATTTAGCTTATTACGAATTACTTGGAGATGCCGCTTTATTGAACCAGGAAACAAAGCAATTTTTGAAAGTAACAGCAGCTGATATTAAAAGAATATCTAACGAAACTTTCAGTAAAAATTTATCATCTACTTTATATTATTTAACTGAAGAAAATGCTTAACAGACAACAGGCACCTGATTTTAAACAGGTTTCCGCTATAAATTTTATACAACCCCAAAAAGCAGCACTTGATAACGGTATTCCGGTTTTTACAATTTACTCGGGAGAGCAGGATTTAGTGCGTATTGAATTCATTTTTCATAATGTAAACTGGAACCCCGAAAAACCTTTACAAGCCATTGCTACCAGTACATTGCTTAATAACGGAACTAAAAAATTATCTGCTAAACAAATTGCAGAGCAGATTGATTTTTATGGTGCATTTTTTCAAACAGAGTATGCTCAGGATCAGTCTTCAGTAACTTTATACACCCTAAATAAACATTTGTCATCGGTTTTACCCATTGTAAAAGATATTCTCTCCAATAGTGAATTTCCGCAGCAGGAGCTGGATTTATACATTCAGAACCAAAAGCAGAAATTGATGGTAAATCTGCAAAAGAATGATATTCTTTCCAGAAAGGAATTTGCACATGCGTTATTTGGCGATACAGCCTATGGTGTGGATATTCAGCTGCAACATTATGATGCTTTAAAACGTGAAGATCTTTTAAATTATTTTAAAGCTGCTTATGTTCCAAACAACTGTACAATAGTGGTTTCGGGTAAATTTGATGAAAAAAGCTTTAACCTGCTAAATGCCGTAGTGGGTAGTGATTGGGAGGAAAGTAATTCAACCAAAAACGTTTTTAATTTTACTGCTGGCGAAAAGTTATCAATTTATAAAGAAAGGCCTGAAGCGATACAATCAGCCATTAGAATAGGTAGATTAGCTGTAAACCGTAAGCATAAGGATTTTGCCGGATTACAGATTTTAAATTGTGTTTTAGGAGGTTACTTCGGATCGCGTTTAATGGCTAACATCCGGGAAGATAAAGGATATACGTATGGTATTGGCTCTGGAATATCTTCTTTACAGGATGCCGGTTACTTTTTTATTTCTACCGAAGTTGGGGCAGATGTTTGCAGCAATGCACTTATAGAAATTTATAAAGAAATAGATTTACTCAGAAATGAATTGGTAGGTGAAGAGGAGCTGGCTTTGGTCAGAAATTATATGCTTGGCTCTATGCTTGGCAGTCTTGAAAATGTTTTTTCTCACGCTGATAAATTCAAAAACATCTATTTCTCCGGTTTAGACTACGATTATTACGATAATTACATCCAAACAGTGAAAAGCATTACAGCAGAAGAAATTAAAGCGATGGCGAATAAGTATTTAACGCCTGAAGATTTTACTGAAGTTGTAGTTGGTAAGAAATAAGTTTTTTAATAAACCCGAAGAGGTTGTATTCCAAATTATATTTAGGAATACAATCTCTTGCTATTTTAAGCAACTAGGTTCTATATTGACATAAATAAGCCGTTTGAACAGCTGTTTTTACTTTAAATGAAGCATTTGCCGATACTTCAAAAGAATTCCCTGCCGGAATGATTTGCCACTCTGTTTTTTCGGGCAACAATACGGTCAAAGTACCTTCAATCACATGCATAATTTCTTTTAGCGCAGTGCCAAATTCATATTCTCCGGGGTTAATTACCCCAATTGTTGATTTACCTTCAGGGGTTTCGTAACCCAGCGATTTTACATTTCCGTCAAAGTATTGATTTTCAGTGATCATAATAGTTTTGGTTCTCTAGTTTGTTACAATTATAGAAAACAAAGATTAAAAGTGGGTAATATTAATTTCTGGTACTAATGTATTTTGTCAAAAGAACCTAATATTTACTGCTTTTAAAAAACAAAGCAGACTTCTGTTTTTTAATTGGCGAATTTTCCGTACTTTTGTCTGGCAAATAATAAATCCTAATTTATTTGCTATGCAACTCGATTCCACAAAATTTATTGCCACAGGTTTAACATATGATGATGTACTTTTAGTACCCGCATATTCCGAAATTTTACCCCGTGAAGTAAATACAGCGTCATTTTTAACGAAAAAAATAAAACTTAATGTTCCATTGGTTTCTGCCGCAATGGATACAGTAACAGAGGCTGAACTTGCCATTGCGATTGCGCAAAATGGAGGTTTAGGGATGTTGCACAAAAACATGACGATTGACCGACAAGCTGAAGAGGTTCGTAAGGTTAAGCGCTCAGAAAGTGGTATGATTCAGGATCCTGTTACTTTGCTGGAAACTGCAGTTGTTGCTGATGCTTTCAAAATTATGAAAGAGCATAAAATTGGCGGTATTCCGGTGGTTAGCAGCGATAATAAATTAGTAGGTATCATTACCAACCGCGATTTACGTTTCCAAAAGAATATGCAAAGACCGATTGCTGAAGTGATGACTAAAGATAATTTAATCATTGCACCTGAAGGCACTACATTGGTACAGGCAGAAGAGATTCTTCAAAACTATAAAATTGAAAAACTTCCGGTGGTTAGTAAAGACGGCTATTTAAGTGGCTTAATTACTTTTAAAGACATTTCTAAAGTTAAAAATTATCCTGCCGCCTGTAAAGATGAACGTGGTCGTTTACGTGTGGGTGCAGCTGTTGGGGTTACCGCAGATACACTTTTACGAGTTGATGCTTTGGTTAAAGCAGGAGTGGATGTAATTACGATTGATACCGCACATGGTCATTCAAAAGGTGTTGTAGATAAACTAAAAGAAGTTAAAGCTAAATACCCTGATTTACAGGTTATTGTAGGTAATATTGCGACTGGTGCAGCTGCAAAATTTTTAGCAGATGCCGGTGCAGATGCGGTTAAAGTTGGTATTGGTCCGGGCTCTATCTGTACAACCAGAATCATTGCCGGTGTTGGCGTTCCTCAGTTATACGCAGTATTCGAATGCGCTAAAGCACTTAAAGGTACTGGTGTTCCGGTTATTGCCGATGGTGGTATTAAACATACTGGTGATATTGCAAAGGCTATTGCATCCGGTGCAAGTGCGGTTATGGCAGGTTCATTATTTGCAGGAGTAGAAGAATCGCCAGGCGAAACCATCATTTATGAAGGGCGTAAATTTAAATCTTACCGTGGTATGGGTTCAATTGAAGCCATGGAACAAGGATCTAAGGATCGTTACTTTCAGGACGTTGAAGATGATATTAAAAAGTTAGTGCCAGAAGGTATCGTGGGACGCGTGCCGTTTAAAGGTACTTTGGCTGAAGTAATGTACCAATATGTTGGTGGTTTACGTGCAAGTATGGGTTATTGTGGAGCAGCTAATATTGAAGCTTTACAGGAAGCACAATTTGTACAAATTACTGCTGCGGGCATGCGTGAAAGTCACCCACACGACATTACCATTACTAAAGAAGCGCCAAATTATACGCGATAAAGCTTCAGGACCTAAGCAGAAAGATAAATTTAGCTTAAGGGTCAATTAAAGTTTAAAATTATCCAAGAAAATAAAATATAGCGGAGCATCGGATACGATAGCTCCGCTTTTTTGTTTTAAATCCTGGCAGCCCTAATCTGCATCTAATATTTTTAATTTGATACTTCCAAAATTCAGGGCTACTAAGCAAATAATTAAGAGATCTGTAGCTGGAAAATATTTTTTCACAAAATAAAATTTGGCGAGTACTTTTTTTTAATATATTTGTCGACTAAATCTATGGATTTAATATAAATAATTATGAAAACTTTCCAAAACACACAAAAATGTTGTTGCAGGCAACTAAAATCAATATTAATGTTCAAACGAACGGGTAGCTAATCAATAACATAAAATCAAACACATAAAACTAATCATGAAAAAAAGTTTACTTATTATCTTTTCATTTATAATTTCTACGGGTTTTGCTTTCGCCCAAAATCCTGTAACAGGTATAGTAAAAGGGGCTAACGGAATTACCATACCAAATGCAACAATTAAAGTCAGGGGCACTAATATTTTTGTAAGTGCAGACGCTAATGGCGCCTTTAGTATTGACGCAAAACAAGAACCTCCATTTTATATTCAGGTCAGTTCTGTTGGTTACAAACCTCAGGATTTTCAGATTTTAAAACTACAGAATAGCCCTATTGAACTGGTTCTGGTAGAAAATACACTTTTGGATGAAATTGTGGTAACCTCGAGACGCCGTTCTGAGGTTTTGCAGGATGTGCCTATTCCAATTACGGTTATTGGTGGACAAGCTGCAGAAAATGCCGGTGCCTTTAATGTTAACCGTTTAAAAGAATTGGTGCCTTCCGTACAATTATATGCTTCAAATGCAAGAAACACAACACTTAACATCAGGGGTTTGGGTTCAACATTTGGCTTAACCAATGATGGTATTGATCCGGGTGTAGGTTTTTATGTAGATGGAGTTTATCATGCCCGTCCGGCGGCTACCTCTACCGATTTTCTGGATATTGAACAAATAGAGGTTATTCGCGGCCCTCAGGGCACCTTGTTTGGTAAAAATACAACTGCTGGTGCATTTAACATTACCACAACTAAACCCACTCAAACGCCAAGTGCAAAAGTAGAATTGAGCGTAGGTAATTATAACTTCATCCAGGCAAAAACATCGATTTCGGGAGGTGTGGCAAAAAATCTTGCAGCAAAATTATCAATCTCAGGTACTCAGCGTGACGGTACAATTTGGAATACCAGGGAAGAACGTAAATATAGCGGACAAAATAATATTGGTTTTAAGGGTCAATTGTATTATACGCCGTCGGATAAATTACAAGTATTGTTAAGTGGCGATGTAAGCGTTCAACACCCTGCGGGTTATCCTTTGGTTATTGCAGGCGTTACCACAACAGAAAGAAGTGCTTATCGTCAGTATGCTAAAATTGTTTCCGATCTAGGCTATCAGCAACCTAAAATTGATCCTTTTTCAAGAGAGATTAATACCAATACACCCTGGAGGCACAATCAGTCAATTGGTGGGATATCTTTAAATGTGGATTATAAGATTGGCAATGGAACCCTGACCTCTACAACCGCTTGGAGATTCTGGAACTGGGATCCTACAAATGACCGGGATTTCTCTGAATTATCTGCTCTTACCAAATCGCAGGGTAACTCCCGTCATGATCAATATTCGCAGGAAGTTAGATATGCAGGAAATATAACCGATAAATTAAGCGGAGTAGTGGGTTTATTTGCTCTTGGCCAGAATTTGCAGGGATTAGATCAAACCGAAGAGGTAGGTAAAGATCAGTGGAGGTTTGTGCAAACAGGTAATACCGGCACTCAGGCATTATATTCAACACCTGGCTTATTAGATGGCTTCGGTATCAAAACCAATTCGACTATCAAATCTTTAAGTGCCGCAGTATTTGCACAGGTTGACTGGGAGTTTTTAGAACATTTCCACGTTTTACCGGGCTTAAGGTTTACTTACGATAAAAAAGATGTCGATTATAACCGGGTAACTTATGGAGGCTTACAAACGACTGATGCCTCTTTACTTGCACTAAAATCGGCTGTTTACAGCAATCAGCAATTCAGTACCAGTACCGAAAACAACAACTTGTCTGGAAATATAACCTTGTCTTACCGGCCAAACCCTAAATTAAATGTTTATGGAACTTTTTCCACTGCTTATAAACCCGTTGGAGTTAACGTAGGCGGTTTACCAACCACATCAAGTGGCGAAGCAGACTTATCTTTAGCGGTGGTAAAACCAGAATATGTTGAACATTATGAATTAGGGGTTAAAACAAAGCCTGCCAAAGGTTTACTGTTGAATATAACTGCTTTTAATACAGATATTAAAGATTACCAAACCAATGTACAATCTCCGCAATTAGGTGTAAACAGAGGTTATCTTGCCAACGCAGAAAAAGTAAATGTAAAAGGCCTGGAAGTGGACGGAACTTATCAGTTAGAAAGATTTTTAACTTTAAATGCAGCTTTGGCTTATCTTGATGGTAAATATGTGAAATTCACCAATGCACCTTTGCCTTTAGAGGAAACAGGGCATACAGAAATTATTAACGGTACTTCTACACAAGTTGCCTTTAAAGATGCCTCAGGTGGCAGACTACCGGGAATATCTAAATGGAATATTTCAGGCGGTGCCGAATTTAGCACACCGGGTAGTTTAGCAACTAAGGCTGGCAGATATTTTATTGCTGGTGATGCCAGTTACCGTTCAGAATATTCTTCAAATCCAACACCATCCCGTGTATTAAATGTTAAGGGATATTCGCTTTTGAATGCCAGATTAGGATTTAAATCAGAAAAATTCTCTGCATTTATCTGGAGCAGAAATATTGCAAATAAAAACTATTACGAACAATTGCAGGCTGCAGCAGGTAATTCTGGCTTATATGCGGGCGTGCTTGGCGATCCAAGAACTTATGGTGCAACACTTCGTTATACTTTCTAAAACCGTTTTGATGGCAACGTATATATAAATCTTTTCTCTCTTATATTTGGTTAGAAGGAGTGGCGTAATGCTGCTCCTTTTTTGTTTTTTAGATTAAGAGGGTTCAGCGCTTTTTTCGAACCTTGTTATGCTTCATATCCCGGCATAGCAGGGAATAGACGAGTAAAAATGAAAAGGACGAACTTTAAAATTAAAGCTGTTGCTTTCCAAACCATAAAAAGTGGAATTTTAACTGCTTTTTGCAGAATTAAAATTTATAGAAAGACAATAAAATCTTAACTTCGGTCAAATTTTGACTTAATGAATAAGCTTAAATCAGTTTGTGTATATTGTGGTTCAAACTTTAATGGCGATGCAACGCTGAGAAGTGCAATCAAAAAATTAGCGCAAACGCTGGTTAAACAAAATATCCGTTTGGTTTATGGTGGTGGTAGCGTAGGGGTAATGGGTGTTTTAGCAAACGACGTTTTAGAATTAAACGGATTGGTTACCGGCGTTATTCCACAATTTTTGATGGATAAGGAAGTTGGGCATAAAGAGGTAACAGAGATGATCGTTACCGAAAATATGCATCAGCGTAAACAAAAAATGGCCGATTTGAGTGATGGATTCGTAATTTTACCGGGAGGATTCGGTACACTCGAAGAATTTTTTGAAGTGTTAACCTGGCTACAGCTTGGCCTGCACAACAAACCCATTGGTGTATTAAATGTAAATGGATTTTATGATCCTTTATTTGCGCAAATGGAAATGATGGTACAAAGCAAATTTTTAAAGCCTGCAAACAGAGACCTGGTTTTTAATGAAGCTGATGCTGAAATACTGATCGATAAGATGGATAATTTTTCCGCAACACCCGATGAAGTTTGGTTCAGAGAAAGAAATTTGATCTAACAGGAATTTTAACCTATACTTATACAATTAACAATACATAAAGCAACAAATTTTAAAACCGCTTTAACTTTATACAATGCAAATCATTTCCAACCACGCAGAATTTGAACAATACCTTGGCAAGGAATTAGGCCTTTCTTCCTGGCACACCATTACGCAGGAACAAATTAACAAATTTGCCGACGCCACATTAGATCATCAATGGATTCATGTTGATGAAGAGCGGGCTCAAAATGAAGGACCATTTAAATCAACCATTGCACACGGCTATTTAACTTTATCATTAATTCCTTTTTTATGGAAAGAAATTGTAGATATCCGCAACCTTAAAATGGAAATTAATTACGGCATAGAAAATTTAAGATTTGCACAGGCGGTAACCGTTAACAGTAAAGTTAGGTTAAGAGCTAAACTGGCTTCTATTATTAACTTACGGGGCGTAACTAAAGTAAATATGGGTATTGAGATGGAAATTGAAGACCAAAAGAAATCCGCCTTTACGGGTGAAGTTGTATTTTTATATCACTTTATTTCCTAAATAAGGATTATAAACCTGATTATATTGTTTGGCAGAAAATTAATTAACGGCTTACAATGGCTTTAATTTAGTTTTCTGCTTTTTTATGCAATTATAAATAGGGATACAGTTAAAACTTTATTGATGGTATAACGTTCATCCTGTAGCGTTTACCTATATTGCTGCGTTTTACCTAAAACCTTTGCCAATATGAAAAATAATTTAAAGCTTACTGCTCTTAGTCTTATTGTTGGTTCATTTTTATTCACGTTTTTAATGTCTGCATCATGCAAAAATATGGCTGCTCATAAAAACCTTCCCGATTCTTTTTTGCCTATGCAGGTAGGTAACTACTGGAAAATGTCGGCTACATCTTATACCGAAATACAGGATACGCTCCGGATAGATGGTAAGCTTTATTATAAATTTTATTCTTTAGTTGGTGGCGATGCAACCAGTACCAACTATTACCGGATTGATGAGCAAAACAGACTGGTAGAAGGTTACATTGATGAACCTAAAAAAGTTTATGTAAAAGCCAGTTTTAATGCAAAATTAGGAGATATCTTTTATACTTTAAATGATAAAACAGAAAATGATTATCAGGTAAAAGTGGTTAGCAAAACAGATTCTGATATGGTATTTGAATTTGATATGGTTTATCATCCTAACTTAAAAGGAAGTAAGCATACCGAAAAGTACATTAAAGGAAAAGGTTGGGCTGATGAGTGGAAAGAGGTTAAAATTAATGGCATCGTTTATAAATAGTGAAATTTAGATTTTTAAGAAAATTAATTGCTTAATCTTTCTTGTCTTTTCCAGATGGGCTTATTTTCTTTTGACACCAAAAGAAACAAAAGCGCCGGCTTGCAATTTTTCTATTAAAGTAACTGAGGTGCTTGGTTAGTGCTTACCGAAAAATTGACCATGCCGGTTTAAAAGCTTAACGTAGAATAGTGGTTTGGCTTTACATAAAGGTTAAACAAACTTTAATACCTTACTGTATAGATAGAAGGAGATTATTTTCTCCCTTTAATCATACTTTCATATTGGGTTATCCAATCTTGCAAACTAATTTTTCTTGTCAATTCTGCAATTAGCTCATAAGGAATGTCATCAGTTTTTTTAAATCTTACACACCCTTTCCCCATGTCTAATTTATACTTGCAATGTTTAGGATATTCTGTTTTAAACCATTCCAGTAAATCCGGAGAAGAATAAAGCCCCATATGGTATAAAGCAATAAAATTCTTTTGTGAAGCGACATTCATAAAAGGTAAAGGTTGCTCTGGTGTGCAATGATAGCCGTTTGGATACAGGCTGTGAGGCACAACATAACCAATCATACCATACGATGTTCTTTCTTCAAAACCTTCAGGCAGGTTTTCTAATAAAGTTTTGCGAAGTTTTGAAACCGCCTCTTTGCGGTCTTCAGGAATGCTTGCGATATATTCATCAACAGTATTTACAAATATCTGCATACTTATTCTTTTTCAAATTTCTTTTTAAATCTACTTACAATCGAGGGATTATCCAATTCCTCAAGCGTACTTAGCTCCAGTTCTAAAGCTGTAGTGCTGATCTGAATTTCAATTAAAGAAATAATAAGGGAAATCATAAAAAAGATCAAGCTCAGTGCAAAAAGAATTTCGGCCGTAAGGGGCAGCTCCAAATAAATAAAAAACATACAAAATAAACAGCTGGCAAAACTCAATACACCAAAAGCCTGCATATTTTTAATTAACCTTAGCCGATAGCGCAGGTTTTTTATCTGTTTGTGCAGTCCTGCATTTTTATCCCCATCTTCATATTTGGTTTTTAAATTTCTTACCAGCGTAGCCAGTGCCAAAAAGCGATTGGTGTAAGCCAGCATAATTAAGCTAATGGCCGGAAATAATAATGCCGGGATGTTTACGGTTAATTCCATATTTAATATTTACCAAAAATATTGTTTTAAACGGGATTATAGCGATAAAGAAAGTACATTTTTATCATGATAAAATGGGTATCAGGTAGTAAGTAGACCGGAAACCAAAATGGTTAATACACTTTTTATAAAATTAAATTTAAATTGCCTCCATGAATATCGAATTCAATAAAAATGAAGATGTAAATAAGCAATTGGTTTATGAACTTAAAACCAGGCTTAAGAAAATATATTTAGGCGGAGGCGAAAAAAATGCAGCCAAACAAAAAGAAAAGGGTAAACTGCTTGCCCGAGAACGTATTGATTACCTGATTGATAAAGGATCGAATTTTTTAGAAGTTGGTGCATTTACAGCTGATGGTATGTATGCAGCGCAAGGTGGTTGTCCATCAGCTGGGGTAGTATGCGGTATTGGCTATGTAAGCGGAAGGCAATGTATGATTGTAGCCAATGACGCTACCGTAAAAGCTGGAGCATGGTTCCCGATGACGGCTAAGAAAAACCTTCGTGCGCAGGAAATTGCAATGGAAAACCGTTTGCCGGTCATTTACCTGGTTGATAGTGCAGGGGTATATTTACCTATGCAGGATGAAATTTTTCCGGATAAAGAACATTTTGGCCGCATGTTTAGAAATAATGCGATCATGTCTTCCGAAGGTATTGTTCAAATCTCAGCCATTATGGGCGCCTGTGTTGCAGGCGGAGCGTATTTACCCATTATGAGTGATGAGGCAATGATTGTAGAAGGAACAGGCTCTGTTTTTCTGGCTGGATCTTACCTGGTCAAATCAGCAATTGGTGAAGATGTAGATAATGAAACTTTGGGCGGAGCCACAACCCATTGCGAAATTTCGGGAGTTACTGATTACAAGCAGCCTAATGATCAGGCTTGTCTGGACAGCATCCGTAACATCATGAGTATGCTGGGGAAACCTGAGGATGCAGGTTTTGATCGCATTAAACCTGAGCTACCGAAAGAAAAAGAGGAAGAATTGTATGGTTTATTTCCAGAGAACAGAGAGAAGCCATACGATATGATGGATATTATTAACAGGATTGTAGATCAGTCTGAGTTTGAAGAATATAAAAAAGGATATGGTCAAAGCATTATTTGTGGTTTAGGCCGCATTGATGGTTGGGCCGTTGGCATTGTGGCCAATCAGCGTAAAGTTGTGAAGTCTAAAAAAGGTGAAATGCAATTTGGAGGTGTAATTTATTCAGATAGTGCTGATAAAGCAGCCCGTTTTATTATGAATTGCAATCAAAAGAAAATTCCTTTGGTGTTTTTACAGGATGTAACTGGTTTTATGGTTGGAAGCAGATCAGAGCAGGGAGGCATTATTAAAGATGGTGCTAAAATGGTAAATGCCGTAGCCAATTCAGTAGTGCCGAAGTTTACCATTGTAATCGGAAATTCTTATGGCGCTGGTAATTATGCCATGTGTGGTAAAGCCTACGATCCTCGTTTAATTTATGCCTGGCCAACTGCAAAAATCGCCGTTATGGGTGGCGCTCAAGCCGCAAAAACACTTTTACAAATCCAGGAAGCCTCATTAAAAGCAAAGGGCGAAGTAATTACACCTGAGAAAAAAGATGAATTGCTTAAAGAAATTACAGACCGTTACGATAGTCAAACCACACCTTATTACGCAGCATCAAGGCTTTGGGTTGATGGTATAATTGATCCTTTGGAAACCCGTAAAGTTATTTCGATGGGTATAGAAGCGGCAAATCAATCGCCGATTAAAAAGCAATTTAGTGTAGGCGTTATTCAAACCTGATCTTTTTAATTAGATAATTTAATCGCAATGTTCGGATTATTCAGTAAAAAAAATAAAGGCGTAAAAGTAGCCGATAAAATTTGGATATCGGATGAAGCTAAATTTCGGGCTTGCCTGGAGTTTAAAAAATCTGATCCCAACGTATTGTTTATAGCCTGGTTTGAAGAAACTAAAAACAAACTTCAGGCTTATTTTCGTGCAAACCATTTGGAAGAGCGAGTTTACCTGGCCGGTTATGTGAATTTTTCACAAGCGGACAGACCACTTATTTTTGTAGAACACCACCCTTTGGGAAGCGAAGAACAAAGAAAAGCAACTGAATTAGGGAAAGATGAAATCGTTGTTCTGTCTTCATTATCAGAACCTTTTTTTCAATCGTTTGGTGGCGAACGCATTGTTGAAATGATGAGGAAAATGGGAATGGGAGCGGATGAAATGATTGAAAATAATATGATCAGCAATTCGATTAAAAATGCGCAGGAAAAAATAGCTAAAAAAGCTGTAATTACCGGGGCAGCAAGATCTCAGTCCGATTGGTTATTAAATGCAGGCGTAAACCAACAACTCGATTAAGTAACAATTTTCAATAAAGTTTTATAAAAATTAAGTGTTTTCCTGTTAAGTACCGGTAAATGCTTAATTTCATTTTATGAAAAACTTTAACATCCTTATTCTGCTTCTGCTGCTTAAAATTGGTGCTTACGCACAATCTACTAATGATATTCATCAAAAGGCAATCGTTATTGATACCCACGGAGATGTTTTTTATGCTCAACTTAAAACTGGTTTTGATATTGGTAAATTACAAGCCAAAGGAAATTTTGATTTGGTCAGGGCTAAACAGGGTGGACTGGATGTTCAGTTTTTCTCGATTTGGTGTGATGAAACCGGTGGGTTTGCCTTTGCCAACAGGGAAATTGACACCTTGTATAATTTAATTAAACGTTATCCAAACCGCATTCAACTGGTTAGGACGGGAGAAGAATTAGAGCAAGCGGTTAAAAACCAAAAACTTGCAGCAATGATTGGTGTAGAAGGTGGCCACATGATTGATAATCGCCTGGATAATATTGATAGTTTGGCTAAACGTGGAATGGCTTATCTAACGTTAACCTGGAATAATAGTACCCCTTGGGCAAGTTCTGCCGCCGAAGAGACGTCAGGAAAAGTAAAGCCTGAAAACGCAGGTTTGAATGATTTTGGTCGCGAAGTGGTAAAACGGCTGAATAAATTGGGTGTTTTGGTCGATTTATCTCATGTTGGAGAAAAAACTTTTTATGATGCCATCAAAACCTCGTCGAAACCAATTATTGTTTCACACAGTTGTGCTTATGCCTTAAATCCGGTTCCCAGAAATTTAAAAGATGATCAGATTAAAGCAGTAGCTAAAAATAAAGGTGTAATCTGCCTTAATTTTTACAGTGGTTTTCTGGATTCTACTTATAACACTAAACAAAACGCTTTTTTTAAAAAATATGAAAACGACTTAAAATTGCTTGCCGGTAAATATGGCAAGGCTGCTGCAGTTGATTCTTTAATTGCCAGCCATCAATTTGAATTGGAGACACTTCGTCCACCTGTTTCTTTATTAATTGAACACATTAATTATATCGTAAAACTGGCTGGAATAGATTACGTAGGGTTGGGCGCTGATTTTGATGGGGCAGAATCTTTTCCTATGGGCTTAAACAGCGTCGCCGATTACCCTAAAATTACCGAAGAACTGGTTAAAAATGGATACAGCGAAAAGGACATCGATAAAATTCTTGGTGGAAACGTAATCAGGGTAATTAAGGCCAGTAAAGGAAAATAAGCTGCTGCAGATTTACACAATGTTAATAAGTAAACTATGTTGACAATGCGGCCTTGTCCATAATTGTTTAAAGAATTATCTTTGTATTCAGGTAATACATTTCAATACACAAATATAATGTCACAAGAAAACGAACACGTTCAGTGTTTAATTATAGGTTCGGGTCCTGCAGGTTATACTGCTGCAATTTATGCAGCGAGGGCAGATTTAAAACCAATTATGTACACGGGTATGCAAGCCGGTGGTCAGTTAACGCAAACTACAGATGTAGAAAATTTTCCGGGTTATCCGCAAGGAATTATGGGACCTGAAATGATGGAAGATTTTAGAAAACAGGCAGAACGTTTTGGTACGGATATCCGTTTTGGTTATGTGAGTTCAGTAGATTTTTCATCAACACCTCACAAGGTTGTCGTCGACGAAATTAAAACCATTACTGCAGATACGGTTATTATTGCAACAGGTGCTACGGCTAAATGGTTAGGATTACCTAGCGAGCAACAATATAATGGTTTTGGTGTTTCGGCCTGTGCAGTTTGTGATGGTTTTTTCTTTAAAGGACAAGATGTTGCTATTGTTGGAGCCGGAGATACGGCTGCAGAAGAAGCTACTTATTTAGCTAAACTTTGCAGTAAAGTTCATTTATTGGTTCGCAGAGATGAATTTAGAGCCTCTAAAGCAATGGTTAGCCGTGTTTTGGCTACGCCAAACATAGAAGTACACTACAATACCGAAACACAGGAAATTTTAGGTAACGGTAAAAATGTTACGGCTGTTAAAGTATTGAACAATAAAACAGGTGTAGAAACTGACATTCCTGTTGAAGGTTTCTTTGTTGCAATTGGACACAAACCAAATACTGATATTTTTAAAGGACAACTAGATATGGATGAAACCGGGTATCTTTTAACTAAACCGGGATCAACTTTAACCAATATAGAAGGTGTTTTTGCCTGTGGTGATGTACAGGATATGTACTATAGACAAGCGGTAACAGCTGCAGGCTCAGGCTGTATGGCCGCCCTTGATGCTGAACGCTTCCTGGCTGCAAAAGAGCATCCGGTAGAAGCTTAGTTCTGATTTAATAAAATTTAAAAGGCTTTCTGAGTAATTTCAGGAAGCCTTTTTTATAGGTGCGAATATTACCCGAAGCGTTAAAACCATTTAAGGCAATTAAAAGTTACTTTGTAATATGAAAAAGATTCAACTCATCTGGAAAGGGCAGGACTCTATCGAAAATTTCCTGTTTAATGCTACTGAAAATGGATATACGGCCATTGGATTTGTTAACGGAATGGATGATCATCAACCTTTTTGCATCCGGTATAAAATCAACATCAGCAAAGACTGGAAGGTTAAGGATATAGAGATTCAGTCTTTAACAGACGAGAAAAAGCGGGTGTTCCTGTCAACCGATTTAAACGGAAACTGGTACAATGAAAACAATAAACATTGTCCCGAATTTAATGGTTGTAATGATATAGATATTTCTTTAACCCCGTTTACCAATACTTTGCCCATAAATAGACTGGGAGAAAAGCTTAAAAACCGAACCCGTATTGAAGTCGTTTATTTTAAACTGCCAGAATTTGAAATCAGAAAAGTGATCCAGTATTACAGTTTGTTAAAACCTGGATTGTTTAAATATGAAGGTGTATTAAAAGATTTTACTGCTGATTTACCAGTAGATGATGATGGCTTTGTAATTCATTACCCGGATCTTTTTGAAAGGATTTACACGGAAAAAGCGAATGATTAAACAATATGAGCAAAAGAGCTTTACGCAAACGTTTGCGTAGATGTGTAACGAAAATGTGGTAATTAAGCTGTTTGCTTTATCTTTATCTTAGATACAATTTAAACCCTAAAACAACACAAAAATCTAACCATGAACAAATTTTTTTCAGTTCTGTTCTGTGCCTTACTCAGCACGTCCGTTTTTGCGCAAAACGATCCCAATTTCGGTATTATTCCAGCCCCGGTTTCCATTACTAAAAACACCGGCAGTTTTACATTAGATAAAACAGTTGTATTGATTAACGAAGGCCCCGATGGAGCTAAAATGGCTGATTTATTAAATGCTTTTATTGTAACCAAAGCCGGTTATTCATTGAGAGATGCTAAAACAGCACAGCCTAAGCAAAAATCAATTTTATTAACTTCAGCAGGAGCTGATAAATTACCCGCCGAAGGTTATACCATTAAAGTTACACTTAACCAGATTATTTTAACCGGTAAGGGTGCAGGGTTGTTTTATGCAGTGCAGTCTGCTATGCAGATGATGCCTGATAAAGTAGCCGAAAAAATAACCATTCCTGCGGTAGATATTAATGATTATCCCCGTTTTAAATATCGTGGAACAATGCTGGATGTAGCCAGAAACTTTTTTCCGGTATCATTCATTAAAAAATATATCGATCAGTTAGCTTACTATAAAATCAATACTTTTCACTGGCACTTAACTGATGATCAGGGCTGGAGAATTGAAATTAAGAAATATCCTAAATTAACTTCAGTTGGTTCATCCAGAAATGGAACGATTATCGGGCACCATCCAGGTATTGGTAACGACCTGAAAACAGAAAGAGGTTTTTATACTCAGGATGAAGCCAAAGAAGTTGTTAAATACGCTGCGGACAAATACATTACTGTTATTCCTGAAATTGAATTGCCAGGTCATGCCTCTGCAGCAATTGCCGCCTATCCTGATTTAAGCTGTTTTCCTGATCGCGATACTTATGTTGCGAAGAATACGCCGTGGTCTGGTAGCAGAAATGGTAAACAAGTACAACAAACGTGGGGCGTTTTTGATGACGTTTTTGTACCGAATCAAAATACCTTTACCTTTTTAGAAAATGTTTTGAATGAGGTAATCGCTATTTTTCCTTCAAAATATATCCACATCGGTGGTGATGAATGTCCTAAAACTTACTGGAAAGAATCTTCATTCTGCCAGGCTTTAATGAAAGAAAAAGGATTAAAAGACGAGCACGAACTTCAAAGCTATTTCATCAGCACAATTGAAAAATACATCAATGGAAAAGGCCGTTCGATTATTGGGTGGGACGAAATTTTAGAAGGTGGTTTGGCTCCAAATGCTACAGTAATGAGCTGGAGAGGTGAAGAAGGTGGTATTGCCGCGGCTCAGCAAAATCACGATGTAATTATGACACCGGGTTCAATGGGTTTATACATTGATCATAAACAATCAAACTCACCTGATGAGCCTGTAACTATTGGTGGTTTAGCCCCTTATACAAAAATTTATGCTTACGATCCGGTTCCTAAGGTTTTAACCCCTGAGCAAGCAAAATTCGTAACAGGCGTGCAGGCAAATTTATGGTCTGAATACATCAGAACCACAGCTAAAGTTGAAAACCATGCTTTCCCTAGATTATTGGCTTTGGCTGAAATTGCATGGACACCAGTTGCCCGTAAAGATTTAAAAAATTTCCAGGAAGATCGTTTGCCTGTTCATTTGTCTCGTTTAGATAAAATGAATGTTAATTTCTGGGTTCCAACACCAATCGGACAAAGTGATAAAACTTTAACCGGTGGCGATTTTACGGTTGATTTAAAGGTGCCTGTTCAAGGCGGTAAAATTTATTATTCAATTGATGAATCAAGACCGTCAGAGAATGCGCTCCTTTACAATGCACCAATTAAATTAACCGTTCCGCAAGGCGAAAAAAGAGTGTTAAAAACGATTGTTATTGTACCAAGCGGAAGAAGAAGTGTAGTAACAGAAACAGTACTTAATAACGGTGCTCCTGAAGTAAAAACAGAAGCTAAGAAATAAAAATATCTTGCTTTAAAAAGCTAAAATTCGTATTTTAGTGTAAACAATTGCCCTAAAAGAATGAATTATAAAAAATATACTTTACAGCATCTTTTGCTTATGGCGGGGGTGCTGTTTTGTTTTGCATGCACGCAGGAAAACGAAACCGTAAAAGAAGTTAAACAAGAAATTACTAAAGCGGTTAAAAATCCATTTCCATTTTATAAAGATATTGAGGTAAAGCCGGGGCTGAACTTTG
The DNA here is from genome assembly GCF_027213715.1 of Pedobacter punctiformis. GTDB lineage: Bacteria > Bacteroidota > Bacteroidia > Sphingobacteriales > Sphingobacteriaceae > Pedobacter > Pedobacter punctiformis. The sequence goes on from NZ_JAPWGM010000007.1 coordinate 99,757, forward strand.
AACTTGTTTCGTGGGGGAAAGGAGCAGACTCGCTTGGTGGTTATCAGATTTTAATGTCGGATTCTGTAAAAAATAATTATAAATCGCTTGCTGTAGAAAGAAAAGGTATACTCACGGATTTCTGGAACATGGACTTAGATAATGATGGAAACCCCGAATTTTATGTTCAACTGTTAAGCAAAAAAACAGTTTCCGATCTTAATGTTTATGAATACGCCGGTGGAGATTTTAACAAAATAAGTTTTCCATCTTTAACTTCAAACCAAAAGAAAGGCTATGAGGGGAATGACAAATTTTTCATCAAAAATGGCGATTTATTCCGGTCTTTCCCGGTAATTGATGGAGCAGACAGTACAAAGAAGATTACGAAAACCTATCAATATAAATTAAGCGGAAATAGTTTTTCTACAACTGAAATAAAGGAATAAGTTAATTAAGTTCCTAAATTCTTATGTTTGTCAGATGAAAAATAAGCCTTTTTCTATCAGGGAAAGAATCAAAAGCTTTAGTTATGCTTTTAATGGTTTAAGGCTGTTTTTTATTTCAGAACATAACGGTCGTATTCATTTGGTTGCTGCGGTAGTTGCTATAGCACTATCTTTTTACCTGCATCTTTCTACATTTGAATGGATTGCCATTTTATCAGTAATTGCTGCGGTATTAATTGCCGAAATTCTGAATACCTCCGTTGAGAAACTGGCAGATCTGGTTTCAACAGATATTCATCCTAAAATTAAAATCGTTAAGGATTTAGCAGCAGCAGCTGTTCTAATAGCGGTAATTTTAGCTTTAGCGGTGGGTTGTTTTATTTTTATTCCGAAGCTTTTTTAAACGTATTACTGATTTGCCGTTGCTTCCTCCATTTTCTCCTGAATAATATCATCCCATCTGGCCTGCATTTTATGATTACTGCCATGCTCGGTTTCTTCATCATAATTTTTTTGCATGGTGTCATAAAAATCACTGATGCTGTTAGCCATTTCAGCGATTTCGGCTTTATAATTTTGGACAGAATAAGTTCTGTTTTTTAAAACACGATCAGCCTCCATTAATAAAATAAACTGGATATTGACATGGCCCTGTTCATGGTGAAGCAAACTGGCTCTGATGCTTTCATTTTGAATTTTGTCCCACCTTACCCACGATCTGCCTTTATCAATATTAACTTCATTTTTAAGTTTAATAACAACTTTATTGCGGTAAACAGTAGATTCGTAGCTGTAGTGCCAGGTCATCGCAGTAAGGGCATAAAACGGAGAGCCAGGTGTTGGTTTGCCCTTATAATAAGTTTCCCAGTTGAGTTGAACAGGTTGGGTAAAACTCTGGCAAAGTGCAATGATTGGAAAAGCGAAAATAAAAAATGCAATAAGTAGTTTTTTCATTGATTTTGTACAATGAAAAAACCATGCCGAAATTTATTCAGGTGTAGAAATTTGTCCGCTGATGCGTTCAAACTTTTCGATCAGTAATGAAATCCTTTCCTTTTCTCTTTTAATTACAGCCTTTCTTAAAATAGTTGAGCAAAACAAAATCCAGCCAAAAGTTAAAAGAATAGCCATTGCCTTTTGTAAAGTGCTTAAATAATTAAGAATTTCTATAAAATAAAATATAATACCTAGGGATAAAGCAATGGTATAGAACCAATAAAGGGAGTTGTAAAGCTTGTATCTGTTTAATTGATAGGTTTTTAGATTGTTTAAATATTCCTGTGGATGTGCCGTAAAATCAGTTTTAGCAATTAAACGGTAATCGCGGTAAAGGATCATGGTGTAAATGCCAACAATTGAAATGATAATGGTGATGCCGACATGTGTGGTCCAGGATTCGAAATGCATAAAAATCCATAAAGAAGCCATTGCAATAAATGATGCAAGCATTCCTATGATGTTTAAAGCAGATTTTAACTTTAAACCATTTACCTCTTTTTTAGCTTGTTGCAGCATTTCATCAGCAGAAACTTTAACTTCTACCTCGTGCTTCTGCCACAACTCCTGTATTTGATCAAACGCTTGCATACTGGCTATATAGTTCTGTTAATTTTTGTTTAATACGATGGATTTTAACCCTTAAATTGCCTTCGCTGATTCCCGAAATGTCTGCAATTTCATGGTATGGTAACTCATCAAGTACCATGGTAATAATTAAACGATCGTTTTCTTCCAGTTTAGAAATGCACTTGTAAAGTAATGCAACCTGCTCATTTTTCTCTGAAAATTCTTCTACTTTATTCTCTATTATATTATCAGTTAATTCATCCTTCGCCTGTCTTTTTTCCGAGCGGAGGTAGGTTAAACAGGTGTTTACTGCAATACGGTAAATCCAGGTAGAGATTAAAGATTTGTTTCTGAACTTATCCAGATTTTGCCAAACTTTTAAAAATGTTTCTTGAAGGAGATCGTTTGCAGCATCTGTATCGCCTGTGTAACCATAACATAAATGGAAAATCTTTTTGGAATTCGAATCGAAGATTTGCTTAAATAACTTGTCTTTTTGTTCCATTTAAGGGATAATAATTGCTTTTTAGATGTTGAGTAAGGCTTTTTGTTACAGCTTACGTAAAAATTTAAGTCAATTTAAACTGCTGTATAAATCAAAATTTGTTACACGCCGTAAATATCGTAGTTTTACCAAATTAAAAAAGCCAAATACTATTTTATTAATGAAGAAAAACAAACTCACGTTATTTATTTTTATTGCATTGATCGCGGGTATTGCGCTGGGCTATATTCTAAATGTTAATTCTATTGATGTTTATAACCAGAAGATCCTTACAGCAGATGCAAAAGTTAAAAATATAGAAGTTAGTATCGCTAAAACAACCGATACAACAAGCACGCAGTTTGCGCAATTGAAAGCCGAACGAAAAGTAAACGCAAAAATTAAAAAGGATAATGAAGAAATCCGTGAAAAAAAGCTGGAATACTTTACGCTTTTAAGTGATATTTTTCTTCGTTTAATTAAAATGATCGTTGCACCTTTGGTATTTACAACGCTGGTTGTAGGTGTGGCTAAAGTAGGGGATATAAAAGCGGTTGGCCGTATCGGGATGAAAACACTGGGGTGGTTTTTGGCTATGTCTTTAATGTCTCTCGTTTTAGGAATGATTTTAGTGAACTGGTTTGAGCCGGGAAAACACATGAAATTACCGCTACCGGATCATTTAGTAAATACAGGAATCCAGAAGGCTGCTGTGAGCGTTAAAGACTTTATAGCACACGTATTTCCAAAAAGTATTGCCGAATCGATGGCAAACAATGAAATTTTGCAAATTGTGGTGTTCTCCCTGTTTTTTGGCGTAGCTACAGCTGCTATTGGTCCTGCCGGAACAATTGTTATTAAAGCTTTTGATGCCATTGCCCACGTTATTTTAAAAATGACAGGTTATGTAATGAATTTTGCTCCATTGGCTGTTTTTGGAGCCATGACAGCCATTATTGCCAAGCAAGGATTAAATGTATTAAATACCTATGCCATTTTTATTGGTGAGTTTTATTTAGGGCTAGCTATCCTTTGGGCCATCTTAATTTTCTTAGGCTTTTTAGTCCTTAAGAAACGGATTTTCGGCTTGGTTAGTGATATGAAAGAACCTGCTATTTTGGCTTTTAGTACTGCAAGCAGCGAGGCCGCATATCCAAAAACGATGATGCTTTTAGAGCGCTTTGGCTGTAAAGATAAAATTGTAAGTTTTGTATTGCCCTTAGGTTATTCATTTAACCTGGATGGTTCAATGATGTATATGACCTTTGCTTCTTTGTTTATTGCACAAGCCTACGGCATTCATTTAAGCTTTGAGCAACAAATTTCAATGCTGTTAATTTTAATGTTAACCAGTAAGGGTATTGCCGGGGTTCCAAGAGCATCTTTAGTGGTTATTGCCGGTACTATTGCTTCATTTAATATTCCCGAAGCAGGTTTGGCCTTGTTAATCGGTATAGACCCTTTATTAGATATGGGCCGTTCAGCAACTAATGTGGTAGGTAATAGCATTGCAACCGCTGTAGTTAGTAAATGGGAGGGAGAACTTAAACCGGTAGCTGAAAGCGCAGCTTAAACTGATCTTCACAATTCAATAATTAATTAGTTAAAATTCAATAATTTAAACCAGTGTCAAATAAAGGAAAAAAGATATTTTTAGCGCTTTCCATCATCGTTCCGATGATTATTTACTGTTATATTTATTACAAGCCCATTATACAAAATGCCCCTTTTCGTAAGGCCGATTTTGTTTCCATGCAATACCAATGGGGAATTAAAGATACTTTGGAAAATCAATACAATTCTAAAGATGGTCATTATCAATATGTAAACAATCATGATTCTTTAGTTAAAAAGACCATTTTTCTGAAAAGTGATGATATTCTTTACATTCACAGTAAAGCAAATGAATTAGGTCTTTGGAATTTTCCGGATACCATTGGAGTTAAAAGCACCAAATCAATGTCGATACCCCGTTATGATTTGCAATTTAATTATAAAGAAAAGTCTAAACACGTTGTTATTTATAGTGATTTTAACGGTAATCCAAAATTGCTTGATGCTGCTATGCAAATGCGAAAAGTGATAGAAGAAACCATAAATCAGGCAGAAAAAAGAAGCGGAAAATAGTTTCCAAAAACTTACTGTTTAAATACAAAAGACTTTATTAAAATGCTAACTTATAGTATTTTAATAAAGTCTTTTTCTTGTTAAGGGAATTTCGTATATTTACGATATATTCGTAATTAAATGGAGAAATTAACATTGCAGGAAGAAGAAGCTATGCTTGCCGTTTGGCAAATAGGTAAGGGCTTTATTAAGGATTTTATGGACGTATTGCCTGAGCCAAAACCGCCTTACACTACACTGGCCTCAACAATAAAGAATCTGGAGCGAAAAGGGTACCTGGCAAGTGAAAAGTTTGCCAATGCAAACCGCTACAGTGCCAAAGTAAAAGAGGTTGACTATAAAAAACGCTTTATGAGTGGTTTTGTAAATAATTATTTCCAAAGCTCTTACAAAGAACTGGTTGCATTTTTTGCGAAAGATAAAAAGATAAGTGCCGAAGAATTAAAAGAGATTATTAACCTGATCGAAAACCCTGAAAAGTAATGCCATGCCACATTTCTTTATTCTGCTGTTTAAAATAAACCTGGTTCTGATTCTTTTTGCAGCAACCTATTATCTTGTTTTAAGGCGTTTAACATTTTATTCTATAAACCGGATGTTTTTGATGTTCGGCATCCTGTTTTCATCCATTTATCCATTTATAAATTTAACGGAATTTTTTAACAGACATCAATCGGTTCAGGCGTTTGTACCCAAACTTAATAACCAATTTATCCAACAGGATGGCATGACTTTTTATTGGCAAATATTAGGTGTTTTATTTTATGCTGGTGTTGTGTTTATGGCCCTAAGACTCGCCATTCAATTTATATCTCTTCACAGGATGCACAAAAATTCAGTGCCCGGAAATTTGGAACAGCACAAAGTGAGGATTTTAAATGATGAGGTAAGCCCGTTCAGTTTTTGGCAAACGATTTATATTAATCCGCTGATTCATAAAAAACAAGATCTGCGTAATATCCTCGAGCATGAAAAAGTGCATGTTGAAGAATGGCACACGCTGGATATTATTTTAGCCGAAATTTGTGTGGTTTTTTACTGGTTTAACCCCGGCGTTTGGCTAATGAAAAAAGCGGTTAGAGAGAATATTGAGTTTATAACCGATGCTAAAATATTAAAAAGAGGAATTGATAAAAAGGCTTATCAGTATAGTCTACTTGATGTGGGTAATTTAGAACCATCAGTAGCTATTGTGAATAACTTTAATCTATCTGATCTTAAAAAAAGAATTAAAATGATGAACACTAAAAAGTCTTCATCGTTAAATTTAACCAGATATTTGCTTGCTTTACCTATTCTGGCTATAACACTGGCTTTTACAGTAAATAAGAAGGATATTCAAAAGAAACTAACTCCACTTTCCATATTGGTTAACCGGGTTTTACCAGAAACAAAAACACCATCTAATGAGAAAGTCGTTTTAACGCAAAGAACAGCTGTACAAAAAAGGAAACCTGTTGCAAATAATCGGGTAGAAAAGGATACTTTGAAAAAGATCGTAATGGTGATGCACCAAACCTTTAGGACAAATGACTCTACGAATAAATTTCTCCGTATTTTTCTAAAAAGTGATAGTAGCAAAGCAGAAAAATTACCTCAAAATAAGATTAAAACAACAAATTTTTTAAGCTCTTTTACTTTTACAGATTCGGATGGTAACACTAAAAATGCTCAGATTAAAAACATTACCATCATAGAACATAAAGGGACAGGTGAGCAAAAAGAAATGTCCAGAGAATTTAAAACTTTCTCCAACACGGCCACAGGAGAAATTAAAGTTTCAGTGGACAGCTTAGGCGCATCGAAAAATGTGGCTTATTTTCTAAATGGCAGGAAATTAACAAAAGAAGAAATGCAAAAATTATCTTCTGATTTAATTTCAGGGATATCTCTTAATGGAAAGGGCGAAGTGAAAATTGTGACTAAACAGAATTAATTCTTATTAAGGATGATTCCAATAATTGACCATATTCAAATTACTGTACAGGATTTAAAAATAGCAGAACTTTTTTACGATCAACTTATGCCTATTTTGGGCTTTGATATTAATCGTAAATCAAAGGAAAGCTATTACGCACTTTTCTTTAAAGATTTAGAAGGGATTAAATATGAGATTATTTTTGAAAAAAGATAACATTGGTTAAGAAACTGTTTAAATTTCATTTAAATAATCTTTAATATTTTTTCGTCCTGACCCTGTCGAAGGACTATAGATAAATTATTTTTACTATGATCAGGAAATGAATGTTGGTGGTTATTTGCAGAAATAGTCCCGCCATTCACTATTTCTGATGAAAAATCAGAATCGTTGCTGTCGGGTTTAGTTTACAACGGTAAACCTGATTAAATTAAACCTGACAGGAGCGAACACGATCCCGATTTCCGGGAGCGTAAAGCGTATGGCAGGACTTGCATAACCGATGTGCCCGGAACCCTGCTTTCCAAATAAATTTTATTGTTTAACAGTTTGTCATCCTTGTCGAAGTATTTAAGCAAAGGTCTTCGACAAGCTGACATAAGGATTTAATTAAAATGGCTTTAGGTTTATTAAAAGTTAAACCTTGCTTTCAGCATGGCTACACGCCCCGGAATTAAATAGCTTCCTGAAGTTAAAGAATTGGCTGATAAGTAAACAGCATCGAAAGTTTTGATGTTTGTTAAATTGGTTAAACCAAATTCTAAATCAGTCTTCATTTTTTCCAGCTTGTATTTAATATTCGCATCAGCAAACAAATATTTTAAATTGGGCTGTGACGATTGGTGTGTAAACAAATGTTCGGCTGACAGATTAACAAAGACGTTTTTAAAAGTAGTAAAAGATAAAGTAGACTGTTGTCTCAATTGCTGAAAATTGGTTTTAATACTGTTCTCTACTTTTGCTTTATTATCGGTCACCGCATAGCTTGCATTGTAAGACCAGGTTATAAAACTGGCCAGTCTTGCTTCAATGCCTGCTTTATAAGAAATGCTTTGGGAAGTGATGGGCAAAAGATCGTTGTTTTGTAATTGCTGATAATCATTTTGTGAAAAACTGATGCCCGCAGTTACGGTACTTTTTAAAGCAAAAAGATATTTGCTTGCATTGGCATTAAAAAACAAACTTTTAATCCGGTTAGCCATTGGCAACACCACTCTTTGCTGAATGTTATTATTTAAAGTATAAGATGAAATGGTATTGAGCTGTGTGTTGGTGTAGTTGGCATTTAAATTAAAGAAAAACATCTGCATTGCTTTTCTGAAGTTAAATCCCGCATTAATGCTATGCGACTTGCTTTCGGAAATAGGGGCATCATTTGCAAAAAGTGAACGGTAATTTTTCAAAACGGTACCCCGGTAAACGTCATCAATGCCACCTAAATCATTTTTAAAAGAATAATTCGCCGTCACATAATTTTCTATTCCGGTTTGGTACTTAAAATTAAAAGATGGGTTAAGAAATACCCTGTTCAAATTTTTATTCAGGGCATTTGAAGGATCATCATAGTTAATCCTGTTGTAACTTAAAGGCAAACTCACACCTGCTTTTATTTTCTCTCCTGTATAATCATAAGATGCTTCAGTATAAAACTTTGTTTTTAACCAGGTCAGGTCATTAACTGCATTTGCAGAAACCAGTTCTCTATCCTGATTGTTCTGAATGCGGTATAATGATGAATTCAACTCCTGACTTTGTACATTAAAACCCGCCTTATACGTTTGTGTAAATCTGTTTTTAACCAATGCAAAAGAAAAATAGTTGTTGGTGTACCAGGTGGGTAAACTCAGGTATTGATTTAATCCTGCATACGGAATACCATTATTCAGAATATCGGCATTTAAACCCGGCATAATGTTTAATTCTTCTGGTTGCGTAGTTCTGTTTAAATAAGAATACAAGTTGATTATATTTTCAGACTTCAGCTTTCTGCGGAAATTAAACTCATTGGAAAGATCCAGTGTTTGTTGTTTAAGCAATTGATTCGCTGGAGTGCCATTAATGTTAACGCTTGATGTGGTTTTAAAAGGAATATAATCTACAACCAGATTATTATTTAGGTAATATTTATCTGCATTACCATTCAGGTTAAACTGACCGCGTAATTTTTGCGGATTAATTTCATTATTTTGAAATTCTGTATACCTGATCGTTTGTCCCGGCAGGTAAGTTTCTGAAAACTTGTTGTACTGTTGCTTCCTTTCATCGTACAAATAGTAAAGGTTTGCCCTTAATTGAAGGTCAGCATTAAATTTATAAAGATTATTGAGGTTAATTAACCCTGCTTTATTAAAAAGATACCTGCTTTGCGGTAAAGAAGGAACGCCTGCTGCTCCGGTTGAAAGTAATCCATTCGGTTTATCGTTATCCAGCTTTTTAAGGTAATCGGATAAATTATGAGACGTTAAATCAATACCTGGATCAACGCCAATATTATTTCCCTTTATATTATTGATGAATTTTAGTTTTTTATTGAATAGCATGGCCGTTAAATTTTCATCAAACCGATCAGGTGTTCCTGCGCCTGCAGTTGCATCACCCATTACTTTGAGTTTAGCTTCATCTTTTAAAACTAAATTTAAAGCAACGTCATCGCTTGTATTGTTTTTGCGAAGCATTTTAACAGGCTGATCATTTTGAATAACCTGCACTTTATCTACCGCGTCTTTAGGGATGCTTTTAGTGCCAATATTATATTTGTCATCAAGCAAATTATCTCCATCTACATATAAAGATGAAATCGACTTTCCATTATAGCTTATTTTACCATCTTCAGCCACTTCAACACCCGGCATTTTCTTTAACACATCGCCAATACTGCGATCTTGTTTATCTGCAAAATCCGAAGGTCTGTAGTTTAAAGTATCACCATTGGAGGATAATGAAGGCCTGTTTTTGACGGTAACCGTTTCCAGGTTGGTTTCGCTGCCTTGCAATACAATTTCAGGAAGGTTATTGAGGTCAGTAATTTTAAAAGCCGATCTTTTATACCCAATACTGGAGGCTTCAATACTATAACCAATCACCTCATCACTTTTCAGTTGGATGGTAAATTCGCCTTTCGAATTGCTCCTTGTAAAATTGATGAGGTTGCCTTCAAGATCTTTCAGATTTACATTCGCAGATTCAATACCTTTACCATTGCTATCTTTAACTTTTCCTTTAATTTGCTTCTGAGCAGAGGCCGTAGCCATGCTCAGAAGTGAGAAAACCATTAAAATATATAGCTTTCTCATTTTTTCTCAGGTAATTCGATCGGATTGTTAATCGCTATTTTAACAGAACCGGGAGCCCTTACTGTACTGCTTTTAAAAGAACCGTTGATGCCGTTTGCAGCCATTTGCGCCTGCATAAAACCTTGTGGATCTTTATCTCTGGCTTCTTTTAGTTTGTCCAGCTCTTTGCGGGTGGTTTTAATGGCATTAGCCGGGAGCTTAATTTCACTACCTAAATAATTATCAGTTTCGAGACCTACAATTTTTATGCTCATGCCCGAAAGTTCTCCCTTTTCATCTTTAACCGTCTCTGCTTCTGTTACTTTATCTAAACCAGCAAACTGAAACTGAACTTCTTTTTTTTCATCGTAAGCTTCTACAATCAGACCAGGCAAACCATTAAGTTTCCACGGACCGCTTTGAAAAGGAATTTCAGTAGCGAACCAGGCAATCCAGTTTCTGCCTTTAAAGTATGCAGTTGCTTTTTGGCAGTGTATACCAGAAAAACTCATAGTATCTTTGGCTATTTTCCAGTTTATGGTTTCAGCTGGTTCTTCTACTAAATAATTGTTGAAAAGACGTTCTTTAGTAATCATTTTATGCTCATTGGCAAAAAAGAAGTAGTCAACCTGCGAAATAGGTTTGGTCGATCTGGATTCTATTTTAATGTTTTGCATGCCACTTCCGGCCTGCGCTTTTACTTGCTCCTGAATTTGTTTTTGCATGTTGGCACTTTGGTTAATCTTATCGTAGCTGGTGTATACCGAGGCATTATTTCCGGTAATTAATAACATGTTTTCTGTGCGGGGCTTATCTCTTTGGGTGGTGTCTTCGATATGACTAAATGTGTACCTCACCCTGGCCAGGGCTTTATCAGGGTTTTGTGCAAATGTTGATATTGCAATCATTGCTGCGCAGCAGCTTAAAGAAATACGTTTCATAATTATTGAGTTTAAGTTGTCTATTTAGTTTTCGTAAAACTACGAAATATTCGTAATAAGAAAGCTAAAATTTAACAATTTTTAACAAAGAGGAGTGAAGTGCACTTAAACCGTGAAACAGTAGTAATGCGAATGTTCAATATGTGGTTTGAAAATAGATGCCTCCTTAACTGAAAAGTGGTGATCTGTAACTAATTTTAGAGATGAATTAAAAGAATTAAATTGTAAGCTTGTTGGAATTACGTAGACTATAAACCATAGCTAAAAATATTTTCAATATCTGTTTGCGTGTTAATAGTATTTGTTCTATATTTGCACCTCGTTAAATAAAAATTAAAAACAAATATTTAAACAATGTACGCAATAGTAAATATAGCAGGCCAGCAATTTAAAGTTGCTAAAGACCAGCACCTTTTTGTACACAGATTGCAAGGAGATGAAGGCGCTAGTATTGAATTTGATAATGTATTGTTGGTTGATAATGGTGGTGCAATCACTGTAGGAGCTCCTGCAGTTAAAGGTGCTAAAGTTTCAGCTAAGATCGTATCTCATTTAAAAGGTGATAAAGTAATCGTTTTCCACAAAAAACGTAGAAAAGGTTATAAAAAGAAAAATGGTCACCGCCAGTTTTTCACTAAGATTCAGATCTCTGACATCACTCTATAATTAATTGTTAACCCAATCATTCTCTTTTGTTGGAGAGTGAAAAAAATATAAAATCATGGCACACAAAAAAGGAGCCGGTAGTTCGAAAAACGGACGTGAATCGCATAGTAAGCGTTTAGGTATTAAAATTTTCGGTGGTCAGGAAGCTATCGCTGGAAACATTTTAGTACGTCAACGCGGTACAAAACACCATCCAGATAAAAATGTTGGTTTAGGAAAAGACCACACTTTATTTGCTTTAATTGATGGTACAGTAGTTTTCAGAAAGAAACAAGATAACAAATCTTATGTTTCTGTTCTTCCTGCTGTAGCTAAAGAAGTTGTTGCTGAGCCTAAAGCTAAAAAAGCAACAGCTAAAAAAGAAGTTGTAGCTAAAGAAGTTGAAGCTACTCCGGCTAAAGCAAAAAAAGCACCTGCTAAAAAAGCAGAAGCATCTGAAGAAGCTGCATCTGCAGAATAATCAGTAAAAAAAATATATTCAAAAGCTCCCGGTTCTAATCGGGAGCTTTTTTTTTGCTTTAAATATTTTACATTGTTAAAGTCTGTTAAATAACACTTTTTAACAAGCTTGTATTTTACATTCGTGTATTCAAAATAAAAATGCAGTTCGTAAAAATATCTCTTTCCATTGCACTGCTCATCCGGAGCTTTAGTGTAAGTGCCCAGGAAACCGAAAGTAATATACGAATGCTAAAGCCTTTTAAGGCAGATGGCATTTCAAACGAATGGAGCCAATGCTGAAAATGCAACCGATCAGAAATCAGATTTTTGGATCAAATATTTATTAGTAAAATCTTAACCCTTCCCTTAATTAACAATTGAAGCCGGTATGAATAAAAACTACCGGCTTTTTATTTGAGCTTTATTTTATTACAAGATTACTGGACATGTAATTCAAAGCTTTTCGTTGTAATTCTGTCTGAGAAAGTTTATTGCTTTCAAATTCTATAAATAGTTTATATTCTTCATCTCCCATTAAACAGGCAATACCTCTAAAGGTCGATTCCTTCTTTTTTATAGAATAAGAAACAAGTTTGTAGGATTTACCAAGTTTAATGACATCGTGAAGGTTGCTTAGGTGATCGTTTTCTTTTAAAGTTTTGAAATTATTATCGAGTGTACCTTTTGTTTCTAAGCTATGAATGAAGATGCTTAGGTTTTGAGGTGTTTTTATTGCGAATCTTAAGGTATTATCATAAGTATTTTGAAGATATGCACCTTTTAAAGCCCTGAATTTAGTTGTGAAATCAATATTCACTAAAGAATCTTTATCCAGCTTAACTATATGATAAAATCGTTTTTGCGATTCGCTGATGGTATCCAGGTAGTGATAACCAAAGTAAAATACTTCATTAATGTCGCCGTTTGCTATGCCTGTAGCCGCATTATATCGTTGCTGAGTAACCTGATTTCGAATCTGATCTATAGCCAGGTCATTTACATTCTGTGAAATATTGCGGGTTCGGTTTCTATCGTCCATTTTTGAACAATAAAATCCAAATCTAATTAATGCAAAAAGTATAAGGCAAATGGAGAGTACATTTCTCCAGACAGGTCTTTCGTTATATTCTTCATCACTCATATTATGGCAAATTAAAATCCTGCTGGGTTAAAGTAATCTCGTTTAAATAGTTCCCCTTTTCATCCCGGTATTTGTATTTTAAGGTTGTAATCCCAAGACTTCTAACATTCATAAACAGTTGCTTAGAATTGCCATTTCTTAAAATATCATCTTTTAGGACCTCTGAGGCATCCTTTCCTTTAATTTTTTCTGCAATACTGTTTGGGACACTTATATCGTACAATAACTCATTTTTATCATTAATATCTATTTTTAGAATGGTTAAGCCTGTGTTTTTATCCTTTACAGGCAGGTTTTTATTTAAAATGGACAAGATGTTTTTAATTTTTGAATTGCCCGTATTGTTTAATAAATCATCCGCATTTATTTTACCTTTTGCTTCTTTTTCAAGTTCTGCAAGCTTCTTTTTATCAATCGTGATGGATGAAAATTCGGATAACCGGATGGTAAAAAATGTGACTTCGAAATTAACACCCTCCTCATTGATTAATTCCCGGGCCAGGTCTTCACCCGCTAGTAACTGGACAAATAATGTTGGGAGAAATTTATCCACGATGCCGTTTTTTGTATCTTCCAGGGCGTAGTTGGTTACAATCCTTATTTTTATGATTTTTTTATCATAAAGTGCCTCGGCATTTGTAGAATATACAATTCCATTTGGTTTAGCAGAGGCATTGTACGAAAGCACAAAAGCGTTCATTTTACTGGAGGTGCTTTTACAACTTGTGAATAGGATTGAAGCAGAAGCGATTAATAAAATCGTATATAGAAAGCGTTTCATGAAGTTGTAGCGTTTAATTTGATTATAAAAAGCACGAAGATAATCAAAAAATATTTAGGGCTATGCCTTAAATAAAACGCTGTTTGATTAATGAAAAGAAGAATGTAATTGGTTCCCAGCCGGATATGGGATGGAAACCAGAGGGTTGTTTAATATTCCCGGGCCATTAACTGGGTTGTTAAGGTAAGCAGATTGAATTTTGCTTCATCACTTACATTAATCTGTTTAAACAAGGCAAGCGCCTTATTTAAGTATTCGTCCATACTGGCTTTGGCAATATTTTGAATATCCAGGGTGTCGTAAACCTGCTTAACTGCATTTACTTTTTCGCGAACATCAAATTTTTTATAACTGGTCCAGTTTTCCAGGGCCTCCAGGTTTTCATCCTTGGCCTGCTCGAAGGCCTTTAGTAAAAGAAAGGTTTTTTTATTGGCAATGATATCTCCACCCACCTGTTTTCCAAATTTGTCAGGATCTGCATACACATCTAAAATATCATCGTGTAACTGGAATGCAATACCGATATTTTCTCCGAACTGGTAAATCAGATCGGCATCTTTTTCGCTTGCCTTACCTATAATGGCACCTAATTTTAGAGCTCCACCTAATAAAACAGCAGTTTTTAACCTGATCATGTTAATGTATTCTTCAATGCTCACATCATCACGTTGTTCAAACTCCATATCCAGTTGCTGACCTTCGCAAACACCTTGTGCAGTTGTATTAAAAGTGTCGAGCACATCCTTTAAAAAGATAGGATTTACTTTTGCCAGATTTTTGTTGGCTTCAACCATCATCACATCACCGCTTAAAATGGCGGTGTTGGTACTCCATTTTTCATGTACAGTGGCTTTTCCTCTGCGTAATGGAGCATTATCCATAATGTCATCGTGTACCAGTGTGAAGTTATGAAACACTTCAATGGCCATGGCGGCGTGGATAGCCTCTTTTGCGTCGGTACCAAAAAGTTCTGTAGACAATAAAACGAGTAGGGGCCGTACGCGTTTGCCCCCAAGATTAATAATGTATTTTATAGGTTCGTAAAGGTGTTTAGGCTGATCAGGAAAGGTAAGATTTTGGATGGCTTGATCCAGTATATTTTGTAATTGTTCTGTAGTTTGCATTTTTACTTTTTAGCCTGCGGCCTTATTCTAAAATTTTGATCGCTTTTCTTCTTTAGCGATACCTTTTACAGGTTTAATCCTTCCGCCAAAATTGGGGATTATAACTGATACTTTTAGTCATTTTAACATCATCAGTTTAAACTGACCTTTGCCTGCTTTCTGTTACAGGAAAGCAGGCAAAGATATTAAAAGGAAAATATATAAAACAAAGGTGTTTTTATTCAGGAATTAAAGTAAAATCGATTTGGCGTTTAGAAAGATCAACTTTTTTAACACGAATCATGACTTCATCACCGAGCTGATACTTTTTCTTCTTGCGCTGACCCACAATACAATAATTTTTTTCGTCAAGCACATAAAAATCATCAGAAATATCCCGTAAACGAATCATGCCTTCACATTTATTTTCTTCAATTTCGACATACATACCCCATTCAGTAACTCCTGAAATGATGCCTTTATACGCTGTACCTATATTATTTTCCAGATACTCAGCCTGTTTGTATTTAATAGAAGCTCTTTCCGCTTCGGCCGCTCTTTTCTCCATCGCAGAAGAATGTACACTGGCTACTTCGTAGAATTCAGCATCTGCCGACTTTCCATTCTCCAGGTAATTTTGCAATAAACGGTGCACCATTACATCAGGGTAACGCCGGATAGGTGAAGTGAAATGTGTGTAGTAATCGAAAGCTAAACCGTAATGACTTGTTTTTTTAGTCGAATAAATGGCTTTAGCCATTGATCTGATTGCTAGCGAAGTTAAAATATTTTGCTCTTTTTTACCCTCAACATCGGTCATTAAGTAGTTTAAAGATTTTGCAATTTCCTTATCTGATTTCGTATTGATTTTATAGCCAAATCGCGATGCAAACTGTGCAAAAGTATTCAGAGTTTCCATATTTGGAGAGTCGTGGACACGATACACAAATGTTAATTTATCTTTTCCTTTAACTTTTTTTGCAATAAACTCAGCTACTTTCCGGTTGGCCAGCAACATATAATCTTCAATCAGCTTATGGGCATCTTTCCGCTCTTTCACATACACTCCAATCGGTTTTCCGGCTTCATCAAGTTTAAACTTAACTTCAGCACTTTCGAAACTAATCGCTCCATTTTTAAACTTACGATCGCGTAAAATGTAGGCCAGTTCATTTAGTTTTTGAATTTCGGCAGCATAATCTCCGGTTTTGCTTTCAATAACTTCCTGCGCTTCTTCGTAACTAAATCTCCTGTCGGAGTGAATAACCGTTTTACCATACCACTCAGACTGAATATTAGCTTGTTCATCCAGCTCAAACACTGCAGCAAAACACAATTTATCTTCGTGAGGACGTAAAGAACAAACTCCATTGCTCAATCGTTCTGGTAGCATAGGGATTACGCGGTCGACCAGGTAAACAGAAGTTGCCCTGCTGTAAGCTTCCTTATCTAATTCGGTTCCCTGAATTACATAATGTGAAACATCTGCTATATGCACTCCAATTTCGTGGTTTCCATTTGGTAGTTTTTGATAAGAAATGGCGTCATCAAAATCCTTTGCATCTGCAGGGTCGATGGTGAAAGTCAATATTTTTCTAAAATCTTTTCTCTTTGCAATTTCATCTGCTGCAATTTCTTCAGGAATTGCATTTGCTTCTTTTTCTACAGATGGGGGGAAGGAAAGCGGAAAACCATATTGTGCAAGTATGGCATTCATTTCTGTATTGTTTTCGCCCTGATCTCCAAGTACGTGTTTTACCACACCGATTGGATTTTTAGCGCCTTCGGGCCAATCGGTTAAAGAAACCAACACCCGCTGACCATTTTTTGCACCCAAAATATCCGCAAGAGGCACAAAAATATCATGCATCATCTTTTTATCATCGGCAATAACAAAGGCAAAACGATCTGAAATTTTTATAACCCCTGTAAAATCTGATTTGGCTCTTTTGATGATTTCAATAACTTCACCATCATTTTTGCGGCCATTCTTTTTGGCAAAGACATATACTTTAACGGTATCGCCGTGTAATGCATTTTTTAGTTTTCTTGGTGCTACAAAAACATCTTTCTCAAATTCATCATCAGGCACAATATAAGCCGACCCATCCGCGGTCATATCTACTTTACCAACAATAAAATTCTGAAGCTCTTTAAGTTTATATTTTCCTTTTTCGGGTTCTAAAAAGCTGCCGTTTCCTTTACCTTCTTTTAATATTTCTAAGATAGTTTCTCTCGATTCCTGATCTGTAAGGTTTAATTTGGCCGAAACTTGTTTGTAATTGAGCAGTTGATTTCCATTTTTCTCAAAAACATCACTAATTAACTGATTGAGAACCAATTTTATATTTGCCGATTTTTTCTTTGCCATACGCTAAACTGAATTTACCGAATATACAGAAAAGATAGAAAAAGCGGGTAAAATGGGAGTTAATATGTAAAACAGATGATGTTTGAAATGGATTTCGAAAGCACCGTTCTTTGAAAATTATTGTCCCGGAATGGCCTCAATCAATTTTTTGGTATAGGCTGCCTTTGGCGAATAGAAAATTTGTTCAGGGAAACCTTCCTCTTCAATTTTGCCCTTATTCATAACCAAAATTCGGTCAGAAATATGTTTTACCACAGCTAAATCATGAGATATGAAAATATAGGTTAATCCAAACTCCCGTTGAAGGTCTTTAATTAAATTTAAAACCTGTGCCTGTACAGAAACATCAAGGGCTGAAACCGACTCGTCACAAATAATGAACTTAGGCTCCAGCGCTAAAGCACGGGCAATTACAATCCGCTGCCTTTGTCCACCGCTAAACTCGTGCGGATAACGGTTAAAATGCTCTTCCTTTAAACCAACTTTGGTCATCAACTCTAAAACCCTTTGTTTTCGTTCGGCTTCGTTATTGTACAGTTTGTGTACTTGTAAAGGCTCTAAAATAGACTGACCCACACTTAATTTAGGGTTGAGAGAGGCATAAGGATCCTGGAAAATGATCTGAATGTCTTTTCTAAGTTTTCTAAGTTCGGCTTTACTAATGGCGGTAATGTCCTGGCCGTTAAAAATTACTTTTCCGGATGTTGGCTTAATTAATTGAAGAATGGTACGGCCAAGCGTGGTTTTGCCACAACCGGATTCGCCTACCAAACCTAACGTTTCGCCCGGAAAAACCTCAAAATTAATCTGATCTACCGCTTTAACGTAATCAACTTTTTTACTGAATAAACCACTATTGATTGGATACCAGGTACATAAATTTTCAACTTTTAATAAGGGCTGCGCAGCATAAAGCTGTTCTCTTCTCAACGTAATTTCGGCATTCGTTAATTGATTTGAAGCCTGCAGGTGTGCGGAAGCATCATCTATTTTGCCTGTTAAAAAATCGGCAACCACTGGAAGTTTCTTTAATTGCAAGGCCGGTGAGGGCCGGCAAGCTAATAAACCTTTGGTATAAAGATGTTGTGGATTACTGAAAATGGATTTGGCAGGGCCTTGTTCCACAATTTCTCCTTTGTACATCACCGCAACCTCGTCAGCAATTTCATTTACAACGCCTAAATCATGCGAAATAAAAATCATAGCCATATTACGCTCTTCCTTTAATTTAAGGAGTAGCTGCAAAATAGTTTTCTGAACCGTTACATCTAAGGCAGTTGTGGGCTCATCGGCAATCAGCAATTTGGGATTACAGCTTAAAGCCATTGCAATCATTACTCTTTGCTTTTGTCCACCCGAAATTTGATGTGGATAACTGTCGAATATTTTTTCTGGCCTTGGTAATTG
The DNA here is from genome assembly GCF_027213715.1 of Pedobacter punctiformis. GTDB lineage: Bacteria > Bacteroidota > Bacteroidia > Sphingobacteriales > Sphingobacteriaceae > Pedobacter > Pedobacter punctiformis. The sequence goes on from NZ_JAPWGM010000007.1 coordinate 118,403, forward strand.
TACTTCATTAAATAAAGCAATGGTTTGTTTTTTGGCCTCGGCTTTATCTACTTTTTGATGCAGAATAATTGCTTCGGCTACCTGATAACCGCAAGTAAAAACCGGATTTAAGGAGGTCATGGGTTCCTGAAAAATCATTGAAATCTGATTTCCACGATATTGCCTGATCTCGTTTGAACTTAAATTAAGCAGACTGATTTGTTCAAAACTGATATCGCCGGTAATTTTGGCCGAACGTTCATCATGCAAACGCATAATGGAAAATGAAGTTACAGACTTGCCCGAACCGGATTCGCCGACAATGCCTAAAACGGTTCCTTTTTTTACGTTAAAGTTAATTTGTTTTACAGCTTTGAACCAGGTTTTTTCTTCCTGATTAAAAAAATCGATACTTAAGTTTTCTACATTTAACATCAGGATACAATTGTAATGTTTTCTGATGAAATTATTTTCATCCCTTTAAATTTTAGCAGGATCTGAGCCGTAGTAATCACATCTTTTTGACAATAGGTTACAATACGCCCCAAATTTTGTTCTTCGTAATAAACGGTTCTCACCATATTTCCGTCAATATCATCTTTAGGCGTTTGAATATTTAAAATAGTTGCTAGGAGGTTTAAAGAGGTATAATGTTTATGATCTCCGAATTTCCAAAGTTCCATGGTATCCAGATGATTTACTTCCCATGGTTTTTTACCGGCAATTTGTAATATTTTAGGAATTTCAATACCATTAACAATCATTCTCCTGCACAAATACGGATAATCAAATTCTTTTCCGTTATGCGCACATAAAACCAGGGTGGGAATTTGTTTTTCCAGCAGGGCAGCGAACTGATTCAAAATTTCAGATTCATTGTGCCCAGAGAAAGACTTAATACGGAGCGATTGTACTTTATTTTGCAGACTAAATATGCCTAAACTGATGCAGATAATCTTCCCGAACTCGGCTAAAATGCCTGCACGTTCATAAAATTCTTCTGCACTTTGTTCTGGTTTTCGTTGAAAATGGGTTTTCTGCTCCCATAAATCCTGGAAATGTTCGGGCAGTTCTTTAAATGACTGGTACTGCGGAACGGTTTCGATATCGATGACCATTACCTGATTAAGATCGAGCGTTTTTAACATAAAACAATATAGCAATAAGAATCTAATAATGAGGTGGCCTTAAAGCTGCTAATTTGTGAGAATATTTTTTTAGGTTTGGATATGGCAACAAGCAAATTTGAACAATCTTTAGAAAATGGTTCGCACAAACAGCTGATGGATTTAGCTGGTGAGTGGCATGGGACAACAAAAACCTGGTTTGAAAAAGATGTATTGGCAGATGAATCTCCGATGCAGGCTAAAATTACGGTGATTTTAGGCAGCCGATTTATTTCTTACGATTATCAGGGAAGTTTAGAGGGTAAACCCTTTGAGGGCAAAATGATAATTGGTTTTGATATTCCTTATCAACGTTTTACCGCAAGCTGGGTAGACAGCTTTCATATGGGTACACAAATTATGCTTTCGAGTGGTAAAGCTACAGCTAATGGTTTTTCGATTTTTGGAGAATATGGCAGCCCAGAATATGGAGAGCAGCTTTGGGGCTGGAGAACAACGCTGGAAATCATCAACGGAGATGAAATTATATTGACTGCGTACAATGTTTCGCCGGAAGGGGAAGAAGCTAAAGCAACTGAAACGGTTTATAAAAGAGCTGGTTAATAAATAGTCTTGTCCTGAATATTTTACTGAAAGAATATTCAGGACATCTAATTAAAATAAATTCGGCTGACTTTGATTGGCCATTACAGGAATTTTTAAATCTGTTCCAATAGCATCATTTAGTTTTTGAGTGAAATAAGCAGAAAATAAGGGTGAAGAAAGTTCAACATTTTGATGCACAAAGAAGTATAAATTTTGCAAGCCTTCTTTTTTCCATTCTACAATTCTGTCAATCCAGCTGTCTAAACGTTTTTTATCAATGTCGTCTACATTAGCCCCTACAAAACGAACAAAAGCAGTAGGAGAGGTTAATCTCATGTGCATCATATCTCTTCTTCCGGCAGTATCAACAATAATATTTGCTACTCCATGATCCTGGAATAGCCGGGCAAACTCACTGGCAATGGCAGGGTTTGAAAACCATTCTTCATTTCTGACTTCAACAGCTAAAGGAATTACTTTTGGAAATTCTTCTATAACAGTTTTTAAACGGCTAAAATCCTTTGGTTTAAAATTATCATGTAACTGCAAAAAGGCCATTCCAAATTTCTCCTCGAAATTGCTTACTGCATCGCAAAACTGCTCAACAGGCTCTTTAACGTTAATCAATCTTTTAAAATGACTGATTGTGTTGGTTAGTTTAGGGAAGAATTTAAATCCATCAGGTGTTTTTTCTTTCCAGGTTGTTACTTGTTCTCTTGAAGGCATGCCGTAGAAAGTAGCATTAAGTTCAATTGAATTAAATTGGGTAGAATAATAAGATAATTCATCTTTTGTTCCCTTTGGATAAAAGCCTTTCAAATCCGTTTTATTCCATTTAGCGCAGCCAACATAAGCCTCAAAAGACTGTTTTGATTTATTTGCTTTTAAAATGGCTGATGTTTCAGGAGCATCTGCAGGAAGTTTAAAATCTATTATGGAAGGATCTTCTACTTGACCGAATTTCATGTGGCTGAGTTTTTAGGTATTGGAAATATATTCAAATATAAAAGGCTTTATTCTAATTTACCCGATTAAAAATATAAAATATCATTAAGTCGGCTCAGCGGGATTTTAAACCTTTATTTCATCACTTTAATGTAAGGATTGATTTATTTTAAAATAAATTCTATTAAAAAGGTAGATATTATCTACATTTGCCAAACCAAAAATTGGTAGTTCTTTAGATATTTATCCAGAAAGACGGAGGGAAAGGCCCTGTGAAGTCTTAGCAACCCCAGAAATGGTAGGTGCTAAATCCTGCTTCTGCAAAGAAGAAAGATAATAAATTTGTTTTCACAAATTATTCTAAAGGATGATCTGATTTACATAAGTATCAATTGAGCCAGATTTTAATTGATTATTTATTTTTTATGAAGAAGTTATCCTTAAGTATCCGAGTTCTCCCAAAGTCATTTGTTAATGACTCAACTTTCAATCAGTACGATTTAATCATGTGCTGTTGCTGTAGCTAGCCTACAGTTTTCTTATCCAAATTTCATATTTAAAGATGACCTGTTTTTTACGGGCAGGGATTCTATTGTTTCAAAAATTATTAAAACACACACGCAAATGTTTCAAAACAGACTTCTACTTTTCGGCCTTTTCTGGCTATTTACAATTTTTAGTCTCTCTGCCCGGGGGCAAGGTAAATTATCGGGTTCGGTAACAGATAAGGCCGATGGATTGCCGATACCGGGTGTTAGTATTCGGGTTGAAGGTAAAAATACAGGTGCCATTACAGATACAAACGGTCAGTTTAGTATTCAGGCAGCCAGTGGTGATGTACTTAGCATCAGTTATATTGGCTATCAAACTCAAACTTTTAAAATAAATAATGCCGGTAAAATTCAGATTGCTTTAGAGCAGGCTAAAAATAATCTTCAGGAAGTTGTAATCACGGCTTTAGGAATTAACAAAGAGAAAAAATCTTTAGGTTATGCCATTCAGGAAGTTAAGGGATCAGATTTAGCCGAAGCGAAAGAAAGTAACCTGGTTAATGCACTGGCTGGAAAAGTAGCCGGTGTAAACATTACCAATAGTCAGGGTAACATGGGGTCATCCCGCATTGTTATCCGTGGCGAAACTTCAATATCAGGCAATAATCAACCTTTATTTGTGGTAGATGGGGTTCCCGTGGATAACTCTCAGTTGGGCGCCGGTGGTTCAAGGGATTTTGCCAATGCCATTTCAGACATTAACTCGGAAGATATAGAAACCATCAGCGTTTTAAAAGGCCCAAATGCCGCGGCTTTATATGGTTCAAGAGCTGCCAATGGGGTTATTATCATCAAAACAAAATCAGGGAAAAGAGGTAAGGCAAGCAGTATTTCTATAAACTCAAGTACAACGTTTGAAGATTTGTTGGTTCTTCCTGAATATCAGGATGTCTTTGGGCAGGGATCAAACGGAGAGTTTAGCTATGTTAACGGTAAAGATAAAGGGGTAAATGATGGTGTTGATGAAAGCTGGGGCCCTAAAATGGACGGACGTTTAATTCCACAGTTCAATTCAAATGGTGTAGCCGTTCCATTTGTTCCACATCCAAATAACGTACGTGATTTTTTTGAAACCGGTCATACTTTAAACAACGGTGTATCATTTACGGGTGGAGGCGATGCTTACAATTACCGCTTCTCGTATAACAATAGTGCCCAAAAAGGAGTAATTCCTAATTCCGAGCTGAACAAAAACAGTTTTGGATTAAATACCAGTTTTGACTTGCTGCCAAAATTGAAGCTTGATTTAAGCGCAAATTATGTACGCACTTCTTCTGATAATTTACCGGGTGCCGGAGGGAAACGTTCAACCAGTACCATGTTGCAGTTTTTATGGTTTGGCCGTCAGGTAGATGTAGGTGCACTTAAAAATTATATTGGTGCCGATGGGCAACCCTTCAACTGGAATAACAGTTATTATAGCAATCCTTATTTCATTGCCTACGAGAATACGGTTGCACAACGCCGCGACCGTTTAATTGGTACAGTGGGCTTAACGTATCAAATCAACAGCACTTTAAAAGCAAATTTTCATACCGGAAATGACTATTACAATGACAGACGTAAATTAAAGGTAGCTTATGGTACTAATGGTACACCTCTGGGCTCTTATCAGGAAGTAGGATATACGGTTAACGAGAACAATACGGAAGCGAGTTTAAGTTTTAACAAACACTTAAATAAAGATTTCAATCTCGATGTTTTAGCCGGAGGAAATTTACGTTCTAAGTTTAACGAAGAAAATAATCAAACTGCTCAGAATTTGGCAGTAGCCGGAATTTATACTTTAAAAAATTCGCGTGACCCGTTAATATCTTCAAACTCCTTTGGCAAACTAAAGGTTTATAGTGTGTTTTCTTCCGCACAACTGGGTTTTAGAGATTATGCCTATTTAAATGTTACGGCCAGAAATGACTGGTCATCTACCTTACCCGCAAAAAATAATTCATATTTCTACCCATCAGTAAATGGAAGCCTTATTTTGAGCGAGGCATTTGACTGGAAAAGTGATGTACTTACCTTTGCAAAGCTTCGTGGAGGTTGGTCCAGAGTTGGTAAAGATACCGACCCTTATCAATTACTTAATACCTATTCATTCAACCCTGTTTTTGGCAGTTATCCTTTATTAAGCCTTACCGACCGCTATCTAAATCCGGATTTAAAACCTGAATACACCAATTCGAGCGAAATAGGATTTGAACTGGCTTTTTTAAAAAGTAGAATCCGCCTGGATGTGAGTGCCTATAACACCAACAGTTTCAACCAGATTTTTAATGCCGATGTAAGTTCCGGAACCGGATTTAGTCAAAAGCTTATCAACGCCGGCCGCATTAATAACAAAGGGGTAGAGGTACAATTAGGGCTTACTCCAGTAAAACAAACTGGTGGCTTACAGTGGGATGTAAATGTTAATTATTCGCTCAACAGAAGCAAAGTAGTAGAACTGGATCCGGAAGGTAATTTCCAGAATGTAATTTTAGGTTCAGGTGGTGTACAGGTTCTGGCCTCAGTTGGTCAGCCTTACGGAACATTATTTGGAACTACTTACCTGCGAAATGCAAATGGTGATATCCTGGTAAATTCAAGCGGTTATGCGCAGGTAGATCCAACCAAACATGTGTTAGGTGTTTATACTCCAAAATGGATTGGAAGCATTAATAACGATTTTAGTTATAAAGGCTTTACCCTCGGCTTTTTAGTTGATGCCAAAGTTGGAGGTTTAATTTATTCAGGTACGCATGCAACAGGTTTTACTACCGGCGTTTTAGCCGAGACTTTGCCGGGTAGAGATGAAGAACACGGCGGTTTACCTTACTATTATCCGGGTAATAACAAAACACTGGCGGCAGTACAGCTAAGCTCGCACAGCAGTACAGCACCGGGTGCCGCGACAGTTTATCATGATGGGGTTATTTTTGATGGGGTTAGAGCCGATGGTTCAAAAAACACCAGCGTTTTATCTGCGCAACAATATTATAAAGCCATTGCCAATGTAAATGAAGCACATGTGTTTAGTGCTACAGCTATTCGTTTACGTGAAGTTAGTCTGGGTTATAACTTACCTAAAAATTTAATTTCTAAAGTTGGTTTAACCAATGCCCGTTTCACTTTAATCGGCAGAAATTTATGGATTATTCATAAAAACGTTCCAAATATCGATCCTGAAACCGCTTTTGCAACAGACAATGCACAAGGTTTAGAATCTTTACAGCTGCCAACAACCAGAAGTTATGGCTTTAGCTTAAATCTTACTTTTTAATTCTATGATCATGATCAAAAAAACATATACCATTGCCCTGAGCTTAATTGTTTTAACCCTGGGCGCCTGCAAAAAAGACCTGCTCGATACCAATAAAAATCCAAATGAGTCAGAAACCGCACAATCTGATTATTTATTAGCCAATGCAATAAAAAGCGCTGCTGATAATTATTACAGTACGGCAAATACTATGGATGCAAGTTTATTATTTATACAATATTGGGCTAAAATTCAATACCCGGATCAGGACCGTTATATTTTTACCAACGGTAGCTTTGAAAGTGGCTGGAAGAGTTTTTACACGCAGAGTTTAGCCGATTTAAATGTGCTGATTAAGCAGGGACAACAGCAAAATAATCCAAATTATACCGCAGTAGGACTAACTTTACGCAGCTGGATATTTTCAGTACTTACAGATGCTTATGGAAGTATACCATACAAAGAAGCATTGGATATTTCTAAGATTACGCCAAAATACGATGATCAGCGTACTGTTTATATCGGTTTAATTGCAGACTTAAAAACAGCTTTAACCACTTATAACCCTTCGGGAAATGCCATTGGAGGCGATCCGGTTTTTGGTGGAAATATTAACAGCTGGCGTAAATTTGCCAATGCGCTTCGTTTTCGTTTGGCATTAAGAATTGCAGACCGTGAACCCGACTTGGCTAAACAAACAATTACTGAAGTATTGGCAGATCCAGCTGGATTAATCAGTACAGAATCAGAATCGGTGCAATTTGTTTATGCAAGTTCTCCAAATCAAAACCCAATTGCTAAAATCTTCGAAACCCGTGATGATTATCGTGTTTCGAAAACACTGGTTGATAAATTAATAGGTTTAAATGATCCGCGTTTGGCTTTTTATGCAAATAAAACGGCTACAGCAACGCCCGAGATTTATGCAGGCTTGCCCAATGGGGTAACCAAAACCAGCAGCTCCCGCTTTGATTTAACCTCTAAACCCGGAAACTTCTTTACAAAAGCATCGGCCCCAGCGGTTATTTTAAGTTATTCGGAATCTTTATTTGACCGGGCAGAAGCCGCTTCGAGGGGATTCTCAACCGAAAATGCGGCTGCTTTATATCAACAAGCCATTACCACGTCTTTTCAATATTATGGAATTGATGGGGCATCTATCCAAGCTTATCTGGCTCAGCCGGCAGTACAATATAATGCTTCAAATTTTCGTAAATCTATTGGAGAGCAAAAATGGATTGCCCTTTTTGGTCAGGGATTAGAAGCTTTTGCAGAATGGCGCAGATTGGATTACCCTCAATTACAGCCTGCAGTAGAAGGTGTATTGGATGGTAAAATTCCGAGCCGTTTTATTTATCCCGGAGGAGAGCAATCTGTAAATAAAGCCAGTTATACCGAAGCGGTTGCCAAACAAGGTCCTGATCTTTTAACCACTAAATTATGGTTCGATGTTAATTAAAATCAAAATTGAAACAATGAAATTATCCCTAAAATTAATTGCTGCTATCGGCCTTGGAGGTCTTAGCAGTGTTTCAGCTCAAACTAAATTAAATCTGACTGGAATCGTTGCACATGCAGAAACCGGAAAAGTGTATTTGCAGAAATTCAGCAATAAAATGTTTACCACAATTGATTCTTCGCAAATTAATAACGGTAAATTTAGCTTTGCCACCGCTGTAGAACTTCCTGAATTATATGGATTAACGTTTGATCAAAACAAAAATCCTTTATATGTTTTCTTAGATAATAAAGCTACAACCGTTAATCTCGATTCGGTAAAATATTATAGAAGCAGTACCGTTTCAGGTTCTGTTGCACAGGATTTATTTAACCAGTACCGTAAAACAAAATCGGTTAAAATAGAAGATTTTATAAAAGAAAATCCTTCATCAATTGTTTCGGCTTATGTTTTGTACCGCGAATGGTCATATCGCTTAACGCCTGCAGAAATTGAACAAAACATTGCAAATCTGGATAGAACTTTGGATAAAACGCCCTACGTTCAGGTATTAAAAGGTTTGGTTCCTGTTTTAAAATCAGTTCAACCCGGAAACCGTGCCCTGGATTTTGAACTACCTGATGCAAATGGCAAAAATGTTAAACTTTCCGATCATTTTGGTAAATACCTGCTGGTTGATTTTTGGGCGTCCTGGTGCCCGCCTTGCCGTGCAGAAAATCCAAATGTGGTTAAGCTTTTCCAAAAATATAAATCAAAGGGCTTTGACGTATTTGGTGTATCACTGGATAAAAGCAAAGAAAATTGGTTAAAAGCAATAAAAGATGATCATTTGGACTGGACACAAGTATCTGATCTTCAGTTTTGGAACAGTGCCGGAGCAAAAATATATGGAGTAATGGCCATTCCGGCTAATGTACTTATAGATCCGAATGGTGTAATTATAGCCCGAAATTTATACGGTGCAGATTTAGAAAAGAAACTGGAAGAAATTTTCAGCGCAAAATAAAGCATAAAAAAACCGGGTCGATTCACCCGGTTTTTTATTTTAATGAGTTTAGTAACCCAGAATTTTTAATACCTGTTTACTGTTTTGTTCTTCTCCAAAAACCTCAAAGTTGAAACTTTCATCCCGGTTTCTTCGAATTAATACATGTTTAGGGCTTGGTAGCAAACAATGGTGAATGCCACCATAACCACTTAAAACCTCCTGATATGCACCCGTGTGGAAGAAACCTAAATACTGTACTTTACGTGTTTTAGGCATAAACACACTGTTCATGTGTGCTTCCTGGTTATAATAATCCTGCCCGTCGCAGGTAATACCCCCTAAGTTTACACGTTCGTATTCTGCATCCCAGTTGTTTACTGGTAAAAGGATATATTTTTGATTTAAAGCCCAAACATCAGGCAGGTTGGTAATAAAAGAACCATCCAGCATTAACCACCTTTCACGGTCATTTTGTTGTTTACGGCCCAATACTTTGTATAAAATGCCCGATGCTTCTGCAACGGTATATTTTCCAAACTCAGTAATAATATCTGGTTCCATTACATCATGAATGGCACAAATTTCTTTTATCCTTTTTACAATTTCGTTTACCATATACTCGTAATCGAAATCAAAAACCAATGAATCTTTAAATGGCATACCGCCACCAATATCCAAAGTATCCAGCTCAGGATTAATTTTTTTGAATTTGCAATATAAGGTTACATATTTCTCCAACTCATTCCAGTAATATGGCGAATCGGTAATGCCTGAGTTGATAAAAAAGTGTAATAATTTAACTTTAAAATTAGGATTGGTAACGATTTTATTGTTGTAAAACTCAATTACATCTTCCATTCTAACACCTAAACGTGAAGTATAAAATTGTGAATCAGGTTGTTCCTCTGCCGCAATACGAATACCCAGATTACATGGTGTATCCATTTCTACCTCGTCATCATAAAGATTAAACTCTTCTTTATTATCCAGTACCGGAATGATGTTTTTATACCCGTCATGCAACATATCAATAATATACTGCTTGTACTGATAGGTTTTAAAACCATTACAAATAATGGTGGTATCCTTAGTTAAATGTCCTTTTTTCTCCAGGGCATCAACCATTGGCATATCAAAAGCTGAAGAAGTTTCTAAGTGAATATTGTTCTTCAGGGCTTCTTCTACAATGTGCCTGAAGTGCGAACTTTTGGTACAGTAGCAATATTTATAATCGCCACGGTAATTGTTCTTTAAAATAGCAGTCTGGAAAAGGATTTTTGCCTGTTGTATTTTCTTACTCACCAAAGGCAAGTAGGTGAAACGTAGGGGAGTACCGTAAGTTTCAATCATTTCCATCAGGTTTAAATCCTGAAAATATAATTCATCGTCTATAACGTCAAAGCCTTCTTGCGGAAAACCAACACTTAGATCAAGAAATTCTGAGTAACTCTGCATTTATGGTTTTAAAATAATTTTTGCAAAAATGTAATTTTAAATTGAGAATTGAACGTTATTGGAAATATTTTTACGCAGGAGAAACGTTTAATTTACCTGCAAATTTACAATGCAGATTGGCAAAGGGTAAAACTCAGATTATTAGGGAGTTTGATTAAGAAGAAATAAACACTTGTTATAGCAAAACTTTAGGGAATTTGAAGGCGAAAGAAATAATAATATATAGCTGAAATAAAAAAAATATTTTTTTAAAGTAATACTGAAGTTCATCCGTCTTCATTAAATAAACCCAAACAAAATTATTAGCAAACTATAAAAAGCTGTTATTATGATCTCGATCTTTAAAACCAATATTCAATCAGATGCAGAGCTAGGAAAAATTGCCAACCATCTAAACAATTTACTCGATGGCGCTACCTGGAGTATCGATTTATCAGATTGTGATAAAATTTTAAGAGTAGAATCTTTTGTTGATAAAAGTGACGATACCGTTTCTTTATTTTCCAGACTAGGGTTCAATTGTGAACGTTTACAAAATTTTTATGCACCGCCAGTTTGGTAATCGCAACTTCAATTGGAGTAATAGCCGTATTTAATTAGGAAAGTAAAACCCTTAATTAACCTATTAATTTGTTTCTGCTGTCCGTTTTACTTTTCCGATGAAAACTGGAAATCGTGTTCACTGCCATCAGGTTTATTAGGCAGTTTTTGGTGCTGCTATTTAAATTTTAACAGCAAATTCCATATAAATTCGTCTTGTTAAAGTGCTGGCAAATGTACTTCTGCAAGCATGCATCTTGCACTGCCGCCACCATTCTTTTCAATGGTATACAATGGAGCATAAATAATCTGGTTATATTGCTCTAAATGAGTGATTTGTGTTGGATTTAAAGCTAGGTATGCCTGCTCAGACATCACCAAAAGGTTTTCGCCCTTATTGTTTTTAACCTGCAACATATTACCCGCAAAGTGGTTCATTTGCTCCAAACTGATTTCTATAATTTTTTTACCACTGTCGATCAGGCGCATTGCAACTTTTTCTTTTTCCTGTACATCCGGAATAGATTCTAAACAAACTACGGCAAAATCGTCAGCTACACACATCATCACATTGGTATGATAAATTGGAAAACGCTCCGCATCTACCGCCTGAAAAGCTACAGGCTGGTAACCTGTTAACATGCAGAAATTATTAAGCACTTCTTCATCCGTACGCACACTTAAACAGGCATAGGCAATTTTATTTGGCCGGTCTAATACCATGCTTCCGGTACCTTCTAAAAAAAGATGCTGTTGTTCGTAAAAACTTAAATCGCTAACGTGATTAACTTCAAACTTAGCTTTTAACTGCTCCAGTATTTCTTTTCTTCTTTCCAGTCTGCGGTTTTCGGAAAACATCGGATATAGATAAACCGACCCATCCTCATGAAAAGAAACCCAATTATTTGGAAAAATAGAATCCGGTTTTTCAGGCTCTAAAGTGTCGTTAACCACCGTAACATCAACCTCATTTTTTCGGAGTAATTCTACAAAGCCATCAAATTCTTTTAATGCCTCGGCCTGTACGTTTTCCTGTGCGGTTGCTTCCTGAAATTTATTGTTTCCTGCTGTTTGCTCATTGAACTTAAAATCAACAGGGCGGATCATTAATATATGATTGGTACTTTGCATGTTTTTGGTTTAGTAGCTTATCAGACTAATTTTCTAAATTATCTCTTAAAATAGGTAAACTCATACAATGGAAACCACCTCTGGCTCTTGATAATTCTGCCGATGGCATTAAAATTAAAGTATCCGTAATGGTATTTGCATCAACCTTACCACTTTCTAAATCCTGGATTAAATCTTTAACATTAACCACATTAAATCCACTTGCCTTAAATGCTTCAACTGTTTTATCATTACGATCGTAACCCAATACAACACCTTCTTTTATCGCTAAAAGATTGCATGAATCTGTCCATTGCTCTCTCGAGTCGTAAGGAAACTGATTGTTGCCGCTGTAAATAATTTTAGTAGGTTCTTTACTTTTTAAATCATTCTGACTGATGTCGTTTAATAAAGCTTCCACATGTTCAAAATGTTTTGGTTCGCCAGGATTTTTTTTGCTAAACTGTATAGCTGTAGTCGCTTCAAGGCGTTCAGGTTCTTTTAAAAAGTTAATCGGCTCATGCGGATTATATTTTGGAGAATGCGCAATCGAATTTAAAATTACCCAGGTATTCCGTTTAACTTGTGTAAAAACGGTATCTAAATGCATATAATCGCGTTTACTCGGAATTTTAACCACGGTTACCTTTTCTACCACGTCATTATCAAATAATAATTTAATTGCTTCGTTGGCACCTTCTTCGGATGTTCTTTCACTGCAACCAATTAAAACATGGTTTGGACTCACCATCATCACATCACCGCCTTCTAAAGTGGTGCGGAACTCTGGTTCATCACCCGGTCTTAAAAAGTGTTGTGTCGGATCAGGGATTTCCAGCACATTATTACGGTAAGATTCAAAAATAGGGTGGTTAAAAAAGATATAACGCATTAAAAGCGTTTCACGAACGCGTGCTTTTTTTGCAGGTTTATTCAGTAAAATATGATTGTTTATCGTCGTTCCAACATCTCTGGTAAAGATTAAATTAGGAATTGGCGCAAAAATCATGGTATCATCAGCCAATGTTCCTGAAATAAAAATTTCGGCCAGTTCCTGCGGCGGTGTTGCTGTAAGCTGCATTTGTAATTTATACGTGCAACCTTCAATAGCAGATACTGCCGCAACTAATTTTTTCCGGATAGATTCATTTTCCAGCACCTGGCTCAAAAGATTTTGAACCTCAATTACAGCATCAGAATTGTGGAAATCAGGGTGATTGGGCTTATAAAAACTCCTGTTAGCTTCTTCAGAATCAATTTGAACCAGCTTTCCTTTAATTTTTTCGGGGTCCAGAAAATACATCAGTAATTTGATGTAGTAATCATATTCATCTTTACGAATGGTATCCAGGTGTACAATATCTTCAAAAAGCCAGTCTTGCGCTTTTGATGGGACTACCTTGCCTAAACCACTATCGGGGCTGTGGACTAATAATTTGCGTAACCTGCCGATTTCTGTGTTAACACCTACTTTAAAATTTTGATTCTGCTCGCTCATAAATAAATTAGTTGTTACAAATCTATCAGAAAAATTCAGATATGAGAATTGATATCGAAGATTTGAGAACAGCTTAATGTAAGGAATTTTGTTTATTGCACAGCGCTGAGCACATAAACCTTTTAGAAGCGGCAGCTCCCGTTCCAATTCTTCATCAGAATTAGGGACTATAGCGGAAAGAAGGGCTACGGGAACTGTTAAGCACAAAGGCAGCTTTCCAATACTTGGTTAAAATTGACAGACTGACCCTAAAACCTTTCCATTTTAGGCTTTCCTGCTTCCACCTTTTTTCATTATTTTTGGCCATGAATTTTATTATTTCCGAAGCACAGCAGGCCATTAAAAAACTTTACAACGAAGAAGTAGCTGAAAGTGTAATCAACATACAAGAAACCCGTAAAGAATTTGAAGGGCAGGTAACAATTGTTGCTTTTCCAATTATACGCTACTCTAAAAAATTGCCTGAGCAAACTGCAAATGAGCTTGGTGAGTATTTGGTAGCCAATGTTGCTGAGGTTACAAAATTTAATGTCGTTAAAGGATTTCTAAATTTAAGCATAGCCGAAAGTTATTTTCTTAACCTGTTTAACAAGGAAATTTTAAGCCCTGATTTTGGTGTATACCAACCCAACGGTAAAAAAGTAATGGTTGAGTATTCTTCGCCAAATACCAATAAACCTTTGCATTTAGGCCACGTACGTAATAATTTATTGGGTTATTCGGTAGCCGAATTGCTTAAAGCTTACGGTTATGAAGTAGTAAAGGTAAATTTAGTTAACGACAGAGGAATTCACATTTGTAAATCAATGCTGGCCTGGCAAAAATGGGGCAATGGTGAAACACCTGAAAGCTCTGGCTTAAAAGGCGATCATTTGGTAGGGAAATATTATGTGATTTTTGATAAAGAGTATAAAAAAGAAATAGAAGCCCTGAAAGCTGAAGGCAGCACTGAAGAAGATGCCAAAAAGAATGCCCCGCTTATTAAAGAAGCACAGCAAATGTTGCAACAATGGGAAGCTGGTGATGCAGCAGTAATTGCACTTTGGGAAAAAATGAATGGTTGGGTGTATCAGGGTTTTGATGTAACTTATAAAAATCTGGGCGTTGATTTTGATAAATTTTATTACGAAAGTGACACCTATTTGTTAGGAAAAGATACCATTAACGAAGGTCTTGAAAAAGGTGTTTTCTTTAAAAAAGAGGATGGTTCGGTATGGATAGACTTAACCGCTGATGGTTTAGATCAGAAACTGGTTTTACGTGCCGATGGAACTTCGGTTTACATTACACAGGATTTGGGTACTGCCGAAAAGAAATTTGAAGATTTCGGTATGGATGAATCCATTTATGTTGTTGGAAATGAGCAGGATTACCATTTTAAGGTTTTATTCCTCATTTTAGAAAAACTGGGTAAAACCTGGGCAAAAGGTCTCTATCATTTATCTTACGGTATGGTTGATTTACCAAACGGAAAAATGAAAAGCCGTGAAGGAACGGTGGTTGATGCCGATGAATTAATCAGTGATATGATTACTACGGCTCGTGAAAAAACTGAAGAATTGGGTAAAACCAATGATTTTACAGATGTGGAGAAAGACGAATTATATAAAAATATTGGATTAGGTGCTTTAAAATATTTTCTTTTAAAAGTAGAACCTAAAAAACGTTTACTTTTCGATCCGAATGAAAGTATTGACTTTCAGGGGCACACCGGGCCATTTATTCAATATACCCATGCCCGTATTAAATCCTTATTGAGTAAAGCAGGTTATGTGTTTAAAACCGGAAATCAAGACTTCGGAAACATAATGCCTGTAGAGCTGGAAATGATTATACAGTTGGCTAAATATCCTGAAGAACTAGAAACCGCTGCTAAAGCACATAGCCCGGCAAGCTTGGCTAATTACCTTTTTGAACTGGCCAAATTATTTAATAAGTTTTACCATGACGTACCTCCAATTGTGAAAACAGAAGAAGGAGAGGAGAAACAATTTCGTTTAAACCTTTGTAAAAAAACAGCCGATATTATTAAATCGGGCATGTTAATTTTGGGCATTGCTTCGCCTGAGCGTATGTAGATTGGTTATTGCTTAGTTTGTTTGAAGAATTTAACAAGTACCTGCAGAAATGTATGTATCTCATGGTTAATTAAATAAACTTTAAAATAAAAAAAATCCCCGGTCAATGCGACAGGGGATTTTTCTTTTAAAATGTTTTACAATCTTAAAGTTCCTTTTCAATACCCGGTTTAACAGGTACTGGTTTTTTCTTTCTGAATGAAGAGAAAGACATTGGGCTTTTAGCAGGTCGTTCATCGCCCAATAAAACACCCCATTGTTTAAACATTTCGGTACGATCGAAAATAATTTTCAATACAGCTACAATAGGCAGGGCCAGAAACATGCCTGATACCCCCGCGATGCTTCCACCAATAAATACCCCTAAAATGGCAAATAAAGCATTAATTTTTACTTTAGAGCCTACAATTCGTGGCATTAAAATATTGTTATCCAAAAACTGAACAAAAGCAATAACCCCTAAAACAGTTACTACAGGCCATAACTCTTGCGAAGAAGTTAAAGTAAGCAGCACACCAATAATATTTCCAATTAAAGCACCCACATAAGGAATCAGGTTTAACATGGCAAATATTACCCCAATTAATAAGGCATGTTTTATACCAATCAACATTAAAATACCACCCAGCAAAATGGTCATGTAAGAAATCTGGATCAATAAACCAATCAGGTAACTTTTTATAATCGATTCAGTTTCATAAATGGCTTCCTTTACTTTAGGATGATGATCCGTTTTAAACCACATGAAAATAAATTTCAATAAAATGTCTTTATAAAAAAGCATTAAATAGATGTAAATCGGTAATAAACCAATAAAAACAAATACCCCGCTCAGGGTTAATGCAGCCCCACCAGCAAGTTTACCTCCCATGTTCAGCAAGTCGTTGCTCTTATCATCTATAAATTTTAATTGCTCTGTGGTAGAGTAGTGGGTAAGCTGGCTCACCCATTCGCTCAGCGATTTTAAGTGCAGAGCAACATTCTTTTTAATTTGAGGAAAATCTTTCACCAAAGCGCCAATCTGGTTGGAAAAAAACCAAACAATAAGGCCAACAAAAAGGGCAACCAATACAATGGGTAAAATAATAGATAAACTTTCGGGTACTTTTTTTCTTCTTAAAAAACGATAAACAGGTAGCAGCATAATGCTAACGAAAAAGGCCATTAATATGGGCATTATAATGTCGCGGCCAATTACAATTACTGCTACGACGGCCATCAGGCCAAGTAATTCTATCGATCGCTTAACCGTTAAAGGAAAGTTGTTGGTCATAATATCGCTTATTTGATTTTCAGGTTTAAACACCATTAATTTAAAAATGTTTTCCCAATTCACAATGGAAACCACAATTTATAAATAATAAGGTCTTTTATTTCAATTTCCTTCTGTTAAATTATAACCGGTAAATGATAAAAAAGTAGCCATCATAAATGATAAAGCCATAGATAAACCCTATTTTTGCAGCTTTCAGAGAATAATATGAATCATCAGGATACTATCATTGCTTTATCAACACCTCCGGGTTCAGGTGCCATTGGCGTCATCCGTCTTTCAGGCCCCCAAGCCATCAGCCTGACCAATACGGTTTTTGCAGGTAAAGATTTAGAAAAACAAACCACACATACTTTACATTTTGGTTTGGTTAAAGATGGCGATCAGATTATTGATGAAGTAGTGGCAGGTTTATACGTTGCTCCAAAATCTTATACCAAAGAAAACGTAGTGGAAATTTCTTGTCATGGTTCAAACTATATTATTCAGCAAATTATTAGCCTGTTAATCAGCAAAGGAGCAAGGGCGGCTAAACCAGGTGAATTTACTTTACGTGCTTTTTTAAATGGAGCCTTTGATTTAAGTCAGGCCGAAGCCGTAGCCGATTTAATTGCATCTAACTCTAAAGCTTCTCATGATGTAGCCATGCAGCAAATGCGTGGTGGTTTTGCCAATGAGCTTAAAGCCCTTCGGGAACAATTGATTCATTTTGCTTCCATGATTGAATTGGAGCTCGATTTTGCCGAAGAAGATGTAGAATTTGCCAACCGCGATCAGTTGCGTAACCTAGTTACCAAAATTAATTACGTTTTGCGTCGCCTGATCTCTTCTTTTGAATTGGGTAACGTAATCAAAAACGGAGTACCTATTGTAATTGCGGGTAAACCCAATGTAGGTAAATCCACCTTGTTGAATGCTTTATTAAACGAAGAAAGGGCCATTGTGTCTGATATTGCCGGTACTACCCGTGATACCATAGAAGACGAATTAACCATTGGTGGCATTGTTTTCCGTTTTATCGATACGGCCGGAATCCGTGATACGGCTGATATTATTGAAGCCTTAGGTGTAGAGCGCACCCTTGAAAAAATGAAACAGGCTAAGCTCATTATTTACATGGCCGATGTTGCCCAAACGCCGGCAGAAATAGAAGAACAGCTCAAGGGCCTAAATAAATTGGAAATTCCTTATTTAATTCTTTTAAACAAAGCCGATTTATTAAGCCCCCAACAGCATGAAGCATTTGCAAAACTCAATGTAGTCTTCATCTCTGCTAAAGAAAAATCAGGTATCGATGAATTAAAAGAAACCTTATTAGAACAGGTTAACCTGCATCATATTAATACCAGTGAAACATTGGTAACCAATATCCGCCATGTAGAAGCCCTTAAACAAACTGAAAATGCCTTGCAAAGGGTGCTAGATAATGTTGATAATCCAGTTACTTCTGACTTTCTGGCTATGGATATTAAGCAAGCTTTACATTATTTAGGAGAAATAACAGGTACGGTTACTACAGACGATTTACTGGAAAATATATTTACGAAGTTTTGTATCGGAAAGTAATAAACGATAAATAACGATAATAATCGCTAATTAAAACCTATTAAAAACCTTATAATCAATGATTATGAGGTTTTTTATTTCTTGATGATTTTTTATTTTTTTGTACCTTTCGTTAATATTTGTACCTTTATTAGGATATTTTTAAAAAAGTACAAATAAATACAGCTTTTGAAAAGGTTGGGAGAAATTATGAAACATTCTGAAACATCAGGAAACACGCAGAAACAAATAGAAACAATTTAAATGAGTTCGAATATCAGACTGAATAGATTTTGCGAAGAGTGTAACACATTATTTGTTGCAAAGACTACAGTTACACGATTTTGTAGTAGGTCTTGTAATGGTAAAAATCTTAAGGGCAAAATCAAGCTTTTAAAAATTCAGTCTAGTAATCAAGAAACTGAAAAAAGAATAGAACAACCTAAGAAAGAGCTTGCCGAAATGCAATACTTAACAATTCAAGATACATGTAAATTATTGAATATAAGTAGGACTACTCTTTGGCGGTTGCTAAATCAAAAGGTTATAACGTCTCATAATTTAAGAGGTCGAAAAATTATTCAAAGAGTAGAGTTAAACAAATTATTTGTAAACGAATGAAGCAGAGCCACACAGTTAAACTAAGGGAAAAGAAATTGAATGATGGGCGATTAAGCCTTTATTTAGATTTTTACCCACCAGTTTATATTCCCGAAACAGGCAAAGAAACTCGTAGGGAGTTTTTAAAAATTTATCTTTTTGAAAAACCTACAAATGCAATTCAGAAAGAACATAATCATGTCTGTAAAACAAAGGCAGAAAGTATTCGTGCTGAAAGAAGTTTGCAGTTCATTAATAAAAGCTTTGATTTTACAGACCGTTTATCCTCAAAAATGGATTTTCTTGCCTATTTCGAGCAAAAGGTTAAGAAACGTAACTCCTCAAAAGGCAATTCTGATAACTGGCTTGGCTCATTTAAATATTTAAAGCTTTTTACAGGTGGCAGATGTACGTTTGGGGAAGTAGATGAAAGATTTTGTGAGGGTTTTAAGGAATTTTTAAAAAACGTAAAATCCCTCAAATCTGATACCGTTGGATTAGCACAAAACTCCCAGTACAGTTATTTTAATAAGTTTAGAGCTTGTGTGAAAGAGGCTTTTGAAGAGCGATTGTTTTCTATTAATCCAATTCTTCGAGTTAAAGGTATTCCGCAAGGAGAAAGTGAAAGGGAATATCTTACAATTGAGGAATTGAAAGCACTTTTTGATACCGACTGTGAACCAAACATTTTGAAACGAGCATCTATATTTTGTGCTTTAACAGGTTTAAGATGGTCTGATATGATTAAGCTAACTTGGAGAGAGGTTCAGCATTCCGAGCAAGACGGATACTTTATTCGTTTTACACAGCAAAAAACAAGTTCTAATGAAACACTGCCAATTGCTGACCAAGCTTATGACCAGTTAGGCGAAAGAGGTAATTTAGAAGATAGAGTTTTTAAAGGTTTGAAATATTCTGCTTATACCAATGTTCAATTGGCACGTTGGGTAATGAGTGCAGGAATAACTAAGAAGATTACTTTCCACTGTTTTAGGCATACTTATGCTACTTTGCAGTTAACTATGGGGACAGATATTTATACAGTATCAAAACTCTTAGGACATAGGCATTTAAAAACCACAGAAGTTTATGCAAAGGTTATAGATAAAAAGAAAGTTGATGCATCTAAACGTATTGTTCTATAAATTTACATGGAAGATTTAAATAGTCCCGTAGCTTACATTGAAGTAAATAACTCACTTGATAGTTTTATCGCCAAGGCTCATTTTTCTAATTCATTTAAAGACATTGCAGAAAGATTTTATATAATCTATCATATGCTTTCAAGGAGATATTTTGATGCAAGGAATATGAGTGTCAACGCTGTCAAGTATGAGATTACTTTCATTTCTAGCAATTTAGAAATTAGCCCTTTAAAATTTGTTGGCGTAATTCAAGATGCAGATGATTTGCTTTCATTCTTAAGAGTTATGAAAATTAATTTAATGGATTTTATAAATGTCTTTTTAGAATTTATGAAAGCTAGCAAGATTTTACGTCTTCTTTATGCTTACGAACTTTCTACAAAGGAAACAATTACAAAGTATCCAAATTTAGCAAATACAATTATTCAAGACTGTTTAAATGATTTTTTGAAATTTTTTCATGATAAAATTGTGTATTATGAAAAAGTCTTACGGCTTGATAGTTATGATCAATTTATTCATTTAAAAGACCCTGATAGAATTGAAGACGTTAAGTTGTATAATTTAAATGAAAATGAGTTTAATCAGATTGTAGATTTTTTTTCCACATTAGTTTTATATGGCCAACATTCAGAAGTTAAAGAAGAACTAGCTAATATATTCTCAGGAAGACCACGTTTAGACTATCTAACTTTACGAGGACAAAAAAATCAAATCGCCGATATTTTTTATCAGTTACATAAAAATGAAAAAGTTGATGCTAAAAATATAGTTACTTACAAGTATTGGATAAATGCAAGATTTAGGATTGCATCCGAAGGTAAGATTGATATTTTAAGGCCTACTTTAGATGAAGTCTTTAAAGGTAAGGGTGTAGTAACTAAAAAGAAAAGGCCAACACTTCCAGAATTTTTAAAGTATCACATAGTTAAAAAGAAATAAGCCCCGAAAACCGATTAGGGGTATAATTATAGGATAGTTTAGCGATAATAATCATTAGTTATTATTTATCACATAAACATAATCCTATGAACGAATTAATGTTAACATCAATTAAAAAAGAGGAATTATCTGCACTAATAGAAAATAGTGTAAGAAAGGTTCTTTCTGAAAATCCTGCTTCTACAAATGAAAATCCGTCTCCTGATTTTCTAACGATAGATGAAGCTTCAAAATTTTTAAACCTTGCTAAAGCAACTGTTTACACACTAACATCAGCTGGTAAAATACCTGTTATAAAAAAAGGTAAAAGGTTGTACTTTACAAAGCAAGAATTAATGAACTGGTTGAAAAAAGGACGTAAGAAAACAATAGAGGAGATTGAAGAAGAAGCGGCTAGTTATGTGCTTAAAAATAGATTTTATGCTGTCTAAGCAATTGAACTATCATTTTATGCTAATAAATCAAAATCCGTTTTACTGAAAAAGCAAATACTTGCAGGTATTTGCTTTTAAATTTCTTTTGTAAATCTTTTCCTTGATGTTACAAGTTCAAAGATAAGGTTTTCATTTCTTAAAAGTAACAACACCAATTTTATGAATGAAAATAATGAATTCCCTTACATAAGGGTTAGGACTGTTCTATATAAAAAAATTCAAAAATCTCTATTATCGGGCGATTTTGTAGAATGCCTATCTCTCTGGTCACTTGACGTGATAAGGCAAGATTATGGAAAAAAGTGGATTGAATTGTATGAGAAAATGCCAAAATATGATGGTTTCTGCAATATGCCAGACCATTTGAATTATATGCGAGCCTATAAAGGTTTTTATAATCAATATGAGCCATTAAGCATAGTTCCAGTTGAAGGCAAATTTGATTTTATCATGGTTTTTCTGAAACATATTTTTCTGGAGCAGATAGATATAGCCATCGACTATCTCACTATTCTTTTTCAAAAACCAACTGAACGACTACCGATTTTATGCTTGGTAAGTAAAGAGAGAGGTACCGGCAAAACTACCTTCTTAAATTTGTTGAAAGAGATTTTCGGAGCAAACATGACATACAACAACAACGAAGATTTCAGATCAAATTTTAATGACTCGTGGGTAAACAAATTAATTATCGCCGTTGACGAAGTGTTGTTAGACCGAAAAGAAGATTCGGAAAAAATTAAGAACCTTTCTACTGCCAGATCCTATAAAATGGAATCAAAGGGTGTTGACCGGATGGAGGTAGAGTTCTTTGGTAAATTTATACTCTGTTCAAATAATGAAGAGGATTTTATTTTCATCGATCCATTGGAAACACGCTATTGGATTAGAAAAGTTCAGCCTTTGCCTAATGCTGATCCAGTAATGCTCGATAAGCTTAAAGCGGAAGTACCTGCCTTTGTTTATTTCTTAAAAA
Source organism: Pedobacter punctiformis (assembly GCF_027213715.1). Taxonomy (GTDB): domain Bacteria; phylum Bacteroidota; class Bacteroidia; order Sphingobacteriales; family Sphingobacteriaceae; genus Pedobacter; species Pedobacter punctiformis. The sequence goes on from NZ_JAPWGM010000007.1 coordinate 140,871, forward strand.
ACAGAAAGATTGCTTGTGAAAAGAAAAGTAGAATGTGGTTTTCGCCCGAAGATCTGACTACCGATTCGCTGAAACTCATAAAAAGAAGGTTTCGGAATAAGATAGAAACCGAGCTCTTAGAAATCATAAGCGAAATCATAAGCGAGATCATAGATGTATTTGAATTGGAAGAGTTCAATTTCACCAACAAGGATGTGATAGAGTTATTGCGGAGTAATAACATTAAAGTTAACCGAGGCGAGATTAAACGGGTGCTTGATAACTGGAATTTAAGGATACAAGACAATGCCTACAACTATGTAACATATAAATATGATAGCTCTGGCGTAGTATTCCAATTGCCACTAAAGGGAAGGTACTTTTCAATCAATAGTTCGGAGATATCAAAAATATTGTTGGTTTGATGACGTGGTGGTGTATGTATTTGATTTTTAATAATTTATATAATCAACAAACTGTCAACAAACATCAACAAAAAATGATGGATTGTTGACGGAATGTTGATGGCTTAAGTATTTGTTTTTCAAATGATTAAAATGTTTTATCAACAAAACAACAAAAAAAGTAGCTATTCCATATGTTTAATCTCCCAGAAACTACGAAACTAAATAAGTTAATTCCAAAAAATGCTTTTGATTCATATACGAATACAAAGCAAAAAAGAGAACTTGCAGATAACGTTTCAAGAATAACTTGGTTAAATAAGTTATCGGTTGACACTACGAACCTGCAATCGAAAGAAATATTAGAAATTCAAATCTTTAATATTGAGCTTAAAGACAAAGTACAAATTAAAAGTATTTTAAACATTATTGACAAAGCAATTCCATACCCAATAATATTTATAGTGAGAAATGGAAAATCTGTATATCTCTCCACTTCTCCTAAACATAATAACCCCAAAAATGAAGATCTAGCAGTAATCGATTATACTTATTCAACAGACTGGTTTGCTGAGAATGACAATGAGTTTCAAATTGAACTTAAAAACGATATCGATTGGGTTTACAAAACCTTTTGTGAACAATTTTATAAGGTCAAGGCTACTGTAAAGGGTTTAAAAGAATTGGTAGCAACTCAAAAGGAAATTGATAGCTTGAACAGAGAGATTGAAAAAGTTAAGTTGGCTATTGCTAGAAGTAAACAGTTTAATAAAAAGGTTGAGTTAAATTTAAAACTGAAAGAGTTGAAAGATAGGTTGTAATTGAGATGATCTTATCTTATACTTTCAATTAAATTCTTCGCTCAAGTAAAGGTGATCAGTTAAATGAAATAACATTTCCGTTCTCGCTTTACTTTCTCATATCTCTCACTGTCGCATTTTTACGGTATCGTTTACCGTCTTTTGCACCGTCCCAAGCACTGGAAACGCTTTGAATTTTATGAGGTGCTTCTTTTCCTTCACCTATTAAGTTTTTGGATACTTTCCTAAACGTTTTATTCCAGCGTCTCTTATCATGTTTCTCTGATTCTGCAGTAGTAATCGGAAAGATTTTGGTTTTTCTTATTGATCTTGCCATGAGGGTTGGATGTGCGTTATAGATGAAATAAAGTTTTTAAAATTAATAGTTCTAAAGATTTATCCGAAATAATGCGGAGATTAATTTCTTATTCTCCGCAAAAAAATGCGGAGAATAAATTGTTTTTTGCGGAGAATAGCTTAAATTTGATTTATGTATATACATCAACTCAAACAATGGCCTAATTTTACTTGGGATGCCTCTAATTTAGCATTGCTACTTAGTGAAGTACATCTTAGACAAGGTAAATTGTTGGGGCAAATGGAAAAGTTAGGTTTCGATCTGCAAAATGAAGCCGTATTACAAACACTTACCAAAGATGTAATAAAAACTAGTGAGATTGAAGGGGAAAAGCTAGATAATGACCAAGTGAAATCTTCTATTGCTAGGAGGTTGGGAATTGAAATAGGCGGCTCAATACCATCTGATAGAGATGTAGATGGTATTGTGGAGATGATGCTTGATGCTACGCAAAATTATAATGCAGAGCTAACAACTGATAGATTGTTTGGATGGCATTCATCCTTGTTCCCGGCAGGTAGAAGTGGTATGGTTAAAATTGTAGTTGGCAGATGGAGAGAAAATGAGAAAAATGACCCAATGCAAGTTATTTCGGGTGCAATGGGGAAAGAAAAAGTGCATTACCAAGCACCAGATTCGGTATTATTAGCAAATGAAATGCAGCAATTTATGGATTGGTTCAATAATGAAATGAGCTTAGATCCAATTATAAAAGCCGGCATTGCACACCTTTGGTTTTTAACAATTCACCCTTTTGATGATGGAAACGGAAGGATATCTAGAGCAATAGCCGATATGCAACTTGCTAGGGCAGATCAGACAGCCAGAAGGTTTTATAGTATGTCAGCTCAGATTAGGTTAGAACGAAAAAAATATTATGATATACTTGAGAAAACCCAATCAGGTAATCTAGACATTACATTATGGTTAAGCTGGTTTCTTAACTGTTTAAATAGCGCAATAGATGCAACTGCTATCACACTAAATTCAGTGATGCTAAAGTCAAAGATTTTAGGAAAAGTAGAAGCGGATACATTTAATGAAAGACAAAAATTAATGCTTGGCAAATTTTTAGATGGTTTTGAAGGGAAATTAACTTCGTCGAAATGGGCAAAAATTGCAAAATGTTCCCAAGATACCGCTGCAAGGGATATTCAAGATCTTGTAAATAAGGGTATATTAGTAAAAGATTTAGCAGGTGGAAGGAGTACAAATTATATACTTGTGGATGGGTATTAATAAGATAATATTTAAAATTTGTACCGATTTTGTATCTTAAGCTATTTAACTTGTTGATAATCATAACTACTTCACTTTCTGTATCGTTGGAAATAGATTCGCAAAACAGAACAAATTAAAACAAACTAAATTGTTGATAATTAACTGATTAATTGAAGTTAATTTCATTTTTATTTTTCAAGTTTTGATTTGTTTTGGTAAAATTTGTCCCCCATTTGTCCCTCAAAACTGAACTCTTACAGTTTTTTTAAACTCAGAGAAATAACTTCGCTTAAAAACCACAAAGCATTGACCCATCTCATCAAAAACAAGTGGTTAGCAAACAACTGGTTTGTAATTGATTTTTCTATGCTTTAAAATTGGCGGAATGAAGTGAATCAAATTAGTTTGTGCAAGCACATTTGTTGGTAAGCGTTACGAATATTTATTGAAACCCAACAAATATAAAACGAGCTTTGCATCCCCAAGTGTTTATGCTCAACTTTAAAATAAATTATGGCGGTAGTGCTAGCAAATTAAATTTATACCGCGGTAGTTAGCAATTTATATTAATATTTTTTGTAGACGTATAACTGATTTTATTATAAATAGCAATTTAACCAAAACCCAAACGCCAGGGTAAGTTGGCGCTTATCAATCAAATATTAAATTTTAACAAAAATGATAAATTTAAAAGGGATGCAAAAAAGCCTGTCTTCATTGGAAAACAAGAAGCTAGATTTAGAAAGTTCTAAAGCTGTATTAGGTGGTTTAGCTGGGGGGCCTAAGTATATCGTGTCTAACCTTAGAGACGAAAACGGATGTCAATTGGTCGATTACTATTATAATGGCAAATGGTGCGCTAGATTTAGCGATTGTAATAATCAATATTGCTAATAATCAATTCAATGTAATAAAAAATTAAGTGGAATGGAGAGCTTCTCTTTTTAAAAAACGAAAAGCTTGCAGACTTAAATTTTATTAGCGGTGAAGATTGATCTCATCGAACTATAGTTGATTTAATTTTCCTAAATCATGTAGTTTTATAAATAAAAAGCCCCACGATGATGGGGCTTTTTAAAATCTATAATAATTTAAAATCCAAATCAGTAAATGACATTAAATATTATTAAAAATCGAGAAATAACCACTAATGATTTAATTATATGGCTAGTAGGTATGGATAAACAGTTTATAGGTGTTAATGAAGAGGGGGTTTTATAGATTAAAGTTTAACAATTAGAGAATTTATATTAAAGCCACTGTAATTGTTTTTTATTGATGAAATTGAAAATACATGATATAGATAAGGGTGTATAAAATTTAAAAATTTCAGTTTGAAGTTCTTTATAACAAGTCATATACAAAAGCACCAACATCAGATACGTAATAAAAACTTTGGAAACAGAAAGACATGTAAATAAACCATTAGTTTTAGATAAAGCCAAGAAAGTGGGTTTAAATGAAACAATTATTAAATCCATAACTGGAAAGATTACACTTAATGCTTATAGACTATGATGGATGCATTACTTACACATTGCAATTAGAATATGCGGCACATAACAAAAAATGAAGAAGTCTAAAAATTTCCCTTTCTTTAAACAACCTGATGCCAAAGACTGTGGTCCAACTTGCTTGCGTATTATTGCAAAGCACTATCAAAAAAATATTAGTTTACAGCAAATCAGAACACTATCTGAAACGACGAGAGAAGGAAGTGGTTTACTGGGGCTTAGTAATGCGGCAGAACATTTAGGCTTTAAAACATTAGGTGTAAAAATAGATTTTAATACGTTGGCTACTGATGCGCCTTTGCCGTGCATTGTACATTGGAATAAAAACCATTATGTAGTTGTTTATCATATTGATAAAGCTGAAAAAGTTTATATCTCTGACCCAAGTTATGGTTTACTTACCTACACTAAAGAGGAATTTATTAAACATTGGATCGGTGAAAATGCAAACGAAACTACTGAAGAGGGCATTGCGTTAGTTTTAGAAACTACCCTTACATTTTACGAAAATGAATATGATGATAAGGAAAGTAGAGCTAGTTTTTCTTTTCTTACCAAATATCTTAAAAAATATAAATCATTAGTTTGGCAATTAGCAGTTGGCTTAGTGGCTGGCAGTTTACTTTCACTTATTTTTCCCTTGCTGACACAAAGTATTGTAGATGTTGGTATTCAAAACCAGGATATTAACTTTATATATCTGGTTTTGTTAGCTCAAATAATGCTATTTACTGGCAAAATGGGAATAGAAATTATCCGGAGCTGGATTTTGTTACATTTATCTGCCCGAATTAATATCTCCATCATTTCTGATTTTTTTATCAAATTAATGAAATTGCCCATAAGCTTTTTTGATACCAGGATGACGGGTGACATTATGCAACGCATTAACGACCATCATACAATTGAGCAACTATTAACCAATTCGTCTCTTAATACGCTGTTTTCAATGATTAATTTGATCATTTTTAGCATTATTTTGTTGTTATACGATTATCGTTTATTTGTAGTGTATATGGTTGGAGCTATTTTATATATAGCTTGGATAACCTTCTTCCTTAAAAAAAGGAAAGATTTAAATTACAAAATGTTCTCACGAGTTTCACAGGAGCAGAGTACAGTAATTGAGCTAATCAACGGCATGCAAGAAATCAAAATGCACAATGCCGAAAAGCAAAAAAGATGGGGCTGGGAGTTTTTACAAATAAAATTATTTAAAATAAAAATCAAAGCACTTTCATTAGAGCAATGGCAATCAGTAGGTGGCGGTTTCATTAATCAAGTTAAAGATATTTTGGTGAGTTTTATTGCTGCAAAATTGGTGATAAGTGGCAACCTGACTTTAGGTATGATGTTATCGGTACAATACATTATCGGGCAACTCAATAATCCTTTAATACAATTGATTGATTTTATTAAACAAACACAAGATGCCAAAATTTCATTAGAGCGATTGGGTGAAATACACAATAAAGAAAACGAGGAAGTTAACGATGAAGAATATACTACAGATATCCCTAAAAAAGATATTGTTTTAGATAATGTTTCATACCGGTATAATGGATCTCATGCCTTTGTTTTTAAGGCTTTAAACCTAACCATCCCTTATCAAAAAACAACAGCAATAGTTGGAGCAAGCGGCAGCGGTAAGACTACTTTACTAAAACTACTTACAAAATTTTACGACCCGATTGAAGGTGATGTAAAAATTGGTAATACAGATTTAAAAACAATATCTCCTAGGCATTGGCGAGAGAACTGTGGTGTAGTAATGCAAGAGAGCTATGTATTTAATGACACTATCGCAAATAATATTGGCATTGGTGAAGATATAATTGATAAGCAAAAATTAAAAAAAGCAGTAGAAATTGCGAACGTAAAAAGCTTTATTGAAGATTTACCCTTAAGTTATAATACCAAAATTGGTAATGAGGGGGTTGGGGTTAGTGGAGGACAAAAACAAAGATTGTTTATTGCAAGAGCGGTTTATAAATCTCCAGATTATATCTTTTTTGATGAGGCAACAAGTGCTTTAGATGCCAATAATGAAAAAGTGATTATTGAAAATTTAAAACAATTTTTTAAAGGTAAAACGGCGGTGGTAATCGCACATAGGCTTTCAACAGTAAAACATGCCGATAAAATTATAGTGTTAGATAAAGGTATAGTTGTGGAAGAAGGTACTCATATAGATTTGGTGGCAAAGAGAGGCGAATATTATAGACTAATTAAAAATCAGCTAGAACTTGGAAACTAAAAGTAATATATTAGATGAAATAGAACTTAGATCAGAAGCTGTTCAAGAAGTTTTAGCAGAACCACCACATTGGATGTTTCGTTGGGGAAGTGTTATTATTTTAGGTATTATTTTTATGATTTTATTAATGAGTTATTTCATCAAATATCCTGAATTTGTACCTGCACCCATTATAGTAACTTCTCTAAATCCACCGGAAAAATTACAAGCTAGAATCGAAACAAAAATTGAAAAAATATTCATCAAAGATCATCAAAAAGTAAGTAAAAATGAGGTATTAATGGTACTGCAATCAACAGCAAATTATATAGATATTTTAAAGCTAAAAAATATAATTGATACAATTTCATCTGATGAATTGATTAACTTTCCGGTTAACGAAATTTCAAAGTATAAATTAGGAGAACTGCAAAGCGATTATAACAATTTTGCCAAGGCTTTTCAAGATGAGAAATTATTTACAACACTTAGGCCATATGCCCCTGAAAATGTAGCAACAGCACAGAATTTGTCAACTTATAAAAGCAGGATGGTTACCTTAAATAGTCAAAAAAAGTTAGAGACTGAGAAGTATGAATTGGTAAAAAAGAATTATCAACGAGCAATTCAACTTTTTAATCAAAAAGTAATTTCTACTTACGAATTTGAGAACGAAAAGATTAAATCGTTGCAAGCGCAACAAAGTTTAGAAAACCTGGATATTTCTATATCTCAAACTGAAGAAGCCATTTTTAATCTTAATAAAACCAAAAGCGGCACCAATATAAATACAGAAAAAGATAAAATTAATTTTGCATCACAAACTTTGCAGCTATTTGAGCAATTAAGAAAATCGTTAAGAGCATGGGAGCATAATTATTTGCTAATATCATCAACAAATGGGGTGGCTAGTTTTCAGCAATTTTGGGGCGAAAATCAATTTGTCAAAAACGGCGAACCAATATTATCTATTCTACCTGATGATAAAAAAGTATTGATAGGAAGGATGTTTGTAGCTGCTGCCAATTCAGGCAAAGTCACTCGGGGCGAAAAGGTATTGATTAAATTGGATAATTATCGATTTCAGGAGTATGGTATTGTAACAGGTAAAGTTCAAAATATATCTTTTACACCTGATGATAGAGGCAATTATTATGTTGATGTTTTATTGTCTAACGGATTGAATACCTCATACAAAAAAACACTACCATTTGATAAAGAATTAAAGGGAAATGCCGAGATAGTTACTCAAGATTTACGATTAATTGAAAGATTTTTTTATCAGATCAGAAAACTTTTAGGATATTAGGAGTAGAACTTTTAATTAGCCTCAAGATTCATCCCCCAAAAAAAAGTATAGTGCCTACAAAGGGCGAGAATCTGTAGTCTTGTTAATTTTTTCAAAAACAAGACCTACTTATTTTTGGCATTTACCCTTTTGAAGATTTTCTCTATTTCAGCAGTCTGTCCAACTTAATCAGGTTTTTCAGGGGGCAAATTTATTGGTATATCCCAGGATAGTCATAAATCCAAACATCTGTCTTGTCCTGCTATAGCTTGTCATTATGAACTAAAAATGAAAGCAATACCATTAAAATCTAAGAGAAGGCTCAAAACAAAGAGAAGCGATTGAAGGTTGAAACAATTTGTAAAAAGAAAGAATCTAAAATATGTAACTAATTTCGAATTACAAAGTCAATATTCTTTCAACATAGGATATTCAGGTAAAGCTTTAATAAATGATGAAAATCATTTTAAGTCATTCCACCAAATACGATTGGGAAAGTAAATGAAGTGATTGATTTTATTTTTGAACCACAAGAGGAGAGCATATCTACCAAATCAAGTGGTGCTACCAAAACAAGTTTATATTGCATGTAGTTTTTGATTATTATTGTAGCTCAAACATACATATGCAAATATCAAAATTTACCACACGACTTCTTCATATTTTCCTGGGGCTTTCCATTCTGTTCTTTTGTGGATTTGGCTTTATGCTTCTTAAAAAAGAAGTCATTCCGGCATTTAAAAATGATGAAACGCAACAATACGAAATTCGAAAATTGGAATATGGCATTTCAGAAATCAGGGTGTATAAAAACGGACATTTCTTAAAAGACGATCTTGATGTTTCACATCAATATGGGTTTTCGCTTATTGCTGAAGATGACCAAATTAATTATGCCAGTTCCAACGTAGCAAACGGAATTTTACCGGCTCCGTTTTTATCAAAATTTGGTTTGGATGAAACCCCAAAAATTCCATCAGAAAAATATGAAAGTGCTTTTTATCTCGGCTATTTAAAAGATACTGAGCAAGAATTATCACGTTTTCCAGCTTTTCGATTTAAGGATTATCTTCCGAAAGAAATGAAAAATGATGTTTTAAAATCAAACCAAATTGAAGTGAAACAAATCTCAACCGACGGTAAAATGATGGTGTATTTGGTTTTAAATTTTGAATATAATTAAAATGGAAAAATTCACTAAAAAATTACTGAATGGTTTCCTGCTTTCGGGTATTGCATTTTTCGGCTTGGTTGCACTTACTTTTCTCGTTGTTCAGATTTGGCCCGTAATCTGGGACGAATGGAATGAATATAAAAAAGGAGAAGATTTACAATCTGCAAAAATAACCAACATCCGATTGTATAAAAACGATTTTTTCAACCAGGCAGACATCGATACTTTGGAAAATCGTTCATTGAAAAAATGGTATAAAGAAAGGGAGAAGAATGATATGCTTTCGCCAAATGGTGCTGGAGATTATTACCTGGAAAAAGCCAACGAAGAGTATAAACTGCAAATAGTAAACTTAAAAGACAGTATTATTTATGCAGAAATTGATAAGAGTTTTAATCCGTTTACTACCAAAGCACCATCATCAACATTTATTGGTTCAGGACAATTTACAATGCCGTTTCCAAGAGATATTATTAATGATAAAATGCAACTGATTTTAAAGAACAAAGACAGTGTATTTTCCCGTTTTAAGCCATTTGTTTTAAAAGAAAGCTTGAATATAGGAGCTGGTTTTGGAGCCAGAAAAAACAAAGAAATAAGGATGGTTTCTACAGACGGAAAAATGCTGGTTTATATAGAATTTGAATTGCAATAAATTATGAAACATTTATGGCTGTATGAGAGAGAAATGTAGACATAAGTCAAACAGTTTTTTATATGAAAAAAAAGAGATTGATTTTTCTAGATGTAATTTCCTTTTTAAAAGAGTTTAATAATTAGGGATTGACTTTCAAAATAATTGTCTAAGAAAAATAGGAAAACAAACAAGCAAAATGTCATTGTAAAGGTAAATATTTGCTGTTAAAAGCGTATAGATATAGCAGAATAAGCAATTGCGTATGAAAAATGTAATATTTAAATCTTAAAAGGCATTGGGATATTGCTAATTATCTGGCAGATTGCAAGTTGGGTAGTAGTAGGGATTATTTATAAGCAGGGAAAAGAATACCAAATGTCTGATGTTCAGTGGTTTGTGGTTGATGATTTGGGCAATATTATTATAGGTGATGGCTTCTCAAGTTATTCAGGTTTATGACAAAGAAGGGCATTTTGTTACCAGTTGGTAACCCGAAACTTATGGCGGTTCTTTCCAACTGTTTTTGGACGAAAAAGGAACTGTAATAATCAAATCATCAAGACGAACCGATACAATATGTTATACATTAAAAGATATCTAAAATAAATCATTAAGGCATTAATTGTAATACATAAAGCAACTAAAGCTATAAGAAAAGCCGCTTTTGCACAAGTAATTTCGGCTGTTTGATATTTGTCTTTTTCTATTCCATCTTTTTTCATTTGCCGAAACAGCTGAAATTTTTACAGTATTGTGGTTACCCATTACTTCTGGAAGAGCCATTATGTATTTGGTAAGTTCGTTGCGTAGTTATTAAGAGTACAAACATAAGTATAGCCAAATAACTATGAGAGTTTTTTCAATAATTTCTACAAATTCCTTAAAAACGGTGCTAATCCTTAAATAATAATCTTCCGTCGGCAAAAAACCGATTTTCGTCGGTAGCTTTTTTATTCCATCTAAGTGGTATATAGTTTTGATAAAAATTATAAAAGATATGTCACTATTAACACCACTTATTTGGATTCTCATTATTCTGCCAATTATCATTATTGCACTTGTCAAATCAGAAAAAGGCAAGCTTAAATACCTGGCGTTCTTTATACTGTATTTTCTAGCAGATTGTTATATTCAGCAATTATCAAGAGCATATTTTAGTCTGGATTTTTTAGGACTTAAATTTACATGGATTGGAAAGATTTTAAGCTTAGCCGTATCCCTGATCATTATTTATTCTGTTTCAAAATCCGATCGTCAGGAAATTGGCTTTACAACAAAAACCAATTCTAAAGAACAAGTAAAAACTGGTCTTTTATTTTTCTTTGGATTTTTACTTTTCGATTTAATTTTCAAAATGATTTTATTTCCGAAAGGGGGGCATTTTGATTTGGAAACTTTCACTTTTCAGGCAACGATGCCAGGTTTAACCGAGGAAATTGCTTTTAGAGGAATAAGTTTATGGTTGCTTGATAAATTATTTATCCCGAAATGGACATTTAAGGGCGTAAAATTTGGCTGGGGATTTATTATTGTCACCCTTCTTTTTGGAGTTGTTCACGGTGTATTTCTTACAGAAAATCATGCCTTTAAATTCGATATAATGACTATTGTTTACCTAACCTTAATTTCATCATTAAGTGTTGGTATACTTAGAAAGTTGTCTGGAAATCTGATTTATTCTGCTCTCGCCCACAATACCATCAACGTATTGAATGCCATCATTCGAATTTTATAATTTAAGTAGGTTCAGGCGAACCAAAAAAGTTAATTTTGGTTCGCTTATAAAAGATACCAAATGCAGAGTACACAGCTTTTTTCTAGCTATTTTATGGATAGGATTGCGGAAATTGATTTTGAAAAATTCTATACCAAACAGAAAAGGATTTTGCTTCACGGCCTGATGTGGCTTAGCTTTGCAACACTTCTATTTTTGAGTTATAAAATTGCTTATCACCTAACTTACTTCAACAGTTTTATATTTACATTAAGGATGGCTGTAGTTAATATGGTTGTTTTTTATTCTTTTTTCTATGTTGCATTACCAATAATTTTCAAAGGAAGTGTGGGAATGGCCATACTCTATATAATTATTGCGTTTCCGGTATTTGTTATCATCTGGCTTTTGGTTACCTATACATTTTCCATAATATATTATTCGTTGGGTTTTGAAATTTTAAGTGGAGAATTAAAAGGAGCAATTAAAGGAAGTGCAAGCCAAACGGTTTTGGAAGCTATCTCAGTAAAAAGAATAATATCGCAGGCCATCATTATTATTTCCATATTATCGCCTTTCTTTTTTGCTAAAATTCTTTTTGAGATATCCAGACTTTATAACAGAACTTTAAATATTCAGAAGCAAAAGACAACTTTAGAAATTCAAAATATCAATATTGAAAAAGATTTTTTGAAAGCCCAGCTCAATCCACATTTTCTTTTTAACACTTTAAATAATCTCTATAGCTTAAGTCTCAAAAAGGATGATCTGGCACCAGAGGTTATTCTTAATCTTTCGGATACCATGAGTTATACGCTTTATGAATCTAATACCGAAAAAGTAGCCCTAAACAAAGAAGTGGAATTTATTAAAAATTATGTGCAGCTTGAGAAAATGAGACATTCCGGCGATAAAAATATTCAATTCGAGTTTCCTTCAGAATTAGAATGTTCGGGATTTTATATTGCCCCACTTTTAACCTTTACTTTTATTGAAAATGCTTTTAAATACGGTTTAAAATCTAAAAAAGACTCTTTCCTCGTTTTAGATGTAAAAATTAAAGAAGGGTGCTTTTATTTTCATCTTGAAAATGATATAGACGAAGTCTATAAAAAAGCTGATTTTGGAGGAATAGGCTTAGAAAACTCTAAAAAAAGACTTCAGTTGTTATATCCTGATAAACATGAATTGCAAATTCAGGAGGAGGGAAATCGTTTTAAAGTATTATTAAAATTAGATTTAGAAAATTAATGGAAAAATTAAATTGTGTTATTATAGATGATGAACCTTTGGCTAGAGATGTTGTAGAATCTTTTGCTAAATCTGTTCCTTTCCTAAATATTTCAGCAACATTTGAAGATCCTGTAGAAGCACTTTTATATATTAGGAATAATTCTGTAGACATTGTTTTCAGCGATATAGAAATGCCTAAACTGAATGGTTTGGAGTTTGTCCGGGCTTTGGGAAATGTTGTTGTTACTATTTTTATTACTGCCTACAGAGATTTTGCATTAGATGGGTTTGAGACCGGGGCAACGGATTATCTGGTTAAACCCGTGAGATTCGATCGTTTTTTGAAAGCCGTTAATAAAGCTAAAGATTATTTAGAACTGAAAAAATCTTTATCTATCCAACAGGTAAATAATGATAGAATTTTTATAAAATCAGAAGGAAAACTGATTAAAATTTTACTCAACGAAATTTTATATATTGAAGCACAGGGCGATTACTTAAAAATTGTTATTCCATCAGCAACTTATACAACGCAAACCACACTTAAATCTATGGAAGAAATGCTTTCATTACCTAATTTTTTTAGAATTCAGCGTTCATTTATTTTAAACCTCGAAGCGGTAAGAAGTGTTAATGGTAATATGGTTGAACTGGTTAACGGAAAATCCATTTCAATTGCTTTAAATAAAAAAGAAGAGTTTTTTAATCTTTTAGGTATAAATTAAACACATTCTACAATGAAGGGGCTGTTTGATTGCACAACGGCCTTTATCAGATGAAATATCTTAAGTAATGATGTTGTATCAGTTAGCTCCAAAAATCCGGTTGCTTATGTTTGGTAGTCTTAGATAAAGACAAAAAAATCGAAGAAAATGATTGTAATTATACCTCTTAATTACAACAGTGGTTTATGGGCCATTCCAGCTGGCATCTTACTTTTTAGTTTCATATTCTTAAAGATGATTTATGGACTTTCACTGTGATGCAAAAATATTTACGATTGTAATTTGGGTTTTTATGAAATAAACAAGATTGTTGTGTAAAATATTTGATATATTAATGGTAATTTTGACCGCTAGAGTTTAAATGAAATCAAATGTATGTAGCAATTTTAGATGATCATAGAATGATCGCTGATTTACTTAAAGCGACAATCGTTTCTGACTCACTATTTAAAGTAGTAAAGATTTATACTAAGTCGCTGGATTTCTTAGAAAGCCTGGCAATAAACCCACCAGATGTTCTGATTACGGATATATCTATGCCCGATATTAAAGGCACTGGAATTATTGAGAAATGCAGAGAAAAATATCAGAAAGACAAAATGAAGATTATCGTGCTTTCTCAAAACACTGATGCTCTAACGATAAAAACATGCATTAAGCTTGGAGCCAATGCCTATTTAGCTAAAGGTTCCTCTTTAAAAGAACTTTTATATGCAATTAAATATGTTTTTGTAAATGAAGAACCATATTTAGGTACTTATTTAAAGGAAATATTAGTTAAAGACTATTTTGTAGAGCCTGAGCCAGTATTTAATTTATCGCCTAGAGAAAAACAATTATTACAACAACTTTGTAAAGGTCATACGGTAAAAGAAATTGCCTACGATTTGCAGTTAAGCCTAAATACAATACACAGTTATTTAAGACAGCTGATGAAAAAAATGAATGTTAACCGTACGCCTGAACTCATTTTAAAGGCCATTAAATATTCTTTGGTAGATGCCAAATTGTAATACGATATTATTTTACTAAAGGAATATTAACATTAACTTCTGTTCCCTCATCAGAGCCTGCAATTGTTAAGGTTCCATTTAATCGGTCAGCAATTCTTGATGACAAGTTATTAATTCCCATACCTTCTTTATTATCAGGAGTATAACCATTTCCATCATCATTGATCGTTAGAGTCATATAAGTGTCGAAGAAACGAAGTTTTAAAAATACATTTCTTGCAGCAGCATGCTTAATAATATTTGTCAGGCATTCCTTTAAAATGAAATAAATGTTCTCAGATATGATGGGCGTAAAGTGCTTTTTGATAAGAACAGGATCATAACTTGTATTAATTTTAATAAGCCCCAGGTCATTGAAGTATTTACTGATTTTATTTAAATAGATATCAATGTCATACTGAGATGCATTGGAAGTGTTTTTATTGTTGGATAGTGTTTTTGTAAAAATTTTTGTTTCATTGTAAATGGTTTTTACTTCATCACTTACAATATTAAGCGCTTCTTTTTCATGACTTGAAGGAGAGCGGTCTGACATATCCTGAATCAGGTATTGCAGAGCCACGAGACTGCCACTTAAATCATCGTGTAAATCCTGAGCAATCAGGATTCTTTCTTTAAGTTCAGCCTTCGCAATTTCCGTCTTAATGAGTTCATCATGCTGAGCAATTTTATCACTCATTAAAAATATTTTTTGACTGTATGCCTTCTCTTTTAGTTCAAATTTTATTTTGTTTATCTTATTCCTGTAGTATATAAATAAGAGAAATAAAGTTAAACCAGACATTAAAACAATAAAGATTGTCCGGTTTTTTCTCCTCTTTTCTTCAGATTCCAATTTCATTTTTGAAATTATGGCTTTATTTTCCTGTACTTTATATTTTTGGTTGGTAGAAAATACAATTCCACGATAATGTATGGTATTTTGTTTATCAACAAAATCGAGGTACTCTTCCAGATTCTCATTTGCTATTTTAAAATTTCCTAAGCTTTTGTTTGTATTATAAAGTTCTTTTAAAACTAACTCCGTTAGAAAAAAATTATCAGGTAAATTTTTCCTTTCATTTAAAAGTACAAGTGCTTCTTTTTTCTTACCCAACTTAGTTAGTATTAATCCCTTTAAGGCTATTTTTTTTGCTTTTATTGGAGTCAGATCTTCTTTTTTGAAATTTATGGCTAAACTTGAATCTGCATAAGCAAGTGCCTCCGGGTAATGGTTATTGGCATAAAGAATATAACCCTGGATGACATACCAATCGGCCAGCCATCTTCCGGTTAATACTTTCGTTTTCTTTAAATTGGTCAGTATTTTAGAGGCCGTGTCAAGATATTTTTTATTTTTTTCAAGGAAATATAATCTGATATAATTATCACTTATACTAATTGGTAGGTAAGCAAAGTCGAAGCTTTGATAGCTATCCGATGAGTGCACGGATAGTTTTTCGGCCATCTTTAAGTTATCAATTGCACTAGGATAAAGATGTAAAATCTGGTTTACGTGAGCGAGCGTTTTATATACGCTGGGGATTACTTTTTTGTCTTTTACCTTAGGCGCAATTTTTAACGCAACATTTATCTCATCAATTGCACTTTCATAGTTATCGCTTGAAATAAAGAAATTTGAGTTTAAAAGGTGGGCATTAAAAATTTCTTTTTCGAACCCTGTAAAATCTTTACCAATAAGAGAAATGAGTTTTTTATTGTAAGCAGCACTTATCGAATCCCCTTTAAACATGTTGAAATTGTACATGGCAAGGGCATAGTAACCTTTAATTTTAATGCCTCTGTTTTGGGCTAGTTCAACATTTTTCCTCAATTCGGCTTCTATGATATCAAGCTGGGCGAAATTTGATTCGCTAAAAGATAAAGCACGATTTAGTAAAGACGATGCCTCTAAAACAGATAATTTATCAATATTTTTTGGTTTTAAGCTGTCCGGTAATGCGTTGTAAAATTCTTTATTGATTTGGCAAAGCCCCTTATTAACCTGGAAAATGATACAAAAAACTATAAGGAGTAAAGTATTCTTCATATAGATAATCTTAGGAATCGAATATAAATTTTAAATTCTACACTTCAGATACCTAAAAATTAAGGTATACATATAAAAAAAATCAGGTGTAGGTACTCATACTATCGCTTTTTGCTAACATCTATATTTGCCAACAAAAAATCATAAACCCTTATTTAAGAAAATGATTTTTAGACACGTTCATTATTGTCAATCATTTAGCCAGTGATAGAATCAATAAAAACCAGATTAAAATAGTAGAACGGAATTTAAAAGTACAATATAGTGTAAAGAAATTGATAACGCCTGTTTTTTATATGAGCAGAACAGGTTTACTGGCTTTTTAATAATGAAAAGAGATAGAACATAATTTGTTCTTCACTGGTGAAACCACATCCCTTTCGATGCATCCCTATCGATCACCAGAATTTAGATTAATGAAACATAGTGGATTCTTAAGGATCAGGTGAAATCTGTAAGAGATTTTTAATTTCCTTAAACCTCCATTAAACAATGTTTTTGATTAATTGATATAAAAACAGAACCTAAAATAAACTAAATGTCAGGATTTTGATGTAGGACGATCGTTGATTGTGCTACTTAAAAAAGTCTATGAGATTTTATGGATAAATGTAAAGACTACTTATAATAAGAATATAATATGAATAAACGCTTAATCTTTAGTTTGGCAATTGTGTTGAGTACAGCTGTAGCGATGGCACAACAAAAAGTAAAAGATGGAACAGTTGCAGGAGGTAATTTACCGAATAAGGATGCAATTTTAGAGTTGGAGAGTTCCAATAAAGGTTTTTTACATAGCCGTGTTGCCTTAAAGGCTTCTACAAATGCCTTTCCGCTGAGCGCACATGTTGCGGGGATGATGGTTTACAATACAGCGACGGAAAACGATGTTGTGCCGGGTATTTATTACAATGATGGTACTAAATGGGTTTTTGTAAGAAGCAGCAGTTCGATATTGGTTGAAAGTCAACCTGGTAAAACAGGTACACCTGGTATCCCTGGTCAACCGGGTGGTCCAGGATCTGGCGTTACGATTGTGACCAATGACAGTGGTACCTGGGTTTATAACCCAACGGCCAATACCTGGACAAATATTAGCGGAGGAAAGGGAGCCGATGGAAAGAATGGTACTTCTGTAACAGGCGGGCCAAATGCTCCTGGAAACGGATCAGGTTCTGATGGGGATACTTATATCAATACCAGTACTGGAGATGTTTATACAAAAGAAGGAAATGTTTGGGTATTAAGTGGTAATATCAAAGGTCCAAAAGGCGATGCAGGCGTAGTTGGAGTTCAGGGTATGCCTGGCACAAGCGGAGCACCTGGTACACCGGGATCAGGTACGCCTGGTGCACCTGGGACAGGGGTTACGATTGTAACGAATGACAGTGGTACCTGGGTGTATAACCCAACAACCAATACCTGGACGAACATCAATGGTCCAAAAGGAGATAAAGGTGATGCAGGCATAGTTGGCGTTCAGGGAATGCCTGGCACAAGTGGAGCACCTGGTACTCCGGGATCCGGTACGCCTGGTGCACCTGGGACAGGGGTTACGATTGTGACGAATGACAGTGGTACCTGGGTTTATAACCCAACAACCAATACCTGGACAAACATAAACGGTCCAAAAGGAGATAAAGGAGATGCAGGCATAGTTGGTGTTCAGGGTATGCCTGGCACAAGCGGTACACCTGGAACTCCGGGATCCGGCACAGCTGGAGCACCTGGGACAGGGGTTACGATTGTAACGAATGACAGTGGTACCTGGGTGTATAACCCAACCACCAATACCTGGACCAACATCAATGGTCCAAAAGGAGACAAAGGAGATAAAGGTGATGCAGGCGTAGTTGGTGTTCAGGGAATGCCTGGCACAAGCGGAGCACCTGGTACACCGGGATCAGGTACAGCTGGTGCGCCTGGCACGGGTGTTACCATCGTAACGAATGACAGTGGTACCTGGGTTTATAACCCAACGACCAATACCTGGACGAATATCAATGGTCCAAAAGGAGATAAAGGAGATGCAGGCGTAGTTGGCGTTCAGGGAATGCCTGGTACAAGCGGAGCACCTGGTACTCCGGGATCAGGTACGCCTGGTGCACCTGGCACAGGGATTACGATTGTAACGAATGACAGTGGTACCTGGGTGTATAACCCAACGACTAATACCTGGACCAACATCAATGGTCCAAAAGGAGATAAAGGAGATAAAGGAGATGCAGGCGTAGTTGGCGTTCAGGGAATGCCTGGCACAAGTGGAGCACCTGGTATTCCGGGTTCCGGTACGCCTGGTGCACCTGGCACAGGAGTTACGATTGTGACCAATGACAGTGGTACCTGGGTGTATAACCCAACGACCAATACCTGGACGAATATAAACGGTCCAAAAGGAGATAAAGGTGATGCAGGCGTAGTTGGAGTTCAGGGTATGCCTGGTACAAGCGGCACACCTGGTACTCCGGGATCAGGTACGCCTGGTGCACCTGGCACAGGGGTTACGATTGTAACGAATGACAGTGGTACCTGGGTTTATAACCCAACGACCAATACCTGGACGAAT
>NZ_JAPWGM010000008.1 GCF_027213715.1 Pedobacter punctiformis
AAAGCATTTATGGCTGGACGGGTAACCCTTACCTGCGGTTATATTCTAAAACGGGGAGCGACAGTGTGTCTTTGTTTCCCTTAAATGCGGGTACCGAATACCATGTTGGTCCGGCAAGCTTTAGCGCTGACGGGCAGCAGATGTATTTCACGCTGACACGGATCCCTGAGCATTTAGATTATACGAAGGTGAAGATCCTGAAAGGGAAACTGGCTACGGTGAACATCGAGATTTACAGCAGCAGGAAAGATGGATCAGGGAACTGGGGTACGGCAGTACCTTTTAGCTACAATAAAGTAAATGACTATTCGGTTGGGGACCCTTTTATCAGCTCAGACGGGCAGCGCCTGTACTTTAGCTCGAATATGCCTGGAGGTAAAGGAGGCACAGACCTTTATGTGAGCCAGCAAACCGATAAAGGGGACTGGGGACTTCCGGTTAACCTGAAAGAGGTGAATACGCCGGGGAATGAACGGAGTCCTTTTTTTGATGCAGACAATAACTTTTACTTCAGCAGTGATGGCAGAGTGGGTATGGGCGGACTGGATATCTTTAGTGCAAAGGTGATTGGGGGGAAGATTTCTGAACCACAAAACCTGGGTTATCCGGTGAACTCTCCCCAGGATGATTTTACTTTTAACTTGAATACGGCCGGCAGCGGTTACTTTTCTTCGAACCGGACAGATGGCTTGGGATCGGATGATATTTACAGCTTTACCCGGGAGCAGGTGCTGGCTTTTAGCTTAAGCGGGAAAGTGTACAACAAAGTTACGGGGCAGCCGCTTAGCGGGGCCATGGTTACGCTGAATAAAACGGGCGGTTCGGTGCTGAGGGTGGAAACGGATGAAACGGGTGCTTTTAAGTTTAAGCTGGAAAAGGCATCTGATTATGGGTTAACGGGTGAAAAGACAAACTTCAGGAGTGATGGTACGGATTTAACGACAAAAAACCTGACCAGCTCAGCAGAAATCAAAAAGGATCTGTACCTGGAACCTGTTGAGCTGAACAAAGCGATCAGGCTGGAGAACATTTATTATGATTTCGATAAATCGAACATTAGGGCGGATGCAGCTGTGGAGCTGGATAAGCTGGTGAAGATTATGCAGGATAACCCGACGATGTGGATTGAGCTGGGCTCTCATACCGACAGCAGGGGCAATGATGCTTATAATTTAGCTTTATCACAGCGAAGGGCAGAATCTGCGGTACAATACATCATTAGCCGGGGCATCAATAAAAACCGGATTGAGGCGAAAGGTTATGGAGAAACGAGATTACTGAACCGCTGTACCAACGGGGTTAAATGCACCCCTGCTGAACATCAGCTCAACAGAAGAACTGAGTTTAAAATAACTAAACAGTAGGTAAAATACTATTGAAGAGCAAAATAATCTGTCGGGAACAACGTATGCTGCTCCCGACAGATTTACAACACCGATCTCATGAATTTCCTTTGTAATTCTAATGTTTTATAAGTGTAATGATCATAAAAATCATTATTTTTAATTTTAAACTCTAAAAACATAATGATGCTTCTTTTAGTACCATGCCTTATTGCAGGATTGGCAGCCTTTTTTATTTCCTTCTTTACCTATAATAAATTACAGAAAGCGGCTAATGCTCATGCTTTGCTGATCACTATTATTACATTTATTGTAAGTTTCCTGCTTATTGGGTTTGCAATTTTTTGGCTGATATTAGCCAATGTCAGCTTTGAGCGATAAGGTTCTTCGCTTTCGTCTAATTAACCATTCTGCAAAAATTAAGTTGGGGATAAAGCCAAGCCATGCATTAATCATATATAAATGCAGGGGATCTATTGTTGCAAAACTTAAGAAAATAATTTTCCAGGCCCGCAGCGTAACAGCAGAAAGTGTAAGCGCATAACTCCTGATCATGTATTCTTTATGGCCTTTAATATTTCCTTTTTTAACTTCTATTAAGGCTTTCAGCGTAAACCAGAACCATAAACAATCCAGTATAATAAAAGCCGCTTTACCCGGAATTAAACCATTTGCATAAACAGCCATAATAAATGCTGCCGGAAAATTGACTAGTAAAATATCGATAATATATATTTTACCGATAATGCGATGCAGGGATCTGAACTTTTTTAAAATGGTGTTTGAAAACTGAGTAAAACCAGCAAGCAAGGCAAATATGATGGTAAATACATGAACATAGAAAGCAATTTTCCAGGGAAGGATATGAATATAATCCTGTTTAAATTGCAAAAAACCAATTGTATCCTCCATCGGGTAATACCGTACAATCCCTTTTAGCATTAAAAAGGTAGCCAGGCACAGCAACAAATAAATGCCTATATTTTTAACTATAAATTTTACGGTATTCAAAATTATATGGTTTGCAATATTTAATATGGATAAAAATATCAATAATAAATGCAGAATTTATCATTTTCACTCTGCAATGGAGAATGTATCTAAATAGAAATGAGATTGTGTTCTTCAGGTTCAATATTTTAGTTTTGCAGCACTAACAAAATAAATTTATGTCAAAAACAAAACTTACGATTAACAATAATGGATCGGTAAAAATTGAAGGTGATTTTGAGATCGTTGATCGCAATGGAGATACATATGGATTACAGGGAAGAACTGTTCTTTCGATTTGCAGATGTGGGCTTTCAAAAAACAAACCCTTTTGTGATGGTTCGCATAACGGACATTTTGAACATGAAGCAATCGCTTTTGACCTGCCTCCTAAAAAAGTTTAACAACAGATCAAACAATCCAATAATCCTCCGTTAATCAGGACGATTATTGGATTGTTTTTTTATTGGGCGTCGTAAATAATTACCCTTTCAAATAATCCGCGAAACTCATCCAAAAAAGCCTTGTGCAATGGATGTACCTGATAAACATCATGCGCAGCAAGGTCTTCAAAAAACAATACTAAACTAAACGTATAAGTAGTATCAACAACAGCACGCTCAATTGGTGCCGGGGTTCCGATGTGAAAAGTTTTAACTACTTCGATATTTTCAAGCGTTTGCAGACTGTTACGAAAAGCAATTTTTTGTTCTGTTGTAGTATCGGCTTTCAGCCAGAATAAAACGTGGTGTGAAATCATTTTTATTAATTTTTTTGCTAAATATAATCAAAGTATATAAGCGTGGGTGTTATACCCGAACCATTTTTCGGTAGGCCTTAGGGCTGTTTCCTTTTTGTTTTTTAAAGAACTTATTAAAATGGCTTTCATCTGTAAATCCGAATTCTCCGGCAATTTCATTTAACCGTTTATCGCTAAATTGCAAACGGTGCTCGATTAATCTCGTTTTGTAATTTGTGATGTATCGTTGAAGCGTTTCATTAGCATGTTTTTTAAAATAGCGACCAAAATAAGCCCCTGAAATATTAAAATGATTGCTGATTTTTTCAGCTTTTAGTTTTTCAGGATAATAAATATTGCTTTGGATGTATTGTAAAATATCCATCGCTTTTTCTTCGTTTCCCATATTCACCTGTTCAGGCAGATAGCGGGCAATGTTGCGGGCAACAATAATAATTAAGGTATTAACCAGTTGTTGCACCAATTCTTTGTTGTATAAATCTCTGTTGGTATACTCCCTAAGAATCGCATCAACCATTGGTTCTACCAAAGCTTTATCACTTTGATTTTTAAGAATACAGCCCGGTTTATGATTGGCATTATGCAGAATAAATTCTAAACGTTCAATGTTTTCTGCCAGTAAGCCACTATTTTTCAAATAAATATCGTTAAACCGAAGAAAGAAAAAAGTGGTTGTCGTTTCAATATCAAACGAATGGCAATCTTCAGGTGTTATTAAAAACATATGCCCGGCATGGTATTGGAAATTATTTTTATTGATGCATTGCTTACCGGTACCCGATTTAATGTAAATAAATTCAAAAAAACTGTGTTGATGTCCCTCCTTCGGACACTCATCCAGCGTTTTACTTACTATTGTAAATGGCTCGTATAAATTTTCTTTTAACATTAGCACAAAAATACCAAATTAAAGAAAAATTATACAACTAATTTTAGATTTATTGGTATAATTTTGACTTGTAATTAAAAAAGCAAAAAATGAAAGCAATTATTTTAAATGGATTTGGTGGAGTCGAAAACTTTGAAACCATCGATATAGAAATGCCTTCGGCAAGAGAAAATGAAGTGTTGGTACAGGTAAAATCAATTAGTATAAATCCTGTTGATGCCAAAACAAGAGTTGGAAAAGGCAGAGCAAGCTTCTATAAGGATGTCAATCCAATTATTTTAGGATGGGATGTTTCCGGTGTGGTGAAGGAAGTGGGTGCTAAAGTCACAAAATTTAAGAAAGGTGATGAGGTTTTTGGAATGATTGATTTTCCTGGGCAAGGAAAAGCTTATGCTGAATATGTAACTGCTCCAGCGGCGCATTTTGCACTCAAGCCTGGCAATATCACCCATGAAGAAGCCGCAGCAGCAACTTTAGCCGCACTAACCGCATATAAAGCTTTGGAATTGCTGGAACTTAAAAAAGGCGAAAAAATATTAATCCATGCTGCAGCCGGAGGTGTTGGGCATTATGCTGTACAAATGGCTAAGCATATTGGTGCACGGGTAACAGGCACAGCATCTGAAAAAAACAGAGCATTGGTTAAGGAATTAGGAGCAGATGAGTTTATAGACTATAAATCTCAGAAACTTGCAGAGGCGACTTCTGGTATTGACAAAGTACTGGATGCCATTGGTGGCGAAAACATTGATGAGTCATTAGAAGTTATGAAACCTGGCGGAATTATTCTGAGTATTCCAGCGGGCAAAAATGATCTGGTTGGAGAAAAAGCTGAGGCAAAAGGCATGAAAGGTTTTGTCATGATGGTTAATTCAAATGATCATCATATTGACGAAATTGCGTCCTACCTGGAAAAAAGAATTATAAAATCTGTGATTTACAAAACTTATTCTTTTAATCAGATACCTGAGGCACATTTACAAATTGAGAGTGGCACCACTGTGGGTAAAATTATTATAAATATCTAGTACTTTATTGCCTTTAAACCCGTTTTGTAATGTAAACGGGTTTAAAATATTTATTACAGTACATTAAAAAGCCGATCCATTACGTTTATGAATAATCTTGAAATCTATATCCCCCTCCCTGCCGATTATCTTCAAATTATTAAAGTGTGGGAAGCTTCAGTAAGGGCCACACATCATTTTTTAGCCGAAGAAGATATCCTCGATTACAAAAGTTTAATTTATAACGAATACCTGCACCAGGTTGATTTATATTGTGCTGTGGATGATAACCAGATTATTGCTTTTATGGGCATTAATGAAGATATGATCCAAATGCTTTTTGTACATCCTGATGCAAGAAGTAAAGGGGTTGGCAAAAAGTTAATCGAATTTGCAATCGATCAAAAAAATATAACAAAGGTTGATGTAAATGAGCAAAATGAGCAGGCCGTGGGCTTTTATGAACGAATGGGATTCTCTGTATCAGAAAGATCAGCATACGATGCATCCGGCAAACCTTATCCGGTTTTATCTATGGAACTGGTAAAACAACCATTCTTTATCAATTTTTAGATTACGCAAAACCTCGAAATAATGAATGAGAAATCCACATCCCTTTGGTAAGCTTAAAGTGTTAAACCAACTTAAGCATTTTACTATCTCAAAGAGTTTAGTTTCCTAAAGGAAAGCGACATTCTTTAGGAAAGCTTTGTAACTTTGCCTCATGAGAAAAGGCAGAGCACATTTGAGTAAAGAAGTCTGCACTGCAAATTTAAATGCAGTAAAGGATGCGCTTTATGTATTGAATGGTAAATGGAAACTTCCTTTGATTATTTCTTTGCAGGAAGGTCCAAAGCGTTTCAATGAAATCCAAAAATCGCTGGGAGAAATTACACCTAAAATTTTATCCAAAGAGTTAAAAGACCTGGAGTTAAACGAGTTTGTAATCCGCAGGGTGTTTTCTACTACGCCCGTTACCATAACCTACGAACTTACCCCTTACAGCCAAACCCTGGAAAAAGTTATTGACGAGTTGAGAAACTGGGGCTTACAACATCGCGAAAGATTGGTTGCCAACCGGCGAAACAAACCCATTGCAGATGAACCTGTTTTGGATGCAACTTAAACTCACCTTTCGGATTACTTAAAAGTTTAAATTCCTTATATACATGATTATCTGTAATATCGGCTATCTTTGAGGAAATTTAAAATCGATGGCGGTATTACATAAAAAAGAAGAAAAAATTCAGGCAGTGCTGGGTAGGTTGCCTAAAAAATATACACATGAACAATTTGTAGAGATGTTTATTAAAATTTACTCTAAAGATTGGGGTAAAATTAAATCGGCTTACATCAAACAATCGCAGGATAAAGAACCGGGAACAATTATTAACATGCCTAAACCGGATATTTATTTAAAACAAATTTTAACTTCTTATTTGCAACAGGTGGATGAGCCAAAAGCAGTAGTTAAAGAAGTTATTGCAGAACCGGTTGCTGAAGTTAAAAAAGCCAAAGCACCTGCAAAAAAGAAAATTGAGGTAACAAAAGAAGCATCTGTAGAGGTAAAAAAACCTAAGGCTGCAGTTAAGAAAAAAGCTGAAAAAAGAGGAAGTTATCAAAGCTGAATCAAAGAAAGCTAAAGCTCCCGCAAAAAAAACTGCTGAAAAAAAATAAAAATAATTGCGCCCGTATATACTAAATCGAATTTATAAGCGTCTATATATACGAGAGCGTTAATTTAGATGACGGGGATAGGTCGGTATGATTTATCCCCGTTCCTTTTTTAATCCAATTCTGATCTGAAACAGATCGCTCTAAACAAATCATAAATTTCTTATCTTCCCTTTTACCGTTGATACCGGACAATTAAAAGGCTTTAGCAAAGAGTATTTAGCTCAATTGGTAATTTCAATTTTAGGTAACCGGGAAGATTGCTTAAATTACATTGTCAAATCATCACTATAAATCATGTCGAATATCAAGCTCATAATAGAAGAAAGGCCAGCCAATATTGGCAATTTTATGGTTGGCCGCTTATTGCCTTTCAGAGAAAAAAGAATGGTTGGCCCGTTTTCTTTTATCGATCACATGGGACCGACAGCAATGAAAGACCATCAAAATCTTGATGTACCGCCACATCCGCATATTGGCTTGTCTACTTTAACTTTTCTTTTCGAAGGAGAAATTACCCACAAAGATAGTTTAGGCTCTGATGTGGTTATTAAACCCGGCCAGGTAAACTGGATGACTTCCGGAAAGGGTATTGTTCATTCTGAAAGAACACCGGAATATTTGCGGCATACAGATAAAATGCTCCATGGATTACAAATTTGGGTGGCATTGCCAAAAGATTTAGAACAGATGGAGCCTGCATTTTTTCATGCCGATGAAACCGATATTCCAAAATGGCAGCAGGATGGTGTCGACATTAAATTAATTGCAGGAGAAGCCTTTGGCAGAAAATCTCCTGTTCCGGTTTACAGTCCTTTATATTTTTTAGAGTTAAAAAGCAGTAAAAGACAAGCCATCAACATTGGTCACGATTTGTTCGGCGAAAGTGCCCTGTACATTTTAGAAGGTGCAATTGAAAGTGAGGGGTACGTTTATGAACCAAAACAAATTCTAATTGCTAATGATGCTAAGCTTTGCGCCTTTGAAATGCATGAAAATACAACAATCTACATTTTTGGCGGAGAACCTTTTCCTGAAGAACGGTTTATTTACTGGAATTTTGTGGCTTCGGATCGTGAATTAATTGAAAAGGCTAAAACCAAGTGGCTGGAACAAACTTTTGAGCCTGTACCTGGCGAAACTGATTTTGTTCCCCTGCCTGAACAGCATCCGCACCTCAAATAATTAAGCAATAAACATTTATCAACGGTATTCAGGCAATCTTTTATTTCTTAAACAAATTCATGTTTACAGAAACGGAAAGGCCTGTAGACGACAGTTTAGAATTACCATAACCAATTTCTGTTAAAGGTAACTTCACAAAAGGTTTAGCGCCAATACTAATCTTATCGTTAATTTTATGCTGAAACTCTACCCCTATGTTCGCCACTCCAAAATAATGCTGATTTTGATTCCTTACCTCATAAGATTTAGGCCCTGAATTATAGCCGTTATCAGCATTGTAAGAGTAACTGTATTTTTCTTTCAGCATTAAATAACTTGATAAACCTGTGCTTACTGTTATGGAATTCCTTTTATTTTCAAAAACCTTATAATTTACATTTAGGGGAATATCAATCACATCGCAATTTGCATGAATATTGGATGGCTGTTGCTTAAAAACATAGTTCGAATTAGGGTTGTATAAGTTAAAGTCAGAATCGTAAATCTTCTTTGCATAGGCTGCCCCTGTTGTTACACTTAACTTTTTAGTAAAGAAAACAGTCAATTCGGCGCCAATACCGCCACTTAAATTACTCCTGCCTGATGTTTGTACACTCGTTAAATCTGGTGCCGCCGAAATACTTAAGACGAATCTGGTTTTCTTTTTTAAAATAACTTCCGGATTATGTTTTTCAGTTGGCGTTTTAGTGCTTGCAGGATTTTTTTGTACAGTCCTGCTCAGATTAAGATTAAATATATGATCATTAGTCAGGTTTAAACTTTGAGCATTAGACAGCTGAGCCAGCTGGTTATTTTCTGAAAGCACACCTAACTGAGCATTGATTGGTTGCCCTGCATTTTTATAAATCTCTTGCTGTGTTTTTCCTTTTAATGGTTCTTTAACCACAAAATTCTCATTTTGGATTGAATGATTGGTTTTATCCGCGGTATCTTCAATTTGTTTCGGATGTGTTGTTGGCTTGTTTGAATGTTGTTTATTTTCTTTAGTCAGCCGACCCGAAGGATTAACATTTTGGTTTTTAGGTTTTTGAAATAAAAAAACGATTAATAAAAGCGCTGCGATCCCGCCAATTGCAGAGAACCATACAACAGGAATTATTTTCCTTTTCTCTTTTGGATGCATACGCTCTTCCAACGATTGCCAATCTGCTTCGTTAAAAGGAATATCCGGATGCTCCAATCCTTCCTTAAATAATTTATCTATATCGTTTCGCTCGTTCATTAGATGTTTGTATTTAATTTTAATTGTACCACTTCACCATTACTCAAATGCTGCTCAGCTATTTTTAGCATCTCCTGTAATTTTTGTCTTGCCTTAAATAAATTGGATTTTGAAGTACCGGCAGATATATTCAGCATTTGGCCAATTTCTTCATGTCCATATCCATCGATAGCATAAAGATTAAATACCGTACGGTACGCGGGAGATAAGTTTTGGATGAGTAAGAGCAGGTCATTATAAGCCAGTTTATCGTAAACCGTATTTTCCTGTATAATATCTTCGTGGTCGTTAATATCCAGGTGATCAGAAAACTTCAAATTAGCCCTATAATGATCGATCGCAGTATTCGTAATAATCCTTCCTAACCAGGGCTTAAAAGGCTTATTTTCTTCATATTTGGCAATATTGGTAAATACCTTAAAAAATCCATCGTTTAATATTCCTGACGCGTCAGACCGGTTATTTGCATAACGCAAACAAATGGCCATGGCAAAGCCATAGAAATGTTTATAAAGTGCCTGCTGACTCTCTCTTTCATTTCGTGTGCATCCTTGAATGTGCTGTAATATTATAGTTTCACCATCGCGATTAGTGGTCAACATGTTCTCCTTTCGAAACACATTACGGTTTAGAATTATAAAAGGTTGCCTGAATAAAAAATATTTTTTTTCGGATTGATCGGTTTAGTTTGACGATTCTCGTTTGATCAAATTTAAGCTAATAAAATTAAAAAAATGCAGGCAACCTATTTCAAAATGCAGACGTAATAGGGGCATAAACAGTTTTAAAACCGAAATAAAATCATGTTAGTCTACTTCAAAAAAAACTTATTGCCTGCGCTATGCCTGGCTTTAGTATTTACGGTTTCCTGCTCAAAAAAAAGTGCGATGGATCCCGAAACGCCAATTGTACCAACCCCTGAAAAAAAGGGCATTCAGCTGGCTACAGATGCCAAATTTGGAACAATCATCACTGATAAATCTGGTAAAACCCTTTATTTCTTCTCTTCTGATGCGGCCGGCATACCCACCTGCACAGGCGGTTGTGAAACCGTTTGGCCTTTATATTATTCTGCCGATTTAAGTAGCGACACCAGAGTAAATGCAAGCGAGGTTGGCGAAGTTACGCGTACCGATGGGCGTAAACAAAGTACTTACTGGGGTTACCCTTTATACTATTATCAAAACGATGCGGCTGCGGGTGATGTAAAAGGTGATGGTGTTGGCGGAATTTGGTTTGTTGCCAAGCCTGATTATTCATTAATGCTTGCCAATGCACAACTTGTAGGTGCCAATGGAAAATCTTATACCAGCACTTATGCAGAAGGTACCGGAAATACGAATTACTTTACCGATGCGCAAGGCAGAACACTGTATGCTTATGGACCCGACAAAAGCAATAAAAACACCTATACCAAACCCGATTTAAGCAACAATTCCATCTGGCCGGTTTACGAGGCAGAACTTAAAGAGCTGCCATCGGTCATTACCAAAGATCAAATTAGTGTGATTGATGTTTTTGGCAAAAAACAAATGACTTACAAGGGTTGGCCGCTTTATTACTTTGGCTCTGATACTAAAAGGGGCGATAATAAAGGCATCACCGTTGGCGGCATTGGCACCGTTTGGCCTGTACTTACACCAACGAGTATTGCAGCACCTGTAAATTAAATTCTTTATCTGGCAGGTAGGTTTGGGGGATTCTGATTTAGCAATCAGAAATTGAGAAAACCGGCATGATTATAAATCTGCCGGTTTTTATTTTATTGACCAAGCAAGGCTTCTCTGATTTTTGCAGCAGCTTCTGCCAGTTCTTCGGGTGTTGGACTTAGTTTTTCTTTACTAAAATTCATGTCACTCACATTATTCATCGGAATCAGGTGAATATGTGCATGTGGAACCTCTAAACCAATAACCGAAACGCCTATCTTTTTACAAGGAAAAGCAATTTTCAATCCTTTGGCTACAATTTTGGCAAACATCCATAATCCAACATATAAATCTTCTTCCATATCGAAAATATAATCTGTTTCGATCTTAGGAATAACCAGTACATGTCCGGCCGTTAAAGGCTGAACATCTAAAAAAGCTAAATATTCTACCGTTTCAGCCACTACATGAGCACTGATTTCGCCGGCAACAATTTTTGAAAATATAGTCATTTAAAGTGTAAGGTTAAAGGTATAAAGCTTAGGGTTTTCATAGCGAAGAGCAGCCCGTTAAGCCTTAAACTCTTCGCCTTTTACCTTATCTGGAGATTTCTAAAACTTCAAACTGCATTTTACCTGCAGGAACTTCAATTTCGGCAAATTCTCCAACCGATTTACCAAGTAAGCCTTGTGCAATAGGAGATTTCACCGATATTTTACCCGTTTTTAAATCGGCCTCTGTTTCAGCAACCAATTGATAGGTCATGGTAGCCCCGTTTTTAACATTTTTAATTTTCACTATTGATAATGCAAGTACTTTTGACGTATCCAGTTTAGATTCATCAATTAAACGTGCGTTAGCAAGTGTATTTTTCAACTTTGATATTTTAGCTTCATGCAAACCCTGCGCCTCTTTGGCTGCATCGTATTCTGCATTTTCCGATAAATCACCCTTATCTCTCGCCTCAGCAATTGCTTTAGATATTAGCTGACGGCCGGTGGTAGTTAAATAATGTACTTCCTCTTTTAGTTTATCTAAACCCTCTTGGGTATAGTATGTTACCTCTGTCATTGCTCAATTAATTTTTATGTAATCCTATAAAAAACAAACAAGACTACATCGGCTTTAGGCCTACATAGTCTTGCTTCAATTATAACGAAGATAAAATGCTGAAATTACAAAAGCAAATAAATAATCATGTTTTTAGGTTTATCTCCTGCTAAACCATCAAAAAGAAACAGATTTGAATCTTATTAAGACTAAACGGATAAGCATTTGAAAGGCGCGCTACCGCTTATTAAATAAACCCGACCAACAGCGGTATCCCCGATTCTTCACCTGGACTTAGCAAAGGGCGGGGCTTCCTGAAGCCAAAAGCCACAAACGTTAATTTCCAAATTGTTATTGTTAATCCAATATTTAGAAAAGCAGCGCCTGTAACCTTTTTAAAAATGTGCTCCTGCTAACGTTGCAAGTCCTCGCTACGCTGTGGGCTTTACACTGATATCAGGTTTATTAATTTAAGACAATGCAATAACTTTCGGCTTACAGTTTAAAACATTCGCTCATTTTTATTTAGCTTAGCTTTAAATTATTCACAAAAAAAATCATGAAGAAGTTATTCTCTCTATCGGTGGTTCTATTTTTAGCCAGCGGAAGCATCTTTGCTCAGTCACTCTACATGCCGCGAAACATTAAGGCTGCGTATGATAAAGGCACCCGGTCTTATGACGGGAAACCCGGTAAAAACTATTGGCAAAACCACGGCAAATATAATATGGAGCTTGCCGTTGATGCCGAAACCAAAATAGTAAGTGGTAAGGAAGAAATTGTATACAGCAATAACAGTACAGATACTTTAAGAAACCTGGCCATCCGTTTTGTAAACAACCTGCATAAACCAACTTCTCCTAGAGGTGGTGGCGTAAGTGAAGATTTTTTAAGCACAGGATTAAATATCCAGGCATTTTCTGTGGATGGCGAGGTATATAAAGTAGATAGTAAAAACTGGGGAACTGTTGGTAATGTAAAGCTAAAAAAACCTTTGGCTCCAGGCACAAAAATTACTGTAAAAATAGACTGGGATTATCCTTTATCAAAAGAAAGTGGTCGTGAGGGACAAATAGACCCTAATTCTTTTTATGCGGCCTATAGCTACCCACGCATTTCTGTTTATGATGATTACAACGGATGGGACAGAATTCCGCATACCGATAGGGCAGAGTTTTATAATGATTTCAACGATTATGTTTTCTCAGTTAAAGCACCTAAAAATTATGTTGTTTATGCCACCGGTGATTTTTTAAACCCTGATGAAGTTCTTCAACCGGAGATTTCTGCCCGTTTAAAAAAATCTTATTTAAGCGATGAGGTTATGCATATTGCCACTGAGCAAGAATTAAAAGATGGAAAAGTTACCCTGCAAAACGACTGGAATACCTGGAAATTTTCGGCTAACCACATTACCGATGTGTGCTTTGCGTTAAGTAATCATTATTTATGGGATGCAGCAAGTGTGGTTGTAGATTCAAAAACCAACCGCAGAGCGAGTGCACAAGCAGCTTACAATGGTGCTACAGGTAAAGATTTTATCAACTCTGTAAAAAATAACATCTATGCTTTAGCCTGGTTCTCAAACAACTGGCCTGGTGTTCCCTACCCATTCTCCAAAATGACTGCTTTTCAGGGATTTGCAGACATGGAATATCCAATGATGGTAAACGATTCTAACTTTGGCGATCCGGTGTTTGCGCAATTAGTACAGGATCATGAAGTGGCACATACCTATTTTCCATTTTACATGGGGATAAACGAAACCCGTTATGCGTACATGGATGAAGGTTGGGCAACAACTTTTGAATATTTAATTGGTATTGCAGAGCATGGTAAAGAGGCTGCGGATAAATTTTATAAATCTTTCAGGGTTAATCAATACATCAATGATAAATCTGCTGAAGAAGATCAGCCGGTTATTTCTATGTCTGATCAGGTTTCGGGTGCAGGTTATGGAAATAACTCTTATGGTAAAGCTTCGCTATCATATTTAGCCTTAAAAGATATGCTTGGAGATGATTTATTTAAAAAGGCTTTACACACTTATATGAACAACTGGAATGGGAAACATCCAATTCCATGGGATTATTTCAACTCAATGAATAGTGGTTCAGGCCAAAATTTGAACTGGTTTTTTAACAACTGGTTTTTCAGCAACAACTATATTGATTTAAAGTTAAACTATACTAAAATGAAAATGGCCAACTCTCCTGCTACGGTAGAAAATGTTGGTGGTTTTGCAATTCCTTTTGATCTGGTTATTACCTATGAAGATGGAAAATCAGACCGGATTCATTATACCCCGGCAATATGGAAGAACAATTTAAAAACAGCTTCAGTAGTGATTAAAAATAATGGGAAAGCGATGAAGAGTATTGCTATTGATGGAGGAATCTTTATGGATGCTACACCAAAAGACAATAGCTACGAGCTTAAATAATTTTAAAACTACTATTATTTCAGTTGACGGTTTTCAATATGAAGAACCGTCAACTGAAAATTATTAATTGAAAACGGTTAACTGTTTTCGGCCTTACAACTTGGTTCGTGTTTAACCGGAAAGTTAAGTGAATTAGCAATGAAACACATTTTATTGGCTTCATGGTGTAAAGCGTTAGCCAGTTCGTAATGCGCTTTATCTGCTATTAAAACCTCAGGATGTAAAGTAACCTCTTTAAATTTGCCACTTCCATCCGCCAATTCTTCCATAATGCCTGTTGCATCATCTTTATAATCAATTACTACAATTTCATTCTTCGAGCATAAATGCAAATACCATAGCATGTGGCAGCTCGATATAGAAGAAAGTAATAAATCTTCAGGATTGTATTTTGATTTATCTCCTAAAAAGGCTGAATCGGACGAACCTGAAATATCGGCTTTGCCATTAACAGAAATAATGTAATCGCGATCGTATGAACGGTAATCCATTGTGCCTGAACCTTTATTACCCGTCCAGGTTACAGTAGTTTTGTATAGATGATCTTTCGGCATGATATAATTAGTTAGAATTGTATAGCCAATTTAAGAAATTAAGCCCAAAATAGATAGAGAAATTTATGCATTAGATATTTTTCAGTTTCTCTGCCAGCACTTCCGAAATTTTGCGGTAAGAATCAAATGTCCAGCCGCCCAGATGTGGGGTTAAAATTACCTGATCATTTATTTTTAAGTCGTTATACCAGCTTTGTTCTCCAAGTGCTGGAAATTTTTCCGTTTCTAAAACATCTAAACCTGCGCCTAAAATTTTTCCTGATTTAAGGTTATTAAGTACTGCTGATGTATTAACAATTTCTCCCCTGGCCGTATTAATAAAGAAAATAGGTTTTTTAAAGTGGAAAAAATATTCATCTGTAACCATTTGCTTCGTTTCGGTAGTAAGTGGAATATGCAAACTTAATACATCACTATGTTTCACAATTTCTTCCATGCTTACCTCGCGGGCAAAAGCATCACTAAAACCGGTTTTATATTTATCATACGCCATAACATCAACCTCAAAACCAGCAAGTTTTTTAGCAAAACTCTGGCCCATAAAACCATAACCTATTATACCAACTTTTTTACCTTTAAGTTCGTAACCACGACTCCCTTCACGATCCCAAATGCCATTTCTGATCTCGATATCTGCTCTGCGAAAGTTATTCATTAATGATAAAAGCAAACCAACCGCATGTTCGCCAACGGCATCGCAATTGCCTTCGGGTGCATTAATTAATTGAATATTGCGTTCAAAAGCAATTTTATCATCGATATTATCCAAACCTGCACCTGCACGGGCAACAAACTTTAGATGAGGTGCGGCATTAAAAATTTCAGCGTCTATTCTAAATTTGGTTCTAACTGCAATACCAGCATAATCCTTTATTTTATCTAAAGTTTGCTGTCTGGTAATTAAAGGTTCGTCATCAACTTCGTAGCCCAGCGCTATGGCCTGCTCTTTAAAGGCAGGATGCAAATCATCAACAATTAATATTTTTTTACTCATGATAAGGCAAAAGTAACATTTACAAACAGCTTATTCTGGCAAAATTGTGTCATTATTCATTTGCTTTTCCAGGAAGATAAATATGTGATTATTAAGGCTTGAAATATTATTTATTCAGGTTTTAATACCCAACAAAAATATTACCCTGAAATTGCTGTAATAAAATAGTTACGGCAGTTTTTTTAAACTTCCAAGCCGTTACTTTGTCTCCCTTTACAAAAACACACAAATTTTTAATATTTAATGAGAATACTTCAATCAAAAACAATAAAAATATTCCTTCTTCTTTTTTGTATATCATTTAACTTACTGGCACAAACCGGCGGAAAAGCAAAAATTACCGGCACATTAAAAGACGCCCAAACACAGGAAACCATCCCGTTTGCATCGGCAATATTAATTAACAAAACCACAAAGGCCAATGTAAAAGTTGCACAAACGGATGTAAATGGTGCTTTTGTAATGGCTGACCTTCCGGCTGGAACATTTACTTTTAAAATTAGCTACGTTGGCTATCAAACCATGGTTAGAGATAATGTAGTCATTACCGCAAGTACAGGTACATTAAATTTTGGGGACATTAAAATGAATGCTTCAAAGGGAAATGTATTAAGTGAGGTTACCGTTACGGCGCAAAAGGCAACGATGCAAATGGGCATCGATAAAAAGGTTTTTTCGGTAGATCAGAGTTTAGTGAGTGAAGGCGGCTCGGCAGGAGATTTATTGCAAAATGTACCGTCAGTTTCTACTGATATCGATGGAAATGTAAGTCTGCGGGGTTCAACCGGTGTAAAAGTTTTAATTGATGGTAAACCTTCATTAATTGCAGGTGGAAATGTAGCGCAAATTCTTCAGTCTATTCCGGCAAGCTCCATAGAAAGTGTTGAAGTAATTACTAATCCATCAGCAAAATACGATGCAGAAGGTCAGTCGGGCATTATTAATATTGTATTAAAGAAAAATACTAAGCTGGGTTTTAATGGCTCCGCAGCGGTAACTGCCGGAAACCGTGATAATTATAATGCCAATACCAACCTGAGTTTTCAAAACAGTAAGGTAAATCTTTATGGAAATTATAGTTTTCGTTATGGCAATCGTGTTGGCGGTGGTTATCAGGATATTTTTTATAAAAAGCCAACAGATAGTACGGTATTTGCAAATCAAAATACAAGCTCTACTTCCTTAGATAAAGGGCATAATGTTAAAGCCGGATTAGACTATTACCTTACTCAAAAAAGTGTTATAAGCTTATCAGGCAGTTACAATTCCAGAGAGAATGATCGCGATGAGCTTACCGATATCAGGCAGTTAAACTCAAGCAGGAATCCTGTTTTAAACAGTTATACCAATAATAAAAATACGGGTGGAGGAAACAGTTATGATTTAAACCTGGATTTTAACCAGAAGCTTAAGAAACCCAAAGAAGAACTAACTTTTAATTTTGGTTATTCGCATGGCGACAATGACAATTTTCAAACTTACAACAGCAATGTCACTAATTTAAATGGAAATGCCGTAAACCTGAACCAGAGCTTGCAGCGCACCAACAATACCGGGAACAACACAAACTACAATATTCAGCTAGATTATAGCGTACCTGTAGGAAAGGCAGGTAAAGTTGAAGCCGGATACCGGAGCCAGATTCGTTTAGGTGACAACAGCCAGTATGCGGATTCCATTTTAAATGCAACTAATGTTTATGTACAAAACACTAAACTAACCAATGATTTTGAAAGTAAAGATCAGGTACATGCCTTGTATTTAAACTACCAAAACCAGATTAAAGATTTCGGCTACCAAATTGGTTTAAGAGCAGAAGATGCCCAACTAAACACTCATTTAAATGGCTATACCGGTAATGTATTAACCGGTACTGATGGTAAAATTGCTTATAAAAGATTGTACCCAAGTGTATTTTTAACTCAAAAATTAAAAGGCGATCAGCAAGTACAATTAAGTTATACACGACGTGTTAATCGCCCTCGGCCCTGGGATACAAACCCATTTTTAGATGTTTCTGACCGCTTAAACTATAGAGCTGGTAATCCGAATTTATTGCCGGAAGATGTGCACTCGTTTGAATTGGGTTACAGTAAATACTGGAAAAAAATAACACTAACTTCCAGTTTATATTTCCGACAAACCAATGATGTGATTCAAAGAGTAAGAAGCATTCCTGTAAACGGAATCTTTACCACAACGCCTCAAAATTTAAGCCATCAGATTAATAGTGGTTTAGAATTAATTGGCCGGTTTGATCTAATTAAAACACTAAGTTTTACAACCAATGTTAACGTATATCAAAGCAAATTTGCTGGTGATGCCCGATACAACATTCCAAACAGCAGTGGTTTTAGCTGGAATGCAAACCTGACCGGAAACCTGACTGTGGCTAAAAATGTTTCCCTTCAAATGCGTGGAGATTACAGAGCTGCAGAAGTAATGGCTCAGGGTAAACGTAATGCAATGTATGGAATAGATGGTGGTGCCAAATACGATTTTCCTAATAAAAAAGCTTCGCTTAGCTTTAATGTGAGAGACATTTTTAATAGCCGAAAATGGAGCATGACTACAGATGATGATTATACCAATGTAGATTTTGCCCGCCGCATGCAGGGTACAATGGGAAACTTAACATTCTCATACCGTTTCGGGAAAAGTACATTTAACTTTAAGAAAACTAAAAAAACAGACGATCAGCAGGATAACAGACCTGATGAAGGTTCATTCTAATTTTTACCAGGCCGCTTAAATTTATTTTAAGTGGCCTTTTTAATTATTATTAAACTTTGAAAACAACACTGCTTTATATCTTACTCTTTTCCTTGATCCTGTTGGGCAGCTCATTTGCCCCTGCCGCTGAAAAAGGTACAATTAGTGGAAGAGTAATTGAAGAAGTGGGTGGATTGTCTATCCCGTCGGCTGTAATTTCTGTTTATACTGAAGGGTCCGAGCAAGCCATACATACATCCGCAACGGATGAAAATGGTTTTTTTAGCATTAAAAACCTAAAAGCCGGGAATTATAAAATAAAGATAAGTTTTGTGGGTTATGCCCCGCTTATTGTGAATGGAATTACCATCACCGAAAAAGATTACGATAAAAACCTGGGAAACTTAAAGTTAAGTTCGGAGCAAAACTCGTTGCAGGAAGTAACCATAACCGTGCAAAAACCAGCAATAGAATTTGGAGCAGACGGGGTAACTTATAATGTAGGCTCCACTCTTTTGGCAGAAGGAAGTACAGCAAACGACCTGCTCAAAAATGTTCCTATGGTTCAGGTTGATATTGATGGCAATGCAACGATAGCCGGAAAGAAAAGTACCCGTATTTTTATTGACGGCAAGCCATCTGATTACATGACTTCAAACATAGCCGACCTGCTGAATGTTTTACCTTCGGATGCAATTGAAAAGATAGAGGTTTTAACCAATCCACCTGTAAAATATAGTGGTGATGGTGAAGGAATCATCAAT
This sequence comes from Pedobacter punctiformis, assembly GCF_027213715.1. Lineage (GTDB taxonomy): Bacteria > Bacteroidota > Bacteroidia > Sphingobacteriales > Sphingobacteriaceae > Pedobacter > Pedobacter punctiformis. Next base: position 19,237 of record NZ_JAPWGM010000008.1, read on the forward strand.
ATTGTGATGAAAAAAGGTTTCAAAATTGGTTTTAATGGCAATATTGGAGTAGCAGCAGGTTTGCAGGGAAATGGCAATACCAATGCAAATGCTTCTTATCGGGGCAAATCTTTCTCTGTAAATGGTAGTGGAGCCTATCGGTTTAATACAGGCAAAGGAAATAATCATAATTACCGGGAGAATTTCTTTCCGGATACAACGTTTTACTACGATCAGTATGGCCGGTATAAAAATAAAAACAAAGGTTCAAATTTTAGATTAGGCCTTGACTGGGACATTACACCAAAACAAAACCTGCGTTTATCAACCAATTACAACCATAATAACTCAACAACAAACTCCAGTAATGAGTTACATTATCTAAATGAATCCTTACTGGAAAAAAGATTACGCAATCAGCTAAATACAGGTGATGGGAGCAGCAATAACTTTGTTTTTAATGCCGATTATAACTTACAAACAGATACCAGCGGAGGTAAACTAAGTGTTGGTTTAACTTTCAACACAAGTGGCAATATTGATCAGAGATTGTACAGTACAACCTACGTTCCTTTGGCCACATCAGTGCCTACGCTGCAGCAAAACAATAATGATGTTGGAAATCAGGGTTTAAACTTTAACCTGGATTACGATAAGCCTGTTTTTAAAAAGCGGGATCGTCTTGAACTTGGACTGGCCTATAATTACAGAAAAAACGATAATGATTTGTTGGTAGAGAATTTCAATTTCAATACGCAGCAATTTATAACCAATGCAAAATTAACCAATCAGTTTTTTTATAAGGAGAATATCTTTTCCGGTTATGCATCATATAATTACCGCAACAACGGTTGGGGTGTAAAAACAGGTCTCAGAGCCGAGCTGACTAACGTAAATTTTGATCTTTCTACAGGGCAAAATTACCACGTTAACCCCTACTTAAGTTTATTTCCTAATCTTTCTTTAAACCGCTTTTTCCGGAAAAGATATAACTTCGGTGCAACATACAGCATTCGTATAAACAGACCGAGAGAAAATGCACTCAACCCACAAGTCAACAATGTAGATACCTTAAATATTTCCTACGGAAATCCAAATTTATCCCCTTCTTATACCCATCAAATGGATATTAGTTTTGGTGCTTTTGGGCAAAAGTGGTCTTTTACGCCAAGACTTTCTTATTCGACCAGCAGAGGAGTGATTGAGCGGTACCGAACAGTAACACTTACGCCAGGAACTAATGTTGCCCGATCTGAAACAACATTTGATAATGTGGGCACTAATAATTCTTTGGCTTTAATCTTAATCGGAAATTACCGGCCAACCAATAAAATTTCGACCAACGGAAATTTCAGTGTGATCCAGAGTAATTACACCTCAAAAATAAACAATTCGCTAAACCGGGATGGAATTAGTGTAAGAGGAAGCCTTGGATTTTCGATGCAGTTGCCCTATAAAACAGCCTTTGAATCTAACCTGAATTATGCCAACAATGCCAATGCACAGGGCAGAAATAAAGGTTCTGCAACAACAAGTTTTTCTGCCCGCAAAATGTTTTTCTCTAACAGGTTAAATTTCAGGGTAACCGTAAATGATATTTTTGGCGACAGAAGTAATACTTTTTTTAATGAAGGTGAAAATTTCAGACTGGAAAACATCTCTACGAACAATACGCAAAACGTTACTTTTAGTTTGAACTACCGTTTTACCAAAGTCGCAAAAACCAAAATTCCACCACCACTAGTTCACTAAGCTTCGGCCATATTTTATATATTGCGGCATGGAAGAAATTAATCCTTGGCAAACTTTATCAAGCGAAATTAAATACGATAACAATTGGATAAAGCTTACCGAGCATCAGGTAATAAACCCATCCGGAGGCAAAGGTATTTACGGAGAAATTCATTTTAAAAACTATGCCATAGGCATTTTGCCACTTGACGGAAATTATAATACCTGGCTGGTTGGACAGTACCGGTATCCTTTAAAAGCCTATAGCTGGGAAATTCCTGAGGGTGGCGGTCCGTTAAATGAAGATCCGCTGGAGAGTGCAAGGAGAGAATTACTGGAAGAAACCGGATTAAGTGCCAAAAACTGGAAAGAAATTCAACGCCTGCATTTATCAAACTCGGTGAGCGATGAATTATCCATTTTATATATAGCCACAGATTTGATTGAGGGTATAGCCATGCCTGAAGAAACGGAACAACTTATTGTAAAGAAAATCCCTTTTGAGGAAGCTTATCAAATGGTTTTAAAAGGAGAAATTACAGACTCGATGAGTGTTGCTGCAATTTTAAAGGCAAAGCTGATGATTTTAAACGGTGATTTGTAATTCTTACATTTGCCAAATTTCAATACAAAAATGAGCAAGTTTTTCGGATACATTTTAAGCCCAGTATTTTATTTCTTTTTTGGATTAACACTTTGCGTCTTTCACCCAATACAATGGATTTGTCATAAGTTTTTTGGCTACAAAGCGCATAAGGTTTCCGTTGATGTGCTTAATTTTTTCCTTACTTATTGCCAAATTTTTCTCCTGAATTCGGTTAGCTTTAAAAACGAACACGATTTACCGACTGACAGACCAATCATATTTGCGGCCAATCACCAAAGCATGTACGATATTCCCTCATTAATTTGGTTTTTACGTAAACATCATGCAAAATTCATTTCCAAAATAGAATTAACCAAAGGCATTCCTTCTATTTCGATAAACCTTAGATTGGGTGGCGGGGCAAATATTGACCGGAAAGATAATAAACAGGCCATTTCGGAAATTATCAAGCTGGGCAGAAGAATGAAGGACAACAACTGGAGCGCTGTGATTTTTCCGGAGGGTACCAGAGCTAAAGATGGAAAATTAAAAACCTTTCAGTTTGGTGGTATAGCAACTTTATTAAAAACAGCGCCGAACGCACTTGTTGTACCCGTTGCTATTGAAAATTCGTGGAAAATCGTTCGCTTCGGAATGTTTCCACTCACTACAGGTCATGCTTTAAGATGGACGGTTTTAAAACCAATAGAGCCTGCTGATCAATCGGCTAATGAGATTACATTAGAAATTGAAACAGCAATCAGAAAAATTCTGAATCAGCCATTAAGTTAACTCTTACACTATTCTTATTATCTGAATCGGATATCCTTAACTTCGCCTTTTCGATCAGATATTTTTATTGCCAATTACTTTAAAAAACTCATCACGATATGTATCGCCTACCGGGATAATTTTATTGTTAATGGTAATGCGGCTTCTTTCTATACTTTCTATTTTATCAACGGCTACAATATAAGATTTGTGAACACGGATAAACTGCCGCTGAGGTAAAGCCTCTTCCATTTTTTTCATGCTCTGTAGCGTAATAATGCGCTCATCTTTAGTAAAAATGGAGATATAATCTTTTAAGCCTTCAATGTATAAAATGTCGTGCAGATAGATTTTTTGTATTTTATGTTCTGTTTTTACGAAGATAAAATCCTGAACCGGGTTTGCTGAACCAGAAAAAGGAGCAGGTGTAATAATAGGTTGTGCCGGACTTGCAGCGACTTCAACAGGTTTAAATTGATTGTGTACCTTTTCTACTGCTTTATAAAAACGATCAAAGGCAATCGGTTTTAATAAATAATCGGATACGTTAAGATCGTAGCTTTCCAGTGCATATTCAGGATAGGCAGTGGTTAAAATATAATGACATTTATTTCCGGCAATTTTTAAAAACTGTATCCCGGTTAATTCTGGCATTTGTATATCCAGAAAAACCAAATCTACTCCCCCGGCCTGTACAACCTGTAAAGCTTCAATAGGATTTTCACATCGCTTAACCATTGTTAAAAATGGTACTTTAGAAATATAATCTTCTAAAATATCAAGCGCTAAAGGCTCATCATCAACAACAATACAGTTTAGGTTCATTTAAGGAAAGTTTTATGGTCAGTTTTATATAGTGATTGTTAATTAAATATCAATCATCAGTTCACAGTTGTAATGCGTAGCCGAATTTACAACATTTAATTTATATCTGTCCGGATATATCAGTTGTAATCTTCGTTCTACATTAGGTAAACCTACGCCACCTTGCGCATCTTTATTTTGCTGGTTCTTCTTATTAATCACGCTAAAGTGCAAAATTTTCTGGTTGGCAATAATATTTATTTTAATCGGTTCTTCCGGATCGTTAACAACACCATGTTTAAAAGCATTTTCAACAAAAGAGATCAACATTAAAGGCACAATCTTCTGATCGTCAATTTCGCCGTTAAGATTCATTTCTACATAAGCGCCATCTTTGAATCTTATTTTTTGAAGCTCAATATAACTTTTTAAATAATCTACCTCTTTACTCAAAGAAACCGTTGGGGTATTACTTTCATAAATCATGTACCGCATAATTTCCGAGAGCTTCATAATGGCATCAGCGGTTTTATCAGATTTCTGATAAGCCAAAGAGTAGATATTATTAAGTGAATTGAATAAAAAGTGTGGGTTTAGCTGAGATTTCAGGAACTGCAGTTCCATTTCGCGGCGTTCAGATTCCAGGTTGCGCTGTATTCGCTCACTGTTAAACCAATCTATAGTAAATTTTATAATGCAACTCGAAACTAAAAAGAAACCACAAATAAATACCTGAGCAAAATAATAGGTAGTTACTGTGAGCTCTGGCTTCTTACTATTTTTTAAATTAACAAAAACATGATCTCTAAATAATATTGTTAATGTTGTTTTAAGTAAAGGAACTAAGCCGAGTAGTACGATAAAAATAAGTACATAAATAAAATAACGTTTCTTTTTCTCCACAAGCTGTGGGATGAGAATAATATAATTAATATAAAATAAAGAGATATTAATTATTCCGAATATAACTGTACCATAAAAAAAATCTTTAACATTAAATTTCTCTTCATCAAGGAAAATTCCTATGATGATCAATAACAGCATTACACTCCAGAATAAACCGTGGAGCAGTAGTACTCCCCTATTTTTTTTCATGCTTCCAAAATAGCTAAACTTTCAAAATAAAGATAAAACAATCTACCAACTGGCTTTTTTTTTCTACGAACGGTCCATCTGGCGAAATTTATCGACAAACGCCAAAAATGTCTGTTGATCTAGATTCTTTAACACTTGGTATAATAGATTTTAGCAGCTTGATTTTCTTGTCTTTCTTTGAATCATCAAAACAAAACGACATGAAAAAGTTAGCTAATACCTCGCCATTTTTACTTTTATTATTACCTGTATTTATGATGATTGTTTTAACCTTAACAATCAATACAAATCAAAATAATGATGGAGAAATCGTTGTGAAACCAGCAAAAACTTCAGGCGCTATAGTGAAACAGGCAACAGCCATTTTCAAATAGAACCCATGAATAATTACGCGATCGAAACGGTTGGTTTAAATTTTAATTTTGATAACCAACCCATTATTAAAGATTTATCACTTCAGGTTCCTACAGGAAGCATATATGGTTTTTTAGGGCCAAATGGAGCGGGTAAAACAACGACTATTAAAATATTACTAAACCTGTTAAAATCGCCTTCCGATCAGGTTTTTATTTTTGGCAAAGAAATCAATCATAACCGTATCGCCATATTAAAAAGAGTTGGCGCACTGGTAGAACAACCTGCTATATACGGGCATTTAAGTGGTAAAGAGAATTTAAACAACCGCTGTCTTTTATTGGGTATAAAAAAAACCAAAACGGATGAAATGTTAGCGCTTGTTGGTCTAACAGAAGCCGCTAATAAAAAAGCCTCTAAATATTCTTTGGGTATGAAGCAGCGTTTGGGCATTGCCCTTGCACTGGTTTCTGATCCTGAGTTACTACTTTTAGATGAGCCCACCAACGGACTTGATCCAAATGGCATTATCGAAATTAGAAATTTAATGCTCGATCTTGCAACCAATCATGGCAAAACCATTTTGGTATCCAGCCATTTACTGGCAGAAATTGAGCGTACAGCAACACATGTAGGCATCATTAACAGAGGCAAGCTTTTATTTCAGGGCACCATTGATGAACTTCATCAGCTGAGCAAACCTATGCTTGAAATTGAGGTTGACCGCATAGAAAATGCATCCGAATTTTTAAAAAATGCTGGCTACAGTATTACAGCGCAAACTGAAAAAAGAATTACGATTCCCTTTACAAATGCAAAAGACAGTGGCATTTTAAACAGCCTGTTAATTCAAAATGGTTTTACGGTTAGCAGTCTGTATCAGCAAAGAAAAGATCTTGAAAATTTATTTTTAGACATTACCAAAAACAACTAATTATGCGCTCACTCTACATCTCTCTTTTCTCCGAATTTTACAAATCAAGAAAAACCCTGGCCTTTTGGGCAGCCATAATTTTACCTGTTGTTATTTGTGGTTTAATCACTTTTGGTTTTTACAGCAGCTCAGAAAAAATATTGGCCATGCATTACCCTCCCATGCTTTTATGGCTGCGTTACATTGGGGCCGCTTTAGGTGTAATGGGCGTTCTTATTTTACCTTTTTATGTCATTTTCATGGCCTTCTCGGTTAACAATATTGAACATAAAAACGATACCTGGAAAACATTATTTGCACAGCCCTTAAACAAATTCTCCATCTACACAGCAAAATATCTTTATGCTGTAATCCTCATATTTATCTGTCTTTTTCTATTTGCTGTTTTAACCTTAGCATTCGGACATTTATTACAGGTTCTGGTTCCAAAATATAATTTAAATGAATTTGACCCATCTGTTTTGTTGATCAAATTTTATTTTAAACTGTTTCTTTCTTCACTGGGCATATTGTCTATTCAGTTTATTCTGAGCCTGGTTTGGGCAGACTTTCTAAAACCAATGGGCATTGGCTTTGTCGGAACAATTATGGGCATTATAACGGCTAATGTTAGCTGGAAATATGCTTACCTTATTCCGTACAGTCATCCATCTTTAGTGTTAAGCAGCAGCACTGCTGTAAAGAAGTTAAAAAACCCTGCCGACTTTGAAATTTTTACGCAAGAGGTTTGGACCAGCTTAATCTTTGCTGTTGTACTCTTTATTATCGGTTATTTTATTGCATCCAGAAAAAGTATAAAATAAAAGATTGAAAAAATGAATTTCCAATCTTTCACGGCAAATCCGTTCCATTTATTTGGATCGGATTTTTTATATAAATGCAACTAGGTAACGATGTAAAAATATTACTAGAAATGTATTGGAAACAGCATAAACCGTATTTTTAATATTTAAAAATAACCTAACTATTATTAAGTATGATTAAAAGATTTACAGCAACTGCATTAGCCTTTGCCTTTTATATTTCTGCTTTTGCACAAGACACGCCAGATGCAGCCATTGTTCAAAAAATCAGAAAAGAAGGATTAGAAAATTCAAAAGCGATGGATATTGCTTTTAACTTAACAGATGTTAATGGTCCGCGTTTATCCAACTCTCCCGGTTTAAAGAGGGCACAGGAATGGGCAGTGAAACAATTAACAGAATGGGGACTAAAAAATGCTCATTTAGAAGAATGGGGTACCTTTGGTAAAGGCTGGCAGATTGATAAATATTATGCGGCAACTACGCTTCCTTATTACCATGCCATTATCGCGTCACCAAAAGCATGGACACCTGGCACCAACGGGCCAATTAAATCTGACGTTATATTAATTAAAGCAGACAGTGTTGCTGATTTAGCGAAGTACAAAGGCAAACTGGCCGGCAAAATTGTAATGCTGGATCAGGGCAATCCTTTACAAAGCGGGCTTAAACCTGATTTTGTTCGCTATGCAGATACGACCTTAACCAAAATGGCAGAGGCTAAACCACAGGCAGCCGGAGATCGTCAGCGATCTGGCAATGGCAATAATATGATGGCTCAAATGATGAAACTTCGTGAAATTAGAGCGGCCATTTCTACCATGCTAACCGAAGAAAAAGTAGGTTTAATTTTAACTTACGCACGTGGCGGACAAGGAACCCTGTTTACCAGCAACGGTGCCTCTTATGCTTTGGATGCTAAACCGGTTTCTCCGGAATTAGAAGTTTCAGCTGAAGATTATCTACACATACTGCGTTTATTACGTGCAGGCAAACCTGTAGAAATTGAAGCAGATGTTAAAACTTCTTTTTACGATCAGGATCCTAAAGGTTACAACGTAATTGCAGAAATACCCGGTACAGATAAAAAATTAAAAGATGAAGTCGTAATTATTGGCGGTCACTTTGATTCATGGCATGCCGCCACAGGTGCTACAGATAATGCAGCAGGTTCTACCGTAATGATGGAAGCCATGCGTATTTTAAAAGCCATAGATTTTAAACCAAAACGCACCATTCGAATTGCCCTTTGGAGTTCGGAGGAGCAGGGCTTATTCGGATCCAGAAATTATGTACTAAAACATTTTGGCGATCCTAAAACCATGGCTCTAACTCCTGATCAGAAAAAAGTATCTGCTTACTACAACTTAGATAACGGAACAGGAAAAATTCGTGGTATTTACTTACAGGGTAATGTTGCAGCCGGTCCGATTTTTCAGAGCTGGTTAGCACCCTTTAATGATTTAGGCGCTACAACCATAACGGCCAGCAATACGGGAGGTACCGATCACCAGGCTTTTGATGCTGTAGGTATTCCGGGGTTTCAATTTATTCAGGATCCGATGGATTATAATACAAGAACGCACCACAGCAACCAGGATACTTACGACAGGCTTATTGAAGATGATTTAAAACAAGCAGCTACAATTATTGCTTCGTTTGTTTATAATACTTCACAGCGTGAAGCTCAAATACCTAGAAAAGAATTGCCTGCTGCGCAGCCAGCAAGACCATAAGCTTCTTTTTTAACAGGATAAATGTCTGGCTAATAGTTTAGTCAGACATTTTTTTTGCATAAAAACTTGCAAAACTAAATAATTAGTTTTAGTTTTAGTCAGGGCAACGATATTCCCTATCCTTATTATTATACAATTATTATGGAAATTAAAGATTTAACTAAGGCTGAAGAGCAGATTATGCAGGTATTGTGGCAGTTGGAAAAAGCATTTGTTAAGGATGTAATTGATGAACTACCTATCCCCAAACCGGCTTACAATACGGTTTCAACAATTATCAGAATTTTAGAAACCAAAGGTTTTGTTGGTCATGAAGCGTTTGGCAAAGCGCATCAGTATCATCCGCTGATCAGTAAAGAAGAATACAAGCGGCATGCAACAGAAAAACTACTCGGAAATTATTTCGAAAACTCTGTAGAAAGCATGTTCTCTTTCTTTGTAAAAGAAGAAAAACTGGATTTAAGTGATGTGGATGAGATTTTAAAAATGATCAATAAAATTAAACATAGACCAAGATGAGTTTTGCCCACTACCTACTCCAGGTAAACTTATACTTAATTGTTTTTTACAGCTGTTACAAATTACTTTTAGATAAGGAAACCTACTTTACGTTAAACCGCATTTATCTGGTTGCTGCAGGCATTTTATCACTTTGTATACCATTTATAAGACTGGAGTGGTTAACAGAACAAAAAGCAGCCCAATCGGTTTATGCAACCGTAAAGTGGGATGCTGTTTTACAACAAGCAACAAATGTTACCGAAAATAAAACCGGCATTAACTGGGGAAATTTACTGGTTTATATTTATTGTGCGGGTATTGTGTTTTTTCTGGGCAGGTTAGTGTACAATTTATTCACTGTTAAAAAACTGCTTAAAACAGCAAAAGCAGGTTCTGCATTTTCCTTCTTTAGTCAAAAAGTTATTGATACAGAGCTTCCTGAAACAGCTATTATTGATATCCACGAAGAAGCCCATATTAAACAATGGCATACTGCAGACATTTTATTTTTTGAAATCCTGGGCATCATTGCCTGGATTAATCCGGTTATTTATCTTTATAAAAAGGCCATTAAAAATATTCACGAGTTTTTAGCAGACGAGCTGGCGGCAGAATTTCAGGGCGATAAAGCCGAATATGCCATGCTTATCCTAAGTAAATCCTTCGGAATATCTCCAAATGCACTTGCAAATGGTTTTTTTGATAAATCTTTAATCAAAAAAAGAATTTACATGCTTCACAAAGAGCCTTCAAAAAAAGCAGCGATTTTAAAATACGGTATCTTTATTCCGCTTTTTGCCATTTTCATTGTATTTTCTTCTGCAACGATTCGCAAGAATAAGCAGTTAATCTCCATTACCGATCAAATTCCAATGGAAAAGCCCATTGAAATGGTACAGGAAATTGTAAGCCAGCCTTTAGCAGGCAGTTCAGTAGTTTTAGCTGAGCATGTTAAAAATGCACCAGCGCCTCTGAGTGTTTCAGCTAAAAACCTGAAACATTCAAAGAATCTTACTGAACCGATTTTAATAGAAACGCCGCCTAAAAATGAAGAGAAAGACAATAAGATTTACGACTTTGTTTCTATCGATAAACAGCCAACGTTTCCGGGCGGAATCACTAAATTTTATGAGTATTTATCCAAATCTATAAAATACCCCAAAGCCGCTCAGGAAAATAATGTTAGTGGTAAAGTATTTTTAAGTTTCATAGTCGAAACCGATGGCAGCCTTAGTGATGTGGCCATTACCCGTGGTTTAGGTAGTGGCACTGATGAAGAAGCACTGCGTGTAATTGGGGGAAGTCCAAAGTGGAATCCCGGATATACTGGTGGTAAACCAGTTCGTGTAAAGTTTAATATCAATGTTAATTTTTCTTTAACCAACAGTATAGAATCCAAAAAAAGTAAATCTGAGTCTGCTTTTAAAGTGCCTAATTTGCTTTACAAAACAGATAAAGTAACGATTGGCCCTTCAGATTATAAGGGCATAGTGGTTTTGGATGGGGAAGTACAAACAGATAACTCCGTATTAAATAGTATAAATCCTCAAAACATAGCTTCCATTTCGGTACTTAAAGACCAATCGGCCGTTAGTATTTATGGATCTAAAGCCAGAGACGGTGCAATTGTGATCACCAGCAAGGCCACCATGGGAAATTTTTTATTTAGAAAGCTGGAAACCGTTGAACCAATTGGACGCTAACCCATTTAAATTAATATGAGAAAGTTAATGATGATTGCGGTATTCTTTACCGGTTTTGCTTTAAATAGCATGGCACAACAAACGGATTCTGTCAAAAAATTTAAAATTAATTTAAGAGAAGGACCATTATCAGATAATTTTAAACCATTAGTTATAATTGATGGCAACAAACAGTTTGTAAGAGGCACAAATTCACTGTTTAATATCGACCCGCAAAACATTGAAGCCATTAAAATTTGGAAAGATACAGCTGCCATAGCCAAATTTGGAGCAGAAGGACTTAATGGTGTTATCGAAATTAAAACGAAAAAGGAAATTAAGTCCGGTTATTCGGACCCGGAAAAGTCAATTTTCGTTCCGGATCCTAAAATCACTTCTGGTGCAATAGCTATTCCGGGAAATTTAAAAAGCAGAGAAAACACAAACTATCGCCGGTTTAATTCTCCTGTAAACTTTGAAAATAGTCCGTTATATATTGTTGATGGAATTGAAACTGAAAAAGCAGCGATTAAAAACATTAAACCAGACGATATAGAATCTATTAATGTTCTTAAGAATGGGGAGTCTGTACTTACCTATGGCGAAGGCGCAAAGAATGGAGTCGTAATCATTACCACCAAAAAAAGCAAAACACTCCTGAAAAGAACCAATTAAGTAAAAAACATAAAATTATAACAATGAGAAAGCTAATCATTTTAGCCCTACTGGGCATTACCATGTCTTTTAATTCTGCGAACGCACAAGTTAAAGGTAAAAAAGTGTATGATTTTGTATCTGTAGATAAGCAACCTTCTTATCCGGGCGGCATAAAACAGTTTTATCAATATCTGGGGCAGAATATCAAATACCCTGAAATTGCTAAAAAAAATAAAACCGAGGGCAAGGTATTTCTTGCCTTTATTGTAGAAAAAGATGGATCTTTATCGAATATACAGGTTATGCGAAGCCTTTCAAAGGAAACAGATGCAGAAGCGGTAAGGGTTTTTAAAGCCTCACCAAAATGGAACGCCGCATTGGTTAAAGGGCAACCTGTAAGAGTGAAGTACAACATTAATGTTAACTTTTCAAATCCAGGATAAAAAGCAAGCTAAAACCCTAAGCGCACAAAACCCCAGCTAAAATAGCCGGGGTTTTATGTTCTCTCTCCTGTCTCGGAGCACTAAATTTATTAAAACTTTAATTGATAAACAAATTTTGCCAAATAAAATTTTTAACAAAGCCTGAATTTAATATGCTTACATAGAATTATTCCGGTCAAAACGAATTATAATTTGTCTAAAATAACTTCACAACATTAATTTAGCCTTACTATATAATTTTTAAAAGCGCATAAAAAAACCCAAACTGCTTTCGCGATTTGGGTTTACAATTGAAGGCAATATTTTTAAACTTCTTCTTCTGAAATAAATTTTGCAGTTGCAAAATCACGGTTCATACGGGCGATGTTTTCCAATGAAATTCCTTTAGGGCATTCTGCTTCACAAGCTCCGGTGTTGGTACAGTTACCAAAACCTTCTGCATCCATCTGCGCAACCATGCTTTGTACACGACGATAACGCTCTGGCTGACCTTGTGGCAATAAAGCCAGCTGAGAAATCTTAGCAGATACAAATAACATGGCTGAAGCATTTTTACAAGTTGCAACACAAGCACCGCAACCAATACAGGCAGCAGCTTCGAAAGCAGCATCAGCTTGTTTTTTAGGGATTGGTAAATTGTTTGCATCCTGAGCATTACCTGTGTTTACCGAAATAAAACCACCAGCAGCAATAACCCTGTCAAATGCAGAACGATCTACAGTTAAATCTTTAACGACCGGAAATGCAGCAGCTCTCCATGGTTCTACCGTAATGGTATCGCCATCTTTAAAAGAACGCATGTGCAACTGGCAGGTTGTTACCAAATCTTTTGGTCCATGCGGACGGCCATTTATAAACATAGAACACATTCCGCAAATCCCTTCACGACAATCGTGATCGAAAACTACGGGTTCTTCACCTTTATTAATTAATTGCTCATTTAACACATCGAACATCTCTAAAAAAGACATGTCAGGTGAAATATCAGCAAGTTTATAGTCTACCAAAGCACCTTTGGTTTTGTTATTTTTTTGACGCCAAACTTTTAGCGTTAAGTTCATATTTCCTGTACTCATGATATTGAGATTTAAGTATCAAATATTAGTATCTGGTGGTGGTATTCATTGTCAAGACCGTTTGTAATCCTGACACTAAATACCTGAACCTTAATACTTAGGTATTGCTACTATTTATAACTTCTTTGTGCTACTTTAATATTTTCAAACTTCAACTCTTCTTTATGCAGTTCGAAGTTTACGCCTTCTTTAAATTCCCATGCGGCAACGTAAGCGTAGTTTTCATCATCACGTAATGCTTCGCCCTCTTCCGTTTGATATTCTTCACGGAAGTGACCACCACAGCTTTCGTTACGGTTTAATGCATCAATACACATTAATTCGCCCAGTTCGATAAAGTCCGCCACACGGCCTGCTTTTTCTAGTTCTGTGTTCAATTCATCAGAAGAACCTGGTACACGAACGTTACTCCAGAATTCTTCACGTAAAGCTCTGATTTCCTGAATTGCTTCATTTAAACCTTTTGCGTTACGGGCCATACCACATTTTTCCCACATGATGTGTCCTAAACGTTTATGGAAATGATCTACTGATTTTGTTCCTTTAATGTTGATCAGTTTGTCTAAAATACCTTTTGCTCTTTCTTCAGCCTCCACAAATGCAGGGTGATCCGTAGGAATCGCTTTTACCGAAATCTCTTTAGAAAGATAAGCACCAATAGTGTATGGAAGTACGAAATAACCATCAGCTAAACCTTGCATTAGCGCAGATGCACCTAAGCGGTTGGCACCATGATCTGAAAAGTTGGCCTCACCAGTACAATATAGACCCTGTACACTTGTCATTAAATTATAATCAACCCAAAGCCCGCCCATTGTATAGTGAACCGCCGGATAAATACGCATTGGTGTTTCGTAAGGATTTTCACCGGTAATCTGTGCATACATATCAAACAGGTTACCATATTTTTCCTTAATTACCTCTGTACCTAAACGCATGCAGGTTTCTTTATCAGGATTATGGTTACCCGCTTTAGAAGCTTCAATTTTACCATAACGTTCTGTATTGGCTTTAAAATCTAAATAAACCGCCAGTTTAGATGCACCTACACCATAACCTGCATCGCAACGCTCTTTGGCAGCTCTCGAAGCCACATCACGCGGAACAAGGTTACCAAAAGCAGGGTAACGACGCTCTAAATAATAATCTCTTTCATCTTCAGGAATTTCTGAAGCTTTGCGGGTATCATCTTTCTTTTTAGGAACCCAGATACGTCCATCGTTACGCAACGACTCAGACATCAGGGTTAATTTAGACTGGTGATCTCCTGAAACCGGAATACAGGTTGGGTGAATTTGAGTATAGCAGGGATTTGCAAAATAAGCACCTTGTTTGTGTGCTTTCCATGCTGCAGTTACGTTACTTCCCATTGCATTGGTAGAAAGATAAAATACGTTTCCGTAACCACCTGTTCCTAATACGACTGCATGGCCGAAGTGACGCTCGATTTCGCCTGTAATTAAGTTACGGGCAATAATACCACGGGCTTTACCATCGATTTTAACAACTTCAAGCATTTCGTGGCGGGTAAACATTTCTACTTTACCCATACCAATCTGACGCTCTAAAGCAGAGTATGCACCTAATAATAACTGTTGACCGGTTTGACCTGCCGCATAAAAAGTACGCTGAACTTGTGTACCCCCGAATGAACGGTTATCCAGCAAGCCTCCGTATTCGCGGGCTAAAGGCACACCTTGCGCCACACACTGATCTATAATGTTGGCACTTACTTCGGCTAAACGATGCACATTGGCTTCGCGGGCACGGTAATCGCCTCCTTTAATGGTATCGTAAAATAAGCGATAAGTACTATCGCCATCGTTCTGATAGTTTTTTGCCGCGTTAATACCACCCTGAGCTGCAATAGAGTGCGCTCTGCGGGGTGAATCCTGGAAACAAAAACATTTAACTTTATAACCCATTTCGGCTAAGGTTGCCGCTGCCGAAGCACCTGCTAAACCAGAACCTACAATAATTACTTCTATACTTCTTTTATTCGATGGATTAACCAACGGCACAGAAGACTTAAATTTAGTCCATTTACTGGTTAATTCGCCTTCTGGAATATTTGAATTCAAATCTGACATATCTTTCGTGCTAAAATTATTTAATTAAACCAAAGTGGACTGCGATTGGCATAGCTGCAAAAAGCACTGATATAATAATAGAATACCAAACGCCTGCACCTTTAATTATACCGTTATATTTTGTGTGGTTCCAACCTAAAGTTTGGAATGCCGAAGCGAAACCATGTAATAAGTGATAACATAAAGAAATCATTGCTAAGGTATAAAGCAACACAATTAAAGGGTTTTTAAAAGTTTCACGCATTACTGCATACAAATCTTCATGTCCGTTTGCATCCACCGTAGGAATTCCTGTAAAACGGGAAACTACCCAGAAGTTAGATAAGTGAACAATTAAGAAAATCAGCAATAAAGTACCAAGCAAGCCCATTGAGCGGCTATACCACTTACTGTTTGCTTTACCATTGTTTACCGCATATTTAACTGGCCGTGCTTTTTGGTTTTGTAATGTTAACCTTAACGCCTGAAAAATATGCGCAAGCAAACCAATAAACAACACTATTTCGCCTGCCCGGATAATCCAGTTGGAGGCCATAAAGTGTGCGCCAATGTTAAAAGTTAAACCACCATCGTTAAAAAAGATTAACGCATTGATGAAACAATGTACTACCAAGAAAAGTACCAGGAATAAACCTGTAATACCCATGATGAATTTCTTCCCGATTGAGGATGAAAGAGCATTTCCGAAACCACTCATTTGATTAGGATTTTATAACTATTTTCTGCAAAAGTATCTAATTATAGTTTTAATTTATAAAGCATTATGACAAAACAGCGATAAAGTATTTATTTAGAAACATTCTAAGCCCTGTTTAAGAAAAACAGAAATCGTATTCAGGACTTTCTATAGCCAAAATTTCATTTTTTATCTAAAATTTATATTTTTAAGGTAATTAACAATCGCTCTGTCTTTTGGTTAAACCCTTCCCTTAATTTTTAATATCCCAAAACACTATAATTCAATTCTTATAAACCATGGCGTTGTTGTATTGATTTGCTTTTTCAGATTGTAAAAGCAAGAGATATTGAAAATAAACGGAGCTCAAATAAATAAAATGTAATACAAAATGGATTTCAAAACTTTTTTAATGCTTTTTTTAGTTGTAATGTTATTTGCTGGTTTGTTTTTTATATACAAATCGGTAAAAGGGTGGGACAGAGATTACATTCCTAAAAAAATGAAAACCAAGATAATTAGGCAGATTCTAGGTTATAATGGCTCAAGGTTGCTGATGGGGACAATAGGGGTTTTATTTTTAATCCTTCCACTTTATACTTTTTCAGATAAATTTCTGGGAATTCATTTAAACAAAAGAATAACGGATAAACAAGATTTTATAGTTTTATCCTCAAAGGCTGATCCGGTTAAAACACCAGAATCTATTACAACTCCTTCGGGAGAAAGAACAGGAACATTATCTGTTATGGCTGATCACATAAATTATAGTAGTGAAAAGGTTCTAAACAGTTATTATAAAATCGTTTTAAAGGATAATTATTTAGAGGAATTACCTCCTTTCGTATGGAAACTTAAAAACCTGGAAGAAATTGATTTAGAAAATAATGACCTGAAAGATTTACCGGTAGAAAAACTTTTAGAACTAAAAAACCTAAAAAAACTTAATTTAAAGAACAATCCGTTATCAAAAGAAAGTTCTGAAAAATTAAAATCCTTAAATAAAATTGAAATATCCAAATAGAAATAATAAAATTACATTGGGTTAATTGCCTTTGTATGCAGGCTAAAGTTTAGATTTTAATGAACAATAAAAAATAAGTATGGGACTTTTTGACAAATTCTTTGGAGATAAAAAACAACCTGAAAAGGAAAATCCGATTCAATATACAGAAGACTGGGATACCTATTTTACAAATGTAGATCATCAGCTTGGATCTATAATGGTTGATTTGGGTATAAGAAAAATAGCTCCGGTTGCTGAAAAACCTGTGCTGATCTGGGTTTCAGTTAAAATGAATGATCCGAGAGCAGATGGTTTGTCATCAAACGAGGAGAGTGAAAAGCTTTATGAAATTGAAGATCATTTGACAGGACAGCTAAAAAATAAATTCGACAGCATATATATTGGCCGGCTGACTTCTAATGGAAGCCGTGATTTATATTTCTATTTCGACAATCAATTTTTATACGATAAAACTATTGCAGATGTAATGATCAACTACCCGAATTATGAGTATGATTTTGGGACAAAAGAAGATCCGCACTGGTCTGTTTACCTGGATTTTTTATATCCGCTTCCTGCGCAATTACAAACCATGCACAACCGAAAGGTATTAATGAATCTGGAAAGCCATGGTGATGATCATCATAAACCCAGACAGGTAGATCATTATTTATATTTTAATACAGAAGATGACCGCGAAAATTTTGTTGCCAGTATTGAAGACAGTGGGTTTACGGTTAGAAATAAAGATACCAAAGCGGATGGCGACTATCGGTATATGCTGCATTTAACCATTCTTGATCCGGTAGATTATGACAGTATAAATGAGCGCACCATAAACTTAGCAGAAAGTGCTGCAAATTTTAATGGCACATACGATGGTTGGGGATGCCCGATTGTTAAATAGTTTAAACGGAATTTTAAGGCATAAAAAAAGTCCCGGTTTGCACCGGGACTTTTTACGATTTATGTGTTGAGTTTTATTAAGCTACTTTAACATTTACCGCGTTTAGGCCTTTTCTTCCTTCTTCTACGTCGTAGGTTACAGAATCATTCTCGCGAATGTTATCGATTAAGCCTGAAGCATGAACAAAAATTTCGGCATCGCCATTTGAAGGTGTGATAAATCCGAAACCTTTAGTTTCATTAAAAAATTTTACTGTTCCTTGTTGCATTGTATTCTATTTAATTTTGACAAAGATACTGTTAAATCCCTATAAATCAATTTTTTATTTTTTAAAGTAAATTTTAGGCTAAATATATTGATTGATTGTCTGTTAGGGCTATTTTATCGAGCAGATATTTCATATTATCTATCCGATTTTATCAGTAAAGCACCTTCAAAATAAGTGTTGCCCTCTGTATTTCTGCTTAAAAACAGCCATAATCAGCATACAAAATAGAGTGTACACATTAATGGTAAACCAATTCGTTTATTTTTTCATAGTTTATAATCATATCGGCATTTATTTTTACCATAAAAGTTTCACCATTGTGGTTCGTGTCATAACTCAGCATCAATAAATCACCTATAACCTCATGTAAAATAAGTTTCGGGTTCACGTACGTAATGGAAACCACATGTCCGGCTTTATTCAGCAAGTCCGAAGCATAAATATGAAGTTCCGCCAACTCAAATAATATGGGTTTATTATCGGTATCGCTTAGCACAGGCATTTCTTTATCCAAAGCCTCAATGGTATTTATAACTGCATAATTAAGTTTTTGGTGTAAAGAATTTGCTTTTTCATTTGCCGCACACATTTCACTAAACGTATGTAAGCTTTGACCATAACTATATGCTTTAGATTTCTTTTGAAACTCTTTATAGCTATCATGATAAATTCTTCTTTCAAAATCTGTTTTACACATAAAATTGAAATATTGTTTAGAGCTGATGTTGATTTGAGCTAAAGCCATATAATTTGGTTTTTATTGCTGATTCAAATTAGGTAACAATTAAAAAAGATATAATTAAGCATCGGTAAACATTGACTATCAGTCGATCAACAACAAAACTAAATCCTTAACATGAAAAATACATGAACATGTTTAATGCTATAGATGTTATTTTTTTAAAACAGTTTAAAATGGTGGGCGTTAATTAATTAACAAAACATTTATAATTAATTATATAATGATATGGAACAACGAAATCATAAGGCATTAATTCAAACCCTTTTGGATTGTGCGCTGGCTTGTGAGTATTGTGCCTCATCCTGTCTTGAAGAGGGACACGTTAAAATGATGGTAAAATGTATAAAGCTTGACCGCGATTGTGCTGATTTATGTGTGCAGGCAGCACGTTTATTGCAAAGAGATTCTGTAATCGCCCATCAATATTTATTATTATGTGAGGAGGTTTGTCGCTTATGTGCTGAAGAATGTGTTAAACACCATCATGAACATTGCCAGGCTTGCGCTAAAGCATGCAGAACCTGTGCCGACGCTTGTCATAAAAATCATGAACCGATTTATCAGGATTAGCCTTCACATAAAAAATGCCTCCAAAATTTGGAGGCATTTTTCTTAATCTTTTATTACTGGGCGGGGAAACTGAAATTAAACGTTCCTTCCGGACTCACACCCGACATATAAATCATGTTGTTTCTGGTTTGAGGCAAAGCTTTTTGAACATCGGTTACACTATTAACAGCTTGTCCATTTACTTTGGTAATAATTAAGCCTTTTTCTACACCAATATTATCAAAAGCTTTTCCGGTAACCACTGATGTTACAACAACACCGTTATCAATACCATACTTAGATTTTTGGGCCGCAGTGGCTGGGGCAAAACTAGCACCTAATTTTGAAACTTCTACTGTTTTTGGTGCGTTGCTGGCTAAAACACCTGCATTGGGCTCGCCTTTTAAAGTTACGGTAAAATCTTTTAAAGATCCATCTCTCAATACACTCAACTTCACTTTATCTCCAGGGTTTAAGCGACCAATTCTTTCCTGTAAATCCGGTGAATCATTAATAACCACACCATCCACTTTCTTAATTACATCACCTTGTTTTAAACCTGCTGCTGCTGCGCCACCGCCGGCAACCACATCATTAACATATAATCCACTTACTTCACTGGTTTTAATTTCCGAAGAATTATCAGCACTCAATGGTACAAAGTTAACGCCAATGTAACCACGTTTAACAGAGCCGTATTTCATAAAATCATCTACAATTTTACGGGCAAGGTTAATTGGAATTGCAAAACCATAACCCTGATTATAACCACTTTGCGATGCAATTGCAGAGTTAATACCAATTAATTCACCACTGGCATTTACTAAAGCACCACCACTGTTTCCCGGGTTAATTGCAGCATCTGTTTGAATAAAAGATTCAATACTCGTATTTGCCGGACGATCTGGTCTTTTTCCGGTACGCTGATATTCGCGGTATTCTTCTTCAGTAATTTCATTTCCTTGTTGCTCACGACCGATAATACCAATGCTTCGATTTTTTGCACTTACAATACCAGCAGTAACTGTAGTATTCAAATCAAGCGGGAAACCTACGGCTAAAACCCACTCACCAACCTGAACATTATCAGAGTTACCCATTTTTACAACGGGTAAACCAGTTTCATTAACTTTAATCAAAGCTAAATCAGTATTCGGATCACGGCCAATCACTTTAGCTTCAACCTTTCTTCTGTCCGTTAAAATTACTTCTACCTTTTCAGCGTTATCCACCACGTGATTATTGGTAATGATGTAACCATCCTGGCTAATAATTACCCCCGAACCTGATGCTGCAGATGGTTGACGCTGCATTTGACGGCCACCGCCACCGAAGAAGTCATCAAACATATCAAAAGGAGAAGATTGCGATTTCTTA
Organism: Pedobacter punctiformis; assembly: GCF_027213715.1. Classification (GTDB taxonomy): domain Bacteria; phylum Bacteroidota; class Bacteroidia; order Sphingobacteriales; family Sphingobacteriaceae; genus Pedobacter; species Pedobacter punctiformis. The sequence goes on from NZ_JAPWGM010000008.1 coordinate 40,004, forward strand.
TTTGATGCTGCATAAGTTGTTTTAATGTGCACAACACCCGGTGCAACCGCAGCAGATGCCTGTACAAAATCAACTTCACCTGATGAAGAAACTTTAAGTGGATTATTGGCAAAGTATAATTGTTGTTTTTCTGAAATTGTACCGCCAGATTGGTTACGCTCAAAGAGCTTGTAACCACCTATAGCAGCTGCACCACCTATAAATGCAGCCAATACTGTGATTCCTAATATTTTTTTCATGTGTTAAAAATTTTTACTTCGTAAGGTTGCAAGAGCATCAGATTAATCTTTGTTTAAGCAGAGATGCCCAAGCAGTATTTATCTGCTTAAAATTTTTCTTTCGTAAATTTATTCAAATTTAATACCATATAAACGATATTTGTATACTAAAAGCGTTGGTTCTTTGTTAAAAAATGTTAAATCAAACAACTCAATAACAAAGAGGCCTTTCGCAACTCAAATATTAAATTTAAAAATGAAGCTTTCATGAAAATTAATTTTTATAAATATCAAGGTGCCGGCAATGATTTTATTTTAATCGACCACAGGGTAAGCCCTGTTAAAAACATTGATTACGAGCTCGTTGCACAACTTTGCCACCGTCGTTTTGGTATTGGTGCGGATGGATTGATGTTTTTGCAAAGCCATAAAGATTATGATTTTGAGATGCTTTATTTTAATGCAGATGGTAAACCCGGAACCATGTGTGGCAATGGAGGCCGGTGTATTGTAGCTTTTGCCAAGCATCTGGGAATCATTGACAAAGAGACAGATTTTTTAGCTGTTGACGGGCCGCATCATGCCAGAATTTCAGAAAGTGGCGAATGGATCGATCTGCAAATGATTGATGTAAATACCATTAATACAGATGGAAATGCCTTTGTTTTAAATACTGGATCGCCTCATTATGTTGCCCTGAAAGAAGATTTGCAAAATCTCGATGTTTTTAATGAGGGGAAAAGCATTCGTTATAATGAAACTTACAAAACTGAAGGAATTAACGTCAATTTTGTGGAGGATAAGGGTGACCATTTGTTTGTGCGCACCTACGAACGTGGCGTTGAAGATGAAACCTATGCTTGCGGCACCGGAGTAACCGCGGTAGCCATGGCCATTGCAAATTATAAAAACCAAACCGGCCATATTAAAACAGACATTAAGGTTTTAGGGGGTGATATTAAAATAGAATTTGATTACGATGGGAAATCATTTACCAACGTATTTCTGTGCGGACCTGCAAAACTGGTTTTCGAAGGAGACGTTAGCAATGTACCCTTATAAACTTTAATTGCCCCTGTCTTACCTTTTAAAGGTATTAAACCGAAGTCTTGAAATCCGACAGTAATAGTCCATTTTAAGGACATTAATCAATGTATAAAAAGGCTGTTTTAACAACCCTTTAACATCTGTCGCAATTTATTTACACATAAAGCCCTGGAAGACATACATGGCTAATACACTTAAAATCAGTACATTTATATTGATTTTAAGTCATTTTAAATTCAAAAATAAATCAATCGATTGATTAAATGACAGAATTTCGACAGATTTATATTTTTTCAGGCTCTATTTTTGGGCCTTTATTGCGGAAATTCAAAACCCTGTTTTTTGACAATAATTAACCTCCGGAAATTTAAATTTAAATACACAGAAATAATCCATGAGAAAAGTAACAACTCTCTTTTTTAGCATAAGCATTGGTATGCTTTTAGCATCATGCGGAAATAATGATGATGCGAAAAAAGCTGCTGCCGCAGCAGCAGCCGGCCCCCAAGCCTATCCTGTATTTGCCGTTAACGAACAATCTACAACACTTGATTCTGATTATCCTGCAACAATAGAAGGGATTCAAAATATTGATATCCGCCCAAAAGTTGATGGTTTTATAGAAAAAATATTGGTGGATGAAGGCACTGTGGTAAAGAAGGGGCAATTGCTTTTTACCATTAATGCACCACAATATGAGCAGCAAGTTAGAACAGCAAGAGCAGCAATAAGCAGTGCAGAGGCCGATGTTAATTCCGCTCAGTTAACGGTTAATAAAACCAGGCCGCTGGTAGAGAAAGATATTATCAGCAAATACGACCTGGATGCTGCCCTGCTCACCCTTCAAAGCAGAAAAGCTGCATTGGCACAGGCAAAAGCCGAATTGGCGAACGCACAGGTTAACCTCGGTTACACTTCAATTACCAGTCCGGTTAATGGTGTTGTTGGAAGTATTCCTTTCAGAAATGGAAGTTTGGTAAGCAGCTCGAGTGCACAGCCATTAACCACTGTTTCAAATACCGCTAAGGTTTACGCTTACTTCTCGTTAAATGAGAAACAACTTTTAGATTTTTCTAACACTTACAAAGGAAATACACTTGCGCAACAGATGAAAAACATTCCGGCAGTTAGTTTGGTTCTAGCCGACGGAACAATCTACAGTCAGAATGGTAAAATCGAATCCATCAATGGTCAGATTAACACCAGCACTGGTTCAGCAAGTTTAAGGGCAACATTTCCTAATCCGGTTTTCTTATTAAAAAATGGAGCAAGTGCTTCTGTTAGAATCCCTCAGCACGTTGAAAATGCAATTTTAATTCCTCAAAAATCAACAATCGATTTACAGGGCAAGAAATTCGTGTACATTTTAGGTGATTCGGCCAAAGTGATTAACACCCAAATTGAGGTTATGGAATTGGCTAAAGGAAATTTCTACGTAGTTACCAAAGGGCTTAAAGCAGGTGATAAAGTTGTTTTAGAAGGTTTTCAATCGTTAAAAGACGGAACAAAAATTAAACCTGATATAAAAAACACCGATTCCGTTTATGTTGAAATAAAAAAATAACATTTAAATCCTTACCGGTTTTTACAACCGGATGAAATTAGCATATATGTTTAAGAAATTTATAGACAGGCCCGTTTTATCAACCGTTATATCCATTATAATTGTAATACTGGGAATATTAGGCCTTGTAACTTTACCCATCTCTCAGTATCCGGAAATTGCGCCACCAACCGTTCAGGTATCTGCCTCTTACCAGGGTGCAAATGCCGATGTGGTTATGAGTAGTGTTGTTGTTCCGCTGGAAGAGCAAATAAATGGTGTGGAAAACATGACATACATGACTTCTACTGCCAGTAATGATGGTACTGCAACGATTACTGTTAATTTTAAATTGGGTACAAACCCCGATTTAGCAGCCGTTAACGTACAAAACCGTGTAGCCAGGGCAACCAGTTTATTACCTGCAGAGGTAACCAGATCTGGTGTAATTACGGCCAAAAGACAGGCCAGTAACTTACTTATTTTTGCCATTTACAGTGATGATCCATCTTACGATCAGAAGTTTTTACAGAATTACGCAAACATCAATATCATCCCCGAAATTAAGAGAATTAGTGGCGTGGGTGATGCAAGTGCATTTGGTACTTTGGATTATACCATGCGGATTTGGCTTAAGCCAGATGTTATGGCGGTTTACGGCCTGGTTCCGAATGATGTAAATGTTGCCCTTGCCGAACAAAATATTGAAGCTGCGCCAGGTCAGTTTGGTGAACAGGGAAATCAGGCTTTCCAATATACTTTAAAATATAGCGGCCGTTTAAAAACTGAAACAGAGTTTAGCAACATCATTATCAAAGCCGATGCAAACGGGCAAATTCTTCGCCTAAAAGATGTAGCCAGAATAGAGCTTGGTGCGCAAAGTTATGCCAGCTACGTAAAGTTTAATGGTAAACCTGCATTAGGTATCGCCATTAGTCAAACGGCAGGTTCAAATGCCAAAGAAGTTATTGAAAATTCAATCAAAACCCTAGATAAAGCGGCAATTTCTTTCCCTAAAGGTGTTCATTACGAAACGGTTGTTAACGTAAACAACTTCCTTGATGCATCTATTGAAAAGGTAATTCACACGCTGATTGAAGCATTTATTTTAGTATTCCTCGTTGTATTTATTTTCTTACAGGATTTTCGTTCAACCTTAATTCCGGCCATCAGTGTTCCGGTAGCCATTATTGGTACCTTTTTCTTCTTAAGTTTATTCGGTTTTACCATTAACTTATTAACCTTATTTGCATTGGTACTGGCTATTGGTATCGTAGTAGATGATGCTATTGTGGTCGTCGAGGCCGTCCATGCCAAGCTCGATGCGGGTTATAAGGACCCTAAAAAGGCGACAAAAGATGCCATGGATGACATTAGTGGTGCAATCATTTCCATCACTCTTGTAATGGCTGCGGTATTTATCCCGGTAAGTTTTATCCAGGGTTCATCCGGTGTATTTTATAAACAATTCGGTTTAACATTGGCCATATCAATCATTTTATCGGCCATTAATGCCTTAACATTAAGTCCGGCATTGTGTGCTATGTTTTTAAAACCACACAAAGAGGACCACGAAAAAAGCAAAAGCTTTTTACAGCGTTTTTATACAGCTTTTAATACCTCATTTGATGCTGTAACCCAAAAGTATAAACGCTCGGTTAGCTTTTTAGGTAAAAAAAGATGGCTTGCCGGTTTAGGAATTGCTGTTTTTGCAGTTTTGCTGGTTTGGATTATGAATACCACACCTAAAGGTTTCGTACCAAACGAAGATTTAGGAACAATTTTCTCTGACATCTCCCTGCCACCTTCTACTTCGCAGGAAGAAACGGATAAAATTATTGTAAAAATCAACGATATTGTAAGTAAGGTTCCCGAAGTAGAGGCTACGTTCAGAGTTGTTGGCCGAAGTTTAATTAGCGGTTCGGGGAGTTCTTACGGGATGGTTATCGCAAGGCTTAAACCCTGGGATAAACGTCAAAGAGATGTTAAAGCCATTGTTGGAGAATTATTTGCTAAAGCGGCGAGTATTAAAGGTGCAAAAGTGATTTTCTTTGCGCCACCAACTATTCAGGGTTTCGGTACCGGTGGTGGTTTCGAATTTCAGTTGCAGGATAAAACCGGTGGTGATATTAAAAAATTCAACGAAGTTGGTAACGCATTTTTAGCCGCGTTGAGTAAACGTCCTGAAGTTCAATATGCATCTACCTCATTTAACCCAAACTTTCCACAATACCGAATTGATGTGAATGTAGCAAAGGTTAAACAGGCTGGCCTAACCGTTAGCGATGTGTTAGGTGTTTTGCAGGGTTATTATGGTGGTGTTTATGCCTCAAACTTTAATAAATTTGGCAAACAATATAGGGTAATGTTCCAGGCAGATGCCAAGTATCGGGCTAATCAGCAAAGCTTAACGAGCATTTATGTCCGCAACAACAGCGGTACAATGGCGCCAATTTCGGAATTTATTACCTTAGAAAAAGTTTACGGACCGCAGGCCATTTCCCGCTTCAATTTATATACCTCCATCGCAGTTACAGGTAACCCTAATGCGGGCTTTAGTTCGGGTGATGCAATTAAGGCTATACAAGAAGAAGCTGCTATCCATCTTCCGGCAGGTTATGGGTATGAATTCTCTGGTTTATCCCGTGAGGAAGTAACCAGTGGCAGTCAAACCATTTTTATCTTCCTGCTTTGTGTAATCTTTGTTTACTTCCTGCTTTCGGCACAATACGAAAGTTATATTTTACCATTAGCGGTATTATTTTCATTGCCAATTGGTTTAGCTGGTGTATTTATTTTCGATAAGATATTCGGGATAGACAATAACATCTATACTCAAATTACTTTGATTATGCTGGTTGGTTTACTTGCCAAGAATGCCATTTTAATTGTAGAGTATGCAGTAGACAGACGGCGAAAGGGCATGAGCATTACTAATGCAGCCATTGATGGTGCAACAGCCCGTTTACGCCCAATTTTAATGACCTCTTTTGCCTTTATCCTGGGCTTGTTACCTTTAATGTTATCATCAGGTGTTGGTGCGGCAGGTAATACATCAATTGGTACCGGTGCCATAGGTGGTATGTTAATCGGTACTATATTCGGGGTATTTGTAATTCCGGCTTTGTTTATCATCTTCCAGACTTTGCAGGAAAAAATAAGCAACAAATCTCCTTTTGATGAAGGCATCAATCGCGAACAAACAGAAGAAGAGTACGAGTTAGCGGTTAACCGCCCTCATTAATTTTAAAACCATGACATTTAGATATAAGCATTCCATATTAATCGGTTTAGCCATTCTAACCCTTAGTGCCTGCGTAACTCAAAAATACGAACGCCCTCAGGTGAAAAATGATAATCTTTACCGGGATCAAAATACAACGGATACGGCTACCATTGCTGATTTACCCTGGAAAAGCCTTTTTACGGATACAACACTTCAATCGTTGATACAACAGGGTATAAATGAAAATTTAGACCTTAAACAGGCTATTGAAAGGATTAAGATTGCAGAAGCGACTTTACAACAAAGCCGTGCTGCACTTTTTCCAAGTTTACAGGGTGATTTATCTGTAACGGACACTAAACAATCACAAGCAGCCTTAAATTTTCCGGCAGGTGTAAATATTAATTTAGAAACCCAAACTTACAAAGCACAACTCAGCACCAGCTGGGAAGCTGATATTTGGGGCAAATTAAGCAGTGCCAAACGTGGAGCGTATGCTACTTTATTGCAAAGTGATGCTGCAAAAAGAGCTGTGCAAACACAATTAATTGCCAACATTGCCAATACTTATTACAGCCTTTTGGCTTTGGATAAACAACTGGCCATTACGCAGCAAACCATTAAAATAAGGCAGACTGATGTAGAAACCATGAAAGCCCTAAAAGAAGGTGCTATTGTAAATGGTGCTGCTGTAGTACAAAGTGAAGCCAATTTATATGCGGCACAGGTAACATTGCCTGATTTAAAAAGAAGCATTAAAGAAACTGAAAATGCGCTGAGTATTTTGTTGGCCAGAGGTCCGGGTAGCATTAACCGTACATCTTTAGATCAGCAAGTCCCTTTTAACAATTTACAAACGGGTGTTTCTGCACAATTGCTGCAAAACCGTCCTGATGTAATTGCTGCTGAATTAGGTTTCAGGGCTGCATTTGAAAACACAAACGTAGCTAAAACTTACTTTTACCCCGCTTTAACTTTAACAGCAAGTGGTGGCTTATCGAGTTTACAACTAAAAGATTTTTTCAGTAATTCTGTTTTTTACAACCTTGTAGGTGGTTTAACACAACCTATTTTTGCTAAAGGCCAGAATAAAGCACGTTTAAAAACTGCACAAGCACAGCAACAACAGGCTTTTTATACTTTCCAGCAAACACTTTTAACTGGTGGTCAGGAAGTATCAAATGCTTTATATGCGTATCAAACCGCTGAGGAAAAAGAAATAACCAGAACAAAACAGGTTGCTTCATTAACCAAGGCCGTAGATTTTACAAAAGAATTATTGCGCTACAGTTCATCAACAAATTATACAGATGTTTTAACATCTGAACAAAGTTTATTATCAGCCCAGTTAAGCAGCATTAATGATCGTTTACAGAAATTACAATCTATCGTAAATTTGTACCGAGCATTAGGTGGCGGCTGGAAATAAGCCACAACAACATTAAACAAAGCAGGCATCCTGATGATCGGGATGCCTGCTTTGTTTTTATACAAATATATTATTCAACACTTAACACCGGTTGTTTTGCTTTTCGGTACTTGGAAAAATTAATCAATAAAACACTGGCCAGTATTACAAACAAACCTCCGGCCTGTAACCATGAAATTTCTTCGTTAGCGATTAGCACGCCTAGTAACAATGCGATAACCGGATTAACATAAGCATAGGTACTTACCTGAGTAGCAGACTTAACTTTAAGCAGCCATACATAGGCACTAAAAGCAACGATAGAACCAAATATGATCAAATAAATTAAGGAATACCAGGCCTCAGCAGGTACAGAAGAGGGATCAAAATGCTCAGGCTCTCCCGCAATTAAGCTAACCGGAATAAATGCAATTCCAGCAATTAACATTTGCCAGGTGGTATTTACCGTTGCTGAACTTCCACTGGCTTTGTACTTGGAATATAATGAACCGCCAGCCCATAACATCGAACCTAAAATAATAACCATCATAGCAGGAAGATTTTCTGCTCCTCCTCCTTTTAAAGAATTTGAAAATTGCTCACCAAAAAGCAGTAATACACCTAAAAAGCCTATAATCAAACCTAAAATTGTAGAGGTATTTTTGAAATTAACCCTCCAGTTTGAAACATCCAGCAGTACAAACCATACCGGAGCAGCAGATACCAGAATAGCAGCTACAGCGCTGGGCACCATTTGTTCAGCCCAAATTAAACTCCCATTGGCACCAAAAAGAATCATTAAACCGCTAATACCCGATTGTTTAATATCTTTAATTACCCAAATTTTCTCCCGCTTTATTATACACCAGACCAGCATAATTAACCCGGCGGTTGTAAAACGTAAAGCCCCCAGCATAAATGGTGGAATACTATGTACAGAAATACGAATGAAGAAATAAGTAGAGCCCCACACAATGTAAACTAAGGCAAAGGCAATTATAACTTTTAATGTTGACGGTTTTTGAGGTGCAGATGTCATTTTGGTTAATTTTATTTTTCAGGGATGACCAATTGTTGCTGTTCTTTAACGGTTTCCAGTACAATGGTGGTTCGGGTACTTAACATGTTTGGAATTTGGCTAAAATGCGTTCGCATAATCTCCATAAGGGATGCAGAATCGTAAGTCCGGATTTTAACCAGATAACAATCATCACCGGCAATGTGATGTACTTCCTGTACCTGAGGAATTCCGGTTAATCCCTCGGTAATTTTCATATCACCACCTGGACCTGCGTTAACTTTTATAAATATGAAAGCCAATAATTTCTGTTCCAGTGCCGCAGGATTAATGCGTGTGGTATATTGCTGGATCACATTTTTTTGTTCCAGTTTTTTTACACGCTCCAATATACCCGAAGGCGCCATTCCAAGTTCACGGGCTAAATCAGCATTTGAGATCCGTGCATTATCCTGTAATAAGGACAATATCTGTAAATCGATCTTGTCTAAAGAAAATTCGTTTTCTAAAATCATTCATAAATATACAAACAAAAACGAATTATATTCAAAATATAAATAAAAATAACGAATAATAGACAAAATAATGGCTACATACAGAATATCTAATTTAACAAATGCTAATCAGCACAAAAAAGCATGAATATTAAAAAATGAAATGATGCAAATTTCAGGAAACATCATGCATCCTGGTAAACGATTAATTTCCTATGATTACTAAATTGTTAATTTAAAATTTTTCATCTCAATAGTAATTTGCTTAAAATTTGACCGTCCATCATAAAAAGAAGATAATTATAAAAAAAACCGTTTTTCAATTCCGAAAAGCCCGATTATTTTGTAAGTTTAGAGTTTTTTAGAAGCATAACTTCTAAAAATTTTAGCCTCACTAATGTTACGCGTCGATAGTTCTAAAGCCTGCAAAATTGTTTACTCATTATGCAAACATGAGTATTTAGGCTATTTAATTGAACCTCATGTAGTTCAATTAAATCCACAGGGCGATTTTTCCTTTACATACCAGCGTATTTTTACACATACTGCGCAGGAGTTCAGGGCTTCTCTTACCGAGATCGATTTAAAACTGATTAAAATTTTAGATGATATTGAGCAGGATTCGCTGATTAAAAAGTATTATAAAAAACTAATCCGCCCTACAGAATTCTTCACCAGGGTTTTTGATGCTAAATTTTATGACAGTGTAAGACCGAAGATTGAGAAAAAACTTGCCGAAGCATTAGAGCTGTTAAAAGTTAAAAACGAATTGTATGTGATGGATAAGGACGGATGGCCTGTTGAACGTAAAATCGAACTTGCCGCCGAACCTGCATCTATACTTTTCCATTTTAGGCGAAACGAAACGGAAACCCGCTATTTTCCAACCATAAAATATCAGAATCTGCGTATTGAATTTATGTTTAAAGATGCACAGATCATTAGTAATAAACCGGCATGGCTTTTACTGAATGACGTTTTGTATTTCTTTGATCAGGATATTGAGGGTAAAAAATTGCAACCGTTTTTGGCTAAACGTTACATCGCAATCCCAAAGGCTACAGAAGCAACCTATTTCGAAAAATTTGTAGCACCGCTTATTGAAAAACATCATGTTTATGCAGAAGGGTTTGAGATTAAAACCGAGCAGTTTGAGGCTATTCCTGTTATAAAAGTTTTATATGTAGATGGCGGCCTGTCTCAGTTACAACTTTATTTTAAATACGGAGAATATGTTTTTCCGGTCGAAAATGCACACCGCGTTACTGTCCGTTTAGAAAAAACAACAGATAATTATATTTTCCATCGGATTAAAAGATCAGCTGAATGGGAAAAGAAACAACTTAACCTGCTTCTTTCACTCGGCCTTAAAAAAACCAGCGCATTATTCAGTAATCTGGAAGTAGCAGCTGAAGAAGAAAATCCCAGTTACGGTGCAATCAACTGGATTAACGAACATATTGAGATTTTAGAAGCTGCCGGTTTTGAAATAGAACAGGCTACAGGGCAAAAGCGTTTTGTTTTTGGGGCCAATAAAATCGATCTGGAAGTAAAAGAAGGTAATGATTGGTTTGACATTTATGCCACCGTTTGGTTTGGAAAATATCAAATCCCCTTCCTTTCATTAAAGCAGCATATTTTACATAAAAGACGTGAATTTTTATTGCCTGATGGAGAGGTCGCTATTATTCCGGATAAGTGGTTTGCGCAATATGGCAGTTTATTCAGCCTCGCCGAAGCTGGTAAATCATTAAAATTAAAGAAACATCACATTGGCCTGATTAACGATTTAGCTGAAGATAGCCTGGCTAATGTTACGCTGGAAAGAAAATTACAGCGCCTTTCTGACTTCGAAAATATAGCAGATACTTTAATGCCTGTGCACTTTAAGGGCAGTTTGCGTGATTACCAAAAAGCGGGTTACAATTGGTTCAGCTTTTTGCGTGAATACAATTTTGGTGGTTGCCTGGCTGATGATATGGGTTTGGGAAAAACCATTCAAACCCTTGCCATGTTGCAAAAAGTTAAGGAAGACGATCAGCTGGCACAAACCCAAACAACCTCATTAATTATTATGCCAACTTCGTTAATTTATAACTGGTTAACTGAAGCAAAGAAATTTACGCCCAAGCTTAAAATATTAGCGCATACCGGCACTAACCGGAATAAAGATGTTGCAAATTTTGCCAATTACGATATTGTGATTACGACTTATGGGGTAACAAGGGTTGATGTTGAAGAATTAAAAAACTTCTACTTTAACTACATTATCCTGGATGAAAGTCAAAATATTAAAAACCCATCTTCAAAATCTTTCAAGGCGGTAAGAAGTTTAAAATCGAAGCATAAATTAATTTTAAGTGGTACACCGGTTGAAAATTCTGTAGGTGATTTATGGTCGCAGCTTACTTTTTTAAACCCGGGTTTACTCGGAACGCAGGCCTTTTTCAATGAAGAATACGTTCAGGCGATTGAAAAAAGAAAAGATGAAGAAAAGGCCCGAAAACTACAATCGATTATAAAACCATTTGTTTTACGCAGAACAAAAGAACAGGTTGCGGCAGAATTACCGCCAAAAACCGAACAGGTTATTTATTGTGATATGAGCGAAGATCAGGCGGCTTACTACGAAAAAACGAAGTCGGCCTACCGTAACGATCTTTTGCAAAGTATGGATGATGGCACTTTTGCTCAAAAACAAGTTCAGCTTTTACAAGGCTTAACTGCATTACGTCAGCTGGCCAACCATCCGGTTATGATTGATGGTGCTTACATTTCAGACTCAGGTAAATTTGAAAATGTGATCCATACACTCGATAATGTGCTTAAAGGCGGACATAAGGTTTTGGTATTTTCGCAATTTGTAAAACACCTCGATATTTTTAAAAAACATTTCGAAGCAGAGCATATTCCCTTTGCCTATTTAGATGGCGCTACGCGCAACCGTGGTGAAATTGTTTCCGAATTTCAACAAAATACGGAACTCAAGGTTTTTCTGATCTCTATAAAAGCCGGTGGTGTAGGTTTAAATTTAACCCAGGCAGATTATGTTTTTATTCTCGACCCCTGGTGGAATCCGGCAGTAGAACAACAAGCCATTGACCGTACACACCGCATAGGACAAGATAAAAAGGTGTTTATTTATAAATTTATTGCGAAAGATACGGTTGAAGAAAAAATTCTTGCCCTGCAAAACCGTAAAAAATCACTGGCCAACTCTTTAATTACTACAGAAGAAAGTTTCTTTAAATCTTTAAGTAAAGAAGATATCCGCGATATCCTGAATTAAAAATTTATTTCATTTAAGAATAAACATTTAAAACTCAATTGCTTCTGGTTTGTTATACTTATTATAAAAATGTACAACTATGACAAATCAAGAAATAAACAATGTTATTTCTAATGCAAAGGAAGCCTGGAAAAACCCTGATTTTTTCACTAACGTATCTAAATCTGAACGAATTTTATCGTCAGCTACAGGTGGCTATTTTCTCTTTAAAGGAATCACTTCGGTCTTTTCTCACCCGGTAATTGGCTTAGCCAGTATTGCTGTAGGCACGGGTTTACTATACAGAGCCATAACGGGTTATTGTCCGATTAAAGAGCTTACAGAGAAAGAGGAGATTTTTGCAGATGAAATTTTAGTAAGAGAAACCTATGTTGTGGATGAGCTGGCCTGATAGGTAATAAATTGAATACGAAATTTCCATTTCTTAATAAACTGGCTAACTTTAGAAAAGTTAATCCACAATTATGAGCAAATACGCATTATTATTTATCCCCACTTTATTTGCAGTGCAAGCGTTGGCACAGGATAAAAAAATTGATCCGGCAACAGAAGCAGCCAAAACTGAAATTTGGGAACCTGTTCCTAAAATTATAACACCGGGTAATACCCCTCAGGATGCACCTTCGGATGCTATTATTCTTTTTAATGGCCGCAATCTGGATGCATGGCATTCGGTTAAAGACCCTTCAAAACCAGCTGCCTGGACTATAGATGATGGTTTTTTTACCGTTAAAAAAGGTACAGGTAATATTGAAACCAATAAAAAATTTACGGATTATCAGCTTCACCTGGAATGGAAAATACCAACAAATATTACAGGCACAAGTCAGGCCAGGGGAAATAGCGGTGTTTTTTTAGCTTCCACAGGCCCTGGTGATGATGGTTACGAAATTCAGATTATGGATACCTACAACAATAAAACCTATGTTAACGGCCAAACCGGAAGTGTTTATAAACAAGGTATTCCTTTGGCAAATGCCAATAAAAAACCAGGCGAATGGCAGTATTATGATATCATTTGGAATGCTCCGCGTTTTAATGAAGATGGAAGTTTAAAATCTCCGGCTCATGTTACTGTGTTTTTAAATGGAGTGTTGCTGCAAAACAATTTCGAACTTAAAGGAGAAACAAGATGGATTGGGGCGCCCGAATATAAAAAACATGGCGCAGCTTCTATTAAACTACAGGACCACGGCGATCCAAGCCCGGCCATTAGTTTTAAAAACATCTGGATCAGAGAGCTTTAACAACAAAACAAATCATATTAAAAAACCCGTAATGATCTGCTCATTATGGGTTTTGTTTTTTGGAGGAATTAATAGATATTGTATCTGTTAAACACAAGAGCAGCGTATTATGAATAAAGCGAGGTTAGAAGCTTTTAGCGATGGTGTTATTGCCATCATTATTACCATTATGGTTTTAGAAATTAAAGTGCCTGAAGGTGTCGCTCTGGCAACCTTAAAACCGCTTATTCCTAAATTCATCAGTTATGTGTTAAGCTTTACCTATGTGGGCATCTACTGGAATAACCATCACCATTTATTACATGCGGTAAAAAAAATTAATGGAAAAATATTGTGGGCCAACTTATTCTTTCTCTTTTGGCTTTCCTTATTTCCGGTGGCTGCAGGGTGGATGGGAGAAAATCATTTTGCCCTTTGGCCGGTAATCGTTTATGGAATTGTACTTTTTTTAGCTGCAATTGGCTATACCATTCTCGTTATGGTTATCAAAAGTAATGGAGAAAATTCGCTTATTGTGGAGGCTATTGGCAATGATAGTAAGGGTAAACTTTCATTATTATTTTATATTGCGGGCATCGGCCTAAGTTTTATAAGCCCCTGGCTTGGCATGTTTATGTATTTTATTGTAGCCTGCATCTGGTTTATTCCTGATAAGCGGATTGAACATTTATTTGAACAGGAAAACTCAACTAAAATTAATTAAGGTTTTGAAATGGAAACTTAACATGATTATTTTAAATATTTAAGCATTTAATACGCTCAAGTATTGCTTCCTGTCAATCATTTCAGCCCCCATGCTCATTAAATGGTCGTTTGGTAACTGACAATCTATCAAATCAATATTCAGTTTACTTAAATAAATAAGCGCCGTTTTTGAAGCATTGCTGACCAGGCTAAACATACTTTCTCCACAAAAAACCCGGTTAACTTTTATTCCATACAATCCGCCAACCAACTTTTCCTTTTCCCAAACCTCCACACTGTGTGCATAGCCATTTTTATGTAAATTAATATATGCTTTTTGCATATCGTCTGTAATCCAGGTACCATCCTGATCTTTACGTACCGTATTTGCACAATTTTTTATGACCTCTTCAAATGCGGTATTAACGGTTACCTTAAATTGCTCATTATTTAAAATTTTGGTCATACTCTTGCTTATTTTTATCTTTCCGGGATAAATTACACAACGTTCATGTGGCGAATACCATAAAATAGGCTCTCCTTCACTAAACCATGGAAATATTCCATGCGAATAGGCAATAAGTAATCTTTCAAGGCTTAAATCGCCACCAACGGCCAGCAAACCATCCTCTTCTGCCAGTGCAGGGTCTGGAAAACCCGGGTCATCATCAAGTAGTTGAAAAAACATAAGCGAAAATAACAAAGAAAACAAAGATTAAACCCTAACGTTTAATTAATGTCATACAGTAAAATGGTCCAACATGAATGCAAAAGATAATTTCCTTAAAGTTAAACATCTTTACAACCGGGCTGGCTTCGGCATATCTTATCCCGATTTGCACAAACTGAGTAAAAAAAATCTAGATAAAGTAGTTAGTGGCCTGCTTAAAGAACCTAAGCAGAACATGGATATTACCCTAATTGATACGGCAGAATCTAAAAAACAGCTCTTGGCTCAGCTAGGACTATATGCCAAAAAGGATCTGACAGATGATGAAAGAAAGCAACGCCAGGAAATTATCAGAACACAGAATGAAAAAAGCAGGGACCTTAACATTGCCTGGATCAACCAGATGATTAATACGGCAAATCCATTAAGAGAAAAAATGACGCTCTTTTGGCACGGTCATTTTGCCTGTCGTAGCAACAACCCTTTTTTTGCTCAACAGCTTAATAATATACAAAGAGAAAATGCTTTAGGAAGCTTTAAAACGTTGTTAGTCGAGGTTTCTAAATCGCCTGCTATGTTGCAATACCTCAATAATCAGCAAAACAGAAAAGGGAAGCCTAATGAGAACTTTGCTCGCGAACTTATGGAGCTGTTTACTTTAGGAAGGGGAAATTATACGGAGCAGGACATAAAAGAATCAGCCCGTTCTTTTACCGGCTGGATGTACGATAAAGATGGTTCATTTATTTTCAGGCCAAATTTGCATGATGCCAACACGAAAACCTTTTTCGGAAAGATTGGCAATTTTCAAGGCGAAAACATTATAGATTTAATTTTAGAAAAACCTGAAACGGCTTCTTTCATTTCCAGGAAAATTTATAAGTTTTTTGTTAACGATACGCCAAATGAAGATCATGTTAAAGAATTGGCTGCGCATTTCTATAATTCTAAATATGATATTGCCGAACTGATGAAAAAGATGTTCACTTCTGATTGGTTTTACAGCCCTGAAAATGTAGGTTCCAAAATTAAATCGCCTGCAGAATTTCTTGTCGGTTTAAGTCGTGAGTTTTATGTTACCTATAATAAACCACAGGTTTTAATCCAGTTACAAAGCAGTTTGGGGCAATATTTATTTAATCCACCAAATGTTGCAGGCTGGCCCGGCGGACAAAGCTGGATAGATAGTTCTTCGTTAATGCTGCGCATGAGAATCCCTTCGCTTATATTAAACGATGGAGAGATAGATTTTAGTGGTAAAGCCGACCCCGAAGATGAAGCTGTAATTGCCCTGAACAGAACAACCAAACAAAATGTGGTTAAATCATTTGTAAATGCCAAAGCAGACTGGCCAAAATTTTTAGACACTTTTCCAAAGGATTTCAGACCTTTAGATTTAGCTGAATTTTTATTACAGCCAAAATTAAACTCCAAAATAACCAATATGGTTGCTGATAATAAAGGACTGAGAAGTACCACAATCGAAATTACCAGTATGCCCGAATATCAACTTTGTTAACATCCATAACCGTTAAAAAGATGAACAGAAGAAATTTTTTAAGAAATACAGGTTTTGTTGCAGCAGGTTCTTTATTCGTTCCAGCTTTTATGAAACCGCTTGAAGCCATGGCTTTGGATGAATTAAGTTTGTATAAAAATTTGGTTGTTGTACAGCTATCAGGTGGAAACGATGGCTTAAATACAGTTGTTCCCTTCGGAAATGATATCTACTATCAAAAACGTAAAAGTATAGCCATTAAGCCTGAAAATGTTATTAAGCTAAACGATATGCAGGGCTTAAACCCTAATATGGCTGCATTGCAGGAAATTTATGATCAGGGTTGGATGACCATTATCAATGATGTGGGCTACCCCAACCCGGATCGTTCTCATTTCAGATCGATGGATATTTGGCAAACTGGCAGCGATAGTAATCAATTTTTATCTACCGGCTGGATAGGCCGCTACCTCGATAGCAATTGTCAAACCTGTAAATTCCCTTATACCGCTATTGAAGTGGATGATTCTTTATCACTTGCTTTAAAAGGACAAACCAAAAAAGGAATTGCGCTAAAAGATCCGGCCGCTCTATTCAGAAACACGAATGATCCTTTCTTTAAAACGATGTTGCAAAACGATAAGGAACATCTGGACGAAGATAATTTAGGCTATCTGTATAAAACCATGATTGAAACCTCATCCTCTGCCAGCTACATTCAAAATACCTCTAAGGTTTATCAGTCAAAATATACTTACCCTACATCTGGTTTTGCCAATCAGTTAAAAACCGTATCTAAATTTATTTCATCAGGCTTAAAAACCCGGGTTTATTATGTTTCACTAAGTGGATTTGATACTCACGTAAACCAAAATCAGCAGCAGGGCAATTTGCTTAAGCAATATAGCGAGGGCATGGCTGCATTTTTAAAAGATTTGAAGAGTAACAATAAACTGGAAGATACACTGGTCATCACTTTCTCTGAATTTGGCAGACGCGTAGAACAAAATGCAAGCAACGGAACCGATCATGGAACCGCAAATAACCTATTTGTTTTTGGGGGGCGTTTAAAAAAACAAGGGATTTATAATTCAGCACCTAACCTGGGCGATTTAGATACAGGTGATTTAAAATATCAACTCGATTTCAGACAGGTATATGGAACCATTTTAGATAAATGGCTGGATGCTAACAATGCAGATATTTTGAATAAGAAATTCAATACTTTAGATTTCATTTAAATCAGATGGTCTGATTTTTATTAGGAAACGAGTGTCAGCATTTTATAGCTGCTCCAGCCCTGCCCTTTATTACAATCTTTTTGGAGCATTTGTTTTTAAAGAAAAGGGAAAGTCTGATCCCTCCAAAAAGGATTTCCATGCCGGTCAGGTTTAACTGACCAAAGGCTGTGCTTTATAGGAACAGTGCACAAACCATATCAATTGATGGGTTTTAGCTTGAATGGCTATAAACCAAGAAAACCCTGCAACTGATAGTTACAGGGTTTCTTATTAATCTGCTGTTAGCAGTTTAAGATTTGGCACCGACCTACTCTCCCACGTGTTACCGCAGTACCATCGGCTCTG
>NZ_JAPWGM010000009.1 GCF_027213715.1 Pedobacter punctiformis
ATGTGGATTGAGCTGGGCTCTCATACCGACAGCAGAGGCAATGATGCTTATAATTTAGCTTTATCACAGCGACGGGCAGAATCTGCGGTACAATACATCATTAGCCGGGGCATTAGTAAAAACCGGATTGAGGCGAAAGGTTATGGAGAAACGAGATTACTGAACCGCTGTACCAACGGGGTTAAATGTACCCCTGCTGAACATCAGCTCAACAGAAGAACTGAGTTTAAAATCGTGAAGCAATAAAACAGAGAATTAAGATGCCCTTTTTCATTAAAGGAGATAAATTAAACTAATTATATGGCTAGAGAAAATGATTATAGTTTTGAGGAGATTTTAAAGGTCATTGAAGCACATAGGATGGGTAAAAAGAGTAAAGATATATGTGCAGAATTGCATATAGACCCAACTACATTTTACAGGTGGCAAAGACGTTACGGCAAATTTGTAGACAAGTTTGCCGAACTAAAAAATGAAAACGAAAAATTAAAATTCGTATACGAAAGTTTGTTTGAAAGACATGAAGAAATGCTTGAAGCGTTGGATATCTTTTTAAAAAAAATAAAGAATTAAATTAAATCGTATTTACTCCAGCATATTGTTTTTGATTATAAATCCTTGCTGATGATGGCTTTCTATCTTTGGCGCTAAAATACATTGTTCATCTATAAACTAAATTTTCAAACATCTTAAAAATAAATAAGTATTTTAATAGAAAATGTCCGTTCTCTTAAAAGGATTCGAAGTGCCTACAACGGATTTGCATTAGAATTAATTTGTTGGTATAAATTCTGGTTTATTAAATTAATGCACTGAAATTCGAAATAATTCTTCCATTTTGTTAATGCATATTTAATATTTTCATTCAAAAAAATATTGTGTACAGCCTGTTGCAGCGATCGTCGATTTGAGGTAAAAGTGTACGATAGCGTATAAGATATTTGGTTATTTGAATTAAGCTGAAGCGTTAAAAGGCGCAATTTCACTATTATAAAAGACGTAAAACAGTTTTTTCCCTTTCTGAATTAATGTATGAGCAAAATTGTTGACTGTTTTAAAACAAAGCAGTTGTCATAAAAAGATTGTTCCTATGATCAGTTTTATTTTGCCCGGGTACGAATTGTAAGTGAAACCCGGCGAATTGTAAACGAAATTGGTAAATTCTTTAAAAACAATTTATTTGTACAAAAAAGGTAAGCTTATTTAAATTTTACCCATAGGTTTAATATATCAATCAAGTAATAAAACATTGGTTGTGTTTTAATACAGGCATTAAAATTTGCTTAAAGAGAATAAATTGAAAAAATTAAATACCATAAAATTTAAGCTGTCTGTGCTATTGGTTTTTGTAGCAGGCAGTTCATATGGTCAATTCCAAACCGGAAAATTGGACTATAGCTTTGGATTAGGCAAAATTACCTACGCCGTTTTCGAATCGCATAATGCCTCCAAATCAGTTAATGATACTGTGTATTATAAGTTATATAGACTAGGAAACCCAAAACCGGTTGCGAATGAAATTAAGTATGTAGTAAATAAAAACAATCAGGATACATTAAAATCGGGATATTATAATATTGCTGAAAATAGTATTATATTTTTTCAAATCACTAAAAAGGGGTCTGTTGTACAAAGATTGTATACACAAAACAGTAAAGGATTATTAACCTTGAAAACAAGTTATCCCGTCATTACACCACCAATGGTACCTAAGCCTGTTTACCATCCCGAGCCCGTAAATGATAATGGCCCCCGTAAAGTTGAAGACCTCTCATCGCATCCACCAACAGTAGATGCCCCACGAACTTCATCAAATAAAATCGATCAGGAACCAGAATTTCCAGGTGGTACAAGTGCATTTAGGCGTTATTTAGCCGCTAATGTTCAATACCCTAAAGAAGCACGCGAAAATAACATTGAGGGCAGGGTAATTGTCAACTTTGTGGTAGAAACTGATGGTTCAATAGCTAAAATAGAAATAGAAAGAAAATTAGGTTACGGTTGCGATGAGGAAGTGATACGGGTTTTAAAGAAAATGCCAAAATGGAAACCAGCTCAATCAAAAGGGAAACCAATTCGTACTAACGTCAGATTTCCAGTAACCTTTATGTATACCGAATAATTATAAATTATATATGAAAATGGCACGAATTATAATTTCAATATCGCTCATCATCATTGGAATCACAGTTTACTTCCTGTTAAAACCTAAAGTACATAAACTGAAAGATAAGGTTAAGGGATCTGAAAATACATTTTATGTACCTGTTAAATCAAAAACAGGTAAATGGGGATATAAAAATCTGAATGGAAACTGGACAATTCAGCCTAAATTTGATGATGCATGGGAATATTATAACGGACTTGCAAGTGCATCGGTTGATGGTAAGTATTATGGCTTAATTAATACAAATGGAGAATGGGTAGTTGCTCCTGAATATGAGTCTATCGGCAATTATAATAATGGCTACTATTTAGCCTCTATAAAGGAAAACGACTATTTAATAGATGAGAAAGGAAAAGTATTAATTAAAGCGGATGGTTTTGATATAAGTTGGAATCTATTTTCAGAAGGTCTGTTGTCGATCCACGATTATTCAAAAGGATTTGGATTTAAGGACGTAAATGATAATTGGATAATCGAACCAAAATATGTGTTCTCATCCGATTTCTCTGAAGGGCTAGCATCTGCTTCAATGGATGGGAAAAAACGCATTTATATTGACAAAAAAGGTAAAACTGTACTTAGCCTTTCAGATGAAATAGATTATGCAGGTAACTTTAATGCCGGGTTGGCACCAGCACGCATTAATAAAAAATACGGCTTTATCGATAAAAAAGGAATTTTCGTAATTCCACCACAATTTGATAATGCATCAGACTTTTCAGAAGGCTATGCCGTCGTATTCATAGGCGAAAAATGTTTCTTTATAAACAATCGGGCAGAAATACAAACCAATTTAAAAACGTATGAAGATGCTTTAAAATTTGAAAATGGATACGCTTTGGTTCATGAAAACGGAAAGGCGGGTTACATTGATAAAACAGGTACGGTTGTAATTCCGATTAAGTATGATACCGTTTTTGCCTTAAATAAAGGATTTTGCAGAGTGCTGCTTAACGGCAAAGAGTTTTATGTTAATGTTGGCGGTAAAACGTTTATAGATAATTAATTAAAACAGGGGTGAAGCAAAGCTAATGCCTGATAAAAAACAAGAAAATGAAACCTAAATTTATAATTACAGTATTATTTGCCAGTTTGTTTTTAAGTTCCTGTGGTGGCCAAAGCCCTGAAAAAAGTCAATCAGCAAAAAAATACATTGCCTCTTTACAATCTATGAAGTTGGATGATCTTAAACTTCAATTGAAAAAAGATACCGCCCTGCTTAACAAGCTAATAAAAACGGCCACCTTTAAAATGCAATTGACTTCGCACTTTTCTTCAGGAGAAAAAAGTATTGCAAAAAAATCTGTGCCCGAGTTTAATATTAACTACAGTGTTCCAAAAATTACAGAAATCTTTAATGATTATTGCAGGCAGTTATATTTTAATCAGGATTTTAAGGAAAACTATGCTGAAGAAGGACTTAATTTATATAGCCAAGATAGATTTGAATTTGTAAGCAGATATAATCTTACAGATGATAATCATATTATTGAAGCTAAAGACAGCACATTTAAATCATTAGAGCAAGAAATCTGGCCCATAGAAAAAACATATTATTTTAGGGGTAAAAAAATAGCAAAGGAAGATATAGGGCTTAGACGCATAGATAGTATTGAAACTGAAATCCACTTAAAATTTCCTTTGGAATTTGAAAAATTTACGATTGAAAAATCAGAAAAGAATACAAAATATAAAAGTCATATTATCGAAGTAGAAGCCATTAAGGATAATATGGCTAAACTAAAGATACCAACAGAATTATATAGTGATATTATTGGTTATCAGGCATACAATAATCAAAATATTAGAATGAACAGCAATGCTTTAAGTTCTACACCAATGCTCGAAATAAAAAGCAACATTAAAACCGATCTGAAAGAATTACTAAACATTTTTTTGGAGGTGCTTAAATCTAATGATGAAAACAAAGCCAAAGAATATCTAAACCGAATCAATCAAAATCATTTGGATGCAAAAAATAACCTTACAGAATTTGATGCCTATATTACCGGTTTAGCTAAAAATGAAGAGAAAATAAAAGGCCTTGGAGATCTAACGCTGTTTAAAGAAATAGCAGATAAAGGCAAAAAAGTAATTACCTCCGAAAATCAATTTGTTATTGTGGAGTTTCCTGATAATATAAAAACAATTGATGTTTTTACGGCGACAAAATTCGCTTCTCTTCAAAATAAAAAAAATGTAAAATTTAATCCTAACGAGTATACCAGAGGTAAATACTTTGATGTAAATAATCCACATATCATTTACTGCAGTTTTGTACAAGGCGAAGGAATAAAATATGGCATCTCAGATAAAGACGGCAAAAAAATTATAGATGCCAAATATGAAAAACCTAATCAGGAAGGTAATGATTATTTCATCATTAATGATAAGTTATATTGGCTTGATGCAGATGCTAAAAAAATGGTTTCCCTTCCAGAATATGATAATTATATACAAACTTTAAAACCAGGGTACGATGTTTTTGAAAAATCATCAGGAGATAAATCCGGTCTCGGTGTGGTATTAAACCGCAACAAAGTGATTTTGCCTTTTAACTATTTCCGTTTTGATAAATATGAGACATTTATTATTGCTCATAAAAATGCTGATGGCGACGACCTTTACGATTTAAACCTAAATAAATTAGCCAGTAAGGAGATAAAAAAGATACAGGCAATAGATGAATTTATATCCTCTCAAATTAAATACCCTCAACTTTTTATTGCCGAAAATGATAAAGGAAAAAAGGCACTAACGGATAAAAATTTGAAATTTTTAACGCCGTTCAAATTTGAATTTATAAATCCTTTTTTTGAAATAAAAGATTACTACATTGCCGGAATTAGAACTCCGGATGACAGTAATTACTTTTACGGGCTTTTAGATAATAAGGGTAATGAAGTTATTCCTTTTATCTTTGATGACATTGATGATGAGCAGGATGCATCAGGAAAATTAAAATATCGATTGAAACAAAAATGGTTAACAATGAATTTTGAAACCTTTTTAAAAACCTATAGAAAATAAAAATAACCCTTAATAAAGGTTTCTAAATCTACTTAAAAAAATGAGCAAAAACAATCTTGATGATATGATCAATCGTTCTCTTGAATTGAGAAAAAAATACCACGAATTAGAAGTTCAGCATCACGGCTCGAAGTGGACAGTAGAAGAAGATGCTTTAGCATTTTTAACGGATGCCGGTTTGGTAGACAGATACACAATGGCACAACAACAAAGGTGGCCCAAAGCTGGTACTGATGCAGAATTAAAGCATAAACTAGGCGAAAACATTTGGTGGCTTATTGTATTGGCAAATCGAATGGATATTGATATAAAAGACGCTTTAGATCATTTTTTAACCAAAACAGAAAACTTAATTAATAAATGATTTCCTTGCATAATTAGTCCGGACGAAAAGAAAGACTAATGAGTAATATGCACTTTCGATAAAAAATATGCTGTAAAAAGATATAAAGCCACAGTAAAAATGTACATAGATAGGTTTCAAAATATCATCCGTTTTCCTATTTTAGAGCATCAACATATTCTATAAATACGAATGCACATGACTGTTAAAGAAATTCTCGCACAGCTTAAAACGCTTGGAAATGAACAGGTAAGCTTGCGCAATGCAAAGAACGGAGCCGGTGATAACCAGTTTGGGGTTAAAATGGGAGATATCCGTACACTGGCAAAAAAGATTAAAACCAATCATGAACTGGCCAAATCTTTATGGGAAACCGAAAACCTTGAAGCCAGGTTATTAGCTACGCTAATAATCATTCCCCAAAACCTAAGTTCAACAGAAATAGAAACCATGGTAAGTGCAGCCACATTTTCCTGGTTAGCCGATTGGCTCAATGCTTATGTGGTTAAAGAACATCCAGATAAAGAGGCACTCCGTCAAAAATGGATGTTTTCCAATGATATTATGGTTGCACGTGCAGGTTGGAATCTAACTGCGGCACGGGTGGTGCGTAACCCCGATGGACTTGATTTGCCGGGTATCCTGGATCGGATTGAATCCGAAATGCCAAATGCAGCCCCTGAGGTACAATGGACCATGAACTCAACCTTGGCACAGATTGGGATATGCCATTCACAATACCGCCAGCGGGCACTTACTATTGGCGAAACACTTGGTATTTACCGAGATTACCCTGTCTCTAAAGGATGTACCTCACCATTTGCACCCATATGGATTAATGAAATGGTAAGCAGGCAAAAAACTTAATTTAGGACGAATAGGATTACAAATGGCAAATAAAATCGATGAAATGCTGGCCATGTACGGATTGAGTAAAAACGATAGCATTTTACCCCTGTTGGATTTCCTGAGTGAAGAAGAAAGCAGGCTATATTGCTGGAAATTATTACGTACTTATCCCGATCTGAAAAAAGAAAACTGGCTTATTGGAATAGAAGGAGGAGATTACATTTATAGTTTTGAGAACAACTACATCTTAATCACCGATGATATCTGGAGTTTCAACCTGATTGGCAAACCAGCGGTATTGGAGTTACTTGCTAAAAAGATAAAAGCCATAAAGCTATCAGAGCTTTGAGCATCCAAAAAACCTAAACATTAAAAACCAGATTAATTGCAATATTAAATGATAGGCCCGATGAATGGAGAAAAATTAGAACTTAAATGAAAACAAAAATAAAACAGCATATTTTTAAAGCAGTAACGATTGAAATAGCCGGAGCACTGCTTGTTTTCTCACTCCTTTACACTTTGTTTTTTGGCTTAAACGAAACAGTAGAAATCCTTTGCTGGTTGTGGCTTCCCATACTAATCAGTTGTACTGCAGCATACGTCTTCGGGTGGGTTATCAGCAATTGGTTTACTGTACATTACAATTTCAAAAAATGGCAAGGGGTAGCTATCATTTTTAGCTTACTTATAATCAGCATCATTGCAGGGGTATTTGCCCTTTCTTTAGCCAATAATAATGATATTAATGATTTAACTGATGTTTTTCCCGTAATACTTATATTTCTCTTGTTTGGCGGTCTGCCTACCTTAGTGGTTGGCTTTTGGCTCGGAAAACAGTTGGAAGGCAAATAACGGCAATTAGGTGTGTTTCCCTTAAGGGCAAAGTTCCGATTTGTTATGGCTTTTATAACAAGACTATACTAAAAAACAAAACCAAAATAACACAAAATGAATGAAGAAGAACTATCCAAATTAACAGACCAGGAATTGTTGCAAGAAGCAAAAAAAAGGAAATCAACCTCCATAATTAATGCTGTATTTATTGGAGTAATGATTGGAATTATAGCTTTCAGCATTGTGAAAAACAGTCTTGGATTTTTCACATTAATCCCTTTGTTTTTTGCATTCAAATTATTTAACAATTCTAAGAACAATAAAGCCCTGGAAAAAATTTTAAAAGAACGAAACCTGAAATAAACGACGGTACATCATTACGAATTATAATTTAATCCCCGCGAATTGTAAATGGTTAACAGTTCTTTGTTATAAAAAAGATTCTTTTGTAAGAAACAATGCTGATGAGGTAATGCTATGTGTTAATCTATATACCGGTGGCATGGCCAAACCAGACAAAAAATAACCAAATAAAACAAAAACAAGCGCACAATAATGGTACACGGATATTATACCAAACTTATAAAAACGCAAAAAATTGATGCCCTGTCGTGTCCGCACTGCAACTCAAATTACAATATGCAGTACGAAACCTACTGCAAGGTTCATCACATTATGTTTATTCCATTCGTTGCCGGAAAAAAAACAAGTTCAATAGGGTGCAGCAAATGTGGTAGCCATTATAAACCAGCTGCATTTGCCCAATACACACAGGCAGCGCTTGATTTTACCAAACAAACCAAAAAACGCTGGTATCACTTTAGTGGCCTTGTATTGCTTTTAGTTTTTGTAGCCGCAGGCGCAACCCTTATGTTTATGGGCAACAGAGAAAACAAAAAGCGGATGGCAGATAACTTTGCCAATTTAAAAGCCGGATGTGTTATTTACTACAGCAAAGCCAAAGATATCAATACCAGTATGTTGGTCAGCAGAGTTGTAGCCGATACCGTATTTGTGCACGAAAACAAGCGCAGTACAAACCGGAATGCTTATTATATAGATGACTCTGATAATTACTATAAGGAAGAAACTTATTTTTTAAAAAGCCAGCTAAAACAATGGTTAGAGGATAAAAAGATTACCGATGTATCAGAGCCCCAAACCTACGCAGAATGATTTTCCGGATAGTGGATAGAAAAAAGTTTTTGCTCACAGTGTTGCCTATACTAGGCTTAATTGCCTATGTGGTAATTAAATATGCAGATATAGATTGGATAACACTCAATAGCATGCGCACAAAACTATTTGGCTTTGCTTTGTTAATAGTTTGCCTGGCAATTATTACATTTTTAAGTAAAAAATTTGGCGTAGATTATGAATTTCAAATTAATAATGGACAATTGTTTATTACTAAAGACAGATCACACCACATTACTTTACCCCTTAACGAGCTGGTTATGCTAAAGGTATTTGAAAACAATAAAATTTACTTTGTAAGAATGTTTGATGCCAGCGGACGTAATTTTTTCACATTCAATAATTCCTATACCCAAATACCACTTACCAATGTCATATCGTTTTTCAATGCCCATATAAATTTAATAACCTGCAATGAAGAATATCCTAAAATGGGTGGTAGAAAAGTAGATTATATCAATAAAACTTATTTATAATGAATGTAGTAAATCAAATCAATGCTTCACAAAAAAGCAAAAAGACAAAAATAATATTAATTGCCGTACTGGCCTTTGTCGTTTTAATGGGGATTATGATATTACCCTTTTTCATTAACCCCAAAGCCTTTTACGATGAGAAAGATGGCAAACTATATTTTGGCAGCAAAGAACTAACCGGAATAAACCCCAGCGAATTTAAAACCATTGATTATAATGTAGCAATAGATTGTACACGGGTTTATTACAATGGTAAACCAGTTGATTTTATCGACCGTAAGACATTTAAGAACTTAACCAGAGAATTTTATGCAGATAAGAACGGTTTATACTATGAAAAAACTTCTCTGTATGCCAAAAATAAATTAGTGCCTTTGGAAGGAAGTTATGATAAAGCCACTTTTCATTCATTGGGTTATCAAACTACTTTGTTTGCGGATAAGACAAGTTTGTATGTAATTGATGCTTTTTCAAATCCACCTTTAAAAAAGATAGAAGTATCCGGTCTTGATGTGGCTACGCTGCAATCTTTACACAACAATTGGTTAAAAGATAAAGCAAAGGTTTATTTTGAAGTGTGGGGTAAAATTAAAGTTTGCCCGGAGATTGATGCCGCCAGTTTTGAAGTGCTTAGTTATAGTGTTGCTAAAGATAAAAATAAGGTATACTATATTACCCGAAATTTAAAAACAAAAACAAAAGATGCTACGGAGACAGACGATTATGCGGTGTTGGAAGGGGCCGATGCTCCTACATTTAGGATGGTAAATGAAAAGTATTATCGCGATAAAAACCAAGACTGGACCATTTCAAAAAAAGGAGAAAAAGTGGAGTACAATGCCCCCGAAGGTAGAAAAGCAAATACGCCTGCACCAGTAAATGAAGCAAATGATATGGCCGAAAAAGCAAGGCAAATGGCAGAAAAAGCGGCCGGGAAAAATTAAGAAAGGAGATAACCTAAAATCAAATTAAGAATACAAGCATCGTTACGCGGATAATAAGAAAACAATAAAGGCGTAAAATAACCATCGCCCATTCACCGATTAGGAGAAAATAACGGTTGAAATAACGAATTGTAACTCAAACCCCACGAATTGTAAATCGTTTCTTAATTAAATTCCAGCTAAGATATATTTGAATAGGAATGAATTAAAAAATCATTAAAAATATTAGTGCCTTATGGAAACCCAAAAAACACTTAATAATCTCGAAAAAATAAAAGCAGTAGCAATAGGTTTCGTAGGCGCAGGCATATTTGTCAGGGTACATTATATTTTAGCCCTCAACGCAGCTATAACATTCCCCGAATACTATATCCGGTTTTTGAACTGCTGGGTAATAAAGGTTTGGCTGTAGCTATGATTATTCTGGGTTTAGGCTTGCTTTATTTTGGCTTTGCCAAATGGAAAAAAAACAGTGGCAATGCAGGTATTTACGGCGTTATTGGCCTGGCCTCTTTAGCTGTATTCTTTGCAGTTTTACTACTTGCCGTAAATAAAAAAACAAGTACCGCAGATTTGATGAAGAAATCTGAAGAAACCAGAAATAAAGCGATAGCCAGTATAAAAGAAATGGATAAACCCGATTTTGGAAATAAAGAAATAGACAATCATTTTACCACATTTCAAACCAACCTGAAGCAATATAAAGATGCCGTTGCCCAAAAAGATACACAAGCCATAAAAATGAAAGAAGAAGAGTACACAAAATGGAACGAACAGTCTGTTGTGCTTATGCAGCAGCTAAACACCGCTGAAGAGAAGCAAAAAATGGCTTTATACCTGGGTAAATTAGGAATGGAATGGCAAGAAATAAAATAAATAATCAGCTCTTTTGTAATTAATGCTCAATACCGCTAAATAAAACGCTCTCTTTTTTATCTTTTGCCTTAACGCATAAATTATCACTGTAAGGTTAAAAGGTAAATTTTTAATAATTCTGCCACTTTATCTATACTCTTAATTACGATTTCTTCAGGAGAACCCTGAAAAACGCTGCGGTCTTCAAATATTTTGTTCTCACCAATAATTCCGCAGGCAAACATCGTTCCTACCGGCTTTTCCATGCTCTCACTACCGCCTGCAGTCGTCAGGCCCGTAACACCAATACAAATATCAGCCTCAATTAATGCTAAAGCCCTGTTGTAATGGCATAAGTAACCTCAGCCGATTCTGGTGTAAACTCTTCAATCAGTTTGTCAGAAACCTTTAAAATGCTTTCTTTCAACTTCGCATCGTAACAAACCAGACCACCTATTAAAAAAATTCCAGAATCTTTTGAAAGGCTGAATTCAGAAGCAAGCCGGCCCGCACTTGCGCTTTCAGCAAATGCAATTGTAAGCCTCTTTTCGGTCAGCATTCTTCCGCATTCATTTATTACAGTTCTATTTATGGATACCGTATTATCTATTTATATCAGATACATTTTAACGCTGTTAAGGGATAGGTTTAGCTCTTTTTGATATTATAAACAATTTATTTAATGTTTGGTTTATTGTTTCTATATTCGAATAAATTTCCCCTATTACCACTAAACCAATCGGCTTATTTAACTAAATGACGATGAAGATACATTCCGAAGTTTCTCAACAAGAAGGTATGCGGCTGCGTAAAAATACCAGTCAGCAAGGTTTTATGCTTGCCGCTATAGTAAACTCTTCTGACGATGCAATTGTTAGTAAAGATCTTAATGGTATTGTAACGAGTTGGAACCGCTCTGCACAAAAAATGTTTGGCTATTTAGCTGAGGAGATGATTGGTCAGCCGATATTAAAACTTATACCACCAGATCGTAAGCATGAAGAAGTTGAAATCCTGGCTAAGCTGCGCAAGGGAGGTCATGTTGATCATTTTGAAACCAAAAGAGTTACTAAATCAGGAACGATTATCGATGTTTCGCTTACCATATCGCCAGTAAGGAATGGACGTGGCAAAATAATCGGTCTGTCGAAAATAGCAAGAGATATTACCGAAAAGAAGCTGGAGCAACAGCGAAAAAACGATTTTGTGGCTATGGTTAGTCATGAACTTAAAACGCCTTTAACTTCTATTAAATCCTACATACAGCTTTTGTTACGGCAAGCCAAAAAAACAGAAGATCATTACGGTACCAATGCACTCTCAAAAGTAGATGAGCAGGTAAAAAAGATGACCACAATGATTCGCGATTTTTTAGATCTTTCCCGTTTGGAAGAAGGAAAAATGCCTTTAAATAAGTCGCAGTTTAGCGTGCAGCAGTTTATGGATGAAATCGTTTCTGAAGCAAAAATATTACTGGCTGAACATAACATCAGGTACAACAGTTGCAATGATGCAATATTAAATGCCGACCGCGATAAACTACAGCAAGTGATGGCAAATCTATTGTCCAATGCGGCTAAATATTCATCAAAAGGTAGTACCATAACCGTTTTATGTGAACAAGTCAGGCAAAAAGTTAAATTTTCGGTAATTGATGAGGGTATAGGGATTGACACAGAAGATCAGAAAAGACTTTTTGAGCGATTTTATAGAGTAGGAGGTGAACAGACAAAAAATATTTCAGGATTTGGTATAGGTCTTTATCTCTGCTCGGAAATTCTTCGACTCCATAATTCAATAATCACGGTAGAAAGCTTGCCCGGTTCCGGTTCTACTTTTTCTTTCTCAATGGATATTGTCGACAACAATCTATAATTTGAATGTATTCATACCCAATTCTGAGATATAATTCTTCAAATGATCCCGCATTGGAAGTTAACAGGGTAGAATTTGCGAGTTTTGAATGATTTGAAAAATTTCACTGGTCTATCAATGTTCA
The DNA here is from genome assembly GCF_027213715.1 of Pedobacter punctiformis. Lineage (GTDB taxonomy): Bacteria > Bacteroidota > Bacteroidia > Sphingobacteriales > Sphingobacteriaceae > Pedobacter > Pedobacter punctiformis. The sequence continues at coordinate 12,698 of NZ_JAPWGM010000009.1, forward strand.
TGAACGCTGATTGTACCCAATCCTCTCATTAATCTCCTGAATGCATAAATAAGCTCTTTGTGCTGGTTAAATTCATCTTTAGGGTGGGCAATAACGGGCGATTTCTATAATCCGGGTATTTCTGGGTATATATATTCACAAATCTCAATTTATCTTCTAAATATTTCGTTTGTAACATTTAGGATAGGTAAACCCATACCTGCCTTTCGTCAATCCGTAATTCACTTTTGTTGGTTTAATCTATCTCAAAGATTTAAGCGTATAATATTTGCCCTTTACTGATCAAATAAACAGTGGAGCCTGGACTCCCATCTTCACAAATAATGATTTTGAATTTATGATATTAAAATTTACTAACAATAAGTTAAATTCAATTGCAGGTATTCTTAAAAAAACGACCTCATTGATTTTTATTTTCTTGCTGTTTACCCAGCTTGCAAAAGCAACCGATTTGTATTGGGTTGGTGGTTCGGGTAATTGGGGTGATGTTAACCACTGGTCATTAACTTCAGGCAACACAGGAGGTATACTTTCTACAAGTATCCCTCAGGCTGGAGATAATGTAATATTTGATGCAAATTCTGGTTTTACAGCTGCAAATAAAACAGTTAATGTCAATCAGGCTTCCATTTGTAATAATATTACAGCTTCGGGTATTGCCGTAAATCCGGTATTTAATGGCACAACACTGGAAATCAGAGGAAATGCTTCTTATCAAACGGGAACAATAATCAATAATACCCTTTATTTTAAGGGGGCAGGGGCAAATACAGTTGATTTTAATGGAGGGGTAACGGGTTCACCTTATATATATTTTCAAGGTACAGGCTCCTGGCTGATTAACGGAACTTTAAATAGTACCGCAAAAATTTATTTTATACAAGGAACTTTAAATTTTGGTTCAAGTAATATAACAGCCGCTTATTTTGATGAGAGTGGTTGTTGCGGTACTGCGCCTGCGATAGTAGAACCCCGCTCTTTAAATTTGGGCTCATCAATAATTACTTTAACAGACCGAAACTCTCAGTCTGGAACAGGCTATATAGCATCGTGGAATTATACCGGAACAACTTTAAACGCAGGTACTTCGCAAATTAATTTAACAAAAGGTGCAAACGATGGCTACGGAGTCTTTTTTTATGGTAAAAATGGTCACGTTTATAATAATGTGAGTTTTACAAATACTGTTGATCCATCAAGTACAAACTCTTATAGCTGGTATCAGATAGGTTCGGGAAATGTTACTTTTAATACGCTGACATTTGCAAATTCAGGTGTTATTAACTCTTCTTGTACCATAGGAACTTTAAATCTGGCGAAATCCAAATCTTATTATATATATGGAACACAGACAATTAATACTATTAATAATCCTACAGCACCCTGCGAACCACTTTGGTCTTTATCCAGTAATAGTTCTCAGGCCACCATCAATAGCCCAAATCCTATTACATTAAACAATGTAAGATTAAATTATATAAAAGCAGTAGGAACGGGGCCTTTTATAGCAAACAATGGGATTAATGTTGGCGGAAATACAGGATGGACATTTAATGCAACGCCAAAAAATTTATATTGGATTGGTGGCGGTGGGAATTGGACTGACCCCTTACACTGGACAACCAATAATGACGGAACACCAATTACGGGAGGTTGTGTGCCAACCCGTAATGATGATGTGTTTTTTAATTCGTTTTCCGGTACAATTTCATCTGTATCTCCGGTCGTTATAAATTCGACTGATGCAGAGTGTAAAAATATTACCTGGAATGGAGTTGCAGGCACGCCTGTTTTTAAGACTTCTGCTGCGGCTAACATTTTAAGCATTTATGGTTCCAGTACCTGGCAGACAGGAATGCTTTATCAGGTGGCAACCACAAATTATATGTCGGCGAATGCAGGAAATACACTTACTTCAAATGGTGTGACTGTAGAGGGAAATACCTCTTTCTTAGCAACGGGGGGCTGGATTTTTAATGATGCATTTTTAAGTCCTTTAAACGATATTAATTTTAGCAATGGAAATTTAAATACAAATGGTCAGGCGGTAACGGTAAGAGATTTTGGACCGGTTAACTCTGGCACTGGTATCAGAACGTTAAGCCTGGGCAGTTCTTTAATAACTGTAAACAGAACCTGGAGCTATATGAGATATTTTAGCGGGCCAGTAGTCAACTTAAATGCAGGTACCAGCCAAATAAACATGGTAACAAGCGGGGTTACTTTCTATTATGATTCAGGACTTACTTATAATAATATAGCTTTTACAAATACAAGTGGAACTTCGAGTTTAAATAGTTTAGGATCAACAGCGGCCTGTACAATCAATACCTTAACCTTTGCGGGCGGAGGTTCCATTAACTCAGGAGGAAATCCTACGCCGTTAATCATTACCAATCTTAATTTAGCGGCATCAAAAAAATATGTTTTGGGCACAACGATGGAAGTTAAGGTTACTAATTTAAATGCCAATACTCCGGGTTGTGTAGCTTTGTTGGAATTAAGCTCTTATACAGCGGGAACAAATGCAAAGTTAAACCTGGTTAATCCTACGGTAATTACCAATGCTAAAGTAACTGATATTAATGCCAACGGTGCAACGCTTACCGTTGCCGGAGGTATAAATGGGGGAAATAATTTAAATGTTTTAATTACTCCAACTCCTCCACGTAATTTTTATTGGATTGGAGGTACAGGTAACTGGAGCGATCCGACACACTGGACGCTTAATACAGATGGAACTGCAAACCCTGTAGGTGGATGTTTGCCAAATGCTATTGATAACGTTTTCTTTAATCAGTATTCAGGAGCCAATTATACTGTAACGCTGGATGTTGCCGGAAACTGTAATAATATGACCTGGGAAGAGGTAGCAGGTAGTGCACCTGTATTAAAAGGTCTTCAGGCAGCCCCTCTTAATATCGGAGGTTCATTGGTTTTACAAACCGGAATGGATTTCGATGTTGAACGTACAAATTTTACAGCAACTACAACAGGAAATACGATTACTACTCATGGTGTTAGTATGGATTATACTGCAGTGAATCAGTCAAGTAAAGGTGTCTTTTTTTATGGTACAGGTTCATGGACATTGAATGATACCTTTAATGTGAAAAACTTCGGCCTTAAAAATGGTACGTTAAATACAAATAACCAATTAATTAATGCTGAAAACTATTATTCTGAATATACAACCGGTACTACAAACAGAATCCTGAATTTGGGTTCATCTACAATTAATATTGCAGGTTATTGGGATGGTGGAAGTATTAATACGCTTAATGCCGGTACAAGTACGATTACTATTAATGCAACGCTGCCTGCTACAAACGGTACTGGTGGAGGTATATATACAGGAAACTTTAATGGAGGAACAGGGCTTACATACAATAATGTAAATTTTACAAATGCAGCTGTAACAGGTACTATTTATGGTTTTTCAACAGCGAGTGCCAATATTTTTAATAATGTTGCTTTCAATGGCAATGCTTCAATTGGTAATTCGAATACATTTAACATACTTACCCTGGCACCTAATAAAACCACCACCGTAATGGGCGGAGCCACTCAAACGGTAAATAATATTATCAATAATACAACTTGCGGCTTATGGGAATTAACAGCCGGATCGCAGGGAACAATTAAGTCTGCTAATAACATAACATTTAATAATGCTAAAATATCAAATATAAAAGCCACTGGTGGCGGAACCTTTAGTGCAGTAGGTATAGACAATGGAAACAATACAGGTATAACCTTTGGCACACCAACCGGTACAAATTTTTATTGGATTGGGGGCTCAGGTAACTGGACTGATCCAACACACTGGACCACAAATGCTAATGGTACACCTTCAGGTGGCACATGTACGCCTACCAGATATGATAATGTGTTTTTTAATCAATATTCGGGTACAAGTCCTAATATAGGTCTCAGCGGATATACAGAATTTCATGATATGACATGGGCGGGAGTACCTGGAACACCTGTATTATCTGGTGGATGTTGTGATGGATTAATGACTTCATTCGGATCCATGACATTACAGTCTACCCTTGCAGTATATGGCGGAATCAAATTTGCATCAACGGAGCCTGGTAAAACCATTACAACTAATGGAGCTAAATTAATAAATAATGGCAATGCCCAGTTTATCGGAACAGGCGAGTACATATTTATGGATGATGTAACTGTTGATGGTTCATTAAGTATTGTCAATGGTACACTTAATACCAATGGCAAAACAGTTAAAATACTTAATTTTAGCGGTAGTGGTACTAATACAAGCTTAATACTTGGAGCCTCAAATATTTATACCACTTATAATGGTGGTTTTACATATACCGGTACTAATTTAGATGCAGGTACAAGTCATATTTATTTAACACAGTCTTCAACTGTTTTCACAGGTAAAGATGGTGCCATTTATAATTCTATAACCTTTACTGGAAATGCCAATTTATACGGTTCAATTACAACCAAAGAATTAATTTTTAGCGCAACAAATGGTACAAGTCAAATAGAAGCAGGTAAAACCATTACAGTTAGTAATTTATTGCAAATGAGCGGTACCAACTGTGCAACTGCTAAGGTACAATCTACAGTAGCAGGCACGCAAGCAAATTTATGTGTAAGCAATGCTGCAAGTACAACTTTCAATTTTATTGCAATAAAGGATATCAATGCTTCCTGTTTGCCATTTACTATTTTGCCACAAAGTACTAATGGAGGCAATAATACCAATATGACTTTTCAACCGAGTTCGGGTGCTGGCATTGGTGCTTTAGGTGCAGACAGGACTTTATGTGCATCAGATCTTCCTGTCGTATTAGATGCTAGTGGATTTGCACCAAATGCAAATAGTACTATTCAGTGGAAAAATATAACCACCAATACAAATTTAGGAACAGCTGTTACGCAGTCTATAACAGCAGGTGGAAAGTATTCTGTAACCGTAAATTATGGTACCGGATGTACCGTAACAGATGATATTATAATTACAGCTAAACCTGCAGCAGAGGTGGGCGATATTATAGCAAATAATATAAATAATTGTAACGGTGAAACCAGTACAACATTAACGGCCTCATTAACAGCATCCAGCACAATTGTTAATCCGTTATTTACCTGGTATGATGATGCTGGCCATACAGTTAATTTGGGTACCGGAACTTCAATTGTTGTTACACCAACCGCTAATAAATCTTATTGGGTAACAGTTAAAGGAGATAATGCTTGCGAAAGTTCAAATAAACAAGTGGATGTAACCTTTGGAAGTTTGGCTAAACCAACTATTACTGCAGGCGGGCCAACCACATTCTGTCCTTCTGGAAATGTAATTTTAACTTCTTCAGCAAATTCAGGTAACCAATGGTATAAAGATAATGTATTGATTTCCGGTGAAGTCAATCAGACCTATGTTGCAACTACAGGCGGAAGTTATACCGTAATTAATACTTTAGGTACTTGTACAAGTGATCCGTCTGACGCTATTGTAATTACGGTTACCGATACAGAGAAACCAATTAAACCTGTATTGGCAGATGTAACTGGCGAATGCGGTGTTACGGTAACGGCTCCAACGACTACAGACAATTGTTCAGGCACGCTTACAGGCACGACCAATGATGCTTTAACTTATACCACTCTGGGTACACACATCATTACCTGGACTTTTACGGATGCTGCAGGTAACATCGAAACGGCTACTCAAAACGTAATTGTTCAAGATGTCACCAAACCGGTAAAACCAGTATTGGCAGATGTAAGTGGGGAGTGCAGTGCAACAGTAACGGCTCCAACGACCACCGATAACTGTTCAGGCACGATTACAGGTACCACTATGGATCAACTAACTTATACCACTCAAGGTACACATATTATTACCTGGACTTTTACAGATGCTGCAGGTAACGTGGAAACCGCTACTCAAAACGTAATGGTTAAAGATGTCACCAAACCGGTAAAACCAGTATTGGCAGATGTAAGTGGGGAGTGCAGTGCTACAGTAACGGCTCCAACGACCACAGACAATTGTTCAGGTACAATTACGGGTACGACCAGTGATGCTTTAACTTATACCACTCAAGGTACACATATCATCACCTGGACTTTTACAGATGCTGCAGGTAACATCGAAACGGCTACTCAAAACGTAATGGTTAAGGATGTCACCAAACCGGTAAAACCAGTACTGGCAGATGTAAGTGGGGAGTGCAGTGCTACGGTAACGGCTCCAACGACCACAGACAATTGTTCAGGTACAATTACGGGTACGACCAGTGATGCTTTAACTTATACCACTCAGGGTACACATATCATCACCTGGACTTTTACAGATGCTGCAGGTAACATCGAAACTGCTACTCAAAACGTAATCGTTAAAGATGTCACCAAACCGGTAAAACCAGTATTGGCAGATGTAAGTGGTGAGTGCAGTGCTACGGTAACGGCTCCAACGACTACCGATAACTGTTCAGGCACAATTACAGGCACGACAAGTGATGCTTTAACTTATACCACTCAAGGCACATATATCATTACCTGGACTTTTACAGATGCTGCAGGTAATGTGGAAACTGCTACTCAAAATGTAATCGTTCAAGATGTTACCAAACCGGTAAAACCAGTATTGGCAGATGTAAGTGGCGAGTGCAGTGCAACAGCAACGGCACCAACGACTACCGACAATTGTTCGGGAACGCTTACAGGCACGACCAATGATGCTTTAACTTATACCACTCTGGGTACACACATCATTACCTGGACTTTTACGGATGCTGCAGGTAACATCGAAACGGCTACTCAAAACGTAATGGTTCAAGATGTCACCAAACCGGTAAAACCAGTATTGGCAGATGTAAGTGGGGAGTGCAGTACTACAGTAACGGCTCCAACGACTACCGATAACTGTTCGGGCACGCTTACAGGTACGACCAGTGATGCTTTAACTTATACCACTCAGGGTACACATATCATTACCTGGACTTTTACAGATGCTGCCGGTAACGTGGAAACGGCTACTCAGAACGTGATCGTTAAAGATGTCACCAAACCGGTAAAACCAGTATTGGCAGATGTAAGTGGGGAGTGCAGTGCTACAGTAACGGCTCCAACGACTACCGATAACTGTTCAGGCACAATTACAGGTACCACTACGGATCAACTAACTTACACCACTCAGGGTACACATATTATTACCTGGACCTTTACGGACGCTGCCGGTAACATTGAAACCGCTACTCAAAACGTAATTGTTAAAGATGTCACCAAACCGGTAAAACCAGTATTGGCAGATGTAAGTGGCGAATGCAGTGCAACAGCAACGGCTCCAACGACCACCGATAACTGTTCAGGCACAATTACAGGTACCACTACGGATCAACTAACTTACACCACTCAGGATACACATATTATTACCTGGACCTTTACGGACGCTGCCGGTAACATTGAAACCGCTACTCAAAACGTAATGGTTAAAGATGTCACCAAACCGGTAAAACCAGTATTGGCAGATGTAAGTGGCGAATGCAGTGCAACAGCAACGGCTCCAACGACCACCGATAACTGTTCAGGCACAATTACAGGTACCACTACGGATCAACTAACTTACACCACTCAGGGTACACATATTATTACCTGGACCTTTACGGACGCTGCCGGTAACATTGAAACCGCTACTCAAAACGTAATTGTTAAAGATGTCACCAAACCGGTAAAACCAGTACTGGCAGATGTAAGTGGGGAGTGCAGTGCTACAGTAACAGCTCCAACGACTACAGACAATTGTTCAGGAACGATTACAGGTACAACCAGTGACGCTTTAACTTATACCACTCAAGGCACATATATCATTACCTGGACTTTTACAGATGCTGCAGGTAACATGGAAACGGCTACTCAAAACGTGATCGTTCAAGATCTCACCAAACCGGTAAAACCAGTATTGGCAGATGTAACAGGTGAGTGCAGTGCTACAGTAACAGCTCCAACCACCACCGATAACTGTTCGGGCACGATTACAGGTACAACAAGTGATGCTTTAACTTATACCACTCAGGGTACACACATCATTACCTGGACTTTTACGGATGCTGCCGGCAACATCGAAACGGCTACTCAAAACGTAATTGTTAAAGATGTCACCAAACCGGTAAAACCAGTACTGGCAGATGTAAGTGGGGAGTGCAGTGCTACGGTAACGGCTCCAACGACCACAGACAATTGTTCAGGTACAATTACGGGTACGACCAGTGATGCTTTAACTTATACCACTCAAGGTACACATATCATCACCTGGACTTTTACAGATGCTGCAGGTAACATCGAAACGGCTACTCAAAACGTAATGGTTAAGGATGTCACCAAACCGGTAAAACCAGTACTGGCAGATGTAAGTGGGGAGTGCAGTGCTACGGTAACGGCTCCAACGACCACAGACAATTGTTCAGGTACAATTACGGGTACGACCAGTGATGCTTTAACTTATACCACTCAGGGTACACATATCATCACCTGGACTTTTACAGATGCTGCAGGTAACATCGAAACTGCTACTCAAAACGTAATCGTTAAAGATGTCACCAAACCGGTAAAACCAGTATTGGCAGATGTAAGTGGTGAGTGCAGTGCTACGGTAACGGCTCCAACGAC